>JADJLR010000001.1:0-900000 GCA_016710015.1 Flavobacteriales bacterium
ACATTCACTACTTCCAACGATACAGTCAGCGTGAGAACGTTCAGACGGACAATGCTTTACCTACTCTTTCTTGGCAGGCTGTACGAGATCGCTCCATCGCTCTTCGAACGTACCCTGAATGACGTGCTTGAAGACCTAGTCAGCGAACCTGTGTCTGTGGGCATTACCATGGAGCAGCAGCGTGGTGTTGGGCAGGGCTCTATTCCTGATGGTATCATCTCCCAACGGAGTTTCAAGTTGGTCGTGGAGACCAAGAATCACAAGGGCTTTGATATCCCACAACTCCAAAGGCACTTAGTCGCATTCGGTCAAGAGGAGGTCCGCGTGCTACTGCTGTTGAACCCTGAGGACCTCAATGCCACTGAACTGCAAACATTGAAAACAGCGGTTAGTCCACCCCCCGGTGTCTTAATAGCCTCTGTGACCTTCGCCGACTTCATCGCAGCGGCACGAACTGCCAACGACAGGGATGACTACGAGGTAGAAGATCTCATCGCTGACTACGAGGAATATTGCTTTAGTGATGGTCTACTGCCAACCACGCCTTTCCGCATGCAGGTCATCACCAGTGGCTGACGATCTCTCACAGCCGCAGTCAGCGGCTCTGTTATGAACTTGGCTTCCGCGGGGTTACTCACCACATACGTATCTCGGCCTCTATGCCCGGAAGGCCGTTCGATATGTCGGGCGCATCGAGAATATTCTCACAGCCAACGTCATCAACGGCAGTGTTCAAGTTCTGAAACAGGATTTAGGGAAGCCGATGACAGCAGCCCAAGAGAAGCTCATCCGCAATGTGATACCCATCGCATTGGCAACGAACAACTGGGACACATCTCGACCGGCCATCGCTTCTTCATTGTAGAAGATTTCTTCGACACTGATTTCATCAAGGACTCGAATCGCCCCTTGTGGCGTACTCCTACTTCTTCGATCTTAGGGACTATGTACACTGCGGTGTAGATGGATTGCTACCACCACCAGCAGCCATCGCCCAAGAACTAAGTGGGAAAGGTTGGGATGGAGGTGTCCTCCCAGGTCGGCGTTCAAGAAGGTAAGACCATGTTTGGTCGCGTGGCTTCTGCCAAAATGCGCGATGCGCTGCCCAACGCCAGCTACCTCGGCTTCACCGGCACACCCATCGACAAGACCGCATACGGGCGCGGCACCTTCAAGACCTTCGGCGGCGAGGACGACAAGGGCTACCTGCACAAGTCGCATCGCCGACAGCATCGCCGACGGCACCACTTTGCCGCTGTACTACAACCTGGCACCGAACGAAATGCCTGCCGCACGAAACGCTGGACAAGGAGTTCCTGAGCCTGGCCGATGCCGAGGGGCTGGCGGACATCGAACACCTGAACAAGGTGCTGGACCGCGCCGTGAACCTGAAGAACTTCCTGAAGGGCAAGGAGCGTATCCCCAAGGTGGCCGAGTTCGTTGCGAAGCACTACACCGAGAACGTGGAGCCGCTCGGCTACAAGGCCTTCCTCGTCGGCGTGGACCGCGAAGCCTGCGCCCTATACAAGCACGCGCTGGACCAATTCCTGCCCCCCGAATACAGCGAAGTGGTGTACACCGGCAACAACAACGACAGCGCCGCGCTGAAGGAGTTCCACATGGAGGAGAAGAAGGAGCGGCAGATCCGCAAGGCCTTCACCAAGTTGAACCAGTATCCCAAGATCCTCATCGTCACCGAGAAGCTGCTCACCGGTTTCGACGCGCCCGTCCTCTACGCCATGTACCTGGACAAGCCCATGCGCGACCACACGCTGCTGCAAGCCATCGCGCGGGTGAACCGTCCGTACGAGAACGAGCAGGCCGAGATGGTGAAGCCCCACGGCTTCGTGCTGGACTTCGTGGGCATCTTCGACAAGCTGGAGAAAGCCCTGGCCTTCGACAGCGACGAGATCAACGCCATCGTGAAGGACATCGCGCTGCTGAAGGGCCTGTTCAAGAGCAAGATGGAGCAGAAGGTGCCGGCCTACCTCGCGCTCATCACCAAGACCTTCAACGACAAAGACGTCGACACCCTGATCGAGCACTTCCGCGATCCTGAGCGCCGGAAGGAATTCTTCAAGGAGTACAAGGAGATCGAGATGCTCTACGAGATCATCAGCCCCGATGCCTTCCTGCGCCCCTACATCGAGCCCTACGCCACGCTGAGCGCCATCTACGATGTGGTGCGCAAGGCCTACACCAAGCGCGTGGAGGTGGACCGCGACTTCCAGCGCAAGACCAACAACTTGGTGCAAGAGCACGTGGGCACCTACAACGTGAACGCGCCGCTGGAGCTGGTGGAGATCAACGAGCGCACCATCGAGCTGATCAAGCAGAAGCTCGGCGGCGACGGCACCAAGGTGATCAACCTGATCAAGAGCATCGAGAAGAAGGCCGAGAAGGAAAGCGACGACCCCTTCCTCATCGCCATGGCCGAACGTGCCAAGCTGGTGCAAGAGAGTTTCGAGAACCGCCAGACCGCCACCAAGGATGCCCTCGCCGACCTGCTCGCCTTGGTGCAGCAGAACGAGGACCGCAAGAAGGAACAAGCCGAGAAAGGCTTCGACGGCCTCACCTTCTTCGTCTACCGCACCTCCTGGATGCCAAGGTGAACGACGCCGAGTCCGTGAGCCGGAAGATCAAGTCCGCCTTCGTGGCCTACCCGCACTGGAAGACCAGCGAGAAGGATGTCCGCGACCTGCGCCAGAAGGTCACCTTCGCGATCTACAGCCAGGTCGATGACCCGGAGGAGGTGGCAAGGTTGGTGGATGACCTTGTGCGGTACCGTACACCCAGTGATTTCAATAAATTGAAGAATCCGGAAGATCAGATCCGTATCGCACTCTTCGATCTTTGGGTGGCCAATATGGACCGGGCAAGGACTTGGAGTTCTTTGGAAAGCCAGAGCAACACAACTTCAATCTACTGACCACCCCGGTGAAAGGAGGCCACCGCTTGGTGCCCATAGACCATGCGAGCATCCTGGGCAATAGCCTGTTCCTAAGGGACTTCCGCCCGGATAATCTACGGAACAGTGTTGATGGAAAGCTCTTTGGCACCCGCCTGTTCCAGAGCGTTTGGCACCACCATGCGGAACAAGGTATTGGACGAATTCTTCCTAACTTCGGTCCCCAGCACATCACCTGATGACCTATTTGCAACCCTTGATGCTGCCCGGCCGCACTGGCCTTACCCGCCGGATTTCGCTGCGCGGTTGAGCGACTTTCTTTGGAATGCCGATCGCCTTGCCCGTGTGGAGGCGGAAGCCCGTACGTACCTCAAACACCCCAAGCCATGAGCACATTCACCGCCACCCTCTTTATTGAGACCAACCCGCTATCGCGCGAGAAGTTGGCCTGTGGACTATTGGTTATTTAAACCACCGCAGGGTCTCCTGAGGCACGAAGGGACCCTGCGCTTTCGACTACGAACGACAGGGTCCTCTTCGAGAGACCCTATCGTGGTTTACGGCTACACAAGCTGTTGTTGCTGTACATGGCGCAGCGCGGCGGGGAGCCTACCACTTTGTTCCATACCGCTACGGGGCCCTTCAGTTTCCAGGCCAACGCTGATCCTGGTGGCCTTGACCACACGCGGCCTGATGGCCAACCACGAAAGGAATGGGGGCTGCTGAACACCGAGGACCACGCCGCCGCTTTGAAGCCCAATGACCGGGCGCTGTTGCAAATGGTTCTGGAGCAATATGGCGAATTGGGCCGCGATGCCTTGGTGCGCGAGACCTACATCCGTTTCCCGTACACCGCACTGCGCAGTGCTATGGCGGAGCGCCTCCTGAACACCGAGCAACGCAGTGCCGTGGCCCATGCTTTACCGACCGATGCCCCCGAAGGTCTCTACACGATCGGATACGAAGGGCTGGACCTCGATGCCTTCCTGAACAAGTTGATCAAGGCCCGTGTGGCCGTACTCTGCGATGTATGACGGAACGCGTACAGCATGAAGTACGGCTTCAGCAAAAAGCAACTGCAACATGCTTGCGAGGGTGTGGGTATTCAGTACGAGCATCTGCCCGAACTGGGCATTGCCAGTGATGAGCGGCAAGAGAACTGAACACAGGCCGACCGCGATGCGCTCTTTGCGCGCTATGCGAAGCGCACCCTATCGACCACGCAAGAAGCGCAGGAGCATATCGCGCAATTAGTGGCCGAGCAAGGTCGCGTGGCCATCATGTGCTTTGAGCATGAGCAGCGATGCTGCCGCAGGGCACCTTGGCCAAGGCCGTGGTGCAACTGCCCGCTTTCCACGGCGGGTGGTACACATATAGGTTCCCCGCCACCGTAGCTTTAGCATGTTCGCCGCCGCGCCAGCATAGAGAACGTTTGCCTGCCCTTCAAACATTGGAGGCTTGCGCCGGGCAATGACCCGGTGAAGCGGGCGGTGCATGCCTTGTGCAGCGTTTGAACACCCTACTGAAGAGCCGGGTCGAACTTGTGAAAGCCACCGACGGCTTGCATGATGATCTCTTCGCTTGCGCTTGCGGGCGCTCGAACACCTGGCCACTACCAATGACCTGGACCTGATGGTCGCATTGGACCGCGTGGCCAAGGGATGGAAGGAAAAGGCGCAGGGGCAGGCCATGGAACTGATGGTCTGGAACATGGAATTCGCGGTAGATGTGCAGCGCGACCTGCTGCGCTCTTTGAAGAGCCAAGGCATTGCCCTGAACACTGACACCGTGGCCACCTTCGCCCCCTTACGTGACCACCGCTTTACGGAGCTCGTTGCGCTTGTGCCGGCCTTGGTACCCAACCCGCAGGCTGCAGAGGTGCTCACCACTTGGCTGCTCGCCTCTCTGCGCATGGAACTGGCGCTGCTGATGGCCGATGCGGTGCTGAACGAGGAAGTGGCTATAGGTCCCAAGCGGCTCTACGCGCTGAACAGCATGCTGGTACGCGCCGCGCAGGACTTTGGCGCTTGCGCCAGCCTGATGGGCCTTACACGCAGCACTCGACCAGAGCCGGTCTTCCTTGCAGCGGAACCGGTGTCCGCAGCCTACATCAAAGAACAGAAGGAGCTGGCCGAACTGGGCATCGGCGACTGGTTCAAAGCTTGGGCATGAGCGTACCGTGGAGCGCCTTGCAGCCCGGCACCGTGGTGGATGCCGACCTGGGCTTGCCCCGGCCACGGTGGGTCGCGAGATCCAGGAAACATCGCCCCTGCTTGGTGTTGGCACCGATGCCATCTCTCGGCTTGTTGATGATCGTACCCATTAGCAAAGGCAGGCCGAAGACCATGAGCTACACGAACGTGGAATTGGAGCCCGACCGGGGTAATGGGCTCACGGCGCGGTGCTTCGGCCAATGCCATCTAAACCACCGCAGGGTCTCCTGAGGCACGAAGGGACCCTGCGCTTTCGACTACGAACGACAGGGTCCTCTTCGAGAGACCCTATCGTGGTTTGATGCCATCGTCTCCAACACAGGATGGTCCAACCGATCGGATCGCATTCGTTGGCAGTTCGACAAACGCTGTCCCTTTTGGTACTACGGGCACTTTTCAGATCGTTACAAATACCTCTGAGAATGGATTCATAAGCACCTTCGATTCCGATGGCAGACCTCAATGGGGAACGATGATCCACGGTTTGATGCGACTTGAAGCCGTGATCTCTGATAAAGTGAACTTGATCGTAATGGGCGTTACGGATGACGCAGCAACGACCGAATTGACTTGCGACGAAGTAGTGAATGGAATTCCAATTTGCACGATCGGCTCAGCGTATTCTGATGAAGTCATTCACCGCCGTGATGCATTCTTTGCTGAATTCAACATGCCAACAGGAGCTTTGAAGTGGTCCACTGTATATGGTGACCTTGGTTGGATGGGCGCAGAATTCCTTGACGAAAACGGTGGTGCGGATAACTACAAGATCGAGCAACAGCATCCTTTCCCGATCTACAGGTTCTCCGACCTAGAAGCTGACCCATTGGGCAATCTATTCGCGATGGGTCTTTTCGACAACAAGAAATGGAATGAGTATGACGATTTCCAGTCCACCTATTATGGATACGGCCTGTACAATCAAGAGAACAATTCCGAAACAGGCGGTTACCAAACGGATTTGATCCTCTTGTTGTTCGATCGGGATAGGAGGTTGCAATGGTCGAGTCTTTTCGGAGGCGGCTTCGATCATGTAACTCCGAACTTCGACGGACAATGGGTCTTAAAGGGATGTGAATTCGGTCATGACCTTGTCCTTGTCCCCGGAGAGGCGCTCTATTGGGTTGGTACCGCTGGTGGTGTCGCTTTCCCTGAAGCTTGTCCGTTCGAAGATGTGTCGTGGTGTGAGGCTTCCTTGGACGCTGTTGGGAATAACCTTGACCCCTTACAAGGGTTCGCCACCCGAATGGATCTGAGGGGAATTAATGTTGGGATAGGTGAACGAACGAGCAGAACAGGAGCACTCTTTTCAGCCTCGCCCAACCCCACGGATGGCACAGTGGTCTTCCGTTCTGGAAATACGCCATTGGCCAACTCAATGGTGCAGATCACAAATGCACTTGGTCAGGTAGTATTCCTTGGCCAACTTGATGGCCAAGGTGCATTCAATGCAATTCACCTCACAAGTGGGTCGTACGCAGCACAGGCCACTACAAAGGAAGGTGACGTTAGTACTGTTCGTTTCGTACGCCAATGAGATCAGTTCATTCACTTATCCCGCTCGCATGCATGATCTGGTCAGCAGTGAACCGGCCAGCCCAGTGCCAGTCCTTGTGGGCAAACATGGATGAAGGCTTGAGCACCAGCGGGCCGCGCTGCTTCCTAGAAGATACCCAGAACGATATTCTATACGTGAGCGGTGCATTTGCAATGGCTGGCGAGGATGTGATCAGCCCGGGGATCATGACATGGGATGGCGAACATTTTAGCGCCATGGACTGTGGATTCAATTGGGATTGCGTCTCTCCATTTAGTTCTGGTGGCTTAGGAAATGGTGGTGTTGGTACGCTTACTTTCTGGAATGGCGAGTTGTATGCAGGTGGTGATATTTACTTGATCAATGGTCAGCCGGCCAGCAACGTTGCACGCTGGGATGGAACCACTTGGCAATCTTTGGGTCTGGGTCTGGATGGGATCGTATATCGGCTTCATGGCTACCCGGATGGTCTGTACGCGGTAGGTTCTTTCACCCACGCGGGTGGTATTGAAGCCAATGGACTAGCCCGGTGGGATGGCGAAGCATGGCATTCGGTATATGGTCTACCCCTGTACGATGACGTGAACCTGATCTACGACATGGCTTGGTACAATGATCAGATCTATATCTGCGGCAACTTCGGAAGTGCGAACGGGATCAGCGATATCGCCTATTACGACGGGACCGCATGGGCGTCTGTTGGCAATGGCATTCGCGGCAGCTTCTCGCAGGTGAACTTACTTGAGGTACACAATGGGCTATTGTATGTGGCTGGTGCATTTGCGCAGACCCAACCGTATGGGCCACCTGACAATCCCGGCTGTGGCATTGTTACTTGGGATGGTGCCAATTGGGGCCAACTAGGTGATGGCACATGCGGCTCTGGAAACCCGACCATTTACCGGATGACCTGGATCCAGGATACCTTGTACGTGACCGGCCGGTTCAGCCGGATCGGAGGGGTACCAACAGGCCGCGTGGGCCGCTGGGATGGTACCCAGTGGTGCAGTTTGGTGCCACCGAATTACTTCTATCCGGACATTGGTGCCTTAGGAGCTTACAGGGATACCCTGCTGATCGGCGGCACGTTCTGGGAAGCTGGACCCGATAGTATCATACGCGTTGGGAAATGGGTGGGCGGCGACTATACAAGTGCCTGCGGCTTGCCTACTGGTGTTGTTCCAACAGAACCTATTGAAAACGAACTCGCGATCTTCCCGAACCCAGCGAGTGATCACATTCGGATCGAATTTCCTGATTCGGCCATCGGAGAACAACTTGTTCTTTTCGATGCCACCGGTCGTATGGTCGATACGTGGCGGATCGATCGTTCCAAAACGCAACTGGACCTCTCACAATTCGGATCAGGCAGCTATGTGCTCAAGACATCTGCTGGGCAGCAAGCTCGCTTCGTGATCGCTCGGCAACGCTAGAGGAATAAATTGAATTGCAAAGGATGGCCACCTTCGGCCTTCCACCATGGCGAGTACGCGACCTCCCGGATGTGTCCGGACGTCAACCTACTTCGTGATCCCTTCCAAGTCCAACAAGAACGCGTAGGTCAACGCGATCTCTTTGAATTGTTCGAAGCGACCACTGGCACCGCCATGTCCCACATCCATGTTGCAGTACATCACGAGCTTCTGATCGCCGGTCTTGGTGGCGCGCAACTTGGCCACCCACTTGGCGGGCTCCCAGTATTGCACTTGGCTGTCCCAGTAGCCTGTAACCACCAACAGGTGCGGGTAATCCTGTGCCACCACATTGTCGTAGGGCGAGTAGGAACGGATGTACTCGTAATAGGTGGTGTCCTGCGGATTCCCCCATTCGTTGAATTCGCCAGTGGTCAAGGGGATGCTCTCGTCCCACATGGTGCTTACCACATCCACGAAGGGCACATCGGCCACGGCCCCGTTGAAAAGGTCGGGCGCCATGTTCACCACGGCACCCATCAACAGGCCACCCGCGCTACCGCCTTGGCAGTACAGGTGTTCCGGCGTGGTGAAGCCCTCTTGCACCAAGAATTTGCCGCAGTCGATGAAGTCGGTGAAGGTGTTCTTCTTCTTCAGCAGTTTGCCATCCTCGTACCAGTGGCGCCCCATCTCCTGCCCTCCGCGGATGTGCGCGAGGGCGTATACGAAGCCGCGGTCCAACAAGCTCAAGCGGCTGCTGCTGAAGCCGGCATCCATGCTGTTACCATAGGAGCCGTACCCGTACAGGAGCAAGGGGTTCTTGCCGTCCTTCTTCAGCCCTTTGCGGTACACGAGGGAGATCGGGACCTTGGTGCCGTCCGTTGCGGTGGCCCACAGGCGCTCGCTGGTGTAGTTCTCCACTTGGAACTTGCCGCCGAGCACTTCCTGTTGTTTCAGGAGGGTGCGTTCCTTGGTGTCCATGTCGTAGTCGTACTGCGTGCCGGGCGTGGTCATGCTGGTGTAGTAGTAGCGCAGCACATCCGTATCGAATTCGGGATTGTTGCTGACGTAGGCGGCGTAGGCGGGATCCTGGAAGCTCATGTACTCATCGGAACTGTTGTCCCAGCGCTTTATGCGGATCTGAAGCAGCCCGTTCTTACGCTCGCTCAACACCAGGAAATCCTTGAAGATCTCGATGCCGCCGAGGAACACGTCCGTGCGGTGCGAGATCACCTCGGTCCAGTTCTCTTTCGTTGTGGCATTCACCGGCGTTCGCATCAGGCGGTAGTTCGGTGCGTCCAGGTTGGTGTTGATGTAGAAGTGGTCGCCGAAATGGTCCAGGCCATATTCCAGACCAACGATGCGCGGCTGGATCACACGGAAGCTGCCGTTCGGGTCATTGGCATCCAGCACACGGTATTCCGTCGTGAGCGTTTCGCTGGAACCGATCACGATGTACTTCTCGGACTTCGTCTTGCCCACGTACGTATTGAACATGTCGTCGGCCTCTTCGTACACCAAGGCATCGGCGCTTTGTGGGGTGCCCATGGTATGCTTGTAGATGCGGTAGGACCGCAGGGTGGTGGGCTCCTGCACCGTGTAGAAAACGGTCTTGTTGTCGTTCGCCCAGGTCACGCCACCATCCACATTCTCCAGCTTGTCCGCCAGCATTTCCCCGGTGCCAAGGTCCTTGAAGAACACGGTGTAGATCCTTCGGCTCACCGTATCCACGGCATAGGCGAGCAGGTTGTTGTTCGGACTCACTTCAGCGCCTCCGACTTGGTAGTAGGCATGGCCCTCGGCCAGCTCAGGGACGTTCAACATGATCTCTTCCTTGCCGTTGGCATCGCCTTTCTTCCGGCATTGCAGTTCGTAGTCCTGCCCTATTTCGAAGCGCGAGTAGTACAAGTAGCCGTGGTATTTGAACGGCACCGAACTATCGTCCTGCTTGATGCGACCGACCATCTCGTCGAACAACTCCTTCTGGAGCGTGTCGGTGTGTGCGAGGATCGCTTTCCTGTAGTCGTTCTCCGCGTTCAGGTAGTCCAGGACGTCCTGGGTCTGTGCATCCGGTGTCTCCGCCTCCTTCTGCGCATCGCTCAAGCGCATCCAGAAATAGTCGTCGTGGCGCACTTGCCCATGTTCGGTCATGGCATGGGGTACCACTTTGGCCACCGGGGCTTTGGGTCCTTCTGCGGTCCCGGTTGCCGCTTCATCGCCACACGCAGTAAGGAGAAGAAGTGGAAGACCAAGGGTCGAAAAGCGGAGGGAGGAATGGGTCATGTTCTGTTCTTGGTGCGGCGAATATCGCTTTCTCTTTTCCGACGAGCGTATGGATGAATGCACTTGTAGAGCCAGAATGGAAGTGTGTGAGGCGTCGACCTAAACAGATTCGTCCACTTTGTAGTCGTTCTGCAGCACCCGTGCAATGGCGGTGGCGCGGGAGGCGCTGAGGTCCCAGTTTAAACCACCGCAGGGTCTCCTGAGGCACGAAGGGACCCTGCGCTTTCGACTACGAACGACAGGGTCCTCTTCGAGAGACCCTATCGTGGTTTGCTGCAAGCCTTGGGTGGTCGTGCGGAGAAGATCCGGCTGCACAAGCTGTTGTTGCTGTACATGGCGAAGCGTGGCGAGGCGGCCTACCACTTTGTTCCATACCGCTACGGGGCCTTCAGTTTCCAGGCCAACGCTGATCTGGTGGCCTTGACCACACGCGGCCTGATGGCCAACCACGAAAAGGAATGGGAGCTGCTGGACACCGAGGACCACGCCGCCGCTTTGAAGCCCAATGACCGGGCGCTGTTGCAAATGGTTCTGGAGCAATATGGCGAATTGGGCCGCGATGCCTTGGTGCGCGAGACCTACATCCGTTTCCCCTACACCGCCCTGCGCAGTGCCATGGCGGAGCGCCTCCTGAACACCGAGCAACGCAGCGCCGTGGCGCATGCTTTACCGACAGATGCACCGGAAGGTCTCTACACGATCGGATACGAAGGGCTGGACCTCGATGCCTTCTTGAACAAGTTGATCAAGGCCCGCGTGGCCGTGCTCTGCGATGTACGCCGCAACGCGTACAGTATGAAGTACGGCTTCAGCAAAAAGCAACTGCAACATGCTTGCGAGGGTGTGGGTATTCAGTACGAGCATCTGCCCGAACTGGGCATTGCCAGCGATGAGCGGAGGGAACTGAACACACAGGCCGACCGCGATGCGCTCTTTGCGCGCTATGCGAAGCGCACCCTATCGACCACGCAAGAAGCACAGGAGCATATCGCGCAATTAGTGGCCGAGCAAGGTCGCGTGGCCATCATGTGCTTTGAGCATGAGCAGCAATGCTGCCACCGGGGCACCTTGGCCCAAGCGGTGGTGCAACTGCCCGCTTTCCATGGAGGAACTCGCACACATATAGTCCCTGCCACCGTAGCTTTGAAGCATGTTCGCCGCCGCGCCCAGCATAGAGAATGTTTGCCTGCCCTTGAAGCATTGGGCGGCTGCGCCGGGCAATGACCCGGTGAAGCGGGCGGTGCATGCCTTTGTGCAGCGTTTGAACACCCTACTGAAGGGCCGGGTCGAGCTGGTGAAAGCCACCGACGGCTTGCATGATGAGCTCTTTGCCTTGCGCTTGCGGGCGCTACAGCACTTGGCCACTACCAATGACCTGGATCTGATGGTCGCATTGGACCAAGTGGCCAAGGGATGGAAGGAAAAGGCGCAGGGGCAGGCCATGGAACTGATGGTCTGGAACATGGAATTCGCGGTAGATGTGCAGCGCGACCTGCTGCGCTCTTTGAAGAGCCAAGGCATTGCCCTGAACACTGACACCGTGGCCACCTTCGCCCCCTTACGTGACCACCGCTTTACGGAGGCTCGTTGCGCTTGTGCCGGCCTTGGTACCCAACCCGCAGGCTGCAGAGGTGCTCACCACTTGGCTGCTCGCCTCTCTGCGCATGGAACTGGCGCTGCTGATGGCCGATGCGGTGCTGAACGAGGAAGTGGCTATAGGTCCCAAGCGGCTCTACGCGCTGAACAGCATGCTGGTACGCGCCGCGCAGGACTTTGGCGCTTGCGCCAGCCTGATGGGCCTTACACGCAGCACTCGACCAGAGCCGGTCTTCCTTGCAGCGGAACCGGTGTCCGCAGCCTACATCAAAGAACAGAAGGAGCTGGCCGAACTGGGCATCGGCGACTGGTTCAAAGCTTGGGCATGAGCGTACCGTGGAGCGCCTTGCAGCCCGGCACCGTGGTGGATGCCGACCTGGGCTTGCCCCCGGTCACGGTGGGTCGCGAGATCCAGAAACATCGCCCCTGCTTGGTGTTGGCACCGATGCCATCTCTCGGCTTGTTGATGATCGTACCCATTAGCAAACCATGAGTTACACGAACGTGGAATTGGAGCCCGACCGGGGTAATGGGCTCACGGCGCGGTGCTTCGGCCAATGCCATCAATTGCGCAGCATCGACATGGCGCGCGTCACCAAGGTGCGTGGGCGCTTGGACCCCATCGCGCACACCCGCTTCAAGAGGACGTTGGCGCGCTTGCTTGGTCTGTGAGCGTGATCCTTGAGGTCCGGTTCCCTACTTTGCCGCTCCATGAGTCCCGCCATCGATAGCGAATACGAGTTGGTGGAACTCTAAACCACCGCAGGCTCTAGTCTTGCACGGTCGATAAGGAGTTGCTTCCTTGTCGAGTGATAGATCACTGAAGAGAACTGAGCCTGGCCGTGGGTGAACCAACTCCGCAGATAGGGAACAGCCCTATGAGACCTATCGGTACCCATGGTCATCTCAGGTCTTAGGCTCGGATAGAATTGCAGGCGTAAGGGCCTATTAGAGTCATGGAGCATCGGACCTGTCGCTCAGCCTCTCCAGCGATCGTTTGTACAACCCAAATGTAACTGTTGATGGAACATTGGATAGGCATTGACGTGAGCAGCGCGACACTAGACTTCGCACTGCTGGATGGAAAAGGCACGCACCTTGAGAGCGTGCAAAGAGAACGACCGCAAGGCGGTGATGAAGTTGATGGGTCAGTGGAGTAAGCGTCACGGTGTGGAGGTGGGCAAGAGTTTGATCGCTTGGAAGCAACCGGGCACTACACACTGATGATGCTGAACCTGATCGTTGGGCAGCAGTGGCATGCTTGGTTGGCGCACCCCAACGACATCCAGCAGAGCATGGGTATCAAGCGCGTGAAGAACGACAAGGTGGATGCCCTGCGCATCGCGCAGTATGCACGCACCTTCCATGAGAAAGCCAGATTGTTCACAGCACAGAACCTGAAGCTGGACCGGCTCAAGCATTTGATCACACGTAGGAACCACCTAGTGCGTAGCCGGGCTAGGCATAGGCACACATCACGGACCTGAACCGCTATATGGACCGCCAGCTAAGGACCGAGTTCGATCGCATCGACAAGCGAGATCGGCTCGAGGACCAACTCGTGGCCCATGTGGATGCCTTGATCCTTGCCGAGATCAGGACCATCACAGACCGAACGGCAGTACGATCTGTTGCGCACCATACCCGGCGTTGGCCGCACTCGCCGCATACCTGGTGGCCTGCACCGATGGCTTTGCACGCTTCAACACGCCGCGCCAGCTCGTGCCATGCCGGTGTCGCACCCTTCGAGCGCAGCTCAGGCAGCAGCGTGCGTGGCCGCACCCAAGGTCGCATCAAGCTGATAAGTCGCTCAAGACCTTGCTGCACATGTCCGCGCTGGTAAGTGTGCGCGAACCCGGTGAACTGCGCCAGTACTTCGAGCGCAAGCGTGCTGAAGGCAAGCCGATCCTGGTGGTCAATGCAGTGCGCCAAGCTCGTGCATCGCGTGTGCGCTGATCCGGAACAACAGGCCCTACGAACGGCGACCGATAACAACGACCTGAACCACTAGTTGCAACTTTGTGCATCGCGCCCAAACGGAAGTAGGCTCTGCTGGAGAGCAACCTGCCAGGATAGGCGCGATGAACGACGGGCAGAACATGTGTCGGGGGCACGCGCCCTGGCACATGCCTGGGTTCCTCATGCCTAAAATAAACTCATCGTAATGCTTGCAATGACATAGAATAGGTCTCCTGAGGCACGAAGGGACCCTGCGGTTTCGGCTACGAACGACAGGGTCCTCTTCGAGAGACCCTATCGTGGTTTGAAAAGCAAACAGCGCCTGCCCCAAAAGGACAAGCGCTGTTCATTTTCAAGATCCAGGAACTACTCTCCGCTCGCTTGCTTCAGGCCGCTTTCGATCATGTTGTAGAACTGATCCAGCTTGGGCAGGATGACGATGCGGATGCGGCGGTTGGTGGAGCGGCCTTCAGCGGTCTCATTCGTGGCCAGCGGCACGTACTCGCTACGCGCACCGGCCGTGATGCGCGATGGGGCCACCTGGAAATCGGTCTGCAGAATACGGGCGATGGTGGTGGCGCGTGAGGCGCTGAGGTCCCAGTTGTCCTTGAAGCAATCGCGCTTGATGGGCACATTGTCCGTATGGCCTTCCACGAGGATCTCCATTTCGGGCTTGTCGTTCACCACGGTGGCCACTTTGCCGAGCACCTCCTTGGCACGTGCGGAGAGTTGTGTACTGCCGCTGCTGAAGAGCATCTTGTCGCTGAGGGAGATGAAGACCACGCTTTTCTCCACGTTCACCACCACGTCGGTGTCGTTGAGGTTGCCCAAGGAGCTCTTGAGGCTCACCACCAAGGCGAGAGTGACGCTGTCCTTCTTGGAGAGCGCATCGTGCAGGGTGCGGATGCGGAGGTCCTGCTCCCGGATCTGCTCCAGCGACTTCTCCAGGTTCTGCGCCTCTTTGGCGCTGAGGGTGGCCATGTTGCCCACGTTGTTCAGGAGGGCCGCGTTGGTGTTGTTCAGTTCGCGCACTTGGTCCTTCAGGTGCTGGTTGCTGCTTTCCAGCCCAGCGAGGCGCGCATCAAGCACCGACTTCTCGCCCCGGCAGGCATCGAGCCCGCGGTTGCACTCATCGAGTTTGTTGTTGAGGGTCTCGTTGGAGGCCTGGATGGCGGCGTACTTCTTCTTGGATACACAGCCGGAGCCGAGCACTAACAGGCCCAGCAGGGGGAAGACGAAACGGTTCATGGTTCGCATGGATTTCGATTGAGCGCCAAAACTAGATCGAATGCGTTCACCGGTAGTGCTAAAAGCAGGGTATCCTGCCTTTTTCATTGCGGCGAGGGCAGCTAGGAAGCAGTGGGGTACATGCGAAGCGGTCGTTGGCGACAGCGCATTGGCACAGCTGGATCGATCGAAAGCGATGATCCTCGGCCGAAGGCATCGAAGACCATGAACGCCGTGGGTCCTTCGGCCGCATTCATCTGCGCCTATCGGTGTGCATCCGTGGATGAGCTCAATGAGCCCCTAGCTTCGCCCGATGACCGATCTCGTGAACCAATTCGAAGCCAACCGGGTACTCTGGAACGCACGCGTGCAGCACCACTTGGATTCGAAGATGTACGATGTGGAAGGCTTCGTTGCGGGGAGGAATTCACTCACGGCCATCGAACTGGATTTGTTGGGCGAGGTGAATGGGAAACGGATCCTGCACCTGCAATGCCACTTCGGGCAGGACACGCTCTCATTGGCCCGCATGGGTGCTTCGGTTACGGGACTGGACATCTCTGACAAGGCCTTGGACGAGGCAAAGACGTTGACAGCGCGCTGCGGGCTACAGGCCGAGTGGGTGCTGAGCAATGTGATCGAGCCGGTGGCGGAGTTGGATGGGCAGTTCGACGTGGTGTACACCAGCTATGGAACCATCGGTTGGTTGCCGGATCTGAAGCCTTGGGCAGCGAACATCGCACGCTACCTGAAACCGGGCGGGCAATTGGTCTTCGTTGAATTCCACCCGGCGGTGTGGATGTTCGACAATGCGTTCACGCACGTGCAGTATTCCTACTTCAACCGCGAGGTGATCGCCGAAGAAGAGCAAGGCACTTACGCGGATCGAGATGCAGATGTCGCACTCCCCTCCTACGGCTGGAACCACGGTTTGGGCGAAGTGCTCACCGCATTGCTGGACGTTGGTCTGCGGATCGAACGCTTCGTGGAACTGGATGGCTCACCACACGATTGCTTCGCGAACACCGTGCAAGGCACCGATGGCCTGTACCGCATCAAAGGCATGGAAGGCAAATTGCCGATGGTGTACGGCCTGACAGCGCAAAAGCGACAGTGAGCCGGTCACCAGCGACTACCAGCTAGTGTCTGCCAACTGCCATTCACCTCGCCGAAGCGCCTTGCGAAGGCGGGCCTGCCCACTGCAAACTGCCGCCTGCCGCCTGCCCACTGCCGCCTGCAAACTGCCGCCTGCCCACTGCCTCCTGCAAACTGCCCACTGCTAACTATCAACTTCCGGATCGTCGATAACGCTGCCAAACCGCAACCACACCCGAAACCGCAATAAGCAACAACACCGGTTCCACCACCAACCGATGCCGTGTTTCTACATAGAACAAAGCCTGCGCAACGGAGTACAGCAGCAGTGTGCTCAGCAGCAGTCGGACGGCTGCATTTCCGAACCACGCACCGATGAGCAGCAGCGCGAACAGCCCAACAGCATAGCCCTTGAACAACGCGGTGGCCCATTGCGCAACGCCTTGGTGGTGCATGCCGAGCTGGGCACGGAACAGCCAGAAGTTGC
Organism: Flavobacteriales bacterium; assembly: GCA_016710015.1. Taxonomy (GTDB): domain Bacteria; phylum Bacteroidota; class Bacteroidia; order Flavobacteriales_F; family PHOS-HE28; genus PHOS-HE28. The sequence continues at coordinate 16,718 of JADJLR010000001.1, forward strand.
GCAGCTTCACGCCCATCATCCGTCCCCACAGTGATGGATCAGCGCCAATGGATCCGCGCCATCGTTGGGTGAAGAAGACGGACTGCTCCAACGGTGAACGCTGTTGCAGCTCGACCAATTCCGCAACGGTCAAGAGCGCAGTGTAGTTGCGCCCATCGGCCAATTGCGCGGTTCCTTCCGTCGCTTCTTGCACACCCAGCCACAGGTTCTGCCCCATCGCGGAGTTGAGGCTCCATGTCCCGAGTTCCGCGCGGTTGCGCAGTACCCAAAGGCTTGTTGGAAGGAACAGGACGGTCAACGCGATCGCCTTCATCGGCAGGTGATCCATGCGCAGCAAGAAGGAACGCTGCATCCACAGAAAGGGCAATAGGAAGAGCACCGCCGTAGATCTGTTGAGTAGTGCGATGCCTGCCAAGGCGAAGAACCCGATCAGTTGCCAGCTACGCGCTGGCCGAATGACGAAACCACCGGTGATCAGAGCCAAAGCAAGGAGCATATCCCACGCGAAGGGATGCACCATGCGCACTTGGTACACGGCAATGAAGGGACTGAGACCGGTGAGCAGTGCAACGGCAAGGGCGATCCTTTGGGAAGTCTCCCCTTCCCCGTTCACTTCCAATGCAAGTCGATACACCAGCCAAGCGGAGACCGTCCCGCACAGCACTTGGAACACCAACACGCCGTACACGCCAAGGCCCGCCAAGAGGAAACCCGCTACGATGGCCGGATAGACGGGGAACTGGTAGTTCGGATTCCACACGCCCAGGTGGTGGTAGCGGAACTCACCGGAGCGCAGCCATTCCACGGCTATGGTATGCGCTTCGAAGAGATCCACCGGCGCCAAGAAGAACAGCTTGATCAGCGCCGGAACAAGGAGCACCCAGCACAGTGGATCAGTAAGAGAACGGCGAAGGGTGGACATGGAAAAGGCGAAGGGCGAAGGTGCGGAAAAGCGCATCGTCCACATCGGCCTGTTCACGTCCGACGCGGAACGAACGTCAACACAGGCGATCGACTCCGCTACTTTGCCCGCTATGGCGCTCAGTCGATTCTGGACCTTCATCCTCCTCCTCAGCATCGTGTACGTTCTGGCGATGATGGCCACCGGCAGGCAGTACTCCCTCGGCGCCATGGTGAACGGCGAACAAGGGGAGCCACTGGTGGTGGCCGAGATGGATGCCACCGACCCTGCTGTTGCCCCCATGCTGTTGGCCTTGCGGGAAGCGGGCGATGCCGGGGTACAACGCGGCGATACCCTGTACAGCTTCAACAAGACCGGAGCCGTACGTGCCACGGTCGGTCGCCAGCCTGCGGATGGACTCTTCGCCACCTGCCGAAACACCATCATGGACCTCTGGTTGCCTTTGATCGGCTACCTCACCTTCTTCTGCGGACTCCTCAACCTGTTGATCGATTCGCGGGCCATGGAGAAGGTCGCTCGTTTCCTCTCGCCCGTCTTCCATCGCGTGTTCCCGGAATTACGTAAGGACCACCCGGCCTACGGGTTCATGACCTTGAATTTCGCGGCGAATTTCTTGGGCCTCGACAGTGCTGCCACACCCTTCGGATTGAAGGCGATGGAAAGCATGCAGGAAGACAACCCCACGAAGGATCGGGCGACCAACAGCCAGATCATGTTCCTCTGCTTGCATGCTGCGGGTCTGACATTGCTCCCGACCAGCATCATCGGTTACCGCGCTGCACAGGGTGCTGCGAACCCGGCGGACATCATGATCCCGATGATCATCGTCTCCTTCGCAGGTACGCTGGCAGCATTATTCATGGTAGCGGGCAAACAGCGGATCAAGATCTTCAACCTTCCCGTGATGGGTGCCATCCTTCTCGTCAGCACCATCATCGCTGTGCTGATGGCCTACATCGGCACATTGAGCGGCGTATCCAAATTCCACTTTACGGACAACCTTAGCAACGGCATGCTGATGGTGATCATCGGCCTCATTGTGGGGTATGCCTACTTGGTGGAGCGGTACTTCACCGAAAAGGGCACCAACATGTTCGACAGCTTCGTACATGGTGCGAAGGACGGATGGACCACGGGGCTGCGGATCCTTCCATACATGTTGGCCATGCTTGCCGCCCTCAGCATCTTCCGCAACAGCGGGCTCATGGGTCTGGTCATGGATGGACTCTCCGTTGCCATGAAGGGCATCGGCATGAACAAGGAGGTGATCGATGCCATTCCGGTAGCACTCATGCGTCCCTTCAGCGCGGGCGGTTCGCGCGGTTTCATGCTCGATGCCATGAAGACCTACGGAGCAGATAGCATCACGGGTCTGTTGAGCTGCCTGTTCCAAGGTGCCGCAGAGACCACGTTCTATGTGGTGGCGCTCTACTTCGGCAGTGTGAATGTGAAGGACAGCCGCTACACGTTGGGCATCATGCTGATCGCCGACCTGGTCTGTGTGATCACGGCGGTCTTCGTGGTGCAGTTCTATTTTTGAAAACGTCCACAGATGATGAGGATGGATGGCTTAACAGCCACCCTCCGAATACGAGGTGCGCCATCTGCTATAGGAGGATCATCCGTTCTGCATTTCATCCGCAGATCTCGTCCAACAAGAAAAGCCGCCGTTAGGCGGACCATCTTCTTCATCTGTGGACGCATTCAAACACGCATTCCATTCGCCATCTTCGCGCCCCCATGTCGAAACTCCCCACCAAACTCAAGATCGCCAAACGCCTATCGAAGATCCACGGCAACGGCGTGATCGCCACGGACACCATACGCAAGGGTGAGTACATCGTGGAATACAAGGGCCGTATCATCAGCCACGACGAGGCGGACAGGCAGTACCACGGCGATGTCGGTTCCGGCCACACCTTCCTTTTCACGCTGAACGACGAGTGGATCATCGATGCGAACGTGCGCGGCACCATTGCGCGGTGGATCAACACGGGTTGCGAACCCAATGCAGTGGCCTTCATCCACAGCGAGGACAAGAAGCACCCCGATCCGAAGAAGGACCGTGTGATCATCGAGGCATTGCGTACCATCAAACGCGGCGAAGAGATCATCTACGACTACGGCTTCGAGTTCGAAGTGCCATACACCAAGAAATTGCTGAAGGCATGGGCGTGCAAGTGCGGGTCGCAGAAATGCCGAGGCACGATGTTGGGTGGGAAGAAGCTGAAGACCTTCTTGAAGAAGCACCCCACATGGAACAAATGACCATTGACCGATCGGCACAACCTTTGCCCATTGCATCGCAATTCCATTCCAACCGATGAAACAGATCCTCCTCGCCACGTTCGCCTTTCTGACCCTGATCCATACCACCCAAGCGCAGGACGACGCGCGTAGCCGTGCACTGTTGGACGACTTGATGGCCAAGGCCAAGGGCTGGACCAGTTTCGAAGCCGACTTCAGCAGCCGTTTGCAGAACACCAAGGACAAATTGGATGTGAAACAAGAAGGCAACATGAAGGTGAAAGGGAAGAAATTCCGCTTGATCCTGGACAAGAACACCATCATCAACGACGGCACCACGATCTACACCTACAACAAGGAAAGCAACGAGGTGAACCTGAGCGATCCGGCCGAAATGGACCAGGAATTGGACCCGAGCAAGCTCTTCACGCAATACGAGAAAGGCTTCAAGAGTTCGTGGGTGAGCGAAAAGCCGGACGCTGCCGGTGCCGTGGTCCAAACCATCAAACTCTTCCCTGTCGATCCAGCCAAGAAAGCCTACCACACCGTGGTCATCTCGGTGAACAAGGCCAAGATGGAACCCACGAGCATCGAGGTCCTCTATAAGGATGGAAACTCGGTGACCTACCATTTGAAGAAGTTCACGGCCAACCCCGAACTGGGCGATGCCCTCTTCACCTTCGATAAAGCGAAGTACCCCGGCGTGGAGGTCAACGACATGCGTTGATCAGGGCTATCGCCTCTTATACCATTTCGCACTAAGGCTTATGTCGATCTGAAAAGGACGGCTTTTCGCTTGAGGAGGGTCCGCTTCCGATCTGATGGATCCGAGCACCGTAGCTTCGTTCATCATGGAACAAAGCCAACGCAGCGTGACCGCCATTCTGGACGGTGCGCCTTACGCCACACGCATCCTTTCTGGTGAAAAGACGATCATCGCCGATGAACCGGTCGATCACGGCGGCACCGATCAGGGCTTTCGCCCGCACGAACTGCTACTGAGTGCCTTGGCCAGTTGCACAGCGATCACCTTGCGCATGTATGCGGACCGCAAGGGCTGGGCGGTCTCGTTCATCAAGGTCCGGGTGGATATGGAACGTGAACAGGAAGGTGCCAAGGTGGACACCCGGATGGTGATCGTCGTGGACCTACCAGTGGACCTACCCCCGGAGCAGCGCCAGCGCCTACTGCAGATCGCAAAAGCTTGTCCGGTGCATCGTACCTTGGAGCATCCGATCCACCTCACGGAAGAATTGGGCACATGAGCAAGGAGCATACCTATAGCAACGGGGAGGTCACCATCGTTTGGAAGAACGAGCTCTGCATCCACAGCAAGAAATGTTGGAAGGAATTGGGTGCCGTTTTCAAACCCGGAGAGCGGCCATGGATCGTCCCCAGCGGTGCAACGACCGAGGCGATCGTCGCCCAAGTAGCGAAATGCCCGAGCGGGGCCTTGTCCATTCGTAGAGAAGGTCCGGATTCAGCTCTCCCACCGGCCACGGGAGCAGCGTTGACGGTCAACCGAAACGGGCCATTGGTCCTCCGATCGGGCTGCACCGTGACCCACGCGGACGGTCGCGTTGAAGTGCGGGAACAGACCACTGCTTTCTGTCGCTGCGGCGCTTCGGCCAATAAGCCTTATTGCGATGGAAGCCACAAGTCCATCGACTTCCAAGGTTGATGAGGATCATAGTGTCGCGCTGCACTTTACCGCACATGACGTCCTTCAGGAAGGTTAACTTTGCACGCACGGAACCGGACAGGAACCGCCCATGATCCAGCAGGACCCTCAGCACGTCGCGCTCAGCCCAGCGCAGAAAGCGCGTCGCATCAACACCAATCCGGACCTCTACGGGACCTTTGCCGAGATCGGCGTTGGTCAGGAGACGGTTCGCCATTTCTTCCGTGCTGGCGGGGCTTCGCAGACCATTGCGAAGGCCATGAGCGCCTACGATAAGGACTTCAGCAACGCGATCTACGGGGCCGAACCCGGCAACCGATTCGTCTGCGAAAGTCGGTTGATGAACATGCTTGGGCATGAGTACGGCCTGATCACCGAACGGCTTTCCCGGAAGGATCACCCCACCAAGAAATTCTTCACCTTCGCGAATACCATCGCCGGGAGTTCGTTCGAACGTCCGCATAGCGGTCACGGATGGATCGGAGTACGATTCCAGACCGGACCGGACCAACCTACGAACGATGTGATCCTGCACGTTCGATTGCACGATCCGGACATCAGCCTGCAACAAGAAAGCGTCGGGGTGATGGGCGTGAACCTCCTGTATAGCTGTTTGATGCACCACGACCAGCCGGACCTGATCATGACCGCGCTGTTCGACAATGTGAGCCGCCACGTGGTGGAGGTGGATATGATCCAGATGAACGGCCCGGAGTTCGCACAGGTGGACAACCGCTTGCTGAGCCTGCAACTGGTGAAGCGCGGCTATACCGATGCCGTGCTCTTCGGTCCGGATGGGCATAACCTACAAGCCAGCGCAGCGCTCTACAAGAAGAACATTTTGGCCATACGCGGCAGCTTCCGCCCGGTGACGAAGGTGAACATCGACATGATCATGAACGGCTACAACATGTTCATCAAAGAACAGCGTGTGGACCGTCAGAACTTGCAAGTCCTGTTCGAGATCACCTTGAACAACCTGCGCTCGGATACCGGCGATGTGGATGAGAAGGACTTCATCGACCGTGCGGACATCCTCTGTTCGTTGGGCCAAACAGTGCTGATCAGCAATTACCAGGAATACTACAAGCTGGTGGAGTATTTCAGCCGGTACACCAAGGCCCGCATGGGTTTGATCATGGGTGTGAACAACCTGATCGACGTGTTCGACGAGAAGTACTACCGCCACTTGAACGGAGGCATGTTGGAAGCCTTCGGTATCCTGTTCACCCGCGACCTGAAGATCTACATTTACCCGAGCCGCGCTTCCGAGGAGGAAGAGATCATGACCACAGCGAGCATGCCGGTACACCCGCGCCTTCGCCCCTTGTACGACTACCTCCTCTTCAACAAGCGATTGGTGGACATCGGCACCTTCGATCCCCACGTGTTGCACATCTTCAGCAAGCAAGTGCTGGATCTGATCCGCAGTGGACAACCGGGTTGGGAGGCACTTGTTCCGCCGTACGTGGACAACATGATCAAGGACAACAAGCTCTTCGGCTACACGCCGGCCAAGGACAAGGCAAAGGCCTGAACCCTGTTACGCGAAGGTGCGGTGTGCATTGTAGATGCATGCTGTTTCCGATCTTGATCCAATTCCTGGATCCACCATTTGCCGGATCCGTGCTGCCGGTCCCGGAGTGTCGGACATCGTCAATGGTCCAACGATCCGCCCCGACTTCCGGCTTTGTGCGTGCCTCCTTCACGGAGTGCAGTTTCGCTCAATGGCTTCGCGCGGTTCCCTTGCTTCCCGAGGGCAGCCCGGTGTTGTTGTACAACGGTACACTGAAATACCGGCAGGACATCCATGCGGCGGTACTTGATGTCTCCGTAGGCAAGAAGGACTTGCAACAATGCGCCGATGCCGTGATGCGGTTGCGTGCGGAGTTTCTGTTCGCGAACGGACAAGCGGATGCCATCACCTTCCACTTCACCAACGGCTTCAAAGCCGATTGGCGGCGATGGCGAGCCGGCGAACGGATCAACGTGGTCAGGAACTCGTGTACGTGGACAAAGAGTGGATCACCGAACAGCAGCCACGACGAGCTTCTTCGATACTTGGACAAAGTATTCACGTACGCGGGTACCCTTTCCTTGGAACGTGAACTCAAGGCTTGCGGCAACCGACCTGTCGAAGCGGGCGATGTCTTCATCCACGGCGGAAGCCCGGGCCACGCCATGTTGGTGGTGGATGTAGCGGTTCATCCCGACGGTCGACAAGCCTTCCTTTTGGCCCAGAGCTATATGCCAGCGCAACAGATCCATGTGGTGAAGAACCTACGAAAGCCTGCACTGGGCGCGTGGTTCGTGCTGAATGAGGGCGATCGACTCTACACGCCGGAATGGACCTTCGCGTGGGACGAGCGCAAACGTTGGTGACACACGGATCGATCCCCGAACCACGTTCAAGTGGAAACCTGCTTGGCCATGCACACCGCGTTCCTCCTCCCGCACGTGTTGCCGTTCTTGTTCAGCGGCGCGCCTCCAACAACCGAAGAAGTCGCATTGGAACACTCGGTCCAGAGCGGCGCGATCACCATATCCGGTGAATGCTTGGGTGGCCACACGGCCGAGTGTATCGTGGTAGAATTGACCAACCGCACCGATCAACGGATCAGCACCGCGATCCCCGCTGGCTGGCTGATGCAGAACAGCGATCCCGATGCACAGGACCTGATGATCGTGGACCGGCGTGCCATTGATCTGGCTCCGCACGAAACACGTCGCGTGCCATGCAAGGCCTATTGCGTGGAAAGTTCCGACAGCTCGCCGCAAGCCGGTGTCGCCCTTCGTTCCATGGGGTTCGCAAAGCCCACGTGGGTGAAGCTTGCCGAACACCTGGAACAGGGTAAGGAGGCGGAGGACGACATCCAAGCTGCGGTATGGGCTGTAGCGGATGATCACGATATCGCGGCGATCGGTGCGGATGATGTGGAAGCCCATCTCCCCCTGCGCCAATTCGTCGCCGACCTCACCGGCCGAACAGTACCGTGGTACGCCAAGCGCTACGCTCCACCCACAGAAGAGGGTCGTGTGTTCTCGAATGCCCCCACATCGGTACATGGGGAGATCGACTTCAACCTCCGGACGAACGGTGTGGTCACCGTGCTCGTCCACAATGCGCGTGGCCAATTGATGCACACCATTGGCAAGGACCGCTACCTCGGCCCCGGGGAATACGGTATGGAAGTGGAACTCACGGTACAAGGGTGGCCACATGGGCAATACACGATCCAGTTCTTCTTGGATGATTCGCAATTGCTGAAGCGGTTGCCCTTCGAGGTGTGAAGTTGAGGTCGGTCATTCGCATCTGACATGCGATGGCGATCTTGCACCCAATGCCCAACTCGTCGTTCGAGCCAATAGCATCCTTCCAAGGCCACAAGTCGGCGATCTATGCGCTATGCATCGACGGCGAGGCCGGTCATTTCCTAAGTGGTGGCGGTGAAGGCATCGTTGTTCGATGGCACGTGGATCGACCAGAACACGGCGAGGCACTAGTGAACGTTGGCGAAGCACTTTACAGCCTCTGCGTTCTACCGGATCTGGACCTTTTGTTGATCGGTACCAGCACCGGTCGACTGCTGGTGATCGATCGGCGGACGCGCACCGAGGTACAAGCGATCGAGGCGCATGCGAAAGGGATCTTCCGGATCGTCCGGTCGGATGCGCGCACCGTGGCCTGTGCAGGCGGAGACGGCAGCTTGAGCACCTGGAAGTTGGATCCGGATCGGAACAAGCCACTGACGCAATTGCGACGGATCCCTTTGTGCGATGAGAAGTTGCGGGATATCGTCGTCTCTGAGGATGGTGAACGGTTGGTCGTGGCATGTGGCGACGCTGCTTTACGCGAGTTGGACCTCCCTTCGATGAATGAACGACAACGGTTCGATGGCCATGCGAAGGGTGCGAACTGTGTGGCCTTCCACCCCACCAAGCCCGTGCTCATCAGTGGTGGCAAGGATGGCCAAGTGAAAGTGTGGCGTACCGATGGAAGCTGCATGCACGAATTCGCGGCGCACAAGGGTTCGGTCTATGCCACACGGATCGATCCAGACCGGACAGTTCTTGGTCAGCATTGGCCGCGATGCCCTAGTGAAGATCTGGGATGCGAACAGCTTGGAACCCGTTCTTCGTTCGACACGTGAGCGGATCGCACACACCCATTCGGTGAATGCTGCGCTATGGTTCGGGAACGTATTGATCACCGCCAGCGACGACCGGAATATCCGGGCTTGGCAGATGCCTTGATCCGTCCGTACGAAATGCGTTCTACCGCAAATGCACGGAGATCTCCGAGATGAATGCCCGGCTGGAGATCAGCTCCAATGCTTCACGTACCACGGAACGGCGGTGCGCAGCCCTTGTTTCAGGTCCACGGCAGGTGCATAGCCCAACAAGGATTTCGCCTTGCTGATGTCGGCCAACGAATCGCGGATATCGCCCGTTCGTTCTGGTCCGTGCTCCACTTCCACTTTCGCAATGGCCGGATCGATCAGCGCCAGTTCGTCGCGCAAGGCATCGACCAATTCGAGCAAGGTGGTGCGTGCCCCAAAGGCCACATTGAACACCGCACCGGCACAATTCGGATCTTCGGTTCCCACGGCCTTTAAAACAGCTTGTACCGCATTACCAACGTACGTGAAATCTCGGGATTGCTGACCATCACCATGGATCAAGGGTGATCGGTGTTCCAAGAAACTGGCGATGAACTTGGGGATGGCTGCAGCATAAGGGCCTTCGGGATCCTGGCGCTCTCCAAAGACATTGAAGAAGCGCAGACCGATCGTACTGAGACCATGCAAGCGTGTGTACAACTGGGCGTAGGTCTCGTCGCAGGCCTTGGTCACGGCATACGGCGAAAGTGGCCGTCCGATGTGCTCCTCGCGCTTGGGCAATTCCTTGGAATCACCGTAGACGCTGGAACTGGAGGCATAGACGAATCGGCCCACCCCTTCATCTCGAGCGGCTTCAAGCACGTTGAGAAAACCCGTAAGGTTGGTGGCGTGGGAGGCCAACGGATCCTTGATGGAACGAGGAACGGAACCCAACGCCGCCAAGTGGACCACCACCTCTATACCTTCCATGGCTTCGGCGCATTCCGCAGCAGAACGGATATCGCTATGCACGAAGGTGAAATCCGGAAGGCCCTCCAAATGCGCGATGTTGTCCTGCTTGCTCGTGGCCAAGTTGTCCATGCACCTCACCGAGTGGCCTGCAGTGATCAAGGCATCGCACACATGGCTACCGATGAAACCAGTGCCGCCGGTGACGAGGATGGAACGAGGTCGGTTGGTGTTCATGCGAGGAATACGCGGGATCGGATGTTGGTCAGGTCAAAAGTAGCTGCCCATGTGTAGCATCTCCGATCGCGATCCTTCGGATATCCATGATCACCCTTTGATCGCCACGCCAAACCAGATGGTGTGCCATCGCAAGGGCGTTACGGGTTCCAAAAGTGCATCGAGCCGGGCGATCACATCGCGCTGCCCTTCACTGCGGCCGAGGTTGGCCCAAAGGCCGGTCGCATGCAACTCCGTTGAGGCGAATGCTGCGAAGAGATCGCGGTCGGCAATGGGATCGAGGTACCGCCAGTACGCATCCCAACGAACGAACCGCTTGCGCAACCAGCGATGCAGCGCAGTGCCTTGCAGGTTCTCTGCAAAGAGTAGAACGCCGCCTGGTTTCAGCACACGGTGCATCTCGCGGATCGCCAGTGCCTGCTTCTCCTTGCTCCCCAATGCACCGATCATGCTTTTGAAGACCACCACATCGAAACTCGCATCGGCCTTAGGAATGGCCGTAGCATCGATGGCTTCGTAGGTGATGGCCTCGTCCCAGCCGAACGTCCGGTGTAGTGTTCTTGCCTGTTCGGTCGGCCCATTCAGGTCGCTGCAGACGGTGGTGAACCCGTGTTCCGCCAGCATCAGGCTCAGGCCACCATCGCGTTCTCCAAGGGCCAATGCATGGCGGCCTTCCGGTGGCATGGCTTGCAGCGTACGGTGCCAAAGCGGATATGCCCGCGACCAAGACCGGATCTCCCATTGGAAGTAGTCCTTCAACATGGCGTGGGACGGTTCAGGCATCGGACAAAGAAAAGGGGCGACATCGCTGCCGCCCCATTACTGCGTTCAATTTCATATCACTTCGCCACCGCCACCGAGCGCTTCTCCCGGATCACGGTGATCTTCACTTGGCCGGGATAGGTCATCTCATTCATGATGCGGTCGGCGATGCTCATGCTCATCTCGTCGCTCTGGGCATCGGTGATGCGCTCGCTTTCCACCATAACGCGGAGTTCGCGACCGGCTTGTATGGCAAAGGCCTTGGTGACCCCGTTGTAGCTCATCGCCAAGCTCTCCAGATCCTTCAAACGCTTGATGTAGGCTTCTGTGGCTTCGCGGCGGGCACCTGGTCGGGCACCGCTGATGGCATCACAGGCCTGCACGATCGGCGAGAGCAGGGTGGTCATCTCGATCTCGTCGTGGTGGGCACCGATGGCATTGCACACATCGGGCTTCTCCCCGAACTTCTCCGCCAGCTTCAATCCCAAGAGTGCGTGCGGCAATTCAGGCTCTTCGTCGGGCACCTTGCCTATATCGTGCAACAGACCAGCGCGCTTGGCAGCCTTGGGGTTGAGACCCAATTCGCTGGCCATGATGGCGCTGAGGTTCGCTACCTCACGGCTGTGTTGCAACAGGTTCTGGCCGTAGGAGCTGCGGTATTTCATGCGGCCTACCATCCGGATCAATTCCGCGTGCAAGCCGTGGATACCTAGATCGATGCAGGTGCGCTTGCCCACTTCCACGATCTCTTCTTCCAAGTGCTTCTTGGTCTTGGCCACCACTTCTTCAATACGCGCCGGGTGAATGCGACCGTCCTTCACCAATTGGTGCAGGGCCAATCGGGCGATCTCGCGTCGCACGGCATCGAAACAGCTCAGGATAATGGCCCCGGGCGTATCGTCCACGATGATCTCCACACCGGTCATCTCCTCCAAGGTGCGGATGTTACGGCCTTCGCGCCCGATGATGCGGCCTTTGACATCGTCGTTCTCAATGTGGAACACGCTGACGGAGTTCTCCACGGCATGCTCCGTGGCCACCCGCTGGATGGTCTGGATCACGATGCGCTTGGCCTCCTTGTTGGCGGTGAGCTTGGCCTCCTCTTGGATATCCTTGATCGTGGACATGGCCGCAGTGCGGGCCTCATCCTTCAGGGAGTCCACCATTTGTTTCTTGGCTTCCTCGGCATTCAGGCCGCTGATGTTCTCCAACAAGTTCACCTGCTTGGCGTGCATCTTCTCGGTCTCCTCCCGGCGGCGATCCAATCCACTGATCTTCTGCTCCATATCCTCCTTCAGGCGGTCCATGCTTTTCTCCTTGTTGGAGAGGTCCTGCTGTTGGCGGCTTAGCTGCTGCTCGCGTTGTTTGGTCTTTTCTTGTGCCTGCTGCACGGTGCGTTCACGTTCGCGCACTTCTTTCTCGTGCTGTTCCTTCAACTGGAGGAATTTCTCCTTGGCTTGCAGGATCTTTTCCTTTTTCAGGGCCTCGGCTTGTACCTCAGCTTCCTTCAGGATCCCGCCACTTCGTTTCTTCATAGCGGCATTAAGTACCGCGAAGACGAGTATCCCGCCAACCACAAGGCCCGCGAGAACGCCGACCAAAATGCTCATCATGTCCATGTTCCACTCATATGTTAAGTGGACCAGATACGTCCTCCGGGGGCATACGCCCAGGAACGAAAGGTTAGAGATCGGCAAGCATCCGTTCAATGGCGCCAAGGGCGACATCCACCTCGGCTTCTTGTCGTGCGGCCGTGCTATTGAGCGCGCGCACAGTGACTTCCAAGGCAGCCATGGCCAACAGATCCTGCTTGTCGGTCAACGGGTAGTTGGCCTTCAAGCGGGCAATGCTTTCATTGATCTCCTCAACGGCACGCGTCAAATTCTCCTCTTCCGATGCTTGGATCGTAAGTGGATAAGCGCGTCCCGCGAGTTCAACCCTGATCGATCGTTCTTCCATGGTTCACAGTGCCATTCCCTAAGACTTCAAGAGCGCTAGGCAATGGTCTATTTCGTTCACCAGTTCATCGATCTTTTCCTTCGTTCCCGGTCGGGTTCCGCCACCAGCGGAGCGCCCTTGCCGGAGAGCCTCGTTCTCCCGTTCCAACTCCGCCACACGGGCCTTCAGCACATCCACATTCCTGTGGCTGTCTCGTGCTGCGGTGTCCGATTCGCTAGACCGCTGGCGCAACTCCTCGTGCTCCCGGGTCAACCGGGTCACCTTTTCCTTGACTGCCAGAAGTCGGTTCGATAGTGTGTTCATGGGCCGGACGGGAGTCCGTACATGGTCCGTTGTCAAAGATAGATGCAGACCGTGTTCAAGCACGGCTTTTGTTTGAACGCGAGCGTGTTGATCGGTCACTGCGGATCATCTCTGCGGTATCCCCAACCTGCGCCTAGCTTGCACGTTCCTTTCCGTACAACTCTTCTCACTTCACCCAATTCTTGCCGGACGACGTTTATGACGCGACATAACATACTGTTCATCATTGGATTGACTGCGCTTGATTCAAGTGCTCAAGAGGCGAAACAATACCCAAGGTTCATTACGCCGATGGACATACCGGTGTCCTTGTCCGGGAACTTCATGGAGCCACGCGACAATCATTTCCATTCCGGATTGGACATTCGCACCCAAGGTCAAGAAGGCATTCCGGTACGATCGGTCGCGGATGGATGGGTATCCCGGATCAAGATCAGCCCATGGGGCTATGGCAAGGCGGTGTATATCGACCATCCCGACGGTCATACTTCGGTCTATGGCCACCTGCAACAATTGAAGGGTACCGTGGGCGGGGCATGCTTGGATGCGCAATACCGCAGCAAGGAATTCAGCATCGATCAGTACTACGAGAAGGGCATGGTGCCCGTGAAACAAGGCGAGATCATCGCGTTGAGCGGGAATACCGGAGGTAGCGGAGGTCCTCATTTGCACTTCGAGTTGCGCCGTTCGGGCGATCAGCATGCCTTGGACCCTCAAGCGTTGGGGATCAAGGTGATGGATACCATACAACCGGAGATCATCGGCATTCGGTTGTACCCGATCACGGACACCTCGCTGGTCGGTCCATATCCGGCGAGATCCCTTGGTTTCCCGGCGCAAGGAGGATCCGGATCCTACTCGCTGCGGTCAGGTGCGATCCCCACGGCATTCGGTACGGTGGGTCTGGCCATCCATACCATCGACCGGTACGATGGATCCTCTGCCAAGTGCGGGGTCCGGCGGATCGAACTGTATGTGGATAGTGTGCTATCCTTCAGCGTGAATTTGGACGAGATCGATTTCAGCACCACACGGTACAGCAACGCCCACATGGACTACGCGCTCTTCAAGGGGAACCGAATGGACTACCACCGTTGCTACCGCTTGCCCAACAACAAGCTAACCATCTACGGAAAGGAGGTTCCACAAGGAGAGATCCCTCTGGAGGCTGGAAAGGACCGAAAGATCCACTTCCGGGTGACGGATGCCAATGGGAATGTTTCCATCCTTCGGTTTCAACTCCACGGAGCCACCGCCAATGAAGCCAAGGCATGGGAGACCATGGCACCGACCGGCAGTTTGTTCCGGTACGACACCAAGAACCAGATCGTGGAGGAAGGCGTGAGTTTGACCGTTCCAGCGTTGAGCCTGTACGATGATACCTACGTCCAGTTCGATCGCAAACCGGCACCGGCGAAGGCGATCACCCCCCTATTCATCCTGCACGACCAGTTGACCCCGCTGCACTCCAATTGCAGTCTGCGGATCGACGTGCCGGATCTAGCCATTGGTATACGCGACAAGGCGTTGATCGTCCGCATGGATGACGGAGGAAGGCCTAGTGCTGTCGGGGGTAAGTATACCGACGGGGCGCTCACAGCACAAGTGCGTCAATTCGGGAATTATACCGTGATGCTGGACAGCGTGCCGCCCACGATCAGCAACGTGGACCTGCGCTCGGACATGAAAGGGCGCAATGGATTCACCTTGAAGATCGCAGATAACTTGGCCGGGATCGACTCCTGGAAAGGCCAGATCAACGGGGACTGGATCCTGATGGACTACGAGCCGAAGTCCAAGGCCCTCAACCATGTTTTCGATAAGCACACACAAGCCAATGGAGCGAAGGAATTCAAGTTGGAGGTAACGGACGATCGCGGCAACATCGCCCGGTTCGAACTGGCCTTTACTCGGTAGTTGTACCCAATATGGAGGGCTGAAGCGCACCGTGCTTCTTCGTGTATGCGCCCTCGGGAAATGGCACAAGTCCCTATACATGTACCTTTCCTGCCTTTGCTTAGCTCGACCTTCCACGTGCGGACCTTGTACATGCTGCTCGCATTGAGCACCATCGGTTGTGCGCCGCCGGATCCCAGTGGCGTACTCGTCATTGGCCACGGTGGTCTAGGGCCAAGTGGCCAATTTCCTATGGACAGCCGGGAAGCGATCCTCTCGGCGTTGGACCTCGGGATGGATGGCGTTGAAATGGACGCTCAGTTGACATCGAACGGTGATCTGGTGGCCTTCCATGATCCAGAGGTCACCACCGGAGATCGTGCAGGTCCGATCCATGCATTCACGCTGCACGAACTGAACGACTGCATGGGGGATCGCAACCCATCGGTCGGTTGGATAAGATCCTGCTGGAAGCCATTCAGCGCCACCCGGAAGCGGAATTCACCTTGGATGTGAAACTGAATACGAAGGGCGATTGGTGGTCCTATCTGCACGCCTTCACCGAAGCGATCATCCGTCTGGACTCCTTACCGCCATTGCACGGACGGATCCTTGTGGAGTGCCGCACGTCGGACTTTCTGCGTCTAATGCACGCACAGGCACCCACTATCCCAGTGTATCTGTATGCGGACGATGCGGACCTTGCCATCTCCGAAGCGGTTGAACTGGGCTGTGCTGGTGTCACGCTCCATACGGACCACGCGGATGAGGAGCAGGTCGCCGCTGCACGAGCTAAAGGGCTATCCATTACGTTGTTCGGGATCACTGGTGACCGCACGTTGCGGCGGGCAGTGGCCAAACGGCCGGACCGCGTCCAAGTGGATCAATAGGCTTAGGGCAACCTCTCCAGTTTCAGGTCCTTCTGTAGCAGCATGATGGCATGTTCATTCCGGAAGCCGTTCTCCGGTCCGGTCCGCGTCATGCGGAAACCCATGCAAGGGATCGGTATGGATCTCGGTGAAATGCTCCGAGAACGCCTTCCCTTCGCGCATCAAGGCCTTCAGATAGAAGAATGTGACATCGAAGCCAAGCATAGCGTAGTCATCCACATCGGAACCGAATCGTTCCCGATACGTCTTGATGAATGCCCGTGTACGCGGATCGCTCATGTCCGTATAGCTCGCGGAGGCGAATCGGAAACCGAGCAGATCCAGATCCGATGCGGCCAAGGATCCGAACTCGGTCCAACTCTGCATGCCCACCAACGCGATCCGGATACTTGGTTGCGAGGGGCTTCAGTTTGTTCACCAAGGTGGTGACGAATTCGACATCCTCACTGGGCGCAACGACCACATTCAACCGCGCGGCATCCAACTTGGTGGTTACCGCACTGATGTCCCGCCGACCCGGGCTTACCACCAGGACCGAATCACGCAAGCGCCCGGTCACATTCTTCAAAGCATGATCCAAGGCGGTTTGACATTGCTGTTGAATGTCCTTTTCATTGGCGAGGTCGGGTTTTGCCAAGATGATATGATCGCCCGCGTGGCGCATGGCGACGTAACGAGCGGTATGCTTCACCAGATCGGTACGCGTGGGGTCACCTTGCTCACGTTCGGCATCCCTAGGACCATCTTGCTGCTTTGGGGCACCGGACAAACGATATGGGCGGTGCGGCTGATACGCGATAGCTGCTCCACGGCGGTGCGATGAAAGGGTCCGATGAAAAGATCGTACACTCCCATGGTCTCCCGTTTGATCTCCG
The DNA here is from genome assembly GCA_016710015.1 of Flavobacteriales bacterium. Taxonomy (GTDB): domain Bacteria; phylum Bacteroidota; class Bacteroidia; order Flavobacteriales_F; family PHOS-HE28; genus PHOS-HE28. Next base: position 33,559 of record JADJLR010000001.1, read on the forward strand.
CATTCCACGTGCCTTTGTCATCGCCTAGGTCGACCACATCGATATCCGCGTTCAAGCCAAGTCGTTCCAAAGAGTCAATGGCCAGAAGCGCTCCGTTGTAGAACTGTACGGCGATCCGGGTAGGCTCATAGTAGGGCACATCGATCTCTCCGTGCGCTTGGGCCAATACACTGTCGTTGCGTGCCACGGAAAAGGGCAAGAGCAAGGCCACTTTATATCGCGCGGACGGGTTCACTGCACGTTCGGTCCCCACACTATCCACAACAGCGACCGATGGCTTGGGGATCAGTATCCGGGCACCGGCCTTCAATCCTTCGGGCAGCCCTCCGTTCGCGGCACGGATCACCTCGGGATCCAAGCCATACCGCTGGCCGAGTGCATAGAGCGTTTCCCCCGGCTGAACAAGGTGTTCGCGCATATTGGCGGGCAACGCTGGCCGTATCGTGGAAGGATCGGATGTGGCCACCTGCCGTACGGGATCACCAATTCCATGCCCTCGCGCAGCTCCAAGGCTTCCGGATTCCGTTCCAACAACGCATTCATATCCAACCCGTAGTTCTTCGCGATCCCGTAGAGGGTCTCTTTGCGACGGACGGTATGGAGCAGTTCTCCGTTTTCCCGCAAGGTCGGTGCCCGCTTTCGGTCTCGTTTCACCACCGCATCCAAGGGTACCAGGATCTCCTCGCCAATGCTGAGTCCATCTAGCGCACCCGGATTCGCTAGCTGGAGATCTTCCACCGGAACAGCATGTACGCGGGCGATCGCGAACAAGGTTTGACCACGCTCTACCACATGCACGTTATAGCGCCGACCATCGACCGTTCGTTGCTCCTGGGCCCACCCCAAGGTCGTAACGACCGCGAAGGCCAATGCAAGCAAGGATCGTGGCATCACTCCCATTCGATGGTGGCGGGTGGTTTGGAACTGATGTCATAGACCACGCGGTTCACGCCACGCACCCGGTTGATGATGGCATTCGATATCCGTGCCAAGAACTCGTACGGCAGGTGGCACCAATCCGCGGTCATCCCATCCATGCTGGTCACAGCGCGCAGTGCAACGGCGTTCTCGTAGGTGCGTTCATCGCCCATCACACCCACGCTGCGAACGGGCAAGAGGATCGCCCCAGCCTGCCAGACCTTATCGTACAGGCCTTCATCGCGCAAGCCTTGAATGAAGATGTGATCCACCTCCTGCAACAGCGCCACTTTCTCCGATGTCACCTCCCCTAGGATACGGATCCCCAAACCCGGTCCCGGGAAGGGATGCCGCCCCAAGATGTTCGGGTCCAGACCAAGCTCCTTACCCACCCGGCGCACCTCGTCCTTGAAGAGCAACCTCAACGGCTCCACCACTTTCAAATTCATCCGCGCAGGTAAGCCGCCTACGTTGTGATGGCTCTTGATAGTGACACTTGGCCCATTCACACTCACGCTTTCAATGACATCCGGGTAGATGGTGCCTTGGCCCAACCATTTCACATCGGTAATGCGGCGTGCTTCGCGGTCGAACACGTCTATGAATGCCTTACCGATCGCCTTGCGTTTGGCCTCGGGATCTTCCAACCCTTTCAAAGCGGTCAGGAACTCATCCTTGGCATCCACCCCGGTGATGTTCAACCCCAAATGACGGTAGCTCTCCAGCACCCGCTCGAATTCATCCTTTCGAAGCAGGCCATTGTCCACGAAAATGCAATGGAGTTGATCGCCGATGGCGCGATCCAAGAGCAAGGCGGCTACCGAACTGTCCACACCACCGCTGAGGGCAAGTACCACCTGGTCCTGTCCCAATTCCTGTTCAAGCCGTTTTACCGTGGTCTCCACGAAACCGTGCGGGGTCCAATCGCCAGTGCAGTCGCAGATACCGATCACGAAATTGTGGAGCAATTGCAGCCCATCCGTGGTATGGTACACTTCGGGATGGAACTGCACCGCGTAGGTCATTCCATCCAACAACCGGTAAGCAGCCACAGGCACATCGTTCGTACTGGCGATCACCTCCATGGCCTCGCTGGGCGCGTGATCGTGTCCCCGTGGCTCATCCACACTTGGGTGCCGGCCTCGATACCATCGAAGAGTTCGCTTTCTGCGATCGTACTCAAGTGGGCACGACCGTACTCCCGGACCTTGCTACGCTCCACCGGGGCACCTGCACGTTTGGCCAGCAACTGGGCACCGTAGCACACGGCAACATCGGGACCCGCCCGATCAAACCATCGAGGTTGGTATCCGGTGCATGCTCTTGGTGAACGCTGCTGGGGCTGCCGCTGATGATCACCCCGGCGATGTCCTTGTCGTTCGCGAATTGCTGGGCCTTGGAGAAGGGATGGATCTCGCAATAGACATTCAGTTCCCGAACGCGGCGCGCGATGAGCCTGCGTATATTGAGAACCGTGATCGAGGATGAGGATGGTGCGGGGCAAGACGTTGGATCCGGATAGGTGGCCGGGGAGGTCAAAAGTAGTCCCCATGATCCGGTCTTGGACGTTCCCTGTGGTCGATCCAACGATCGTTGAAAAGATCCGTCGAGCAGGCGTCACCTTTCCACATTCCTGCGTCTAACCTGAAGGGGAAGCAAGCCCACGGATCCGGCTGAACCTCAGATCAATGTCAAGGAGCCCTGAAGATATCGCGCCCATGTCGAATGGATCCTGATCGACCGACCTTTGGCATAGCTAACACGCGGAACAAGAGGTGTATGGACGACAGACCAATGAACGGACGGTTTAGGCACACACGCAGCACGGCCCATCAGTGGATCACCGCCATGGGTGCTCGTGCATGGGCTACATGGTGTGGCCCATGCGTAGCGGCGTTGGTCCTGTTCGCTCCGATGCATTCGATCGCCCAACCGACGGATCTGATCATTTCGGAATACATCGAGGGTAGTTCGAACAACAAATTCATCGAGCTGTACAATGGAACTGCCGGGGCCATCAATTTGGCGAACTATCAGCTTCGGCTCCATGCCAATGGCTCGGTCGGTGTGACCCAATCGGTTGTCTTGTCGGGATCCTTGGCCTCAGGTGCCACCATCGTATACGGGAACACGAGTTCGACCATTTATGCAGGGGCCTATACCCCATTGAACACCGTCTGCAATTTCAACGGCGATGATGCCATTGTCCTATGGGAAGATCGCACCCGCAGGTTACGTGGATATCGTGGGAAACGTCGGTTGCGATCCAGGTACGAGCCTGGAACGATGGGACGCGCTATACAGTGAACCAGACGCTAGTGCGGAACTTCAATGTCTGTTCGGGAGTCACTGTCGATCCGGCCACATCATGCCCCCTTCCCCACCCTGACTGCGGAATGGACCAATTACCCGATAGATGATGCGAGCAACTTGGGTTCGCACTTTATGGATTGCAGTCCGAACGTGAATTTCCTACAAGCCAACTCCACCAATTTGGAGGGAACAGGCGGGCCAACAGCCTTTGTGGTAGGTCTTTCCGTGTTTCCAGCATCCACCGGCGGCACCGTGGCGATCTCCATGACGAACGGACCTGGTGTCGCATACACCGCGGACTATACGGTCACCGGGGTGGGTGTTACCGTACTCGGCTCGGACATCACCGTATCACTCCCTGTTGGTGTAACCTCGGCCTCGTTCACGGTGAACGTAGTGGGCGATGCCTCGGATGAAGGGAATGAGCCGATCACCTTCGCATTCAGTTCATCGACCGGCGGCATCTCGTTGGGTCCGACCAGATCCATGATTTCACCATCAACGATGATGATGGCCACCGGCAGTCTCCTTCTCCACCTTATCTGCGAACATCTTGGAGGGTTTCATGACCACCATCAATCTAGGCATCAGCCCCCTTTCACCGAATCCGACCACGGTGCGATCCTAGTGGCTGCTGGGCCAGGGGTCGTGTTCGACCCTCCTCCCTATGCTGCGGGTGGGGACTATTACACCGTTCCATTGGAGAACGGCTCGCGATCATCACCGTAACGATCCCAGCCGGAATGCCTAGCGTGTCCTTCGACTTGCAAACGTGGAACGACGGGGTGGATGATCTCCCAGTTTGGGCTACGAGTCCATCACCTTTACCATTAACTCCGCCGTTTCGCCACCTGGCTTGCAGCCGTGGGCTCGCCGAATTCGATGACCGTTTACATCACGGACCAGAATGCGACACCCACTGTGCTTTCACCAGGGGATCTGATGATCGTTGGCGTGAATGCCAACAACGGGGCGTGTAGCGGGAATTCCACGGAGGATATCGTGAGTTTCTTCTGCTTCAAGACCTTGGCCCGCAACACGAAATTGATCCTGACGGACAACGGCTACGATCGCTGCTCATTGGGCACTTGGGGCAACAACGAGGGTACGGTAGAAATAACCCGGACCGGCTTGGCCATACCGGCGGGCAAAGTGATCACCTTCCGGATCCGCGGGAATGAGTGGTGCCGGGAACGTCACGGGTTTGGCACCTGATGGGGCGTGGACCTGTGCCTCGTTGAACGGATTCACCAGTGTGGACATGAATTCGAGCGGCGACCAACTCTTCTTCATGCAGGGTGGTGTTTGGAATCCGGGCGGCGCACCTGGCACACACAATGCCACGTACACGGGGACGCCGCTTTACGGGTTCAGCACGGTGCCTGCGCCGAACTCGTGGATCTCCCCTGCCCCCAAGTTGCACCACCTCAGGGGCGAATTCACGAAGTGGCTTGCCGTTGAACATGAAGTGTTTCAGCATGGCCCCGACCGGTGGAACGGCCTTCAACAAATTCACCTTCGCGAACATCCTCACGTTCTCCGCATCGCAGCGTGATTGGATGATCCGTGCCGATAACAACACCTATTGGGTGAACCCAGCGAATTGCACAGCATACAGTGCCCAGTACCCGAACTGGACCCTTTCACCGACGTTGAACATCACCCCTGCTCCCTTCGTTCCAGGACTCTGGCGCGGTACCACGAACACGGACTGGTTCGAGTGCAAGAACTGGGACGATATCACGGTTCCGCTGCCACCACGAACGTCCGGATCGATGAAACGTCGACCAACCATTGCGTGGTCGGTGTCACCCCAGGCGGCAATGCGGTGTGTTCTTCCTTGCTGCAGACCAACAGTGGTGCACCACGGTATTTGACCGTGCAGGGTTCCAGCAGTTTGGCCATTGGCGGCCCGCTCACGCATCGAACGCACCACGGCCGGCACGGCCATCTATACCACCGTTACCGGGAACAGCGTCTTGACCGCCACGAACTTCAGTATCCAGGGGTTCTTCGCCTGCGGCGGTGAACGAAGCCGTCTTCCGGAACTTGGAGCCGACCAACATCGTCACCTTCTCGAACAACTTCACCATTGGTGCGGGAGGCTGGGTGAATTTGCAAGGTGCGGGTGTGGGTGGGAACATCTTCCTTGGGGGAAACTACCAGAACGACGGCCCTACTGAAGCCACCTTGGGCGAACTGTACGGCACCATCACGTTGAACGGAGCAGGTGCGCAAAGCGTTGGTACCAGTGGGTTCCAAGAAGTATTCGGCAACTTCACCGTGGCGAAATCCGCCGGTGATGTCACCTTGAACTCACCCTTGGCCGTGCGCGGCGTTTTGAACCTATCCACAGGCGTGTTGAACACCAGTTCGCCGGGAGGATTGCTCACCATGCGTGCAGGCAGTAGCTGGATCAACGCGACGGACAATAGCTTCGTGAACGGGCCGATGGAGAAGGTCGGAATAACGAACTTCACTTTCCCCATTGGCAAGGTCAACAACATGCGCCCATGCGGTATCCAGGGCATCGTTGGTTTCTCCACCAGCGCATTCCTAGCGGAGTACTTCCCGATCTCCTCCTATGCGGCTTGGGGCATCGCACGTGAACCGACACTACACCACTTGAGCGATTGCGAGTACTGGACCATCGATCGCAGTGCATCCACACCGACTGCGACCATCGTGCTGACCTGGGAGGCACCTGCGAGTTGTGGCGTGGATAACCCGTCCATCTCGGAACTCCGCGTGGCCCGTTGGGACGATGCCGCGATCCCCGCACCGGGCATTTGGCGCGACCGAGGGAACGGCGGAGCGACCGGGACCAGCCTCAGTGGTTCCATTCCAACTTTCGCTGCGCAAACGACGGCGGACTTCAACGCGAGCGAAACGGCTTGGACCTTGGCATCGATCACGGCCAACAATCCATTGCCGATCACACTGGTGGATTTCACCGCAGCACCGCAGGATGGCAAGGTCCGCTTGGATTGGACCACGGCCTCGGAGTTCGACAACGCCTTGTTCATTGTAGAGCGTAGCCGAGATGGGGTGAATTTCGAACCCGTTCTGGATGTGCCCGGTGCCCTGTTCAGCACGGTGCCACTGGATTACACGGAATTCGACCGCACACCGTATCCCGGCTTGAGCTACTACCGCCTCCGCCAAGTGGATGTGGATGGAACCAGCACACTGTCACGGATCGTGGCCGTGCTCTTCGGCGGAATGGATACCCGGCCCTTGGTCGTGTTCGGCAACGCGGACGTGCTGACCGCAATACACGGTTTCCCCGCAGGAAGCAGCTACGAACTGATGGACATGACCGGTCGCCTGATCGTTGGTGGCAGCACCACCATGGATGGCCGCACCGAATTGAACGGCCTTGCCTTGCCTCGCGGCGCGTACCTGATGCGCTTGCACAATGGCGATCGCGTGGAGAGTACGCGGTTCGTGTATTGAGTTGTGCGCTGGACCAAGTAGAAGATCGTTAGTCCACGAACAAGGTGAACTGCGGGTCCAATGGATCCAGCACTTCCAGCCATTCATCAAGCACCTGGGGCCTTTTGCCACGAGAGTCGGTAGCATGTTCGCCTTTCGTTCTTGTAAGCCCCCACCCGGGAACAACGCTGCGTGTGCAGCATCCATGCGTTGCATCAACACGTGTTGATCATGCTTCGCTGCGCGGATCAATCCTTTCTGGATCTGTTCCAGCCCACGAATAGCCTGTACTCTTCGTGCTTCGACCGCATTCTTCAACGTAGCATCAGCGGCGGCAGCGCGTACCGACAACTCCGTGTATGTGGCATTGAGACGTTCGATCTCCTTTTCCACATCGGTGGAGTATGGAACTTGCTGGACGGCCACTTGGGCTTTCATCGCGTCCAGCGGTGCGAAGAGACCCGATATGCCAGCACCCGATCCCAACCAGTGTCGCAATCGCTTTTCGGGAATGGACCCCGCACTGGTCCGGAGCATGACGACCGGCATGGACACCTGCAATCCTTGGAACAACCAGCGCAACTGCATCCAATAGGCCAACTCCCCTCCTCCGCCGATGTATGCGATATTGGGCAATACCGTCTCTTGATAGATCGGTCGCAACAACACATTGGGCGAGAAGTCCTCGGAGCGGTGCTCCAGCTCTTGGAGCAATTGGTCGACCGTCCATCTCGGGCCACCATCCAATACCACGTAGTGATCACCCTCCAGAACAATGCGCGAGCGATGTCCTGGACGGAGATGAAAGAGGTTGATCTCCCGCGCATGGGCCTGCACCGTGTACCGCGCTGCGATGCGTTCGTTGGCATAGGCCACGGTGCGTTGCGTCACTTGGTTCAGGACTTCCTCGCGCATCACGGGAGTGAATGATCGCTTCAACGAAGGATCGTCACCATCCACCGTGATAAGACCAAAACGCCCGAACAAGGCGAGCACAAAACGTCGTGTGGCTTCGGCAAGTGTTGCTTCGGGCCGGTAACAAGCCCGCAAAAGGTCGGCGATCTCATCAGCGAATGCGCCCGTGCCCATAGCGGTGATCGCTTCTTCCAAGGGCGCTTCAATACCTTTCAGTGTCATGCGGCCCACGGCACCACTAGCGCTGGTCTTCCATTGGACCTTTCGATCCGCGACGAAAGCGTGATCCACCTCGGCAAGGTCATGATCCTCGGTAGCCATCCAGAACACGGGGATCACGGACGCTGCAGCCGCTCTTCCGCAACCTTTGCCAAACGGATCGTGTTCAGGATCTTGAACGGAACGTAGAGCGGCCCAGTGAAGAGACAGAGTTGGTGCCCTGTGGTGATGGTCAACGCATCGCCGGCCCGAAGACGTTTCAGGTTCTGCTCTACGGCTTCGTGCAACTCAAGCCCGTGATGCTGCCGATCCAAGGCATTACACAGTGTGAGGCGATCGCTGATGGCGAATTGGCGCTCCCTTGCAGCTTCCAAGAGGCCGTCCAGGTCCGGTGGCTTTGGAAGGAATTCCCGCACGAAGGGCTCGTTGTTCAGATGATCGATCACCACCGGTGCGAATCGCCCTGTGGCCGCGTAAGGAATGCGGTGGATCCGCATCAAGGCGGCAAAGGTAGCGGTGCTCCACGGCGCGTTTGCGGAAAGTGGTTGGAGATCTCAGGGCTACCATCTCTTGTTTCTGCGACCCCGCTGGGGTCGTTCACCCAAGGGAGATCCAATTTCTATGCTCTATGACCCCTCTGGGGTCAGCCGACAAGGATAATGACCGGTGCTGCGCTCTTACCCTAGAGGGGGGCACAGAGCATAGAATTCAAGTCTGACGAACGGGCTCGACCCCAGCAGGGTCGCAGAAACAGCAGTCCTGATGCGGAAGGCATCAAGTGGCGATGGCCCTGCTGATACCCAGACGAAATCCTACTTTCGGAACGACGACCAAGCGACCACTGATGCTCAACGGATCCACTCCGCGCTATTCCTCCCTTCAGGAATTCGTTCCCTATTGCTTGAGCGAGCACCAAGATCCGACGTGTCGTATGCTCCATTTCACCGGTACTGGGCTGATCGCATTGTGGATCGTACTGGCCGTGGTCACGCAAAACACGTGGTGGCTGATCCTTGATCCCATTGGTTGGTCATGGCTTCGCGTCGGTCGGGCATACATTCTTGGAGCGGATCGAACCGGCCACCTTCGAGTTCCCGTTCTACCGTTTGGCGGGTGACCTCAACCTGTTCTTGCGTCTACATCCAGGAAGCAAACCGTTCCGCCCGAAAGCTTGACCCATCAACCACGTGTACCACTAATCTTATCATTCCGCACCATGGCCATTCGTATGGTTCCCGACGAAAAGGGCGGCGGTCGCCGTTCCACCACTCCCACCCCCGGTCGCTCGTCCAGCAGTGGTGGCATGAGTGGAGGTCTTGGCAGCATGCTTCCGATGTTGCTTGGCTTTCTGATCAAGAAGCCCAAACTATTGATCGTGGTGATCGTGGTCGGTGGCCTGTGGTGGTTCTTCGTGGGCAAGAACAGCGGCGGTGGGGACATGATCTCCCAACTCGCAGGTCTCAGCACGGGTGCGACCTTGGACCCGGCCGTCTATGACCAAGCCGAGGTGTATGAGCCCTTGGCGGACAATGTGAAGGATCCCCTTCCAGAGCGGGTGAGTTTGGCGAAGTTCTGCCCACCGCGCCTCAACCAAGGCCAGCAAGGCAGCTGCGTGGCCTGGGCCAGTGCGTATGCCGCCCGCACCATCGTTCAAGCGCAGGCTACGGGTGCGGATCCGAAGCGTACGGCCTTCAGTCCGGCGTACATGTACAACCAGATCAAGATCGACAACAGCGACTGCCAAGGTTCGTACATCCAACGGGCCATGGAGCAGATGAGCAAAAGCGGTGCGCTGCCGTTCAGCCAATTCGCCTACACGGATGCCAGTTGCAGCAAGCAGCCTACACAGCAGGATGTGCAACAGGCCATGCCTTTTCGGATCAAGGGTTTCCAACGCCTTAGCAACCAAGCGGACCCCAACAGCCGAGTGAACCTCTTGGCCATGAAACAACAACTCGCACAAGGCGCACCGATCGTGATCGGGATGATGGTGGGTGGCAGCTTCATGCAGAACATGGCCGGACAAGCGGAATGGATCCCACGGAAAGCGACTACCAGATGCAGGGATTCGGCGGTCATGCCATGTGCGTGGTAGGCTATGATGATTTCAAGTTCCAGAATGGCGGGGAGACCGTTGGTGGCTTTCAGATCATGAACAGCTGGGGACCGGAATGGGGCAAGAACGGTCTTGCTTGGGTACCCTATCCCGTGTTCGACTACTTCGCCAAGGAAGCCTATGCCGTGTATCCGCTAGGCGAAGGTGTGGACGTGAAGCCCAGCCACTTCGATATCGCTTTCGGCTTCGCGGAGGTGAACAACGAAGGCACGACCACCGGGCGTAGCATCCCGATGCGTCGTGTGCAGGGCAATGTATTCCGCACCACCACACCGGTGGCGAAGAACAGTCGGTTCAAGATCGAAGTGACCAACAATGCCGAGTGCTACACCTACCTCTTTGGGCAGGAAGCGGACGGTACACCCTATGTGCTCTTTCCATACACTCCGAAGCATTCGCCCTATTGCGGTATCACGGGCACCCGCCTATTCCCGAGCGATCACAGCTTACTGGCCGATAACGAAGGAAGTCTGGACGTGATGGCCGTACTCGTTACCAACCAGCCGTTCGACTATCCGAAGTTGAATGAGGCCATGCTGACCAGCCCAGCACAGGGTTTGGAAGCTAAACTGAAGGCCGTACTGGGTAAGGAATTGAGCGCGAGTGTGCAATACAAGGACGGTGAAACCATCGGGGCGAGCAGTTCCGATGGAGGGAACGCGTTGGCCATTGTGTTGGAATTGGAGAAACGTTGACCTGTGGCTTGATCCGATCGCCTCTACTTTTCCAGCCCTAAGAAGCATCTCGATACCGTTGGTCAATGAGCGCGGTTGACCCCTATCCAGCGAACCAGCCTTGTGGCCCGCATCAACGGACGTTGTGTTGCGATCTCGCCACCGCTTGCCGGTGAGAACCAGCAACACCAGTGGCATTTGGGCCATGTGAGGCGTGTCCACTGGTGATGGATCCCGATCGCATGGTTCCTCAACTGCGTTGCAGGATCACCTTACCGCTCAACCAAGCACTGCCGTATGGATAGCGGATCAGGTAGATGCCGGTGGCGTACGCGCTCAGGTCAATACGCATGGCTTCGTTCGCCTTCAGGTCCTTCACCACTTGAAGCAGTTTCCCGCTCAGGTCCGTGACGTATAGCTCGGTGATATCCACTTCTGTTATGATGGTCAGCAGGCCGGTGGTGGGGTTCGGGTAGTAGCTCCAGCGGATCGCTGCTGTGGCAGTGGTATCGATCGGGTCCATCGATCCCTGTCGCAGTGGAGTCCGATGCTTGCTGATCGCTGGGTGCCAGCACCAAGGAATCCGGGTAAGCCAACTCAAGCTCCGGTAGTTGCTGCTGGCAATCGGGCATGTAGGTGTAGCTCTTCAGCACCCGCACCAGCAGGTCGTTCAAGGATTCCACATCGTAGTGGTCGGTGCTGGGTTCCATGTGCGAGTTGCCAACGCCGCTATGGTTGGTGAGAAAGGTGTAGGTGCCGTTCGTACCCAAGGCCAAGGTGCGCATCAGGTATTCCGTGCCTTTGTCAATGCCGCTGGCAGCCACAGGTACAATGCGGATGCCCTTGGCGGCCGCATTGCGGATCAGGTCCTGCATCTTCTCTTCGGTGCCCGGATGCGGACTTGCGTCAAGGACCAAGAAGATGATGCGTGTGCGCGCCTCGCTGCTCCAGCTCAGGTGGTTGATCGCCGAATCCAAGGCCACCTCAACAGCCTCCGGGGTATCCCCGCCGCCACCGGCGCTTTGCTCAGAAATGAAGTTGACCGATGCGGAAAGCACCCGGCTGAAGTCCATGCTGCGGGTGAGGTATACCTCGTTGCTCCCACGATCGCGATAGAATACGTTCGCAAAGCGGAAGTTGAGCCGATCGCCGATGCGCTTGCTACGGAATATGATGTCGTTGATCTCCGCACGGAGGAAATCCAATTCATCCTGCATGGAACCGGTGGCATCCACCACGAAGGCCACATCCACATTGTCGTTGCTGCTGCAAGGAACATCGAGCACCAAGCGATTTACGCCCTGCGCGAAGGGCTTGGCAGCATTCACCCGGAACAGTCGTCCATGGTGGAACACTTCCAGTGCCATCCGCCCGCTCGTCGTAATCGCCTTTGCATCCAGCGCTGCCCACAGTTCTGCCTTCCCGGTATTGTCCGTGCGCGCAGTGAACAGCACGCTGCCATCCTTCCCTTTCAAATGAACCACTGCATCGGCGATGGGCAATCCGCTCTTGCTCTGAAGGTCCAGCGTATAGCGCCCTTCCGGCGCGATCGACCATTGCTGGCGCAAGCTGCGCAGCACGGTGGCCGAGAGGTCGCCCCACTGTTCCCATTTCGAGAAATCGTTCACTTCGCCCGCCGTGAGTATGCCACGTCCGGGGCCTTTCCTCCCCCTAGCAGGCCCGGACATTCCGAGATCGTCCTCGGCGAACATCTCACGATCGGATAGCGTTCTACCGATCAAGCCCGTGATGGGCATGTACGACTCCTCTGCAACCTCGGTGTTCCGCAAGGTTCGATCCTTTTCAACACGGCTTGCTGGTGCCGGTCGGCTTGCATCCTCCACCATCGAAAGATCCAACTTTTCATCGGCGCGGACCTTCACGGTACGGGTGCTGGACTCGTAACCGTCGTAGCTCACCACACAGACGTAGGTGCCCGTGTCCAGACTCACATTGAAATTGCCGAAGCGATCCGTAAGCACCGAAGCCACCAGGTCATCGCCTTTGTAAATGTCCACATTCCCATAGCCCAAAGCAGCCCTGGCGCTACCGGTGTTCAAGTTGCCGCTGATGGATTGAGCGGAGGTTGACAGAACGCTGCCCAAAGCAAGAGCGGCAAGAAGGAGGTGTCGCATGCTGCTGAAGAGAATGGTCATGTTCTCTCCTACACGCTTGTACGCAATAGGTTCAGATCCTCGACCAAGAAATGCAGATCCTGACCCTCATGATCTCCATCCCCATTCTTCCGGACTTCATTCGATCGCCTACGGTCACGCCATGGTGGAAGCTTCAGAACGCGGATCCAAAACAACGACCCTCAGCGAAGTAGCGAGAACGCTCCTTTCAAGATCCGTGGTTCCGAACACCCGGCAGTGATCTCCAAGATGTAGTAGTACACACCATCCGAACAGGGTTCGCCGGCAAAGGTGTATCCGTCCCACGCCACGTTCCGTGTGGCCCCATCAAGTACGGTTTGGCCCCAGCGATCCAGGATCCTCAGGTGCCACGTGGCAGAGGAACCACCAAGCACGGGTGCAAAGCCATCGTTCACCCCATCACGGTTGGGTGTGAACACATTCGGCATGCGTAGATCCGGCAATTCGGTCGCCCGTGATTCACCGAAGGATGCGGCACCATGCGTACCGTAGGGGAACAGGTTCGGACAAAGAAGCTCCACGCTGGCATCGGTCGGTGAGACGCGATACAGATCGTAGCGGTTCAGCGCGAGCATGAGGTATGGGTCCGATGCGCAGGGATCCTGCACGGTGGTGTTCGCTCCGTACCATTGCCCTGACCCACCCCCCCAACAGACCTACGACCTCGATATCGGTAACGGCACTCAAGTCCGGCTCCACATGCATCCGGACCAAGCGATACGGTCCGGTTGCTGTGATGTAAAGGTCGCCGAGGTACCAGGTCAGATCTCCGGAAACCGTGTATCCAATGGGTGCGATCGGCCACGAGCTTCCGTCACTCGTTCGAATGCCGTGGAGCCATCCATTGTTCTCGCCGAGCAGGATGTCGTTGTTGAACTGGACCAGCCCGGGTGTGCGAAAACCCGGCGAAGCGCCGATCAAGGTGATCGAAGCGTCGGTGGTATCGATCCGGTACAAGTTCGCCTCCAAAGTGCCCCACAAGCGACCATCCGGGGTGAACGCGATATCGAGGAACGTGACCGGGGAGTACCCGATGAGCCGTGCGTGGCAGGCATCGACATCGACCTGATACAGGCCACCAGCGTCCGTGCTAACGATGATCCTCTCCTGCGCGTACACGCACGATCCAGCAACTGACCCGAGGCTCAACAAGGTGGTGAACAGCAATTGCATGTGGGATGTCGAAGATCCACTCAAACCTACGGCAAACCGGATCCCACTCCGGTCGATCAGCTCACTTGCGCCCGCAGGTCATGCTCGTTGGCCTCGGTGATGCGTACTTGGGCAAAATCGCCGATGCGCAGGTAGTTCCCTTCCATGGGGATCAGCACTTCGTTGTCCACCTCGGGTGAATCGAATTCGGTGCGCGCGATGTAGTGGCCACTTTCGGCCTTGTCCACCAACACCTTGAAGGTCTTACCCAGCTTGGCTTGATTCAATTCGAAGCTGATGCCACCCTGCAATTCCATGATCGCTTGTGCGCGGATCTCCTTCACATCAGATGGCACATCATCTTCCATCGTATGAGCATGCGTGTCTTCCTCGTGGCTATAGGTGAAGGCTCCGAGGCGATCGAAGCGCATGCGTTCGATCCAGGCGAGGTTCTCGTCATGGTCGGTTTGCGTCTCTCCGGGAAATCCGGCGATGAGCGTGGTACGGATCGCGATGCCGGGCACTTTCTCGCGGATCGTGTCCACCAACGCTTCGGTCTTTTCTTGGGTGATGCCGCGCCGCATTCGTGTGAGCATACGTGTGCTCCCATGTTGCAGCGGCATATCGAGGTAGTTGCACACGTTGCTGCGCTCGCGCATCACATCCAACACTTCCATGGGGAAGCCGCTGGGGAAAGCATAGTGCAAGCGGATCCATTCGATGCCTTCCACATCACTCAAACGTGCCACCAGTTCATCGAGATTGCGCTTCTTGTAGATATCCAGGCCGTAGTAGGTCAGGTCCTGCGCGATCAGGATGAGTTCCTTCACACCTTGCTTGGCGAGGTTCTGGGCGTTGGTCACCAGTTGCTCCATGGATGTGCTGATGTGCTTGCCGCGCATCAATGGAATGGCACAAAAAGAGCACTTGCGATCACAGCCCTCACTGATCTTGAAGTAGGCGAAATGGGCAGGCGTTGTAAGGAGGCGCTCCCCTACCAATTCGTGCTTGTAATCGGCTTTCAAGGTCTTCAGTAGGCGGGGCAGATCGCGGGTACCGAACCAGGCATCCACTTGTGGGATCTCGGCCTTCAATTCCGGTCCATACCGTTGGCTCAGACAGCCGGTGACATACACCTTTTCCACCAGCCCTTGGTCCTTCGCCTTGGCATAGCTCAGGATGGTATCGATGCTCTCTTGCTTCGCGTTCTCAATGAAGCCACAGGTATTGATCACCACCACATTGTGTTCGCCGCTATCGCTCTCGTGGTCCACGGCGATGTCGTTGGCCTGGAGTTGCGCCATGAGCACCTCACTATCGAAGGTGTTCTTCGAGCAGCCCAAGGTGATCACGTTCACCTTCGTGGACTTGAGGGTCTTTGCTTTCATGGATGATCCGTTAAGTTATCCTCCTCTTCGGCGGAGCACCTCGGCGAGGTCCGCCGCATACAATTCCGGGGTGAACCAAGGGTGCTTTTCCAGTTCTAGGAGTACTTGCGGTACGATATCGGTGAGGTAGACCATACGCTTGCGTGTGCGCATGCTTCGTACCATATCCTCCAGCCGCTTCACGCCAGTGGCATCGATCAAGGGCACGTATTTCATGCGAAGTACCACCACGCGGTGCTTGTCATTGATCTCCGCCATCACCTGCTGGAACCGCAGCGCAGCACCGAAGAACAAGGGACCGGTGATCTCGAAGACCAGGATATCCTTCGGCAGGTCCTTGAGTTCCTCATTCACCATGTGGGTCGTGGAGCCTTCACCCCCCAATGCGGGCTTCAGGTCCGTGACATCGGCCATGCGCTTCATGAAGATGAAGGCGGCGAGTACCATGCCCACCTCGATGGCCAGCACCAGGTCGAACAGCACGGTGATGCCGAAGGTGACCAGCAGCACGGCCAAATCGTAGCGATTGCCTTTGATCGCATTGCGGAAGTAGCTCCATTCGCCCATGTTCCACGCCACCACCACCAGGATCCCAGCCAAGCAGGCCATGGGGACCAGACCGGCCAAGGGCGCTGCCACCAGCATGATCACCAGCAAGGTGAGTGCATGTACCACGCCGCTGATGGGTGTACGCCCTCCGTTCTTCACGTTGGTGGCGGTGCGGGCGATGGCCCCGGTTACCGGGATGCCGCCGAACATGGAACTCAGCACATTGGCACCACCTTGGGCCACGAGTTCCATGTTGCTGCGGTGTCGACCACCGATCATACCGTCAGCGACCACTGCGGAGAGCAACGATTCAATGCTACCGAGCAAGGCGATGGCAATGGCCGGTTGGATCAATTCACGCATCGTGGCCAGGTCCACAAAATGGAATTGCGGCATGGGGAACGTGCTGGAGATCGCGCCGAACCGACTACCGATGGTGTCCACGGGCAATTGCAGGAAATACACGGCCGCAGTACACACCAGGATCGCCGCCATCGGACCTGGGATCACCTTGGTGAAACGCGATAGGTACAAGGACAGCAGGATCGAAACGATGCCAATTGTCGTGGCTATGGGATCGAGGCTGCCGAAGTGCGCACCGAGCACCGACCATTTCTCCAAGAAACCGGCAGGCACCTCGGCGATCGTCAACCCGAACAGGTCCTTCACTTGGGTGGAAAAGATCACCACAGCGATACCTGCTGTGAAGCCGACGACCAGGGTATGAGGGAAATACTTCAGCAACTGCCCCGCACGTAGGAAGCCCATGAGCATGATCAGGAAGCCGGCCATGAAGGTGGCCACGGTCAAACCTTCGATGCCATACTTCTGAATGATGCCGAAGACGATGATGATGAACGCACCCGTTGGCCCACCGATCTGCACGCGACTTCCTCCGAAAAGCGACACCACCAGCCCGCCGATGATGGCTGTGATCAGGCCTTTCTCAGGTGAAACGCCGGAAGCGATGGCGAACGCAATGGCCAGCGGCAAGGCCACAATACCCACCACCACGCCAGCGATCACATCCTGCTTGAGCTGGTCCTTGGAGATGCCATCCTTCCAAAGGGAGAATAGTTTTGGCACGAAGCTTTCCTCCGACGGCACATCGCCGCCCGCGATCCATTGGCGGAACCCAGAACTCATCACGATAGACCGAATGGAGTTCTCATGAAAGCATGCTTGTCGAACACTCGAAGGCCTCTGACCCGTTCAATTCGAAGTACTTGGATCGGGGTTCGGGATCGATAGTAACTGCCGATGACCAAGGCTTATCCCCCACTTCACTGACGAAGGTGATCTTCAAGCGATCCATGTTGAACCTGGTCCAAACCTTGGTCTTGAGCGTCCGCGCATCCATTTCGGCTGCGAAGCTACGGAGTTGACCAAGCATGGATCTTATACCACTTCGCATTAGAAGAACACCCGGTCTGCTTGCCAATTTTCCGCATGACTTCTCCGAGGGCACAGTTCCGTAGGCACCGCTACGCAACACTGCCCTCGGATCGTCCTGCGAAAGATTGGCGGCGCACCTTTGGACGCTCTTCTAATGCGAAATGGTATTACCTGCTGGAGGTGAGTCGAGCTAGTGTGATAACCATGAAGTTCATGAATCATCTCAACCCCTCTTTCTCCTCCCTGCTGCGTTGGAACATTTCGCCGTAGCCACCGCTACGCCATGCATGTCCCGCCTCGCATGAAGAAGAAATAGTGGCAGATCTTTAGTCAACGTACTTCATGGTTACCACACTAGCGCACCAACCCCTTGGATCCCCAATTGAGTACGCTCCGGAGTTCTCAATACCGGATCGAACGAAAACTGTGGCCCTGGACGTGCGAAATTCGACGAAAGGATCCGGTCGATTGTATCGCGCAATGGGATCTCCGATCTACATTGCATCGACTAGCACCCTAAGCAACCACCAAAACACCAAAACCATGTACTGTCGGAACTGTGGCAATGAAGTGAGCGATCAAGCGGTCATGTGCATAGCATGCGGCACTCCTCCAAAGGCGGGGAATAAATACTGTAGCAACTGCAAGAGTGAAACAGCATCCAATGCGCAGATCTGCATGAAATGCGGGGTTGCTCTTGGCTCTGCACGGGCGATGAATGGTGAGGGAAAGGATTGGTTAACGACCCTCTTGCTCGCTCTCTTCTTGGGTACCCTAGGGGTGCATCGCTTCTATACGGGTCATACCATGATCGGCGTGGCGCAACTTCTAACGTTAGGAGGGTGCGGTATTTGGGCCTTGATCGATGTGATCATGATCGCAACGGGCAGTTTCAAGGATGCTGCAGGGAATGAACTGGTCAAGAAGTAGGCAGCTTGCACTGGTCTTGCGTAGTGCCGTACTAGTGTCCCTGCCCCTGGTGTTGGTCCTTTCACCAGACAAGGTGTTGATGGATGCTCCGGCGATCTGTCTCTTTCGGAACATCACCGGCATGGAATGCTACGGATGCGGTATGACGCGTGGCATTCACGCGATCCTTCACGGTCACTTTGCGGCAGCGATCGAATTCAACAAAGCGGTGGTCGTGGTAGCTCCGATATTGGCAGTGACGTGGATGCGGGCCATGTACGACACATGGTGCGTTTTCCTTCGAGAGGGTTCGATCGGTCGAACGGACCGAAGCTTTTCTTAGCCCTTGAAAAGCGCCTCCACGAACGCTTTCTTGTCGAAGACCTGCAAGTGCTCAATGCCTTCCCCGACACCAAGGTACTTGATGGGGATGCCGAATTGCTCACTGATGCCGATGGCCACACCCCCTTTGGCCGTCCCATCGATCTTGGTCAGCGCGAGCGCGGTAACATCCGTTGCCTTGGTGAATTGGCGGGCTTGTTCGATGGCGTTCTGACCCGTGCTTGCATCCAGGACCAGGAGCACTTCATGTGGCGCATCGGGGATCACCTTGCGCATCACGTTGCGCACCTTGGTGAGTTCGTTCATCAGGCCCACTTTGTTGTGCAGGCGACCGGCGGTATCGATGATGACGATCTCCACACCTTGGGCTTTGGCATGCTGCACGGTATCAAAGGCCACGGCTGCCGGGTCCGCGTTCATGCCTTGTTGCACCAACGGGACACCCACGCGTTCGCTCCAGATCCGCAGTTGATCCACCGCAGCGGCACGGAATGTATCCGCCGCACCGAGCACCACACTGCGCCCTTCTTTCTTGAATGCATGGGCGAGTTTGCCGATCGTGGTGGTCTTACCGACTCCATTCACGCCCACCACCATGATGACGTAGGGTTTGGTCGCAGGATCCACCGGCACTGGATCCTTCATCAGGGCCGCGATCTCCTCGCGTAGGATCCCATTGAGTTCGCCGGTCCCAACGTATTTGTCGCGCTTCACACGTTCTTGGATCCGCTCGATGATGCGCAAGGTGGTCTCCACGCCGACATCACTGGAAACGAGGACTTCTTCCAGATCGTCGAGCACGGTATCATCCACGGTACTTTTTCCCGCCACAACGCGAGCCAACTTGCCGAAGAGGCCGGACCGCGAGCGTTCCAGCCCTTGATCGAGGTCCTGCTGTTCAACGGCGGCTTGTTCAGCCTCCTTCTTCTTCCCGAAAAGTCCGAAAAATGCCATGCTTTGAATGCCGAAGCCTCGACGAAGGCGGTTGGTCCGAATACGCGAAAAGGCCTACACCAAGGTGCGGCCTTTTCGCAATGAGGTGAATGAGGTCACTTACCGGCGATCAGCTTGTCCGCCTCATCCGAGGGAACGACCTGCTCGACGAAAGAATACCCTTTCCCGCCTTCCTTCTTCATCATGCGGATCACCTTCGTGAAGGTTTTCGCATCGGCTTTCTTCAGGGTTGCAACGGTCTTCTTTGCCATGTTTCACACGCCTTCGCGCTGGTTTGATGTTCGTCTCTCTTTGGCGAGGCTTACTTGATCTCTTTATGAACGGTCATCTTCCGAAGGATGGGGTTGTATTTCTTCAACTCCATACGCTCGGTCGTATTCTTCCGGTTCTTGGTGGTGATGTAACGGGAAGTACCCGCCTGGCCTGTTGCCTTGTGTTCGGTACACTCCAGGATCACTTGAATGCGGTTCCCTTTCTTGCTGGCCATCGCTTATCTGTCTAAACCCATGCTATAGGCACAGGGGCCGCAAAAGTAAGTGAACTTCCCGGACTGGCCAAATGGTCCTATCGAGCCATCAATTGCTCTATCGCTGCCACGGTGCGTGGGGCGCTTCCGGAAAGGTTGATGGGATCTCCTCCGGTGACCAGGATATCGTCCTCGATGCGTACCCCGATGTCCCACCAACGTGGGTCGCAGGGACTATCCTTGGCGATGTAGATGCCGGGTTCCACGGTGATCACATTGCCCTCTTTCAATTTCCCGTAGGTGCCAGCATCGTGTACATCCAACCCGAGGTAATGGCTGGTGCCATGCATGAAATAGCGCTTCACCTCCCCCTCGTTCTCGATGATGCCCAGGTCCACCAATCCTTTGGCGATCACTGCGGTGGCGGCCTCATGGGCAGCCCGGAATGCGTTCCCGGCCCGCACCTCGCGGATCCCGGCATCCTGAGCAGCAAGTACGAGTTCGTAGATGCTGCGCTGATCGGCACTGAATTTCCCGTCGACAGGCAAGGTCCGTGTCACATCGGCCGTGTAGCCATGATATTCCGCGCCGATATCACTGACCAAGAGGTCATTTGCACCCAATGTCCGGCGATTGGTGACGTAGTGTAGCACACAACTGTGGGGGCCACCGCCTTGAATACTGGGAAAGCCTTCGTACTCTGCACCATTGGTCTTGAAGACGTATTCCACGATGGCTTCGGTCTGGTACTCGGTCATTTCCGGTTCCAGCTTACTCATCAACTCCATTTGGGCTTCGCAAGTGATGCTGATCGCCTTGCGCATCAAATCCAATTCCTCGGTTCGTTTCACCTCCCGTAACTCAGCCATCCACCGCCGCAGATCGGCCGGTGCATCATTCGGTCCATTCGGAGCGCTTTCGTGAACGTGTTTCCACAGATCGGCCAGATCCGAGGAGGAATGTGGATCGTCGTTCGGCTCATCGGGGAGGTGATCGAAAAGGACATCCCCTTTGGCCCATGGGAGTTCGGTATGCTTGAACCTATCGGCTCCCATGGCCATTTCCACCCCGAATAGGGCTTGTGCCTCAGTTGGTCCTGTACTGCGACCGTTCCAAACCTCACGCTTCGGGTCACGGTCCTGCACCACCAGCAACTCCGACACCCTGGATCCCGCCACCATCCGCGGTTCCTTGAACACGAAGAGCATCGCACGGGGTTCGCGCAGTCCACTGAGGTAATAGAAATTCGGGTCTTGGTGGTACTCGTAATCCACATCGTTGCTGCGGTTGCGGACCGGATTGGTAAGGAACACCGCAACACCTTGGGCCGGCAGCCTGGCGCGCAATGCCTCCCTCCGTTCACGGTGGAATTCGGGACTCAACAAGTCGTTATCGAACACACCGTGGGCATCATCATGGATGCGAACGGTTGCGGGCAAGTCCTGTGCGAACAGGGGCAGCGTCAGTACAGAGAGGCCGAATAGAAGGATCCGCATGAGGGTTCGGAAATGAAGAAGGCGTCGATCGAAGCTAGTTCGACCGACGCCTTCCAAGATCGTGCCGTGTGTTCAGCCGTTGAGAAAGCCTTTGGCCTTCGCGGTCTTGATGGCGGAAACGATGCCCACCTTGCTGATGGTACGCATGCCCGCAGCGCTCACGCGCAGGGAGATCCATTTCTTCTCTTCCGGGATGTAGAACTTGCGATCCTGCAGGTTCGGTGCGAAGGTGCGGCGCGTCTTGATGTTCGAGTGGGACACCTTGTTACCGGTGATGACGTGCTTTCCTGTGATCTGGCAAACCTTGGACATGGCTGTGGCTTATTACGGGGCGCGAAGATAGTGATCTGGATCTGAACAATACAATTGCAGGCTCAGGAGCTTGAATCAAGCAGCCTACGACGCAGCATTTCCAGCGAGGCCAAAGCGCTGCGCTGGATAACCGCCCCGCGCGAGCCTATGAAGTGTTCGCATTTGCTCTGTACGCCATCGGCACCGGCCACTGCGATCCATACTGTACCTACCGGCTTTTCGGGTGTGCCACCGTCGGGGCCCGCAATGCCCGTTATGGCTATGCTCCAATCCGTTCGTAACGCTGTGCGGACACCAGTGGCCATTTGCTCGGCAACAGGTTGACTTACGGCTCCGTTCAGCTCCAACATATCGCTCGGTATGCCGAGTTCCTCCATTTTCACCGCATTGGCATAGCTGACCACACCACCGGTGAAGTACGCCGAACTACCCGGTACACTGGTGATCAGGTGACTGACATAACCGCCCGTGCAACTTTCGGCCAATGAGAGGGTTTGACCATGTTTCTTCATCAACCGCCCTACGACTTCCTGCATGCGTTGCTCCCCTTCGCCGAAGATCAGTTCCGGGATCAGTGCGTGGAGTTCTGCCACCTTGCTGTTGATGCGTTGGATCGCGGCATCAGGATCCTCCTCTGCATAAGCGGACAACCGCAATTTCACGGTACCCGGTGATGGCAAGTACGCCAGTTTGATGTGTTCCGCAGCAAGGCTGTCCTCCCACCCTTCTATGCGTTGTGCCAAGTGGCTTTCGCCCATGCCGGTCGTAAGGATGGTACGATGAACGATGCTCGGCGGGTCGAAGCGTTGTACCAGATACGGCAGTACCGTGTCCAGCATCATGCGTTTCATTTCGCCGGGAACACCGGGCATGCTCACATAAACGGTTGCCTTGGCATTCGGTGCTCCTTGTTCGTCCACATCGAACCACATTCCGCTTGCGGTGCCACGGGTGTTGGGGATCACGGTACAACTCGCGGGAAGGTCTGCTTGGGCCCGATTCACTTCCAACGGTTCCCGGCCAATGCTGGTGAAGAAGGCTAAAATACTCGCCTCGATCTCCGGATGTTTTTCCAATGTGGTGCCGAAGAATTCGCAAAGTGTATGCTTGGTAATATCATCCTTCGTGGGACCTAGCCCGCCGGTGATGAGCACGATGTCCGTGGTCGCTTCGCCCAACGTGTCCAGGATCTCCTGCCGTTCATCGCCGATCGTGACCACCCGCTTGGTGCGCACGCCGATCAAGCCCAACTGCATGCCGATCCACCCCGCGTTGGTGTTGATCGTTTGGCCAATGAGCAGTTCATCGCCGATGCTGATGATGGTTGCGGTTATTTCGTGGGGCATTGGGGACGTGCTTCTCGGCGGGGATAGTGGTGCAAGGGCGAGTGTTCAGGTTTGTTCAAGTGCTGTGGGTTGATAGTTGTCCAGCAGTCCAGTGCTGTTCAACTGCGGGAAAATGGCCAACCTCATTGCAGTGGTTCAATACCAGCCCACCGTGTAAGAGTTGGCTATTACCTCGGATCGCGACCAAACAGTTTCCAAGAGGCCTTCCATCCAGAACCATCAACCCACGATCAACAACTACCAACTAATCCCCGACCGGATACCCCAACATCTCTTCCTTGGTCAACACCTTAACAGGACCCAGTTTCTCCAACACCTTCAGGTCCATGCCACTCTGTTTGCCGATGATGGCGTAGTGATATGCGCGTCCCTTCACTTCCTTGTCGAAGAAGGCTTTCATGTCCTCTATACTGATCTTCGGGATCTGTTCGTAGCTGGTCTTGCGCACGTCGTAGTCGATCCCGCGCCGTTGGTTCGCATCCCAGGTCCAGTAGATGTTCTCCTTGGTAATGCGCGTGCTGGCGATCACTTTCAACGCCGCTGTTTTTGCGCCCTCGAATTGCTCGCGGGCCATGGGCATGTCATTCATGAGTTTCAGCATGGCATCCACGGCATCAGGCATCTTATCGGCTTGGGTGCCGATGAAACCGCGAACGTAATGCGCATCTTCCTTCTTGTTCGGCGTGGTGTACGCAGCTCCGGCACCGTACGCCAGGGCCTTTGCTTCGCGGATCTCTTGGAATACGATGCTGCTCAATCCACTTCCGAAGTATTCGTTGAAGAGCGATGCATAAGGTAGTTTGCTTACGTCGAATTGACCGGCCTTTCCATAGAACAGCATTTCCGCTTGTACCATGTCGTGATCGGCGAAGTACACCTTGTTCTCCGTGGTCGGCAGCTCCGGATACACCCGCTCCTTGGGCAATTCCTTCAGTGTTGCCGGGGTCTTGTGCATCTTCTTGAGCAACGTGGCAACATCATCAGCACTCTTCTTTCCGTAGTAGAACACTTTATGCTTGTAGCTGGTGATGCTGTGGATGCGATCGATCAGTTCCTTGCTCTGTAATGCTTCCAACTGTGCTTTGCCCAACACATCGTTGAATGCCGAAACGGGTCCGTATTTCGCGTAGTTCGCGAGTCCTTCATAGAGGATCGTGTTCTTATTCTTGGCTTGGTCCTGACGGCTTTTCTGCATGTCGTCCACCAATCCTTTCAATGCGTCATCGTTAGGTTGCGCATCGGCCAGCAACTGCTCCAACAGCTCCACACCTTGTTCCAGGTTCTTTTCCAAACCGCTTACGGTGATGTAGCTACGATCATCGCCCACATAAACGTTCAACGAAAGGCCCAGCTTGAACAATTCCTGTTTGAACGCGGATGGCGCGAAATCCGATGTGCCCAAGTATTCCAAGTACCGAACGGCCACACCGAGTTCCCGGTCGTGGTTGGTGCCCATGTCCACGATGTATCGCAGGCTGAAGAGGTCGTTGCTCGGGTTCTTCACCACCGCCAATGGCACGGCGCTGTTCAAGGTGCGTTGTTGGATCGCTTCCTTGAAATCCACGAATACCGGGGTCAACGTAGTGCTCGCCGTTTTCTCCCATTCCGTGCGCCATTCGCTTTGCCTATCGCGCTTGATGTCCAACGCGGTGATCTTCGGCTTTTCCACATGGTGCAGTTCCTTGTTCTCGCCTGTGCGCTTGTAGACCGCCACGTAGTTGTTGGCAAAATTCTTCTTGGCGAATTCCATCACCTCTTGCTTGGTGATCTTGCCCATGCGATCGAAGATGGCCACTTCATCGGTCCACTTCTTCCGCAAGATGAAGGCATCGGTCATGGCCGCTGCACGTAGGCCGTTGTATTCGTTCCAATAGCGGATCTGTTGCTGCTTCTGGTCGTTCACTACGGCTTCCAACAACCAATCTTCGAATTCGCCCTTTTTCAATGCTTCCAATTCGCCCAAGAGCAAGTCACGCACCTGTTCCAACGTCTGTCCCTCCTTGGCCTCGCCGTGCATCACGAATTCGGAGTAGTCCGTGGAAACATCGGAATAGGCGTACGCATCCAATACTTTCTGTTCTTGGATCAGGTCCAGATCGATGAGGCCTGCTTGCCCGTTCTTCAATACGCCTTCCACCATTTTCAACATGGGTTCCACGCCACTGCTGTACCCATCAAAACGCCACGCCATGTCCAACCACTCGGCATCAGGCCCGAATACTTCCGCAGTGCGCGGTTCAGTGATCGGCTTTTCAGGGGCGAAGGCGAATGGTGTCACATCCTTTCGCTTCCATGAACCAAAGTGCTTGTCCACCATGGCAATGGTCTTGTCGAAGTCAATATCGCCTGCAAGGATCACCGCCATGTTGTTGGGCACATACCACTTCTTGAAGAATTCCTGGATCTTCACCATGCTCGGGTTCTTCAAATGTTCCCCCGTGCCGATGGTGGTTTGTGTACCATAGGGATGCGTCGGGTACAGCAATTCGTTCATCCTCTGGTAGGCTTGGCGACCGTCGCTGTCCTGCCCACGATTGAATTCCTCATATACAGTTTCCAACTCGGTGTGGAACAAACGCAGTACGGCTTCACGGAATCGCTCGCCTTCGACCATCATCCACTTTTCCAGTTCATCGCTGGGCATGTCGTTCACATACACGGTGCGCTCGGTGCTGGTGTAAGCGTTGGTCCCTTTGGCACCGATGCCCTTCACCATTTTGTCGTATTCGTTGGGCACGGCTTGCGCTGCGGCCAGTTGGCTAAGGCTATCGATCCGGTGGTAGATCACGTCGCGCATGGTCGGGTCCACGGTGCCGCGACGCTCTTCGTAGGCATCGCTGATCAGGCCCAACAAACGGCTCTCTTCGGCCCAATTCGCCGTGCCGATGTGGCTGGTGCCCTTGAACAACATGTGCTCCAGATAGTGCGCCAATCCGGTGGCATCACTCGGGTCGTTCTTGCTGCCCGCACGTACCGCAATGTTGGTTTGTACACGCGGTGCATCGGTGTTGCGACTCAGCCACACTTCAAGGCCGTTGTCCAATGTGTAAATGCGTGCTTCCAATGGATCGCCGGGCACGCTGGTGTACGTGTATTTCTTTTGGGCACTGAGGCTGGTGCTGGCCAATAGGGCAATGGAAAACAGAAGTGGAATTCGCATGTTTTCGTGAATATGGGAAGGTGAAGTTGCGAAATAAGACGGGACGATCAGAAAATGGCAACTCACCCCGACCCTCTCCATCCCGCAGTGCTTGCGCATGCGGGAGAGAGGGTGACCAACTGTGCAGAGGTCGAGCTATTTGTTGCGAAGCATGAAGCTCTTTGCAAAATGACGGTCTAGCAGAACTGCGGATCTGAACATCGGTTTCACCAGTGGATCCTCTTCACCCGTGCATCGTTGCCTTCGTTCCGTAACGTGCGATCACTTGCGCTTCGTAGGTCAGGAATTGTTTCCAGCGGGCGTCCACATCCACTTTGCCGCCGTGTTTGCGGGCGAAGCCGATGAAGATGGCGTAGTGTCCGGCCTCGCTCACCATCAGGTCGCCGTAGAATTTCCGAAGCGCTTCATCGGGGCATTCCTCGGTAAGTAGCTTGAAGCGTTCGCAACTCCTCGCCTCGATCATCGCGCTGAAGAGCAAGCGATCCACAAGGCGTTCATAGCGATCACCGTCCTTCCGAATGAATTGCATCAACTCGTTCACGTAGTTGTCCTTGCGTTCGGGGCCCAGCACCCAGCCACGTTCGTGGATGTGCGCCACCACCTGCCCGAAGTGATCCAGTTCCTCTTGCGCGATGCGGGTGAGTTCGGTGACCAACGCGCTCAACTCCGGGTACCGCACGATCATGCTGATGGCGTTGCTCGCGGCCTTTTGCTCGCACCACGCATGGTCGGTGAGCAGTTCGGCGAGGTCGTTCTTGATGAGATCCGCCCAACGGCGATCGGTGGGGAGTTGTAGGCCGAGCATGGTTTCAAGGATGTGGTGGGAGGAGGCCAAGAAAAGCGAAAGGGACCACTTCCATGATCCCTTGAGCCTCCCGCCGGATTTGAACCGGCGACCTGCTCATTACGAATGAGCTGCTCTACCGCTGAGCTAGGGAGGCCTTTGCGCCGCCGATCCCTAAAGACCAACGGGCGGCAAATGTAGGGAGCTTTGTGGTACCTAGAACTTGAAGGCCAAGCAAGCATCCAGCAATACGCCCCGGGTGTCCATGCGCCCTTCCACATTGCTCAAGTTGAACACCGAGGAATCGTACGAATATTTGCGAAGGTCCAGACTACTCGCCAGATATCGTACACCGAGGTTCAACCCGAAGTGATCCGTGAAATACAAGCCGATGCCCGTGCCCAAGCCGAAACTTCCTCCCCCGAACTCGGCACGTTGCAATACAGGGGAACGATCATCGATCTGCAGGCTCGTTGCACCGAACTGCACGGACGCGAACCATGCGAAGCGGTCCGCGTTCACCAAGTAGAAGCGCGGTTCAAGGGCGATGGTGGCAAGCGCATTGGAACGTGTGGCATTGGAATCCAAGTATGAACCCGGTTCCACTAGCAATCCAAGGCTGAACCATTTGGCTAGTCCAAAGCTCGCCCGTATGGGGACGGTCACCGAAACAGCACCGTCGGTCTGCCGATCTACGAAGGGGATCCCGAGCACGTAAATGGTCTGCTGATACGCTGTGCCGTGTACGCCACCGGCCAGACCGATGGAGAGGTGGAAGGTCCCTTTGTCGTTGACTTGGGCGCTCAGGCCGAAGGCAAGGTTCAAGGCGAAGGCAAAGAAGAGGGTGCGTAGCGTTATCATGCAAAGGGGCGTTTGGAGTTCGACCGAACCAAAGATGGTGCCTAGATGCAGCAAGAACCCAATAATTCGACTGGGTTGTTGAACGCTTATTGACGCACGCTTCCAGGTGAGGCTATATTTGGCCCGCCGTAGAACGATCAAGGCGAACCACATGAGTGAACCCACGAAGCAGGAGCAGCAGGGAAAGGAACGTGTAGAAGCTTCGGTCCCGAGCGAGCGAACGTACGGGACGACCTCCAGTGAGCAAGAGTTGGGGTTCGACCCACTGAAGGATCTGAACCTTCCAAGCAGCTACCAAGAAATGCTGGAGCGATTGGGGAAGTTGGGCGGTGATCGCACGCCGGAAACCCTGAATTGACGGACCACGATACAGCACGAACACCTCGGCCATCGCCGGGGTGTTCGTGTTCTAGGCCTAGGCAAGTCGATCCGGGCGGGAATTTGGTATCGTCCGGGAAGCGGCATTATACCATTTCGTAATACCATACGGTCCGAAGATGCGCCGTTGCTTTTTCGCAGTACGATACGAAGGGGTCGCCGCGTAGCTGGAGCTACGGGGCCTCCCCTTCGGAGAGGGTATGCGGAAATTGAACAAGCAGATCGGGCTCTTCTGTATTGCGAATTGGTATTACCTTCATCCTTCTCCGTGCGTCCGCTCTACCTCTCCCTTCTCTCTGGGAGAAGGGGCCGGGGGAAAGCCGGACCTCCACGGTGGCAACGAACCATGTTCCACCAAACTCCTCTTTTCCCATGAAAGTCTTCGATGCCAAACACATCAAGAACATCGTATTGCTCGGATCCCACGGATGCGGCAAGACCACGCTCGCCGAAACCATGCTCTTCGAAGCGGGTCTGATCCAACGCCGCGGCCGTGTCGAAGACAAGAACACCACGAGCGATCACCACGATCTGGAACACGAGCGCGGGTCCAGTGTGTACAGTACGGTGCTGCACACGGAATGGCGCAATTTCAAGATCAACATCATCGATACACCGGGTCTGGACGATCTCGTAGGCGAAACCATGCCTGCGTTGCGCGTGGCCGACACGTGCGTACTACTGCTGAATGCGCAGCACGGTGTTGAGGTCGGTACGGATCTGATCTGGGAGCGCATGCTGCATTTCGAGCGGCCTGTGATCATCGGCGTGAACCAACTCGACCATCCGAATGCCGACTTCGATGGTACCGTGGCGCAGGCCAAGGAGCACTTCGGCAGCGCGGTTACTGTGATGCAGTACCCCGTGGAGCAAGGCGATGGATTCCACCGGATCATCGACCTGTTGAAAATGACGATGTACGTTTTCAAGGATGCGGGTGGAAAACCCGAGAAGCAGCCCATCCCAGATGCCGAGAAGGAACGTGCAGAAGCGCTGCACAAGGAGTTGGTGGAGAAGGCAGCAGAGAACGACGAGACCTTGATGGAACACTACTTCGACAAGGGCGAATTGACCGAGGATGAGATGCGTATCGGGTTGAAACAAGGCATGATGAAGCGCACTTGCTTCCCGGTGTTCTGCCTCAGTGCATTGCGCAACATGGGTAGCGGTCGCCTCATGGGGTTCATCGACAACGTTGCACCCTGCGCGCTGGAAATGCCAGCGGAACCTTTGGTGGACGGAGAAACCCTCGCATGCACGGTGGACGGTCCAACCGTGCTCTTCACCTTCAAGACGACCATTGAACCGCGCGCAGGGCACATCACCTTGTTCAAGGTCATGAGTGGCGAGGTGAAAGAAGGCATGGACTTGGTGAACGACAACAACGGTTCCACGGAACGCATCAACCAACTCTTCATCGTGGATGGAAAAGAGCGAAAACAAGTAGAGAGATTAGTGGCCGGGGATATCGGTGGTACCATCAAATTGAAACACACCTCAACGGCGCACACGTTGCACACACCGGGCAGTGCGATCAAGTTGCAACCCATTCCTTTTCCCGAACCGCACTTGCGACTTACGATCAAAGCGACGGACCAAAAGCAGGAAGAGAAACTACACGCCGCGTTATTGGAGATCCAGAAGGAAGACCCCACCATAACACTCACGTACTCTCGCGAAACCGCCGAACAGATCATCGGCGGTCAAGGCGAATTGCATCTGGACCTACTGAAGTGGAAGCTGAACCACCATTACAAGGTGGATGCGGTCTTCGGAAGCCCAAGGATCCCGTATCGTGAAACCATTCGTAAACCGGCCGAAGCCAGTTACCGGCATAAGAAGCAGAGTGGCGGTAGTGGACAATTCGGCGAGGTCCATTTGAAGATCGAGCCGTGGTACGAAGGCATGCCGGAACCGACCGGCCACAGCATTCGCGGGAAGGAATTGCATGAGCTGCCCACCGGCGGGATCCTCGCGTTCTACAACTGCATAGTAGGTGGTGTCATCGACAACAAGTTCATGCCAAGCATCCTCAAGGGCATCCTAGGAAAGATGGACAAGGGTCCACTTACCGGTTCCCCCGCGCGGGATATCCGGGTGATCGTGTATGATGGCAAGATGCATCCGGTGGATAGCAACGATATCAGTTTCAAGATCGCCGGACTCATGGCATTCAAAGAAGCATTCATGCATGCATCTCCGCAATTGATGGAACCGGTACAGGAGATCGAGGTTCGCGTACCCGCTGATCTATTGGGCGATGTGATGACCGACCTGCAGGGTCGTCGCAGCGTGGTGTTGGGGATCGAAGCTCAGGGTCGGTACCAGATCATCAAGGCGCATACCCCTTCAGCGGAACTGGATCGATACAGCACGACGTTGCGCAGCCTAACGCAAGGACGTGGCACATACAGCGCCCGTTTCCACCAATACGCAGCCGTATCCTCGGATCTCCAGAACAAACTCCTACAGGACCACAAAGAGGAGGAAGTGACCGCTTGATCAAGGTCAAGGATAGAGGGTATGGCGAGTCGCTGAATGCCGCTCTAACTTTGAGCATGATCCGGGCGTTGAGCATCGTGTACTTGGCATGCATTCTGAGTTCATGCAATCTGGCGCGGATGCACGATCGAGCCAGCACGAACCGGCTCCTGCGGCAGGACTACCGTGAGCGGACCTTCACCGATGATGCCGGACCGCACCACGTGTGGTCACGCGATACGGGCAAGGAGAAGATCCTGTTGATCCATGGGTACACCGGCACCGGTGCGAAACAGTGGAGTAGAACCGCGAAACTGCTCCGCTCAGAACGCGATGCGATCCTCCCCGACCTGCTGTGCCACGGGAGCAGCACGGCAAATTGGGGCTTCGAGGCCGGTGGGAACATCGATGCCCAAGTCGCCCATATCCTCCTGCTCTTGGATAGCCTGCATGTGATAAGCCCCATTGATGTGGTAGGCAGTAGCTACGGCGGTGGCGTTGCTGCGCGGTTGGCCGAACTACATCCGGACCGCGTGAAGGTGCTGGTGATCAACGATGGCCTGGTAAGCGACTATACGGCTGCGATCGCGGATAGCGTAGCACAAAACGTAGGTGCCCCGAACATGCTGGCGGTCATGGGGGACTCCGGACCAAAGGGTCTGCGCTACGGGGTCGAATTGGCCTTGTACAAGGATCCGCCCATACCGGGCTTCATCTTGAAGCAGATCCACAGGGAGAATGTGGCACCCTACCGTGCTGCGCAAGTGACCTTGATCGAGGACCTGATGGCCAACGAAGCCTACTTCGCCACCAAGACCTATGATTGGAAAATGCCTGTATACCTGATCTGGGGAGATCGGGACGAGTTGATCCCGAATACGACCGGACGCGCCATCCTTACACGCAATGGTTTGCCCGTGGACCATTGGACGACGATCCCACGAACCGGCCATGTGCCGAATCTGGAGCGACCGAAGGCCTTCGTCGACGTGTTGCGCGACTGCCTGAAAGCACGCTAAAGCCTCACGGCCTCAAGAAACCATCGGTGCCATCCGGAACCACGAGGACATTGTTGGTCCGATCCATATCCGCCGTGCGCTGCAACGGATCGATCACGAATGATCGAAGATCACGCAATGGTACTGGAACCTCAAAGGTGTAGGTCGGATCGGTCCATTGCCAGGGTTCCAATTCGGTGAACTCGAAGGTTTCTGATCCGGGTGCTTTCGTTCCGCGCTGAAGGGACAGCGGGATGTGGATGTCCGAAAGACGACCGTCCTTCAGCTCGATACGCAGATCCACGGGCATCAGTTGTTCACCGATCCGTTCCAGTTCGATCCGGGTTCCACCCTCCACGCCAAGAACACTTCGGATGCCGATGTCCAACGTGCGCGTCGTATTGATCCATTCATCGAAATACCAATCCAACTCCAACCCACTCTCCTTCTCCATCACACGCTCGAAGTCGATCGGCGCGGGGTGCTTGAATTTGCAAACGTCGAAATAGCGAAGCAAGCCGGACTTCAGCGTGCGCTCCCCCACTACCGCGCCGAGTTGGTCCACGAAGAGTTCTCCGAAACTGTAGGCTGTGGTTCCATAGGCACGATTCGTTATGAAATGGTCCGCATGTATGCTGGGCGGCTCGTACTTGCCGCTTTGCACCATAGCCTCATACCCAACGAAGGCGCTGGCATGCGGAGCATCCGGTCGCGGAAAGAGTTCCTGCATCACTTCGCTGCCCGCGTATTCGGTGAAGCCTTCGTCCATCCATGGATAGCGGCCTTCGTTGCTGGCCAACACCCCGTAATACCAACTGTGTACGCTCTCATGCACACTCACCCCGACCAAACTGCCCAGTCGGCGCTTTCCGGTGATCAAGGTCATCATGGGGTACTCCATGCCACCGTCGCCACCCTGTACGAAGCTGTACTGCGGCCACGGGTAAGTTCCGAAATGAGCGTTCATGTACGCGAAACTGCGTTCCATGTATGCCGGCAGTTCCTTCCACACCTCTTCATACTCGGGGTCGTTCTTGTAGAAGAAATGAAGCAACGGGCCATCTGTGATCCGATGCGTGGTATGGCTGTAATCGCGATCCGCAGCCCAAGCGAAGTCGTGCACATCCTTGGCCACGAAATGCCAATCCAGAGTTGGTGATGCAGGTCGCTTCAGGACCTTCTTTCCAGTGGGATACCCATGACCGATCTCGTGTGGGTTCTGGAGTTCGCCCGTAGCCGCAATGGTGAAGGCACTGTCCAAGTGGATGGTCACATCGAAATCGCCCCAGACCCCAAAGAACTCTCGCCCCACATACGGATACGCATGCCAACCGCGCTCGTCGTACTCCGCCAGCTTCGGGTACCATTGCGACATACTGTACGCCACCTGTTCCGCATTGTCGCGGCCGCTGCGGCGGATCTGCACCGGAACCTGACCTTGGAATGAAAGCTCCATGGTGGTGGACTTGCCGGGCAGGATCGGCTTGGGAAGGGTCACTTTCAGCACGGTGCCAAGTTGTTCTAGCACGGCCGTCCGTCCATGCTGTGTGAGTGAACCGACCTCCAGCCGCCCCTGCTGCTCCGGGGTCAATTCTGCGATCCGCGCACCGATCCGCCCATCCGGGTCCTGTATGGTTCGGGAACGTACATCCATTTCACTGCCGGGCCGAAAGGCATTGAAATAAAGGTGGAAGAAGACCACTCCCAAGGTATCCGGGCTGTTGTTGGCGTACACCAAGCGACTGGTGCCGTGGTAGGCATGGGTGAGCGTATCGAGCGATACGTCCATCGTGTAGTCCACGCGTTGCTGCCAACGATCGCATTGGGCGGATCCCCAACCTGCGTTCAGCACCGTCACCGCGAACAAGACCGCACCACGGATCGACATCTTCATCATGGCGCAAAGAAAACGCCCGAGCCAGAAGCCGAGGCATCGATGATACAAGCAAGCACGATGGAGTGGACCGATCACGAGATCAGACGCTGACGCAAGGCGAATTCCAATTGTCGGTTCGCTGTGACCAATCGTTCGGTATAGGCCTTCTGGTCCTCTTCGGCTTTCACCTCATCGAAGGCCTGATGCATGGCCGAAGTCAACTCCGCCTCATTCCATGGTTTAGCGATGTAGCGCGAAACCCCACCCAGATTGACGGCTTCGATGATCGCCTCGATGTCCGCATACCCCGTGATGAGCATCCGGCGGATCTGCGGATAGCGGCCTCTGATCAAGGTGAGCAGTTGACTACCTGTGGTATACGGCATACGCTGATCGGCGATCACCACGTGAACATGGTTCGTGGCCAGATGCTCCCACGCTTCGTTGAGGTCGCGCGCTAATAGCACGTCGAACGAACGGCGAAAGGTGGTCTGGAAGGCTTGGCGGTTGCCCGCATCGTCGTCCACGAATAGGACACACGGACGGCTCGCGTCATTGAACAATTGGGGTGCTGCACTCATGCCACCGGGGGTATTAGGTCGGCGTACATACGAGACATTTCGTCGAATGGTTTCAAAATGAGCATTGTTGATATTTTGTTAATAACTTTTCTAATTGTAGGTTCACCCCCTCTTTCAGAAACCTTTGAGCAAATCCGAGCATGAGCTCTCCATTGAAAGCGTTGAACACCGCTCCTGCGCTAGACCGGGAAACGTACCGGCCAGAGGTCTATCGCTTGACCGAACCCAGCGACCGGGAAAGGCTAGAGGCCCTATTGCGCACCGAACCCCGGGTGATCATCCACGACGAACTACATGGACAGTTGACCGAATTCATCCGTACGCAGAACCCTACACGCAGATCCACCAAGGAAGAGCTGGAACGTGCGGTAGCCGCCCATCTCGGCACGACGGCCCCGGAGCACTACGGAGTTTGGGTGTATTATCCGTGGAACTTCCGGTTGGTCCATCTGTTGGACGAAGCCGAGTTCTTCAGCGTTCGTACGGACCGCAACCGCAACAAGATCACCACTGCAGAACAGCAACGACTGGCGACGAAGAAGGTGGGTGTGATAGGGTTGAGCGTAGGGCAGAGCGTGAGCATGGCCATGGCGCAGGAACGCTCCTTCGGTGAGATCCGCTTGGCCGATTTCGACACATTGGAATTGAGCAACTTGAACCGGATCCGCAGTGGGGTCCACGAAATGGGCGTTCCCAAAGTGGTGAACACGGCGCGAGCGATCGCGGAATTGGACCCCTTCCTCCGGGTAAGGTGTTACCCCGAAGGGATCACCCCGGATACCATCGATTCGTTCTTGACCGATGGCGGCACCTTGGATGTGCTGGTGGAGGAATGCGATAGTGTGGACGTGAAGATCTATGCGCGGCAAAAGGCCAAGGCCTTGGGTATCCCCGTGGTGATGGACATGAGCGATCGCGGTTGTTTGGACATTGAACGTTTCGATCTGGAGCCGGAGCGTCCGATCATGCACGGTTGGATCGACCACTTGGACCTGGATGCTGCCAGCAAACCCATGTCCGCCGAGGAAAAGGTGCCATTCATGCTTCCGATCAGTGGGGTTGAAACACTCAGCCCCCGGATGAAGGCCTCTGTGATGGAGCTGGGACAAACACTGGGATCTTGGCCCCAGTTGGCCACTTCGGTCGTACTTGGAGGGGCTTTGGCCGGTGATGCCGTGCGTCGCATCGCTTTGGGGCAACTCTCTGCTTCTGGACGGTGGTTCATCGATCTGGATGAATTGATCGCGGACGCTACAGAACAAGTACCTCCCACTGCACCGGATCCACCCCCGTTCGAGATCACGGATGAGGATCTGGCCGCGATCCATTCAAGCTTGGCTCCCGTTCCCAAAACAGCCATTTCCTTGAAGAAGGACCAGTTGACCCAGATCTTGGAAGCGGGCGCGTTGGCACCAAGCGCGGGCAACGTGCAGCCTTGGAAGTTCGCGTGGAGAGCGGATCGGCTATTGGTCTTCCATGATACGGATCGATCCGCATCCTTCTGGGACCCGGACCATTTCATCGGTCATATCACCATGGGCACCTGCATCGAGAATATCGCGCAAGGAGCCACCACACTCGGATTGGAGGCGAAAGTGGACTTGGCACCGCTCGCGGACCATCCGCGCCTGATGGCTTCGATCGTGTTCGAACCCGGCGGATCATCGGTCGGACTACCGGCCTCCGCACAATTGGGACATATGATCGGAAGGCGGTGTACGAATCGCAAGATGGCGACGCATGTCCCCTTCCCGAGTGAGGTCGGCGAGAAGTTGACGCAAGCCGTCGAGCAGATCGATGGATGCGCCGTCAAGATGTTGATGAACATCGATGAATTGAAGGAACTGTCCGAGATCTGCGGCATCGCGGATCGGGTCAGGGCGATGAACCCTATTGGACATCGGGAATTCTTCGAACATGAAGTGCGCTGGACCCGAGAAGAAGCGGAACGGACCCGTGACGGTTTGGATATTGGGACCTTGGAGATGGGTCC
This sequence comes from Flavobacteriales bacterium, assembly GCA_016710015.1. Classification (GTDB taxonomy): domain Bacteria; phylum Bacteroidota; class Bacteroidia; order Flavobacteriales_F; family PHOS-HE28; genus PHOS-HE28. The sequence goes on from JADJLR010000001.1 coordinate 69,726, forward strand.
TGTTCAACTGGCTGGATTCAAAATGGCCGCAGACCCTCGGGCCATGGCACTGGTCCATGCATGGAACGGTGGCCATGGCTTAGAGCAAATGGCACGGTACTCCATCCCGGGTTCCTCCGTGGTAGCATTGGTTTGCGCCGCCAACGATTCCGTGCAGGACCACCTGCTAGGTGGCCGTGCCATAGAACGGCTCTGGTTGACCGCGAACGCCGAAGGCTGGGCAGTGCATCCCATTTCAGCGCCCGTCTTCCTGACCCATGCCTTGCATTCCCCGATGGATGGTCTCAGCGACCGTGAACGATCCGAATTGGATTCCGTTCAAGCCCGCTTCGATCGCATTTGGAACATCACCACGGAATGTCCGCTGTTCATGGTCCGCCTTTCACAGGCCGGCGATCCTAGTGTACGCTCGCTTCGACTCCCGATCCAGCAATTGCTCATTCAAGAAACTACTCAGATCGCTTGAACCATGGAGGTCAGTATCGCACCACTCCAGATCCATGCATTCCAGGCCATTCGTGACCCGGAGCGCTGCGCTCAATTCCTGCATGAGCACCGGAAAGTGTTGGCCGATTTCGGCATCAGTCATGTAACGACCAACGAGGACCACTGGATGAACGACCCGGACACGTACGTGCTCGTTGCGGAAGACCCCGAATACGGCATGGTGGGGGGTGTACGCATCCAGATCGCGAAACCGGGTGAGCCCCTGCCCATGGAACAAGCGATCGGCGCAATGGATCCGAACGTTTCCCAGGTGCTGGCCCGCTTAGGCAACAGGAATGCCGAACTCTGTGGACTGTGGATCGCCAACCGGTTCGTGCGCCGCGGCCTACCGTTGATGTTGGGCTATGCAAGTACTTCGGTGACCAGTCAACTGGGGCTTTCCAGCATGGTCTGCCTTGTGGCGCATTACACGTTGCATCATCCTTTGAAGGTTGGTTTCCGGATCATGGAAGAAGTGGGTCTTGGGGGTACCTTCTCCTACCCGATCCCTTCTATCAAGGCCATTGCTTTGGTGGCCGACGATCTGATCACCATTGATGCCTTGGCCGAGCACCACCGCCACCGGATCCTGAGCCTACGGATGCGCCCGAACCAGATCACGATGGAACAGGCCGCAAGTGGTGCGGTCACGGTGCAATACCATTTGGACCTATTCCAGGACCAAGCCCTCACCACGCAATATTCGGAGATCGAGCACCACCGTATGCGTTATTCGGCCTGATCGGCAGAACCCGAAGGGCTAGTATTCCGTATGAGGCTGGCCATGCGTTGGGCCAAAGCCATTATTCTCTTATTCGTACCGCTGTTCGCTTTCGGGAGCGCTCCGCACCGCATTCCAGCGATCACGTTCACGGATAGCGTTCGCCTGATCAACGTGGGCCGCAGCGTCTGGATCCTGGAGGATCGCGGCTGGGAACTCACGCCGGAACAGGCCTTGGTACACTCCGATCACCGGAGCGGTCCGGACAAGGTGCCCAATTTGGGGATTTCCTCCTCCCAATTCTGGTTGCGGTTCGCGATCACCAACACCAGCAGTGAGGATATCGTCATCCTTCAGGTTCCGAACCCGGAGATCGACCGGCTGGATGTGTACACCGCCAAGGATACTGTACCGGAACTTATCTGTGCTACGGGCCAAGGCCGTGCGACATCCACACGTGCGATCCATGATGCGGTCTACACCTTCGCCTTGAACATCCCTACCGGTAGTACCCGAATAGTGCTGCTGAACGTTTCCTCCAATAAGCAGTTGCGGGTGCCTATCGTTCTGAATTCGGGGCCCGGCTACATCATCGACCACGACCTACGCGGCCTGATCGCCGGAGGCTGCTTCGGCATCTTCCTGGTGATGGCCTTGTACAACCTGTTCGTGTACTTCTCCATCCGTGATCGGAATTACCTCTTCTATGTGATCTACATCCTGCTGGTCAGCGTGACCCAGGTCAACTTCATGGGCTATGCCCAACTCTATTTCTGGCCGGATAGCCCTGGCTTCGCTGTACTCTCCTCTCAGATCCTCACGGTGATCACTGCGATCGCGGCGGGTGAATTCATGCACGGATTCATCCGCACGAACATCTACATCCCGCGCTTCAAGAGGGCGTCCCGCCTGTTCTACCTCATTCTGCTCGGCGCGTTGAGCATCAACATCTTCGGACAGGTCCTCTTGGGGTACGAACTCCTACAGATCGCCGTGGGCTTGTTCGCGATCTTCTTGGCGACAGGTGCCTTCATGGTCTGGCGACGCGGGTTCACGCCAGCTCGCTATTTCAGTATCGCTTGGATCTTGTTCCTCAGCGGTATCACGGTCTACATCATGAAGGACATCGGACTATTGCCCTATAACTGGATCACGAAGTACATGATGCCGATGGGTTCCGTAGCCGAGGTGGTCCTGCTCTCCTTCGGTCTAGCGGACAAGATCAACGTATTGCGGCGGGAAAAGGAGAATTCCCAAGCAGCGGCCCTCTTGATGTCCCAAGAGAATGAAAGGATTATTCGCGATCAGAACGCGATGCTCGAGAAGAAAGTGACACAACGAACGCACGACCTGCAGGAATCGAACGAGCATTTGAAGCGCACACAGACCCAACTGGTGAATGCGGAGAAGATGGCCTCATTGGGTCAACTCACCGCAGGTATCGCGCACGAGATCAATAACCCGATCAACTTCATCACCAGCAACATCCAGCCTTTGCGTAGGAACATCACCGAGATCCTCGATGTGATGGAAGGGTACCGATCCCTGGATGTGAAGGATGCCGAGGTCCAATTGAAAGCACTCAAGGAGCGAGAAGACCAGTTGGGCATTGCGGACTCCATCGAAGAACTGGATGACATCATCGGCAGTATTTCCGAAGGAAGCAGTCGCACTGCGGAGATCGTCCGTGGCTTACGGAACTTCTCCCGGTTGGACGAGGACGACTTGAAGGAGGCTGACATCAACGAAGGAATACGCAACACCCTCTCCCTTCTATCTCCACAGCTCCGAGATCATATCAAAGTGGAACTGAAGTTGGGAACACTGCCTCCAGTAGAGTGTTTTCCGGGAAAGGTGAACCAGGTCCTGATGAATATCCTGACCAATGCCGTTCAAGCCACTCTGGCCCGCACGGACAAGGCAGAACTGGCCATTCGGGTGGAGACCTTGGTCACTGGAGAGCACATCCAAGTTCGGATCAAGGACAACGGTATCGGCATGTCCGGCGAGGTACAGTCCCGCATGTTCGATCCGTTCTTCACCACCAAACCGGTTGGCGAGGGCACAGGTTTGGGCCTTGCCATCGTGTACGGGATCATCCAGGACCATCATGGTCACATCGAGGTGGAAAGCACAGTAGGCGTAGGTACCGAATTCAAGATCACCCTTCCGATCCATCAGCGGCAACAATTGAAGCAACGTGCTTGAAGCAATGAACGAACCAAGGATCCGCGTTCTTTTCGTCGATGACGAGGAGAACAACTTGAAAGCATTCAAGTCCACATTCCGCAGGGAAATGGACGTGCTGCTGGCAAACTCCGGCGCTGAAGCCTTGGAGCTTCTGGAGCAGGAAGAGGTGCATGTGATCATTTCCGACCAGCGCATGCCCGGCATGACCGGGTCGGAATTCTTGAGCCATGCCAAGGATCGGTTCCCACGAGCCATGCGCATGTTGCTTACCGGCTTCTCGGATCTTGAAGCCGTGATCTCCGCTGTGAATGAAGGCGGGATCTTCGCCTATTGCACCAAGCCTTGGGATGTCAACGACCTCACCTTGAAGATCAAGCAGGCGCATGACCTGTTCCAACTCAAGGAAATGAATCAAGCCCTGCTGGGGCGATACCGGCAGATCTTCGACACCTCCGGCGACCCCATTGTGATCGTCGATCATGAAGGATCGGTGATCGAAGCGAATCCAGCCTGTGGCAAGCTGCTAGGCCTACCCGTGCAGGACTTTTTAGGTCGCCCTTTCATGGAACACATTGAGCATGCACCAAACCTATTGCGCTCGCTGAAACACCACCGTAAAGGGCACGCTTTCACCAATGTGGACCTCACCATACGAACCTCGACGGGGAACCTCGTCGATTGTTTGATGACCGCAACCTACCTCGGAGATCAGACCCACGGCAAGGATGTTTTCCAAGCTGTGATCAAGGACATTACGGATCGCAAACAAGAAGAGAAGCGGATCTTGAAGTTGAATGCCGATCTGGACAAACGGGTAGCTGCGCGTACCGGCCAACTGCTAGAGGCTTTGGAGGATCTAGGGTCCTTCTCCTACACAGTGGCACATGACCTGCGATCACCCTTGAAGAACATCTCCGCCTTGAGCGAACACCTGCACAATCACGCTGTGGAGCAAGGGGCCGAGAGTGAGTATGTGGACTTCACCGAGCGGATCAACAAGGGCACGCAACGCATGTTGGAACTGGTGGATGATCTCTTGCGTTTCTCCCAGACCAACACCCGGGAAATGGAATGTCGCGAGATCGTGCTATTGCCCTTGATCCAGCAGGGGGTAGATGAACAAGTATCACCGGACCGCCGCGATCAAGTGACCATTTCCATCGATCCGAACGTACACGTCCTCGCGGATGCTCCGATGCTCAAGGTGGTGATCCAAAATCTCTTGTCCAACGCGTTGAAATTCTCGCGGGACCGAGAGCGGCCCGAGATCATCATCAGCCATAACAACAGCGATGGGCGCGACGTGATCACGGTGAAGGACAACGGTGTGGGATTCGAGAACCAACACAAGGACCAAGCGTTCGGCATATTCAAACGGCTACACAAGGCGGATCAGTTCGAGGGTACCGGAGTGGGGTTGGCCATCGTACACCGCATCGTATCCAAACACAATGGCGAAGTATGGGCCGAAAGCGCAGTGGATCAGGGCACCTCGGTACACGTGGCACTACCGGACCAGGCCATTTCCAAGGCGGCCGTCCCCTTCATCAAGGTGGCGTGATGAAACCCATTGGGTGGATCCAACGTAAAGAAGCACACAATACTCATTCGCACGATCATGAACACCCGAATTTCCCTATACCGCAGCCTTCTCGCCTCCGGCATCGCCTTTTGCGCTCTATTCGCCAACACTGCGGCTGAAGGCCAAGGCACATTGGTGGACCGAAGGGATCAAGCCGAAGGTTGGTACTTGCCCGTACACGGCCAGGTCCTTATCGATGGCGAGAAAGCCACCAACTACCAGCTGGTGTTGTACAAAGACAACGTGGAATTGAGCAAACTGGAAGGCGATAAGCGCGGTAGATTCGAACTGGAATTGGACATCGACGCGAACTACACGGTTCGGGTGAACAAGGAAGGATACCAAGAGAAGATGATCCATATCGAAACCAAGTTGCCGAAGGATCTGGTGCGATATCCGGACTATGCCTGCACTTTGAGCTTGCAGAAAGAGGCTTCCACCAACATCGACCCCTTCTACACGGATTTCCCCTCTGCCATCATCCGGTACAACGAAGAACTGGGTGGTTTCTACCACAGCGAGCACTACCTCACGCACATCCAGACCAAACTATCCGGCTTCGCCAACGCATCGTTCTGATGTGACACCTTCTTCTCCCCTGCCTAACAAAAACATACACCAGGCGGGTAGAACAGCGAGGCGGGCCCGTAAGCCCGCCTCGATCTATTTCCAAGAGGGTCGTTCTCAGTGCTGATCGTAGTCGATCGTCACGTTGGCCGATCGCGGATGGGTTTGGCACGTGAGTACATAGCCGTCCGCCACCTCCTCATCGGTAAGCGCGTAGTTCATCGCCATTTCCACCTGCCCTTCCACAACGCGCGCCTTGCACGTGCAACACACGGCGCCTTTGCAGGCGAAGGGCACGTCCAGACCAGCATCAAGGGCCACATCCAACACGGCATCGCCGTTGGCATTCACGGTGATCTCGGTCTCGCGTCCATCCAGGATCACCTTCACCTTTGCGGTGCCTTTGAACGCGCCTTCACCCACTGCGACCGGTGGTTTCTTCGCACCGGAGGTCACCGGGCTCGTGAAGAGTTCGATGTGCAACTGCTTCTTGTCCACTCCCATGGACTCCAAGGCCTCGCTCACATTCACCATCATCTGTTCCGGTCCGCAGATGAAGAACTCCTTGTGCAATGCGTCGGCCACGAAACGTCCAAGCAGTTGTTTTGCTTTCTCAGTGGTGATACGTCCGTTGAACAAAGCATCTTCATCCTTCCCCTGGGACAGGATGTGGTGTACTGCGAGTCGATCGGTGTACTGGGTCTTCAATTCGTCAAGCTTCTTCCGGAAGATGATCCGATCGCGATCCGTATTCCCGTAGAACAGGGTGAATCGGCTCTTTGGCTCGCTCCGTAGCACGGTCTTCAGGATGCTTAGGATGGGTGTGATCCCACTGCCTGCTGCAAAGGCCACGAAATGCCGCTCCTTGGTAGGGTCCAGTGCGGTGGTGAAATTCCCCATCGGTGTCATCACCTCCAAGGTCATTCCTTGCTTGAGCTTCTCCACAAGCTCCGTACTCGCACGGCCATCCTGCACACGCTTCACAGCGATGCGGATCTCGTGGATATCCAGCGGGCTGCTACAGATACTGTACGATCGGCGCAGTTCTTCACCATTCACGGTGAGCTTCAGGGTCACGTACTGGCCATGGATGAACTGGAACTCGGACCGCAGGGCATCCGGGATCCGGAAGCCGACCACAATGGCTTCGGGCGTTTCATGATGAACGGATGCGACTTCGAGGGAATGGAACTTGGCCATACGTGAACTGGACATTGGGGGTGGCGAATTTAGGGGTCTGAGGTCGAGCGCCACCAAGAACGATCAGGCATTCCAGTTCGCATTCCATGACCTCGGTCAACGGCGCTCCGCGCCTGCCGATTAACTTAGCGACCTTGACATGATCCCATGACCGAACCGATCAACCTCGAGGAAGGCTTCCAAGCCAAGATCGATGCCGAACTAAAGATCGAACCCAAAGACTGGATGCCAGATGCCTACCGGAAGACCTTGGTACGGCAGATCAGCCAACACGCTCACAGTGAAGTGGTGGGCATGCTCCCAGAAGGCAATTGGATCACGCGTGCCCCGAGCCTCCGCCGGAAAGCGATCCTGTTGGCCAAAGTACAGGACGAGGCCGGCCACGGCCTATACTTGTACAGCGCTGTGGAAACCCTTGGTACCAGCCGGGAAAAGACGATCGACGACCTGCTCAGCGGCAAGGCCAAGTACAGCAGCATCTTCAACTACCCTACCCTGACCTGGGCGGACATCGGGGCCATCGGCTGGCTGGTGGATGGGGCGGCCATCATGAATCAAGTGATGCTGTGCCGAACCAGTTACGGCCCTTATGCACGGGCCATGGTGCGCATTTGCAAGGAAGAAAGCTTTCACCAACGCCAAGGCTACGAGATCATGTCCGTGCTTTCCAAGGGTACAGAGGAGCAACAGGCGATGGCCCAAGATGCGTTGGACCGTTGGTGGTGGCCCAGCCTGATGATGTTCGGTCCGACCGATGCGAATAGCCCGCACAGTGCGCAGAGCATGAAATGGAAGATCAAGCGGCAGAGCAATGATGAGTTGCGCCAGACCTTCATCGACCGCACGGTGCAACAAGCCGAAGTGATCGGCCTGACCATACCTGATCCAGAGTTGAAGTGGAACGAAGGCACCAAACAATATGATTGGGGCACGATCGACTGGACCGAATTCTATGACGTGGTGGCAGGCAATGGCCCGTGCAATAAGGAACGTTCAGCAGCTCGGAACAAGGCCCATGACGAAGGTGAATGGGTACGCAACGCAGCCATGGCCTACGCCGCCAAGAAGGCCAAACAGAAAGCAGCATGATCCCTAAGTGACGAGTAGTGAGTGCTGAGTGGCGAGTCTCCTTGATGAAACTCTCTAAGCCACTGAGCACTCCAAACTCGCCACTCAGCACTCACTACTCGCCACTCACTACGATCCAGAAATGAGCGAAAATCCAAACAACTGGCCTCTTTGGGAGATCTTCATCCAGAGCAAACGTGGGCTGGAACACAAGCATGTGGGCAGCTTGCACGCGGCCGATGCGCAGATGGCCATCGAGAATGCGCGTGACGTGTATACACGCAGGCAAGAAGGCAACAGCATCTGGGCGGTTTTGGCGGACAACTTGCATAGCAGCCGACCGGAAGATGCCGAAAGCTTCTACGACCCGGCAGATGATAAGGTGTATCGGCACCCGACGTTCTACACGATGCCTGAAGGGGCGAAGTATATCTGAGCGTTGAGAGTTGAGAGTTGAGGGTTGGCATCGTTGAGGGTTACCTCATCAACCAACACATCGACCAACTACAGCGAACGTACCAATGAGCATGAGCAACGCACTCTTCACTTACACCCTCCGCCGCGCGGATGACCTGTTGATCCTGAGCCAACGCCTTGGTGAATGGTGCGGTCATGGACCCGTGCTGGAGGAGGACATCGCCCTCACCAACCGCACACTCGACCATTTGGGCGAAGCGCGTAACCTACTTACCTACGCTGGGCAGGTGGAGGGAAAAGGACGGTCGGAGGACGATCTGGCCTATCTCCGAATGGAGCGCGAATTCACCAATGTGAAGCTCGTGGAAACACCGAACGGAAATTATGCCCACACCCTCGTACGGTCCTTCCTGTTCGATGCGTACCATTTGCCACTGATGCAAGCCCTCTTGGAAAGCAAGGACGAACAACTCGCGGCCATTGCGGGCAAAGCCGTCAAGGAAGCCACCTACCACCTGCGCCACAGCAGCGAATGGTTGATCCGTTTTGGCGATGGCACTGAAGAAAGTCACCAGCGGGCGCAAGCTGCTCTGGACGCGATCTGGACATACACCGGCGAACTATTCGAAACCGATGCGGTGGATGCAGAATTGGTGAAAGCAGGCATCGCACCGGACATTGCTAGCATCCAAGAAGCATGGAGCAAGACCGTGGATGCCGTCCTAGCTGAGGCTACACTGAAGCGCCCGGAGGATGGCTTCATGGCCACCGGAGGTCGTAATGGTCTGCACACCGAGCAAATGGGTTTCCTCTTGGCCGAAATGCAGCACGTGACACGGGCCTATCCCGGAGCAACCTGGTAGTGATCACCACCATGGGGTCTGCGTGAGCAGCGCATTGAAGTTGCCTCCAAGCGTATTCGATGAATAGCACGGACGACCATAGCAAAGCACGGATCCTGGAATTACTGGAGCGGGTCAAGGATCCGGAGGTTCCCGCGATCAGCGTACTGGAATTGGGTGTAGTACATGAAGTCAGTATCGATCCCACGGGCAAGGTCACGGTGACCATCACACCCACTTACACCGGTTGTCCGGCCATGGATGTGATGGCGGCCGACATCAAGCAGGAATTGCTACAGGCCGGGATATCCGAGGTGGAGGTGAAGCTCGTCCTCTCCCCTGCTTGGACCACGGATCGGATCACCGAGGAAGGCAAACGAAAGCTGAAGGAATACGGCATTGCACCGCCTGCTACCACCGCCGACATCCGTGCATTGAAAGGGGAATCACCTGTGGTGGAATGCCCCCAATGCGGTTCAAAGAACACGGTGATGCTGTCCGCCTTCGGGAGCACGGCCTGCAAAGCATTGTGGAAATGCAACGATTGCTTGGAGCCATTCGATCAGTTCAAGTGCCTGTAAGGAGCGTCGGTGACCCGGTGATCACCAGTCGAACGCGTCCTTCGCCTCTGGTCGCAATTGATCCAGGATCTCATAGAGGAACACATAGACCGCCACGGCACCGAGGTCGTCCAGCTCCCGATCCACATGTGAGCTGCACCTTGCAAAGATGAATTGGAGACCATCCGGCTCCAGCAACAGGTCTTCGATGTACGGCTTACCTACCGGACGTTCGTCCAAACAGGATCGATACAGATCGATCGTTCGCTTGGCTTCTATCGTTGCATCACCTGCGGCTTCCAGAGATCCGACGTGATGTTCGATGATCTTGCGCCAACGTTGATCGATCATGGCGTTGACCGCCGCTTCATCCTCCGTCTTGAATAGACCAACCGGGTCCAGCCGCATACCGGTTCGCACATCGAAGAGGAAATGCTGATCGAAGTCTTCGCAATACGCGCCGCAGAATTCACCGGTGAATTGGACAGTGAATACGCCCGCCGAAGTACGCACACCGGACCATTCCAACAAAGGGATCCGCGCCATGCCATTCCCGGTATCCTCACCCCACAAGGCACTGAGTGGATCCTTTGCGACATGCAAGTCCTCCCCCAAGAAGTCGATCATGAGCGTACGGTTGATGCGTTCGCTGATCGCCTCATCACCCACCACACGAATGGAGGGGAAGGTGTATGCCGTTCGCTGTCCCCAGGGTTGCGTGGCATGAAGGGTGTCAACGACCACGGTTTGCGCCGGTGCGATCACAGTAAGGAACACCAGGAATACGGCGCCTAGCAGGTTCCAATTCCATGAAGGATCGATGGATCCGATCCACCGGACTGTGGGAATAGCGGTCTTGGTCATGCGTTCGAAGGTAGTTTACCTCATCACGGAGATGAACATTCCTAGGGTATCGAGTTGGCTGCGAAACCGCGACCGCTGCTGTATATGCAAGGATCATCCACCCGAAAGCCTAGAGCGCGTTCTCCTCTCCAGTGAGCCCCCGATCCTCCTGCGTAGTAGCTTCGAGCAGCACTTCGGCCTCGCGACACGTCCTTGAACAAACCACGAACATGCGCCTAACCCTCATCACCAGTGTGCTGCTCTTTGCCATACATGGGACCGGCAAGGCGCAATTCATCGAGGTTGCTGATCAGCGGAGCAGCGACACCTTTTACGGAACGATCATTCCGGTCGGTTCCAACTACGCTATCGCGGCACGTGGCAATTCTGCCTGGAATGAATACGGCCCTGGACATTTCGTGGCCGCTTTGGATACCGCAGGAACCGAACAGTGGCATTTGAGCACCTTGTTCAGCACGACCTCTTCGTGGAATGACGGCGTGAATGGGGAAATGATCGCATCACCCAACGGAGGTCTGTACCTATTGGGGCCACACGATCTGTGCGACACTTTCGGGGACCTGCATCTGCTGGAGGTGGACACCAATGGGAACATTCTTTTCCAGCAGGTGATCGAAGTGTCTGAAGTTGACTCCCCAGACCGAATGGCAACATACCCTGCTACGCACATGGCCCTTCTGGGCTGGACTACAGCGTCGATCACCGACCAACTCGGGAATGTCATGGATACGTGGACCTATCCGTTCTTCAGTAACTGGTCGAACCGCGTGACGGGCATTTGGGCCGCCGACTCCACCTTGCTACTGGCAACAGGCGATCGACTCTTTCTCACTGACATGAACGGGATCGCATTGGACTCGCTGTTGATCGATGAAGCGGTATTGGACATGACGAAGTACGGTGAGGACATCCTCCTGCTCACTTCGACCCATTTGTATCGTTTGAACAATGACCTCCTGATCATCTCCACCGCTGATTATTCGGCGTCCCTTGGGCTGAGAGCCTTCGTTGATGGAGACGAACAAGGCTATTTCCGGACCCAAGAGACCCTGTTCCTTTGGGATGAAGCTGGCACCATCGAAGTGGTCTTTGTGCCTGAGCTTCTGTCCGGCCAAGAGATCACTGGAATGCTCGTGCGTGATGGACTCCTCGTGACCTCCAGTACGCTCACAGAACACGGCATGCGAACCGGTCTCTTCCGGACCTATTCCCTTGCTGGCATGACCACCTCGTATGATCTGGACATTGCGCTGGTAAATGTGGTGATTGACAGCAACTGGTTCGTGGTGCTGCCGCAGAACCCGTCGATCAGTAGCCTTTACGCGGATCTGCGCGTCACGCTCCGGAATATGGGCACCGAACCGATCGGATCCGTTGTCCTTTCACACCGCACCGGCATCCCTGTGGAGCTTTGTGGTCTGCCATCCACAAGGATCGCCCTCGAAGACCTGGCCTTGATGCCCGGTGAGAGCCGTGAGGTCTCCATTGATGATCTATTGTTGGATATGAGGTACTATTCAAGCAGCTCCCCGGATATCGATATCGATGTCTGCCTGATCCCACAGAGCCCGAATTCCTTGGTCGACCGGTCTCCAACGAATAACATCGCATGCGCAGCCTTATTCGTGCCAGTGGGGCTCAACGACCGCGTCACCGATGGGCAATTCGCCATCTACCCCAACGCCTTTACCGATCGGATAACCATCCAGTCCCCTTCGAAAAGCCCATTGACCATCCGCTTGTATGACGGGTTGGGGCGTGTTGTGTACAGCGAACGCATGCGCGGAAGCGGAACCATGGCCTTGCCCGCGCTTGCCAATGGATCCTATGTGATCGAGGCGACGGATGGCGTGCGGCAGTGGCGGCAGACCTTGATGAGGGTGGATCAGTAACTCGGACATTTTCCGTCTTTAGAGGTATCCTATCTAAAAGCAGCGGTTCCACGGTATCCTTCGTCTTCCTATAAACCACCTGACATGCGACAAACCCTACTCTTCGCGTCGGCGCTCCTGCTGCATTGTGCAGCCCAATGCCAATTTCTTGAGGTGGCGGACCAGCGAACCGATCGGGTGCAATACGCCGACATAGCGCCGCTCGGAGCAGACAGTTGGGCGATCCTGGGTTGGGCCGACCGCGACTTCGCTTTGGGTATCGGAGGCAATTTCGTGTGCACACGGAACGTGAATGGTCAACTCTTGTGGAACACCGAGATCTCGGTCGTGACCTCCTATTTCGACCTTTTCGAAAAGAATGCCGACATGGAAGTTTTCAGCGACAGCATCATCCTTGTTGCAGGGCGATGGGACCAATGCGACATAATGGGCCAGGAAAGTGCGGTGGCCCTTTTGAATGCTGCGGGCCAGGTGGAATGGGAGACCGTTTTGTTCACGGAGGATGCAGCACTCCGAATGGTCGCTGAGGGCCCGGCTTCGATGTATGCGGTCGCTTCCAATGAGCGCGTGTATCTGTTGGACCTAGCGGGCGATAGTGCGACCAGTTGGGTACCGGATCTGGCTCCCATCAAAGACCTGGTTTGGGAAACCGACACCACGTTGCTTCTGCTGAGTGATACAATGCTATCGCGATACGATCACCAAGGCACCCTGTTGGCAACACATTCGTTCAATGGAACTGGCAAAGCCTTGATGTACCACAATGGCTTAGCACTTGTTCTAACGGCCGATTCCATCCTTGCCCTTGATCTGAATACCTCGCACGTTGCATACGCGCTCGATACCTATCCCGGAACACCGATCCGGTCGATCATTACGAATGAAGGCCCGAAGATCCTGACATCACAGGCATTGATCGACTTTGTGGACAATGCTGGACCAGCGGACTACTTGGAATTCGAACTACTCCTCGACCAATCCCTTCGGGATGCGGCTTGGTCCAATGGGACGGCGTATACGGTAAGCTATGTCACTTCCATTGGTAGTCGTTCTGGACTGATGCGTACGTACACTGCGGATGGGACGAGCACGAGTGATGCGGACGTTTCGATCGCTGTACAAGTGGACTCTTCTTGGTTCCAACCGAGGATCGGACCCGGGCCGAGCAACATCTACGATATCCTCGTTTCGGCCAGTGCGATCGTGACCAACAACGGATCGACCGTGGTGGATGACCTACTGGTATTCATGCAAGCGCCGGGCACCGTGACGTACTGCAACACGGCGGCCTACAACCTCACGTTCAGTGAACTTGGACTAGAGCCGGGAAGTACGATCGTACTCCCATTCGAACCACATCTCTGGCTGATCCTGGCATCGGAGCCCGGTGAAGCATACAACTCAATGGTGTGTATCACTGCACTAAGTCCGAACAACAAGGTGGATCGCGTTCCATCAGACAATAGCAGTTGTGAACCTTTTTCTATCACGAATACGGTCGGGATCGATGACCAAAAGACGGAACCACGGATCGCCGTCTACCCCAACCCCTTCACCGATCGCATGGTCTTGGAGCTTCAAGGATCGACAAGCAGGGTCGATGTTCAACTCTTCGACCTGCAAAGTAGATTGGTCCATTCAGCATCATTCGACGGCGTTCAACGCACCGTGATGATGGAACTACCCGATATCACGGAAGGGACGTACGTACTCCAATTGCGGAGTGGTGATGTGGTGCGCACACAGCGCGTGGTGCGATCGGCCAAGTGAACTCCTAACCTCCGAAGAGGACATCCCTCACTCGCCGATCCCCACGCGAGGTGATCAGTATTCCTTTGCCACTCCCCTCTTGGAGAAAGGCACCGCTCTGTGCTATATTCAAACCCAGTTGGGCCATAGCACCTGCCGAGCCATCTGGTTATCCACCCATGTCAGCACCAAATCGATCGATAAGACAGAAGCCCTCTGGACTCCTGGATCGGTGCTCAGGAATTGGACTTTACCTGCCGAATAGTGAAACAAAGACCCACTCCCACTTTTGGCTGGATAGAATTAAACCCAACAGTGGGTACAGTCGACAAGATGGCGGTAATTAAACCTTTACAGCTAGAAGTAATCCAACGGGTACCTCGAACGTCCCGTTGAACAGCGGGAGGCACAAGTGCTTATCGTTCTGGGCAGACAAAGCACGACGATAGGAAATTACCCATAGATATCTGACTGAGGCGCAACGCCGGATGACCAAACGAGAAGTGCTTGCACGACTTCGCCTTCGCGTAGCAGCTTCGGCGTATCGAGGAGGGTCGGCCCGTGGTCCTATGCCGCCGGAGTGAAGTACTTCGAGATACCCTAAAGCATGAACCGAAAAATGAAATCTTCCACCGTCACAATTCTCTGCATAGCTTGTGCATTGGCTAGTTACTCCCAGATCACCTACCCTATTGTTGATACTGATGTTTCTGATTTTTACAATAATTCAACAATTATTTCGACACCAAGTATCGGCAGTCCATTTTATGGTCAAGATGCAACCTACAATGGCAATCAGCCTTCGTACACAAATAATGGAGATGGCACCGTTACAGATAACGTCACAGGATTGACATGGCTTAAAAGTATGGGAGGTAAGATCTCCTACCATGATGCTGTCATAAAAGCAGATACAATGACTTCAGGCGGTCATACCGATTGGCGTATTCCAACAATTAAAGAACTATACTCATTAGCCCTTTTCACAGGAAGATGTTTTGGCGACCTTGCAGTGGATAAGTTCATTGATACAACCTATTTTGACCAGCCCATTGGAGATGTTACTATCGGAGAGCGGGAAATAGATGGGCAAGTTTGGTCTAATACGCATTATGTAAGCCATATAATGTTGGGTGATACTGCGATTTTCGGATACAATTTTATTGATGGAAGACTAAAAGGCTACCCAAAATATTCACCAATGAACGGAACTCCTAATAAGTTCTACTTTAGAATGGTTAGAGGCAATACATCATACGGGACAAATAGTTTCATTGATAATGGAGATGGAACAATAACAGATAATGCTACGGGTCTAATGTGGCAACAATCAGATAATGGAACCACCTATAACTGGGAAAACGCTTTGTCATATGCGGAGAATTTAACACTAACAGATCATAGCGATTGGCGTTTGCCTAATGCAAAAGAGTTACAAAGTATTGTCGATTACACAAGAAGCCCTGGTGCAACTTCATCTCCTGCAATAGATCCACTATTTTATTGCACTCCTATAACAGACCCTAATGGTAACTCAGGTCAATATGGTTACTATTGGAGCAGCTCACCACTTCAAGATGGACCAAATCCTTATTCTGATGCGGTCTATTTCTGTTTCGGAAAAGCACAGGGTCTAATGGAACTTCCACCGAACTCTGGTAACTTACAATTGCTGGACGTGCATGGAGCAGGTGCCCAGCGAAACGACCCTAAAACAGGTGATCCGGCTGATTTTCCAAATTACTTTGGTCCTCAGGGAGATGTACGCTACGCGTACAATTTCATTAGATGCGTGCGCAATACGAGCACTCCTACCTCAATTAAGGGAACTGATCTAGGAGAAAGAATTCGTATCTATCCAAATCCAGCTGCTTCATGTTTTAGAGTGGATATATCTCCAGAAATTGAGTTGACTGAACTTGAATTGTCTGATCTACAAGGCAAGCTCGTTCAGTCCATACATGCTTCGAATGAAAAGGAGATACTTATCGATGTTTCAACAGTGAAAAGTGGTACTTATTTGCTAACTATTCATTCAACTGAAGGAAGTGATTCAAGAACAATTATTGTAAAATAGGAGCTACCGCCAACAAATAGTGCTACTCTCCGAGATACGCCGCGTACACTAACCGTTGAACGCCCTTCCGCCCAACCCGCGCCATCCTTTCCCACGCGAAACAGCACGAACATCGAATTGCCACGCTACTCGGTGGCAACACGCCTGTACACGCGCCTCACGAGCTCTCCGGGGTCCATCCTCAAGCCGACCTACAAGTCCGCCTCATCGCATGAAGAAAGGCGGCCCCATCGGACCGCCTTTCTTCATTTCGTCAAGTTGGATCACTTCACACCGAAGCGGTCCAGATCCATCACCTTCACCCAAGCCCTCACGAAGTCCTTCATGAACTTCTCTTTCGCATCGCTTTGGGCGTATACCTCGGCAATGGCCCGAAGCTGTGAATTCGAACCGAAGACCAGATCCACACGGGTGCCGGTCCATTTGACAGTGCCGCTCTTGCGGTCTCGGCCTTCATAGGTGCCAGTGGAGCCATTCGTCAGAGGCTTCCAGATCACGCCCATGTCCAGCAGGTTCGTGAAGAAATCGTTGGTGAGCGTTCCGGGCCTGGTGGTGAAAACCCCATGCATGGAGGCACCGCTGTTCGCGCCCAGTACTCGTAGACCACCAACAAGCACCGTCATTTCCGGTGCGCTCAGGGTGAGCAGTTGGGCGCGGTCCAGCAGCATTTCCTCTGCGCTAACGCGGTAGTTCTTCTTCTGGTAGTTTCGGAATCCTTCGGCCTCCGGCTCCATCACAGAGAAGCTGTCCACGTCGGTCTGCTCTTGGCTGGCATCCATGCGGCCCGGTGTGAAGGGGACCGCTACATCGTTTCCGGCATCCTTCGCGGCCTTTTCAATGGCGACACATCCGCCTAGGACGATCAGGTCGGCCAACGAGACCTTCTTTCCATCCTTGGCTGAAGCATTGAAGTCTTTCTGGATGGCTTCCAACGCGGAGAGGGCCTTACCGAGATCAGCGGGATCGTTCACCGCCCAGAACTTCTGTGGTGCCAAACGGATGCGAGCACCATTCGCGCCGCCCCGTTTGTCACTTCCCCGGAAGGTGCTGGCCGAAGCCCATGCGGTGGAGACCAATTGCGGAACACCGATACCCGATGCCAGGATATTGGACTTCAGTGCAGCGATGTCCTTCGCGTCGATCAACTTGTGATCCACGGCCGGGATGGGATCCTGCCAAAGGAGGTCCTCCTCGGGCACTTCCGGTCCGAGGTAGAGTGCCTTCGGTCCCATATCGCGGTGGGTGAGTTTGAACCAAGCGCGGGCAAAGGCATCCGCGAAGGCATCGGGGTCCTTGTGGAAACGGCGCGAGATCTTTTCGTAGATCGGATCGAAGCGTAAGGCGAGATCGGCCGTGGTCATCATGGGCGGATGCTTCTTGTTCGGGTCGTGCGCATCGGGGATCATGTGCTCGGGCTTCACGTCCTTCGCTACCCATTGGTGCGCACCTGCGGGGCTCTTGGTCAATTCCCACTCGTAGCCGAAGAGCGTGTCGAAGTAGCCGTTGTCCCACGTCGTGGGATTCGGTTTCCAAGCACCTTCCAAGCCACTGGTGATGGTATCACCACCCTTGCCACTGCCGTAGGTACTGATCCAGCCGAAGCCTTGTGCTTCCAATGGAGCAGCTTCCGGTTCCGGACCGACCAGCGCGGCATCTCCGGCACCGTGCATCTTTCCGAAGGTGTGACCACCAGCTGTGAGGGCCACGGTCTCTTCGTCGTTCATGGCCATGCGTTTGAATGTCTCACGCACATCGCGGCCACTGGCCAAGGGATCAGGGTTGCCGTCCGGGCCTTGCGGGTTCACATAGATCAGGCCCATTTGCACGGCAGCGAGCGGGTTCTCGAGAACACGTTCGCCAGAGTAGCGGCTATTCGGCTTGTCGCTGGTGGCGAGCCACTCGTATTCCGCGCCCCAGTAGATGTCCTCTTCGGACTGCCAGATATCGGTACGGCCACCACCGAAACCAAAGGTCTTGAAGCCCATGCTCTCCATGGCAACGTTGCCGGCGAGCACGAAGAGATCCGCCCAGGACACGCTGTTGCCGTATTTCTGTTTGACGGGCCACAGCAAGCGTCGCGCCTTGTCCAAGTTGCCATTGTCCGGCCAGCTGTTCACCGGAGCGAAACGTTGGTTGCCAGTGCCAGCCCCTCCACGACCATCGGCCGTGCGGTAGGTGCCTGCAATGTGCCAGGTCATGCGTACGAACAGTCCACCATAGTGTCCCCAGTCAGCGGGCCACCAGTCCTGCGAATCCGTCATCACCTTGGTGAGGTCGGCCTTCAGCGCTTTGAAGTCGACCTTTTGGAAGGCTTCTGCATAATCGAAATCCGGCCCCAACGGATCGGATGCCGGCGCGTGCTGATGCAGGATGCCGATGTTCAATTGGTCCGGCCACCAATCTTGGTTCCTTGTACCACGACCGGCCACGGGGTTGCGCATGGCACCGTGCATGACGGGGCATTTACCGGCCGATCCAGGATCGGTGCTTGTTGGTGCTTGTTCGCCTTTGGGTTTTCCGTTGTTCTCCATGCTTTTCGTCTTGTTCGGTCCTTATCGTTCGTACAGGGTATCCTTCAAGGTTGCGTTCGTTCCGATCGCTTGCCGCTAAAAAGCCATCGACCGATCGGTGGTTCGATCCGGATGCCCGAAGATAATGGTGCCGCGAGCTATTGATCCTCTGGGATGATGTCCAAGGGGGGCAACATCTCCGGTGGTACAGGCAAGTCCGGCATTTCCGGAATATTCACTTCGAAGAAAGTGACTGGCTTCGGTTTGCCGACCTCCACATCGATGATGGTGCGCACGGACTTGCCCCACGGTGCACCTTGTTCCACGATCGTATGCGGGAACTGGACACCATTCACTCCTTTCCAGTCGTTGTAGTCGGTGGTCATGTGCCACTGCCGTCCGTTGTAGTAGAAATCATCTACCCTACGCACGAGCAGCCCTGACTCGGCATTGTAATACTCCGCGAAGGTTAGACCGTATGCTGTTCTCAAGCGCAACTTGTACACGGTTTCGCCCATGAGCGTAGTGGATCCAAGAAGCTCCATCCACTCCATGGCCTTGGCGTAGCCCATTGCGGGCACAACACGTCCGCGCAGTTGGATGGCTTCATACCCCGCATCGTTGAGTTCGCCGGTGACCTCTGGGTCCGTGTAGAGTACGCGTTCGCCGTCGTGGATGTATTCTTCGATCACGGCTCCGTCCCGCTTCAGGATGGATCGGTATTCAATGGCACTGAACCATTCGTTCTCGCTCAAGGTATCGGCACCACGCACCACTTGGCGTTCGATGTGCAGATCACGAATGGGCGCAATGGCTTCGCGTCCACCGATCGCATGGATATGCGTTTCCAACACCTGTTCGGCCACTTTGCCTTGTACCGGAGTTAGCTTCTCCTCCCAGGGCGATCCATCATCGTTCAATTGGATGATCCCTTTGCCATCCATACTCAACTCCATCAACCCTTGGCGACGTTGCTCCAGGTCGCCTACAACAAGGATCACGGCCTGATCCGGATGCAGGAAAGCGTTCGCCGCGTCTTGGACCTGTTCGATCGTCACGCCTTCCAGACGTGAGAGGTAGGTCTTGTAATGATCTGCGGACAGCCCATTCAATTCGGTATTGAGTGCGAATCGTGCCACGGTCTTGGGATCTTCCATACTGCGCCCGAAGCTTCCGCTCATGTGACTCTTTGCCAGATCCAATTCGGCTTGTGTGACGGGTTCGTTGCGCAGGCGTTCGATCTCCAAGAGGATCTCGGTGATGGCGCTATCGGTGACCTCTGTGCGCACACTGGCCGTTGCGGTCAGGCTGCTGTTGAAGCGATCGATCTCCAAGCTGGAATAAGCACCGTAAGTGAAGCCGTTCTTCTCGCGCAGGTTCTGCATCAGACGGGCATTGAAGATGCCACCACCCAGAATGGTATTCATCACTGTGGCCTGCTGCGCTCGAATATCCTTGGGGATCAAGTTGAGCGGGAACGAAACCCGGATCACGGACTGTGCTGCACCCGGGCGATCCACGCCATACACGCGGCGAACGCCAGAAGGGGTCGTGGGTTTCTCCAAGGGAACAAGGGCCCCAATGCCCTCTACCACGGTCCGTCCGAACTCGTCCGTGGTGACCAAGGACTTGGCCGGTTTCCATTTGCCGAAGAGCTTCTTGGCGTAGTCGTTTGCTTCCTTGGCGGTAATGTCCCCCACGAAGACGAGGTAGGCATTTTCCGGTCGGAAGTAGTAACGGTGATAGGCTTCAACGGCGGTGCGAGTGATGGCCTTGATGGTCCGCTCCGTATGCATTTCGCCATACGGATGCGAGGGTCCAAAGGTCACGGACCGGCCTACTGCCTCGGCGATGCCTTCTGGATCCTCGGCACGTTGTTGCACAGCGGACAGGTCCCGCGTTCGGGCCTTTTCCAGTTCGTCGGTCGGAAAGAGCGGGTTCTGCACCACATCGGTCAGTAGATCCATCAACGGCGCTAGGTTCTTCTTCAAGGCTCCGGCGTAGACGCCATCGCTTGTGGCGAAGAAATTGGCACCGAGTGAATCCACCATACCATCGATCTGCGCTTTGGTGCGCGTAGCGGTACCGGTGGCCAACAACTCGCCGACCATGTCCACATAACCCGCCATCCCACTTTGGTGTACCGGCGGTATGTCGAAGCGCAACTGCACGCTGACCAAGGGCAGTTTGTGATCCTCCACGACGATCACATGCACTCCATTGGAGAGCGTGGTGCTCGTGTGTTCACCAAGGTGTACAACAGGTGCCGGACCAGCAACGGGCGGGCGACTTCGATCGAGTTGAGCGTTCATAAGGACCGGGGCAAGCAACCCGGCGCAGGCCAGACTGCGGAGGTTTCGGGTGCGGATCATGGTTGATTCTTGGGTAGGTAGTGGAGAACGACGCGGTTGTCCTTCACGAAATACGTGCGCGCTGCGCGTTGCAGATCTTCGGCCGTGAGCGAGAGGTACCGATCCAACTCTGTATTGATCAATTCGGTATTCCCCAGCAACACGTGTGCCGTAGCCAGATTTCCTGCGATACCTGCCACGCGGCCGTTATCGGCGATGGCCTCGGTCTCCACCTGTACCTTCAGTTTGGCCAATTCCGTGGCGCTGATCGGTGTGGTGGACAGTCGATCGACCTCTCGCTGCATCGCTGTTTCCAAAGCGTTCACTTCCACACCGGCGTTGGCAATAGCGAACAACATCGCGATGCCGGGCTGTTCGAAAGGAAAGTTGAAAGCACCAGTATAGATGGCCAGTTGCTGTTCGTCCTTCAAGGCGGTGTTCATGCGGGCACTGTTGCCGCCACTCAATACACGGTTCAGCAATTCCACTGCGTAGAAGTCCGGTGTCCCATTCGCAGGTATGCGGTATCCCATCACCACCGCTGGTAGTTGGATGCGATCGTGGATCACATCGCGCACTTCACCACCGAGGGGTGCCTCCACGATGGTCGGTTGCGTTACGGGTGCCCCTCGCGGGATATCGCCGAAGTACCGTTCCGCCATTGTGCGTGCTTGGACCGGGTCCAGATCACCGGCCAACACCAAGGTGGCGTTGTTCGGGACGTAGAATTTCTTGTAGAACGCTTGGTAATCCGCCTCGGTGGCGGCGTTCAGGTCTTCCATGTATCCGATGGTGGGCCACTGGTACGGGTGCTCTTTGAACGCCCTGCGCAACACCTCCATGGTCAGCGTACCATAAGGTTGATTCTCGTAGCGCTGGCGTCGTTCCTCCTTCACCACTTCGCGCTGCGTATCCACACCGACCTGGTCCACCTTGGCATGCAGCATGCGCTCGCTTTCCAACCAAAGGCCCAATTCCAAGCGGTTGCTTGGTAGCACTTCGTAGTAGTAGGTCCGGTCTCCAGAAGTGTTCGCATTCAACACCCCACCCGCATTCTCCACGATCTTGCTGAATTCTCCGCGCTTGATGTTGGCGGAACCTTCGAACAACAAGTGCTCGAAGAAATGGGCGAAGCCGCGGCGGGACGGGTCCTCGTTCTTGCTCCCTACGTGGTACATGACACTGACCGCCACGATGGGCGTCGCATGGTCCTCGTGGATGATCACGTGCAACCCGTTGGGCAGATCGAACTCGGTATAGTTGATGGCCCGTTTCTGGGCAACGGCAGGTGCAACAAGCATAGCGGCGATGGATAGGGATAGCAGGATCCTCATGGGCGTGGCCCCGGAACCGGGGGTGGCAAAAGTAGGGGGTTGGATATTGGGATGAGCGAACAAGGCCGCCACTTCCATACCTGGAAGACCAACGGGCGATCTTGGAACTGGACGATCGGAGACCCCGGACGAAGGCGCTTACCGAAGACCGTAATTCGCCGACCCACGCCGCATTGCGAAGCGTAATTTCGCCTCATGCCCGATGCTCTTTCCCGCAGCGCTCTTCGATGGCGGGCTTTGCGCTACACCATCACGTACATCGTTCCATGCGGTGCTTGGGCCACCTTCACGGACCGCAATCCCACGCCATGGATGGTCCCACTCTTCGCCTTCGGTCTTATTCCCTTGCTGGACCTGATCCTGCGCGGCCGGCACACCAACTTGAGTGAGGCCGAAGAACGTGTGGTACTGGAGGACCCGACATTCGATGTACTGCTGTACCTCTTCGTCCCGATCCAATACGTGTTGTTGTTCCTCTTCCTACACCGCATGCAGGAAGGTGGCTTACAGTCATGGGATCTGGCAGGCCACATCGCCACCATGGGCATCTTGTGCGGGGTGTATGGCATCAACGTGGCACATGAGCTGGGGCACCGCAGCAAACGCTGGGAGCGCGATCTGGCGCGGGCCTTGTTGCTCAGTAGCTTGTATATGCACTTCATCATAGAGCACAACCGGGGGCATCATCGCCGCGTGGCCACACCGGAAGATCCCGCCAGTGCGCGGTATGGCGAAACGGTATACGGATTCTGGTTCCGCAGCATCCTGTACAGTTGGCTTTCGGCATGGAACATCGAAGCGGAACGTCTGCGAAAGATCGGGAAGCGCCCCTACGGGATGAAGAACGAGATGCTGCACACTCTTGCATGGCAGTTCGGGTTACTGGTGCTGATCGGCGCGGTATTCGGGATCCCTGCCTTGTTGGCCTTCCTAGCCGCAGCACTTCTTGGGATCCTGCTGCTGGAAACGGTGAACTACATTGAGCACTACGGGCTGCGGCGGGTGCGGAATAATGAAGGCACCTACGGTCGAGTGCAACACGTCCACAGTTGGAACAGCGATCACTTACTCGGGCGTATGCTACTATTCGAACTCACACGCCACAGTGACCATCATTGGAAGGCGAGCAAGAAATACCAAGTGCTTCGAAGTCAAGAAGAAGGACCGCAACTCCCCACGGGCTACCCCGGCATGATGTTGCTTAGTCTCGTACCTCCTCTTTTCTTTTTGGCGGTGCATCCACCATTGCAACAACTTGCGGATTCGGAACGAGATCTGATCTTGGCCCGGTGATGCTCTGGAACGACTCATGTACGTCGAACGAATAAGGCGATCCGTCGAAACATTGTTTTCTTCGATGCGTAATATCACAGCACATATCCTGCACCGTTGAACGAGACCGTCAAAGCGCGCAGTCTGGCCCCAGAGGTCGGAAGTTTCATTGGATCCTTGCACAGGGATCTCGATGCGCAACGCATGGATCTGCTCCACAAGCGGATCGCACGTCGGAAGCAATTGTCTGATGGAGAAGTGGACCATTTGGCCGACACCTTGCCTGTGCGCCAAGGCAAGTGGAAAGTGGACCCCATGGTGGAAGAAGCCATGGAACGCCGTGTGGAACTGATCGGTGGCACCACACGTTCCGAATTGATCAACGGGCTGAATGCGGGTGCGAAGAGTTACATCGCCGACCTGTGGAACTTCACTGCGCAAGACACGTGGAGCATACTGCGCGCGCATCGCAGTTTGACCGGAGCCGCCAAGTTGGATCTGGCCTACCTCGACGTTCGTGAAGGGCGGGTGCGGGTGAACCCCAATAGCACCACGCGATCGTATCTGGTGCCACGTCCACTGTACGTCCACGAAGGTGCGCTCCTAGTGAACGACGACCCGGTATCCGCAGGTGCCTTTGACCTATCAGTCGCCCTACTTTCCCATGGCCGGGTGCTGTTCGAAAGGCAGGGGTTCATCGGACTTTATTTGCGCGATGTGCATGGCCATTTGGAAGCGCGCCATTGGGTCCAAATGATCCAACGGATCGAAGAGTACCTGGATCTACCGCAAGGTGCGGTGCGCGCCACGGTAATGATCGATACCATCGCTGGCGCATTGGAGGCGGAAGAGATCCTCTTCGAACTGATGCATCATTCTGCGGGCCTATCCTTGGACCCACAAGCTTATGCCGCTGACCATATCGCGCTGTTCCATGGCCCGGATATCGCGGTTCTTCCGGACCGGGAGACCATCGGCCTGAACGCTCCGATGCTTCGCGCATTGAGTCTGTACACCATCGGTATATGCCATCGTCGTGGCTGTCACGCCATGGGCGCCCCCTCCTTCGTACTGCCCGCTATCGATCACGACAAGGTGAAGACCGAATACTTGGAGATGTTGGCGGACAAGGAACGTGAAGCCGTGGACGGGCACGATGGCACTTTGGTGGTACATGAGGACATGGTGAACGCCAGCATGGTGGAATTCAACAAGAGCATGCCACGCGCACACCAGATGGGCTACCAGCGCAACGACACCATAACACCCGCGGATCTGATCCGACGGCCGGAAGGAAGCATTTCGGTGGAAAGCTTGAAGAGCATCCTGCGCACCGCGTTCCGCAGTTTGACGCAACGCGATGAAGGCAAGGGATGGGTGATCCAAGGCGGACGGATCCACGACCGATCTTCCCTCCTGCTGGCCATTCGTTTGCTTTGGCAATGGAACCACAGTTCGCAAGGCATCATCACGGCCACGAATTTCCCGGTCACTGCGGATCTGATCGGCTTCATGCTGAAGAAGGAGGCGGACAAGATGTTCGACATGAACGACCCCGCGATCAAGAAGCGGGTGGAGAAAGCCATGGCGCACATCATGGAAATGGCTACCGGCGAAGGTGTTCCGATGGTGTGATCCGGGTCGACCTTCATTCTGTTCTCCCGCTGCGCGATACCTTGGCGGCATGGCTTGGATCAGCACCAAAGAACGATTGCCGGAAGATGGTACACGTGTGCTTTGCTACTTGCCGAGGAACGTGGTTTTCCTACCCGGAAAGACGGGTGCTTCCGAGCTCCGCGATGTGGTGATCCTTCGTTTCGCCAAGGACTTCTTCGTAAAGAATCCCAGCAAAACGGGCTACAGCGGCAGTCCACACTTTTGGTTGGGAGAAGGCACCAGCAATCGGTATTTCGACGATGTGGTGTACTGGATGGCGCTGCCTGAAATCACGGAGCTGATCCATTGAACAGTCGGATCCGACTACACGGTACCTTATCCAGTATCTCCTGAATGAACAAGGGGCTGAATGGCACACGACCATTCAGCCCCTTGAAGCACAACGGCTCACTTCACGATCTCCAGCAGCTCCACGTCGAACACGAGCGTGCTGTTCGGCTTGATCTCGCTGCCCGGAGGCGCACTTGGGCCATACGCTAGGTCGCTCGGAATGAAGAACTTGAACTTGCTACCCACGGGCATCAATTGGATGCCTTCCACCCAACCGCGGATCACTTGGCCGAGACCGAATACGGCAGGTTCACCGCGACGAACGGAACTATCGAATTCGGTAACTCCATCGATGAGGGTTCCCACATAGTGTACCTTCACTTGATCGGTCTCAACGGGCTTTGGCCCGGTACCCATGGTGATCACTTCGAATTGTAGACCACTCGGTGTGGTCACCACGCCCTTGCGCTTTCCGTTCTCGGCAAGGAAGGCCTCACCGGCGATCCGGTTCTCCTCTCCTTCTGCCTGCTCAACGGCCATGCGCTTCGCTTCCATCTTGCTCATGTACGACTGCATGACCTGCTTCAGTTGATCGTCGCTCAATTGCACGGTACTGTCCATACCGTCCTGCAAGCCTGCGGCCATCAGGTCCACATTCAAGGAATCCATTTTACCACGCTTGAGGTTGGCACCGATATCGGCACCAATGGCGTAGCTAACAGAATCCAAGGCATTGATCATCGCAGTGGATCGGGCCCTTTGGCCTTGGGAACAAGCGCTGAGGATGGTCATGGCCAGCGCAGCAGTAAGGAGTCGAACGGTCATGGTATGGGTTAAGGGGCGCGAAGGTAATTATTGATGATCGATCTCAAAAAAGGCCGATGGACGACCCCTCGGAACGGCCCCCTGCTCACCCCAGGATCCGCCGTAGGAACCGTTGGTAGCGAACGAAACGATGCAGATCACTGTGATGCCCTTTGGGAAAGGTGATCATTTCGCGGTGTACGTTGGACGGGATCAGTGAATACAGGCGTAACCCACTGGCGTAGGGAACCAGGTTATCGTGTTTGCCGTGAAGGATGTAGACAGGACAAGTGATGCTTTCAATAGCGATGTCGTTGCGGAACGGGTAGCGCAGCAGTAATCGATACGGAAGCACCGGCAGATAATTCATGGCCACTTCGTAGAGGTTGGCAAAGGGGGTTTCCAGGATGAGCATCCGTGGTTTCAACGCCACTGCCAGCGGCGTGGCCGATCCGCTGCCCAAGGAACGACCGAACAACACCATCTCCGAAGGGTCCCATTGCGGACGCAGGTGTTCTGCCCACAACGCGGCATCGGCATGCAACGCTGCTTCACTGAGAATGCCTCGGCTCTTCCCATAGCCGCGCGGATCCGGCATGAGTACATCGTAGCCCAAACGCACGAAGCGGTTCGCGAATTTGCCCCAGCGCCGCAAACTGCCGGTATTCCCATGGAAATAGAGGATCACTCCTCGTGGCGCTTCGGCTTTGAAATAAAGAGCGTGCAACTCCGCCCCGTCCGCGGTCCGGATGAACCGTTCTTCCAGCGGGCCCTGGAACTTATACTTGAAATTACGCCCGGTGCGGAAACGAATGAAGATGAACCGCTCTTGGAAGATGGCATAGAACAAACAGAGGCCCAGATAGGCGGTGGCCAGCAAGCCCAACCCGATCAACACCAAGCCCATGCCGCCAAAGTTACCGGGTAGGCAGCATGAAGTGGGTCGATAACTTCGTGCGCCCGATGCGGATCACTTTCCTTGCCATCATCCTGCTGCCTGGCTCGCTCTATGCGCAAAGTATCCAGCGCAAGCATTTGGTGGTGGGCTTGAATGCTGGTGCTGGCGTTTTGCATCTCGCGAGCGACCGGCCCGACCTCAGTGCCAACGGGGAATGCGGCGCGGTGCGCTTCACCTTCGCATTTGCCTTGAGCGACCGGTGGTCCATCGGTGGGCATTACGATCGTGTGGGAACGGCTCATCACCCCGGCCTGGACCGCCTGCACATGACCACGTACACCATTGAAGGAACATACCGCCCATGGACGGGGAACCGTGCGGGGTTGGAATGTACCATGGGCTTGGGTTCAACAGCAGCAGCTCTCTTCCCTCCTGGCTCGCAACTACCAATGACCGCCACGGGCGCGGTGTTCATGATCGGCACGCGCTATCTGCATCTCATCAGCCATACCCTGGGTTGGAACATCGCGTTGGATCATGCCGCCACGAGCAGTAACGAGTTGGTGTTGGAAGGTGGCGTGGTGGAAGCTCCGAATGGCAAGGCCCATGTGCAGTGGAACAGTCAGCGCGTTACCGCAGGTCTGTTCGTACGGTTCTGATCAACCGCGAAGGAAGACCCATTCGTTCGCCGTGCTTTCCTCCTTGGCGAAACGATAGCCATCACCGGTGTACTGCTTCAACTTCTCCGGATCAAGCAAGCGGTGTTGAATGATGTGGCGTGCCATGGCCCCGCGTTGGTGCTTGGCGAACACCATCACCATACGATAGCCCGTGGGTCCTTTGTCCTTGAACACGGGCGTGATCACTCGGGCATCCACCACGTTCGGCCGTACCGCTTTAAAGTACTCCGCGCTTGCCAAATTGATCAGTACATCGGAACCGCTTTCCCGGAGATCATCGCGCAGCAACGCTGCAATGGACTCCCCCCAGAACGCATAGAGGTCCTTCTTGCGGGATGTTGGTAAGGCCGTTCCCATTTCCAAGCGATAGGGTCGCATCAGATCCATTGGACGCAACACACCATAGAGTCCGGAAAGGATCCGTAGATGGTGCTGTGCAAAATCAAGATCAGAAGCATCCAGCGTTTTGGCATTCAAACCACGGTATGCTTCTCCGTTGAACGTGAATACGGCCGGTCGCGCATTCTTCGTGGTGAATGGCACGGACCACTCCTTGTAGCGTTGGTGGTTCAATTCGGCCAACTTCGGGCTGATGTCCATCAACTTCCCGAGTCGTTTGGCGGAATAGCCCCGCAGCTTGGCAACGAGCAACTCGGAGCGATCCAACATACGCGGTTGCGTCCCCTTGGTGGATGGAGCTACGGCGAGGTCCTTGGCGGGTGACAATACTGTGAGCATGATCAGTGGTCCATCAACAGTTCCAACAACATGGCCCTGACCTGCAGGTGTCCGGTGAAGGAGTCGATGCGATATTCGGTACGTGCGGTGAAGTTGATGAAACGGTCCAGATCCTCGGTGACACCCATGGCCGTTGGCCGACCGTGTGTGAAGACCATGGCCACATGTTTGAGGCCCGGCAAGGATCCCGAATAATGCGGCACTTCCGTGTACAATTCCATGGCCTTTCGCACCGTGGTGATCTCTGTTCCCTTCAAGATGGTGTGGGGCGCATGAGCTTGGTGCAGTCGCCATGTGAGTGCATTGGCCGAAGCGCTGGAGTACGGGCCCGGTTCCAATGCTGCGTATACATGCACACTATCGATGCGCTGTGCTTGCAACATGGAGCACCAACAGGTCAATAGGAATAGGACGGCGCGCATCGGTCAACGAAGTTATCGGCTCACTTCATACCGCGTTGGCCTTGGATGGTCTCGTAGGCTTCTTGTACTTTCTTGAACTTCTCGCCGGCGGCCTTCTGCACCTCTTCGCCTAGCTGCGCCACCTTGTCCGGATGGAACTTCATGGCCATGCGACGGTACGCCTTCTTCACTTCATCGTCCGTAGCGGTCGCTGGGATCTCCAGGATCTGGTAGGCCGTGGAACGATCGGCCTTGCGGAACATGGCGCTGAGCGATCCGAGGTCCTTTTGGTTGATGCCGAGGTCGTACGCGATGCGTTGGAGCAGTTCGAATTCCAAGCGCTCCACTTTCCCGTCGGCGTGGGCCAGACCGATCAGGTAGTGCATCAACTGCAAACGTGCCGGATGTGGCATGTTCTGCCGGATCTGAACGCAGATGTTGTGCGTAGGGATCTCACGTTTGAGGACATCACGCAGCACGATCAGCAGTTGTTTGGCCTGTTGCGTACCGAACTGTTGCACGAAGAATCGGCGCACATGGTCCAGCTCACCGCGGGTCACCCGGCCATCGGCCTTCATGGTCGCGGCGATCAGCACCACGAGGCTCATGGTAAGGTCGCCACTGGTGGTATCGGCATGTACGCGGCGTTGCTGCAACGGCGGGTCTTCCTGTGGGCCTTGAATGTGGTCCAACATGGCACCAACGGCGAAGCCCACCAAACCACCGATAGGGCCACCGAACGCCCAACCCAAACCACCACCGACCCATTTACTGAAACTCATGCGTTGTTCTGATCCTCAGATGAGGGTTCATTGTTCGAAGTCCCGCATCCCACAGTACATCACCTGCGGGAGTTGGGGGTGAAGGAGTTGTGTTTTGCTGATCTCCATGCTAGAAATCGGTGTGCCATGATACTTGCAACTAGGATCGTATGCGAAGTGATGCCGAACAGTGACCAACCATCAACCGGATCCCCATCACCAACTTCCGCCAGCACCTCCACCGCCAAAGGATCCGCCACCGAAACCGCCGAAGCCTCCTCCACCACCGCTCCAACTTCCTCCGCCACCGCCGCCCCAACGACCCGAGTGGCGCCGATCCATTTGGTTCAACAATAACATCGCGGTCCAGAAGTCCACGTTGTTGGTCTTGGAGTACCGCTTCACCCTACCCTTCCATGACAAGAACACGGCAACGAAGATGATGATCCCGATCACCAGCAATGGCCAAGGGAACGGATGTTCGCCAAGGCTTTCCTCATTGAATTCACCTTTGGCCATGGCCATGAGCACGGTGGTTGCGGCATCCAGCCCCGCGTGGTAGTCGCCGGACTTGAATTTTGGAATGATGTATCCTTCCACCACTTGCTTGGCACGCAGGTCCGGTATAGCCCCTTCGAGCCCATATCCAGTGGCGATGAAGACCTTGCGCTGGCCAGGCGGACCGTTCGGTTTCACCAGCAGGACGATGCCATTGTCAAAGCCTTTCTTGCCGATGCCCCAACGCTCGCCGATATCGAAAGCGAGATCCCATTCCGGCAGACCACAAAGGGTATCCACCACGATGACAAGCAGCCGATTGCTGGTTTCACGGGCAAAGGCCACGAGCTTCGCATTGAGCTGTTGTTCTTCGGACTTCGACAGCAGGTCGGTGTATTGCCAAACCAGCTTGTCCTGTTGCGATGCGGGTGGCGGTGTCAAGGAGCAATCGAAGTTGGCCGCCTGAATTGAGGTGGACCACAGCAGCGCGATGAAGCACACGAACCTCATCGGCCACCAAAACTGATCTCGTTGCTCAACTCATCGGTGTCATCGCGCTTCAACGGGAAGAAATCCCGGAGCTTCTCGCCCACCATCTGCACGGCTTCCGTAAGTGCCTCCACTCGACGACCGGCCGCAAGGTGCGACTTCAACAAAGCCAACACATCGTTCCAAAAGTCATCGGGCACACGTTCGTTGATCCCAGCATCACCGATCACGGCGATCTTCCGATCCACTACCGAGAGGTAGATCAGCACCCCGTTGCGATCACGCGTACGGTGCATGCCCAACTCCTCGAAAATGAACGCCGCATGATCCATCACCTCGTCCTCGATATGATCCTCCAAGTGGACACGGATCTCACCGGATGTGCGGTTCTCCGCAGCGCCAATGGCGGCACTCACCTGCTGGCGTTCCTCCTTCGACAGGAAATCTTCTGCTGCGAGCACGCTCACTTGAAGGATATATCAGGCGCGTTCTCTGTGCCTTCTTGCGCCTCGAAGTAGCCTTTCTCGGTGAAGCCGAACATCCCAGCGATGAGGTTGCCTGGGAAGCGCTTGACGCGGGTGTTGAAATCACGTGCTACATCGTTGTACTTCTTGCGCTCCACACCGATGCGGTTCTCCATGCCCTCATACTGGACTTGGAAATCCTGGAAACCTTTCACGGCTTTCAGTTCAGGATAACGCTCCACGGTCACCATCAACCGGGACAGCGCGCCGCTGAATTGGTCCTGTGCGGCCTGGAATTGTTGGATCTTCTCCGGTGTAAGGTCATTCGCGTTGATGTTCACGCTGGTCGCCTTGGCACGCGCTTCGATCACCTCGGTCAGGGTCTCCTTCTCGAAATCCGCCGCACCCTTCACGATCTCGACCAGATTCTTGGTCTTATCCGCGCGGAGCTGATAGGCGTTCTCGACATTGCTCCATTGCTTGGTGACATCCTCATTGAGGCCGATGGAACCGTTGTAGAAATTCATGGCCCAGAAGCCGATCAGTGCGATGGCAACTAGGCCGATGATAAGGCCGCTTTTATTACTCATGTTCGGTGGTTGATGGACGAAGGTAAGTTTCCGTACGAGCCCCTAACGACCAAGCCACGTGCCAAGGCCGTTCTCTGCCAGCATGGCAGGATCGCTCAACTTCGCCGTTCATGCGGACCCTCGATACTGAACATAGGATCACCCCGACGATCGCCTTGCTCTTGGCGGCCGTTTCGGGTGTTCCATTGGTTGCGATCCAGCGTGCGACCATCGTTCCAAGTGCAACGCATTGGCTCCGATTGCCTTGGTACCGTAGGGCCCGCGGCGGAGCCATGGTTCTGGGCGAACGGATCCATGTAAGCACGGCAGCATTGACCGACGAACGAGATCCTTCCCGACTGCTGTTCCTGCTGGCGCATGAGGTAGGACACCTGCCACATGCAGCGCGCTTCGGCAAGGACCGGATCGGGCGCTTGCACTTCTTCCTATGGGCAGCGGGGCATTACGCCCGAAGCAGCCTTCGATATGGAGC
This sequence comes from Flavobacteriales bacterium, assembly GCA_016710015.1. Taxonomy (GTDB): domain Bacteria; phylum Bacteroidota; class Bacteroidia; order Flavobacteriales_F; family PHOS-HE28; genus PHOS-HE28. The sequence continues at coordinate 102,150 of JADJLR010000001.1, forward strand.
CGAAGGGTATCGCCTTTCGCGTATCGAACAAGAAGCGGATCACGGCCGATGGGTGCTGCGCGAATTGCTACGCCGAACGGGAACAAGTCCCGAAACACTGCCCACCGATCCGATGATGATGAGCGCTTGGATCGAAGACCACGCACACGAATTGGCCGAATTGCACTCGGCCTATCCCAAAAGGATCACGGCTGAACGATCAACTTGACCGATCGGCGGATCGCCGCTTCTTGGATCTGCACGGTATAGGCACCCGCAGGAAACCCGGATAGGTCGACACGCTGCACCATCCCGGTGGTCGGTAGGGTGTGGACCCTGCGACCTAGTGCATCCATAATGAACGTGGCACCTTGTTGCGGAGTCCGCACGAAGACCTCATCCTTCGCCGGATTGGGGAAAAGATCAATGGAAAGGTTCGACCGATCAGCGACGGACGTGGTGATGTCCGGATCGTAGAAGAAGCGTGCGCTCACTGGAACACCTCCCGTGGTGACCACTTGAAGCACCGGCTTGCCCATACCAACGGCGTACCATTTGTACTCGATCGTCTCCGGCTCTGGCAGTCGGAATCCGATACCGAACTGATCGATGTAGATGGTGTCGGACCGCTGTAAGGTGGACTTCACTCGCAAAACATCGAAGGTATTTCCAGGCAGCACGAGTGTTCCCCAGCCATCCACTTCATTCACCCGCACTTGGTCCTGCCCGAAAGTGAGCAATGTGGGCACCGTTACATTGAAGGCACTCACGGTGGTATCCACATCACCAAAGGCCATGGGGAAGGCATGTATGCGATCCACGGGAACACGGCGCACACTTGTAGGAAGGCCGTTCACGTTGGCACCGAAGCCGACATTGAACATGCCATCCGCGTCAGCGCGGTAGTAATCGAACACATCCTGTAAGCTCAGTTGCTGGAATCCGAAACTCACCCCTTTCTGTGCATGATCCGCACGGTTCTGCGGATAGAGGAAGATGTTGTTGAAGAACAACTGATACAGGAAAGGTGTCGACCCCACGCTCACAATGGTATCCGCAGCTTCCGCTTGAATGGCCAGATCGCCGTAGTCCCATACCAGATCGGCACCGGTCAGGTCCAAGTCGATGTTCTGGGCAGCTGTGGTGCGGTAACGGATCGTATCCCCGGCATTGGGCATATCATCCGGCCCGATGGTGATCTGGGCTGGAAGGGCGGTGGCACCAGCAAGAGAAAGCAGGAGTAGGGATGTACGCATGGGGTCTGATTCGTGCGCAAAGCTATCCGGTATACACCCACGGGTCAATGTCCAAATGTGCCGGATCCGAGCTACCGCCGCACACGGCTGATCCGTTCCTTGCGTTCATGGGGTCTAACTTTGTGCCATGCGCATCACCTTTTCCGTACTCTGTGTACTTGCCATCACGGGCAGCATCGCCGCTCAGGATACATCCAAACCGAACCTCGTTCAATTCAGTGGTGTGGTGGTCACGGACAGCCTACTTCCTGTACCCTTCACGAACATTCTGGTGAAGAACAGCTTCCGAGGAACGATGAGCGATGTGTACGGATACTTCAGTTTCGTTGCGCAGGAGGGCGATACCTTGCTCTTCAGTGCGGTGGGCTTTCAACGTTCGCAATACGCGGTGCCGGATAGCCTGACCGAATCCAAATACTCCATGATCCACGTGTTGAATCGGGACACCATCCAGTTGCGGGAATTGGCGGTTTACCCGTGGCCCTCACGCGAGCAATTCCGCGAGGCCTTCTTGACCCTGCGTTTACCGGATGACGACTTCCAATTGGCCATGCGCAACCTCTCCCCCGCCGAAATGATGCAACGCATGGAGAACCTGCCACCGGATGCCTACCAAACCTTCCAATACCAGATGGCGATGGATCGCACCAAGCTCTATTACAGCGGTGGCACACCGACCATCAACCTGTTCAACCCCATTGCTTGGGCGCAGTTCGTTCAGGCGTGGCAGAACGGGGATTTCAAGAAGCCTTAGGTCAGTTAACGGTTGATGAAGGTTGTTGGTCGGCTTCAACGATCAACTTGCGATCATCAAGTGCAATGGATCTGAAGTTCGCATTGGTTTCAAAGATCATCTGAGGCGTATTGACCGTCATTCCCAGACACCTTATCTCTCAACCTTCAACTCGAACCATGCCTTCCTCCTTCCGAATGGTCGCCCAAACCCTGCATGGGTTGGAAGAGGTGCTGCGCGTTGAATTGTTGAAACTCGGTGCACGAGATCTCGAACGACACAACCGGGCAGTGAGTTTCACGGGTGATCTCGGGTTCCTGTATAAGGCCAATCTGTGTTTGCGCACGGCGATCCGTGTCCTGGTTCCGCTGGATGCATTCGATGCCCGAAGCCCGGAGGAGGTGTACGCCGCCTTGCGCGAGATCGAATGGGAGACCTTCATGGATGTGCAGGACACCTTCCTTTTCAAGGTAACCCTGAATTCGACCTACTTCACGCACTCGCAATACGTGGCGCAAAAGGCGAAGGACGCGGTCGCTGATCGGTTCCGCGAAAAGAAAGGTGTGCGTCCATCGGTCGATACGGAGAACCCAACGTTGCGGATCCATTTGCATATCAACAACGAGCGTTGCACGCTTTCGCTCGATAGTTCCGGCGGCTCCTTGCACCAGCGCGGATACCGAACGGAAACGAATGCGGCGCCGTTGAATGAAGTGCTGGCCGCTGGCATGGTGATCCTGAGTGGGTGGAACAAACTGAGTCCCTTGGTGGATCCCTTCTGCGGCTCCGGTACGATCCTCACAGAAGCTGCCATGCTCGCAGCGAACATTCCACCGGGCATCTACCGCGAGAAGTTCGCATTCGAAGGCTGGAACGACTTCGACCCCGACCTGTGGGACACCATTCGCAACAGTGCGATCGACAAGATCACCGGTGAACGGCCGATCATCCTTGGTGGCGACATCGACCGGATCACGGTGAGCAAGGCGAAAGAGACGCTACGCAACGCGAAACTGGATGACGGCGTGACCATTCGCCATTGCGCCTTCGCGGATCTGGAAGCACCCGATCGCAAGGGTATGCTGATCCTGAATCCACCATACGGAGAGCGCATGAACGAACGTGGCATCGCGGCGGCGAGTGCGGAGGAGGACATCAACGCGCTCTACAAGATGATCGGGGACACGTTGAAACACCGATGGGCAGGTTGGACGGCATGGGTGCTCACAAGCAATTTGGACGCGGCCAAGCACATCAAGCTCACGCCGAAACCGAAGATCCAACTCTTCAACGGTGCGCTCGATTGCCGCTTCTTGCGTTACGAGTTGTACGAAGGTTCGCGTCGACTATCACCTCTGCCAACGAAGAACGAGTAGCACCCATGTCCGCACCGAACAACCGTGCTATCGCCATTGCTTGGTTCGCTGCATTCAACGCGCACGACTTGAAAGCGCTACTTGCACTGTACCACGACAATGCCCAACACTTCAGTCCGAAACTGAAGGTCCGTCGGCCGGAAACCAATGGCTTGATCCATGGAAAAGAGGCACTTCGCATGTGGTGGCGTGATGCATTCGACCGACTACCGACCCTGCGCTACGAAGTGGTGAAGTTGACGGCCGATGATGACCAGGTCTTCATGGAGTACATACGCCACGTGGAAGGGGAAGGCGATCTGCGCGTGGGCGAGGTCTTGGAGATACGCGACGGTATGATCATGGCCTCACGTGTGTACCACGGGTAAGCCATTGTCCGCAGGAATTCGGAATTGCATTGAACCGTTTCTGAGATGCCGTGTACCGACCGACAAATCAACGATCATGCACTTCACCTCCCGTCTGCTTCTCTCCTGCTCTGCCGTCGCTCTTTCCCTCTGTGCGCGCCCACAGGCCATGGGCAACCTGATGTACGAAACCAACAGTCGCATCTTCTTCCAACAAGCCGAACAGCCGGTCAAGGCCAGCATACAAGGCAACATGCTCGTGTTGGAAGTGAATGCCATGATGAACATGCGCGCCGACAGCTACCTCGCGATCTTCAATGTCACACAACTTGGACAGTCGGCCGAAGAGGCGGACAGCATGATGAACATGCGCATCAATGGCCTCGTGCAACGTGTGAAAGCGCAAGGCGTGAAGGAGAAGGACGTATTCACGGATATGCTCTCGTTCGTGCCGGTGTACGAGATCGAGACGACACGGAAACTCTTCAGTAAGACCTATCAGGAAGTGCCTGCGGGATTCGAGATCCAGAAGAACATCCACATCCGTTTCACCGACGCACGGATCCTCGATAAGCTCGTTACCGCCGCAGCGAAAGAGGAGATCTACGATCTGGTGAAAGTGGACTTCTTCGTCGGTAATCAAAGTGCGAGCTTCGACACCCTGCGGATGTTCGCAACCAAACTGATGCAACAGAAACTGGCCAACTTCGAGAAGCTCGGATTGAAGGTGACAGAAAGCCACCGCACCGCCGCCGAAAAGAACGGTGCCTACTTCCCGCTGGACCGCTACACCGCCTATCAATCCCGCAGCCAGAGCAGCTTGAACAGCCGTCGCAAAGGCCAATTGGTGAACGACGTGAAGAAGAGCAACACCCTCTTCTACAACAAAGTACCGTACGGCAATTTCGACATCGTGTTGCACGCCGAGATCACCGAACCGCCGGTGCAGTACACGTACAACCTTACCATGCAATGCCAACTTCCGGAAGCTTTTCCGAAGAAGGAGGTGAAGGAGATCATCAAGTACATGTGGATCACGGACAAGGGTGAGGTGAAGGAACTGAAGGTGGGAAGTTGAGTATTTCGATCCACGTTCATTTTCCTCAAAAGCTCGAGCAAGGAAAGAGATGCCGACGAATGCATCGCACTTGACCCTGGGCTCAAGAAACCGCGGCGGATCTGCGACGCTGGAAAATGAAGATGGCGTGGACCAACGAAAGCAATTGCATGGCGGACAAAGGATCACTGCTTTCGGAGACCAACTCGGGTTCGTAGCCGAAACGTTTCCAGTTGAACCGATGCTTGATGCGAGCGCGTTCCGAGCCGTCCTTGTCAGTGATGCTCCATTCCTCCTTGAACCAGGCGGTTCGTTCGACGCGTAACGCACCTCCGGGATCATTCATGGGAACCAACTCCATACCGCCCCGCCAGGGATAGCGCACCTCCAGCACTGGCAGGTCATCGCGGAATGCCGAGATACTCCGGTGAAGCACCTTGGTCGGGCGCAACTGCACCAGACCTTCTGGAACGACCAATTCCGCATTGTTGCTCCACCACTTCGGGCGGACCAATGTACCGAGGCTTTGGCCACTCTCTTCCAATAAGGACCATGTTCGCGGGGCGGTGCATACGATTTGGCGCATGGTGTGAAATTGAGGGTCACGTGTGATCCGTACACGCTGTAACGTACGAACGGTCAGCACTTCGGAAGGCCGGTCCTGATCGGCGAAGTAACACTGTTTAGACATTCAAAACCAACCAGTCTGCTTGCTCTTTTCCTCCATTACTTCATCGAACTGCTTGTTCCGTAAGCACCCCTACGCAACGAGCAGTTCTTTTCGTCTTGAAGAAAAAGCGCAGCGCATCTTTGGCCGCTATTGAACGTCTAAACAGTATAAGGGCGATGGATCGACTAACGAACCGTGGGTTCCAACTTCACAGGGAGCATGCGCACAGGACGTACACGGGCCGCGACCGCATCGTGAACCACCTCTTGGATCTTCGTACGGATGCCCATACTGGCGAGTTTATTGGTGGTCGCGTTCGGGTACACTCGATTGCTGAGGAACACGTATACCACATGCTGATCGGGATCCACCCAAGCCATGGTGCCTGTGAATCCGGTATGGCCGAAACTGGCGTAGCTCACGCATTCGCACGTGGGTCCGCCCTTCCCGTGTACGGGTTTGTCCCAGCCCAATCCACGGCGATTCCCTGTTCCATTGGGAGCGCAGAACTGGCATTTGGTGAACTCCTTCACCACTTCTTCGCTCAAGTAGCGTTCCCCACCATACGTTCCACCGTTGGCCAGCATCTGCATGACCATCGCAAGGTCATTCGCGTTGCTGAAAAGGCCTGCATGACCAGCAACACCGCCCTTCATCGCCGCACCGGGGTCATGCACATCGCCCTGTATCTGCCGACCTCGGAAGGCCATGTCCAACTCGGTCGGCGCGATCCGATCCATTGGAAACCGTTCCCACGGTTTGTAACCCATGGTGCTTGCGCCCAACGGCAGATAGAAGTGGGTATTCACGAAACGGTCCATCGGCATGCCTGAAAGGCGCTCCACGATCTCTTGGAGGATGTAATAGCCCATGTCGCTATAGACGTAATCGCCTTTCTTACCCAATGGCGTTTCCAACACCCAAGTGAGCATGCTGTCCTGATATGCTTGTGGGATGTACAACCCCTGGGCCACACGCACATTGTGCGATTCCGTGGCCGAATCGGAGACCAACTCCGGACGCAGTTTGCCGTTCTTCTGCAACTTGGTGTAGAAGGGAACGAAGGCACGCAGACCGGCTTGATGGGTCAGGATATCACGCAACTGCATCTTGCCGTGCGTCGGGTATTCATTCGCCACCTCGGGCAGGTATTGGCCCACCTGCTTGTCCATGTCAACTCGGCCCTCATCCACCAACTTCATCAAGGCAAGGGTCGTACTCGCCACTTTGGTGATCGAGGCCAGATCGTAGATATCATCCGGACGGACCCGTCTCTTCTTCTCGTAGGTGGAATAGCCGTACGCCTTGTTCATGACCACTTGCCCATCCACCGCCACCAGGATCTCGCAACCTGGATAGGCTTGGGCATCCATACCACTCGCCACGATCGCATCGATGCCTTTCAGGTCTTCGCTGCTGATGCCGATCGCTTCGGGCAAGGTGTAGCCGAACCGACCAACGGGCCGCAGATCTCGCCCATCACCACTTCGGTAGAAGGAAGAGGCGGTGATCGGCAATCGCGCCGTGGTACCTATGGCACCGAAAATGGCCTGAGCCATCAGGTCCTGTGTTTCGTCCGTCTCTTCGTAGCCGACCATCACGGATGCCAAATGGTGTGCACCGTAGGCATTCACCAACCGGTATGGACTCGCGAACAACGCGAAGATCGTTGGCTTGCGCGCAGCGATCTCCCGCACGATGTCCATGGCGCTTTCGGGGATACCGAAGTCCTGGTTCACGCGCCACGTCGTGTTGTGGATGGAAACGATCACCCGATCGTAGTCTTCCAACTGCCGGAAAATGGCCTCGAGTTCATCGCGCTTCAGGCTCTTTTCGCAGCGCAACAACTTGACCGGGGCATAGCGCTGCAAACTGGTCTGGAACGCATTGCCGATGGAATCGCCGATCACGAGTGATGCGATCTTCAGGCCATCCAACTTTCCAACCGGGATCGCTTTGTGGTGGTCATTCAGCGCGGTGATCGCGTGGGCGTAAAGATCGCGGCGGAGCAATTGACCGTGCGTGCTGTTCAGGTCCGCGTACAGGTTCTCCAGCTTCACGGGCTTCAAGTCATTCAGATGTGCCCATTCTTTTGCCCGCAGCACCTTCAAGCATTTGTGATCGATCAGCGCACGGTCCACTTCCTTGTTCTCCACTGCCGCCTTGATGCGCTCGATCGCCTTGATCGGGTCCTGCGGAAAGAGCATCACATCGTTACCCGCCAGCAACGCACGCAATTCGATCTCGCCTGGCTTATCTGCATTGGCGACCCCTTTCATGTTGAGCGCATCCGTGAAGACAAGTCCTTTGAAGCCGAGTTCGCGTTCCAGGATCCCACTAACAATGGGTTCGCTCAGCGTGCTCGGTAAGCCCTTGGTACTGTCCAGCGCAGGCACTTCCAAGTGACCTACCATCATGGCGCTCAACCCTTCGTCCACCAAGCGCCCGAAAGGATACAACTCCAACGAGTCCAAGCGTGTCCGACTATGCGCGATCAGCGGAAGACCGAGGTGTGAATCGGTATCCGTATCGCCGTGACCGGGGAAGTGTTTCGCCGTAGCGATCACACCGCCTCGTTGGAGGCCGCGCATGTAGGCGATGCCTTTTCGTGCCACCAATTCGCGGTCTTCGCCGAAGCTGCGGTCGTTGATCACCGGATTGGATGGATTGTTGTTCACATCAACCACCGGACTGAAACTTACTTGTACACCGAGCCGCTGCATTTCACGGGCGATCTCCATGCCCATCGCCTCGATCAACGTATCGCTGTACAAAGCACCCAAGGTCATTTGTCGTGGAAAGCGAATGGTGCTGTCCAAACGCATGGCCAAGCCCCACTCCAGATCCATCCCGATCAGTAAAGGCGTGGTCGCAGCGGCTTGGTACCGGTTGGTGAGTTTCGCCTGCCGATGTGGACCGCCTTTGAAGAAGATCAGACCTCCGATGCGATGATCCCGGACCATGTCCTCGATCCCCTTTTCATGCTTCGCATCCTTGTTGCTGTACACCGCCACCATCATCAACTGCGCGATGCGTTGATCCAGTGAAAGCGAGCTGAACACGGAATCGGCCCACGGAGTAGCACCGTCCAAGAAAGGCGGTGCCTGGCGGTATTGCTTCACGCCCGGCTGTGCTGTGCCCAACGAAAGCACCGTACCAACGAGCACTGCGATGAATAGGATCTTACGCTTCATACTTGATGCTGCGAAGCTATCGGCGTGCCAAAGGCGCTTTGGGCGCTACGGGTGGATGTTGTGAACAGCGGGAATAGTGATAGCCCACACCAAAGCAACGTTGAAAGGAATCCGATCCTGATACGGGATCCGCATTCGACCCGCGCGGACTGCTCCTCTCCTTCACTTCAGCCCCAGACCGAACACCATGCGGGAGAAACCGCGTTCATCCGGTTGATCGCGATCCGCCATGCGCGCAAAGCCGAGCCGTTGATACAGCCGCTGTGCGGCCACCATGGTCGGTTGTGTCCACAAGACCAGAGCATTCGCCCCTGCCCCACGACTGCGGTCTATGCAGGCCTGGATCAGAGCTTGTCCAACACCTTGTCCGCGTGCAACATCGGTCACGGCCAGTAGACGGAATTCCCGTTCGTTCGAACCCGCCAGTTGCCGCATCGTGCTTTCGGGGTGCAGCAGTAGAGTGAAGCCAAGTACGGTTCCATGCTCTTCTACTGCGACCAGCCCAACGCCTTCGGGTTCCAAGACAGCCCGGTGCAAGGTGAGATCCGCCCATGAAACCTTGGAATAGCCCTGACCGACGTACACCGAGCGCAGCAGTTCCACAATCTGTTGCCATTCAGCTTCAGAAACTGCTTCGCGAATGGTGAAAGACATGGACAACAAGGTTGAGCAGGGACCGATCGAAGGACAGCCTATCGCTCGATCTCTGCGAACTGCACCGCCACATCCTGCGGCAGGACCATTAACCTTTGCCCCACACGCAAACGGGAGCGTTGCGAAAGGCCGTTGAGGTAGCAGATCGCATCCAAGGGCACCTCGTACGCGGCCGCGATCGCAGTGAGGTGCTCCCCTTTCGTGACCGTGTGGAACTTGGTCCCTTTCGGGTAAGCCAAGTAGCTGGATCGGCTCCTCTTCAGCACAAGTGACTCGCACAGGAGATTTCCGGTCTGTAGGTCGATCATGTGGCCGGGATCGATCGGCACGCCGCGATAACGGGCTTCGAAATGCAAGTGACTGCCGCTACTATGCCCGCTGCTGCCACCCAGTCCAACGAGTTGCCCGGCATCCACCTCTTCACCCACCGTCACTTTGATGCGGTGCAAGTGCGCGTAGAACGTCTCCAGACCATTGAAGTGGCGCACCACCACCAATCTTCCATAGCCGCCATAAGTAGCAGCGAATCGGACCACGCCCGGAAAAGCGGTGGATACGGTATCCCATACTTCCAAGTCCAGATCCACGCCGTTGTGGTTGCGTCCTTCACGCCAGCCGAAACCACTGGTCAGGATCGGTGGAACGGGAACGTGGTATCCACAATCCACTGCGGGATCCACCAAGCGCAACTGCACCAAGGTGTCCCCATCGAAGGTCAACGCGTGGTAGACATTCGGGCTCGTGCAATCCCATGCACCATAGATCGGACTATCCTTCACATGCGGGTCGGTGTCCCACGCGATCATGGTGCTGCGGTCCACGTCATACTGACTTGGCAACTGGTCCACATAGAGATTGATCTCGTTCACCAACGCGTATGGAACCGTGTCCAGATCGAAGAGCGAATCGATCAAGGCGACCATCTGTTCCTCATCCATGGTGCGGATGCGCTGGAACAACCGAAGGTCACGGATCAACTCCGCCGGAGCGGGATCCAACGTACACAAGGAATCCAACAGCACAACAAGCCGTTCATCCGTGATGGCCTCTTCCTCCTCCAACAACTTCTGATCGCCGTAGGTGACCAATGCTTCCACATAGTCCTGTGCCAGACTGCGCACGCCAATGGCAGTAAGCGCGAACAAGGCTAGAATGAGGCCACGTATGGATATGGAGTGCAACTGCTGCACGGTCGGTTTCTACGGAAAAAGAGGCGTGAAGGTACATTTCCGGTGTTGTATTTGACCGAACCATCTCCGATGGACCTTGGTCCAAAGGATGCATGGATCTCGGATCCACCCGGCATGGGCTACTTTTGTGGTCGTCCATGCAAGCACCGAAACTCCCGGCCATGTTCAGTGTATTCCGCCAACGCGGAGCGCGGGGCTTCGACTTCCCTACGCGGTATTACGATGCCGAGAAAGAGGAGCGGGAAAAGCGCCACAAGGCGGTGCTTGAAGGTGACAGGGCGACTCGGGATCTGTTCCGAGAGCGCCTGCATCATTCCTGGCATCGCGAGCGTAGCAGCGGTGCACACCTTCAACGGCTGGTCATCATCATCGGTCTGGTAACGGCCATTCTCTTCTTCATCATCAAGGCCTTCGGGCTGGTGCAATTCTGACATGGCCGATCTGATCCGGCTATTGCCTGACCATGTCGCGAACCAAATCGCGGCCGGTGAGGTAGTACAGCGGCCCGCCAGTGTAGTGAAGGAGTTGTTGGAGAACAGCGTGGACAGCGGTGCCACTCGGATCATCGTGGTAGTGAAGGATGCAGGACGTACTCTGGTGCAAGTGACCGACGATGGCCGGGGAATGAGTCCGGCCGATGCACGTGCCAGTTTCGAGCGACACGCCACCAGCAAGATCCGTGAAGCGGACGACTTGAGTTCCCTGCGCACCATGGGGTTCCGAGGCGAAGCCCTCGCCAGCATCGCAGCGATCGCACAGGTGGAGTTGCGCACCCGTGAACACGATGAAGAACTGGGAACCCGCGTATTGATCGAAGGAAGCAAAGTGCGGATCCAAGAGCCCATGGCCGGTGCCGTAGGGACCACGATCGCCGTGCGCAGCCTCTTCTACAACGTTCCGGCCCGCCGCCAATTCCTGAAAAGCGACGGCGTGGAGTTGAAGCATGTGTTGGAGGAATTCCACCGCGTGGCCTTGGCGCATCCGGAGATCGCATTCCAATTCGTTCACAACGATCAAGAGGAATTCCACCTACCGACCGGCTCAGAGCGGCAACGGATCGTGCATTTGTTCGGCCGCAAATACGACGAGCGTTTGGTGCCCGTCGAAGAAAGCACCGAATTCCTTCAGGTCGGTGGTTTCGTAGGCAAGCCTGAATTCGCAAAACGCTCACGGGGCGAGCAGTACTTCTTCGTTAACCACCGCTACATCCGCAGTAATTACCTAGACCATGCAGTGCGCAAGGCGTACGACGAATTGGTTTCGCGCGAGAACTACCCCTCGTGGTTCCTGTTCTTGGAGTTGGATCCGGCGCAGATCGACATCAACATCCATCCTACCAAGACGGAGATCAAATTCCGCGACGACCGGACGATCTACGCCATCGTGCATGCTGCGGTGCGGCGGGCATTGGGACGATTCAACATTGTACCGAGCTTGGATTTCGAACCCGAACCGGCCATCCTCACTACTTACGACGGATCGCGCACCGAAGCCGCACCACTCGCTGTTCCGACATGGCGACCACAGGATCTAGGGGCCTTCAACGCACCACCACGCAAGAGTGCCGAAGGCTGGCAGCAGTTGTTCGATGTGAACACGCCCACCTCTGCACCCGAGGTGGATCTCGCACCACGCATCATGCCCTCGCGAGAGAACGAAGGCATGCCGGGGGAACGACCGGTCTTCCAATTGCATGGCACTTACATCTTGGCCCAACTGCGCAGTGGCTTCATGGTGGTGGATCAGCAGCGGGCGCATGAGCGGATCCTGTATGAGCGCAACCTCAAGTTGCTGGAAAAGGGTGCAGGTCTCAGCCAAACAGAACTTTTCCCACGTCATGTGGAATTGAGCACCACGGATCTGGCCTTGATGGAAGATGTCCTGCCCGAGTTGCGGAGCCTCGGCTTCGATCTGGAACTCTTCGGTGGCCGCACCGTGCAAGTGAATGGCATGCCTGCGGAAGCTGCGGAAGAAGACCCTACACGACTGCTGGAAGAATTGCTGGAGCAGTTGAAGAATGAACGTGGCACCTTGCGGAACGAACGTCATCACGTGCTTGCACGAAGCATGGCGCGCAGCACGGCGATCCGACCCGGACGGGTATTGACCACTACGGAGATGCATGACCTGATCGACCGGTTGTTCGCGTGTGAAATGCCTTACCATACGCCGGCAGGAAAACCCACGTTGATCACATACGGGTTGGACGAATTGAACGAACGTTTCGAACGCTAGCCCGCGCCGAGTATGCGTGGACCACTGTTGATCGCGATCCTCGTTGCGTCGTACGCACAGGCTCAGGAGCTCGTTGTCAACGGCGGTTTCGAGACATACAAGCACTGTCCTGTGCGTTCCGGTGATCGTCCCGCGCGTGGCGTTGCTGGTGTCCGCACGATCGGAGGCATGCCGGGCTACTTCCATGCCTGCAGCGATGCAATGGGCACCCCGGCGAACTGGGCCGGTTCCCAGATCCCATACGAGGGTGATGCCTACATGGGGATCGTGCTGACCGCTCACGGTGGTGGCGAATGCGCAGTGCGCGAGTTCATTCAACTAGAACTGGGATCCCCCTTGATGAATGGTGGTAAGTACCTCCTCTCCTTTCGCGTGAGTCTTGCCGATCGATCGGGGTATACCACGGACCGTATCGGTGCAAGCTTCAGCAATGATGACCGATCCAAGAAGAAGGGGATCACGGACTTCTTTGGCCGACCCGCAGTGGACAATGCAGTGGATCGATTCATTGCTGACACGACCGGCTGGATCACGGTGGAAGGGATCTTCAATGCACATGGCGGAGAACGCTACGTGCAGATCGGCAACTTCCAATCGTGTGATCGAACCAGTCGTAAGGCAGTTACACCGAATCGGGACGGAGGTGTGCTACGCAATGCGAAAAGTAAGGCCGATGCCGACTTGGACACCGACCGATCGCGAGGTCTTCGTCGACGCATGATGGCCACACAAGCGTACGTGTACGTCGACGCAGTTTCGCTCATTCCACAGAACAGTGCGGAAGATATCCGGGTCCTGGATGGATCCGTGGCCTGTACCCCTGATCCCGGCAGGCCACCGAACGAATTGGACCTGGTACCCGACCCGAGCTTCGACGACAACGTTCCGACCCATGCTGCGGTGTGGCAGAATGCCGGCGGCGGAACACCGGATCTCATGAAAGGCGTCACCGGGATCTACCTGTATTCCGCAGTGAATAGGGATCACCGGGAATTCATTCGAACACCGCTGAAGGAGCGACTCGATCCGTGCGGCACCTATGACGTACGGATGCGCGTAAGACGAGATGGCACATACGCCTTCGCTGTGGACCGCATCGGAGTGGCCTTGGCCGACACCTTCGAGAATGACAGACGGCGCGAACCCCTTCCCCTACTCCCCGTTTGGGAGTTGCACGGGAACGGTGTGATGGACGATACCGATGGATGGACCACGCTCTGTGGATCCTTCGCATCGACCGGGTGCGCTTCACATTTGCTGGTCGGGAACTTTGCGATGGATGACAGCACATTGATCGTGCAGCGCGACACGCATGGTGGGCCGTTCGCCTACTACTTGGTGGACGACATCTCGCTGTGGCGGACCGGCACGATCGAAGGGTGTACACGGACATGCACCGAAACGCTGGTCCAGTTCCCGGTGATGGATCCGAAGGCTGACCCGGTGGCAAGGAATGAAGTGGAATGGCCCTTGGTGGCACACTTCGAAGTGAACGATGCCGTACCACAAGAGGTCTTGAGGTCCATGGCCGAAGCACTCTTGACCGCATTGGCCGAACGGCCGACGTTGCATGTCACGATAGACGGTCATACGGATGACAGTGGGACCGCATACGCCAACGAAGTACTTTCCACCCAACGTGCCAGAGCCGTTCGGAACGCCTTGGTGGACCTGGGTCTACCTCCGGGCCAGTTGCACATTCGTGCCTTCGGTAGCACGCGTTCCAAGGCGAGCAACCTTACCCCTGAAGGGCGAGCGAAGAACCGGCGTGTGGAGGTCAATTTGCAGGTCAGCGCGCCGTGAAGACCGTACTTTCGGAGCCGATGCGCTACTCAAGTTCCCCCTTCGCCGGACTCCCCGTGGTGGTGAAGAACCTACTGATCCTCAATGTGATCATCTATCTCGTGAAGGTTTCCGGACTCGGCGACTTCGGTGGTACCAGCATGGATACCTGGTTCGGATTGCACTACTTCTCCTCCCCGCTTTTTCGCCCGTGGCAGCTCGTTACGCACATGTTCATGCATGGCGGTTTCGGGCACTTGTTCTTGAACATGCTCGGCCTCTTCATGTTGGCACCTCCATTGGAATACAAATGGGGTTCGCAACGCTTCCTCACCTTCTACATGGTGACGGGCATCGGAGCTGCACTCTTCTACTCTGGCGTACACGTCTTTGAGTACCAGAACTTACTGCAACACGTAAGTGCAGAAGATCTTGCCACGGTGATGCGGGAAGGCCCGGGATTATGGGCAAGTGGCTCGAACTATTCGGATGTGGACCTAGGTAGGATCAACGCGTTGTTCAATATCCCGATGGTGGGTGCCTCTGGCGCGATCTACGGGGTGTTGCTCGCTTTCGGAATGACCTTCCCGAATACCGAGTTGATCCTCTTCCCCATTCCGATCCCCATCAAGGCGAAGTATTTCGTGCTCTTGCTTGGTGCCTTCTCCATTTTCAGCACCATACGTGCGAACCCGGGCGACAACGTTGCACACTTGGCACACTTGGGCGGCATGTTGGTCGGCTACATCCTGATCCGCTTGTGGCGCGGTCGTGGCGGCAACAACCAATTCGGGTGGGACCGATAGGCTGGGCATCAGTGCGTTCCGCATGATCAACACCGCGATCGGTGATCGATCACACGAACGGGGACTTGCAATGCGTTCGAGGAACGAACTTTGTAACGCTTTTCAGCGAGTGAATTGATCATGGGACTGCAGGACGATCTACGCATGCAATGGCGCACCGGAGGAATGGTGGTGCGTCTGATCTTGATCAACGTCGCTGTGTTCATCGGCCTGTTGTTGATCTACTTGATCCTTTTACCGATCGGTGGAAGCGGGAATGGGGCAACGATCCTGCGGGACATGTACGTGGTCCAGTGGTTGCGCTCCACCGCCGACTTGGGCACATTGATCACCCGCCCATGGACGGTATTCACGTACATGTTCGTCCACACGGGCTTGGGCCACCTGTTCTGGAACATGATCCTGCTGTGGTTCGGTGGTCGGCTGTTCCAAGACCTTCTTGGTGGAAAGCGGCTTCTTGGCCACTATCTCTTGGGCGGGTTGAGCGGGTTCGCGCTATTCGCCTTAGCACATAACCTCTTACCCGGACTGCACGGTGGGACTTCCGCTCCCGGCATTCTGGGTGCCTCGGCCGGGGTCCTCAGTGTCTTCATCGGTATTGCCGCGTACCGACCGGACATGATCGTGAACCTCATCCTGATCGGCCCTGTGAAACTGATGTACGTGGCCGCGGTCTTTCTCCTTCTGGACCTCGTCGGGATCGGCTCTGGTGATGGCGTGGCCCACGAAGCCCACATCGGTGGCGCGCTGTACGGATTCATTGCTGCACGCCAACTGAGCCAAGGACGCGATTGGTCGCTGTCCTTCGTACAATTCCTTGAACGCCTGCTCGCACCGTTCACGCGTAAGCGAGGTCCACGCATGCGGGTCGAGAAGAAATTCACGCGCAGCGCGGTTTCCAACGACGAACGGTACAATGCGAACAAGCGTGACGAGCAAGCGCGCGTGGATCACATCCTGGACAAGATCTCGCGCAGTGGGTACGATAGCCTGAGTAAAGAGGAAAAAGACTTCTTGTTCAAGTCGAGTGATGGGAAGGGTTAAGGCTAGTTGACAGTGAAGTGGTTTGCGGGAGAAGGGGGAAGGAGGAAGGAAGAAGGATCAAGGAGGAAGGAAGAAAGAAAGAAGGGAGGAAGGATCAAGAAGGAAGAGCTTTCGTAGACTTGATCAGGACCGGTCTAGGACCAACATGCCCGCAAAGTCAGCCAATACGACCAATGAGACCAAGCGTCCATCGCGCTGGCAGCGGCCGTTGTGGTGGTTGAATATCCTAGCGGCCGTGGTGCTTTCGATCACGTATTTGGCACCGCACATCAGTCCCGTTACCTCGTGGATCCCGGCCTTGCTGGCGATGACCTTCGTGTACCAGTTGGCGATCCACACGGCCTTTCTGGTGTGGTGGTTCATGTTCCGTCGAAAACGGATGCTGCTCTCGGGCATCCTGCTGATCTTCGGCTACGGCCACGTGAAGGACCACTTGCAATTCTTTGGTCGAAGCGCCCCGAAACGGCCCACAGAACAACAGGTGAAGGTCCTCTCCTACAACGTACGGCTTTTCGATCTGTACAACTGGAGCCACAACAAGGTGACGCGCGACAGCATCTTCGCGATGCTGCATCGAGAGGATGCCGATATCCTTTGCCTTCAGGAATTCTTCCAAAGCAGTGACCCGCGTTTCTTCCGAACCCGATCCAGCTTATTGAAGGAATTCCGGTACAAGCAGGTGCATGAGCACTATACCCACGAAGCACGCTATGACCAGCATTTCGGGATCGCCACCTTCAGCAGATCGCCGATCGTAAAGAAGGGCTTCATTGATTTCCCCGGCACCACGAACAACGTGTGCATCTGGTCCGACATCGCCTTGAAGCGTGATACCATCCGCGTGTACAACGCGCACCTGGCCTCCTACCACTTCGGGGATGCGGACTACAAATTCATCCAAGGCCTGGACACAGATACACGGACCGATAGCTTGAAAACGGGCGGCGAACGGATCCTGAAACGCTTGCGTCGTGGCTTCCGTTTGCGGGCCGGAGAAGTGGAACACATTGCGGAGCACATGCGGCAGAGTCCACACCCGGTGCTGTATTGTGGGGACATGAACGACGTGCCGATGAGCTACGGATACGCCTGCTTGCGTTCGGTTTTGGACGATGCATTCGTCGAGAGCGGTCGCGGCTTGGGTGGAACCTACATCGGTGAACTGCCCAGCTTGCGCATCGATCACATGCTGTTCGGACCGGAGCTGGAAGTGTGGGACTTCCGGACCTTGACCGAAGAGTTGAGCGATCACCGGGCCATTACCGCATGGGTCGGTGTGCCGGATGCACCTTGAAAGAGAACGCACCCTGCTATCTTCGTGGACCGAAGAATGCCGGGTCAGCAGTGGAATGGAAGACCGTTTGAACCAATGTATCGATGCGCTTTCGAAGCATGGGGATCGGCCAGCCTTCCACATTCGAGGAACGTACCATGCGTACCACGAGTTGGACACAGCCGTGCAGACCGTTCGAGCCTGGATCCGTGGCAACGTCAGCTCTGAGGAACAGGTGATCGGACTGTGGGCGGAGGATCACCTGTGGACCTATGCCTGCATCCTAGCACTTTGGGCAGAAGGCAAAGCCTATACGCCGATCGCACCGGGCACACCGGTGGTGCGTTGCAACCAACTCATCACACAAGCCGGGATCCGCACCATACTGGTTGCGAGTGAGGACGTGGTGCTTGCCGGCGTGAATGTGGTGCGTACAGGTCAACTGCCACCCACCGAGAAGGGGCCGAATGCGCAACGGGTCGCGACCGATGCACTGGCTTACCTCCTCTTTACATCGGGCACGACAGGCCAGCCCAAGGGCGTTCCGATCACGAGGAGCGCGCTCAACGCATTCCTCGATGCGTTCGATGCCTTGGGCTTCACCATCCGTCCAGAAGATCAGGTGCTACAGATGTTCGAGCTCACCTTCGACCTTTCGGTGATGTCCTATTTGGTTCCGCTTCTATACGGGGCCTGCGTACATACGGTCCCCAAGGACGAGATCAAGTACACCTACATCCACGAACTGCTGGAAGACCACGGCATCACCGTGGCACTGATGGTCCCGTCCATCTTGAATTATCTGCGCCCTTACTTCGAGGAGATCAACTGTCCGGCCTTGCGCGTGAATCTTTTCTGTGGAGAAGCTTTACCGTTGGACCTCGTTGAAGCTTGGAGCCACCGCGTTCCCAACGCGCGTATCCTGAACGTGTATGGACCGACCGAACACACGATCTTCTGCACGGCCTACGCATTCGATCGCCGAGGTGGGAACAAAGCGCATAACGGTGTGCTCTCCATTGGGAAGCCCATGTACGGCACAGTGATCGGGATATTGGATCACGACGGAACATTGCTGCCTGACGGTTCGGAAGGGGAACTCGGGTTGGCCGGGCCACAGGGCACCATCGGCTATTGGCACGATCCGGAACGCAATGCAACGGCATTCGTGAAACCGACGAATTCCACCGAACGCTACTACCGGACCGGAGATCGGTGCGTGATGGACCGCGACGGTGACCTCCTCTATCTGGGCCGAACGGACCATCAAGTGAAGATCCAAGGGTTCCGGGTGGAACTGGCCGAAGTGGAGCATCATGCCCGTCAGGTCGTATCGCCTCGGATGGCGGTCGCGGTGGCTGTCCGGGATCCGCTTGGGAATATGGAACTCGTGCTGGTGGTGGAAGGTGAACCCATGGATGTGCCCACGATCAGCAGAGCACTTCGGACCTTGGTGCCGACGTACATGGTCCCTACCCGCATTCGTTTCCGGGACGATCTGCCACTGAACGCGAATGGAAAGATCGATCGGCCCGCGTTGGGTGAATGGATCGCGATGAACACATGAACGCATCGATCCGACCCGCACGGTCCAGCGACATCCCGTTCCTGGTGGAGTCCGCTCTAGCAGCGGAAAAGAGTGGTGGTGAACACGCCCCCATCGCTCGGCTGTTCGGCTTGGACGAGCACACCGTCCGCGGTCTGATCACCGCCATGTTCGAAGAGGAGATCGACGGTTGCGAATTCGGTCTGAGCAGTTTTCTGGTAGTGGATAATGGTGTGGGTCCGGAAGCGGCCGTAGCCGGTTGGATCGAGGGTGTGAACGAGAACGACATGCTCTCCCAGCTGCTTCGTGCCAACCTGATCGGATTCACCTTCCCGGCCGAAGCGATGGAACACTTGCGTGCGAACGGACCGGCTGTATCGGCCTTGGCCATCCCCAGACAGCGCGGTGCATTGCAGATCGAATATGTACACGTGGCCCCCACGGCTCGTGGAAAGGGATATGCCAAGGCGTTGATCCAGCAGCATCTGGAGGCGGCCATTCAACAACGCGTAGAACTGGCCCAGGTCCAAGTATTCGCGCACAATGTGACTGCGATCGCCCTGTACACCAAATTGGGATTCCAGCACACAGGAACCTTTGTTACGGACCATCCGAATGCGCCGAACCTTTTGCCCCATACCGAGAAATGGCTCATGGAGCGGGTACTACACTAGTGAACAACATCCATGGAACGCGACCTGATCATCCCTAGGATCCAGAAGACCCTGATCGCCGTACTCGGCCACGACCACTTCGAAATGCGCGACGATCTGACCGCTCCGGACGTGGAAGGTTGGGACTCGCTCACCCACATGTCCATCATCACCGGGCTTGAAAAGGAATTCGACGTGCGATTCAAACTGCGCGAGATCAACAAGCTGCGGAACATGGGTACCTTGATCGATCTCATCGGTTCCAAGTTCGTATAGACCCCGCGCACCGTGCTTTTCCTTTCATCGGAGTTCATCGTCTTCTTCGCTGTCGTCTTCGTTCTGTATTGGGCGATGGAGCGAGTCTCGGCTACGGCGCAAAATCTGGTGCTCTTGGCCGGCGGCCTGTTCTTCTATGGCTGGGCGGACCTCCGATTCCTCGCCTTGCTCACCCTGAGTGCTGCTACGAACTACGGACTTGGACTGGCCATTGAGGACACCAAGAGCGAACCCCGGCGAAGGGTCTGGTTCTGGTTCGGCATGGTGTTCAACTTCGGGCTCCTCGCCTACTTCAAATACTTCGGATTCTTCTACGACAGTTTCGTAGACCTATTGAACCAATTCGGCGGACATTCGGAGCACCTGTCACTGAAGATCGCATTACCGCTGGGCATCAGTTTCTTCACCTTCCAAGTAGCTGGATACCTCATCGATGTGTTCAATGGAGGCATCGAGGTCTGTCGGAAGCCGGTGCACTTCTTCACTTACGTCTTCCACTTCCCGAAACTCCTTTCCGGTCCGGTGGAACGGGCGCAAGCATTCCTACCACGGTTGACCCTGGTGCGCGCTTTCGACCGCGCCTTGGTCACGGATGGTGCGCGCCAAATTCTCTGGGGCATCTTCGCCAAAGCCGTCATTGCGGACAACCTTGCTCCCTTGGTGGACAGGGTCCATGCGGACATTCCCGGTAGCGGTGGAAGCACGTTGTTACTTGCTGCACCCTTGTACTTGATCCAGTTGTTCGCGGACTTCTCCGGATACTCGAACATGGCCATCGGGACTTCCAAGATGTTGGGAATACCACTCGCCATCAACTTCCGCGGTCCGTTGTTCGTTGCAAACATCAGCGAATTCTGGCGCAAATGGCACATCTCACTCACCTCGTGGATGATGGACTACGTCTTCACACCGATCTCCTTTCTCTTGCGTGATAAGGGGCGGGTCGGTATGGTGATCGCGATCTTCATCACCTTCTTGGCCGTGGGCATTTGGCACGGAGCGAATTGGACCTTCATGGCATTCGGACTCGTGCAAGGCGTATACTTCCTTCCGCTGGTTCTATCCGGCAAGGTGAATGTCACCTCCAGAAAGGATAGGTGGTGGCAACAGGTACCGGCTATGCTTGGCATGTTCGTGCTCATGTCCTTGACCTTCGTGCTCATGCGCGCAACGGATCTGAGCGCCGCCTGGATGTACATGCAGGGCATACCGAATGCTAGCTTGTTCGAAACGCCGGACATCGACATCTGGACGATCTTCATTCCACTCTTCGTTTTCGTGGGCATGGAGTGGTACACACGCGGAATGGACCACGCATTACAGACCTGGGCCACAGAGCGCCATTGGTTCTTCCGTTGGACCTCCTATGGTCTGCTCATCACGTTGATCTTGCTCTCCATGAGCACCCAAGAGGCCGGATTCATTTACTTCCAGTTCTGAAGGCCAGCATGCTCCGATTCCTCCTCCGCCTGTCCGCCTTCTTCCTGTTCTCCTCGGTCGTGTACGTGGTGGTACTCACCTTCCTTCCACGTCCCATGCCCTATCGGGTCCTGCGGAACTTGAATGTGCCGTTGGGCGGGAATGGCCACAACTACACCCGTTTACAAGAAGCCGATCGACCGGGTGATCCGGAGATCCTCATACTGGGATCGTCCAGTGCGTATCGCGGTTTCGACCCCCGTGTATTCGCAGCGCGTGGATACCGATCGTTCAATCTGGGTTCCAGCAGCCAAACGCCCATCCAGTCCGAGGTCTTGCTGCATCGATACTTGAAAACGCATACCCCGCGAACCGTGCTGATGGAGGTGGCCCCATTGGGATTGGACCTGAGCATCCTGGAAGGGACCTTGGATCTGGTAACCAATGCACCGGTGGACGTTCCCACCTTCGAACTCGTTGTGGATGCAGGGAACATACGGGCTTGGAATGCCGGCATACACGCCCTCGGCAAGCAACTGCTCTGGGGTCCCGTACGAACCACGGAAATGGCGGACAATGGGTTGGACCGATACATACCCGGAGGGTACGTGGAAAGGCGAATGAGCCATTACAGTCCGGTGCGAGGCAAGGACGAACCGATCGTCATGGCCCCTGAACAATTGGAGGCCTTGGAACGGATCAAAGCCACATTGGACGGTCGCGGGATCCAATTGATCTTGGTAGAAGCCCCTGTCACGAAAGTGCATTCATCCACATACATCGGTCATGATCGGTACGTCGCCTGCATGCGAGCCATCGCGCCATTCATCAACATGAACGGAGTTCTTCCCTTGGACGACAGTCTGCATTTCTATGATCCGTTCCATTTGAACCAGACCGGAGTAGAGATGTTCGATCGGGCATTGTTGGATACATTGGATCGAACGGGGCAGCTTCCACCTCCTAGCCTTCGGAACGAGAACTGAAGCGTTCATCCTGATCTGGTGAACCCGTTGGATGTGGGCGTGTACCGCATACCACAACGCCACATGCAGCGTTGTTGAAATTCACCATGCGTACCACATCCCTCCTTCTCGTCGCTTTCATCCTTTTCGTGAACGGTTGCGCTACGTCGGACCGAGAACCTGCCGACAGCCTGAAGCGAACCGAAGTTGGTGAGATCCAGGAAGAAACGACCCAAGGTGGATCCAAAGGGGTAGCCAGACCTGAAAAACCGGAAGCCGCACTCAGCTCCAGCGCTGCGCGGTATGCGGACAGCACCCGTCGTTTCCTGCGTACTGGCGATCTCCGGTTCCGGACCGCCGATGTCGTGCGCACCACCTTCAGAATAGAGGAACTCATTGCCAAGCACGGCGGCTACGTTGCGGAAACACGCCTGCGCAGCGAAGTGGATCGCAGATACACCACGCCGATCAGTGCGGATAGTGTGCTAGAGACCACGAAATACAGGGTGATCAACCAACTCACTGTACGGATACCGGCCATGGCCTTGGATACCACACTCAAGTCCTTGATCAGCTATGTGGACTTCCTTGACCATCGTACCCTTTCGGCAACGGATGTCCGGTTGATGCTCCTCCGCGATCGGTTGGCCCGCACACGGATCGCCAAGCACGAGAGCCGATTGACCAAGGCGATCGATGAACAGGGCAACAAGTTGAAGGATGCTGCACAGGCCGAGGCACAGCTGCTGGACCGCCAAGAACAGGCGGACGAAACCACGCTGAACACGCTGGACCTAGAAGACCGGATCGCCTACAGCACGCTGACCCTGGACATTTACGACCGGGAACGGACCCAGCGGACCGTGCTCCCGAACGACGCGAACATCGAAGCCTACGAACCCGGCTTCGGCACGAAGGCCCTCGATGCATTACAGACCGGCTGGTCGCTGTTGCTACAACTAGCTCTCCTCCTCATGCGTTCGTGGAGCGTGATCCTCCTAGCACTCGTCTCCTTCTTCCTCTACCGCAAGTACCGAGCACGAAAGTGACGAAACGCACGCGCACTCCTTTCCACATTACGTCTACAACGTCGTCACTTCTCATCCTCCCGTCTCCCACTGATCACCGGCTGAACTTGGTATCCCTTCGCACGCATACCCAGGATAAGCCCAGTGGTGCCGGGGAGGTGGGCGGCACCGATCAGGAAGAACATCCCTTCACCTCCTTGCAACAGGCTGTCCATGCGGTGTACCATGCGTGTATTGCGTTCCGTGATGAGGGCCTGTTCCATGGCTTTGGGCATCGAACCACTCTTCTCGGCAGCGCCCAATAGCCCCTCCAGATCTTGGGCGGCATAGGCATCCAACATCGCATCGAGTTCCTTCGGATAGCCATCGTGGTCCACGTGATCCAGAAGCATCTTGGCTTGTTCCTTCACCGTCAATGCATCCATGGCGCCGAGTTGTTCGTCGATCGTTTCCACACCGATCACCCGTTTCCCAAGATCCCGGGCCCGCACTTGCAGGTATTCATCCAGCACTTGCGACCTAGCACCTCCCATGGTCGATTCGGAGAGCATGGCCTCCACGAACATGGGTTTCACGCGGTAAAGCATCGGTGCGGCCATACCCAAGCGCTCGTTCAGCGCCTTTTCCACGCGGATCCAATCCTTCTTCCGGTACAGGTCCTTCAGCTGCTTCCCATTAGGCATCCACATACGCTTCAATAGCCCGATGCCCTGATCGCCGATCGCGAGGTCCAACTCTCCAGCTACCACCGTGGATCGATCCAAGGCCGGCAACACCGAATCGCCGAACTGGAACGCCCGTTCGTCCTTGGTGTGCATGGTGCCGTACAGATAACTGGATGCGCCACCCTTTTGGGATCCAATACGCCACAGCAGTGTTTGCTCCAACGGTTGCGCGCCAAGCAGGAAGGGTGCAAGAAGTGTGAGAAGAAGCGGAAACCGCATGCGGCCAAGATAGCCAAGCGGTGGAGGGTTCAATCCGCTACCCGGGCCAAGGCGAACGAGGCGATCGCGAGCACCGAGAAGAGCAACATACTCAGTCGGATCAACTGAGCGCGGGTTTCAGAGCGTGTACGGTCCATGGATCGCCTGTTGAGTATGGGTAAGACGAAACGGCCTCCAAGGGTTGCCTCCAAGGAACGACCCGGTCGAGGTTCCTGCTCCATGCCGGATCCATTGGAAAGATCGCCCTCAGACCAACGGGAGCAGCGCCCAACGGCCCATCCACAGCCCTTCGGTACCTTCGCGCACCGCAATGCGCCACAGCCGTACCGTCGCCTTCCATACCCTGGGCTGCAAGCTCAATTTCAGCGAGACCAGCACCTTGGCCCGTTCGCTGGAAGAGGCGGGCTACGCCAAGGTGCGACAGGAGGAGCGCCCGGACGTATTCGTGCTGAATACCTGTAGTGTAACGGAGAACGCAGATAAGGAGTGCCGCCGACATGTGCGCAGATTCCGCAACATCAACCCGGATGCATTCATTGCGGTGGTGGGCTGTTACGCCCAGTTGAAGCCGGAGGAGATCGCTGCCATACCTGGGGTGGATCTGGTGTTGGGTGCGAATGAGAAATTCGATCTGGCCACCCACGTGGAACGTCATTCCGGGGTCGAGCCAGCCATGACCGGACCAAAGGGAAAGGCCATCTACTCCCCCATCAAGGACCTCAAGCAATTCGTTCCGAGCTACAACACGAACGACCGCACCCGCACATTCCTGAAAGTGCAGGATGGATGCGACTACTTCTGCTCTTTTTGTACCATTCCATTGGCACGGGGTCGCAGCCGCAGCGCCACCATAGCGGATACGGTCGCACAGGCTGAAGCGATCGCGGCCACGGGTGTGAAGGAGATCGTCCTTACGGGCGTGAATACCGGTGATTTCGGTCGGCAGCACGATCAGAATTTCCTTCAACTGATCGAAGCGCTCGACGAGGTCCAAGGCATCGAGCGGTTCAGGATCAGCAGCATCGAGCCGAATCTTTGCCACGATGGCGTGATCGACTTCGTCGCCAACAGCCAACGATTCGCGCCGCACTTCCACATGCCCCTGCAAAGTGGTAGCGATGTGATATTGGAACGCATGCGACGCAGGTATGACACCACACTTTACCGAGAGCGTGTATTACGGATCAAGGAGCAGATGCCACACGCCTGCATCGGCGTGGATGTGATCACCGGCACGCCGGGTGAAACGGAAGCAGAATTCCTGAAGACGCACGAACTCCTGCGAAGCATTCCGGTCGACTACTTGCACGTATTCACGTACAGCGAGCGCGCGAACACCACCGCCGTCAGTTCCGCGTCGCTTCTCAAGGAGGATACCATTCCCATGGAGATCCGCCGCGAGCGCACGAAGCGTTTGCGCATACTGAGCAGCAAGCTGCAGCGGGCGTTCTACGAAAAGCACCAAGGCACCACGCGTTCCGTGTTGGTGGAGGCGGAAGAAAGCGAAGGCAAGCTGCACGGCTATACGGACAATTACATCCGCGTGGCCCTTGACTTCAACGCATCACTCATCAACACCATGATCCCCGTTGAACTGATCGGCATCAACGGAGATGGGCACGTGCAAGGCACACCTCTTTCCGCGTACAACAAGATCCACAGGACCGAGGTATCAGCAACATTTTTGATCTTCTGATCGACCCGATCGATGTACCCCACCCTCTATCACGCGCTACTCGACCTGACTGGACTGGACTTTCCATTCCTGAAATTCCTGAACAGCTTCGGCTTCTTCGTAGCGGTGGCCTTCTTTTTCGCGAGCTGGACCCTGAGCCTTGAACTACGTCGCAAGGAAGGTCTCGGGTTGTTGCAGCCGGTGACCAAGAAGATCACCATTGGCCTGTCTGCATCGCCGCTGGAGTTGATCACGAACGGTCTGCTCGGCTTCCTTTTGGGCTGGAAAGGGTTGCACCTGCTGCTGAACTTCGCGGAAACCACAGCCGATCCGCAAGGATTCCTGCTGAGTGGGCAAGGCAATTTCCTGGGCGGCGTGGGTGTGGGGTGCTTATTCGTTTGGAGCAAGTGGCGCGAGAAGCAGAAAGCAAAGCTGGCCGAACCGAGAACGGAGGAAATCCGCATGCAAGCCCATGAACACGGCGGCAACATCACCATGGTAGCGGCACTTTGGGGCCTCATTGGTGCCAAGCTCTTCCACTGGCTGGAGAACCCGGACGAATTCATGGCCTTCGTTAGGAACCCCGGTGGTGACGGTGTTTTCAGCGGCCTTACGATGTACGGTGGATTGATCATGGCGGGCTTCATGGTGATCCGCTATTTCAAGAAGAATGGGATCCCTGCGTGGCACGGTATGGACAGTGCCGCCCCCGGCGTGATGCTGGCCTACGGCATCGGTCGGATCGGTTGTCAAGTAAGTGGCGATGGCGACTGGGGCATCGTCAACACCGCCACCGCACCGGGATGGATGCCCAAGTGGCTGTGGTCGTACAGCTATCCGAACAACGTGAACAGTGTCGGAATACCCTTCACAGGAGAGCCCTGTTTCCCCGGCTATTGCACGGTGCTGCCCGAGCCGGTATTCCCCACTCCGATCTACGAGACACTGATGTGCGTGGGCTTGTTCTTCGTGCTCTGGACCATGCGAAAACACATCACCACGGGTGGCATCATCTTCTTCGCCTTCCTGCTGTTCAATGGCATCGAGCGGTTCTTCATCGAAAAGATCCGCGTCAATGTGCCTTTTGCTGGCACCTGGACCCAGGCCGAGGTGATCGCGTTGATCCTGATACTCGTGGGCATTGCCGGCATCGTCTGGTTGCGCTCCAAAAAGACCCCGAATCATGGACCTCAAGAAACTGACTGAACAGGTCGAAGCGTTGTGCATCGAGATCGCGGACTTCATCCGTGAGGAGGCACCGAAACTTACAGAAGCGGGTGTTTCGAGCAAGAGCGCGAACAACTTGGTAACGCATGTGGACCATACCGCAGAGGACCGGTTGGTGGAAGCATTGGAGAAGATCCTGCCCGAGGCAGGCTTCATCGCCGAGGAAGGCAGTGGGGAGAAAGGCGATGGCCTCAACTGGATCATCGATCCACTGGATGGCACCACCAACTTCGTACACGGTGTACCGTGCTATTGCATCAGCATCGCCCTGGTGGACGGTACGGAACCGCTCCTCGGTGTGGTACACGAGGTGACGCGCGACGAACGCTTCACCGCATGGAAGAATGGCGGAGCATTCATGAATGGCCAACCGATCCGTGTTTCGCCCCGCAAGGAATTGGTGGATAGCCTGCTCGCGACCGGTTTCCCGTACGACGATTTCGGGCACGAAGCGGAATACATGGATCTGCTGCGCGAATTGATGCACCGGACCCGAGGCATCCGTCGTTTGGGCAGTGCTGCGGCGGATCTGGCATACGTGGCCTGTGGGCGATTCGAGGCATTCTACGAGTATGGATTGAACAGTTGGGATGTGGCTGCTGGCGTACTTCTTGTGCGCGAGGCCGGTGGAAAGGTCAGCGGGTTCGCCCCCACCAAGGATCCGTTGTTCGACGAAGAGATCGTGGCAAGCAATAGCGCGATCCATGACGAATTGCTCGAGGCGATCGATCGGAATTGGCAGCGGCAGGATTGAGGGTATGATCCCGTTCCGGAATACGTTCGACCCGATCCCGACCATCGTGCAGCGCTCACTCCACCTCATTCTGGTTCTTCTCTCTGGTCTCTGCGCAACGGCACAGGATTGCTCCATCCCATTCACCGAACCACTGTTCGAAGTACAAGAACGCAGTGACATCTGGTACGGGAATGCTCCACGTTTCAATGGCGGGAGCGATAGCTTGCGGTTGAACCTATTCACGCCGATCGGTGATGGACAGACCGAACGTCCGTTGGTGATCGCCATACACGGAGGCGGCCTCATCGAAGGCCATCGCAACGAATTGAATGACTATTGTCGGATCATGGCCAGCATGGGTTGGGCAGCGGCTACAGTCACGTACCGGCTCGGCTACTACGGCACCGGGATATTGGACCCGCCCTATGCGTACGACCCCAACGAAATGCGACGCGCCATCTTCCGGGCCATGCAAGATGCAAAGGGTGCCATCCGCTTCCTGAAAGGTCGCCACGAGGAGGACAGTACCAGCACCAACAATGTGTTGCTGGCCGGTTTCAGTGCGGGATCCATCACCGCCATGCATGCGGCCTATCTGGACCAGCCCGAAGAAAAGCCGGCCGCAGCATTTGCGATC
Source organism: Flavobacteriales bacterium (assembly GCA_016710015.1). GTDB lineage: Bacteria > Bacteroidota > Bacteroidia > Flavobacteriales_F > PHOS-HE28 > PHOS-HE28. Next base: position 130,852 of record JADJLR010000001.1, read on the forward strand.
GGCGATGTGCAGCACTTCTTCGACTTCTACCCACGCCCGGACCTGGGCAGCATCGACGGGGATCTCAACCAGAATGGATCCAATGCATCGATCCTTGGCGTATCGAACTTCTTCGGCGCATTGTTGGACACGACTTTCATCGGAAGCGCCACGGACCCGGCCCTGTACTCCTACCACCAGACCATGGACCCCGTCGTTGCCTGTGGACTGAACCGTCCGTACTGGGGTATCGGTCTAGGCATACCGGACAACCTTCCCTACCTATTTGGTTCGTGTATGCTGGACCTTCGCGTGCAACATCTAGGGTTCTCAGCCGGTCGCTACCAGTTCTCCTTGCATCCCGGGAATGCCCACGAGGTGCATGATCCGCCGGGCGAACTCGTACACAACGTTCAGTGGATGCGCGATCTCTTCTGCACGACCACCAGCACAGAGGGAAAGTTCGATCGTGGAACCACCACACTGTACCCCAACCCTACTTCCGGACCTTTGGTCGTCGATCTGGGCGGAATACCGGAGCCAGCGTTGATCACGGTCCATGATGTAACTGGAAAATTGGTGCATCTCGAAGGCACGGGTAGTGGACGGCTACAATTGGACTTTTCGGGATTGCGACCCGGCCTTTTCTTGGTCTCGATCCAAACGGGTGATCGAGTCGAACTGCACCGGGTGATCCGCGAGTGACCCAATGGAACACATGATGTTGTTGATCGAACCCAAGTGGACCGGGCTTCGTAGAACGTGTCGCGCCGCACCTTTGCAGCGATCGCCTCCTCGTAACGCTCGATGAACACGGAACTCATTCGCCCGCTCACCGCTTTGCGGTTCTACGCGGCCTTCATCGTATTCTCATTGCATGCGAGTATGCTTCCCGGCTTGGAATGGTTGGGACATCCGCATGCCGAGCTACAAGGGCGCATCGGTGTCTCGGTCTTCTTCGTGCTCAGTGGGTTCATCATGACCTACGTGTACTACGGTGCCGATCGGTACGAGTCCACCCGTGCCAATGCCGGTCGGTTCATGATCGCGCGGATCACCCGGATCTTTCCGTTGCATCTGCTCACCATGTTGATCTGCATGCCCTTGGGACTCAACAGCAGCACTTCGCCGATCCAAGTGGAGAACCTGCCCATCCACGTTCTACTGCTGCAGGAATGGAATCCTTTCGGTCCAGGTCCTGGGCCCGGACCCAATAAGGTATCATGGACGCTGAGTTGTGAAATGTTGTTCTACGTGTGTACTCCTTTTCTCTTTGCGGCGATGTTGCGTGCAGGGCGGCGCAAGCTGCTCTTCCTCGGAACTCTTTTCGTCCTTCTCGCAGGTGCAACAATATACTTCTTCACCTCACACAACGACCCGCTGAACGTGGTACATGCGGAACGTGCACCCTTCCGCTTGGCGGACTATGTGTTGGGGATCATCGCCTTCCTCTTCTTCCAGCGGGCCAAGCGCTTCGACCACGTCTGGCAGAAAGCATTATTGCCTATGGGTGTCCTGTGGTTCGTTGGTCTGATGGCCATGGAATACTACCGCGATGCATCCACCGATGAGAATTTGTGGATGCTACCGGGAAGCGTGATGGTCGTATTGGGTATGGCCTATCGGCGGGACTCGAAGAATTGGTTCCTCGCATCGGACCGCATGGTCTTCTTGGGTGAAGCGAGTTTCACCTTCTACATGATCCATGAATTCCTGCTACGCTACAGTCGCCAGATCCTGCTGAAGTTCGGCTTCGAGATCCACTGGTTGTTGTACATCCCGTGGTTCATCCTCGTGTTCAGCGCGATCCAATTCGCGGCGAACCAAGTACACCTGCGCTTCGAAGCACCGGTCCACAACAAAGCGCGGAAGTGGCTGGTCAAGCGATTCGGCTTGGAGAAGAAGAAGATGGTGGCCGAGTAGTCACCGATCCTCGGAGATCTTCACAATCCTTCCAAAGCAGTTTCGAGATCGGCCAATGTAGTTGGCTGGAAGGTCAATGGAACGCTCAAGCCTGGTGCGGCAGTGACCGTTGTGAACGCGGACGAATAGTCCGATCCATCGCGTGCCAAGGCAACGATGATCACACTCATTCCCACCGGGATCACTTGAGATGACCTGAAGGTGTTCGGCTGCCAGTCGAACGCATTCATGACCGCATTCTCACTGGGGAAAGCCATCCAAACCATTGTGCTATCGCTCGAGATACTTGAAGGTGTCGTTGCTTCGAGAAATGAGGTGTTCGGGTAATCGCGGAAATAATCGCAGTTGATCCAGTTGAAGGATGGTGCAGTGAATTGATAATAGAATGGAGTCGGACCTACCTCTCCCGTCCAGCTCGTCCCAACGGTATCGATCGCGATCGTATCCGCCAAGGTCCAGATCATATTCTCTTCGGTCATTCCATCGGCCAAGAATACGCCCATGTTCGGGTCAGGTTGCTCGGTGGGCATGTTCACCCGCATACCCTGTGGCCCAAGAACAAGTTGCTCCTGACCTTGTGAAGCAGTGACGCGGATCTCGCCACCACTGCGCAACAAGCGCATGGTGCCATTATCGTTCCCAACGGTCTGCTTGTTGAACCAGATCATATCGCCGATCGACAAGGCTTCCACCAACTTCACTTCTATTGGACCAGAAACCACTTGACCCGCACTGTTGCGGAACGCACCCGGGCCGAATAACACTTGCACCCCATCGTTCCCAGAGATCACTCCTCCTGTTGTGGCGTTCACGGTGAAGGTCTGATCCGCGTTTTCGACATTGTGTTCGAACAAGGCGCTCAACCCACCGCCTTGCGCCTCTGGCCCAACTCCCGTGCCCTTGTGACAGCCCGACAACAGGAGGATCGACAAACCAGTAGCCGTTAAGACCGATGAAGTGCGCAGCATGATCGTGAGTTTTGGGGTTCGTGAAGAGTCTCCAACCACATACACGTGCGGATCGTGCTTCGGGTTGGGTACCGGACCTAAGACACTGACGACGTGTGGTACGCTGCCCGCCCTTCCCGTTTCGTGATCAACCCCAAGCCGATCATCGTTATTGCCCCGTTCACCAGCAACAGTTCAAAGCCGAACGTGTATCCAGCGAAAAGTTCCGCAGAATAGCGGTCCAAGACGAAGGTGATCACCGGTGAAAGCACCGCCACCAGAGGCACCCAACGGTCCTTCACACCCGTCCGCATCAGCATGCCGAAGGCGAAGAGTCCCAGCAACGGACCATAGGTGTAGCCCGCCACCTTGAATACGGTCTTGATCACGCTGTCGTCATTCCACAATTTGAAGAGCAGGATCAATACCACCATCACCACACTCATGATCACGTGGACGCGCATGCGCAGCGATTGACGTTCCGTTTCCGGCTTGCGTTCGATGTCCAGGATGTCCACACAAACACTGGTGGTGAGCGCCGTAAGTGCACTGTCCGCACTGGAATAGGCGGCCGCGATCAACCCAAGGATGAAGAGCAATCCGACGATCACCGGAAGTTCACCCAAGGTGGCCAGCATCGGATACAATTGGTCCGCCTGCTTGGGCATCACCACATGGTACTTCGCGCTGTACAAGTAGAGCAGCACTCCCAATGCGAGGAATACCACGTTCACGAGAACGAGCACGAGGCTAAAGGAAACCATGTTCTTTTGGGCTTCACCGATGCTGCGACAGCTCAGGTTCTTTTGCATCATGTCCTGGTCAAGCCCCGTCATGGCGATGGCGATGAACATGCCACCCAAGAACTGTTTCCAGAAGTACGTGCCGGGCTTCGGATCGTCGAAGAAGAACACACGACTCATATCGCTCGCATTCACCTGCGCTACGGTCTCGTTGAGGGACCAACCCATCTTCTCGCCCAAGAGCACGAAAGTGGCGCCAACCGCGAGCAACATGAACAACGTTTGTAGGGTGTCCGTCCAAATGATCGTGCGGATGCCACCCTTGTAGGTATAGAGCCAGATCAGCGCGATCGTAAGTACCACCGTGACCACGAAGGGCACGCCCATCGCCCGGAAGATCAGGAATTGCAGCACCACAGCGACGAGGTACAATCGTGCAGCAGAACCAACGCTTCGACTGAGTAGAAAGAACCAGGCACCGGTGAGGTAGCTGCTTCGCCCGAACCGTTGGCCGAGATAGCCGTAGATGCTCGTGAGTTGCAATCGGTAGTACAAGGGCATCAGCACGAAGGCGATCACTGCATAGCCGGGGAGGTAGCCCAACACCATCTGTAGATAGCTGAATTGGTTCGCCTCCACCATGCCCGGTACGCTGATGAAGGTGACCCCGCTGAGCGAGGACCCGATCATTCCAAAGGCCACGATGTACCACGGCGACTTGCGCTCTCCTGTGAAGAAAGCCTCATTACCAGCGCCCCGGCTTGTATACTCCGAAATGCCGTAGAGCAACAGGAAATACGCGGCAATGACCGAAAGAATGAGAAGCGGGCTCATGAGGGGTGCAGGCGCTCGCAAGTTGGGCAGCCTTGCGCGGGCGCACCGGATCAGGAACCACGAGTTGTCAACGCGGGAGGTTCGATCGCGAGTTAGCCTTGGACCACTGTGATCCATCTATCCATCAGCTATTGAGGACGACCATCCTACCCCAACCACCCCTCCAACGCCTTCTGGATCCGACCGTTCATATCCTCGGTCGGTGCCGCAATAAGTCGCTGCCCGGTGATCCGCTCAAAGAGCTCCGTGTATCGGTCGGTCACGCTTTGTACGAAGGCATCATCCATCGTCGGCACCTGCTGGCCTTCCTTGCCCATGAAGTCGTGAGCAATGAGCCATTCGCGCACGAATTCCTTGCTCAGTTGCTTCTGAGGTTCATTGCGTTGTTGGCGGTCCTCGTAGCCTTCGGCGTAGAAATAGCGTGAGCTATCGGGCGTATGGATCTCATCGATCAGAATGATCCGACCATCTTTCGTGCGACCGAACTCGTACTTCGTATCCACGAGGATCAATCCTTGTTCGGCGGCCAAACGTGCGCCTTCGGCGAAGAGTGCAAGCGCATACCGGCACATGGTCTCCCATTCATCTTGGGTACACAACCCTTGCTTCAGGATCGCTGTCGGTGTGATGTCCTCATCGTGCCCTTCTTCGGCCTTGGTGCTCGGCGTGATCAAGGGCGAGAGGAAGCGATCGTTCTCCTTCAACCCATCCGGCATGGTTGCGCCACAGAGCGCCCGGTGCCCGGCCTTGTACTGGCGCCAAGCATGTCCTGCCAGATATCCCCGCACCACCATTTCCACACGCACGGTATCGGCAGTCTCGCCCACCACCACGTTCGGATCCGGTGAGGCCATGGCCCAGTTCGGGGCCACGTGCTTGGTTGCCTGAAGCATGTACCAACTGAGTTGGCTCAGTACTTGGCCTTTGTGGGGAATACCACGTGGCAACACCACATCGAATGCGCTGATGCGATCGCTGGCTACGAGGATGGTACGGCCATCGGTGAGGTGGTACACATCGCGGACCTTGCCCCTGTACACCCGCTCCACACCGGGCAGTTCCAAGTCGGATCGCATCAAGGTCCCCTCCATTGCCCGGATCATTTCTTGTTCGCTTCTTCCAACTCACGGAAAGCCTTCAAGACCTTGATCACCAGTTCGTGGCGGATCACGTCCTTCTCATCCAACTCGATCACATTCACGCCTTCCACGTTGCGCAGCATGGATACCGTGGGCAATAGCCCCGATGGCATGCGATCCGGAAGATCCACCTGCGTGATATCCCCTGTGATCACGAATTTGGCGTTGCGACCCATGCGGGTCAGGAACATCTTCAACTGTGGCAGCGTGGCGTTCTGGGCCTCGTCCAGGATCACGAATGCATGATCCAATGTACGACCGCGCATGAAGGCCAGCGGTGCGATCTGGATCACGCCTTCGTCCAAGTGATCGGCCAGCTTGGATGCCGGGATCATCTCCCTCAGCGCATCGTAGAGTGGTTGCAAGTACGGGTCGAGCTTCTCGCGGAGGTCACCTGGCAGAAAGCCGAGGTTCTCCCCCGCTTCCACGGCAGGACGGGTCAGGATGATGCGGCGCACCTTGCGCTCCTTCAGCGCTTTCACGGCCAAGGCCACAGCGGTGTAGGTCTTTCCCGTACCGGCCGGACCAATGGCGAAGACCATGTCATTGTTCTCCACCGCTTCCACCAATTTCTCCTGATTGCGGGTACGCGCCTTCACACGCAAGCCCGCGTTGCCATACACGAGTACACCGGCCTCATCAGCGTTGTCGCGATCACCCGGGCCACTGGTGCCCATGATATCGTCCAGCACCTTGCGCGGCAATTCGTTGTACTTGGCAGCATGCTCGATCAGCTGCTGGAAGCGCTCTACGAAAACGTTGATGTCCGCCTCTGCTCCGCTCACCTTGAGTGTATCGCCACGGGCGATCAAACTGAGTTTCGGGAAGTGGGTCCGGATCAGGCGAAGGTTGGCATCGTTGGCCCCCAGGACCTCCACAGGGTCCACGCCAGTAATGGTGATCAGCTGTTCGATCAAAATAACATTCGATTGTTGATTTCTTCCGCTGAGGTTCGCTGTACGCCCTCAATAGTTTTGAGCGCCGAAGGTAGTTCGCTGCTACGCTTCGTGGATCCTCCGTCATGTCCATCATCACCCTTACCACCGACATGGGCTTGAAAGACCACTACGTGGCCACGGTGAAGGGTGCCATTTGGACCCAATACCCGGAAGCGCGGATCGTGGACATCAGCCATTCGATCAAGCCCTTCGACAATGGCCAAGCCGCATTCATCTTGCGTCAAGCGTACCCGGAATTCCCACGCGGCAGCATCCACATCATCGGAGTGAACCCGGAAGCCGATGGCCAAACACCCCATCTGGTGGTGCGGCATGATGGGCACTTCTTCATTGGCGCGGACAACGGGATATTCAGTTTGCTCTTCGATGGTATGCCGCACGAAGCATTTGAAGTAACCATGAAACTGGACCAGGACCATGTGGCCTTTCCCACCCGCAGCGTGTTCGTGAAGGTGGCTTGTCACTTGGCGCGTGGCGGTACCATGGATGTGATCGGTCGGAAGGTGGTGAAGGTGCGCGAATTGTTGGGTTTTCAACCCGCCGTTGATCCAGCGGCCATTCGAGGGAAGGTACTCTACATCGATTCCTATGGGAACTTGGTGACCAACGTCCGCAAGCAGTTGTTCGATGAAGTGGGCAAAGGCCGCACCTTCCGGATCGGCTTCGGTTTGTCAGCAGATGACATCACCCGCATCCACAGCACGTACGGTGATGTACCGAACGGCGAACGCATGGCTTTCTTCAATGCCACCGGGCTCTTGGAGATCGCCGTGAACAAAGGCGTGGAAGGCTCCGGAGGCGGTGCAGCACGCTTGTTCGGTGTGGAATACGCCGATACCGTGCGGGTCGAGTTCGGGGACTGGGCGAGGTAAGGGTCGAGGGTTGGTGGTTATCCCATCCCGAGAAACCAAATGGAGGTACACCAGTGCCCTATTCACCAAGGAGTACACGATCGCAGGCATTTCCAACAACAACCAGCAACGAACAACCAACCATGCTCATCCGGATCGTAAAAATGACCTTCGAGCCTCAGCACGTGGCCACTTTCCAAGGGCACTTTGAAGGCTGGAAGGCGAAGATCCGGGCTTCCTCAGGGTGTCGGCATCTGGAGTTGTGGCAAGACGTGGACGATCAGCGCGTATTCTTCACGTACAGCCATTGGGACCACCCGCAGGATCTGGAGAATTACCGCACGTCAGATGTATTCGCGGCCGTTTGGCCTGTTGTGAAGCCCCTATTCGCCGCACCTGCACAAGCTTGGAGCGTTCACCGCATGCACCAGCTGCCTTGATCTTTTGGCAATGGTCCGGTCTTTGACCGATCTTCGGGCCATGCTTCGAACCATTCTCGTTGTCTCGCTCGTCCTACCCATGCACATGTTGGCCCAACCGGACGCGTTGGTTCACCTGAAGCATGCGGAGTCCGCCTACCAGTCCAATGCGTTGGACCAGGCCTTGGCCTATGCCGATTCTGCGATCAAGCTGGATAGTTCGGTCCCTGGGGGGTACAAGTTGCGGGGTGATATCAAGCAACGCCAACGGGACATGCACGGTGCCTTGATGGACTACGTGAAGTCGGAGAAATTGGAACCGGAGAATCCGCGATTGTACGTGAGCCGTTCGGCGATCCACATTACCGAGGGCCGGGTAAAGGAAGCGATGCGCGATGTGGACAGAGCGATCGATCTGGACAAAAGCGATGCGGATGCTTGGTACAACCGGGCGTGTGCGAACTACATCGGACAGGCCAACGACGGTGCCTTGCGCGATCTGGAGAAGTGCTTGGAGCTCCGACCGGGGAATGCGGATGCCCTGTTCCTACGCGGTGTGGTCAAGGGCGAATTGTACAAGGAAAAGGATGGGATCGCAGACATCCACGCGGCCTTGGCCTTGAACCCGAAGATCATTGGAGGTGCCATGAGCCTTGGTGTGCTGCTCTTCGAAACCAAGGAATACGAAGCAGCCATCGTCCAATTCACGCAAGTGATCGATGCCAAACGGGAGGAATTCAAGGAAGCCTTGTACTACCGTGCTGAATGCTACTACGAGTTGAAGAACAAGGAAATGGCCTGCAACAACTGGCGGCAATGCGCCGACCTAGGCGAAGGTGATGCCAAATTCATCGTCCGCAACTACTGCAATACCGACGAGGACAAGATCCCGAAGAAGCCGGTGCGTGGCCGGAGGAAGATGGTGATCGAGTTCTGATGCTCAACGCACGCATGCATTTGCTGCGGATAGACGTTCTGCGGGCCGTCGCCATTGGTATGGTGTTCCTGCATCACGCGCAGATCTGTTTGTTCCCGGGCTACCTGAGCAAAACCTTCCATAACGGCTGGCTCGCCTTGGGCGACATGAAGGATATCGTGTTGAACCTTGGGCTCGGTGGATTCGGCTGGGGCGGGGTCCATCTATTCCTTCTGATCAGTGGTTTCCTCATCCACTTGGGCCATTTGAGGGACCTGGACAAAGGCCGGAAGTTCGTTCCCCGCACCTTCTTCAGCAAACGTTTTTGGCGGATCTACCCGCCCTACGTGCTCACCTTGTTATTCTTCTGTTTCTCAGTGAATGGTGGACGTTACGTCACCGACCCGATCCACCGCACCGAACTGCTCAGCCACTTGTTCTTGGTACACAACCTATCCGATGCCACGATGATGGAGATCAACCCGTCGTATTGGAGCATCGCATTGGAAGCGCAACTCTACTTATTCTATCCGATCCTGCTCGTGGCGCGGCGTCGCTGGGGCATGGGTCGAGCATTCGGTTCGATCGTGCTGTTGGGTGCGATCATTCAATTCGCCAACCTCCTTGGTTTGCCCGGCCATTGGTCCCCGGCTTATGTGACAAATGTGTTCGCTTTCTGGTACATCTGGGCCGCAGGTGCCTTCCTCGCCGAACGCTACAAAGCCGATAGACGTGTCGTCCCTTTCCAGATCGATCCGCTCCTAATGGCCGTACTGGCGTGGAGTGCCATGATCTTTTGCCACCTTTATCAACCGGCGCGCATACTGACCATACCGATCCTAGTGATCTCGATGGTCGCCTTTTTCGAGTGGTGGTTGCACATGTCGATCCCGAGCCGTCTGGAATCAAGCATGCTGTACAAGGTCCTGATCAGCATTGGGCTGTGCAGCTACAGCATCTACTTGATCCACCAGCCGTACCTGCGTGACCTCCTGAATAACTTCGGTCGGTACGGTAATGAAGGCCTTGCACTCGTGATCAAGCTGGCCGTGGTCTTCGTTCTGCTATTCCTCATCAGCCATGCGTTCTATCTCTTGGTGGAACAGCCTTCCATTGCATGGGGTGCACGGTTGCGCGAAGCGAATAGAAAGAGGTCGACCACACCTCGCTGATGGCCGACCGAAGTGCTGGGGTGTGCGCCACATGGCAGCCATTAACGTTCCTAGCGGATCCAACGAGCAACGGCGCACGCCCGCCCTACATAGGCAGTTATCTTCGACCCCGTTTCCGTATGCGCACACTCATCTTCAAGGAAGTCAGGGGATTCCTAGGGTCGTTGATCGGCCAGGTGGTGGTGGTGGTCTTCTTGTTGATCACCGGCCTGTTCCTGTGGGTATTCCCGAACAATATCCTGGACACCGGTTACGCTGACCTGGCGCCGCTGTTCTTCATCGCGCCGTGGGTATTCCTCTTCTTGGTCCCTGCGGTCACCATGCGCAGTTTCAGCGAGGAGAAACGCACCGGCACCATTGAATTGCTGCTGACCAAGCCGCTTACCGAAATGCAATTGGTGCTGGCGAAGTACATCGCGGCAGTGATCCTGATCGTATTCGCCTTGCTGCCCACGTTGGTCTATTGGTACAGCCTGTACGATCTCGCCATCCCAAGAGGGAACTTGGATACGGGTGGCATCATCGGTTCTTACATCGGTCTGCTCTCTCTGGCATCGTGCTTCGCCGCGATCGGTGTATTCGCTTCGTCGATCACGGAAAACCAAGTGGTGTCCTTCATGGTCGCGGTCTTCCTGTGTTTCATCCTGTACTTGGGCTTCGATCTGGTGGCCAGTTTCGATGCCTTCGGTGCCATGGAAGGCCCCATCAGATCCATCGGGATCCAAGACCACTACACCAGTTTGAGTCGTGGTGTGGTGGACCTACGTGATGTGCTGTACTTCCTCGGTACCATCACGGTGTTCTTATTGCTCACGCGCACCGCGCTCCAAAGTCGGCGTTGGTAGCATGAAGCGCAGTCCCCGCTCCGCCGACCTGCTGGAATTGGTCATGGGCCTCGCCATCGTTGGATTGGTGCTCTTCATCGGCTCGTTCCTGCGCCTGCGTGCAGACCTCACCAACGAAGAGCGCTACACACTCACGCCGGCCACGAGGACCATGTTGGAAGAACTTCCGGACGTGGTGTACGTGAAGGTCTACCTCACCGGTGAATTGCCTGCGGACCTGCTCCGTTTCTCCCGGTCCATCGAGGACCTGTTGGATGAGATGCACGTGATCCAACCGGAGAAGTTGGAATATAGCTTCATCGACCCCAGCGCCAGTGAGGATGAGCAAACGCGCAAAGAGACCTACGATGCCTTGCAGAAGGACGGTCTCTCCTACAGCAGTATCCGAATGCGCGACAAAGGGTCGTTCAGCGAGCGCATCGTATTCCCAGGGGCATTGGTCACCTTCCGTGGCAAGACCGTGCCGGTGCAATTGCTGAAGACCCAAATGCGCACGCCGGACGCGGACATCGTGAACCGGTCCATCAACAACTTGGAGTACGAATTGGCCAGTGCCTTTCGACAAGCGACCACGAAGGACAAGGCCAAGGTGGCCATCTTGGAAGGACACGGTGAATTGGGCGAATTGGAGGTGATGGACATCTCGAAGGCGTTGGAGGAAACCTATAGCGTTTCGCGTGTCCGGATCGATGAAAAGATCGATGCGTTGAGCCACAAGGTGGAAGGTGTCTCGTACCGGGTAAATGACTTCGATGCGCTGATCATCGCTAAGCCGGATAGTGCGTTCCCTACCCGGGACAAGTACGTGATCGACCAGTTCATCCTCAACGGCGGCAAGGTGCTTTGGCTGTTGGATGCGATGAATGCCAATTTGGATAGCCTGCGCAAGAACCAGTTCTCCATCGCCGTACCGAATGATCTGGGCGTGGATGACATGCTGTTCAACTACGGAGTCCGCATCAACAAGGACTTGGTGTTGGACCGGAGTTGCGCCTTCATCGAATTGTACACCCAACCGTACGGGAACCAGCGCAAATTGGAACGCTTTCCGTGGTATTGGGAACCGGTGCTGATCCCGGAAAGCACCCACCCCATCGTCAGCAACATCGACCCCGTACATCTGCGTTTCACCAGTAGTATGGACACTACGGGAAGTGAAGGCATTCGGAAGACCATCTTGCTCACCAGCAGTCCGGCGTCGTTGGCGCAACGCAGCCCGGTCCGCATCAGTTTGAATGTGGTGGAAATGCCGCCGCCCTTCGACCGCCAAAGCACACCTTACATGCCCATGGCGGTGCTCTTGGAAGGTGAATTCACCTCCGCCTTCATCGACATACTCCCGAAAGAGTTCACGAGTGACCCGACCGTGGCCTACCGCGAACATGGCAAACGCACCGCCCAGATCATCGTGAGCGATGGCGATGTGATCGGCAACCGGATCGACACCGACAAGGGCATGTACTACACCCTCGGTTTCGACCGCTACGCCAATGCGAAGATCTATGGCAACCGCGAGTTCTTGATCAACTCCATGAACTACTTGCTGGACGACCAGAGTTTGATCAGCATCCGGTCCCGGGCGATCACCTTGCGGCAATTGGACCCCGTGCGCACGGTTGCTGACCGCAGTTGGTGGCAGGTGATGAATACCGTGTTGCCCGTCGCGTTGGCCGTGATCCTGGGCTTGATCTACCAATACTTCCGTCGCCGTAAAGCCACACGCCCATGAACCGTCGGATCCTTCTGTTTGTCGTGCTGCTCGTTCTTGGTGGTATAGCGTGGTGGCTTTCGTCCAACAGCGGCCCCACCACGTTGGATCGCCCGCTCAGCGATTTCGCGGTACCGGATACCAGCCGGGTGAGTCGCATTTTCATCGCCGACCGGAAAGGCGCTACCATCGACCTGAAGCGCACAGCGAACGGATGGACACTGAACGATACCTACAAGGCGAAACCTGCGGATGTGAACATGCTGCTCCGCACCTTCAAGCGTGTGGAAGTAAAGAGTCCGGTTCCGAAGTCGGCCGAGGCCACTGCGCTGCGGGTGATGGGTGCATCGGCCAAGAAGGTGGAGATCTATGAAGGGGGCGATGTACCCAGCAAGATCTGGATCGTGGGCCACGGCACGCAGGACCACTTCGGTACGTACATGTTGTTGGAAAAGCCAGGAGAGGGTCGCTCGAACACGCCCTTCATCTGCGGCATGGGCGGCTTCACAGGCATCTTGGGTACGCGGTTCCACACCAAGTTGGATGAATGGAGAAGCACGGAACTGTATCGGTTCCGCGATTTCCGCGATCTCGCTGAGGTGAAATTGGAGACCCCCTTAGCTCCGGCCAATTCGTACACCGTTCGACAGAATGCAGATGGCCTGATCTCGCTCTTCGACTACCAAGGGCGTCCATACGCCTTCGATACGGTGTTGGTTACCGGCGCTATCCTACCCTTGCAGGAGATCAACTTCGAAGCTGTCCTTCGACCAGGCCCCTTCAAGCGCGATTCCATCCTGAACAGCACGCCCAACCACATTTTGACCCTCACGCACAGGGATGGGAAGGTGGAGCAGGCGCAGTTCTGGTACCAACCGTACAAGGGCGAAGAGCCTGCCTTCGGCCAACCGAGGCCCTTGTTCGACCCTATCCGGATGGATGCCTTGGTGGAAGACACCTTGTTGGTAGTGATCCAGCGCCCGGCATTGGAACGCGTCCTACAGCCCATTAGCGGTTTCAGCCGTTGATCATGGACCCACTTGTGGATAAAGGGTGCATCCTGTTGATAAGTGGACCGAAGCCCGGTGGGGTGCCCGGCTAACTTTGCCCGACTTCAAAAACGACTTACAGCCCCGATGAAATTCATCGTATCAAGCACCGCCCTTCTCAAGCAATTGCAACTGCTCCAAGGGGTGCTCGCCAACAGCAACACGCTCCCGATCCTGGACAACTTCCTGTTCGACATCGAAGGCAAGCAGTTGACCGTGACCGCAAGTGACCTGGAAACCACCATTACGGCCACATTGCCAGTGGAAGCCAAGGACAAAGGCAGCGTGGCCATACCAGCCCGGCTCCTGCTGGACACGTTGAAGGCCTTTCCGGAGCAGCCGCTCACCTTCAGCATAGACGGCAAGCATTTCGGTGTGGAGATCAACAGCGACCAAGGGAAATACAAGATGACCGGCTTCAACGGCACGGAATTCCCCCGCAGCCCGGTCTTGGAGGATGCCACGAAGCTGACCATGCCGGCCGGCACACTGGCCACGGCGATCAACAAGACCATATTCGCCACCGGCAACGATGACCTGCGTCCGGTGATGAGTGGGATCTTCTTCGAATTGACACCCGAGGATGTCCGGTTCGTAGCCACCGATGCGCACAAACTGGTCCGCTACAAACGCACCGACCTACAAGCCCCCAAGTCCGCTTCCTTCATTGTCCCCAAGAAGCCACTGAACCTGCTGAAGAACACCTTGGCTGGTACGAATGCCGAGGTCACCATCGAATTCAACGAGAACAACGCAGCGTTCCGCTTCGACAACACCTTGCTCGTTTGCCGCTTGATCGACGGAAAATACCCGAACTACGAGGCGGTGATCCCCAAGACGAACCCGAACAAACTCACCATCGATCGGCAGACCTTCTTGAGTTCGATCCGCCGCGTGGCCATCTTCGCGAACAAGACCACGCATCAGGTGCGCTTGCACATCAACGGCAGCCAGTTGGCCATCAGCGCCGAGGACTTGGACTACGCCAACGAGGCGAACGAGAAACTGACCTGTTCCTATGAAGGGGAAGAGATCACCATCGGATTCAACTCCCGTTTCCTCATGGACATGCTGAACAACATCAGCACCGAGTACGTGATCCTAGAGATGAGCGCTCCGAATCGTGCAGGTATTCTGCTGCCGGGCGAAGCCGGTGAGGTGGGTGAAGATGTGCTGATGTTAGTGATGCCAGTGATGTTGAACAATTGATCCGGCACGGGGTTGGTATACTCTTGAAGATGAACAAGCTAAGCTATACCCCCATCGCCCTCGTTCTGATCTTGACGATGAGCGCATCCAAGTGCAACGACAAGACCGCCGAAGCGGCCGGAGGTGTGGATAAGATCGGGACCATCTTGGACAGCAAGTGGATCCTACAGACGGTGAAAGGCAATACCGTGACCATGCCCGACGGTATCGAAATGCCCTGGTTGAAACTCAGTGCTGAGGGCAATGGTCTGGAGGGTTTTGGAGGTTGCAACCAATTGATGGGGAGTTTCGAGCTAGAGGGAGACCGTATTTCCTTTCCTGGCCTAGGGAGTACGAAGAAGTTCTGTGAGGCCACCATGCCTGTGGAGAACACTTTCAAGAGCGCCCTGAACAATACCGACGGATTCAAGGCGGATGGCGACCTATTGAAGCTCTTGTCCCAAGGCTCCGAGGTGGCGACATTCAAGTCCGAATGAACGAACATCACAGGTAAGGCCCGGCTCACCTTTCCGGTGGACGGGGCTTTTCCATTCCGGGCACGTTCACAGTCCACGTATCTGTACTGTGCCATGGCTCGGGGCTGGGTTCGGGGCTTGGAGGCTGTGGTCCATCCCCTTCTTCATCGGTCGGCTCCTGGTCCTCCTCCCATACGATCGGCCGCGGATCACGCACAGCAGAGGGCACGTTGCGGTAGAGGAAGGCCATGGCCACACCGGCGACCGCCCCCCAGAAATGGCTCTCCCAACTGATCCTTGGAAAGATCGGAAACATGCCCCAGAGGAGGCTACCATACAGAAATACCACCAACAGGGACAGGCCCATGAGCGTGCGTTGCTTCCGGAGAAGTCCGCTGGTGAAGAGGAAGGCGGCCAGCCCATACACCACGCCACTGGCACCGATGTGGTAACTGGTGCGCGCACTCAACCACACCCAAAAGCCACTTACGATCCACGACCCAAAAGCCACCGGCAAAGCGACGCGCGGAAAGAAATAGTACAAAGCCCAGCCTAGTACCAGTAGGGGAACCGAGTTGTTGAGCAGGTGCTCGAGATCGCCATGCAGGAACGGCGAAAGCACGATCCCGCGCAACCCGACAAAGGACCTTGGTACGATCCCGAAACGGAACAGATCCAGTTCCAGGCCGACATCCAAGAAATACACACACCACAGAATGACCACGAGGATAGCTGCAGGTACCAAAGCGATCGCAGATCGATTCCGGGTCTGTGGCAACGGCGGTGTCGGCGTAACGTTCACTTCCATGGGCTGTTCTGGGCAAAGACCGAACCCACTTGTGGCACGGCCATTGTGTCAGGCAAGGTTGACTACCTTTCACCCATGGAAATGAAGACTACCGTGATCCTCGTGCTGATCACTGCCGTTGTAGGCTGTTTCGCCAAACAGGCGGACCACCTCACTGAAAAAGCGGATGTTGTGCAAGTGCAAGAATTGAAACCGCCTAGTGAACTCGCATTGATGATGCGTTCCATGGCGGCCCACGCCGATAGTGTGAAGGCACGCATCGCTCGGAATGCGGACCTCCCGCCCAACCCGAAGAAATTCCGCGGCTTGCTGACCGCCACCCCCACCGAGGGCATGCACATCGACCCGATCACCTTTCCCACTTTCGGCAAGGACTATTTGAGCAAATTGGGCAACCTCTACAAAGTGAAGAAGGGAGAGCGGACCAAGGCCTACAACGCTTTGGTGCAGAGTTGCGCCAACTGCCACGGCACACATTGTCCTGGACCGCTGATGCGGATCAAGAAGATGTACGCTGGTTCGGTGGAGTGATCCCGGAGGCATTGAATACATGGGACTGAAGGACGAACCGTTCTTGGAGCAGGCACCTCGCGCCAATGGCGTGTACCTGCTCTCCGACCCAACGCCCTTCGAGGCATTGTTTGCGCGGGTACGTGCAGCGGAAATGCGGATCCGCACAGATGCGGAGCTTGCGCTCATTCCCGATGGCACCGGGCTTTGGAATGCGGATGAATGGCGTTTACGGGCGCGTGGTGCCGATCGATTGCTCCATGCCTTAAGGCCATTCACATCAGGTGCGCGGCTCATCGAAGTCGGATGTGGCAACGGCTGGTTGGCCAACAAGCTGCACAACGCCGGATTCGATGTCCTCGGGATCGATACTTCCACCGAAGAACTAGAGCAGGCGGTTCGGGTGTTCGGAGACGGTCCAGTATTCGCGCGTGCGGATCCATTTGATGTGGATCTGCCCGCACACGGGTTCGACGTGGTCGTCTTCGCTGCGAGTTTCCACCATTTCATGGACGCAGCACGGACCATTGAGCGAGCCAAGACCTTCCTGCGACCCGGAGGGGAGATCCATATTCTGGACTCGATACTCCACCCGTCCACGACCGAAGTCGAAAAGGCCATGGAACGCGGCCGACTTCACTATACCGACTTGGGCTTCCCCGAAATGGCGGAGCATTGCCACGCGCATACCCTTCGATCCCTTCAAGAGCTTGGGGCTCACATCCGATCCACGCCATCGGGCATGGATCGCACGTTGCGGCGCTTCGGTCGGGAAGCATCGCCTTTCAGCCACGTGGTGCTGCACCGTCAATAGGCACTCGCCACTGTGACCTTGCCACCCGGTGTACGATGGCCTCCGGGGTAGAAGGCCCCGACGTTCACCTTCGCATCGAGCAAGAATTGGGTGATGTCGAACGATGGACGTTGATCCGCAGCACGCAGCACCAACTCGGCAGTCGCCTCCGCATCGTTCCCGGCGCGGTGGTGCTTCAACGGAATGCCGTGCATGTCGCACATCGGCTTCAGTCCGTACGATGCCCTACCCGGCCAAACCTTGCGCGCCATGCTCACGCTACAGAAATACTGGAAGGTCGGGTGGCCGATGTTGTGCGCAGCCAATGTGCTGCGTAACACACTCATATCGAAGGCCGCATTGTGGGCCACAACGGTTGCACCATCCAGCAGAGTCGCCACTTCGTCCCAGATCCCAACCCAGCGCGGTGCTTCGGCCACATCGCTCGGACGGATCCCATGCACAGCCACATTCCATGGGCTGAAGTAGGGCCACTGACGTGGTTTGATCAACCAGTTTCGGACCTCGCGCACTACACCACCACGGACCACAGCTATGCCCAATTCACATGGGCTGTCCGCCTGTGGCGTGGCGGTTTCGAAGTCGAGGGCGAGGAACTCCATTCGTGCTGGACGAAGGTATGCACCCCGCCTGGATCGATCCATTCTTCATGATCCAGTGGCCGGATATTCGCCATGACGTGGCGAATATCCGGCCACCTCGTAGCGCATTTCCGAAGCGAACCTGCTATCTTCGTAACATGGAACTCCAGCGGAACATGCGGCACGCGGTAGACCTTGCACTGAAGGACACCCCCGTGGTACTGGTGAATGGCGCACGGCAGACCGGTAAGACCACCATGGTGAAAGCCATTGCAAAAGCACGCGGCGGCAACTACGTCACCTTGGATGACCACCCCACCCTCGAAGCGGCTTTGAACGACCCGCCAGCCTTCATCCAAGGGCTGGGAAAAATGGCCGTGATCGACGAAGTGCAGAACGCACCGAACATCTTCCGCGCCATCAAGGCCTCGGTGGATCGTGACCGTAAGCCCGGTCGTTTCTTGCTCACGGGAAGTGCCAACGTGCTGGCACTTCCCAAACTCGGCGACTCGCTGGCCGGTCGCATGGAGATCCTCGCTCTTCATCCCTTTGCACAGGATGAACTCGCCGCGCGCAAGAGCGGATTCATCGACAAGGTGCTCGCCGCCCGCCCCAACTTCCCCGCTCCTACCGTGATCGACCGTAAGCACCTCGCCGCTTTGGTCAACGCAGGTGGCTATCCTGAAGCGATGAGTCGGAAGGATGGCAAGCGTCGGAGCGCGTGGTACAACGCCTACATCACGAGCATTCTGCAACGAGACGTGCGCGACATCAGCAACATCACCGGCCTTACGGACCTGCCCCGTTTGCTCCAAGCCCTCGCCTTGCGCAGCAGCGGACTCCTCAACTTGGCCGATCTCTCCCGGACCTTGGACATTCCGCACAGCACACTGCGTCGGTATATGGTCCTGCTAGAGGCCACTTTCCTGAGCACACCACTGAATGCGTGGAGCACACACCGGGGCAAACGGCTCGTGAAGGCACCCAAATTGCACTTGGCCGACAGCGGTTTTGCGGCACACCTCGCGGGCATTGGAAGCCCGGGGCAACTGGCGAACGCTCATGTCTTCGGCTCCCTGCTGGAGACTTTCGTGGTGAATGAACTGCGCAAGATCTCGGGTTGGAGCAAGGCCAGAGTAAGCCTGTACCACTACCGCACCGAAGGCGGTCGCGAAGTGGACATCGTTCTGGAGGATGCCCAAGGACGCATCGTAGGCATCGAAGTGAAAGCGGCCATGGCCGTTGGAAGCAATGACATCAGTGGTCTGAAGGACCTGCGTGATGCCGCAGGAAGCAAGTGGCGACGCGGCATTCTGCTGCATCCAGGACTTAACATCACACCCTTCGCTAAGGACATCCATGCGGTGCCCATGAGTGCACTTTGGGAATGGTAGGTGGTGGGAATCTCGCCACGTCGTGGCGAATTTCCGGACTTCCATGGAACGGCATCCGACACCATACATTGGTGTCGAGAACCTCACTCACAACTTCACCACTTCCGCATCCGCCAAGGCTTGATACAGCTTCTTGGCTGTGCCCTCGCTGATGTTCACGAGCGGTAGCCGCATGGTATCATCGCAGATACCGAGCACCTTCAACACGTACTTGATGCCACCGGGATTCCCTTCCGCGAAGAGCAGATCGATCACCTCCAACAAGCGCAGATGCTCCTTGCGCGCAGTTGTCAGATCGCCTTTCAATGCGGCGTGTACCAAGGCTCCGAATTCGTTCGGCAGCGCATTCCCGACCACGCTGATCACGCCTTCTCCGCCCATCGCGATGATGGGTAGGGTGAGCGCATCGTCACCGGAGATCAGCATGAAGTCCTTGGGGCGATGCTTGAGGATGCGCCCCATTTGATCGAGGTTGGCACTGGCCTCCTTGATGGCGATGATGTTCTTGAAGTCGCGCGCTAATCGGAGTGTGGTATCCGCAGTCATATTGCTGCCGGTTCGGCCCGGAACGTTGTACAGGATGATGGGGCGCAAGCTGACCTGTGCGATCGCCTTGTAGTGCTGGTAGATGCCTTCCTGCGTGGGCTTGTTGTAGTATGGACTTACGCTGAGGATGGCATCCACACCGTCCATCTCGAAACTCCCGAGGGTCTCGATCACCTCGGCGGTGTTGTTACCGCCAACGCCCAACACCACAGGCACGCGGTTGCGCACCAATTCGATGGTGGTAGCCAACAATTGCTTCTTCTCGTCCTTGGTGAGTGTGACGCTTTCACCGGTGGTGCCCATGCTCACCACATAGTCCACACCACCTGTGATCTGGTGTTCCAACAACTTTTCCAATCCAGCATAGTCCACCCCACCATTGGTGCGGAATGGAGTGACCAGTGCGACCCCAAGGCCGCGGAAACGTTCATCCATGTAAGTTACCGAATTAAGAGGTGATTCAATTGAGTGATGGTTCGGGCTTGGAATTCACCATGAGCAGGTAATGATGCACCTGTTGGATCATCTGCGGCAAGCTGCGCGAACCGGCCATGTC
This sequence comes from Flavobacteriales bacterium, assembly GCA_016710015.1. Taxonomy (GTDB): domain Bacteria; phylum Bacteroidota; class Bacteroidia; order Flavobacteriales_F; family PHOS-HE28; genus PHOS-HE28. The sequence continues at coordinate 151,209 of JADJLR010000001.1, forward strand.
GATCATCATGTCCAGGATCTTCTTGTTGCTCTCACTCCAACGACCCACCTTGAACCGCGCTCGGCTCTTGGCCATGATGTATTGGATGGGCAAGCGGTCCTCCATCGTCAGGTCGATGAGGACCTCATACTCCTCGGCCACGAAGTTCTGTACCGTGTTGCCTTGCGGGATCCGGTACCAATTCAGATCCTTCAGGCAAATGGCATCGAAGTTCAGTTTAGCGTGGAGGTAATGGGGCAGCACTTTCTGGTCGGAGAAGCCTAGGGCCATGATGTTGCCGATGCCGAGCTCCTCCTTGATGCGTTTCACATAGTTCCGCACGTGGTTGTGCGCGGCCTCATCCTCTACCATGTACACGATCGCCACCTTGCGTGCCAGTGACAGGTTGCGTGCAATGGGTTTGCGGTCCTGCGGCAAGTCGCGCAGAAGGCGGCGTATGCCCATCCATTCCTTGAGTCGGTCGAAAAGCTTCATTCGTTGATCATCCGCATGTATGCGTCCTCATCGATCACCTGCACCTTCAGCGCTTCGGCCTTGGAGCGTTTGGCTGGCCCCATATCCGCGCCGGCCAGTACGAAACTCGTCTTGCTACTGATGGAACCGGATGTCTTTCCCCCATTCTGTTCGATGGATGCTTTGATGCTTTCGCGGCTGAAATTCCGGAAAACTCCGGACACCACGAAGGTGAGTCCTTTCAGCTTATCCCCGACGGCCTGGATGCTGGCCGGGTCCAATTCCATCTGCACCCCGCATTGCCGTAAGCGTTGCACGATGTCCCGGTTCCCTTCCACGGCGAAGAAATCGAGGATGCTCTGGGCGATGACCTCCCCCACCTCGTCGATGGTGACCAATTCTTCCTTGGTCATCGCCTGTAGTCGTCCCATGGTGACCACCGCACGGGCGATCTTCTTGGCCACGGTTTCGCCCACGTGCCGTATGCCGATGGCGAAGAGCACCTGTTCGAACGGTATGCTGCGACTGGCGGCGATGCCGTCGATCACTTGGGTGGCGCTCTTCTCGCCCCAACCTTTTCCCAATTCCAGCAATTTCTCCTTGGTGAGGTCGTAGAGTTCTGCGATGTTCTGGATCAATCCCCGTTGGACCAATTCGGCCACGGTTTCACCGCCCAGTCCTTCGATCGCCATCATCTTGCGGCCTACGAAATGTTCGATGCGACCGATGATCTGTGGCGCGCAGGCATGTTCGTTGGGACAGTAATGCTGTGCTTCGCCTTCGTAACGCACCAAGGGTGTGTCGCACTCCGGGCATGTAAGCGGAAAGGTGACCGGAGCTGCATCCACCGGACGCGCTTCCAGGTCCACACCGACGATCTTGGGGATGATCTCCCCACCTTTCTCCACCTGCACTTGGTCCCCGATGTGCAGGTCGAGTTTTTCGATCTGATCCGCGTTGTGCAAGGATGCACGCTTCACCGTGGTTCCTGCTAGAAGAACGGGTTCCAACTCGGCCACGGGTGTGATGGCACCGGTCCGCCCCACCTGATAGACGACATCATTCAACCGCGTGCTGGCTTGTTCCGCTTGGAACTTGTACGCGATGGCCCACCGTGGACTCTTCGCCGTCATGCCCAACTCGGCTTGTACATCCAGATCGTCCACTTTGATCACGATGCCATCGATGTCCATCTCCAACGCATGACGCGCCACATCCCAATGCGCGATGAAGGCCATGATGCCTTCCACATTGTCCGTCCGTTCCATGAAACGACGCTTGACATCGGGTGTCTTGAAGCCCCAGCGATGTGCGGCTTGTATGTTCTCGAAGTGACTTCGCGTGGGCAAGTGATCCCCATGCAGGGTGTAAATGAAATTGTCCAAGCCGCGTTTCGCCACGTCCTTCGGGTCTTGCTGTTTCAGTGAACCAGCGGCCGTATTGCGCGGATTCGCATACAGATCCTCCCCCTGTTCCGCTCGCTCCTTGTTCAACCGTTCGAACTGGGCGCGCATGAAAAGGATCTCGCCCCGTACTTCGATACTCTCTGGAGGATCACCACGAAGCAGTAGGGGAATGGTGCGCACGGTGCGTACGTTGGCCGTGATGTCATCCCCTTTCTCTCCATCACCGCGTGTTACTCCTCGGACCAGTTCGCCATTCTCGTAGGTGAGGCTTATCGCTACTCCGTCGTATTTCAATTCCATCGCGTAAGTGGTGATCCCGATCTCCTTTTCCACACGCGACACGAACTCGACGACCTCCTCCCTGCTGTACGAATTGCTCAAGGAGAGCATCGGATACCGATGGGTGACCGTGTTGAAATTCTTCGAGATATCACCCCCTACACGTTGCGTTGGACTGTTGGGCGAAGCGAAAGCCGGCCACTGCTTCTCCAATCCTGCGAGTTCCTCTAACAACAGATCGAACTGCCGATCGGAGATGACGGGTTCAGCAAGCACGTAGTACCGGTGGTTGTGCTCTTCCAATTCGGCTGATAGTTCCGCGATCCGTTTGCGCGCCTGTTCAAGTTCCTTGTCCATTCCTCAACCGTTTGCGGACGCGCTTGACCACTTCGCCGAAGCGCAATCCGATCTTGTAGTAGTATGTCCGATCGCTCAAGGTACTGGTCGCAGCCGGGTCTGCGGCCAGCACATACCTGTACCCGCCTCCCACACCGATGAACACGAACCAGAACACATTGTAGTCCACATGCAGCGTGGCTTCCAACGGGACCAATTCGTTCACTCCGTAGGCGATCTCCGAACCGTTGTCCGCGAGGTAACTGGTCCGGTAGTTGCCGAGTCCGATCGAGACCGGAACACCGATCTGCCAGCGTCGTGCGTTCACCAACACCCGTTCGTAGGCGAGGCTGGTATACGAGAAGCGTGTGCGGAATTCACGCACACCCAACACCCCAAGGTCCTTAGCTGGTTGGATGTAAGGTTCACCCAATCCATAGAATCCCAGTGCGATGATGTCCTTTCCGCGTTGCGCACCGATCCGCAATCCATTGAAACGCACCGACGCATCATTCACGAAGGTGCGTCGTGCATCGAAGTTGAGGATCACTTTGAAGGCTGCCTTCCGCTCGGTACTGTCCCGATGTGATGCGTTAACGACAAGCCCGATCTGCAAGGCGACGATGATGAGAAGCATCCTTCTCATCGCTCTGCACGAATGAAACGATCCGCACCGCTCAAGTCCTTCTCAACACGTACGTCGCGGTAACCCAGATCCAGTAGTAGGTCCGCCACTGCTTTTGCATGTTGGTAATGTGCCTCGAACCAGAGCGAGCCTCCACGGGATAGTGCGCGAGAAGCATGATCCGCAATGGCCCTGTAGAACACCAAGGGATCAGCATCTTCCACGAAAAGCGCACCATGTGGCTCATGATCGATCACATGTTTTGGCATGGCGAAAGCGTCGGAGCGTGGCACATAAGGCGGATTGCTGACGATCAGATCGAAGGGGCCGTGGAATACCGTTCCAGATGCCAACACATCACACTTACGCCACTCCACTTGGGCACCAAGCGCATCACTGTTCTTACGGGCGATATCCAGCGCTTCAGCGGAAACATCCACACCGACAACATGGGAAGCAGGCCATTTCTTCTTTATGGCGATCGCTATGCATCCGCTTCCCGTACCGAGGTCAAGGATCCTTGGGAAGGGTCGGTCCTGTTCCATGATACATTGCACCAATTCCTCTGTCTCCGGTCGTGGGATCAGCACCGCCGGACCAACATGGAGTCGCAACCCCATGAACCATGCATGGCCAAGGACGTACTGCAACGGTTCACCTTCACGAAGTCGTGCGAGCGATGATTCGAACCGTTCCAAAGTCCGATCATCGAGCAGGTCGGCCCGGTGGTCCTCCACTTGTGCGATATCCCAACCCAGGTATTCTTGGAATACCGCACGACCGATCGCTCGCGCCTCGTTCGCTCCGAATCGCTCGTTCAGCGCTGAACGATACCGATCGAACATTGCGCCAACACCGACCTCCCGTAAACTTCTTTCCATACTGACACACCGCTTTCTAGCGCGGTCGTAAAAGTAGGTCGAGCACAAGCCGGATCGCGCACCTTTGCCCTGCGATGCCCCAAGACCGGACGGAACTCGATCACCAGAAGTGGATGCACCGTTGCATTCAACTAGCTGACCTGGGGAAGGAATGGGTTGCGCCGAATCCGATGGTCGGTGCCGTATTGGTCCATGATGGAGGGGTCCTTTCGGAAGGGTGGCACCACACGTTCGGCAGCACACACGCCGAAGTGGAATGCCTCCGTGGTTGGCCGGGAGAGATTCCCACCGGTGCCGTCCTCTACGTGAATTTGGAACCCTGCGCGCATCATGGAAAAACACCGCCATGCGCCGACTTGTTGATCGAACGTGGCGTGAAAAGCGTCGTGGTGGGCCTGCAGGATCCGTTTGCCGCAGTCGCTGGCAAAGGGATCGCACGGTTGCGTGCCGCAGGTGTGGATGTGCGCGTCGGTGTATTGGAAGCCGAGTGTCGCTGGGCCCAACGTCGCTTCCTTACTTCGGTGGAAGTCGAACGGCCGTACATCATTTTGAAATGGGCACGGACGGCGGATGGATTTCTCGATCAGCAACCGCGCATTTCGCGCACCGTGCAGCGGATCAGTACACCCGCGACGGACACGCTCGTACACCGATGGCGCAGTGCCGAACAAGCGATCCTAGTTGGCAGTCGCACGGTCGTGAATGACGACCCATCCCTTACGGTGCGACTCGTTGCTGGACGACAACCGCTACGTGTGGTGCTGGATCGCGAAGGGATCACACCCGCTGCAAGTCACGTCTACGATGCACAAGGTCCGACACTACTCTTCACCGGACTTCAACGCAACGACATCTCGGCGGATCAATTCCGGATCGAAACCGACACGGACCCCATAACTTGTATTCTAGAAGAACTGCATCGGCGCTCCATTCGGTCCCTACTGGTAGAGGGCGGAGCTGAATTGCACACACACTTCCTTCGGTCCGGAAGGTGGGATGAGGTACGGGTCATCACGGGTAGCGGAAAATTCGATCGCGGCACACCCGCGCCGCAGATGGACGGAACCGCGGCCATGCGTCGCACTTCAGACACTGACCTCATCGAACTCTTCGTGAACCCCATGTCCCCGATCACGAAGGATCTCCAGATCGATCCCGAATGGCATTTGTGATCCTCGCCGCAGTACTACAGGCCGGACTCTTCCTGCTGTTTCGCGTATTTGAGCAACGCCGGGTGGAATTGTTGCCTGCCATCGCGGTGAATTACGTGGTGGCCACGTTGTTCGGCTGCGTGATCGCTCCACCCTGGCATGCGGGTACGCTCTCATCGCTTTGGTTGCCGAGTGCCGGCATCGGCATGCTGTTCGTCTTCATCTTCTACCTCACGGGGATCACAGCTCAACGGTCCGGTGTGGTGGCCAGCACCGTCGCCAGTAAGATGAGCGTGGTTCTAACGGTGCTCTTCGCTGTGATCGTGCATCACGAGCGACCGGGACCGTGGGGATGGACCGGTCTGGTGTTCGCGGTGATCGGGGTTGTTCTGGCATCGTTGGTGAAAGGGCCATCCGGTGCGCGTGGTGCATGGTGGCTGCCCGCCGTACTATTCATCGGAACGGCGTGTATCGACATTGCTTTGAATGCGACCCAACGCACATTGGTGACACCTGCGACCGAAGCCGTTTTCCCGATACTCTGTACCGCGAGTGCCGGCGTGGTCTCATTCGCATACCTGATCTACAGCGGTTCCCTAGGCACACTTCGGCGACCTTCCGCTTGGATCGGTGGTTCACTGTTGGGCATCCTGAACTATGGTACGCTCTACTTCGTGGTGAAGGCCCTTGCCCGAAGCGGTCTACAAGCGAGTGTGGTCTTCCCATTGATCAGTGTGGGCGTGATACTGTGCGGGACCTTCGCATCAATGCTGCTCTTCCAAGAGCGACCAACGCGTGCGCAATACATCGGAATCGGATGCGCGGTCATCGCGATCGTCCTGTTGATCATGGCACCATGAAGCTTGTGGAGCGATACCTCACGTTGGGTGGTTCTGGTGAAGCGAGCTACCGAGAGCTGGCGAGCAAGTTCATTGGCATTGCATTCCCGATCCAGGACGAGGTCGAATTCAAGCAAGCGTTGGACGGGATCATGCGGGACCATCCTTCGTCACGCCACTTCTGTTTTGGCTGGGTGGTCGGAGACGGTGGTGAGCGCTATCGTGCGAACGACGACGGTGAGCCTAGTGGAACAGCAGGCAAACCGATCCTGCGCCAACTCCAGGGCGCTGGGTTGACCTATTCCGCAGTGGTCGTGGTGCGCTACTTCGGTGGCACTTTGCTGGGTAAGCCCGGGTTGATCCATGCCTATGGTGAAGCAACGCGGTTGGCACTCGGCACGGCACCGATCGTGGAACGGATCCTCATGGAACGTTGCCTCATCACGTGTGGTTATGATCGGTTCGATCAGGTGCGCAACGATGTCCACCAGATCGGTGGTCGGATCGTAGCACAAGAATTCACCGAACAGTGCTCGGCGACCTTGGAACTACCCGTAGGCACTACCGCAGCACTCACATCGAAGTGGGAGCTTGGCGGGATCCAGGTCCGACCTCAATGATCCCTATCCGTTGGAGCGCCTGGACCAGCGCGTCCGGTGCGCGCCTTGGCTTCATCGTTACGCGATCCACGAACACCAAGGTGGTATGTGCTTCGCAGAGCACCTCACCCGCTTCATTCATGATCGTGTAATCGAAGCCGATGCGCACGGAAGGGAGCGCTTCGATCCGTGTTCGAATGGTGAGCAGGTCGTCGTATCGAGCAGGGCGGTGATAGGTGATGCGCAGATCATGGACCGGTAACATCACGCCTTCTTCTTCCAGCCTGCGATAAGGGAACCCGAGACTGCGCAAGGCCTCCACCCGACCGACTTCCAAGAACTGGGCGTAATCGCCGTAATAGACATAGCCCATTTGATCGGTCTCCCCATATCGAACGCGCACGGTGGTATCGAACTCGAACATGGTGCAAAATAATCCGGAACGAACCGAAGACCGTCTCTGGGAGGTCTTGCCCCCGACACTTCCGTGGTGTATCTTCCATACATGAGCGCGTGGAAGCCCAAAGTAGATGTCGTACCTTACGCCGAAAGCACTGGATCGACCGGTCAAACGCCTCCCGATGCAGAATCCGACCATGGTTGTACCTCGCGCGGAAAGCCCCGCCGTTCAAGGCTTCCCGGGAACACCTCCTTGGGCCGACGTGGAAGTGAAATTTTCCTTTCTTGCAAGTGTTCACAACATTTGTTTTTCACTTTCTTCGATCCATATTTGCCCCCTTGCCGGACGGAACAGATGTACTATAGGATCGACCCACCGGCATCACCAACCACCAGTACCAACCCTAACTCGCTGACCCATCCATGAAGAAGGACCACGAGAAGATCTGGGATCGGTGCCTGGAAGTGATCAAGGACAACGTAAGCCAGCAAAGCTTCAAGACTTGGTTCGCGCCGATCAAAGCTTTGCGTTTGCAGGATCATGTGCTGACCATCCAAGTACCGTCGCAATTCTTCTATGAATGGCTGGAGGAACATTACATCAGCCTCCTGAAGAAGATCATCAAAAAAGAATTGGGGAATGAAGGGCGTCTGGAGTACTCCATCATCATGGAGAACGGCTTCCAGAATGCCAACCCATACACCGTGAAGATGCCAACGAGCCATGCTCGTGAGGTGAAGAACTCATCGGTAACCCTCCCGATCGATGTGGCGAACAGCCCCATCAAGAACCCGTTCATCATTCCGGGTCTGCGCAAGATCAAGGTGGAAAGCCATCTCAACGCCAACTATTCCTTCGATACGTTCATCGAGGGGGACTGCAACCGATTGGGCCGCAGTGCAGGATATGCCGTGGCGCAGAAGCCCGGTGGCACCGCCTTCAATCCGTTGTTGATCTATGGTGGTGTCGGCTTGGGCAAGACACACCTTGCACATGCCATCGGCATCGAGATCAAGAAGAACCATCCGGACAAGACGATCCTGTACGTACCTGCGGAAAAGTTCACCCAGCAATTCATCGAGGCGGTGAAGAACAACACGGTCGGCGACTTCACGCAGTTCTATCAGATGATGGATGTGCTGTTGATCGACGATGTGCAGTTCTTGGCCGGCAAGGAGAAAACGCAGGATGTGTTCTTCCATGTCTTCAACGCCTTGCACCAATCCGGCAAGCAGTTGGTGATCACCAGCGACAAAGCACCGGTGGAAATGGCGGGCATGGAACAACGCCTCCTCTCCCGCTTCAAGTGGGGTTTGAGCGCCGATCTGCAAACGCCCGGACTCGAAACACGGATCGCCATTCTGGAGAAGAAGATGTACGCCGAAGGCATCGACCTGCCCAAGGAGGTGGTGGAATACCTCGCGTACAGCATCACCACCAACATCCGTGAACTCGAAGGTGCCATGATCAGCTTGATCGCACAGAGCTCGTTGAACAAGAAGGCCGTGACGCTCGATCTCGCGAAGCAGATGATCGACAAGTTCGTGAAGAACACGGCGCGCGAGGTCAGCATCGACTACATCCAGAAAGTGGTGTGCGATTACTTCGACCTACCGATCGAACTACTGAAGAGCAAGACTCGGAAACGCGAAGTGGTGCAGGCCCGTCAGATCGCCATGTACTTCGCGAAGAAGATGACCAAGAGTTCACTCGCGAACATCGGTGCACATTGCGGTGGCAAAGACCACGCGACCGTTCTGCACGCTTGCCGAACAGTGAACAACCTGCAAGAGACGGACAAGCAGTTCCGTGGTTATCTTGAAGACCTCGAGAAGAAGTTGAGCATCCATTGATCACTTGCGACACACCCATTGAAAGGCCTCCGTTCACGGGGGCCTTTCGCTTTTCATCATCTTCGCAACGCAAGCGATCACATTTACCAGACATGAAGATCCTCCTCGTCTGCCTCGGCAACATCTGCCGCTCCCCTATGGCCGAAGGCATCCTGCGCGACATGATCCAGAAGCAAGGTCTCGCCTACACCACCGATTCTGCGGGCACCGGAGACTATCACGTTGGCGAAGTTCCGGACCAGCGTGCCATCCGAAGCATGCGCGATCATGGCATCGACATCAGTGATCTGCGCGCGCGGCACTTCCGCCCAAGCGACTTCCACGGCTTCGATGTGTTGTTGGCGATGGACAAGAGCAACTTGACGAACATGCTGGCCATTGCACCGGACGAGGCATCCAAGAAGAAGGCACGGCTGATGATGGACCATGCACCGCTACATCCTCTTCGCGAAGTGCCGGACCCCTATTTCGGTGGTGACGAAGGATTCGAGCAAGTGTACCGGATGTTGACGGAGGCATGCAGCAATATGCTGAAGGATGAAAAAGGCTGAAGGCTACGGCACGCTCTATCTCTTGCCGGTATGGCTGGGTGAGCACGGCGGTGTGGAGCAATTGCCTCCAGAGAACATCGCTCTGGTGCAACGCATCACGCTCTACTTCACGGAGCATGAGAAGACCGCGCGGCACATGCTCCGACGCATGGTACCGAGCATCGAACTCCCTGCTTTGGAATTGCATCGTTTGGATAAGGACACCACGTTGCAGGAAGCACAGAACATGATCGCCTTGTTGCGCGACGGACGTGATGCGGCCATCGTGAGCGAAGCAGGAATGCCGGGCATCGCGGATCCAGGGGCTCGGTTGGTGCAAGCGGCACATCGCTCCGGCATTTCGGTGGTGCCTCTCATCGGGCCCAGTTCCTTGTTCTTGGCCTTGGCCGCATCCGGGCTCAGTGGTCAGCAATTCACTTTCCATGGATACCTGCCCGTGAAACAGCCGGAGCGCAAAGCGGCGATCAAGCGGTTGGAGTCGGAAGCAAGGCATGGAGCTGCGCAACTCTTCATTGAAACGCCCTATCGCAATGATGCCATGCTAGCGGATCTATTGTCCACTTGTTCCGGATCACTGCAACTCACCATCGCCATCGATCTGACCCAACCCGGCGGCAGTGTCGTTACACGGAGTATCGATGAATGGGCGCGTCTCGGGATCACACTTGGCAAGCGCCCCGCCGTTTTCATACTGGGGCGCGCCATGGGTGGTGATCGCGTTTAGGAGGTCCGGTCCACCTGTTCCAGACGGATGGTGTAGATCACGGGTGTGTAAGGCTCGATCACTTTGGGCACCCCCTTTTCCCCGAAGGCCTGATCGCTTGGGAAAATAAACGTCCCGGTCTGTCCTGGGCGCAACAAATGGATGGCCACTTCGATCCCCGGGATCACTTGGTCCTTGTCACCGAACCGGAAACCGAGCGCCTCTCCGTTGCGTTCGGTGTCATCGAACACCAGACCATCTTCCAAGCGCTGCCCGCGATACGACACGGTCACGTACTCACCAGCCTTGACTCGTGCTGTATCTCGAGCTGTTCCGGTGATGTGGTAATACACCTCACTGGTTCCCCACTGCGTGAACGGCTCGCTCGCACTTGCACGATATGAAGCGATCAGGCGTCGTTCGAACCCTAAGGGGTCGTTACGGCGGTAGCGTTCCACCGCAGCACGGATCATGGCCGGGGTACGAATGCCGATCAACCCCACTTCCACTTGGACCTTCCCTGAATCGGGTATCGCCACGTCCTTCCCTCCGACGATCGCTGACCAAGGCCATGCACCGGCCGGTGCGATCACACTCATGCTATCTCCTGCATGGATCCGATCGAAGATGGGAATGAAAGGTCCGGTTCGTAGGTCCTTCACTGCATACATATCCTCTGTGCTGAACAGTTCCCCGATGCCACGACCTTGCCAACCCATGCGCAATCGCATGCGCACACTATCACTGTCCGATGGAAGAATAGTCCCATCGCCCAACATCACATAATGCAAGTGGACATCGCCATCCAAGGCTTTGTATCCCGAATAGGGTGATCGTTGGCAGCCTACAACAAGCAACGTAAAAAGGAATACGTACCGGATCATGGCCGAACGGAAACCGCGACCAGACCGATGTGGTAGACCACGGAGCTGCGCATGGGTATGCGATCCTGATCACCGATCAGACCATGGGCACGATAGGAAGGGATCACCACCAAGGCGCTATCTCCAGGGCTCATCCATTGAATGGCTTCGTGCAGCCCACTTTCCACTTGATCCATTTCCACCAAGAAGGATTCCGGCTCTCCAAGTGCGGTAGAATATGCCGTATCGCCATTCAGCAATTCGACCACGTAATTCACCTTCGCCCATTGCTGTGGTTTCGCATGCTCACCTTCTTGATCCCGAAGCATCAGGAAGCGCACCCCCCGATCGGATCGGTGCAACTTCAATCCCATACGCTGTTCGAAGAGGTCGATGTCGTGCTCCTCCAAGCGCACCGCATCCCGATTCTCCTTCAAGCGTTCTTCTGCAGAAGGCATGGTAGGCGGAGGTTGCGTAGGTGTACGTTGGCCACCACAGGCCACCGTGGCACTTAGGATGAAAGAGATCAGGGACTTCATGCCGGGTGATCAGCGATCAATTTAGGGAGCAAGGACATGAAACGAGCGACGGCATCTTGGAACGGTTCGGTGGCTTTTCCGCCGGCGGCATTCGCATGCCCCCCACCGCTGAAGTGCTCCTTCAGGAATCGATCCACCGGCAGGTTCCCCTTGGAACGCAAGCTCACCTTCACCATATCTGGACGTTCGATGAAGAGCGCGGCCAATCGCATCCCTTGTATGGATAGACCGTAGTTCACGAATCCCTCCGTGTCTCCGGGCTTGAAGTTGAATTGTTCCAGATCATCCATGTTCAGACCGATCACTACGGTGCGCAATTCGGGCAGAACCGTCATGCGCTCAGTCAAAGCAAAGCCGAGCAGGCGCATCCGATCGGCACTGTGGGTATCGGAAATCGCGGAGTAGATCGTGTCCAGGTCCACGCCCTCTTCCAACAATCTCGCAGCGACACGCAATGTGTGCGGAGTACTGGTCTTATACCTGAATGATCCAGAATCGGTGATCATGCCCGTGTACAAACAAGTGGCTGCTTCCAGACCGATCAGATCATCCATACCAAGCCCTGCAACGATATCCGCCACCATCTGGCAGGTACTGCTTGCCGAGATATCCGAGAAGAAGACCTCGGCGAATGTGTCCGGCTGTTGGTGATGATCGATGAGCACTTTGGTGGCCACACTCCGAACGGCTTCCTCCAAGCCACCTATCCGATCGAGTTGATTGAAGTCCAAGCAGAAGACCAGGTCACTGGTCCGGATCGTAGAGAGTGCCGCATCCGGCGACCGGTCCAAGCACAAGACCTCCGATCGGCCAGGCAAGAAGTCCAAGAAATTCGCTGGGGTGTTCGGCAACACGACGCGGGCTGTATGTCCCGCCGCACGCAACACATGCATCAGTCCCAAACTGGAGCCGATGGCATCGCCATCCGGATTGTAGTGTGAAACGATCGCAAGGCGCTTCGGCTTTGCGAGCAGTTCACGCAATTTCTGCAACTGCTCCGGCGGGGCTGAATGTTCGGACATGGAACGGCCCGCCTTTTCAGGCGGGCCGCAAAGGTAGCTGACCACGAACTATTGGGGTTCGAAACCCAATACAGGTGTTGGCATGTGTTCGATCAGGATGCCCACACAACCGATGTCATTGGTCTCTCCGCTCTTCTTGGGTTTCGCATCGCTGTTTCCCGGCGCGATCACCTCCACGGCGATACGCTTGGTAGCGGTGCAGGAGAATTCAACCTCGTCGGCCATGTCGTGCTCGGTATTGTCCCAAAGCACTTTCTCTTCATCGTTGAAGAGGCGTTCCTTCCGCTTGGTCTTCACCTCTTGTGTGGTGCCGGTCGCATTCCCCTGCTCGTCCAATACAGCTTCTTGCGTGATCACCTCAATGGTTTCGTCATGCGGCACCCGGATCTTCTCCACCAAGCGGATCGCGAGTTGCTCCCCGAGGATCTTTTCATCATGACTGATGGAGATCCGGTAATCCTGCCCGCGGTAGATGATGATGTTGAGTTCCGTTTCCTTGCCTACCTGGACCATGGCGCTCTTGCTCTGGCCGTTCATTGAGAAACGCTTATCGCCGGATGGATCCCCGTTGAACCTGTGGTAATCGGCACACTTGTACTGCCCGATCGCCGAACCACTGGCGAGTAACGCTGCGGAAGCCAACAGGCTATTGATGATCTGATTCATGCGTTGGTTCAGTTTAGGAGTTGGACTTGTCCTCGGGAGCGGTCATGCGGGTGCGCAGGTCTTCTACAGCATCCACCAGCGCTTGATACTTCTCGGAGGTCAACTCCATTTGCACATCGTCGCCAAGCACCATTCGGCCACTGGTAGAAGCCCCTTGGTGTGCTACCCGTTTCACGTTCACTTGGTCGTAGATATCGCGAATGGCAGTCAGTTCCATCATGGTATTGGCCACATCCGCATCACCGGCTTGTGGTTCCATCATATCCAAGAGGTGCTCCAAGGTCACTTTCTGTTCGCCCACGCGGGCCATTAGGTTCGGGTTGTTCCCTGCACCATCGATCTGCCGGAAAAGCAGGTGCATACTTTCCACCCAACCACCGGCCAATACCAAGGATAGCACGGGACCCATCTTCTCGTCCTGCAGCTTCGTATAGGCTTTGGTGTATGCGTCATTGCTGATCAGCTCCAAGGAGTCGCCACGGGTGAGATTGGCTTCCAGACGCACGAAATCCGCATCCGAGAATGCCGAAGCGATGCCTAATCCATCGGCGAGTTTCTTGCAAGTGAGGTAGTATCGCGCCACTTCGACATTCATCTTGAAGTAGCTGGCGAACACCAGATCGGTGGAATAGACCCCGAAATTGAAGGCACGACCCTGCAGGCTGACATAGCGATCCACATTCCCTGCAGGATTCAGCATTCGCTTCTGGCCTTCGCCCGCCAGATCACGCACGAGGTTGAACAACTCATTCGGCGTGGGCATTTGATAGATGCTGGCCACGGTGGCTTCGGTCCCATCCCCGCCAATGACCAGACCGGGACCTGCGTCATTGGTCGGCTTCGGATCACCCCCACAGGAAGTGACCAACGCGGCCAATAGGATGGTGGAGAGAACTGTTGTTTTCATCAGGGGGCTGAGTATTGGTGAGGCCGGGTATCGCGATGCGCTGCTACGCGGCACGAAGGAATAATGTTCGGGAGGCCTTTGCTTCCGTTCCTCCGGTTATTTTTGCCCGGCTTTATCAACGATCAACATGACGAACAGGACTTTTACGATGATCAAACCGGAGGCTGTGGCCGCCGGGCATGCAGGTAAGATCATCGATATGATCATTGGCGCGGGTTACAAGATCATCGCTTTGAAATACACCCGGCTCTCCTCCGAGGAGGCTGGACACTTCTACGAAGTACACAAAGAGCGCCCATTCTATGGCGAATTGGTGGACTACATGGCCAGTGGCCCCATCTATGCCGCGATCCTAGAGAAGGACAACGCTGTGGAGGATTTCCGCAAGCTGATCGGGGCAACCGATCCAGCACAGGCCGAAGAAGGGACCATCCGTAAGCGCTTCGCGGAAAGCAAGGCGAAGAACGCCTGCCACGGAAGTGATAGCAACGACAATGCAGCGATCGAAGGAAACTTCTTCTTCAGCGGTAGGGAGAGGTTCTGAGGGTATGGTTGACGGTTGGTAGTGGAGAGTTGGAGGTTGCAACCTGCCCACTACCCGCTTTCCTTTACTCCAACACGATCTCTTGGACGACCTGGCGTCCTGCTCGGCGGTTGAGCAATTCCACAAGGGTCTCGCGCATGAAGGAGAGTTCGTGACGCAATGGGGCGGAATCCACCCGGACATTGAGTCGGCCTTTTCTCAGGCGTACGCTCACTGTATGCCGTGCGATCATGGGGCCAACGGCTTCATCCCAGCCGGTGGTGATGTCCAATTCATCCATCTTCTCGCGCAGACCGAACGCGTCGATGAACTGGTCCATGGCGGTATTAAGCGACTGTTCGTTCGATCGTTTCACGGGTGATGGTCCTGTCGTGATGAAGGTGGAAGAAGCGCACGTCGTGATCCAATCCATCCAGAGCGGTGTGCAGGCGGCGTGGATCGGTATCGGTAATGAGTACTTGACCGAATCGGTGGTCGCTAAGTAGTTTCAGCAGGTGGCGCATCCGCTGCGGATCGATCTTGTCGAAGATATCATCCAATAGAAGGATCGGTCGGATGGAACTGCGGCTCCGGGTCAAGTCGAACTGGGCCAGCTTCAAAGCGATCAAATAGGTCTTCTGCTGACCTTGTGAGCCATAGCGTTTCAAAGGTTGCTCGTTGATGGTGAAGACCAGATCGTCCTTGTGAATGCCTTGGGTGGTGTATTGGGCAGCCCGGTCGCGGTCCCACGCCTGAGGAAGCAGATCGCGCATCGGGGTGTCCGAAAGTGCGGAGCGGTATTCCAGGGCAACCTGTTCCGGCCCAGCACTAATGCCTTGGTAATGCTCGTTCAGGAGCGGAACCAACTCCGCCATGAAAGCCTGTCTTACGGCATGCACGTTGGTTCCGTGGAACACCAACTGCTCATCCCAAGGTTCCAGCGCCTCCAACGACCCACCGCCGCGTTCGGCGAATTGTTTCAACATGGTGTTCCGCTGGGTCAAGGTGCGGTTGTAGCGGATCAGGTCCTCCAAGTAGGCACGATCGAATTGGGCGATCAACCCATCGAGAAATCGCCGACGTACTTCCGAACCGTCCAGGATCAATTGGCCATCGTACGGGGTGATCATCACCACGGGGTACTTCCCAACATGGTCCGCGAGGCGATCGTATTCTTTACGGTTTCGGCTGAGCACCTTACGCTGCCCGGACCGCACGCTACAAAGGATGGCATCGTCCCCGGCCTGGGTATGCATCACGCCTTGTACCATGAATAATTCCTCGCCGTGCAGGATGTTGTGGCTGTCCACGGGATCGAAATAGCTCTTGCCCAAGGAGAGGTAGTGGACGGCATCGAGCAAATTGGTCTTCCCCACTCCATTGGGCCCAACGAAACAATTGATCTCTGCCCCCAGTTCCGCCTCCACTTCACGGTGGTTGCGGAAATGCAACAGGTTCAATCGGGCCAGATGAAAGCTCATGCGCAGCAAAGGTAACCTGCTCCGAAGGGGCCCGGGAACGGCGGTCAGGCGCATCCATTCCAAGGCTCTTGACAAGCCACCCTCGATAACTGGGTATCCGCCTGTTCCCCAAGTCGGCAAAAGGTCTACTTTTGCGGACCCTTAAGCACGACCACCGCCTTGGGACAAAGCCTTTGGCGGGAATACCATGAGTAACAAGATCAATCCCCACAACGCCCCAACTACGGAAGGGAAGGATGTGGATCTGGGCGAGGTTTACACCCGCAGCGAACTGTTCATCGAGAAGAACAAGAAAGCCCTCACCATTGGTGCAGTGGCCATTGTTGCCGTGGTCGGGATCCTGTTGGGCTACAAGAAATTCGTAGCCGAACCCAATGCGAAAGCCGCAGCGGAGGTGATGTGGAAAGCCGAGTACTACTTCGAGATCGACTCCATGGATCGCGCCCTCAATGGCGACGATCAGTGGCCGGGCTTCATTTCCATCGCGGACGAGTACAGCAGCACCCCTAGCGGAAACTTGGCGAACTATTACATGGGTGCCATCTACATGCAAAAGGGCGAATTCGAAATGGCTCTGGAGCATTACAAGAAAGCGGATCTGGACGATGACGTATTGCGCGTGATGGCGGTGGGCAATCAGGGCGATGCCATGGTGGAGCTGGGCCGAAGTGATGAGGCGGTGAAGCTGTTCGAGAAGGCCGCCAACATGGAGACCAACGACCTCACCACGCCGATGTACCTGATGAAGGCAGGGATCCTGCACCAACAAGGGGCCAATTGGAGTGCTGCGGCAAAGGCTTTCAACCGGATCGCAAAGGAGTTCCCGGCCAATTCGGATGCCAACATGGCCCGGAAATATGCAGGGCACGCCGAAGCGATGGGTGGCTAGTCCATGGCGACCGCATCACACAACCTTTCAACGTACGACCCGACCAGCGTCCCCAGTGGCGCTGGTCGTCGTTTTGCCCTAGTGGTGAGCGAGTGGAACCTCGAGATCACCGATGCCCTGCGAACTGGGGCCAAGGAGACCTTGATGAAACATGGGGTTGCACCGGAAGACATCCTGGAAACGTGGGTGCCGGGCAGTTTCGAATTGGCCTTGGGCGCACAGATCCTGCTGGAAACGGAAACGCTTGATGGCGTGATCTGCTTAGGCAGCGTGGTGCGCGGGGAAACGCCACACTTCGACTTCGTATGCCAAGGCACAGCGCAAGGGATCATGTCCGTAGGCCTGAAGTTCGGTCGACCGGTGATCTTCGGTGTACTTACCGACAACACCATGGAGCAGGCCCGCGACCGGAGCGGTGGCAAACACGGCAACAAGGGCGTGGACTGCGCGGTGGCCGTTCTGAAGATGGCCGCCTTGAAGGGCTGACCCCAGTGCATCCAACAGGAACTGGATCGTAGTTGCTCCCGAAGTGCGAACTTCGCCCGTATGCGTTGGTGCCTGACCCCCCTCCTTTTCCTACCGCTCCTATCCCATGCGCAATCGGCGCGCAGTGGACCGCGTGCCGGTGTTGGGCTAGCCACCATTTCCGCCGGTCAATTCTTGGAATGGAACGGCTTACCGAAGGTCGGCCCCATAGCAGGTTGGTCCTTCGAGGTGCCTTGGACCGAGCAAGCCTCGTTCCTGATCGAACCCATGTACATGACCAAGGGTAGTTTGATCCAAAACCCCACGCTACGGTCGTGGACCAGCACCCGGCTGGGTTACTTGGAGCTGCCCGTGCTCATCAAGTTCAGCCTACAGAGCGACCTAGGCGGGATCTTTTTGACCGGAGGGGCGATCGGGGGCTATTGGATCAATGGCCGGTTCAAGGTCAAGCAGGATGGCAGCGTCCTGACCGACCAGAAGTACACCGTGACCGGATCAAGCAATCGCACCCAGGTCAGCGTGACCGCTGGAATGGGTTGGGATATCGGGACCTCTGCCTTCGAAGTGCGTATTCAGCAAAGCATCACTCCTTTTAGTCCGGTGATCCGCGGGCAGAACCTGGTGGTCGGCCTGCACTACACCTATTATCTGCCGAAGAAGAAGGAGAAGAAGGACGAGGAAGAGATCGATTGAACGCAGTCCCTTCCATGACCTTTTCCACGGCTTCAGACTCCATACGTGTGCCTTTTGCACAGAACACCTTGCTCAAGGCTTTCTTGGCGGTCTTCTTCGTGATCTGGACCTGGACCTTCCTAAGAACCACGGACCATGCGAATTGGATCACCGAGAACGTGCTCACGATGGTCTTCATCGGTGGGCTCTGCTTGGGATACCGCAAGTTCCGTTTCAGCGATCTCAGTTACACGCTGATGTTCGTGTACATCCTGCTGCACATCTACGGTGCCATGTACACCTATGCGGAGAACCCCTTCGGGTATTGGTTGCAGGACCGAATGCAGGGCGATCGCAACCACTACGATCGCATTGTACACTTCAGCTTCGGGTTCCTTTTGGCCTACCCCATGCGCGACTATTTCAAGAACCACTTCGGTTGGCCGATCTGGGTGTGCTGGGTGCTTCCGGTAGAGATCACCCTGAGCTTCAGTGGTGCGTATGAATTGATCGAATGGGCCGTGGCCGATGTATTCTTCCCTGCTCAGGGAGCAGCTTACTTGGGTTCACAAGGCGATGTATGGGACGCACAGAAGGATATGGGATTGGCCTTCACTGGGGCGATCCTGTCGATGGTACTAGCGAGTGTGATAGCCCGCGCGAAGCGGCGCTAGTACTCGGCTATTCAAATAGGGCGTGCGAAATTCCGACTCACACCTTCGTTCGCACCTTACTCCACTCTTTCACTTGCCATGTCACGGTTGCCGTAGCGAGGTGATTCCCGCTCTGATCGTGTACCTCAACGGTGCTTGTGAAGTCCACGGTATCGGAGTCCTTCAGCGGCATCACTACCCGCTCGGCGATCTCCGACAAGGTCGGCACACACTTCGCCGTTGCTGGTTGCTTGGCTTGGTAGTGATACGCCACGTGAAGGCTCCGCATGATGATCCGGTACTTCTTCGGATCGAGTTGCTCCATCACACTCAATCCACTGCACATTTCCGAGGCCGTGGCGATGGCGCATGCATGGATCCCATTGATGTGGTTCCGATTGATCCGCCAAAAGGGAATGTAGACGGAGATCCCTCCTCCTACCAGTGGCCTCACGCGGAAGCCATGCGGCCTGTTGAAGGGGATCATCCAATTCAAGGCACGGTTCATCCACCACCGCGTAAAGGACGATGTGCGGGCTTTGGAAAGGAGTGATGGGAGGTGCATGCGGGGAACGAGATAAAGAATGGAACGATACTCCGGTTCGGAGCGTGAGCGGTGGTCACTTGGCCAGAATGGTCGCAATATCCGGCTTGAAGTACTCCGGCCCTTTCATCACCTTTCCATCTTCACGGTAAATGGGCTTCCCGTCGGTGCCTAGCTTGCTCATATTGCTCCGCTGTATTTCCCGAAATACCGCATCCAACTTATCCTGCAGACCGTGCTTCAGCATGGTGCCACACAGGATGTAAAGGATATCACCCAAAGCATCGGCCACCTCCACCAGATCCCCTTTCAAGGCCGCCTCTAGATATTCTTCGTTCTCTTCTCGGATCAGTTTGTAGCGCAATAAGGCATCCCTGTCACCAATGGCGGCAATGGGTTCCGCAGCATTCGGGATCCCGAAGGCATCGTGGAACTCGCGGACATGTGCGGTCGCTTCGGCCAGCGTCAGTGCGTCGGTAGTGGTTTCCATGTGTTCGAAGGTAGGCTTTGGAATGGACCGTGTTTGCCTCTGGCCAGGTTCGAACGGTTAACGTTCTTTAACTCCAAAACCCTTCCGCTTCCACCCGGCACCCGGCACCTTTGCGTTGAACTTACGGCCGTGGGCCGAAACGAAGTGAGAACACGATGGAAGAGACCATTTCTGGAACACCTGAGGCAGTGACCTCGGAAAGCATACGAGCCCTGAACGAACGCATCCAACACGCGAGTGCATTCGTGGATCTGATCGATCAGGAAATGGGAAAGGTGATCGTCGGTCAGAAGGACATGGTGCAAAAGCTGTTGGTCGCACTCTTGGCCGATGGGCACATCCTGTTGGAAGGGGTTCCGGGATTGGCGAAGACCATGGCGATCAAGACACTTTCCCAGTGCATCGACGTGGGCTTCAGCAGGATCCAATTCACCCCGGACCTCCTGCCTGCGGACCTGATCGGAACGCTGATCTATAGCCAACGCAACGAGGAATTCTCGGTCAAGAAGGGACCGATCTTCAGCAATTTCGTCCTTGCTGACGAGATCAATCGCGCCCCAGCGAAAGTGCAGAGCGCGCTGCTGGAAGCCATGCAGGAAAGGCAGGTCACCATTGGTGCCACCACCTATCCTCTCCCCCAACCTTTCCTCGTTATGGCAACGATGAACCCGATCGAACAGGAAGGGACCTACCCCCTACCGGAAGCGCAGACGGATCGCTTCATGTTGAAGGTGGTCCTGGACTACCCACGCAAGGAGGAGGAGAAGTTGATCATCCGCCAGAACGTGCGTGTCGGTGGCATGCCGGAACCGCAATATGTGGTGAGCTCGGAACAGATCCTTGCAGCCCGCAAACTGGTGCGAGAGGTCTATATGGACGAGAAGATCGAGCAGTACATCGTGGACATCGTGTATGCCACGCGTAAACCCGATCAATACAAACTCTCCGACCTCACGTCCATGATCGGTTTCGGTGGAAGCCCGCGTGCAAGCATCAACATGGCTCTGGCCGCAAAGGCATTGGCCTTCACCAAGCGCCGCGGATACGTGATACCTGAGGATGTGCGCGCCGTTTGCCCCGATGTACTACGCCACCGCATTGGTCTCACCTACGAAGCAGAAGCGGAGAATATCACGGTGAACGAGATCATCGACCGCGTATTGAATACCGTGGAAGTACCCTGAGCATTTGCGCATGTGATCAGATGACCATGTGCCCATCGGCACGGTCGTCATGTCCACATGTCCGAACGACCGCTTGCCCGCATGAATGCCGCCCAACATACCAAGGACCTCCTAAAGAAGGTGCGCTTGATCGAGCTGAAGACACGCGGCTTGAGCGAACACATCTTCTCGGGCGAGTATCACAGTGCGTTCAAAGGACGCGGTATGACCTTCAGCGAGGTACGTGAATACACCGCTGGCGATGAAGTGCGCACGATCGATTGGAACGTAACGGCGCGTTTCGGGCATCCCTTCGTGAAAGTGTTCGAAGAGGAACGGGAACTCACCGTGATGCTCGTTGCCGACGTGAGCGGTTCGGCCGATTTCGGAACGGCAGAGCAACTCAAGCGTGAACTGATCACCGAGGCTTGTGCCACCATCGCCTTCAGCGCGATCCGCAACAACGACAAGGTCGGGCTGATCCTTTTCAGCGATACCGTCGAGAAGTTCATTCCGCCAAAGAAAGGCCGAAGCCACATCCTTCGGTTGATCCGGGAACTGTTGGAATTCCGGGCGACAGCTAACGGAACGGACATCACCGCTGCCTTGCGTTACCTGAACAGCGTGATCAAGAAACGGAGCATCGCCTTCCTACTGAGCGATATGATGGATGCGAACTACGAGCCCGCGTTGAAGATCGCCAACCGGCGGCACGACCTTGTGGTATTGCGCACCACCGACCCACGTGAATTGGAATTGCCGAACATGGGACTGGTGCAATTCGTGGACCCCGAAACGCAGGATACACGGTGGGTGAACACAGGCAGTCGCACCATCCGCAATGCATACCGTGCTGCGGCACTGAAACACCAGAACCACACCCGAGAGATCCTGCGTCGCGCCGGTGTGGACCATGCCACCATCAGCACCCACGAAGGGTATGTGCGGCCGTTGATGCAACTCCTCAAACACCGGGATGTACGATGAGGCTCGGTGCGCTCCTAACGATCATTTTCCCGTCGCTCCTGTTCGCGCAGTCGGCAAGCACCGTGGTCGGTGTGGACTTGGACACTTCCGTGTTCCGGATCGGCGAACAAGTGCAGTTGAGGATGCGGATCGACCACGACCCAGCGATCCGGTCCATCGAATGGCCTGCGATCGGGGACACCCTGGGTGGTCACCTCGAAGTGGTCGCGGATCGTGGCGTGGATACAATTCCTAGCGACGGCACGCTTCAACGGCAGGAGCGAACGCTGCTGATCACCTCCTTCGATACCGGCTTCTGGGCCGTTCCACCATTCCGTTTCGTGGTGGACGGAAAGCCGATGGAAAGCAAGGCCTTGTTGCTGGAAGTGCGCACGGTCCCACTGGACAGTGCCAGTACCATGCAGGACATCAAGGACATCATCACCCTGCCGTTCAGCATGGGTCATTGGGTGCGGGAACACACAGCTTGGCTCCTCGGAGGCGTTGCTGTGCTCCTGATCCTTGCCCTGCTCGTGTACCTGTTCATGAAGCGTCCCCGACCAACAACGGTGACCCAAGAGCCTACCATCCCTTTGTACCAGCGTGTGCTCGCAGCCTTGGAGACCTTGGAAAAAGAGCGCCTTTGGCAGCAAGGGGATCACAAAGGATATCATTCGCGGATCACGGACCTGTTGCGCGGCTACATCGAAGAGCGCTACCACGTACCAGCGTTGGAAAGCACCACGGACGAATTGATCCGAGAACTCCGCGTAAGTCCGTTGAGTACGGACCAACGCGGGCAATTGGAGAACATGCTCCGGCTTGCGGACATGGTGAAATTCGCCAAGACCACACCTTCATCGGAAGAGAACGAACGCATGATGACCAGCACCGTGCGTTTCGTTAGTGAGACCAGATCCACCAGTGAACTTGTAGGCCATGGGTAGGAAGAAGGACCTCATCCTACTCGTATGCTGGCTATTGCTCGCCGTATTGGGCATCGCCGCAGCGATCCTGTGGGGTACTCGCCGATTCGAAATGGCGGACCCTGCGGCCTATTGGGCCATGCTGTTCCTGATCCCGGCCATCATGCTCTATGTATTGCGAATGCGCCGCCGCAGTGCGATGGTACGGCTGAGCACCTTGCCCGCCTTGATCCACGGCCCCAGTGATCCGCTCGCTCTTTTCCGGCACCTCCCCTTCGCCGCAGGAGTGCTAGGCACCGGACTATTGATCCAAGCCTTGGTGCGCCCACAAAGTGAAGACAATTGGCAAGACGTGAGGCGCGAAGGCATCGACATCGTGATCGCGCTGGACATCTCGGCGAGTATGCTTGCCAAGGACCTTCGGCCGGATCGGTTGGAAGCCTCCAAGCACGTGGCCATGGATTTCATCGATGGTCGGCCCAATGATCGCATCGGATTGGTGGTGTACGAAGGGGAAGCCTTCACTCAATGCCCGATCACCACGGACCACCGCGTTCTGAAGGAGCTCTTCGCCGAAGTGAGGTCAGGCCTCATCGACGGTGGCACAGCCATTGGGACAGGACTAGCAACGGCATTGAACCGTTTGCGCGACAGTGAAGCAAAGAGCAAGGTGGTGATCCTTCTGACGGATGGTGTAAGCAATGCAGGCACCGTTCAACCCAACGATGCGGCACAGATCGCTGAGCAACTCGGCATTCGGGTGTACACCATCGGCGTGGGCACCAAGGGCCAAGCCCTCTCGCCGGTAGCCCGCTACCCGACCGGCCAGTTCCGGTATGAAATGGTGGACGTACAGATCGACGAGGCCACCCTGATGAACATCGCGGACCGCACCGGAGGCAAGTACTTCCGCGCAACCGACGAAGGCAAATTGAAGGACATCTACAACGAGATCGATCGGTTGGAGAAAACACGGATCAAAGTCACCGAGCACCGTGCGAAGAACGAAGAGTACTTCCCATTCCTGTTCTTGGGTTGTGCCTTGTTGGTCACTGGTTTCATTCTGGACCGCAGTATCCTGCATCACTTGGCATGAGGACGAAAGGCACCTATCACTTGGGTACGGCCGCAGCCGCCGTATTGCTTGCGGAGGTCATCGCATTCCTGGCCTATTTAGCGGTATGGTGGATCCTGGACCGCGAGGTGCAAGGATTCCAATGGGGCCATCCGCAGGTCTTGTGGGCGTTGCTCGCAGGCCCGGTACTTACCCTTCTTTTCCTGTTGGACATGGGCTGGCGGAACCGGGCCTTGAAGCGTTTCGCACAAAGCGGAACCTTGGAACGGATGGTGCCCGGCACCTCCACCACCCGCACCGTATTGCGGTTCTTGTTGTTGCGGCACGGGTTGGCATTTGCGGTGGTGGCCATGGCCGGTCCGCAATTCGGTACCCGGTTGGAAGAGGTCAAAGCCGAAGGCATCGATCTGGTGGTGGCCATCGATGTGAGCAGCAGCATGGATTGCCAAGACCTTCGCCCCAGCCGAATGGAGGCCGCCCGTCGCGCGATGGCGCAGTTGATCGATCGCATGCGTGGGGATCGTTTGGGCATGGTGGTCTTCGCAGGGGATGCATTCGTGCAATTGCCCATCACCACGGACCGTTCCGCTGCGAAATTGTTCTTGAACACCGTGAATACGAATGCAGTCGGTACGCCGGGAACAGCGATCGGTGCGGCCATCGAAATGGCACAAGAAAGCTTCAGCGCGGACAGTCCGGGCAGCAAAGCGATCATCGTGATCACCGACGGCGAGAACCACGAGGACGATGCCGAAGGTGCGGCCCGGAAAGCGGCCGGAGCAGGCATCGTGGTACACACAGTGGGCATGGGCACCAGCGAAGGTGGACCGCTCCCGATCATCCGTAACGGCCAGGTGAATGGCTTTCGCAAGGACAACCAAGGGAATACCGTGGTCAGCCGATTGAATGAACCGATGTTGCAACGGATCGCGGCAGCGGGGAACGGGGTGTACATCCGTGCGACCCAAGGTGACAACGGGATACAACGCTTGGTGGATGATCTGCGATCCATGGATACCACCGAAATGGATAGCTATGTCTTCACCGCGCACGAGGATCATTTCCAATACCCGTTGGTGTTGGCCTTGGTGATGTGCGTGCTCGCCATGGCGACCGGTGAACGTCGACATGGAAGGTTGAACTGGACCACGAAACGATGAGGGATCGCTGGACCTATCTCCTATTGCTTCCCGCAATAGCCTGTGGCACGCCTGAAGAGCAGGCGGCGGAGCGGGCGTTGCATGAAGGTGCCGAATCCTACAGAGCGGAACAATACGCAGAGGCTGCAGACCACTATGCTAAGGCGACGCACGACCCACGGGTGACCTACGACTTGGGCAATGCACTGTATCGGATGAGCCTGCTCGATACGGCGATCGTTGCGTACAGTGCCGCGATCGAACGGTCCACGGAGCCCACGGAACAGGCCGTAGCCTACCACAATTTAGGCAATGCATGGAGCCTGATGGCCGATCGTGCGGACAGTGCTTCAAAGGAACTGGACGAGCGGGTCAAAGGCATGAAGATCGAAGGTGATGCCATAGCGGCGAAGGTCCGGCAGATCGTACAGAGGGATTCGTTGGTGGCTGCGCAACGGGCATCGGAACAGCTGGTGGATTCGGCATTGGCGCAAGGTTCCGATGCGTACAAAGGCGCGCTACGTCGCGTTCCAACGGACGAAGAGACCAGACTCAACTTGGCGTTGGTGCAGCGCCGGATCGCTGCGCGCGTTGAGGAAAAGTCCAACGGACCGAACGACCAGAACGATGAAAAGAAGAACGAAGGATTGAGCGAAAAGGCGAAGATGTTGATGCAGCAGGCCGATGAAATGGTGGAACGTTATGAGTTCACCAAGGCATTGAATCTCCTGCGCGACGCACTGAAGACCGACCCTACCTTGCAGCAACGTCAGGACTACATGAACAAACTCGATGTGGTGACCAAAGCCGCAGCAGCCCAATGAAGACCTGGATCGCACTCCTATTATCGCTGATCACTACCTCTTGCTCGGTCCTCGCACAAGTGAGCGCGCAGACCTACTTCGACCAAGCGGGTAAAGAGTTCGTGAAGGTGGACAAGATGCAAGCGCTGCGCACCTTGGACGAAGGCTTGCGCAACCATCCGGACGACCCGAAGTTGTTGAAGCTGGCGGAAGAGTTGATCAAGGAGGACGAGAAGCAACAGCAGGAGCAACAAAAGAAGCAGGAGCAAGAGCAGAAAGAGGATCAGCAGCAGAAAGACAAGCAGGAGCAACAGAAAGAGCAGGAGCAGCAGCAAGAGCAAAAAGAGCAAGAGCAAAAGGAACAACAGCAGAAAGAACAGCAGGAGCAAAAGCAAGAAGAAGCCGGTCCTGGGGAACAGAAGGAAGAGACCGGTGAACCAAAACCTGGGACCATTGCACCACAGGATGCCATCCGTATGTTGGAAGCGTTGGAGCGATCGGAAAAGTCCGTTCAGGAAAAGGTCCGGGCCAAGCGCAGGCCGGCATCTCGTCGTACCATCGAAAAGGACTGGTGAAATGAACGCGATGATCCGAACGTCCCTCCTCCTCCTCCTCCTGCACCTCGCCGGAGCCATGGTGGCACAGGAGATCAGCTTCACCGCCACCGTGGACCGAAACTCCATTGCGGCTGGTGAATACGCGAAACTGACGGTGACCTTGTCCAACAGCCGTGAATCCTTCCAAGCCCCTGACTTCGGCGGATTGGTGGTCGTTCAAGGGCCGTTCGAGAACAGCAGTTTCAACTACGTGAACGGACGGATGAGCAGTTCTGCTGCACGCACTTGGGTACTTACCGGAACGGATCCGGGGAAGTTCACGATCGGTGCGGCGAAGGTGCGGATCGGCAATGGCATCATGCAGACCGAACCCATTGTCATCGAGGTGACCAAAGGAACCGCCAAGCCCAGTGATGCTAGCGAAAGCCAAGGACAACAGCGCGATTCGAATCTCTTCGCTACCATCGCATTGAGCAAAGGGAAAGCCCGCGTCGGCGAACAGGTGGTGGCCACGTACACCTTGTACTCGCGTTACGCGAACATCGAACTCTCGAAGTACGAATTGCCCAAGATGGATGGTTTCTGGGCCGAGGAGATCGATCTAGGAGACACGAATTGGGAGGATCAACTGCGTACAGTGAACGGCCTGCAATACCGTGTTGCGGTGCTGAAACGGCAGGTCCTGTTCCCGCAACGGAGCGGCACACTGCGGATCGCACCCATCGAATTGGAGTGCATCGTGAACCGATCCTTCTTCAACCGCGGTTCATTGGTGAAGGTGCGCAGCAATGTGGTGGAACTGAATGCCTTGGCCCTACCCTCCAACCGTCCGGAAGGATTCAATGGTGCCGTGGGCGAAATGGGCATGACCGTGAAGGTGGATCGCAACACGGTGAAGGCGAACGAGGCGATCGAACTCACCGTCACTTACACCGGTCGCGGCAACTTGAAATTGATCGAAGCCCCGCAATTGAACTTCCCGAATGACTTCGAGGCGTATGACCCGAAGGTCACGGACCGGATCAACGTGACTGGAAGCGGTATGAGTGGGTCGCGTTCGTTCCAATACTTGGTGATCCCACGGCACGAAGGTGGATTCTCATTGGATCCCATTGTCTTCAGTTATTTCGACACACAGCAAGGGGCATTCCGGACCATCCATTCTGATGACCTGACCATTGAAGTGACACCCGGTGATGGCGGCCCTGCAGCGCAGGTGCAGCGCCCCAACAAGATGGATGTGGAAGTGTTGGGCAAGGACATTCGGTACATCCGGACCGGAGATCTGGATCTGGAACCTGCGGGCAAGCACTTGTTCGGTTCCATGCCGTGGCTGCTCGGTATGGGCACGCCAGCATTGGCCTTCCTCCTCTTCTTGGGTTGGAGAAAGAAACAGGCGGCCGACTCGGCAGATGTGGTTGGAACGCGTCGGAAACGAGCGGACAAGGTGGCGCGGGAACGGTTGAACGAAGCCGAACAAGCCTTGCGGGCCAGCGACCGATCCACGTTCTACGATGCACTGGGACGTGCGCTACACGGGTACTTGGGCGACAAATTCGCAATGGGCCCGGCCGAGACCGCAGCAGCCAACATCAAGGACCGATTCACGGCGTTCACCAATGGCGAAGAACTGGCGGCGAGCTACATCGAATTGCTGGAGGCGTGCGACATGGCCCGGTATGCCCCGGTAGAGGATCGACCGCGCCAACAGTTGTACGAGCAAGCCGCCGAGCTGATCCGTAGGACCGAACAAACCGCACGCGCATGAAGACCAAGGCCCTGCTCTTCTTCTTGACCTTCGCGCCACTATGGGCACACGCCATTGCCCGTATTGAAGCCGACAGCTTGATCACCAAGGGTACACGCGCTTATGCCGAAGGGGATCACCGCACCGCACTGGTCTACTTCGACTCTGTTGCCACCACGTATGCTTCGGCATCGTTGTTCTACAACATCGGCAACTGTCACTACAAACTGAATGATGTACCGCACGCCATCCTGTTCTACGAGCGCGCATTGCGCCTAGCGCCGGGAGATGCCGACGTTCGCGCGAACTTGGAACTTGCCCGCCAAAGCGTAGTGGATCGAGTGAATGAATTGCCCTTGTTCACCTTGGGCTCCACGTGGAGCGAATTGCGCGGAGGGCGAGATGCCGACCAATGGGCCAGACGATCGCTATGGGCGGGCTTGCTCTTCTTCGTGCTGCTCTCCGCAGCAGTCATCCTACGTGGTGCATGGCGCAAGATCCTCTATGGGTTCAGTGCGATCGCCTTGTTCGGCACCATCCTCTCCATCGGATTCGCCTCCTATCGTCACCAAGAGGTCACCAGCACGGACGCGGCGATCATCATGGCCCCGAAGGTGGATGTGCGCAGTGAGCCGAGTAATTCGTCCACGGTCCTCTTCGTGTTGCACAAAGGCACCAAGGTCACCGTGCTACAGCAGTCGAACGACTGGAGCGAAGTAAAACTCAGCAACGGCAACGTGGGGTGGATGCCCCCTTCCTCGTTGGAACGGATCTGAGGTCAAGGAAGCTGGGCCACTTTCGTTGCTGTGGGTATCACGCCGCCGATCACACCTAGGACCAGGTCGCGGTCGTTGCTGACACCGGTGTAGCGTGCAACGCCGTCCAAGTTCACATCACTGCTCAAGTATCCCGTTACCGTGTTCGTAGGCACCACTGAACCGATGCTCAGGAGCACCACGTCCCGATCGTTCCCAGTGCCGGTGTACTTCACCGTACCATCGCCGTTCACATCACCGGACCATAACGATCGATAGGATCCGCTCACCGCCACCGCATTGGTCCCGTAGAAGGAAGTGGAACCCACCGTCAGATCCACCACTTGGCCATTCGTGGCGATCGGAGTGTTCACCATCGCTCCCAAGTGATTGCGGTGCCGGATCACCAATTTCTTCCCAACGGTTTGCACGTTGAATGCGACCTGCGGATCGCCTGTGGTAGAGACCACTTGGCCGTTGGCACGCACCAAAGCCGCACGTCGCGCAGCCACCGTATGACCTGCATCGTTGTTCCGCAGCTCCAACAGTACCCAATCCACGATCGCCTGGGTACCCGTGGTGCTCAATAAACCGCTATTCAATGCGACGCTTGAATTCTCCAGTGTGTAGCCCATCGCCGAGAAGGGTTCGGCGGATGGAATGAGGCCTGCTTGGCGCAGATCATCGCGCATCAGTCCGGTCGCGGTATTCAGTGCACCACCGAGGAAGACCTTCGCTCCCACCGTTGTGGCAGCCGGTGCATTGCAACCCGTTCCGGGAACTTTGTAGATGATCTTCGAAGCATAGGCCGCTACGGTCTGTGGGCCAGAAAGCAGGTTCCCGCTCATATCCGCCCAGCATCCGGTGGGTAGGCTGAAGCTCTGCGAACTGGAAAGCTCATTGGCCAAGAGCAAGTGCTCATTCGTAGCCGTGAGCGGCTGAACGGTCACGCGATGCAATTCAACGTTGTCCAGCCAGTAGGTCGGCTCGTTGATCGTATTGGTGAACATCACCACGGATTGCTCCCCGAGGTCGCTTTGGAAGTACAGTTCCATATCGCGGCGGTCCGTATCCAAGGCGATATCCCGTTGGAAGATCGCGTATCCACTGGCCATTTGGCTAACGCCCTTCACCTTGGCCGCAAGTTTCCCTTGCACATTGGACTGGATCGTAAAACGCAACCGGTACCACTGCCCATTCTGCATGCTGAACTGATCCGGATTCCAAAGGTTGAAGGAAGAGCTTTGTGAGGCATTCGGTAGGTAAGCTTTCAGGCAGCCGGCATCCAAACTCGTGGCATCGCGTGTCACTTGTGCATTGGTGGGCCACCCTCCCCAACCGCTCACGTTGTTGGTGAAGCCGCCGTTCAACACCAAGTTGGTGCTGAGTTCGCTCGTCGTACTGTGCGTGGTAGAGCGCAACGGGCTTCGTGTACTGCCGGTCTCGTCATTGCGCACGGTACGCCAGCGCTCCAAGGTGAACGTCTCCACCTGGCTTACACCTAAGTTCCAGTTGCGAATACTGAGTTCGTTGTATGGATTGTACACCTTGTTGTTGGTGAAGGTGCCGAAATCAACATTGCCCTGCTGGTAGCAGTTCCAGATCTCCATGCACAATTGATCTGCCGAAAGTGCGTACAACTGATTGCCCGAATACACGGTGTTGAAAGAGGCGAGATAGAAAGGCGATGTAGCACCAGGTCCATTGTAGTTGGATCGATCCGAGATGTTCAATTGGGTCTTGTTGTTGTATAGCACGTTGTCCTTCACCTGGTTGTTCGTGCTCACCATGGTGTGGTCCACATGGATCCCCATGCTGCAATTGCTCACGGTGTTGCGTTGGATGATACAGTTCTGGATCACTGCATTCCCGAAATAGATACCGGGAGTAATGGTGCCATTCACCGCATAATTGGTCGCCGCACTTTCGATGTTGCCGATGGCATCGCGCACGATGTTGTCCTGGATCACCATGCCGGAACCGTTGTCCCAATAGATGCCGCCACCATCGTTCACCGTGGCGCAGAAGTTGGAGATCACGTTCTTCTCCACCAAGCAGGTCTCCCCAACGAAGATGCCCGAGTTGCCCGTATTATGTATCGTGTTTCCCCGCACCGTATTGGTACCGCCACCCACTCGCATGCCATGGTAACCAAAGGCTGATTCGCCAAGGCCCGGGACCAGAGCGATGTTCGTGAGGGTCGATCCCGAGACGATGGTGTTGTTGTCCAGCACCACGAGTGCAGAGCCGTAGGTTTCGACGTAGGAGTTGTTGGTGTAGGAGTTGCTGGATCCGTAACTGATCACCCCGCTATTCAACTTCTCGAAGCTGCAGCCATTCACGGTGTTGTATGATCCAGAGACCTTCACGCCTGCATCCTTTTGCCCACGGAAGGCGATGTCCTGCACCGTGATCCGGTTCCGCTGCCATTCGATGAAGACCCCACGATCGTGGATCGATGCTTCCACAGTGAGGTTGTTCGGGTTCACACCCGTGGGTGCCCACAAGTAGAGCACACCTGTAGTCGCATCGTGGTACCATTCACCCGGGGCATCCAAGGCGCTCAACTTGTTGCAGAGGAAGAAACCCCAATTGTAACTACCAGCGTTATACGTAAGCGCCGGAAAGGTGATGGACGAACCCGTCTGTGTACCGATCGTGCGGTTCTCATAACACCAATTGGTACTCCGCAGCACCAAGGTCCCGCCATTCCATGTTCCGTTGGATTGCGTGATGTTCGTGCTGGTAAGTTGGGTACTGGTCGCGGTATTCACGCGGCTCCAACCCGTATTCGGTGTGCGGGCCAAGGTCTGCAAGGCTCCGTTCACGAATACATACTTCACGGCCTGTGCCACATTGGCCTTGTAGATGTTCCCGCTGTGCTGGGTCCAACCGGTCACCGGTGCAGCGCCGCTGATCACTGGTAAGGCACCGGTACCGTATGCTCCGATCACGATGTTGGCGGCCGCGGTTCCTGAGGTATACCAAGTCAACTGGCCCACCCAGGTGCCACCACGCTGGAACAACACCTGATCCCCGGCCGTTGCGGTGGTTGCGATCTGCTGTACCCGTGCGATGCTTTTCCACGGCGTAGCTTGGGTAGTACCGTTGTTGCTATCGTTGCCCGTGGGCGACACATAGTAGACGGTGGCCTGGGCGGTGGTCGCTGCGAGCACGATACCGAGGAAGAGGTGACGAAGGTTCATGGGCGGATCAATTTCGGGGGATCGTGCCGCGAAATTGGCCCCGTTAGTAGTGCTTCAAGCCACTGTGGATCAGCAGGAAATCAACATTTCGACCAGTGGGCGGGCCTACCCGATGGAGGGCTGCATGCGCACCGCGATCCGATGGAAGGCCCCGAGAAACCGATGAAAACAGCTATTCGCAAAACGACGATGCTCGATCGATCCAACTGTCTATATTTGCCGCCCCGCCGAACGTGGTGGGACACACCTTGGAGAGGTGGGTGAGTGGCTGAAACCAGTAGTTTGCTAAACTGCCGTACGGGTTATTCTGTACCGGGGGTTCGAATCCCCCCCTCTCCGCAGACATGTTGAAAAGAGATACTACTCGGGGCGTAGCGTAGCCCGGTATCGCGCCTGCTTTGGGAGCAGGAGGTCGTCAGTTCGAATCTGGCCGCCCCGACGAATGAAATGGTCAGCGAACGCTGGCCTTTTTTCGTTGCGCACCTTTGCAATTCGAATTGGTCCTGTAGCTCAGCTGGATAGAGCACCTGCCTTCTAAGCAGGCGGTCGTTGGTTCGAATCCAACCGGGATCACAGGGAAACCCAGTGATCGCCAACTCTCGCGCAGTCCGCCGTACTGTGGATGCGGATGGAGCATCCCGCTTTTTAGCGGGACGGTCGTTGGTTGGATCCAACCGGGATCACAGGTAAACCCAGTGATCGCCAACTCTCGCGCAGTCCGCCGTACTGTGGATGCGGATGGAGCATCCCGCTTTTTAGCGGGACGGTCGTTGGTTGGATCCAACCGGGATCACAGGTAAACCCAGTGATCGCCAACTCTCGCGCAGTCCGCCGTACTGTGGATGCGGATGGAGCATCCCGCTTTTTAGCGGGCCGGCAGTTGGTTCGAATCCAACCGGGATCGCAGGTAAACCCAGTGATCGCCAACTCTCGCGCAGTCCGCCGTACTGTGGATGCGGATGGAGCATCCCGCTTTTTAGCGGGACGGTCGTTGGTTCGATCCAACCGGGATCACAGGTAAACCCAGTGAACGCCAACTCTCGCGCAGTCCGCCGTACTGTGGATGCGGATGGAGCATCCCGCTTTTTAGCGGGACGGTCGTTGGTTGGATCCAACCGGGATCACTTCGAAGGCATATGACGATGCCTAGTATCTGGTGGATCGGTAGAGGGAACCTACCTTTGCGCCTGTCTTTTCAACCCAATATCCAATCGCAAAGCCATGTCCCGTGAAGTCGTGATCGTTGCCGCAGTTCGCACACCCATCGGCAGTTTCGGCGGTAGCCTCGCCGAAGTACCCGCTACTGAACTTGGCGCAACCGCCATCAAGGCCGCAGTGGAGCGCGCCGGTGTGAACCCTGAAGCGGTCCAGGAGGTGATCATGGGCAGTGTGCTACAAGCCAATTTGGGTCAGGCACCTGCTCGACAAGCAGCGAAAGCAGCGGGCCTGCCGAACGAAGTGGCCTGCACCACCGTGAACAAGGTTTGCGCCAGTGGCATGAAAGCGATCATGATGGCGACCCAGGACATTTTGCTCGGCGATGCCGATGTGGTGGTGGCCGGCGGTATGGAGAACATGAGCCGCACGCCCTACTATGTGGAGAATGCACGCTACGGCTATCGTTTCGGCAATGGCACCTTGATCGACGGCATCAGCAAGGATGGCCTGATGAACGTGTACGACCAGAAAGCGATGGGCGTATGTGCCGACCTGTGTGCTACGGAGAACACCATCAGCCGCGAGGAGCAGGATGCCTTCGCGATCGAGAGCTACACCCGAAGCACCAATGCATGGAAAGACGGGAAGTTCACCGATGAAGTGGTGCCCGTGACCGTAAAGACACGCAAAGGCGATGTGATCGTGAGCGAGGATGAGGAATTCAAGAACGTGAACTTCGATAAGCTGAAGTCCTTGAAACCCGTGTTCACCAAAGAAGGAACCGTGACCGCCGGTAACGCGAGTACGATCAACGATGGCGCGGCTGCGTTGGTCCTTATGAGCGCGGACAAGGCGAAGGAACTCGGTTTGAAACCGTTGGCAAAAGTGATCGGCTACGCAGATGCGGAACAGGCACCGGAATGGTTCACTACGACCCCCGCCAAAGCGGTTCCACTGGCGGTGAAGAAAGCAGGCCTGAAGATGAGCGATATCCAGTTCGTTGAGTTGAATGAAGCCTTCTCCGTGGTCGGTATCACGAACACCAAATTGATGGGACTGGACCCGGCGAAGGTGAACGTGAATGGCGGTGCCGTTTCGTTGGGCCATCCGCTCGGTTGCAGCGGCGCACGCATCGTGGTGACCTTATTGAACGTGCTGAAGCAGAACGGTGCCAAGTATGGTGCGGCAGGGATCTGCAACGGCGGTGGCGGTGCTAGTGCGATCGTGATCGAGGCATTGTAGACCATGGTCTCCACCATCTGCCCCCTCTCCATCGTTCCCGTCCGCAAGGAACCGAGCGACCGCGCCGAAATGGTGAGTCAATGGCTCTTCGGTGAAACGGCTGAGATCCTGGACGAGCAGGAGAATTGGAGTCTGCTCCAGTTCGACCACGACGGTTACGAAGGTTGGGTAGACAACAAACAATTGGAGTTCACGAAAACGCCGAACACGGATCCGGATCTACGTGTGATCGACCAGGCGACCATAGCGGATCTGGGGGAACGGCAAGTGCTACTCCCCTACGGTGGTGTGGTACCGTTCTACGAGGACGGTACCATTCTGTGGCAAGGTGAGCGGATCCCCGTGCAAGCGGTGACCAACCATCGACCAGACCTGGAGCGGGCCGACCTGATGGAGTTGTACCTGCACCCCTTCCTCGGTGCCCCTTACCTCTGGGGCGGTCGTACACCCTCCGGTGTCGATTGCAGTGGCCTTACACAGATGATCTTCATCCTCATGGGGATCTACCTGCCTCGGGATGCATCGGAGCAGGCGGCAGAAGGTGATCCCGTGGAATTGCTCGACCTGTGCGAACCCGGAGACCTCGTCTTCTTCGACAACGATGAAGGCGCAATCGTGCATGTCGGGATCGTCCTTACCCGCAACGACGACGGTGATCTGCGTGTGGTGCATGCCAGCGGTCGTGTCCGGATCGACAAACTCGACCAAGAGGGCATTTTCAACAGCGACACAAAGACCTATTCGCACAGACTGCGAATGGTGCGACGGGTGCTTTGATCAGAACCGCAACGTGTATTGCATCACGGGCAGAATGGCCAGTTGCGGCACGTTCTGAATGGTTTCGGTACGGCTGTCAAAGTAGTAGTACACCGGAGTGGCTGCATTCAGCACGTTCTGCACATCGATCTTGAATTCGTGGCTCACCTTCGGGCGGCCCACGCGGTAGCTCGCGACGATGTCCACTTTGTGAACGCTCTTCCCTTTGTCACTCCATGACGGGTTTCCCTCCTGTTCGCGCCCCGCTGCAATGCTCGCCGCTAGATCGATCGGAGTGTAATACTGACCACCTTGCACGGAATAGCGGAACCCGGCCATCAAGATGCGGTCCTTTCCTTGCGGCCCTAGCTTCCACTCCTTTCCACCCAAGATATTCGCCACCGGCCCCAAGTCGAAACGCGAATGATGCCATTGACCATCCAACGCCTTGTACTTCGACTCGCTGTACGATGCCGTGATCAAGTAGTGGTACCCTCGCGTAAAGAACTTCTCCAAACTCACCTCCAGCCCACGGTTGTAGCCCGTGCCCTTGTTCACGAGTGGTTTGTTCGTGAACCATTCGCTCATGTTGTTCACGTTGAACGCACTTGTCGGATCGTTCTCCACAGGTAGTGCGTACAGGTGTTGGTAGTAGACCTCGGCCTTCAGTTGCATATCCTCAGCGAACTGTTGCTCGAAACCCGCAACGACGTGTGCCGCACGTGTGAGTCCCAGACCCTGATTCGGACGGGAGATATTCCCCGCATCGTCGATGTCCTGCGCCAAGTAGGTCATTAGTCCTTCGGTCTTGGAGTGTAGCCCCGTTCCGAAGGTGAATGCGCGGTCCGGTCGAATTTGGTAGCGCAGCGCGATCCGCGGCTCCACACTCGCGCTTTGGTTCAGATCGAAATAGAGCAGGTGGACACCACTGGTAAGGCTCCATTGTTCGTTCCAGCGCCACTTCCAACTGCTGAATGCCTGCATGGTGCGTGCTGAACCGGTCCGGTCCAAGTTCACGACCATACGCTGCCGATCCGGATCCCAGGAATTCACGTACATGCGGAACTGTTCGGAGGAAACGATGACCCCGGAGCGCAACTTGTGCCGTGCATTGATCCGGCTATTCAGCGTGCTGGATAGCCGCCAGGTCCACTTTGCGAGATCATCCGTGTGGCGCAATTCCAACGGTTCTTCGCCGGGTGCAGCGCTTTCCTCATAGTCCGTGCCGCTGCCATTCCCACTCAACGATACGGAAGTGCTCAAGAAGCTGCTCTCCCCCATGGTCTTCGTGTGGCTCAGCCCCAGCACACCCATACGAGATCCGAACTCAGCTCGTGAGAACAAGGTATCGTCCGCCACTCCACGATCCTCGTCCAAGATCGCACTGCGCCCGCCGAGACCGTACAATGCGATGGTTCCGAAGTCCGCTGAAGGCAGCTTCACCTTGAATGCAGCATCGGTGTAACGCGGCACGCCACCGAAGTCCACGATCCCCGCACCATCCAACAAGGCGAGCGTGCTGTAACGATAGTTGGCCAAGTAGGAACCGCCCTTCGTTCCGGGGATAGGACCTTCGGCAGTAAGGTCGGTACCGAGCACACCGGCCTTCAAGGTGTACTCACGCTTTCGGTCGTTGCCATCGCGCAAGCGCATATCGAACACCGCGCTGGTGACATTGCCATACTCTGCGGAGAATGCGCCGGTGTAGAATTCCGAATCGTCGATCATGCCGCTATTGAGCACATTGATCGGGCCACCGGTGCTACCATCGTCGCTGAAATGGTTCGGATTCGGGATCTCCACACCTTCCAAGCGCCACAGAACACCCTTGGGAGAATTGCCACGAACCACGATGGTGTTGTTCCCACCGGGGTCGCTCGCTACACCTGGAAAAGTACCCACCATGCGGGCAGGATCGTTGATCCCACCGGCGATGCGGGATGTCTCCTCCACACTGATGGTGCGCGCGCTGAGCGTGGCCATGTCGTTCCGAACAACGCCTTTTCGCACGGGCGCTTTCACCTCGAATTCACCCAGCTGCGTCACGCTTTCCCGCATGCGCACGTCCAGCACCAGTTCTTTGGCGCTAGTGAGGAGTTGGTTCGTCAAACGCTGCTCTTCGAAACCGACCATGCGAACCTGCAGATCCAATCGACCGGTGGGCACTTCAGCGATCGCAAAACGACCCTCGAGATCCGTGGTGGACCCTTTGATCGGAGACGATCCCACGATCACGACCGTCGCTCCGATCAACGGTTGGCGGGTATCGGAATCCAGAATGGTACCGCGGATGGTCTGGGTATTGCCTTGTGCCAGCACACCACCGGCAAGTAGGATGTGGAACAGGAAGCCCAGTGATGGCAGGGTTCGGAGAGCCATGGTCGATTCGTTTCCAATAAGACAACGAACCGGTTCGATACCCCTATCCGACGCGTGAAGGAAATTCAGAATCGCACCCCGATGCCTGCCCGAAAGCCAAGCCAGCCCTGCAACTGCGTGGTACCGCGCACCTCCTCGTACATGGGTTCATCCGGTGCCAGTTGGCTTAGGAAGGCCGAGTGGTCCGCATTGCGCCAATTGGATGCCAACACGTTGAAGTTGGGCCCAGCGGAAAGGAGTAAACGTTTGCCGAGGTCTCGGGTATAGTGGATGCCGAAACGGCCCACGATATTCACTGCATGGATCCATCTTGCGGTCTCCATCACTTGCTCACCCGTGAGTTCGATGTTGATGTGATCCAGGTCGCCCAAGCGAAGCTCCGAGCCGAACCCATAGAGGAAGCCCCAACGTCCATCATCCTTTGCTGAAGTGGAAATGCCGAGGATGTTGTGGAACTGTCGGGTTCCGGTGCGCAAGGTCAGCTGTACCGGTAGGATATCCGTGGTGCCCACATCCACGCGATGGTATCCGTGTAGTGCGAAACTGAGAATACCTAAGCTGGTTCCGGTGATGGTATCGCTGATGTTGAGCGCGCCCACTTGCCAACCTTCACAGCGGGTGGCGTAATTCAACGCGCCGACCTGACCGCCCTTCGCGGTTCCACTCACTGCATTCACCCCGAAGGAGAACTGTCCACCAGTGATCGATCCCGCGTAGTTCAAGCCGAAGCCGACCTGTCCGGCATCCACCGTGCCCGGAACGATGTTCGCACCGAAGGAGAACTGACCACCGGTGACACTGCCCGCGTAGTTCAGCCCGAAGCCGACTTGGCCACCGCTCACGTTCGTGGGCACCACATTGACGCCGAACGAGACCTGACCGCCACTGACCGTCCGGGCGTAGTTGCCACCGAATCCGACCTGTCCGCCCCCAACGGAATCCAGCGCCACATTCACTCCACCGGCCAACTGGGCTCCGCTCACGTTGCGACCGTAATTCACACCACCTGCGATCTGTGTCTTCTTCACATCCTTCGGTGTCACGTTCACCCCACCCGCGATCTGGGTACCGTCCACATCCTGCGTGGCCACATTGCAGCCCCCACTGATCTGGACACCACGTAGGCCGCCTTTCACGATGTTGGCCCCGCCCGAGATCTGCACACCGATCAGCGTATCCCACACGGTATTCCCGAAGCCAGCGATCTGCACACCTTCCAAGCTGCCCATGGTGTGGTTGATGGACCCAGCTACTTGCACTCCCTTGGTATTACGCCCCACCAAATTGGTGAAGCCCGCTACCTGCAGGCCTTCCACATTGTGGCTTTCGATGTTCGCGATGCCGCCCACCTCAACACCTTCGAGACCGCGCGAGTAACCCGCGAGGAGGTTGAATGAGAACGTGTTCACCACTGCACCAGCGATATCACCGTTGGTGCTCACGTTCGGGATCACCGAGAACTGCCACGTACTGCGCTCCTCGAAATCCAAGTTCGTTGCGAGATCCATGCGCTCATTGGGGACGAGCAAACGCGCCACACCGAGATCCTCCACGCTGCAGCGGTCATACAGGCAGATCGGTTCCACCGGGGTCACGACCGCACGTTTCTTCAAGGCAAGTCGCGGCATCACCCCACCGCGACCGACGTACACCACCGTGTCGTGGTACTGTTTACGCATCACGAGGATCGCCGTTCGATCGCGTTCACCGGAAACGTCCAACGCGAAAGTGCCAAGCCCATCGGAGACCGTGGCATTCTTCCCATCCACTTCGTAGACCGAAGCTTGTGCAACAGGACCTCCCGACTTTGCATCGAAAATGGCACCTCGTACAACGTACTTGCGACGCGCTCCACTTTGGTCCAATAGGATGATGTGGTTCCCCGTCTCCTTCAGCTCGAAACGTGGACCGATCACCGTGCGCAAGGCGCTCTGCACCGTTCCATCCACCGACACGGTCACGAGACTGTCACCGCTTACAGCCATGGCGTTGTAGCTCAACTTGAATCCGCCTTCGCGCGCGATCAAGGCCAGTGCTTCGGAAAGCCGTAGGTGGGCTGCATCCACACGCACGGGGCGTTGCAGAATGGACTGGGCTGCCGCAACGTTCGAGAAGAACACGCAACATGCCCAAACGATGATACGATCAGCAGCCTTCACCATCCAGCACATAGTATCCAGGTGCTACTTCGGTGAGGGTGAGGCCATACGTATCCGCGATCACCCGAAGGATGTAGTCGATCGGCTCGTCCTCGAAGGTGGCCGTTAAGCGGCATTTCTTCAAGGCATCCTTGGCCAATTCGATCCGCACCGGGAACAATTGCTGCAACTGTGCAACCACCTCGGTCATCGCTGCTTCTTGGAACTGGATGATGCGATCTCCGAACACCACGGCCGGTGGTGCGGGCATCCGTTCCAGCAGATGTGCGGCCTTGTTGTACCGGGCATAACCTCCGGCGTTCAGGACCACACTATCCCCGTCCACTTCCACCCGCACACGACCGTGTCGCACGCGCACGAGCACACTGGCGCTGGTGTCGAATGCGCTCACCTCGAAGGCGGTGCCGAGTACGGTCACGGTAACGTCGTCGGTCTTCACCACGAAAGGCCGCTCTACATCGCGTTGCACTTCGAAATAGGCTTCGCCGGTCAGCGCGACGTGTCGATCCCGTGTCATGCGCACATCTGCGCGTGAGCCGGGTGAAAGCACGATGCTGCTGCTGTCCGGTAGAACGGTACGCAGGAATTCATGGGTAGCCATCAGCTGTTCGGTTGGTGGATTCGTCAAATAGCGAACACCCGCGAAAGCACCGATCAGCACCGCAGCAGCAACAGCCCAGCGCCATGCTTTGGCCGGTGCGAATTGCGGAACGATCCGCTTCACCCCGTCCGCTGCATCGATACGCGCTTGCACGGCGAGCCAAGCGCGGTCCACATCCACTTCGGGCGTAGGTGTACCTGCGCTCAACGCCCAGATCTTGCGCAACGCCTCCAATTCCTGCGCATGGGAAGGGTCGGCCGCGGCCCAGGCCTCTACGGCTTGGTGCTCTGCAGCATCAGACTCCCCTGCCAAGTACCGGCCGAGTTGCTCGCTTGTGCTATGTGGTCCTTCGTTCACGTGTTCACTGGTATGACAATCCACGTTCCCAATACCCCTATCCTCCTCTATTCAACCACCATACGATCCATGCGATAACCGTTGCTGGCATCAGGTCCGAAAGGTCTTCCCGCAAGGTCTTCAAGGCTTTTCCCATCTGGTTCTCCACGGTCTTCACGGAGATGCCCAAACGCTCGGCGATCTCGTGGTACTTCAATCCTTCGTTCCGACTTAGTTTGAAGACCTTCCGCCGTTCTTCCGGTAAAGCCTCGATCGCTGCATACACCCGCGCGGCTCGTTCCGCATGCTCCTCCTCGCTGCGTTCTTCCGTAGCTGGTCGATCATCCACCTCTTCATTCAACACTTGCATGCGGCCTTGCACCTTCACCGCATTGAGACTACGGTTGCGCACGGCCGTGAACAAATACGCCTTCAACGAGCTATTCACTTGGGTCTTCTCGCGATCCTTCCAAAGCCGCACGAAGAGTTCCTGCACCACGTCCTCGGCCTTGTCGCTGTCCTTCACATACTGCCGAGCGAAGGCGCACAACGGTCCATAGTGCAGGCGGAACACCGCCTCAAAGGCGTTGCGATCTCCGGCGGCTATGGGGGCGAATTCCACGGGTGTTGGATGAAAGGTCTAAAGTAGAACTCCTGTTCTTTCGGGCCGGACCCATTGGTGGGGTCGGAATAGGAAGAATGCGCGAAGTGGAACCGCGACCCTGATGACTCTATTGCACCCAAGTCGGTCTTTTCCGTTTTACGGATAAGTGGTCCCCTTACCGCAAGATCTGCAGATAGCCTTTCTGCACTTCGGGCTCGCTGGTTCCGCGATCCAGTTGCAACACGAAGTAATAGACACCAGTGGCGAGCGGCTCACCGGTGGTTCCGTGGTCGCCAGCGAATGCCTTGCGCTTGGGATCCGCAGACCACACCAGGTCACCGTAGCGGTTGAAGATCTCCAAGGAGCTGCTGGCGAATTCGCCGGAGACCACTTGCCAAGTATCGTTCACGCCATCGCCGTTCGGAGTAATGATGTTCGGTGGCAGTACATCGCAATGTCGCAGGGTGAGTCCGATCTGTGCGCTGGTGATGCAGCCGTTCTCGTCCTGCGCGTACAAGGTGTACATGCCTTCGTCCTGCACAACAATGGAATCGGCGGTGGATCCGGTGCTCCAGAGCGGATCGGTGTAGCCATCAGGCACCACGAGCAAGTACGATGCACCGACACAGAAAGAAGTATCAGCTCCCAAGGAGAACGGGATCGGGCTGTGGACGATCAAGGTGTGCGACGCGCCCGTTGCTGTACACATTCCGATGGAGGCGAGCACACTGTAGGTTCCGGCGTGGCTCAAAACAACAGGATCGAGTACGATGGCGGATCCGCTCTGCGCACCATTCGGTGTGTTCCACGTGAAGGTGGTCCCGACTTCATCCGCAACGAAAATGCTCACTGCTTCACCTACACACGTGCTATCCGGTGCGGTGATCATGGGTACGGCCGGCACGGCATTCACCTGACCGATCACGGTCTGGATATCGCTTAGGCAAGCGCCCGCATCCTGCTGCACAAACACCACATGTGGACCCAACGCTGGAATGCCCAGCGATAGACTCGTTCCAGTGCCGATCACTTGCGTTGCCTCAGCATCGGCATACCAAGTGATGGTTCCCGCCCCCGTTGCCCCGAAAAGCAGCTCGGCACCGAAGCAGACCGGCGGCGCATTGGTGGTAAGCGGCACTTCCACCGGGATCAGGCCCACTTGCACGGCAAGCGTATCTGTGCAACCGTAGAAGTCACTGACCAGAAGTGTGTAGGTGCCCGCCGCGTTCACGGTCAGTGTCGGCCCCACCACCTGTTCGGGTTCCCACAAGTAGAATGCTTGCCCACCGACGGCCTGCAACACGAGCGATGATCCTTCGCACATTTCATACGGTCCGGGATCCATCAAATTGGCATTGGCCACGCTGCCATAGATGATGGTGGACACCGTGGTGACAATACTGCACGCAGTGACCGAACACGAATACGTGCCCGGTTGACTCACCACCTGAACCGTTGAATTACCGCTGAGTGGTGATGCCCATACCAAGCTGGCCGAGCCGGTGGTGACCACTTGCAATTCGGCGGTCTCGTTGTCTTCACAAAGAACACCATCGGGAAGGACGTTCAAATATGGCGTGGCATAGTCGGTGATCAAGATCGGGTCCGAGACCACCTCACAACCAAGCAGGTCCACCATTTCCAAATAGTATTCGCCGGGCTGGCTGGTGAAGATGCTGTCGTTCTGTTCAGGGATCGGTCC
Organism: Flavobacteriales bacterium; assembly: GCA_016710015.1. GTDB lineage: Bacteria > Bacteroidota > Bacteroidia > Flavobacteriales_F > PHOS-HE28 > PHOS-HE28. Next base: position 194,294 of record JADJLR010000001.1, read on the forward strand.
CAGCGGACCATACCACTGATACGATTGACCGGGCGTATCCGAATAGACGATCGCCGTGGAATTCGGACAAATGATGGCATCGTCCGGGAAGTTGCCGAGGGTCGGGCGTGGGTAGGAATCAATAGTGTGGTACACCGTGGAGTGTGCGAAACAGCCATCGTTCTCGGTAAACCCAGTATAGGACGACGTGCCTGGACCATTGACCAACGCTCCGTTCGGCAATAACGAGACAAGTCCACTGTAGTAGTGGACGGTAGAATCACAGCCGACGCATGTTGCGACCAACGTAGCGGTATCACCGGGGCAAAGAATGGTCGGCCCGGTGAGCGAAACAACGGGTGGCTGCACTGTGATCGGGATCACGTAGATGCTATCCGTTCGGGTGAAGAAGAGGCTATCTGTCCCGCAGGGCGCATTGGTAAGCAGAACCTCCACGGTAACGTATCTCCAGCTTGCGCCACTGCCACCGGGCACCGTACAAGACACGTCCCCGTTCGTATAGGACCAATTGCCTCCACATCGTTGGTACATCCGTATTCCAAAGGGCAGATCAACGGCATCCCCATCCAGCAAGAAGGTGACATCACCATACACCGATACGTTCTGGTATGGGCAGACAGTGACCGTGTCATTCTGGTCGGTATCCTCGGGGAACCACAGATCATACTGCGCTTCAAGTGGTGGTAGTGTTCCGTTGGGTTGAAGTATGACTTGGACCGTATTGCTTCGAGAACAACCTTCGGGAGTGATGACCGTAGCGGTGTAATAACCCGAGGTCAAGGCCTGAATGGAATCGTTCGGGATGGAGTCCGGACCATTCCAAGACACCTGATCCGCAGGGTCCACACCTGTTGCCCAAAGCCATGGTTGTATCGGAAGGCAACGTATGATCGTGACAGTTTGGGATGCCTCCACATTCACCCCTTGATCATCGCTGATGAGGGGACGTGCGGGTAACGGGTTCACAATGACGTAGAGCGAATCGATACTGGTCAAACAACCGGCTTGGGAAGAAGCCTGAACAGAATACCAGCCCGTGGTCTCCACGCTCAGCGAACTCGAAATACTGCCATCTTGCCACAGAAAGCTGAACTCAGGACCGCTGTAATTCGGTTCCATCACCCACGCAGCATAGGACGTTCTCGTCCACGCCAGCAGATTCTCCTGTCCGCAGATCTCCAGCGTATCCGGACCGACCATACCTGAATATCCGTTCACCCCTCGCAGAACCACACCCAACATCGAACGGTCACAGTCCGTTCCGTCGCGGAAGAAGAAATCATAAGGCTGACGACCGTTCACATATCCTTTGGTGATGAACGCATCCTTCAGCCCTCGAGATTCCAACCCCGCCTGATCACTGTAGTTCGGGTCGCCACAGTAATCAGAAAGTGCGTAGTTGGACATGAAATCCCAAACGCTAGGCTCCACTTGCATTTCGCCATCACTCGGCAGTACAAGCAACTCATCGAACGCTCCACAGAACTGAAGTTCATCGGCCATATCGTATGCGATCCCGCCGACACCCTTATCCCCTGCCCCACCGAATTGCTGGGCCTCTTTGTACACGAAATTGTTCAGGTTGAACCGCGCGATATAGAGGTCATGCTGCCCGGTCGCTAGGAATGTTCCAGTGCCATACAGTGCACTGAAGTCCGTCAGTTGACAAGCGAAGCGGCCATAGACGACGACTTCATCATCGGAAACCGCCACCGCCCGCGTACTGATCTCGTTCGCCGAACCCCAGGTATGGTGTTGGGTCAATTCACCATCCAAGGTCACATCCAGTAAGAAGGAGGAACGCGGTGCTGCGGCCGAGAAGATGTCCGGTTGGCTATCCTGGAAGATCACGGTGCCTTGCAGATCTCCAACGAGGAAGAGCCTGTTGCCTTCCACGAGCAGCAGATCGAACACCTGGTTGTACGTGCCGCCGCCGAACACGCGGAACCATTCCTCCACACCAGCAGGACTGTAACGCATCAGGAAGACCGCGCTGTACATCGCATTGTTGTGGACCCCATCGAAGGTGATGGTATCGGAGAACTGACCGGTGAGATAGATGTTGCCTGCATCGTCGTGCTCCACATCCATCGCGCGATCCGCGAATTCCGCAGCACCGTGCTTGAGCCAACCCGCCGTGCCATCACCGGCGTAGATCTGTAGGAAGATGTCGACGCTTGGTTCTTCCGTATCTGGATCGATCACGCTCGTTAGGGTACCTCCATCGAACGTGGCCGTGCCTCTGAATTCCCCAGCCACTGCGACGCTCCCATCCGGACCGATGGACACTCCATTCGGTTGATCGACACCTTCGCCACCTCCTCCTTGCCGCACCCAATTGACAGTGCCGGTCGATGCGTTCATCGAGACCACAAAGACATCCTGTGTGTTGTTCTGGGAGGTCAGTGTCGTTCCTCCAAAGTTAGCCGCTAGCATGAATTGACCCACGACGACCAGTTCGCCATTCGGGCCCAATTCCAGCGCCACTCCACGGTCCAACCCCGGCCCACCGAAATGCGTGGACCAGATCAGCCCTCCCGATGGGTCGAACTTTGCCACCACCGCATCCAAGCTGCCGTAGGTGGTCATTGTGGAGGTGGTGCCGAAGGTGATCACACCGCCGAATTCCCCGGTGACGTATGAATTGCCGCTGGCATCGACGACAAGATCCGTGAACGAATCGTTGCTGGGGCCACCCACACCCTTGGCCCAATACTGCGCTTGAAGCCCATGCACCAAGAACCAACCAACGAAAAGGAGCGAAACGGATCTAATGGTGACCATGCGTGGAATACTACCAAGATAGCGTGAGTTCGCAAAACGCTGCCTAGGATCCTTCTGATCCACGTCTCGACTGGTCAGGCACGGTCGATGAACCGCGCCAATCCGTCCGGAAGACATTGCAACCACTGGACGAATTGACGTTACAACGGACCTTGAACTGCCACTTCTTCCGTTCTACCTTCACGGAGCGGTGCTTGATGAACCGCGAGCACGGTCGGGAATTCCAACACTCAACCACTCAACAGCCAACTATACAGAACATGGACCTGAACAAATTCACCATCCGCTCGCAGCAAGCTATTCAGCAAGCGCAGACCATCGCCACCGGCCTCGGCCAACAACAGGTGGAAAATGGTCACCTGCTCAAGGGTATTCTGGAAGTGGATCCAGATGTGACCCCCTTCCTGCTGAAGAAGATGAACGTGAACCTGCCCACGTTGCAGCAAGCGCTCGACCGGATCGTGAACGGCTACCCGAAAGTGCAGGGCGGCTCGCTCGCGCTATCGCGGAACGCGGGCACAGCATTGAACAAAGCACTGTCCGCATTGAAGGAATTCGATGATGAGTATGCCAGCGTGGAGCACATCCTCATCGGCATTCTGGAGACCGGTGATACGATGTCGCAGGTTCTGAAGGACAGCGGCGTCACGAAGCGTGATCTCGTTGCCGCGATCAAGGAATTGCGGAAGGGCCAGCGCGTCACAAGCCAGAGCCAAGAGGAGACCTACAACGCATTGAACAAGTACGCGAAGAACCTGAACCAACTCGCCAAGGACAACAAGCTCGACCCCGTGATCGGGCGCGACGAGGAGATCCGTCGCGTGCTGCAGATCCTCAGCCGCCGTACCAAGAACAACCCGATCCTGATCGGTGAGCCCGGCGTTGGTAAGACCGCGATCGCAGAGGGTATCGCGCAGCGTATCGTGAGTGGCGATATTCCAGAAGACCTAGCGAACAAACAGGTATACAGTTTGGACATGGGCGCATTGATCGCCGGTGCCAAATACAAAGGAGAATTCGAAGAACGACTGAAAGCTGTTGTGAAAGAAGTGATCAGTGCGGAAGGCAATATCATCCTCTTTATCGATGAGATACACACCCTTGTGGGTGCTGGTGGTGGCGATGGTGCGATGGATGCCGCCAACATCTTGAAACCTGCGTTGGCACGAGGCGAACTGCGCGCTATTGGTGCAACCACGCTGAACGAATATCAGAAGTACTTCGAGAAGGACAAGGCCTTGGAACGTCGCTTCCAGAAAGTGATGGTGGACGAGCCGAACCGCGAGGATGCCATTTCGATCCTTCGAGGGCTTAAAGAGAAATACGAAAGCCACCACAAAGTGCTGATCAAGGATGCAGCGATCATCGCGGCGGTAGAACTCAGCACACGCTACATCGCCGATCGTTTCCTACCGGACAAGGCCATCGACCTGATCGACGAGGCAGCCAGTAAACTGCGGATGGAGATCAACTCCAAGCCCGAGGAACTGGACGAGATCGACCGCCGCATCATGCAGCTGGAGATCGAGCGCGAGGCCATCAAACGCGAGAACGACGAGACCAAGCTCAATGAACTGAACAAGGAGATCGCGGAACTCAGCGGCCAGCGCGATAGCTTCAAGGCCCGTTGGGAAAGTGAGCGCGCACTGGTGGAACGCATCAACAGCGCCAAGGACCAGATCGAGGACCTGAAGCACCAGGCTGCGCAATTCGAGCGTGAAGGCGACTTCGGTAAAGTGGCCGAGATCCGTTACGGCCGCATCCAAGAGACCGAGAAACAACTCGCCACCGCCAAGGATGAACTGATCACCATGCAGGCCGACAGCAAGATGATCAAAGAGGAAGTGGACGTGGAGGAGATCGCCGCCGTGGTGAGCCGCTGGACCGGTGTCCCTGTGACGCGCATGCTGGAAGCCGAGCGCAGCAAACTTCTGAAGTTGGAGGACGAACTGCACAAGCGTGTGATCGGTCAGGACGAAGCGGTGCATGCCGTAGCCGACGCCGTGCGCAGAAGCCGTGCAGGGATGGGTGATGAGCGCCGACCGATCGGATCCTTCATCTTCTTAGGCACGACCGGCGTTGGAAAAACGGAACTTGCAAAAGCCCTCAGCGAGGTGCTCTTCAACGACGAGCACGCGATGACCCGTATCGACATGAGCGAGTACCAAGAGCGCCACAGCGTGAGTCGCTTGGTGGGTGCGCCTCCCGGATACGTGGGCTACGATGAAGGCGGACAATTGACCGAAGCCGTGCGTCGCAAACCCTATAGCGTGGTGCTGCTCGACGAGATCGAGAAAGCGCATCCTGATGTCTGGAATATCCTACTTCAAGTACTCGATGATGGTCGCCTCACCGACAACAAGGGCCGCGTGGTGAACTTCAAGAACACCATCATCATCATGACGAGCAACATCGGCTCGCATATCATTCAAGAGAACTTCGAGAATCTGAAGGACAAGGACATCGATGCCGTGGTGGAGAAGACCCGAGAGGAGGTGATGGACCTGCTGCGCAAGACCGTGCGCCCGGAATTCCTGAACCGCGTGGACGAACTGATCATGTTCCGTCCGCTGAGCCAAGCCGATGTTCGCGAGATCGTGAAGCTGCAACTGCACATGCTCCTCCAGAAGTTGGAAGAGAAGGACATCCACTTGCTACCGAGCGAAGAGCTGATCGATCACATCAGTACCACCGGCTTTGACCCACAATTCGGCGCACGTCCTATCAAGCGCATGATCCAGAAGGAACTGCTGAACGAGTTGAGTCGCCAGATCATCGCGGGGACTTTGGAGACCGGTGTGCCGCAGGTGATCGATGTGTTCGATGGGAATATCGTACTAAGACGACCGATCGAGGAGGAGGGGAAGAATGGAAAAGGGAAGAAAGAGCGAACCGTTCGTACCGATCTCTGACCGGTCAAGCTGTGGAAAACTATGAGAGTCGGCACAAGTTGCTGGCCCTCTGCTTTTCATGGCCGATCGTTGATCGGATCGTGCATAACCCGTTCCTGTTTTCCCTTGTCAATAGGATCGCTTCAACTAGTTTGCACTCGTGATCGAACCTACAAACACGGTATGACTTTCGCTTCCCAACTGGACCAATTGCAGATCGGCATCCGCCACACGCGTGATCGCCTCGTGGCTCCGCTCGACTTTCGACAACATCAATTGCCGGACGACCCTGAGATCTTCGTGGAAGATGTACTCCACTACGTGATGGATGAATGCGCCAAGGACCTGAAGGAACTAGGGCACGTGCTCGAGCACGATACGTCGTGGAAGGATCCGGAGAACCGCTATCCGCTGTACCTGCTGCGCATCGCTGGTGGCGAAGTGTTGAATCTGCATTTCACCGGCGATTATCCCGAGACCTTGTACTTGACGATCAGCAAAGGCCTTCGTCGTACTGAACAGTTCAGTGATGCACGCATGGCGCACGTCACTTTGGCGGTAAGCATGGACGCGAATCGTTTGTTGCTCGCCATCCTCGACGGACTCAACCGTTTCGGTCATTAGTGCCTACGGGCAGCGCGCATGAAGGTCCTCTACCTCTGTCGGCACGCCAAGAGCAGTTGGGCCGATGCAGGCATGGACGACTTCGACCGCCCTTTGAACGAGCGCGGTTTCCGCAATGCACCTCACATGGCCAAGGTGTTCAAGGATCGTGGCGAGCCGTTGGATCTGATCATAAGCTCCCCCGCCCTACGTGCGAAGACCACCGCTGATTTCTTCAAGACCGCAATGTCGATCGGCGACCATGCCTACCGCGAGGACCGTGCGATCCACCATGCCGAGCGTTCCACCTTGCATCGCATCGTGAACAACCTGCCGAATGCATCGGATCGCGTCATGCTCTTCGGACACATGCCCGGATTCGGCCTATTGGTGGATCACCTCACCGATTCCGGGATCAGCGCGTTGCCTACCTGTGGTTTGGTGCGCATCGATCTTATGGTCGATGATTGGTCCTTGGTGACCAAGGCAAGCGGTACCCTGGTCTGGATCGACTACCCGAAGCGATATCCCGGCCAAGGCTGACCACCAACTCACTTGATCCGCTGGCGATACAACGTGCGGTGTTGCAAGGAGCCGTAAGGTCTGTAGATGTAAAAGGCATGGCCATCGTGTACCCGCACATCCTCCGGGAACGGATGATCCAACATCCGCACAGGACCTAAAGCACCCGTTCTCGGATCGATCATACGAAGCCAAGTATGGAGGTTCCGTGCGAACAGCGCGTAGACCATGCCACTCGATGGATCCTGTACCAAACGATCGCACCATGCCTTGTCCGCTTGGTGCGTGATGGGTACCTCTCCCACCGACGATCCATCCGGCAGGAACTTGCGAAGTGTTCGGCGATAGTGATCGAACACACAAAGCGTATCGGACACGACGAACAAGGGTGCGTACGGTGGGTCGAAGTACGGGTCGTTGTAGAATGCCGTCATGTACCCGGCGATCACTTCCGGATCCACACCGGTCTCGAACCCCAGGTCCATGGCGATCACCTTGTCCGCACCGCTCATGTACTTGTACTGGCTCCGGAACAATTCCATCAGACGCTTGTCCTCCACGGCACAGATCACATGCGAGGTCCCTTCGCGATCCACCGCGAAATGGTCGAATGCCGGATAGGTCAAGCTGCGGTTGCTCCCCAGCAGTAGACCTTGGATGCTATCGGTCCATGGCAACACACTTTCGCGTAGCGCACTCAGCGCCAACTCCTGAAGCACCAAAGCACCGTTGCGCACTTCCACGACCCAAGCATTTCGCAGACCTTCTACGATGGTGCGTTGCGCATGATCGTGGTGCAGTCGCTCCACCTCGGTGGGCAACCGGACCGAGCAGCGCTCCACGAAGTTGGTATCCAGTAAATGCAATCTGGCATCCCGATAGACCTGCCTACCGGCCTCCGCCTCGCGGTGCCACAGCCGTGGCTTTTCATAGGTGAGCACCCAGACTCCTTGATCGTTGATGAAGTGATCCCCCACATGAAGATCTGAACGTTGGTAGACCACTTCCGGTGCAGGTCGCTCGATGGTAACGCCCGAGAGTTCCACGGCTTGCCGTACCATACGGACCTGAAGCGGTTTCGGGTCGGCAAGTCGTTGTTGCGTTACCGGTAAGTGCTGCGTGGCGTACCCCACGAAAGAGAAGACCAGTTCCACTCCTTTGGGATCGGCAATGGATAGCACAAAGGCCCCGTCACGAGCCGAGACCGTCCCTGGATCTGCAGCGGAGGAACGAATGTGTACGTCCGCGAGTGGTACACCGGAACCCGCATCACGCACCATGCCACGCACCAGCACCGGCCCTTGCGCAGAGCAGTACACCGCGTTCAGCAGCAAAAGAATGGGTAGGATACGGAGGGTCATACACATTGCGTTGCATCGTTAAGATACACGAAGGCCACGGATCGCATACTTTCACTTGAGGAACGGTCCTAGCGTCTCGACCAGTGATGTCCGAAACCATACGATACGACCACTACAAAGTACTTGGTGTGGAACGCAGTGCTTCGCTTCGGCAGATCAAGCAGGCGTATCGGGCGCTGGTGAAGCGCTGCCACCCCGATCGCAATCCAGCTCCACAAGCAGCCTCCTTGTTCCATGCCGTTCATCGGGCTTACGAGGAATTGAGCGATCCGGTACGTCGGCGCAACTACGACGAACGGTTGCGCCATTATCGGCCCTTGACCACTTGTGCCGCACCTCCGGTTCGCCCGCACTCCACGAATTACCGCACAGCCCGGGATCGTCCGGTGAACCGTTTCGCGTTCATTGGTTTGCACATTACGGGCCTTTGCTTCGGGGTAACACTGGTCACCGGTATACTCTTGGGCATCACGTTCTTCGCATGGCCATCATTCACTTTGGTGTTCTGTGCATTGGGTCTGGCCATCATTCCTGACAGCCTTTCCGGGTTACGGTTGAAATAAGAAAGCCCCTCGGAAGGGGCTTTCGATCGATCGGTTCGTTTTCAACCTACCGGGACCATCCAACCGTACGGATCGACCATGCGACCACGACGGATATCATCCAATTTCTCACCGACCATGTTCGCGATCTTCCGGTCCTCCACATTCGGAAGGGAGAAGATCTCATCGCCAAAGGCGATACTCGCGATGTGCGCGATCGTAGCCGCAGTACCCGCACCATAAGCCGCACGCAGACGTCCGTTCCGTGCAGCAACCAGGATCTCTTCCACACTGACGCGGCGCTCTTCCACCTTCACTCCTTCATCCGTTGCGATCCGAATGATACTGTCCCGCGTAATGCCGCGGAGGATCGTACCGTCCAATGCAGGGGTGACCAAAGTGCCATCTATATTGAAGAAGATGTTCATCGTCCCACTCTCCTCGATGTACTTGTGCGAAAGACCATCGGTCCATACCAACTGATGATACCCTTGCTTCGTCCCCAACATCGCGGGGTACAAACCGCCCGCATAATTCCCACCGCACTTCGCCTCACCAGTGCCACCGGGGAATGCCCGACTGTACTCCGTTTCCACCTTCACCTTCACCGCATCGGTATAATAGGCGCGCACGGGACAGGTGATGATCATGAAGCGGTATCCATCGCTGGGTCGTACACCGATATACTCGTCGCTCGCGAACATGAACGGACGGATGTACAACGCCGCATCCTCTCCTTTCGGAAGCCATTCCTTGTCCAAACGAACCAGTTCGATGAGTGCATCCATGAACAGTTCCTCCGGAATGGTCGGCATGCACATGCGTTCCGCGCTGCGGTTCATCCGCTCTATGTTCGCTTGCGGCCGGAAGATATTCACGCTTCCATCCACAGAGCGATAGGCCTTGAGTCCTTCGAAAATGGTCTGGCTGTAGTGTAGCACCAAAGCAGCAGGACTCATTCGCATATCAGCGAAGGGCACGATGTTCGGTGTTTTCCATGTACCATCCGCGTACTCCATCACGAACATGTGGTCGCTGAAGACCCTGCCGAACTTGATGTTGTCCAGATCGGTATCCGCCAGTTTGGACCGCTCAATACGTTGTGTCGCTATCTTTTGCCCGGTCGATATCATCGACTTTGTTTTATGAGGTTGGAACAAATGTAACCACTTGCCTTTGTGGACGGCCTTTTCCCCTCGCACCTTTGGAACCGAATGCCTTCGAAGCCCATTCCTACTGCGCATCAGGACATCCACGCCGTACTGGAACGCGTGTGGGGCTATACGCAGTTTCGACCCAAGCAGGAAGAGATCATCCGTTCCGTTCTGGCTGGAAAGGACACCATGGCCTTGCTTCCCACCGGCGGAGGCAAAAGCATTTGCTTTCAGGTCCCAGCCTTGGCCATGGGCCGCATGTGTTTAGTGATCTCGCCATTGATCGCCTTGATGAAGGATCAGGTGTCACGGCTCAAGAAGCAAGGTGTGGCTGCACGTGCCATTGTCTCCAGCATGCGGCCGGAAGAGATCGACAATGCATTGGAAAGTGCCGCTCTGGGGAAGTATGCGTTCCTGTACGTTTCGCCGGAACGGTTGGCCTCCGAACTCTTCAAGGCCCGGCTTCCACGTTTACCACTTGGTCTGATCGCCGTGGATGAAGCGCATTGCATTTCGCAATGGGGTTATGATTTCAGGCCGGCCTACTTGAACATCGCGGAGGTGCGCATTGTACGCCCCGATGTTCCGGTGATCGCATTGACGGCATCCGCCACACCGCAGGTCGCTGCGGACATCATGCAGCGGTTGGCTTTCGCGAAGCCCACGTTGATCCGCGGATCATTCTACCGACCAGAACTCACTTTGTGGTTGAGCCGAAGCGAAGACAAGCAAGGGCGATCGCTGCGCATACTCCACCATGTTCCGGGCACCGCGATCGTGTATGTGCGCGATCGGCGAAGCACCATCCGGATCGCGAACTTCTTGAGCCAGCATGGCATATCCGCTGCGGGTTATCACGCTGGCCTTCCACCCGAGGAGCGCGATAGGATCCAACAGGAATGGACCTCGGGACAAGTGCGGTGCATCGTTGCTACGAACGCATTCGGCATGGGCATCGATAAGGCCGATGTGCGCGCCGTGGTCCATATGGAACCACCTGCTGATCTCGAGAGCTACTACCAGGAAGCCGGTCGTGCCGGTCGTGATGGCCGGTCGTCCTACGCCTTCTTGCTCACCGGGCCTGGTGATGTGGAACGCATGGAAGAGCGACTGCTCGCTTCATTCCCGGCTTTGGAACATGTACGCAAAGTGTATCAAGCATTCGCAAACCTGCATGGTATCGCTTTGGGTTCCGGCCTACTCCAAGCCTATGCAGTGGAACTCCAAGAACTGGTCACGCGCACCAAGTTGCCGCCGCTCACCATCACCCATTCACTCAAAGCGCTGGAATTGGACGGTAAACTCAGCCTATCCGATGGGCTCCGTACGCCATCGCGCGTGCTGATCCTTGCCGACCAGCGCGTGGTGTATGGGATCCGGTTGAACGACACGCGCCTAGGGCCGGTCATGGAAACGCTGCTTCGGATGTACGGAGGCTTGTATGAAGAACCCGTAGTGATCGATGAACATCGCATGGCACGTGCGATGGAATGGCAGGCGAGCACGGTGATCTCCCGATTGAAAGAATTGGATCGACAGAAGGTCATTGCCTATCGACAACGAAGTGATTCGCCGACCGCCACGCTATTACTTCCGCGGCTGGATGCCAGCCGACTCACCTTGGACCCGGCCGCACTCGCCACCCGCAAGCAACGTGCAACAGAACGCATGGCCGCGATGATCGGATACATGGAAGGAACAACGCTGTGCCGGGCGAAGCGCCTGATCCACTACTTCGGAGAGGAGCATGCCGAAGATTGCGGGATCTGCGACATCTGCCAAGCGCGTGTTGCTTCGAACCTGTACACCGTGGCAAAGCCATTGATCAGCGTAACGGCCGATGTGGATATTCGCCGATGGAACTCGGATGAGGAGGAGGACAACCAGAGCGGGACATGAAATTGAAGCCTTCGTTCTACCAGGAGTTCGATGCACTCGCTGCTGCGCAACACCTATTGGGCAAGGTCCTGGTGGCACAAGATGACGATGGGCGGTCCGCCGGGATCATCGCAGAAACGGAAGCATACATGGGGAGAGGCGACCGGGCATCACACGCATACGGTGGAAAGCGCACCCAACGTAACGCCAGCATGTACCGGAACGGTGGCATCGCTTACGTGTATTTGTGCTACGGCATCCATCACCTTTTCAATGTGGTGGTCCGCGAGATCGATGAGCCACAGGCCGTGTTGATCCGCGCCGTGATCCCGAGGGACGGTGTTGCAAGAATGAACACACGACGCAACGGAAGAAGTACGACCAACGGCCCCGGCACACTAACACAAGCGTTGGGCATCACCACTGCGGACAACGGAACGGACTTGAATGGTCAACGCATCTGGATCGAGGATCGCGGCATCTGGATCCCCGATGAAGCGGTGACCACCGGTCCTCGGATCGGTGTGGAATACGCCGGATCCGATGCTTTGTTGCCATACCGCTTCCGGTTCGCACCTTCGCACCTTCAAGGAAAATGAGCAAGCAAGGGATCGTCTTCATGGGCACTCCGGAATTCGCGGTGGCCACGCTGAATGCACTGATCGATGGCGGACACGATGTGCGCGCAGTGGTCACGGCACCGGACCGACCGGCCGGGCGAGGCAGACAGTTGAAGGCCTCGGCGGTGAAGGAAAGGGCGCTGGAGTTGGGTCTACGCATCCTTCAGCCGGAACGATTGAAAGCACCGGAATTCTTGGCCGAACTGGATGCACTCGATGCTGCTTTGTACGTGGTGGTCGCCTTCCGCATGTTGCCGGAAGTGGTCTGGACGAAACCGACCTTGGGAACGGTGAACTTGCATGGATCATTACTTCCCGCATATCGCGGAGCCGCACCGATCAATTGGGCGGTGATGAATGGCGAATCGCGCACAGGTGTCACCACCTTTTTGATCCAGCACACCATCGATACCGGTGATGTGTTGTTGCAAGAAACCACCCCGATCGGTCCGGATGAAACGGCCGGTGACCTTCACGACCGGTTGATGGCGATCGGCGCGAAGCTGATGGTTCGGACCGTGGATGGATTGTTCACCGGCACCTTGACCGGAACACCGCAGGACTTCGACTCCAACGCACCGCCACCATCCGCTCCGAAACTCGACACGACCAATACGCGGATCCGTTTCGACCGACCCTTACAAGCCGTACACGATCAGGTGCGAGGCCTATCCCCATACCCTGGAGCATGGTGCAAATGGACCGACCCAACGGGCACCAACTTGCACTGCAAACTCTTGCGAAGCACCGCTACCACTGGGCCTGCAGCGGGTAGCCCGGGAACCATCCACCTGCGGGGCGAACAGCTCACCGTGTCCTGCTCGGATGGGGAACTGCGGATCCTGGACCTTCAACTGGAAGGTCGCAAGCGCATGTCCACCAACGATTTCCTTCGCGGTTCACGCAACGTGGAAGGCACCGTGCTAACCTGATGGCCACTTGTGAACGACCGCTCGGAGCGATCGAGGAATGGTGCCGATCTTCCCGTTGATTCAACGGCTTGGAATTGGAATCGTGAGGCTTTCGCAAACCCTTGCTGGGGGCGGGATACAGGCGTACTTATCAACAAACCCCCTTTGTTTTCAACATTTTCCGGACATCCGGCCGGAAACCGTTGACAGACGCGGTTCCTAGGGTACATTTGCTCCTGAGTTCACAAAAACAAACCAACTCAAACACATCAACACCATGGGCTTGAACAAAGCAGAATTGATCGAATCGATCGCCGCAGACGCAAAGATCTCGAAGGCTGATGCAAAGCGTGCATTGGATGCATTCGTGACCAGCACCACCAAGGCGCTGAAGAAAGGTGAGCGCGTTGCCCTCGTTGGCTTCGGCACCTTCTCCATCACCAAGCGTGCTGCTCGCAAAGGCCGCAACCCACAAACGGGTAAGGAGATCAAGATCGCTGCCAAGAAGGTAGTGAAGTTCAAGGCTGGCGCAGACCTCTCCTCAAAGGTGAAGTAAGCGACGACCGCTCTACTGGAAAGTCCCCTGCCGAAAGCGGGGGACTTTCTTTTTCAGGATACAGGTGAAGACCTTTGCACGATGACCGATCACGAACTCTACGAACGGCTTGCCCCGTTCATTTCACCGAACAAGCAGGAGCTCTTCGATCGAATTGCGCCGATGCGTTCCCGACATGTAACGGTGGTCTTGGAGGATATCTATCAGTCCCAGAATGCAAGCGCGGTGGTGCGCACCAGTGATCTGGTCGGTATCCAGGACATCCACGTCATCGAGAACAAGAACGCGTACCAACTGAATCCGGATGTCACCTTGGGTTCTTCGAAATGGGTGGACATCCATCGGTACCGAACCCATGACGACAATACGGCGGCTTGCGTGCAAGCCCTTCGTGCCAAAGGCTATCGCATCGTCGCCACCTCACCGCGCAGCAAGGACATCACTCCCGACACCATCGAACTGGATCGACCTCTCGCCTTTTGTTTCGGAACCGAATTGACCGGATTGAGTCCTGCATTGATGGATGCTGCTGACATCCACTTGCGCATTCCGATGCACGGATTCACCGAGAGCTACAACATCTCCGCATCAGCGGCCATCGTCTTGTACACCGTGATGCAGCGGTTGCGGGCGAGTGAAGTACCGTACACCTTACCTACCGACGAACGAACGGCCTTGAAACTTGCATGGGCACGAAAGGTGGTACACAGCGCGGCCCATTTGGAAGAGCGTTTCCGTCGCGAGCAGGCCGATGATCGGACGACGAACGGATCGGATATGAAGTGATCGGTTGTTGATCGAACCGTTGAAGTCGAACCCTCGTGCTGGGCGAATACCGTTGAAAGTGCGACGTGGTTATTGACAAATACAGGTTGAGAATTGGAACATGACCTTAGGATCCTGCGTATAGCACCCCCGATACATTTGACCAAACCCTTAACGATCCATACAATGGGAAAAGGTGACAAGAAGACGAAGAAAGGCAAGCGTACCGCCGGAAGCACTGGTAAGTCGCGCCCTGCCAAGCGGAATTCACGTGTAGCTGCAGCCAAGAAGGCTGGCGCAAAGAAGGCTGCACCGAAGAAGGCCGCTAAGAAAGCAGCACCGAAGAAAGCTGCTGCTAAGAAGGTCGCTGCCAAGAAGACGACTGCTAAGAAGGCGGCTCCGAAGAAGGCGGCGAAGAAGGCTGCTGCCAAGAAGAAGTAGTCTTCCCCTGACCACAGATGCAAAGACCCTGGCTCACGCCGGGGTCTTCTGCGTTCAGCTGGTTCTTACCCAGGATCAAGGTTGCAATCGAACACGACCCCACGAACCATCCGCGAAATGTTCGAACGCGATACGGTCGTGCAACCGATTGGGACGTCCTTGCCAGAACTCAATGCGTTGGGCCCTTACACGGTAACCACCCCAATGTAAAGGGCGAGGCACATCACCATCCGCGAAGCGTTCCTTCCACCGTTCGAAGCGTTCTTCCAGTTGCTGCCGCCCTTCCACCGCGCGACTCTGGTCACTGGCCCAAGCGGCAACGCGATTTTCCAGTGGACGTGAATTGAAATAGGCATCGGATTCCGGAGCCGGAAGCATCTCCACCTTCCCCTCGATGCGCACCTGACGTTCCGTTTCTGCCCAGTAGAAGTTGAGTGCAGCGCGCGGATCACGTTCCAGATCCATGGCCTTACGGCTGTTGTAATTGCTGAAGAACTGGAACCCATCTGCGTCGAACGAACGCAGCAACACCACCCTGCAACTGATGGTCAGGCTTCCTACCGTGGCCAAGGTCATGGCATGCGGTTCCGCGACCCCGGCATCCTGGGCTTGGCGGAACCAAGTGCCGAACAGGGCAATGGGATCCATACCTGCTTGCTCTTCGGTCAGGGTCATTTTAGAGTAATCGATCCGGTCGGTCTTGAGCTTATCCATTGTTCATTGATCGTGCTCGGCGAAGGTATCCATCGGTGCCTTTCCAGCCTCCGTTGTTCGGATGTGTTTGCACGGTTCGGTCCGTGGGGGTTACTTTCCGATCGCAATGCCCGGCCAATTCCTCGATCTCGACCCCGATAATCAACACGCACCCGCACGCGGACATTTGCTGGTGAGCGAACCGTACTTGACCGATCCGTACTTCCGTAGGACCGTGGTGCTCTTGTGTGAACACAACGAGGAGGGTTCCTTCGGCTTCGTACTGAACCGACACATGGACCTCGCCGTGAACGACCTGATGGAGAACATGCCCCCGATCGGATCGCAAGTGGGCATCGGCGGTCCTGTGGAAAGTGGTTCGTTATTCTACATACACACTTTAGGCCAACGGATCGAAGGCAGCCAAGAGGTGGTGGACGGTGTCTTCATGGGAGGCGATTACGACCAGTTGCGCGGTGTGCTGGAAGCCGACGCAAGACTCACGCGTCACGTTCGGTTCTTCGTCGGCTACTCCGGCTGGAGCAAAGACCAGTTGGAAATGGAACTCAGTGAGAAATCTTGGCTGGTGGCACGGGGTAGCAAGGAGCGGATCATGGACATCAAGAATTCCGATCTCTGGGGAACCACGTTGCGCGGTATGGGTCGCAGCTTCGCTCCGTTGGCCAACTTCCCGGAGGACCCTTCGCTCAACTGACCGTTGCCTCCCGAAGCAGTTCCGTGAGCAACCCGGACAAGCGGTGCGCATAGCGTTTGGTCCGATAGGTACCCACCCATTGCAGACCCGCAACGGCGTTCGTGAAGAACAATTCATCTGCGGCCAACAGGTTCTGCGGATTCAAGGCGCATTCATACACCTTCACACCGTTCGCAATGGCCAAGTTGATCACCTGCGCGCGCATTACACCGCCCACACATCCATCGGCCAAAGAAGGCGTATAGAGCACACCGTTGCTCACGATGAACAAATTCCCGGAACTGCTCTCGATGATGTTGCCGCGTTCATTCTGCAACAAGCAATCATCCAAGCCGCGTTGTTGGCTCCAAAGCGAGGCCATGATGTAGTACTGGCAATTCAACGTCTTGTGGCGTGCCAGATCATTGATCGGCTTGCGCATCTCCGGCCAGATGTCCACCATGAGGCCGTGTTCATTCAGCGTATAGGTCGGTTCGATAAGTGGATTCAACTCAATGGTGAACCCCCCCTTATTGCTCGCCGGTCGGTAATGCCCGCCGCCGGTACGGAAGAGGGTGAAGCGACAACGCGCATTCACATGACCCGTGCGCTGCACGAGTTCCACGATGTACCGCTCGAAACTGGTGCGATCCAATCCTTCCGGGAGTTCGATCCGCAAGAGTTCGGCCCCGGAGGTCAACCTGGCCCAGTGCGGATCCAAGAAGCGCGGTTTCCCATTCACCACGCGCATGCTCTCGAACGATCCGTCGCCGTAATGGAAGGCGCGGTTGTCCAGTGTGATCACCGGCTTATCGCCATGCACCACTTCGCCATTGATGTTGACCAGGTCCTTCATGGGATCAGGCCATGTGTTCGAAGGGTTTCCAGCAGGGAGGCATTGGGTGCTACAAGGATACCACGGACACCGGCACGCGTTGCAGCTTCCACATCCCGATCACGATCGCCGATCATCAGGGACGATGCGGGGTCCATGCCGTGTCTCGCCATTGCGCGTTCCAGTAACAAGGAACCCGGCTTGCGGCATAGGCACTTTCCCACCGAGGGATGATGAGGACAGTAAAGGACATCGGCCACGGCGGTGTCCTGATCGCGGAGCATGTCGCCAAGGTAGCGATGCATTCGCTCCACTTCCGCACGATCGTACAAACCCAGATCGATCCCGCTTTGGTTGGTGATCACCACCACGACCCAACCGGCACGCACGGCCGCTGCGATGGCTTGGGGCACGTCCGGCAATACTTCGAAATCCGCGAGCCGGACCGTATGCGCACCGCGTTCGCGATTGATCACTCCATCACGATCCAAGAAGAGGCCCTTCTTCTTCATAGGCCGAGCGATGCGCCGATGGCGCGCAAGTTGAAGAAGAGCGCAGGTTGCAGCGCGAGGAGGAAGACCACACCGAATACCGCGCCGTAGAAGTGGGCATCGTGTGCGATGTTGTCACCGCCGCGCTTATCCATGGCATAGGAGTAGATCAGGTAGAGGATCCCGAACAACCAAGCGGGAATATCCGGAATGAACAGGACCGAAATGGAAAGCGTCGGCATCAGGATGATCTGGGCGAAGAGGACCGCCGAGACCGCACCACTAGCACCCACGGAACCATATCCGGGATCCAAGCGATGCTTCGCCATACCAGGCAAGGTGGCGAAGAGGACCCCGCCGAGGTATAAGGTAGGATAGACCAACTGCACCGGCAAAGGAGAAACGAACACCAGGGTCTGCTCCACGTTACGGCCGAAGACGTAGAGCACTAACATGTTCACGAACAAATGTCCCCAGTCCGCGTGTACGAATGCATGGGTGATGAGCCGATACCACTCGTTGTTCGCGTGTACCGCGTAAGGGCGGAACATCAAGGATCCGAAGAGCGCGCGCTGTTGAAGCGCCGCAATGGAGACCAAGGTGGTCAACACCACCAGGATCAACGTGATCGGAGCTTCAAGGAGGGTTTCGATGCGCCGAAGATACCGGACTAGTAGGTATGGTCACGAAGGATCCGCCAGCCTGCGGTCTCCTTCACCCAAAGGAGCGAAAAGCCCCCACCGACCGTATCGACCGTGCGGTCCAATTGCCACGTACCGGTGACCCAAGCATGGTCCTTACCAGCGGGCAATACCTCGTGGATGTCGAAGGTCAGATCGCCCATGGTCTGTTCGTCCGGGTAGGAACGCAGGTAATTCGCCGTCACCTCTGTTTTGCCACAGGTCATCCCTTTCTTGCTGATGAAGCAGACCGGATCGGCATAGCCTTCCATGAAGCCCGGAATATCACCTCGGTCCCATGCCGCTTCTTGTTCGGCAAGAACCGCACGGATCAACTGTTCGTCCGATGCGCTTTGGGCACAGGAAACGAGAAAACAAGCAAGCATGATCCAGCGCAGGTCCGCCATTGCCGGAGGGCTGTTCAGTTCTTGGAGAGGTACGGCCAGCTTTGGGCCGGACTTAACACCTCGTAGTGCAACTCCCCTGCTCCATCATGCCACTGGAAGGCCACCGTTTCCGGCTTGCGGCCACGCCCTTTAGGAGGCGCCACCAACAACTCTCCTAGTACCCGCTTGACTCGGGTACTTACACGACTTCGATCTGTGGTTGGTTTGGTCACGTTCCGAAAGTACGCCACGAAAGATCAAATCCAAGCAAGCACTGCATCATTCTTATGAACCTCCCGATGGCAAGAACCCACGGACACCATCCGATCAATGCCCAGTGAAGCCTAGCCCGCACGAGGAATGAAGTCCCCCACCAACGTCCGACCGGATGCCTATCTGTAGTTCTCCACTAGCTTCGGCCACGCGGTCGCCTGCGACCGTGTTGCCCATGAGCCGCGGATTCGTCAAAGAGGATGACCAGGAGGAAGCGCCCTTCATACCACCGCGCGCGGCCTTGCCCGATGGCGTGCCCAACCACGTAACACCGCGCGGACTTCAACTGCTACAGGACGAACGCACCGCCTTGATGGAGGAACGTGCTGGATTGCAGGGAAGTGATGACGAACGGCGGCGAAGGCATGCCGAATTCGATGGGCGCCTTGCCCTGTTGAACGAACGCATCGTCACGGCGCACGTTGTGGAGCGCGCGGAAGGAAGTCCGGAAGAAGTACGCTTCGGCAGTACGGTCACGTATCGGCACGCCGATGGACCCCAGCGTGGCACGGAACGCACCTTCACCATCGTTGGGGTGGATGAAGCGTCGGTGAAGGAATTGCGCATCGCCTTCACAGCGCCCATCGCCAGGGTCCTCATCGGCACCCGCGTTGGGGATCGTGTTCCCTTTCAACTCGGCGCGACCATACAACACTTGGAGATCCTGAACATCCGATGACCGAAAAGCAGAACATGGAGCCGATCATCTTCGAGGTGAAAGGAGAATACGTGGAATTGAACCAACTCCTGAAATTGGCGGGCCTGTGCAACTCCGGTGGACAAGGCAAACAGATCGTTGCCGAAGGCTTGGTGCGCGTGAATGGCGAAACCGAACTGCGCAAGACCTGCAAGATCCGCCCCGGCCAAGAAGTCGAATTCAACGATCGCTTGATCCGCGTGGTGCCTTCCACGGAAGAGGAATGATTCACATCGCCCGGTGCGTGATGCGCACGAAGGACATGTCCAACTTGTGTTGGTTCGTTAGCGGATCCACCAACTCCAACGCTCCGGATCGCGTGCCGGACGCATCCGGATGATCCGGAATGACGAGTGCTTTGTGGCACGCTTCAAAATTCAAGTGAGGCATCGCCACGCGTGTGTGGATCCGGAAATCGGGGTTCCACCAACCGATGTTCCGCACGTTCACTTGCCCGGAAACGTACAGCAGCACCGGCGCACCGATCGGGTTGTTCCAATAGACATTGCTCAGGTTCACCGTGGACTTCGGCGGCATGTTCACATAGATGCTTGCCTTCCGCAAACGATGTTCCACATGGAAATTGTCCAGCGTGAAGGACTTCACCACCGCGTTGTTCGCTCCCCGTTCCTCATCACCCTTGGTGCTCGCGGATAGGAAGAGGTCGTAGTCCGCCATGGCACCTTCGCTGATGCAATCCGTAAGGTGGACCCCACCCGTGTTCAACACCGTGAAGGCCGCCGTCGTGGTGGCCGTGCAATACACCCGGCATTGATCCAGCACCGTGTGGTTGCTTTGGCTGTTGTATGTGGTGGCCCCGGGCCAATTGCCACACCGCACCACGATGCCTTTGCGTGCCGGATTGGTCACCAGCACGTTCTGCAAGCGTGCCATCAAACAAAAACGCAGATCGATACCCGCCACGGACTGGCCGGTCATTCGGCAATTGATCACGGCGCTGTTCAAGGTCGCTTTCAAGTCGATGGCCTTTCGCCCTCCTTCGATCGCAGCGAAATCGCGGATCACATACCGACTGCCCGTGCGCCGCATAGCTTCCGCCTGATCGGCAATGACCATGGTGAATCCGTTGGACTTCGGTCCCAGTTTCAGCGTAGCCCCTTTGCCATCGATGACCAAGAGTCTGCGCGGTGGCAGTACGATGTCTCCCTCACAATAGTAGGTGTCCGCCGCACTGAAGGAGACAACCGTTGCATCCTTAGGAAGTTCCGCGAAGAAGCCCGCCACATCACCGGGTGGTACCACGTATTCGTTGGCACACGCCACAGCACTTGCGAAAAGGGATAAGCAGAACAGAGAACGCGACACCATGGGACGAAGATCGTTCATCCCGGCACGGATCCGTTCTCGTTGGACCTTGGAACCACCCACAGGGCTCTGCGATAGGATCCATCGATACTCAGTACGATCACGACCAGAAGTGCGATCGCGATGAAGCCACCTGCACCAACGGGCGATGCGACCAGCGAATGACCACCAAAGGCGAACAAAGCCGTAGCACCCGCCGAACCATTGATCAAGCCGTGAAGCACAACGGGACCCCATACGCTTTGCACACGCGTTCGACAATGATCGAACAGGAAGGCAAGCAGGATGCAGAACACCACCATCAACGGAATACCCAGCCATGGATGCTCCGGATAATTGTGGCCCATCAGAATGAGGGGTGCATGCCACAGTCCCCAGAACGTTCCAGTGAAGAGGATCCGTCGACCCGCGCTCCAAGTGGACGTTGCTTGAAAGAGGTACCCCCGCCAGCCCAATTCCTCGCCCAGCATGAAGGGGACATTCACCGTGAAGGCCGCAAAGACCGCGGCGATCAACACGAGGAGCAGGATGACAGCACCGGGCACGTCCCTCAGTGCATCCATCGTTTCCGAGGTGGTCACCACGCCACGCTCATTGGCCATTTGCGCCACGACCTCTTCGAGGTGATCACTGGCCATGGACACATGCCCGAATGCAGCGACCCCGAGTCGATCCCCCAACACATGATCCACGACCAAGAAGGACGGAATGATCGCCACACCGAGCAGCACGGTCCAAAGCAAGGCGGGGATCCGAATGGAACGTGGGTGCAACTCCAGCATCGAAGCAGGTGAGCGGTCGATCAGCACATGCTGAACCAGAGCCGCCACGGCCGGGCCAAGCATAAAGGCGGCGGCACCAGCGATGTACGCCATTCCGCTGCTGGCATGGATACCGAACAAGGCCATCACACCGGCCACAGCCCAAGAGAAGCCGAACGCGATGAGCAGGAAGGATCGGATGCGTTGCATGGAGCAAAGATGATCGCCTTGTCGGCGAAACGCGCCACATGGCCGTGCGAACGCACGAACGCTCCCTCCAAGACGAAATTGGTCGGTCGGAAAACGCTGACGGGCGAAAAAGTTCGATGCGCACCGCTGTCTTGGAACGGAACTTGTGAACGAGTACCTAAATTCGAACCATGAAGAAGATCCTACTCACCACGGTATTGTTGGCCACGCTGACCGCCGTGAACGCACAAGAAAGCAAGGATGCCGAAATGGATAAGGCAACCATTGAACAAGCGGCTGCCGCCCACCAACAATGGGCGGATCAATACGGCCTCGATCCCAAACAAGCCGAACTGACCAGACCCGTCATGGATCGTTTCAACGCGCAGATGAAGGAATTGAAGAGCGCGGATCTGGAGGGCGAGGCCGCAGACGCGCGTTCCCAAATTCTGATGGACATGCGTGACAAGGACCTGGAACAGATCCTCAACAAGGAGCAATTCGTGCAGTTCATCGAGGACAGCAAAGTTTCCGAGAAGCGGGCTGAACCGAAGAAGGCGAACAACAGCCCGATGATGCGCCAATCGAAGTGATCGGCACACCCTCACAGGAGAACGCCCAACCGGAGTCCGGGAGGGCGTTCTTCATTCATGGTGATGTGTTCAACTCACCCGACCGAAAGGCGGTGGGGATCCGCAGGTCCGGATCAGCGGAGGTCGAACTTCACCGAGGCGCGTGACCGCATGCGAACCGGTAACCCGTCCAATTCAGCTGGCGTCCAGATGCTCAACCCCCGAATGGCACAGCGCACGTGAGGCTGCAACACCGGGCAGCCGTCCTTGAGGAATTCCACATCAGAGACCGAACCGTCCGTATTCACCACGAAGTCGAAGGTCATCTTGGACGTACCGAAGCAGGTCTCCATTTTCGGCAATACACCACAGAGCGCGGGTTCCAGAAGGTGGTCCAACAGGGCATCCTCCCCTCCCGGATACTCCGCTTCCTTGTCCACCTTCTTACGCTCGTAGATCCTTCCGGTATGCAACTGCGGTGTGCTGGAACGTTGGTCGAACATCCGTTGTCCGGCATCGGAGGCGTTCATCAAACCTTCCACACCGCTTTGGGCGAACACTTGGCCCACCAAAAGGATCAAGAGGATAGCCACGAGCGAGCGCGGCGAGTAGCGGACAAGTGATGGTTTACGCATGATCGATGCGAAGTTACAAGGACCACGCCAGTGACTTCGGGCAGACCCAGGGCTATCGCCTCTCATTTTCTGTGACCCCTCTGGGGTCAGAACGCAGCACTGGTCATTCTCCTTGTGGGTTGACCCCAGAGGGGTCACAGAGCATAGAATTTAGAGTCGGACGAACGTGTTCGACCCCAGCGGGGTCGCAGAAACAACTAAGCGAGGATGCGAACAGACGCGGATCCAGGTGCCGCCCGCTACATTTGGCTCTTTCCATCGAAAGCCCCGAAGCCCATGTCCAACGTATACTACCCCGACTACCTGCAACTCGATAAGATCCTCGGTGCCCAAGCTCCTGAAAGCGACAAGCACGGGGTGAAGGCGCACGATGAGATGCTCTTCATCATCATCCACCAGGCCTACGAATTGTGGTTCAAGCAGATCCTGCACGAGGCCGGCAGCGTGATCGACATGTTCGCCGACAAGCACGTGGACGACAACGGCGGTGAGTTGAATATCGCGGTGCATCGGCTGCAACGTGTAAAGACCATCCTCGATGTGCTCGTACACCAGATGGATGTCATGGAGACCATGACCCCGTTGGACTTTCTGGACTTCCGCGACCTGCTCCGTCCGGCCTCTGGTTTCCAGAGCATGCAGTTCAAGATCCTCGAGGCCCGGCTGGGATTGCGCATGGAAGCACGCTTCGGTAAGCAGTACTACACCAGCCAGCTCACTCCGGCACACAAGGCGGAGATCGATGCCTTGGAGAAGCTCCCTACCCTGTTCGAATTGGTGAACGCGTGGTTGGAGCGCATGCCTTTCTTGGAGGAGCGTTACTGGACCGCCGGCGACAAGCCCTTCTTCCAGCAACTCGAAGAACTCTACACCAAGAGCCTGGTGAAGGGCGAAGAAGCGAACGCCGCTTTGTGGCGCACCATCTTCGTGGATGGTTCGGCAGAACGGAAGCTCTCTCCGGCCGCCTGCCGCAGCGCCTTGTTCATCATGCTCTATCGGGATGAGCCGATCTTCCAACAGCCCTTCCGCTTCTTAGCTGCCTTGCTGGACCTTGACGCGGGCATGGCCACTTGGCGCAGCCGACACGTCAACATGGTACACCGCATGATCGGGCTGCGCGTGGGCACCGGAGGCAGCACGGGCAAGGCCTACCTGAAAGGGGCCATGGACAGCCACTACATCTTCAGCGAGATCGCCGACCTCAGCAGCTTCCTCTTCGAGCGCCGAAAGCTCCCTGCATTACCGGATAGCTTGCGGAGTTCGCTGGGCTTCGCGGGTTGAGGATGCCTGCCGAACAGGCTCGCATCATAACTTGAAGTGCTGTCCGCGGTGCGGGATCGTGATCTTCTTGAAGCCCTTGGAACCAAGCAGTCCTTTCAAACCCTCTAGGCTGTGGTCCACGCCGTGTACAAGGAAGACCTCCTTCACCTTCTTCGGGTCCTGACAGGAGAGGTAGCGCACCAGCTCTTGGCGATCGGCATGCGCGCTATAGAACTCCATCCGCATAATGCGGGCTTTTACCGGGATCGTATCGCCGAAGATCTTCACTTCCTCCGCCCCATCCAGGATCCGTGCGCCCAGGGTGCCGGGTGCGCAGAAACCCACCGCCAGCAGCCCGTTCGCAGGATCGCCCAATTCATTGCGCAGGTGGTGGCGAATGCGACCGGCCTCCATCATTCCGCTCGCAGAAATGATGATACAGGGCCCTTCGATATCATTCAATTGTTTGCTGCGCTCAGCCGCCCGCACGAATTCAGTTCCTGGGAAGGAGAATAGATCCGGATCCATTTCCAATTCCGCGCGCACCACATCACGGAAGAGTTGGCTGTGTTCCCGCGCGACTTGCGTTGCGCTGATCGCCAACGGACTGTCCACGAACACCGGTATGCGTGGCAGCTTGCCATCGTTGCTCAAGGAGTTCAGTGTGTAGAGGATCTCTTGCGTCTTCCCGATGCTGAAGGCCGGAATGATCAGCTTGCCCTTGTTCGCCACGCAGATCTCCTTGACGTAGCGCAGCAGTTCGTCCTC
Source organism: Flavobacteriales bacterium (assembly GCA_016710015.1). Classification (GTDB taxonomy): domain Bacteria; phylum Bacteroidota; class Bacteroidia; order Flavobacteriales_F; family PHOS-HE28; genus PHOS-HE28. Next base: position 219,582 of record JADJLR010000001.1, read on the forward strand.
CGCATCGGCGATCGGCGGATGGTCCCGATCCCCGTAGGTGCTCTCGCAAATGATCACGTCGGCCTGTGGAAAAGGCACCGGTTCGGGAAGGATCCGATCCACGTAACGGCCCACATCGCCAGTGAACGTGAGCCGCACGGTCCGTTCACCATCATTCAACGTGAGGTGTACGGCAGCACTTCCGAGAATATGGCCCGCATCCGAATAGGTGAGTGTGATGCCCGGCAGGATCTCCTCCGTGGTTTCATAGGCCAACTCCACGAACAGGTCCAAGGCCGGTTCCACATCGGCCACGGTGTACAAGGGGCCATCGGCTTCGGGTTCCTTGCCTTTCTTGCGCGCACGTTTCAGGTCATACGCATGATCGTACTCTTGGATGTGTGCACTGTCCGCCAGCATGATAGTGCAGAGGTCGTGCGTGGCAGGCGTGCTGTAGATCGGGCCAGCGAACCCTTCCGCCACCAAGCGCGGGATCAGGCCACTGTGGTCGATGTGCGCATGGCTCAGTACCAACAGATCGATGCTGCTCGGTTCGAAGCCGAAACTGCGGTTGGGGTCGGTATCCACATCGCGCACGGCTTCGCCTTGGAACATGCCGCAATCCAACAGAATGCGGGTCAGGGTGCCGTTGCTGTGCTGAACTTCAAGGAGGTGTTTGCTGCCTGTAACGGTACCTGCTGCACCGTGACTTGTTAAGGTGATCGCCATTGGGCAAAGATGACCAACGTGACGGTAGTAACATCTTGATCTGCACAAACGCGGAAACAACGCAAGTGCCGTGTATATTTCGCACCCATGTACCGGACCGGTCAGCGCAACATCTCCTATTTGCCCTTGAAGTTTTCCCGGCGACCCATTCTTTCCATGCTCCGTTGCTTGGTGGTGTCCTTCGGGATCCTGATCTCCTTCATGGCCACGGCCCAGCAATACAAGTTGCGGGGCACCGTGCTGGATGGCAGCACCAACGAGACCTTGATCGGTGCCAGCGTGGTGATGAAAGGCACTACGGTGGGGTCCACCACCGACATCGATGGCCGGTTCGAGATCCTCACCAACGAAACGCCGCCCTACACGTTGGTGATCAGCTTCATCGGGTATTCGCCTCAGGAGATCCAGGTAAAGAGCTTGGATCAGGAATTGAAATTCAAACTGAGCACCGATCAGGTATTGCTGAGGGAAGCTGAAGTGATCGGCAGTCGGATCAGCGATAAGCAGAAGCAAGCGCCACTCACGGTGGAGAGCATGGACCTGATCGCGATCCGCGAAGCGCCGAGCGGCGATTTCTACGAGAGCTTAGGGACCTTGAAGGGCGTGGACATGACGGCCGCGAGCATGGGCTTCAAAGTGCTGAACACACGCGGCTTCAACAGTACCAGTCCAGTGCGTTCGTTGCAGTTGATCGACGGTGTGGACAACCAGAGTCCGGGACTCAACTTCAGCTTGGGGAATTTCTTGGGTGCCAGTGATCTGGATGTGATGAAGGTGGACGTGATCGCCGGTGCCAGCACAGCGTATTTCGGGCCGGGTGCCTTCAACGGGGTCATCAACATGACCACGAAAAGTCCCTGGACGTTCCGTGGGTTGAGTGCCAGCTTGAAGGTGGGTGAGCGGAACCTGAGTGAAGCCGCTGTGCGGTATGCGCACGTTTTCAAGAACGCCGATGGAAAAGAACGGTGGGCCTATAAGATCAATCTGTTCGGCATGCGGGCCGATGATTGGCGGGCCGAGAATCTGGATGCCACCAGCAACTCCCCTACCGGTATTACGAATCCGGGGCGGTACGATGCTGTGAACATTTACGGCGACGAGGAAGTGACCACGAACAACGACTACTCCCGCAGTACGAGCGACCGGGCAACGTACCCCGGACTGGGCAGGTTCTTGCGCAACGGATACAAGGAGACCGAATTGGTGGACTACGGAACGCAGAATTTCAAAGCAGGACTGAGTGTACACCACCGCCTGAAGGACAGCTTGGAGGTGATCCTCGCAACCAACTTCAGTACCGGAAGCACGGTCTACCAAGGCGACAATCGCTACCGGCTGGATGGTGTACGGTTCTATCAGCATAAATTGGAGTTGGCCCGAACGGGGCGCTGGTTCGTACGGGGCTACGTTACGCATGAGGATGCGGGCAAGACCTACGACATCTACACAACGGGTCTTCGGCTGCAAGGCTTGGCCGGTCCCACCTTGGATTGGAATACGCGCTATTCGACCTATTGGGGCAATGTCATTACACCGCAAGTGCTGGCCATGCCGGGATACCTGACCGTTTCCCAAGCCATCGCCCAAGGCATGAATGCGCAACAGTGGACCGCTTGGCAGAACGAATTCATCCAGAACAACCTCACCACCTTTCAGGGCTTCCACGCGGCTACCTTGAACGCTACGAATGCGGCCAATACCTCTTCGCTGGATCCGTTCTACGCCCCAGGGACCGAACGATTCGATGAGAATTTCGAAGACATCAAAAGCCGCAGGTTCACGGATGGTGGGTCGCTGTTCTTCGACCGTAGCATGTTGGCCCATGCGATGGGTGAATATCGCTTCAAGCCGAAGTTCGCTGAGGTGGTGGTCGGTGGCAATGTGCGGCAGTACGTGCCCAACAGTGGAGGCACCATCTTCAGGGATACGGGCGATGTCACCATCCGGAATTTCGAATTCGGGGTGTTCACTGGCTTGGAGAAGCAACTGGTGCCGGAAAAGCTGAAAGCGACGGTGACCTTGCGCATGGACAAGAACCAGAACTTCAATGCGATCCTTTCGCCGGCCGCTTCCTTCGTGTACACCGCACGCCCGGACCAGATATTCCGACTTTCCTTCAGCAGCGCCGTCCGCAATCCCACCTTGGCCGATCAGTACTTCTACTACAACGTGGGGCGGGCCATTCTTTTGGGCAATGTGGAGGGGCAATTCGAGGCCGGCAGGGACAGTTTATTCACCATTTCCAGCTTCCAAGCCTACCGCAATACGACCACAGCGATCGCTGGGCTTCGCGAATTGGATTACTTCAATGTGGAACGCATCCGCCCGGAACAAGCGCGCACCATTGAGATCGGATACCGAGGCACCCAATGGGAGCGGTTCTACTTCGATGTGTCCGCTTACCATACCTGGTACAACGACTTCATCGGATACCTGATCGGGATCCAGGGGGAATTCACTCCGTCGGGGATCCCTGCGGGCACGCTTCAGGTCTATCGGTTGGCCGCCAACGCCACTTCCGAGGTGCGCACACAAGGCCTCAATTTCGGTGTGAACTACTACAGCCGAAGGATCACCTACAACGGCAACTACAGCTACAATAAACTCACCACCGGTGGCGATGACCCGATCATCCCGGCATTCAATACACCTGCGCACAAATTCAACGTGGGCCTCAATGCCCATGAGATCAAGATCCCCTTCTCCGCGAAGCGAACATTGGGTTACGGGTTCAACTACAAATGGGTGCAGGGCTATACCTTCGAAGGCTCGCCGCAATTCAGTGGGCCGATCACGACCTACGACATGGTGGACGTACAAGTGAACCTGAAAGTGCCGAAATACGACCTCACCTTCAAGTTGGGTGCGAGCAATGTTTTTGGCCTCCAGCCCTTCTTCGACAAGGACATTCCTGCTAGTGAAAGACTGGACCGTGCGATCAACAACGACGTTTATTTGGTCTTCGGAGGACCACGTGTAGGTCGGCTGGCGTACCTTCAGATCCAATATGAGTTCAACGATCGATAACTTCGGTCCCACAGAAGGTCAAATAAAACCAAACAACCCTAAATGAAAAAAGTCTTACGCCCTGTGCTCGCTATGGCCACGGCTGCCGCATTGGTTCCGGCTTTGGCACAAGAGCGATACCTCGAAGAGGTGTTCACCAACGACCAGATCCTGGTCAGCCCCAACATCCCGTACGCGACGAACATCGACTTCTTGACGAGCAATTTCTCGGTCGATCCTCCGGTGATCAACACCATCGAATTGATGATGGATATCTATGAGCCGGACCAAGCCTTCGATACCGAGACCGCTCGTCCGCTGGTGATCTACGCCCACACGGGCGACTTCCTCCCACCGGTGATCAATGGCAGCCCCGTCGGTATTCGCACGGACAGTTGCGCGGTGGAAATGTGCATGCGCATGGCGCGCCACGGTTATGTTGCAGCGAGCGTGAGCTATCGCAACGGCTGGCGGCCCGATGGCGCCACCCTTGAATTGCGCCGAGGAACCCTGCTCAACGCGGTATTCCGCGGATTGCATGACCTGAAGCAATCGGTTCGCTTCCTTCGGGAGAATGCGGCCACTACGAATGATGTGGCGATCGACCCGAACAAAGTGATCCTGATCGGTGAAGGCACAGGCGGCTACATGGCCCAAGCTTACATCTCCTTGGACCAAGGGGCCGAGATGTTCATTGAAAAGTTCCTACCCGATCCGTTCGAGCCCACGGTGAGCTACATCGACACCAACGTGGTAGGCAATATCGAGGGATTCGGTGGTGCCTTGAACATGTACACGGATAACGGTTTCCCCAGTGAAGTGCAATTCGCGGTGAACTTGGGTGGTGCCCTGGCTGACAGCAGCTGGGCCGATGGTGGTGAAGCGCCGTTGGTCTCCTTCCATACCGTATTCGACCCATTCGCTCCCTTCGGGAACGGGATCGTGATCGTGCCTACCACGCAAGAGCAAGTGGTACCGGTCTCTGGCTCCAACATCAGCCAGCAGATCTGGAATGACTTGGGGAACAATGCTTCATTCGCCTCCCTCCCCAGTGGAGACCCATACACCGCTCGCGCGCGGTCGCTCTACGGCACCACGATCGATGGGGTGACCATCTCCCCTTCGCCGGAAGGTCTCTTCCCATTCATCCGCCCGCGCCACACCGCACCGTTGCAAGATGAAGCCAGCCCATGGCAGTGGTGGGATCCGAATTCCGCTGCTGCGATGGCTACCCCTCCCGGTGCCCCAGCGGGTGTCACCACGCATCAGTTATCCATGGCCAGCAATCCGGACATGAGCGGCGCCAAGGGTCGTACCTACATCGATACCATCATGGGCTACATGAATCCACGCATCGTTTGCGCACTGAACTTGGGCCCTTGCTCCTTGGTGGGTTTGGATGAGAACTCCGCTATCGCACGTGGCGTTGAGGTGTTCCCGAACCCGGCCAGCGATCGGGTCACGTTCACCAGCACCGAAGCACCGATCCTCTCGTATGAGATCTTCGATGTGAACGGCCGTTTGGTACGCACTGCCCGTGTGAACAACACCACTGCGGTGATGGAGCGTCAGGGTCTGAAGCCCGGCGCGTACAACGTGCAACTGCGCTTCGAGGACGGAGCAGTGGCACGCAAGCTGATGTTGGACTAAGAACAACGCCACTTTCACAGAAGGCCATTCACCGACCGGTGGGTGGCCTTCTGCTTAATGCTATTACCCCAACTTTGCAGTGCATGAAGATCACTGAAAGCCCATCGCACTACGAGCATCTGGAGCGCATGAGCACCGCCGAACTGCTGCGGAACATGAATACCGAGGACCGCAGTGTGCCCGCTGCCGTTAGCGAAGTACTGCCCGCCATGGAGGTCTTGGTGGATGCCATCGCCGAACGCATGCAGCGCGGTGGCCGTCTGTTCTATCTGGGTGCCGGCACAAGTGGCCGCTTGGGCATCGTGGACGCCAGCGAATGCCCACCCACCTTCGGGGTACCGCACGGGTTGGTGATCGGGCTGATCGCAGGGGGCGATGCCGCCATTCGCAAAGCGGTCGAATTCGCGGAGGACGACCGCGAGCAAGGTTGGAAAGACCTACAGGAACATGCGATCGGTAAGGACGATACCGTGATCGGGATCGCGGCCAGCGGTGGTACGCCATACGTGATCGGTGCCTTGGAGCAGTGCAACACGGCGGGCATCCTCACGGGCGGCATCACCTGCAACCCGGACAGCGCATTGGCGAACACGGCCGATCACCCCATCGTGGTGGTGGTAGGCCCGGAATTCGTGACCGGCAGCACACGCATGAAAAGCGGCACCGCACAGAAACTCGTGCTGAACATGATCAGCACCAGCGTGATGATCAAGCTCGGTCGCGTGCAGGGGAACCGCATGGTGGACATGCAACTGAGCAACAACAAACTCGTGGACCGCGGCACGCGGATGGTGATGGATGAACTGCATGTGGATTACGAGCAAGCCAACGAACTCCTGAAACGCCACGGCAGTGTGCGGAACGCCATTGAAAGATCCAGGGGGCAGTAGGTAGTGGGCAATGAGCAGTGAGCAGTGGGCAGTTGGGCAGTGGGCAGTGGGGCAGTTGGGCAGTGGGCCGTGGGCAGTGGGCAGTGGGTTGGAGTGATCAGGGATCGAACAAAAGGAAACAGCAACTCGCAGGGTTCTACCAACGAAGACCGAACAACGAATATCTTCGAACGACCGATATGCACACCATCGAACCCTACTGGAACTGGCGCCACCACTACACGGTGGAAGAGGACGAGCGGTCGCCTTGGTTCGGCGAAGAGCACAGCGAATTCGAATTCAGCCATGCGGTGTACGACCATGTGATCCATCCGCAATGGGACAACTTGGGCAGCACCACCTTGTACATCAAGGTCCTCTTCGCGGACTACGATGAGGGCTATGCCATCTTCGAACTCATCGGCGAATGGAACGACCTGTTGCACAACGATGTGATGTTGTTGAAGCGCAACATCGTGGAGCACTTCATGGCGCAGGGGATCACCAAGTTCATCCTCATCGGCGAGAACGTACTGAACTTCCACCCCAGCGATGACGAGTACTACAGCGAGTGGTACGAGGAGGTGAGCGATGCCGACGGCTGGATCGCATTGCTGAACATTCGGCCCCATGTGCTGGAAGACCTCCAACACGCCAACATCGACCAATACTTCCTCTTGGGTGGCAAGCTGAACAGCATGCCCTGGCGCACCTACGAACCCGAAGCGGTCTTCACCCTGGTGGAAAGCATGGTGATGCGGAGGCTAGGGGCTTGAGCACCCGGAATGACCCTTAAAGCAAGACCCGGAAAAGACGGTGAACACCACCTCTTCCGGGTCAAGATCACCAGAAGGACCTAGCGGCTCTTCTTCTTCCGGCCCTTGGCGGGCTCTTTGAAGGTTTGGCCCAACTTCTCGGTCATGCTATGGATCGCTTCTGCGGCATCGTGCATGGCATGCTGAACGGCCAGTCCAGCGCGTTCGCCAATACCCTTCAACGCCGGGACCACTTCCTTCTGTGCCACGGTCTTCACCTCCTTCACGGCTTTCTTGGCGGATCGCTTCGCCTTCTTCACCTTCTTCTTCGTTTCGGCCATGGTCGGCTTGTAGGCCTTCTTGGCTTCCTTCACGATCTTCTTCGCGGACCGCTCGGCTTTCTTCACGGCCTGCTTCGCAGAGCGTTCCGCATTCTTCACCACTTCCTTCGTTCGGGCCATCAACGTATCCGATGCCTTCTTGGCTTCCTTCACGGACTTCTTGGCCGATCGCTCCACCTTCTTCACCGTCTTCTTCGCAGAACGTTTGGCGCCTTTCACTTCCTTCTTCGCTTTCACCAGAGGCTTCAAGGCCTTGGCCGCTTTAGCGGGAGGTTGCGACTTCGCACTGGTCGCCGCCTGCTTCGAGGTACGCTTCTCCGCCTTCTTCACCTGTTTCGCAGCCTTCTTCCCTGCTTTCACAGGTGCTGCTTTCTTTACTGGTCGCTTGGCCATGGTAGGTTGTTTGCACAAACTTACGCACCGCACATGTCGGTACCACCAGCAACGCAGGGCCATCGCCTCGTTTGCACCGCAAAGCCGTATGATCTCATCCACAGATGTCGCGGATGGACACAGCTATTCCGCCAAAGGCGGAAAGAAGACCGGCCTTGTAACTCGAATGCTCATGAGCACGACTCGGGATCGGCCTTTGCCTCATACCATCAGAGCCATTTCGTTTGAACACCAGCTGCATCCATCTGCGCCATCTGTGCCATTCCGCGAATACGGGACAGGTCCTGCGGAAAGAATGACGACCCGATAGCCCTGCCAGCAACGTTCCGGACCAATTGCACCCAGCAAGGAACCGAACGACCAACAACGATCAACTACCCCACCCCAGCGATGACGAGTACTACAGCGAATGGTACGGGGAGGTGAGCGATGCGGAGGTTGTGGGCGTGAGGGTGTTGTTGCTTGTTGGTTGAGGCCTGCGTTACTTGGAACAGCGCGATCATCGGGTCACCGTTCCGAAGCGGGACGAAGTACCTTCACCGCTCATTCCTGAATGCCCTTTGAGATGGATCCAGCTGACCCGATCGCGCTGTTCAACAGTTGGAAACAGGACGCTCTCCTGAACGGTGATCCGGAACCCGATGCCATGACGGTCGCCACTGTGGACCGGGACGGGATGCCCCATGTCAGGGTGGTCTATCTCCGGAACCTGGTAGAGGAAGGGTTTGTTTTCTACACCAACTACAAGAGCGCCAAAGCGACCCAGTTATTGGCGAACCCCAACGTGGCCTTGAATTTCCATTGGACCTCCATCGAGCGCCAGGTCCGTATATGTGGCCTAGCGGAGAAAGCGCCTGAAGAACTTTCGGACATCTACTTTGAAGGTCGCGATCGCGAAAGCCAACTCGGTGCCTGGGCCTCTCCGCAAAGTCAACTGATCCCGGATCGAAAATGGCTGTTGGATAAAGTGGCCGATCTCGATGCCCAGTACGCAGGAAAGCCAATTCCGCGCCCACCTCATTGGGGCGGCTTTCTGGTAAGGCCCGCTACGATGGAATTCTGGACCGGACGTACGGCCCGGTTGCACGACCGATCCCTGTACACGCGAGATGGGAGCACGTGGAAGTGCTCGACCCTAGCTCCATAGCGGAAGTCCCCTATTCTCTGACCCACCGGATGGATAGGGGCACAACTTCACCTCCGCGCTCGGGTGTTGCCCTTACCGCCTATGGCAGCGCCACCGATAGCTGCACCTGCGCCGGATCGAAGAGCAGGCCGTCCGCATGCCCCATCATACGCCGGTCGGTAGTCATGGCATGCACATGGATGTTGGTGTCGTGGTGCGTGAACACCGCATGGTGCTTCGTGGAGAAGAAGCCGATGGCCTGCGCATCGCTGTTGTTCAACTGGTAATTCCTGTTGTGCGCATGGGCATCGGCCGGACCGTGTACCTCCGTGCCGGGGGGTACGGCCACCAAGTGCAGTTGCACGGACCGGAACACACCCGACATGCGGAATGCGAAGGGCGCCTGCAAGGCACCGAACTCGGCGGTCAAGAAACCATCCAAACTGCGCAGGTCCGTTACACCATCGGGCAAGGCCACCGGCCGCCACGCGTGTACCTCCTGCTGCACGAAAAAGGGCGCACCCGCATCGCTGCGCTCCACCACCTGCATGCTACTATCACTGGTGGCCGTGGCCACGTAGCAACGCCCATCCACCACCAACAACTCACCGCGCAAGAAGGCCAGCGGACCAATCCCGTACACGCCCGGAGCGGCCACACTGTCCATGCCCACCAACGCCGAAAGTTGGCCATTGAACATGGTGTTGCGCATGGCACCGGTATGTTGCACGGTGCCGTTCTGGGCCTGCACGCTGCCGCAAAGGGCAATGGCAAAGAGGGCAAGTGTACTCGGTCTCATGGCGCGAACGGGCTGCGAAGATCGGGCTGCGAAGTTGAAATGTCCCACAGGTCGGCTCTATCCCCAGGGCCATCGCCTTTTATCCACCGCGAAGCCGCAGGATCTCATCCACAGATGGACACAGGTATTCCGCCTAAAGGAGGAAGGAAGACCTATACCTTGAAGTCTCATCCGCTTGACGCAGGATCCGCCCCCTATTCCCTCGCCCCCGCATCCACCCCCCTTCCAGATCATCCTACACGGCGCTGCGGAACTGATCGAAGAGATCCAGCACAGCGCTGGACCATAGCATCGACACTGGTGCGGTAGCTGCCCCAGAGCAGTGCGTTGGCTGCATGCGTTTTGGGGATGTCCACGGCGATCACGCGAGTGTCGGGGGTGAAGCGTCGCACCTTGATCAAATCGTCGGAGACCAGCACGCAGCCCTTGTGGATGAGGATGCCGTAGACGCGGATGGTGAACATGGGGCCGCTGGGCATCGATCAGACAATGGGATGCGCGTGCTCATGGGAATTCGGTGCGGATGATCTTGTCCACGATCGCTTCCAAGGGCGGCAGGTCGATCTGCACAATGGCCCACACGGCCGGTAGGCGCACGCCGAAGTAATCGTGGGCAATGAGGTTGCGAAAGGCCCGCACTTGGTGCCACGGGTAGGTGTACTTCGCGAGGACGGCCTCATTGGCATAGCGCACCTCTTCGCCGATGGTGCTGAAGAGCATGAGCACGGCATCGCTCAGGACCCCATCGGCGAGGAATTGTCGTTCGGTACGGCCTTTCAGGTGCGACCGCAAGCGCGCAATGGCCGCTTGGATGCGCTGCCACCGTTCCTTTTCGGTGATGGGTTCAGCGCGCATGGATCAGTTGCAGATCGGGCGTGATACGTTCCAGCACGTTGGGCTTCAGGGAATCCATGAAGCCCACATCCACGGCGCGGCCCAAGCCTTGTTCCAATTGGTGTTGCACCTCGGCCAATTCGAAATAGCTGAAGGGGTCCACCACTTCGATCACCAGATCGATATCACTGCCGGGTCCATCGTCCTTGCGGGCAAAGGAGCCGAAGAGCCATGCCTTCTTCACCTTGGGGAACTTGGCCAAGCGTGTTTTCAGTTTGCGTACAATGGCAGTACGGTCCTGCTTCAGGAAAGCGGTGTAGGCCATTTGTGCTTCTGCGGCCTTCAGTGCCTGGGCGCCGAGTTCATCATCGGCAATGGCGTATAGCACCGTATCGCGCAACCACGCCACCACCCAGGCATCGGGGTCGGACTTGAGGTATTTGGCCAGTTTGGCAACTTCCTCCCGGTTGGGTTTGCGTTCGCCACGTTCCCATTTGCTCACCAGGCTCACGTCCACTTTAAGGCGTTCGGCCACTTCGCGCAAGGTGCGTGCATTGGCCTCTCGGCTTTGGCGCAAGAGGTCGGCGAAGGATGTTGGCGGGGCAGGCATGCGCTTTGGACAGAATGTGTCCAAATGTAGTTGCGCCGTGCAAATATTGGCGCGCCTTGGGATAGGAATTGTTTTGGACAGGCCGTCCAGTGCCTAAGCCGCCTCAGTCTTCACTTCGGCAATTAGAGAAGGGGCTCCTGAGGCATAGCGACCCTAAACCCGCGCAGGGTCTCCTGAGGTATAGGGACCCTGCGCTTTCGGCTACGAACGCCAAGGTCCTCATCGTTTGCCCCTATCATGCTTAACACATAGGGCCTGTCCACCGCTACCCCAGCGACATGCAGGAGTCGCCTACCCCGCTCCGCGCAACATCTCCCACACCACCCGATCGATCGGCAGGCTGAGGTCCTCGGCTACGGAAGTGGAAAGGTCCAACCAGCGGAAGACCTCCTGGTCGGGATCCTCCAGAACACCGAAGAAGGGTTCGGCCACGGTGGGCAGCGCATCGGGCTGTGCGATGCGGAAGGTGTAGTACACGCTCAACACTTGCATGGGCCGTTCGTGGAAGGTGCTTTGCTGGAAGAAATCGGTGGTGTAGAAATGGGCGAGTTCGAGTGCTTCCACGCCGATCTCTTCACGGATCTCGCGGATCAGACATTCCTTGGTGCCTTCCCCGAATTCCAAGCCACCGCCGGGGAATTTGGTGATGCGTTGGCCCTTGATGAGTTCGTCGGAGACCAGGACATGTCCGTTATGGATGAAGAGGCCGTAGACGCGGATGGTGAACATGTTCCGAATTGCTGATCTCTAATTCTTTGTTGCCCGAAACATCTCCCTCTTTCCAACCGGACCCGGCAAGCGCTCCACGCTGAACCCAGCAGCGAGCATGGCGCGGCGCACTTCTCCCTTCGCGCAGTAGGTAACAAGCACTCCGCCTGGTCGCAAGGCGTTGTGCATGCGGGTGAAGGCTTCCGCGGTCCACAGTTCCGGTTGAGCGCGTGGTGCGAAAGCGTCGTAGTAGACAAGGTCGTAGGCTTCGCACTCATCGAATTCCTGCACGAACGTGGGCAGTTTGCGGAAGCTCAGCCCGCCGAGCTCTTCCGCCCATTCCGTGTCCGTGCTCGCCATGCGTTCCATGAAAGGCGTGTGCAGGCCGGGCCAGGCCAGTTCGTTGCAATGATCCAATTGCTCCAACATGGCATGGGAAAGCGGATAAGGCTCCAGCGCGGTATAGCGCACGGTACACTTGCCCTCCCAACAGCGGATCCAGGTCAGCAACAGATTGAGACCTGTTCCGAGGCCCACCTCTAGGACATCCATCTTGGACTTCGGCACCTGCTCCAAACCGGCCTTGATGAAGACATGGGTACTCTCCTGAATGGCGCCGTGTACGCTGTGATAGAACACGTCGAGCGCGTCGTTGCGTACGGTGTAGGACCCATCGCGGGTGAGCAAGGGGCGTGTGTCGTTGGTCGGTCGCACGGTGGTCACGGTGCACGAAAGTACCGCGACCACCTAGCTCCCTGGCATCGTGAACGGTTGCCGAAGCTTCGTTGTTGAAAGGTGGATCGGTACTCTTCCGCAGTGCAGCGCCTTGCCAATAGCTTTGCGCCCCAACAACGGACAACCTATGGCGAAGAAGAGTACCACGAAGAAGAGCCCTGTTAAGAAGGCCACCACGAAGAACCTGCTGACCAACGCGTCCCTGGCCTTCATGGAACGCTACCTGAACAATGCCGCACCCACAGGCTTCGAGAGCAGCGGCCAGAAGATCTGGTTGGACTACATCAAGCCCTACATCGACGACCATATCGTGGACAACTACGGGACTGCGGTCGGTGTGATCAATCCGAGCGCCAAGTACAAGGTGGTGATCGAGGCGCATGCGGACGAGATCAGCTGGTTCGTCCACTACATCACGAAAGAGGGCTTCATCTACGTGCGACGTAACGGCGGTAGCGACCACATGATCGCGCCGAGCAAGCGGGTGAACATCCATACCGACAAGGGCATCGTGCGTGCCGTATTCGGCTGGCCAGCGATCCACGTGCGCAAGCCGGGCGCGGAGCCGACACCTTCGTTGGACAACATCTTCTTGGATTGCGGATGCGACAGCAAGGAGGAAGTGGAGAAGCTCGGCGTTCATGTGGGTTGCGTGATCACGTTCGAGGACGAATTCATGGTGCTGAACAAGAAGCACTACGTGGGTCGTGCGCTGGATAACCGCATGGGCGGTTTCATGATCGCTGAAGTGGCGCGCCTACTGAAGGAGAACAAGGTGAAATTGCCCTTCGGCCTGTACGTGACGAATAGCGTGCAAGAGGAAGTGGGCCTGCGCGGTGCAGAGATGATCGTGGAGCGCATCAAACCCGATCTGGCGATCGTGACGGACGTGACGCACGACACCCAAACACCGTTGATGAACAAGATCCAGAGCGGTGATGTGGCCTGCGGGAAAGGACCGGTGCTGAGCTATGGTCCAGCGGTACACAACACCCTACTGAAGCACATCGTGACCACGGCGGAGAAGGAGAAGATCGCCTTCCAACGTGCTGCCGTAAGCCGCGCTACGGGGACCGATACCGATGCCTTCGCATACGGTGCAGCGGGCGTCCCAAGTGCTTTGATCAGCCTGCCTTTGCGCTACATGCACACCACGGTGGAAAGCGTACACAAGCACGATGTGGAGAATGTGATCCGCCTGATCTACGCCTCGGTGAAGGCACTGAAGTCCGGCCAGGACATGCGTTACTTCAAGTAGCATGAAGTGGGAACTGGACGACACCACGTCCGACGGCATCCGGTTCCTCCTTGTCGGTGCTGGCAGTTTGTTCGCGCTACGGTTGGCCTACGTGGGCATTCTGCGGTGGAACCAAGCCGCAGAACCGAATTCGTTGGAAGCACGTGTGGCCGAATTCCAGAACGGGTATTGGCTAGCCGATGCGCACACCTTGGTCACCGGTCACATGGCGGTCGGTGAGCGCATGGCCTTGGCAGTGGTGATCACAGCGGTGCTCGCTGCACTGGTGGCCGGTGTGGTGTACGTGATCATGCGGGTCCTGCGTCGCCCGGCTGAGAGAGCGGTGGTTCGAACCGCACGGATCGCGCTGGTCGTAGGTGGAGCGTGGTTCGTGTATGCTGCACTGATGGTTCCGGCATCGTCCATTCGGTTGGGATCAGAGGCCTTGGTGCAGATCGATCGTGCGCATATCGCCGAATTGAGCCTCCCCTTTACCACGAACGAGCGCACCACTCCATGGGCAACGATCGATCCTGTTCAAGTTGAAGAACGAACGGATGATCCTTCCGGGAACAACGTGCGCTACTGCATTACCGCGCGGACGAATGGATCGGTCATCACATTGGCAGAACACCGCACCGAAACGGCAGGAAGTGACACCGAGCACCTGCGTATGGAGCGGCTCGCGGAAACGATCCGAACCACCTATTTGCAGCGCTAGTGGGGGCCACAGCGGTCTTTGTGCCACTTGCCTAGCACGGTTCCGCCCTCCTACCTTGCGCTGATGCGCATCCTCTTCATCAAAGCAGCGGACACCTATCCGTTGCGCCTCCAAGTGCTTCGGCCCGGCGGCTTGGAAGAGGATGTCCACTTCGCCAACGATCGATTGGTAGGAGCTTTCCACTTGGGCGTCCACATCGGTGAGCACCGCATTTGCGTTGGATCGTTCTATCCGGAAGCGCACCCCGAACTCACCGGTTGGAAGCAATACAGGCTGCGCGGCATGGCTACCCACCCGGACTTCCAAGGCCAAGGTGCGGGCGCGAAACTGATGGCCTTCGCCGCCGACCAACTGAAGGCCCGGCACGCGGATCTGGTGTGGTGCAACGCCCGGATCAAGGCCGTGTCCTTTTATGAGCGGGCAGGGTTGGTGATCACGGGACCGGCTTTCGAGATCCCTGGCATCGGTACCCACTATGTGATGTCGCGGAAGCTCTGAACCGGATAGCTTCGCACTGTGCAACCCTCCCACCGGACCGCCTTGGCCTTGGTGCTGCTCAACCTGGTCTTGAAGTGGTGCTGGCTGGGCGTGAACGAACTCGCCCACGACGAACCCTTCACCATGTATTGGGCATTGCGCCCCATCGGTGCTTTGTGGACCATGCTGGGCACGGAGAACAATCCGCCGCTGTACTTCCTGCTGATGAAAGCGTGGGGAATGCTAGTGCCCTTGGATGCGGCCTGGTGGCGGATCCCCTCGGCCACCTTCAGCGCACTGGCCGTTTGGCCGCTCTACCTATTGACCCGGCAACTGGGCGGCGCCCGCATCGCATTGGTCGCGGCCTTGCTCTTCACCTTCAGCAACTACCACTACGGTTTCGCCCATGAAGTGCGGGCCTATGCGCTCTTCACGCTGCTGTCCGTCACCAGCATGTGGTTGCTTCTGCGGAATTCAGAAGGCCGCATGCGACCGTGGATCTGGCTGGCCGTAGTGAACGTGTTACTCGTCTACACCCACTTCTTCGGTTGGTTCGTGATCGGCTTACAAGGCCTGTGCATGGTATTGCCGGAACTGCGTACGAAATGGCGGACCTACCTCATCGCCTTGGGCATCGCCGTGGCCAGCTACCTCCCCTATGCGGCCATCTTCTTGTCGCGCATGGGACACAGCATGCAAGCGGGCACTTGGCTGGATCCGCCCGTACCGGAAGAGTTGTACAACATGATCTGGCGCTGGAGCAATGCGCCGGTACTGGCCGTAGGCTTTCTGGTGGTGATCGCAGTCGCCCTGTGGCGCACACGTGCGAAGGACCTTGGTATGCGGCTCGGTCTGCTCTGGACCTTCGTTCCCTTGTTGGGCATGTTCGCGGTCTCTTTCGCGGTGCCGATGTTCTTGGATCGCTACCTGGTGTATGCAGCGCCGGGCTTCACCTTGTTGGTGGCCTTCGCCTTGTCCGAAGTCTTTGTGGACCAACGCGTGACCAATGTCCTCGCCTTCGGAGCGGTGATCGGCATGGCCCTCACCGTTCAGCCCTGGCAGGACAATGGTCGGCATCCCTCGAAGGTAGTGGCCCAAGTGGAAGCCTGGAATGTGCCGCAGCAGACCGTCTTGATCCTTCCGGACCATTACGACCTGACCTTTGCCTATCACTGGGACAAAGGATCCTTCCTATCCGAAACGTCCATCCCAGCACAATTGGCCGCTCATCACATCCACCCCGTTGCGGGTGTGGTTCCCGAACAGGACGTACACGGCGAGCAACTGATCCTGATCCTGTCCGGCGAGGACCGACCGGCGGTGCTTGGATCCTTGCGTGCTCGGTATGGAACGGTGGATGCCGTGGAAGCGGACCACAAGGTGTGGGTGTACCTGTTCCGGAAGTGAACGGCCCATACCGCCTCTCAACCGTTCATGGATCATGCGCCTCAGGTTCGCCTAGGAACGGCATCTTTGCGCCTTCATAAAAGATGATGAAACACGGATCCACCAAAGCCTTGAGCCTAGCTATGACCATTGGCATCCTCGGGTTGAGCAGCTGCGGAGGCGGCGAGCAGAACAGCACATCGATGGCCGAACAACCACCACCTGCCATCCCGGTGAAGGAATTCTTCAAGAATCCGGAGAAAGCCAGCTTCCGGATCAGTCCAGATGGGCAGTACATCAGCTACCGCGCACCGTGGAACGACCGAATGAATGTCTTCGTGCAAAAGATGGGCGGCAGCGATCCCGTTCAGGTGACCCACGACACCATCCGCGACGTGGGTGGCTACTTCTGGAAGGGTGATCGCATCCTGTACACCCGGGACATCAATGGCGATGAGAACTTCATCGTGTTCAGTGCTAGCATCGACGGTACAGACGTGAAAGCGCTGACCCCGAAGCAAGGCGTACGTGCCGGGATCCTGGACGATCTGGACGGCGTGGACGGCATGGAGCAACACGTGATGATCCAGATGAACGACCGGGATGCACGCGTGTTCGACCCCTACTTGGTGAACATCGTGACCGGCGAACGCAAGTCCATGTTCGACAACAGCAAGGACAACTACGAAAGCTGGATCACCGACCACGCCGGTGTGATCCGCATGGCCACCAAGACCGACGGTGTGAACACCACGATCTTCTACCGCGCAGGAGAGAAAGAGCCTTTTCTTCCCTACATGACCACCGGTTTCAAGGATTCCTGGTCGCCACAGATGTTCACCTTCGACAATGCGAACCTGATCGTGGACCACAACCTGAATGGCCGCGACAAGACCGCGATCGTGGAATGGGACCTTGCAGGCAAGAAGGAGATCAAAGTGATCGCCGAGAACGCCGACTACGACATGGGTGGCGTTGATTACAGCAAGAAGCGCAAGGTGCTCACCATGGCCACCTGGACCGGTGCCAAAAGCGAACGCATGTTCTTGGACAAAGAGACCGAGGCCATGTACAACAAGCTGGCCCCGAAATTCGAAGGCCGCGAGTTCTGGATCTACGGCGAGGATGATAGTGAGACCAAGTTCTTGGTCTGGGCCGGCAACGACCGCGATCCGGGCACCTACTACTACTTCGATTCCACCACCGACCGTTTGGATGAGCTGGCACGCTCGCGCCCGTGGATCGACCCTGCGCAAATGGCCGAGATGACCCCGATCACCTACCCAAGCCGCGATGGCCTGACCATACACGGATACCTCACCCTGCCCAAAGGCCGCGAGGCGAAGGGCCTCCCCTTGGTGGTGAATCCGCACGGTGGCCCATGGGCGCGCGACGAGTGGGGCTACAATCCCGAAATACAATTGCTGGCGAACCGTGGGTATGCCGTGCTTCAAATGAACTTCCGTGGCAGCACGGGCTACGGTCGAGAGTTCTGGACCAAGAGCTTCAAACAATGGGGCAAGACCATGCAGGACGACATCACCGATGGTGTCGAATTCCTAGTGAAGTCCGGCCAAGTGGACCCGAAGCGTGTGGCCATCTACGGCGCTAGCTACGGCGGATACGCCACCCTGGCCGGCATCACCTACACCCCGGACCTGTATGCCTGTGCAGTGGATTATGTCGGCGTGAGCGATCTGTTCACCTTCCAACGCTCCTTTCCACCCTATTGGGCACCGTACAAGGAAATGATGTATGAGATGGTCGGCGATCCTGTGAAGGACAGCCTGTTGCTGGACGCGGCATCACCAGCCCGTCATGCGGACAAGATCAAGACACCACTCTTCATCGCCCAAGGCGCGAACGACCCCCGGGTGGTGAAGGCCGAAAGCGACCAGATGGTGGCAGCGCTAAAGGCGCAAGGTGTGGAGGTGGAATACATGGTGAAGGACAACGAAGGCCATGGTTTCCATAACGAGGAGAACCGATTCGACTTCTACGGTGCGATGGAGAAATTCCTGGAGCAACACATCGGCGAAAGCGTAAGATCCGAGGAAGCAAAGCACTAGTACCCTAGTGGAACGAACGCAGAACGGCGTCCTTCGGGTCGCCGTTCTGCGTTGCGGGTTTCGGGAACGACCTGTCAACACCTGGGTGACACATTCACTCAGGCGACGAAACGGGCAAGGTCCCCGTCATCCTCTGGATGAAGCGGTTGTCCTTCCAAGCATTCCGGATCGAAAGGAAGAATGGGGCGAACACTTCGGGTAACTTGCACGTGATATCGTCATCCCATCCCATGCGCACATTCCGCATTCTCGTTTTCCTTGTCACGGTGCTATTCCAGCCCGTTGCACAAGCACAAGTGGTGGTGAATGAGGTGTGCGCCTCCAACCTCAGCTCGGTCACGGACAACTTCGGCGAGTACGAGGACTGGTTCGAGTTGTACAACACTTCGGCGGGTGCAGTGGACATCAGCGGCTGGTGGGTAAGCAACCGTGCAGGGAATCCGTTGAAGTGGCAGATACCGGCCGGTACGGTGATCCCAGCGAACGGCTGGCAATTGATCTGGGCCAGCAAACGAAATATAACGGCCGGCGCGAATATCCACGCCAGCTTCAACCTGAACCAGACCGAAGAGGATCACGTGCTGTTGAGCGATGCGAGTGGTACGCTGGTGGATGACTTCACTTTCGACCTGAGTTCGCGCACCAAGGTGGGACACAGCCGATGCCGGGCCACCGATGGGGTCGGCGCATGGTCCCTGTGCGGAACTCCCACCCCCGGCGCTGCAAATGCCGGCGTGATCACTGAATATCTATCACGACCGACCATGTCCCCAGCCTCCGGGATCTATGGCGGAGCGCAGAATGTCACACTCGCTGGTCCGGCAGGTGCCACCATCCGGTACACCACGGACGGCTCGTTGCCCACTGCAGCATCCACGGCGTACGCCGGACCGATCCCTGTAGCCGCGACCACCGTGATCCGGTCCACGGCGTTCGGTGCGGCCGGTTCGCAGTCCAGCTTCACCGAAACGAACACGTACGTGATCGGTAGCCATACCGTGCCAGTGGTGAGTATTTCCGGGGATCAGGTGGACGAATTACTCGGCGGGAACGGAGCCTTGCAACCCATCGGGCATTTGGAATACTTCGGGCCGGATGGCGTACTGCGCGATGAAGCGGAAGGCGAATTCAATGAACACGGACAAGACAGTTGGGCGTATAGCCAGCGCGGATTCGACTACATCGCACGCGACCAGACCGGGTACAACGATGCGCTCCACTACCCCGTCTTCCGCACCAAGGACCGCCCGAAATTCCAACGCTTGATCATCAAGGCCGCAGCGGGAGACAACTACGAATTCGGACCGGGCGGTGCAGCGCACATCCGCGATGCATACGTGCAAGCACTGAGTCAGACCGGTCATTTGGCCTTGGATGAACGCAGTTACGAGCCGGCCGTGTTGTATATGAATGGCCAGTACTGGGGCGTGTACGATGTCCGCGAGAAGGTGGACGACCACGATTTCACCAATTACTACTACGACCAGGACGAGTTCAACATACAAATGCTCAAGACCTGGGGCGGCACGTGGAGCGAATACGGGGGAGCGCAGTCCCAAGCCGATTGGAACGCACTGCGGGCCTACATCATGGGCAACGACATGGGCGATCAAGTGGCCTTCGACTATGTGGATTCGCAATTCAGTTGGAAGAGTCTGATCGACTATTTCTGCTTGAACAGTTACACCGTGTGTGCCGATTGGCTGAATTGGAACACCGGTTGGTGGCGCGGGATGGATCCCAACGGCGACAAGCGCAAGTGGCGCTATATCCTCTGGGACATGGATGCCACCTTCGGCCACTACACCAACTTCACAGGCATACCGGACCAGTCCCCGAATGCCGATCCATGCACGGTAGAACAACTCCCCAACCCGGGAGGGGAAGGGCATACGCTGATCCTGGAGAAATTGATCGCGGAGAACCAGATGATCCACGACTACTACGTGAACCGCTATGTGGACCTGGGGAATACGCTGTTCAGTTGCGACCACATGATCCCCTTCTTGGATAGTTTGGTGAACAACATCGCACCGGAAATGCCCGGACAGATCGCACGCTGGGGAGGCACCATGGCCGGATGGCAAGCGAATGTGCAGAACATACGCGACTTCATCGAGACCCGGTGCGTCACCATTCAAGATGGCTTGGTGGATTGCTACGATCTGGAAGGCCCATTCAACGTGGTCTTCAACGTGGATCCGCCGATGAGCGGCACCATCAACATCAACTCACTGGAGCCGGATGTCTATCCGTTCAGTGGCGTGTATTACGGTGGCATCAACACCACGCTTGCTCCATTGCCCGCCAACGGTTGGATATTCAGTCATTGGGAGGTATTCAGCACCAACATCGTGCTCCCATCCACCACGGATTCGCTCGTCACCGTGGATATCCAAGCCCCGGACAGCATCGTGGCCCACTTCGTTCCGCCAACGCGGTATGACATTGTGCTGGACGTGGATCCACGTGAAGGAGCAAAGATCTGGTTCGACGGAACCGTGTATTCGGACTTCCCGACCGTGGCCTCGGTGCCCGAAGGACAGGACGTGATCTTCTATGCCATTCCGGAACTGTACTACGATTTCCGACACTGGCGTGTAGCGAACAACCTATACACCCCGAGCGATAGCACGTTGATCGCCCTCACGGCACAATTCTATTCGCCGGATTCGGTGATCGCGCATTTGAAACCGCAGGAGTATTCCTATTACGCACCGAATGCCTTCACCCCGAACGGTGACGGCATCAACGACCTGTTCCAACCCTTGGGCAATGCCATCGACCTGGAGCAGTACGACTTCCAGATCTACGACCGGTGGGGCGAAGCGATCTACGCCAGCACCGATCCCACGGAGGGTTGGGATGGCACATCGAACGGCAAGGTGATACCGAACGGCGTGTACGTCTACCGCGCCCATGCGGTGGATGCCGTCAAGAAGGACGTGTACGAACTCTTCGGGCACGTGACCTTGTTCCGGTGATCGCGGACACTCCCTCCCACTTCTTATCGCTTCACATGATCCTCACCGGATAACGCTTTCACCAAGCGTCTACGCGATCATCTCCGGCAGCACCTTGCCTGGATTCAGAATGCCCGTGGGATCGAACAGGTCCTTGATCGAGCGCATGAGTTGGAGTTGGATCGGGGAGAACGCGATATCCATGTACGGTCGTTGCACCAGGCCAATGCCATGTTCGCCACTCAATGTGCCACCCAAGGAGACCGTGAGTGTGAAGATCTCGCGGATCGCTTTCGGCAACTCTTTCTCCCAGAACGCATCCGTGAGTGCATCGCGCAAGATGTTCACGTGCAGATTCCCATCTCCGGCATGTCCATAGCAGATGGTGCGAAATCCATAGACCTTCCCGATGCGCTTGATGCCCGCCAACAATTCCGGTAGCGCATAACGCGGCACCACGGTGTCTTCTTCCTTGTACACCGCATGTGCTTTCACGGCCACGGCCACGTTGCGGCGCAAATACCACAACGCATCCTTCTCCGAGGCAGACTCAGCGAACAGGACCTCACCCCCACCATGCGCCTCCATCACACCCAGAATGGTCTCGCATTCGCGCATGAGCACATCGTCGTGTTGGCCATCCACTTCGATCAAGAGATGGGCTTGCACTTCAGGTGCGACATCCAACTTGATGTCCTCCATGTGCTTCAGCGTGAAATCGATGGCATCCCGTTCCATGAATTCCAAAGCGCTTGGCGTGATCCCTGCACGGAACACGGCACTCACCGCTTCGCAAGCCTTGGCAGCATCATTGAAGGGCACCAACATCAACCGCGAGCCGAGTGGTTTGGGGATCAACCGCAGCACGGCCTTGGTGATGACTCCCAAGGTGCCCTCGCTCCCGACCATCAAACGTGTGAGGTCGTAGCCTGTCGCGTTCTTCAAGGTATTGGCACCGGTCCAGATCACATCGCCGGAAGCAAGCACGACTTCCAGGTTCAGGACGAAATCCCGCGTGACCCCGTACTTCACGGCACGCGGTCCACCCGCATTCTCGGCGAGGTTGCCGCCGATGGTGCAACTCCCCTTGCTGCTGGGATCCGGTGCGTAGTACAAGCCCTTGTCTTGCACGGCATCCTGCAACACTTGCGTGATCACACCGGGTTCCACGGTCACTTGCAGGTTGCGTTCATCAATGGAAAGGATCCGATCCATACGGTCCAAGGCGAGTGCCACCCCACCATGCACACTCAGCGCACCACCGCTCAATCCCGTGCGACCACCGACGGGTGTGATCGGGATGTGATGCTCCGCACAGAGCCGCACCACACGGGATACCTCGTCCGTGTTACGCGGTCGCACCACCACATCGGGTGGGAACACAAGGTCCTCGGTCTCATCATGCCCGTAGTCGGCCCGCTCATCGTCCCCAAGCAGCAGGTCGCCTGCATCCAGCACTGCGCGCAGCCGTTCCACGAATGCGCCATCCACTTTCCCGAACACCATGGTGCCGAAGTTAATCGGTGATCACCTCCTGATGGTCCGGTCCGGATGAACATGCGCAGATGATCAGGGCTATGGCCTTGTGTTTTCTGCGACCCCGCTGGGCTCGTTCACCCATGGGGGTATTTTCCAATTTCTGTGACCCCTCTGGGGTCAGAACGCAGCACCGGTCATGCTCCTTGTGGGTTGACCCCAGAGGGGTCACAGAGCATAGAATTCAGAGTCGGACGAACGTGTTCGACCCCAGCGGGGTCGCAGAAGCAACAGACCTGGTGCGGAAGGTATTTAGAGGCGATAGCCCTGCACAGATGATGCAGGATCCATTCCAACATGTAACTTGGTGGTGCTATTCTGCGGGGTGGAAGGTGAATGGATCGGCCAACGTCCAACTAACCATTCGGATCATGAACGCCCTCCGCGATCTACTTGTGATCATCCTATTGACCTTGGCCTCTGCATTGCATGCGCAGAATGTTGGAGTGAACGCCAATGGTGCCGCGCCGGATGGATCGGCCATGCTGGATGTGGATGTGTCAGCCTTACCTGCCGCCGGGAAGCGCGGTATGTTGATCCCCCGCATCGCCTTGACGTCGGAGATCCTGGCCGCGCCGGTGGTGGCACCGGCCATTTCACTCTTGATCTACAACACAGCGACGGCGGGCCTTGGAGTGAACGCCGTTACACCGGGCTACTACTTTTGGAACGGTACACGCTGGACCCGACTCTTGAGCGCAGGTGATGGTTGGCGCACGATCGGGAATGGGGGCACGAATGCGGCGTTGAACTTCTTGGGCACAACGGACAACGTGGATCTGGTGATCCGAACACAGAACTTGGAACGTATGCGCGTACTGGGTGCCAACGGACGTGTAGGCATCGCCATTGCGGCACCGACCACGGCTCTGGAAGTGAATGGAGGCGTGGCCGATGCGGTGTTCGGCCACAGCATCAACGTGGGCGGCTACCTGGGTCGCGAAACGAACTTCTCATTCGGCATTCCACTGCAAACCCTGAATGGTGCAGGCGTGTTCGCCAGCAACCCGGCCGCCGGATACACGTCGGTGTTCGCCCAATCCACCGGGGCAGCTACGGTAGCAGCAGGGATCGCCTTCAGCGACGTATGGATCGGTCAATACAATTACGTACAGAATGCAGCCCTATTCAATCCGTCCGGCTCATACTCGCAATTGAACGTCACCAACGCCGGGTTGGGCGGCTTCCAAGCGGCCATCCGCGCATTCAGCTCCCGTGGGACCGTGGCAGGCAACCCGGGCTACACAGTGGGCGTGCAGGGAACCGCCGACACGCAGAACCAGGATGCCATTGGATCAATGGGGACCGCATACTCCAACTCGTTGACCAAGGCGGGCGGCTATTTCGACGCTTACACCTATCCCGGTGCGGCACAGGCATTCGCCTACGTAGCAACCACCGTGGGCGGTATTGCCCGGAAGATCACAGGGACCAATGCGGTCAGCGAGATCATCCCGACGGCGGATCATGGGCGCATCATGCTCACGGCACCGGAATCACCGGAATACTGGTACCAGGACTACGGCACGGTGCAGTTGGTGAATGGCAGGGCTCGTGTTGATCTGGATCCGATCCTTCGGGACATCATCGTGGTGAATGCGGAGTATCCCGTCCGCGTGTTCTGCACACCCGTGGACATGCCGGAATTCAATGGCGTAACACAGATGGACCGCACGGCATCAGGTTTCGATCTGGTGGAATTGAACGGAGGAACGCACACCGGCACGTTGGATTATCAACTCATCGTGAAGCCGAAGACCGGCATGGGTGAAGGCCGCTTCCCACAAGCACCTGGGCCAGTTTGGTTGAAGACCGATCAACAACCGGAGGCGGCCAAGGCCAGCAACCAGCCGGACCCGTCCAAGATCTTCTACTGGCCTTCGGATCATGAAGTCTATGGGTACGATGTCGGTAGGATCACGCCTACGGGCATGCGTGTACCGTCAGGCGAACACGCCGGCAAGTGGAAGGTGGCCGAAGGCGTATTCATGGATCACATGCCCGCACAGCGACCCGGTATCGAGTAGCCGTTAGCGCACCAAGGTGACGTGCCCAATGAAATCGCGGGCATCGCCATCGCGTTCCACGATCACCTTCCAAACGTACACGTCCAGTGGCGCTTCCACGCCGTTGTGCGTACCGTCCCAACCGGTGTTGCGATCACGCGTATCGAACGCGGGAAGACCCCATCGGTCGAACACCATGAAGCGGTAGTTCCATCCAAGAAAACCATTGAGGATGGGGCGGAACGTATCGTTGCGCGTATCGCCGTTCGGGGTGAAGGCATTCGGCACGAAGATGTTCGGATCGCCGGGCAGGCTGATGTAGTTGCACACGGTGTCCGGACAACCGAAGTCGTTCACTCCGACCAAGCAGACCGTGAACCCACCACCGTCCGCAGGGAACACGTGCAACGGATGAACGGCAGTCGATCCTTCGCCATCATCGAAGTCCCAAGTGAATGAGATCGCACCTTCACTCAGGTTCCGGAAATGCCGCGCGTACGGGATACTCGAAACGGTATCAGCGATGAAGTCCGCGAACGGCCTTGGGTGGATGGTGACCGCTCCGGGCACGAAGGATGTGTCGGTGCATCCACCCGCTCCGTATGCGATCAAGCGTACATCGTACTCCCCGGCCTCGTCGTAGGTATGGAGTGGAAAGGCGAGTACACTCGCACTACCATCGCCCAGATCCCAAGCGAACGACGTACTGTACTGCGATGCGTTGAGGAAGGCGATGGGATAACCTTCGCAACCGGGTTGGGGTGCACTGGTGAAGGCAGCCAACGGCGCAAGGTGCAGGGTGTACGTGGCGGACGACACCGCTTCACAACCGAATTGGTTCGTCGTCGTGAGTTGAATGGTGTAGGTCCCCGGCGTGTCGTACACCACCTGCGGCTGGTTCAGCTCCGAAGTTTCGCCGTTACCCAAGTCCCAGAAGAAACCGACCGCGCCTTGCGATGCGTTGAGGGTTTGCACCACATCGCTCACATCACAACTCTGCGCGGCGGACAGTGAGAACGCACTGGTGGGCAGTGGATGCGCCACCACCACCGCCGTCACGGTGTCGGTGCATCCATTCAGCGATCCGGCCACCAAGCGTACCGTGTAGCTACCCGGAACCGTGTAGGTATGGAACGGTGCGGGTAATGCGGAGGTGTTGCCATTGCCGAAGTTCCATTGGCTGAAATCCCCACCGACCGTGTTGTTCTCGAAGGCCACGGTGAGGTCAATGCAGCCGCTGGCCGGAGTTGGGGTAAAGGCGGCAACGGGTGTCGGCGAAACGATCACCGGTTGGATCAAGCTGGAGGTACAACCGTTCGCGATGGAGGTCGCCGAGAGTTCCACCATGTAGGTTCCACCCTCAGCGTACGCATGCGTCGGCGAATTCAACGTGGAGCCCGTTCCATCGCCGAAGTCCCATTGCAAACCGGAGATGCCTGTGGTGCTATTCACAAAGCTGAATTCCTCCCCAGCGCAGACCGAGGTAGGTGCAACGGTGAAGGCGATATCCGGACCGGGATATACGGTGACATCCGTAGCATAGCTATCGAATCCACAACCGTAGGCGAAGAGTTCGATGGTGTATGTTCCGGGCTCGGTATACGTGTGCGATAGGTCGTGTACGTTGCTCACATTGCCATCGCCAAGGTCCCAGTAAAAGGTGGTATCGCCAACGGAGAATTGGGTGAGTTCAACGGTGAGTGGACCACAACCCGCAGTCGGTGCCGTGTTGAAGAAGGCGTTCACCCCGTTCGGTTGAATGGTGATCTGCTGCGTTGCCGTATCACTTCCACACACGTTGGCCGCGATCAAGGTCACGGTGATGTCCAATGGCTCATCGTTCGCAGCATACTCGTTCGTCACCACCGGACCGGGCGAAGTGCTGGTGTTGCCATCGCCGAAATCCCATTGGAAGCTATCCGGTATCCCGTAGCTGGCATTGCCGAAAGGCACGTCGCTAAAGGCACAATACTCGTCCAAGTTGGGACCGAATTCCGCTGTGGGCGTTGGGATCACCACCACATCGATACTCGCCACGTCCAAACCACATTGATCGCTGACGGAAAGCGTGACCGGATAGGTAATTGCTTGCTCCGGATCGGCTGGAAAGATGAAGGGCGATGGGTCTTCATCGGTAACCGTCTCCAACCCACCAAGATCCCAAGAGAATGAAAGTCCTTCTCCAACGGATGCATTACCGAAGTCCACTTCGAAAGGCCCGCATCCCGTGTCTGCGGCAAGAATGATCACCGCTTCAGGGATGGCCCACACCTCCACCGTGCTGTACACGGTATCCCGACAATCCGCATCCGTGATCGCGATCAATTGCACATCGAAGGTCCCCGTGCTGGTGTACGTATGCATGGGGTCTGTTGCAGCGGAGGTTTCGCCATCACCGAAGTCCCATTCGTAGGATGTGCCACCCGTGCTCGCGTTCACGAACGGAAAGGCCACATTCGTGCAGGCTATCGGATCATGTGCGAAGGCCGCTTCGGGCAAGGGTTCCACGGTGACCACGGATGCATCGGAATTGTAGCACAGGGTGATCGGGTCGGTGTAGCCGTATGTTACCGCGTTGCCACCGGGCATGGCCGCCAGCGGATCGAAATTCCCGGCCGCATCCACGCCATCGCCGCTCCAGGTCCCCCCAGCAGGCGTAGCACTCAGCACTTGCATTCCGCCATCCAAGCAAACGGCGATCGCATCACCGGCATCCACATCGGGCAACGCGTTGATGGTAACGGTCACTTGGTCCTGGAGCAAACACGTGGCAGAGCCGTTCGAATAGGTGAGCGTGTACACCCCATCCGCATCCGTATCCACTAGGCCAGAAGCCGAGACCTGTGGGCCGCTCCATGTGCCACCGACCGGTGTGGCATTCAATTGTAGCGCAGCACTGTTCACACAGATGGAGGTATCGTTCCCAGCGAAAGCGGGTTCGGTGATCGCCACCACATCCACGGTCAATTGATCGGAGCCCGTACAACCTTCCGCATCGATGACCGAATAGGTGAGCACATCGGTCATCACACCGCTCGGAGTGATCTCTCCATCCGGGGTCACAGTGATCGTGCTCGCACTCCATGTTCCACCAGTTGGGGTACCATTGAGTTGGAACGAGATCGGTTGATCGCACAGCACCACATCCACTCCGGCGTTCACCACGGGCAGGGCATGCACGGTCGCCACGGTGGTACCGGTGGAGGAACAGCCGCTCGCATTGCTGAGTACGTACGTTAGATCATGATCATCGGGTCCGGCCGTTCCTGGATCGAAGGCGTACGGTGGACCACTGACTCCTGGCCCGCTCCACACACCACCAACGGGTGCGCCGGACAAAGGGACCGACGCGGCATCCGCACAACGTTCGAAGTCGGCAGTGATGGTAAGCACGGGTGCAGCGACCACCTCTACCTCCACCTGATCGGAAGTAGCGCAGGTGCCTGTACCATAGTTGTACGTCACTGTTGAAGTTCCTACGGTGGAAGGCGTGAATTGCCCACCGGGTCCAGCTCCGGTCCAAGTACCACCAGGCGGAGAAGCGGGCAACGTGACCGGCGTAGGACCTTGACAGAAGAAGGTATCCGGACCAGCGTAGGCGATCAACGTCAGGTCCTGCACGGTGATCTGCACATCATCACTATTCACGCAACCGTTCCCATCGGTATGGGTGTAGGTGAGTGTCACTGGACCCAATTGATCCGGCACCGGCGTGAACACTCCGCCCGGAGTAACGTTGGTTCCACTCCAAGTTCCAGGACCCGGTGACCCACTCAAGGGAATACCGATCGCTTGATCACAGAAGGTCTGATCGGCACCTGCGTTCACGTTCGTGATCGGATACACCGTGACCGGCACCGTAGCACTTCCGGGACAGCCACCCAGATCACCGGAAACAGTGAAGGTGGTATTCACCGTTGGGCTGGTGGTGAATTGCGCGCCGCTTCCCACCAACGTATTTCCGATGAACCATTGGTAATTGCCTGCACCACTCGCGGTGAAGGTGGCCGGTAAGCCGTTGCAGATCGCGGCACTAGTGGGCGAAACGCTGATGGCCGGTGCGGCAACGACCTGCACGGTCACCGATGCGGCCGGGCCGGAGCATCCGTTGCTGACCGCCGATACGCTATACACACCAGCGTTCGCAGCGGACACGTTGGTGATGGTGACCGATGGCAGGTTGCTACTGAATCCATTTGGGCCCGTCCACGTGTAGGTGACACCGGGTATGGCATTCGCAGCGAGAGAGAGTGTTTGGCCAGCACAGACCGGGCTGTTGCTGGAGATCACCGGAATGGCGGGCAAGGAACCCACGGCCAAAGTGGTAACGTCCGTTGCTGATCCGCATGCATTGGTGGCCGTCAGTGAAATGGCGGAACTCGTAGCACTCGCGTAGCAGATCTGCGGCGGGGTGGCCAAGTTGGAATTCGCAGGTGTTCCACTGGGGAAGGTCCACGCGTAGGTCGTGATCGCCGATCCGCAATTCTGGATCACGGCTGATGGGTTGACACATTGCGTGGCACAGATCCCTGCGAGGCCCTGAACATCCACTTGCGGCGGTGCATTGGCGGTGATAGTGGCACTCTGCGGGTAGGTACCACAACTGTTGGTGGCTTGCAGTTGTACGGTATAGGTCCCCGCTTGCGTCACTTGGAATTGCGGTTCCACCGATGTGCCCGACGTCCCACCAGCATAATTCCAAGCAGGCCCGCTGCCACAAGCACCACCCGAAGTGGACACATTCCAAGCGTAATTGGTCAAACAACTGTTGGGACTCAAGCTCGTGTTGTCGACAATACTGGTGAACGGTGCGCAACCGTTGTTCGGTGCAAGGGTGAAGGCCGGTTGCGGTGGGGCTTCGATGCAGACACAATGCTCCACATCGTCGATGCCACACAGGTTGTTACCAACGGTCAAAGTGATGCAATACGTACCGGGTTGCGTGAATTGGACCGAGATCGCATTGCTCCCATTCGTCCACTGGTTCGGCAGAACGCTGCCATTGAGTGCGCCCATGCCTGCCGGGGCAACGAATCCCGAATTCGGCGAGATCGTCCAGACGCGCAAAGGTTGTGAGCAATTTGCACCTCCAACTCCAAGACTCGTATTCGTGAACGTCACGGTTGAGTTGGTACACGCTGTATCGGCCGTTTGCGTGAAGGAAGCTTGCGGCGTATCGGTAATGTAGATCGGGCCGGCCGTGGCGAATGATGTGATCGGGCAGGGCGTGATGGCATCGATCCGAAAGATGTACGGAGCACCGGGGCAATTGGTAGTCGGATAACCGTAGGTAACGGAGGCCGGTGGTGGGTGCGGGAAACTGGTGCCGTTGCCATCACCGTACGTGATCACGTATTCAGTTCCCGGCGAATTGCTCGAAACGTTGTTGATCGGAAAGGTCAGGTTCGTGCCTGAACACACCAAGGTGTTCCCGGGATTGCTCGTTCCGACCGATGGGTTACTCCCTAGAAAGACATCGATGTTCGCCGTGTTGGCACAACCACCGGGGTTGGTGACGGTATAGGTGATCGAATGCAGGCCGACGGGATAGGTGTGGTTCTGGCTCCAACCACCGGCGGGCGGGTTGTAAGCGGGTGGTGTTCCCCACTGCACCTGATAGGTCGCACCCGGCAATGCGGAACTCGCGTCATTGAACAGGAAATCATAGGTCGCGAGGCCGGTCCCACACAATGCGAAACTGTCCCCACTCGGCGAAACGTACAGGTCCGGGTTCGGGTCGGAAGAGCTCACCCCTGCATCTGGCGTGGGGTTCACGGTAACTGCCACCACGTCCGAGGCGACGCATCCGTTGGCATCCGTAACGGTGAGCGTGAGGTTCACCACTTGTGTGGCATTTACCGGAATCGGCTGGTTGAACACCGTTGATGCCGTATTGGTGCTGCTCAAGTTGGGCGATCCGCTCCACGTAAAAGTGAGCGGTGCCTGCCCCGTGCCCGAACCAGCTAGGTTGAGCGGCACCCCGCCACACAAGGTTGCCGTGGCATTCCCTGCCTGTGCTGTACACTGGGCTTCTGCTTGTTGTCCCCAAACCAAGAAGGCGATGCTCAGAAGGATCGGATATGGCGATCGAGTTGGTCTCATGCACGCTGGGATCCGCCGAAAGTATCGGCTTGTTCGACTCATTTTCGGCGTTGGAATACTTGGATATGAACGCTTCACCATGGAAAGGACGTTGATCCTAGGTTGGCTGTTGCCTGCGGAAAGACATCGGGAACCCTAGGAATGTCCAGAGCCCTATCGGAACGCCCTCTCTTTGACTCATCGGGCGGAGCCTCGCATGCCATAACAGACTGTGTTTCTGATATTTATCGAAGTGAACGCTCCTCCCATATGCACCCCATCCGGTCGAGACCGTAATGTTTGGATCGAACACCGAAAGGCCCTGCAACTACCCTTCCAAGACGGCGTGAAGCTCCTTTCCGACCACATCGGCCATGGAGAAGACCATGAAATGCGTTCCGCCGGCGATCGACCGTACACCTTTGATCCGATCGATGGGCATCAAGCGGTCCCTGTCGCCGTGTAGATGAACGAGGTTCTTCACCGGCTCAGAAGGCCCTTCCCAATTCAGGCAGGCATTGATCTGCACTTTCAGATCCTCCACCGTGTATCGGGAGAGTAGCGCATTGAACAAGACCTTGTCAGCAGGGCTCTCCACTCCCATTTGCCAACGTACCAGAGGCAGGGACTGCTGCATGATCGTCTTGTTCAGGATCCGCTCCGGATGCGTTCCCCGCAACATGCGGATACTCATGGGCATTTCTTCCGGACCCTTCCAACTGGAAATGATCACGACCTTCTCCGGCTTCGTCAGCGCTGCCATTTCCAGTGCGACCATGCCGCCCATGCTCACGCCCACCAAAACATGCGGGCTCGAAGTGTCCACGTCGCGTGCGAGTTTCGTCGCGTGATCCGCAAGTGTGGCACCTTCGGGCATCTTGGACCATTCCAGATAATGGATCGCATGATCGCCCACGTGCAATTTGCCGAACAGTCGCCTGTCCGCTCCGAGACCGGGGATCAAGTACACGTCCATTCTTACGTATCCAACTTCACCAAGCGACGTTTTCGCGCCTTCATGTTGAGCAGTTCCACTCCAAAGCTGAAGGCCATGGCCACGTACGCATAGCCCTTCGGAATGTGACTGCCGTGGATCGGTTCCAGGCCTTCGAAGAAGAGCATGAAGCCCACCATCACCAGGAAGGACAAGGCCAACATCTTCAAAGCCGGGTGCTTTTCGATGAAGCCGCTGATGCCGCTCGCGAAGAAGAACATCACGATCATGGCGATCACGACAGCAGCGATCATGATCTCGATATGCTGAGCCAAGCCGATGGCGGTAACGATGCTGTCGAAAGAGAACACCGCATCCACGAGAACGATCTGTGTCATCATGGCTCCGAAGCTGCTCACCTTGTTCTTCACTTCGAATTCCTCATCGGCACCTTCCAGTTTGTGGTGGATCTCCTTCACGGCCTTGTACAATAAGAACAACCCACCGAAGAACATGATCATGTTGCGCAGGTTGAAGCCATAGCCTTCGATGCGGAACAATTCGCTCTCCCCATTCGCTACCAACCAACCCAAGCCGATCAGCAATCCACTCCGCAACAAAATGCCCAACACCATCCAGAGCCGCCGGGCCTTCAGCCGGTCCTTCTCCGGGATACGCCCAAGGATGATGCTGACGAAAATGACGTTGTCTATGCCCAGGATGATCTCCAGGATCGTCAACGTGAGCAAACTGATCAGCGATCCAATGGTGAGCAGGTCTTCCATGGGTGCGAAGATCGCATTGGATCCGGAGGTGGAATGGCCCGGGCATCATTCCGGCGACCAGCAACGTCTTCCTATTGGATCAACACGCCACCCCCATGCGTATCCATCAACTCGTGATCGCCTGCGTTCTCGCCAACCCGATCAATGCCCAGATCGTGAACGGAAGCTTCGAGATGAACGGCAACCCATCCTTGGAGGGTTGGGAATGGACCTGCGGAGATCCGGACCTGGTCCCTGATGCGGCACCGAATGCAGGCTCCTGGAGCGCGACCAAACAACCGGGTCATGCAAAGGGCTGCTTCCCCAGCTACCTCTTCCAACGCCTTCCGGATGTGGAGCATGGAGATCGGCTGGTCCTTTCCGGTTGGGTGAAATGTCCGGACTTCGGTATCTGCCAAGGCGGGTTCATCGGGCTCGGGCGCGTGAATGCCGGTGCATTCGAATTGGAAGAGACGGTATCCGCTCAAGATCTGGACTGGACGTACATCAGCATTTCGGACACCGTGGAGATAGGCCCTGGGGACACGGCCATCGTTGTGTTGAACAGCGGGTTCATAGGCGGTCCAGCCTTCGAGGCGGGGACTGCATTCGACGGCATCGGCCTTCTTCCTGCCCTGTCGGTCCGTGAGAACACGCAATCGAACCTTGCACACATCGTGGATCGGAACACGCGCATGTTGTACCTATCCATGGGTGAAGCGGACCTACGCGACATTCGACTTTTCGACCTTACGGGAAAGGTGTTGCAACCGCGGTATGAGCGCACGAGTGCCTCCGCCGTACGCGTTGATCTGAACGCATTGCCGCAAGGGGTCTATTTCGTCTCGGTCGTGACAGGAACGGACATTCGGACCATCCGGTTCGTCAACTGGTGATCGATCACAACACCGGCACCTCGCGCACGAAGGCCAACGCCGCTTCCATGTGATCGTGCATCACGGTGTCCACCTTGACGAATGGCACGCGTTCACGGAATGCAGAGACAAAGGATTCCACTTTGTTGGAGCTGCGCAACGGACGGCGGAATTCCAAGGCCTGCGCGGCAGTGAAGAGTTCGATCGCGAGAATGCGTTCCACATCCTGCACCACGCTCCAGGTCTTGATGGCGGCGGCAGCACCCATGCTCACGTGATCCTCTTGCCCATTGCTGCTATCGATGGTGTCCACGCTATTGGGCATGCACCGTTGCTTGTTGGCGCTGACCAATGAGGCGGATGTGTATTGCGGGATCATGAAACCGCTGTTCAATCCCGGTTCAGCGACCAAGAAGGCCGGTAGCCCACGCTGACCACCGATCAACTTGTAGGTGCGGCGTTCGCTGATGCTTCCGATCTCCGCTGTTGCAATGGCCAAGAAGTCCAACGCAAGTGCCAACGGTTGTCCATGGAAGTTGCCTGCGCTGACCACCAGATCCTCATCGTCGAACACCGTTGGATTGTCCGTCACCGATTCCAACTCTCGTTCCACCACACCTTCCACATAGGCAATGGCATCGCGACTTGCGCCGTGTACCTGTGGAATACAGCGGAAGGAATACGGATCCTGTACGTGCGACTTCTTCTGTTTCGCGATCGCACTGCCTTTCATCAGATCTCGCATACGCGCAGCAACGACCGCTTGCCCGGGATGCGGACGTACGGCATGCACCGATGCATGGAACGGTTCCAACCGACCGTCGTAGCCGTCGAGTGAAACGGCGGCGATCACATCCGCGAGTTGTGCCAACCGTGTCGCTTTCAAGGTCAGCAGTGACGCGTACGCATTCATGAACTGCGTGCCATTCAACAAAGCGAGCCCTTCTTTCGGACCGAGTTCGAGCGGTTTCCAACCGAGTTTCTTCAAGGCTTGCGCGCTAGGCATGCGCTTGCCTGCCACCACCACTTCGCCCAAGCCCAACAGGGGTAGTGAAAGATGTGCCAAGGGTGCGAGATCACCCGAAGCGCCGAGTGAACCGCGCTCGTATACCACGGGCAACACATCGGCATTGTACATGTCGATGAGACGCTGCACCGTTGCGGGTGCCACCGCGCTGTGCCCGAAGGCCATGTTCTGCACCTTCAGGATCAGCATGGCGCGCACGATCTCCATTGGCACCGGATCACCGCTTCCACACGCATGGCTCATGACCAGATTCTTCTGCAATTGCATCAGATCCTTCTTCGCGATGGACTTGTCGTACAAGGACCCGAAACCGGTGTTCACACCATAGATCGGTGCATCGCTCTTCTTCAATCGATCGGCCAAGTACGCGTGGCTTCGCTTCACGGCCTTCACGGCATCCGGTGCCAAGCCGATGGGCGCGCCGGAATCAAGGATGTGTTGAAGCTCCGTGAGTTCGAGGCCGACGGTTCCGATGGTATGTGTTGTCATGTGCTTATCTGCTTGGGCCGATCATGATCGGTCCGTACTTGGGCTTTTCAAGCGATCGCGGAAATGAGCTCGTCTTGCTTCACCGCCTTCTGCTCTCCGGTCTTCATGTCCTTCACGGTCACGATACCTTGGATCAATTCATTCTCCCCGATGATCGCGACGTAAGCGATGCCCTTGTCGTCGGCATACTTGAATTGCTTCGCCATCTTCACTTGGTCCGGATAGAGCTCGGCCGCGATGCCTGCCTCGCGCACGGTACGCAGCAGTTTCAAGCAATGCATGGCCTCCGCCTCACCGAAATTCGCGAAGAGCAATTTGGTACTTCCACCGAGTTCTGTTGGGAACTTGTTCGTCTCCAAAAGCACGTCGTAGATGCGGTCCGCGCCGAAGCTGATGCCCACACCGCTCATGTTCTTCAGGCCGAAGATGCCGGTGAGATCATCGTAACGACCGCCACCGCAAATGCTCCCAGGCATTGTTCCTTCAGCAGCTTTCACTTCAAAGATGGCACCGGTGTAGTAATCGAGGCCGCGGGCGAGGGTTGGATCATACTCCAACTTCGCCGACTTCAATGCTCCAACTGCTTCAAAGGTGAACGAGAGATCCTTCAAGCCTTGTTGTGCCATGGGCGAACTGGACAACCACTTCTCCAGCAACGGACGTTGTTCGCTCCACGATCCTTTTAGATCGAACAAGGGCGCGATGCCTTTGATCGCTTCATCGGAAACGCCTTTCGCCCGCATTTCTTCCTCCACTTTCTCGCGACCGATCTTGTCCAGCTTATCGATCGCGGTAACGATGTCCACCACCTTCTCCGGTTGGCCGCTCACTTCAGCAATGCCACTCAGCACCTTGCGGTCGTTGATCTTCACCACCACGTGCAGTCCCAGCGCGGAGAACACATCATCAAAGAGCTGCACCAATTCCACTTCATTCAGTAAGCTCGTACTGCCGATCACATCCGCATCGCATTGGTAGAACTCGCGGTACCGTCCTTTCTGCGGACGATCGGCGCGCCATACGGGTTGGATCTGATACCGCTTGAACGGAAAAGCGATCTCGTTCTGGTGCTGCACAACGTAGCGAGCAAAGGGTACTGTAAGGTCATAGCGCAATGCCTTTTCACTGACCGCACTTGCGAACTTTCCCGGGGCCACTTCGCCGGTCGCCAAGCCCTTCTTCACCTCCTCACTCACACCACCCCACGCATCACCGCTATTCAGGATCTTGAAGATCAATCGATCCCCTTCTTCCCCATACTTACCGGTCAGCGTCTCCAAATTCTCCATCGCAGGCGTTTCCAGCGGCAGGAAGCCATACTTCTGAAAGACCTTCTCGATGGTACTGAAGATGTACTTGCGACGCAGCATCTCCGTCGGGGAGAAGTCTCGCGTGCCTTTTGGGATGGAGGGCTTATTGGCCATTGGGCCGCGAAGTTATCCGTCCGCTCACTAGGCACCGGATCCAGGCGAAATGCGGTCATTCCATTCCATGGGACCCAATTTGGCCCGATGTTCGCAGCGCTCTTCGTCTCCCTTGAAGCATGAAAACCGCACTCCTCGTTCTCTGTACCTTGATCATCAACACCGCCACGGCCCAACACCTCACCTACCGCGAATGGCAGGAGCTGTCGTTCCGCGATATGCGGTTGATGCCCGAATACGGCCACCGGCCCAAGAACGCGGAGATGATGGCCTCGGATTCCAGTTTCGTGGCGCAGACCTTGGCCGCGATCCCGGACCCGCAGAAAGCCTCTGAACATCTGGTGGATCTGGGCTTTGGACTGCTTCGGGAGGGCGACCTGACCCGGGCGATGTACCGTTTCAATCAAGGATACCTCGTTGATCCGAAGAATCCTTCGATCTTCCGGGGCTACGGAGCCTTCTTCCTAGCGCTGGACCGGAACGCCGAAGCGGCCCAAGAATACCAGAAGGGACTGGCGCTGGACAGTTTGAACGGCGCGTTGATGACCGACATGGCAGGGGTATTCTTGGCCGAGTACCACACCATCCGCACCGACGATCCTGAAAAGGCCGAACAACTTCTGAACGGTGCCAGCGGACTGGCCAAACGGGCATTGGATCTCGATGCAACGAATGCAGAAGCTGCATTCAAATTGAGCGTATGTCATTTCCGCCATGCGAATTGCAAGGAGGCATGGACCTATTTCCAACAAAGCGTGACCTTGGGGAGCCCCTCTGCAGATGAGGCGTACCGCAAGGAATTGCAAGGTGCGTGTCCGCAGTAGAGCACATCTCAAGATCGTTTTTGGATGCGAGCGGGATGGATCGTGCGACCAGATGAGGCGCGAGAACCGAGCATAGCATATGCTACGTGAGGCTTAGTGCAACGAAATATGGGCGCACGAGGCTCCTGCGCAGCCCGAAGGATGATCTCGAGATGTGCTCTAGAAAGGTCCAGAAACAGCGGAACCGCCCAGGCTAAGCCCAAGGGCGGTCCGCCGACCAGAACTTGGCCTCGAACGGGTCGAGGCTCTTCGCTCACCACAAGTCTAAGGAGGAATGCAGGTCGATAGGACAGATCGCCATACAAGAAAACGGGCATTCCATACAGTTCTGAATTCGCTGGTATGGAACCCAAGGGTCGTTCTCGCGTACACACGCTCCGAACTTCAATTCGACCCATGGCACATTCAACCCGATCAATGGACGACCGCCTCTTTCTACCCTCGCTGCAAGCACCGGACAACGATCCGTTGACATTGAAACTGCGCGTTGCAGAACTGGAACGCTTGTTCCAAGCGGTACAAGAGGAGAACTCCATTCTGGAAGCCGAACGCGATGAATTGGTGGCTGCGATCCAGAAATGGGCGAAAGCCGACCGCCAAGAACGCCAAGAGCTCCTGTTCGACGTGGAAACGCAGGACCTACGGAACGACTTGAAGCAAGCACGCAAGAAAGTGAAGGAACTGGAACGCGAGGTCGCGGCCCTACAAGCGAAGATCGCAGCCGGCGCTCCGCAGCAAATGCGCGCCTGAGGGAGGTCGAAGTCGCGCCCGTTGCCGTTATCTTGCGGCCGATGCGCATCGCTCTCCTCCTACTCTGCACCTCCATTCCGTTCGTCCATCATGCTCAGGATCGGGATCTGGAGTTGATCCGCAACGGTGGCTTCGAATTCCTTCAGAAGCCCGCGAACACCTACGACCAGCTCAACCAAGCGATCGGGTGGCGCGATGCCAACCTGGGACTTGCGGACCTCTTCTCCCCGACCGCTTCGCCCAAGACCGTGGGCATTCCAACGAATGACTACGGCACCATGGCTCCATTCGAGGGGGAATACTACGCCGGATTCGTCGGTTGGAAGGACGATGTGCAACGCAATTACAGCGCTTATGATGAGAACGAT
This sequence comes from Flavobacteriales bacterium, assembly GCA_016710015.1. GTDB lineage: Bacteria > Bacteroidota > Bacteroidia > Flavobacteriales_F > PHOS-HE28 > PHOS-HE28. The sequence goes on from JADJLR010000001.1 coordinate 258,047, forward strand.
ATGTTCATTCCAGCGTGGGGTGCGTACTCGGAATACCTGAAAGGCGAACTGATCCAACCGTTGAAGGAGGACAGCACCTACGAATTGGTCTTCCATGTGGCCTTGGCCGGAAACAGCGACCGCAGCATCATGGGCGTAGGGGCGTACATCAGTAAACTGGACCTGTTCTACCAGAACCGCAAATTCATGGAGGAGGATCCGCAGGTGTACCGCACCAAGATCATCACCGAGCGTGAAAAGTGGGTGGAGATCCGCGATACGTTCGTGGCAGATGGAAAGGAGCAATTCATCTACATCGGTGTTTTCCCGTACGTGGGCTTGGAATCGAAGAGCATGGTGGAAGGGCCGGACAACCGGTACGCCTACTACTACATCGACGGGATCTCGCTGAAGCAAGTCGCTTCCGAGAAGTGATCGACCGGTCCGGCAATACTGGAATAGGGATCTTTTAGGTCTTTCCCTCGTGATCCGCTTCCTATTTTAGGCGGACATGCGAACGTCCTTGCTCCAATTGCGGTGTGCTACCGCCTTTCTCTTCGTTGCTTCCTTCCCCATCGAACACGCGGCACAAACGCCCTGTGAGAACGGCTATGCGGGGATCTACGCGTGTGATAATGTGGACCTCCTGTCCATGATGACCTTGGCCCAATTGGGCAACGTAACGAGCGTCGCGGATCTCTGGGGCTGGACGGACCCACAGGACGGCACCGAATACGCCATCGTGGGAACGCGCACGGGAACGGCGTTCATCGACATCAGCACACCCACGGCCCCAGTGCGGATCGGAAATCTTCCGGCGCACAACAACGTGAGCAACCTGTGGCGCGATGTGGAAGTTAGCGGCAACTGGTGTTACGTAGGCAGTGAAGCCAGTGGTCATGGGTTGCAGATCTTCGACTTGACCCGACTTCGGAATGTAGCGAACCCGCCGGTCACCTTTACGGAGGATGCGCACTACGCCGGGTTCGGAAGCAGCCACACCATCTTCGCCGACAAGGGTGCGCCCTACGTGTATGCGGTCGGCACAGGCACATACAGCGGTGGTCTGCATGTGGTGAACGTGTCCAATCCGCTCGCCCCCACCTTCGCCGGTGCGTGGTCCGCAGATGGCTACATCCACGAAAGCAACGTCATTCTGTACAACGGTCCGGATGCAGCGCACGTCGGCAAGCGCATCAGCTTGAATTTCCACATCAACGCGAACGACCGTGTCAGCTTCGTCGATGTAACGGACCCTTCGGACATGTCGTTGATCGGCAACACGGCACCTTACCCCGGCGCACGGCTCTGCCACCAAGGGTGGGTCACTCCGGACCACCGATACCTACTGATGAACGACGAAGGCGATGAAGGTTCACCGAACAACTACAACACGCGGACGCACATCTTCGACATCCAGGATCTGGAAGCTCCGGTCTACCACGGTTTCTTCAGTGGCCCCAACGCGAGCTACGATCACAACCTGTACATCCACCAGGACCTTGTTTGGGAAGCGAACTACTCCAGCGGGTTGCACATTTTGGATGCAGCCCTGATCCCTAGCGGGACGCTGAGCCTCGAAGCCTACTTCGACACCTACGTAACCGACAACAACAAACATTACGATGGTGCCTGGGGCAATTATCCCTACTTCGAAAGCGGCGTGGTGCTCGTGAGCGACTACGACAACGGTCTCTTCATACTTCGGCCACGGACCTCGTTGCGACTGAAGGCCATGCTGGAAGGTCCGTTCGATGCGAACACCGGGCTGATGCACGACTCCTTGCGGGTGAACGGACTTGTACCACTCACCGAACCGTATACGGAAGCGGAATATGTTCACGTACGCGATGGCGGTGATGAGACCACCACGAACGCGGTCCTGTCGGTATCCGGGTCAAATGCCATCGTGGATTGGGTGGTGGTGGAATTGCGCGATGCGACCGATCCAGCGGACGTGGTGGCCACGCATGCAGCCTTGCTCCAACGTGATGGGGACATCGTTGGCACCGATGGTGTTTCGCCCGTGCAATTCAACGTGGCAGTGAAGGACTACCACATCGCCGTACGCCATCGGAACCACTTGGGCATCATGAGTGCGGCACCGGTGCGGATCAGTGTGGTGGAGAAGGCCTACGACCTCTCCAACGGCAGCTTTGCGCTGTACGGAACAGAACCCACCAAAACGATCGGATCCGTAGAGGCGCTATGGTCCGGCAACGTGATCCCGGACGATCTCGTGAAGTATACCGGCTCATTCAACGACCGTGATCCCGTACTGACGCGGATCGGCGGTGTTACACCGACCAACACTGTTGCCGGCTATTTCCCAGAAGACCTCAACATGGATGGCAAGGTGCTGTATACCGGCGTGGACAACGACCGCGATATCATCCTGCAGAACATCGGAGGCGTAGTGCCTACGAACACGCGGGTGGAGCAGATGCCTTGAGCGCCCCTAGGTCCAAATGAAATGCCCGGCTCAACACCGGGCATTTTCGTTCGTGGTCCAAGGAAGACCTTGTCCACGGTATATCTGAGAAGCTCAGGCTTCCTTCTTCGCCTTTCGGCTTGTGCTGGAAGCGGTCGCTGAACCGTTCTGCTCTGCCGCAGCCTTCTCGGCCTTCAGCCGGGCGATCTTGAGGGTTGCTTTGCGCTTGCGGATGGCTTGCGCCTGTGGGTCCTGTGCCATGGTTCGTGTGTTGGGCGGCGAAGATAGGTCATTACCCCCGCACCAGTTTCCGGTATTTGAGGCGCTTAGGAACCACATCCCCTACCCGCTTCTTGTAGTTCTCCTCGTATTCGCTGAATCCGCCTTCGAACCAGTACACGTTGCTATCGCCTTCAAAGGCGAGGATGTGCGTACACACGCGGTCCATGAACCAGCGGTCGTGGCTGATGATCACGGCGCAGCCGCTGTAATCCTGAATGGCTTCTTCCAAGGCCCGGAGCGTGTTCACATCGAGATCGTTGGTCGGTTCGTCAAGCAGCAACACGTTGCTACCCTGCTTCAGCGTCATGGCCAAGTGCAAGCGGTTGCGCTCACCACCGGACAGCACGCCCACTTTCTTGTTCTGGTCTGGCCCGGTGAAGTTGAATCGCGCTAAGTAGGCCCGACTGTTCACCAGCGTACCGCCAATGTCCATCATCTCCTGGTCATTGCTCACCACCTGGTACACGGTCTTCTCGGGAAGCAGCTCCTTGTGGCTCTGGTCCACGTAGGCCAGTTGCACGGTATCGCCCAACGTGATAGTGCCTGCATCGGCCTTCTCCTCGCCCATGACCATGCGGAACAAGGTGGTCTTACCCGCACCGTTCGGCCCGATGATGCCTACGATGCCTGCAGGCGGCAAGGCGAAGCTGAGGTCCTCAAAAAGCACACGGTCCCCGAAGGCTTTCGATACGCCTTTGAATTCGATCACCTTGTCGCCGAGGCGTTTGCCGTTGGGGATGTAGATCTCCAACTTGGCCTCTTTCTCCTTCACGGTCTCGCTCTGTAGCTTCTCGTAGTTCTCCAAACGCGCCTTGCTCTTGGTGCGGCGGGCCTTGGCGTTGCTGCGCACCCACTCCAATTCTTGCTTCAGGATCCGATTCCGCTTGCTTTCGGTCTTCTCTTCCCGCGTCAAACGTTCCGTCTTCTGCTCCAGCCAGTTGGTGTAGTTCCCTTTGTATGGAATGCCTTCGCCGCGGTCCAATTCGAGGATCCAACCGGCCACGTTATCGAGGAAGTAACGGTCGTGAGTGATGGCGATGACCGTGCCTTTGTATGCCGCCAGGTGCTGCTCCAACCAAGCCACGCTTTCCGCGTCCAAGTGGTTGGTCGGTTCGTCCAACAGCAGAATGTCCGGGCTTTGCAACAAGAGGCGGCACAGTGCCACCCGTCGGCGCTCACCACCGGAAAGCACGCTGATCTTGGCATCCGGCTCCGGACAACGCAGAGCGTCCATGGCGATGTCGAGCTTCTGGTCGATCTCCCAAGCGCCGGAAGCTTCGATCTTGTCCTGCAATACGGCTTGCCGGGCGATCAACTTCTCCATCTTGTCGGGATCGTTCATGATCTCCTCGTCCGCGAACTTGTTGTTCACCTCATCGAACTCCTTCAAAAGGTCCATGATCGGTTGCACGCCCTCACGCACGATCTCGATCACGGTCTTGCTCTCATCCAGATCCGGCTCTTGCTCCAAGTGGCCGATGGTGTAGCCGGGGCTCAGATGTACATCGCCATCGAAGTTCTTGTCCTTCCCTGCGATGATGCGCATGAGCGTGGACTTACCGCTACCGTTGAGACCGAGGATCCCGATCTTGGCACCGTAGTAGAATCCGAGGTAGATATCGTTGAGGATCTTCTTTCCGCTGGATAGGGTCTTGCCGACCTTCACCATATTGAAGATGATCTGACGTCCTTCTTCTGCCATGTTGTTGTTTGAATTGATCCCCGTACGGATCAATTGGTCCACTACGGGGCCGCAAAGATCCTCAATCCCGGCCAATCTTGCACCATGTGAAGTCCGGGCCACTGCGCCGGATCCTCTTCGTGATGCCGCAACACGTCCTCTACACTTTGTTCGTTAAGCGGTGAGAACGCCACTAGGATGGTCGCCCCGGGACTTGGAGACCCGGAGAGATAACCGGCATCCAGACCAAGGACCATGGCCTCGAATCGGATCGGTGCATCCCACGGATAAATGGCATATAGCTTATCACCGGGCTGCAACCTGCTCTTCGCATAGGTCACAGTACGTGCGGCTTCCGGCATGCCCTCGGTGCGTTCCATGGCCATGCGCATACCGGGTATGCCAAAGATGAAAAGGACGACTACAGCAGCCAATTGGGTGCGGATCCGCTTGCTGAAACCCGGGATCAATTTCTCTTGGACGAATTTGAGCAGATAGAACAACGCAATGCCGGAGCTGAGGTGGAAGATGAACAGCGCATAGAGCCAATCCAACGTCGGGATGATCTGCCGCAGGAACACCACCAAGGGAACCGCACCTAGCACCAACCCAAAACCGAGGGTCCGGAACTTGGATGAAACGAAGGCGGCCTGTACCAGCCCCAAAAGACCCAAGATGGCCAACCAGACAGAGGTGCTGTCCACCAAGTAGGCCCACAGATCGAAGGACATAGCATCGTGTTTCCGTCTGAACTGTCTCCAGTTCAGGTACGGGACCGAAGGATGATGCATGATCTGGTCCAAGCCGTGCGCACGGATCACGGGCAAGTACAACATCACGGTAAGCAACATGAAAACCCCGATCGAGAGCAACAGCAGATTCATGCGCGGTCGCAACGAATGCTCGTAACGAGTGGTCAAGGAGAATAACAGCCAGATGTAGACCATGATCACAACGAAGATCATGGATGGCAAGGTCCACAAGCCGAAGGCGCAGGTCACCCCAATGAGGGCCGCACTGGTCATGCTATTCGTTTTAATCAAATGACGGCCCAGCACGAAGGCCAGCATCATGCATAGCCACGTCAAGCTATACCCACGTGCCATAGCGCTGTATTCCACCAACGGCCCGGAGGCGACCACGAATGCCAAGGACAACAAGGCGATGTAGCGATTGAACATCGCACGTACGAAGAAATAGAAAAGCGGTAGTACCAATACTCCGGATAGGAAAGCCGGTAGCCGCAATTGGATCGGGCCCAGACCAAAGAGTTCAGTGCTCCACTTCGTGAGTAGGGTGTGGAAGATCTGGTTGGCCGGATGGGACAGATGACCGATCAGTTTACCCGCTGGCAGGGTGGCGAACTGCACGTATGCGAATGCTTCGTCGTAACCAATGGGTCCAGTGAGCAAGGCCGCACGCAAGATCACGCCGACCAGAAGCAACAACAACACCGCACGCTTATGCCCTGCGGATGTATGCTTGTTCAACTCCCGCAAAAATCCCCGAACGTCCGCTCGAAAACCATCGGAGGCATCGTGGTCCATGTGTTTGCGCGCACTCATCGGTCGGCCCGGCTTTTCGCACTTCGCGATCAACGCGCTACCTTTTCCATGGATACGATACTGTCCACTACAAAGGCGCTATGGCCCCGCCAAGGCAACGCACCGAGATACTCCCTGTAATGCAGATTGAATTGGCTTCCACTGTTCACCATCAATTCCTTCGCAATGACCGGATCCTCCACCGAGAACAGGAATTCGAAGCTCTGGAATGACCCTTGTTGGCTGCGGATCCCGGTCTGGATCATCTTTCCCTCGTAGGTCTTGAACAACACGCCCTTGTGGACCAGATAATTCAGTTCCCCCGATTTCACTCCGGTACCGAACACCCAGAAGTAACGGACGTAACCCGTTCCGGCCAAGATCAGGACGAGCACGAAAAGGAACTTCCAAATGGTACGCATGGGATGGGTTGGCGCTGAAAGATAGCGGAGCGAATGGATCATGCTCCCTTCCGATCCGACCATTCGACCCGATGCAAGGACCGTTCATCAAGTTTCTAGTACTATGTGTTGCATAGTACCAACCTATGCCTATATCTTTGCATCGTCAAGAACCTTAGGTACGACATAAACGCACTCATCCCAGCGCGGGATACCAGAAGCATGAAAGTCGAGAACACCAAAGCACAGATGCGAAAGGGGGTGCTGGAGTACTGCATCCTGAGCATCCTGGCGCAAGGGGAGCTCTATCCTTCGGACATCATCGGAAAGATGAAGGATGCGAAACTGATCGTCGTTGAAGGCACGCTCTACCCCTTGTTGACCCGTTTGAAGGATGCCGGTCTGCTCACCTACCGGTGGGAAGAATCACGATCCGGGCCGCCCCGCAAATACTACAAGCTCACCACCGTGGGCGATAAATTCCTGACCGAGCTCGACCAGACTTGGGAGGAGTTGTCACAAGCCGTTAAGAAAACCACCCGTCGATCACGCTAATCGCTAGCACACGCCAGCACACGAACGATGAAAAAGACCCTCACAGCCAACATCAGCGGCACGGTATTCCACATTGAGGAAGATGCCTACGACAAGCTGCAACGCTACCTCGCGAACATCCGCGCCCAATTCAACGGCACCGACGGCCGGGACGAGATCATGTCCGACATCGAAGCGCGGATCGCCGAGCTTTTCAATGAACGTCTCCAAGGTCGACAGGTGGTCTCCATCGCGGTGGTGGATCATGTGATCACGGTCATGGGCCAGCCGGAGGATTTCGGAGATGGTGAACCCGTGGAACCGGAACGAACGAACGAGCCGATCAGTGGCACCAGTTCCAAGGGCAAGCGTTTCTTCCGCGATCCGGACGACAAATGGCTGGGCGGCGTGATCGGCGGTCTGGGCGCGTACATCAATGTGGATCCGTTGTGGCTCCGCATCGCGATGATCGTCTTGGTCTCGGCCAGCATCGGGTCGCTCATTCCACTCTATGTCCTTCTTTGGATCCTCGTTCCCAAGGCCGACAACGCCACCGATCGATTGCAGATGCGCGGCGAAGCGGTGACCGTGGACAACATCAAACGCGCGGTTGAAGAAGGTGCCGAACGGGTAAAACAAGGAGGCGAACGCTTCGCGAACGAAGCCTCGAGCATGGGCCGTGATTGGAGCCAGCGCATGGAAAAGAATGGCGGACGAGCGGTCGCGGTGATCGCCAAATTGATCGGCGTGTTCTTGCTGATCACCGCATTCGGACTATTGCTTTCCATGGTCACCGGCCTGATCGGGGGTAGCGTTTCGTTGTGGCATGCCACATGGACCAGTGATGACATGGGGTTCTTGGACCTAGGCGGACTGCTTTTCAACAGTCGCGAACACGCCCTATGGTTCGGGATCGGGGCGTTCACCTTGCTGGTGGTACCGATCCTCGGTCTCTTCCTCGCGGGATTCCGGTTGTTGCTGAACACCCGTACACCGAAGTGGTTGGGCTGGTCGTTGGTGCTGATCTGGTTCCTTGCACTTGTCCCGACCATTTGGGCCGCATTGGATCTGGCCAAGGACTTCAAGCGCGAGAACAGCATGCGCACCGAGGTGGAATTGGTGCAACCGGCCTCCGGACTGCTGTACCTGGACACCATGGTACCCACCGTTGGCGACGGCGACTGGAGCGTGGAATTCAATAACGGGGAATTGAATGTGGATCTGGAAGGGCTGCACGTGGAGAACGGTTTGGTGAAAGGTGCGTGGGCGCATTTGGACGTGGAGCGAAGTGCCGATACGTTGTACCACCTGAAAGCGCTGCGCGAAGCGTATGGCAGTTCCGCGAAGACCGCACTGGGCAGGGCCAGTCGCATCCAATTCAGTTACCAACAGGAAGGCGATGTCCTTTTCGTTTCACCGGTCCTCGAATACCCGGTGGAGGATCGGATCCGTGCGCAGGACCTGAAGTTCACACTCGAAGTTCCACTAGGCAAGAGCATCTTCCTTCGCCCGGGAAGCAAGAAGATGATCTACGACATCGACAACGTGACCAATACGTACGACCGGGACATGTTGGGCCGCACTTGGACCATGACCTCCCGTGGGTTGGAGGACCTGAATGCACCGAGCCGTCGAGACCAGGACCCTACTGCTCCTGTGGACACTATCCGCGCTACAGGCCCTATAGCCGCAGTGGTGTGGCAGGGAACGCGGCGTACGAAAGCGAGCCAGCGACCGCAGCCAACCACGCATTCAACGGCCACACCAGTAGCAGACACACCACGCCCTGCCAGCTTGGTACCCAACGTATTGGGCCTATTGCTCGACCAGATGACCTTGAATTGAGCCGCCCAAGGGGCTCCGGAAACAGCGAGGGGTCGATCATTCCGGGGAACGCCCTGTCCCGAACGTGAGGGCGTTCCGGGACGGGGCGGCTTCATGCACGACCAACCCCATGGCTACCTTTCGCCCACAATGCCCAAGCGGATGACCAAAGCCAGCAAGATCAAGCACTTCGACCCCAACGACCCGGCCAGCGCGGGTGCGGGGATCTTCGGTCTGCCTTTCACAGCGGAAGAAGCGGACATCGTTCTGGTGCCGGTTCCTTGGGAGGTGACCACCAGTTACGGCGGCGGCACTTCGCATGGTCCGAAGGCCATCTTGGAAGCCAGCAAGCAGGTGGATCTATTCCACGCGGAATTCCCGGATCTCTGGAAACGCGGCATCGTCATGGACGAGATCCCGGCCGCGTTGATGGAACAGAGCAACGCGTTGAAGAAAGAGGCGAAGCACGTGATCGACCTGCTCGTGAATGGCGGCAACAAGAAGGAACAGGCGCGTGCTGCGAAGGCCTTGGAATTGATCAACGCCGAATGCGCGGTGATGAACGATTGGGTGGAGCAACGCACCGGATATTGGTTGGACCAAGGCAAACGGGTCGGGTTGATCGGTGGTGACCACAGCACGCCCTTGGGATATTTCCGCGCACAGGCCAAGCGGCACAAGGAATTCGGGATCCTGCACATCGATGCCCATTTGGACCTGCGCAAGGCCTACGAAGGATTCACATACAGCCATGCGAGCATCCTCTACAATGCCCTTCCGCTGAAGCAATTGCAACGCGTGGTGAGCATCGGGATCCGCGATTTCTGCGAACAAGAGAACGAGGTCTTCCTGAAGCAAAAGGATCGTGTTCGCGTTGTGCGCAGTGCGGACATCCGCCGTCAGCAATTCGATGGAGTCACGTGGCGGGAACAGTGCGATGCCATCATCTCGTCATTACCGACCAACGTTCACATCAGTTTCGACATTGATGGTCTGGACCCCACATTGTGCCCGAATACCGGCACACCTGTTCCCGGCGGATTCCAGTTCGAAGAAGCCACCTACCTCCTATCGCGTTTGGCAGCGAGTGGAAAGCGCATCATTGGTTTCGACCTAGTGGAAGTAACGCCGGGTAAGGACGAATGGGACGCCAACGTGGGAGCGCGTATGCTCTTCCACCTGTGCGGCCTTCTGCCAAGTCGATAGATCACTCTAAGGGTTCCGCTCCTTCCACGCTTGCTCCAACGCACCGAGGAAGTGGTCGCTTTGCTGCGCACCACTGACCGTGTACTTGCGATCGAACACGAAGAAGGGTACACCACCCACACCGATCTCTTGCGCTTCGCGTTCATCGGCACGCACTTCCTCGGTGAAGCGCGTACTCGTGAGCATGTCCTGCACGTCGTCTGCGTCCAGCCCGATCTCCTGGCCAAGACGGACCAGCGTTGAGTGATCGGCCAAGTGCGCCCCTTCGATGAAATATGCCCTGAACAAACGTTCCTTCGCCTCATCACCCTTCCCCTTCGTCTTCGCGAATTGGAGGAGACGGTGGGCTTCGAACGAACTGCCTATTACGGCCTTGTCCATCTGGTAATCGAGCCCTACCGACTTGGCGCGCTGCACTACACCTTGCACCCGAGCCTTCGCGTCCTCGCGCGTTCCGCCGTATTTGGCCACGAGCATGCCATACATATCGAACTCACTCCGGGCAGGTGCTTGTGGATCCAATTCGAAACTCTTCCAGACCACCGTCACTTCATCCTTGTGGGCGAACCGGTCCAAAGCCGATCCGAATTCGCGCTTGCCGATGTAACAGAACGGACAAACAACGTCGCTCCAGATCTCAATGGTCATGGTCTTGCTGGTGGGCTGGTTCGTGGTGTTGGGCAATGATCCCAGGAATTGCGCATTCGCCAGCGCAGCATATGGGAGTCCGAGAAAGAGCAGTGCGTGGCGCAGCATACCGCAAAGATCGGTCGATCCGGAACCGCTTCCACTTCAGCACCCGACGGGCTTGATGCTGAACACTTAAACGTGGAGAATTCGCCTGCGCACGTGGCCGAGCGCGTGGTTTGGTTCGGTTCTTTTACCGACCATGTCGATCATCCGATCCAGCACTGGCCTATTGCTGGTCTTCGTTCTTTCAACTTGGTGTACCGCGCAAAGCACGTGGCGCACGGATAGCTTGATGGTCACTTGGCCGATCCAACAACGGCTGCAAGAGCTGATCACCAACCGTGGCCGCGGTGTTGTGCGTGCAGTGGACACGAAGGACCTCTATACGGAACTGGCGAACGAAGCTCCAAGTATTCCCGTGTTCGCGGATGCGGAGGTGGAAGCGTATACCGACCTCTATGGTGAGCCCCAACGCGAACAATTCCGATTCTTGTTGGGCATGTGCGCCGAGTACTTCCCGATGATCGAGGCGGCGCTCGCTGCTCAAGATCTACCGAACGACCTCAAGTACCTGCCCATGGCACTGTCCGCCATGAATGTCCATGCCGGATCCCGCGATGGTGGTGCCGGGTTGTGGATGCTCACATACCCTGTAGCGGTGCGGTACGGATTGACGGTGACCGCAGATATGGATGAACGGCACGACGCGGTGAAGAGCACCGAGGCTGCCGTGCGCTACCTGAAGGACCTGTACGCACGCTACACCGAACCGAGTTTGGCGATCATGGCCTTCGCTTGCGGTCCGGCGAATGTCACCCGTGCACAACAACGGACCGGTGGTGCCACGGACTTCCGGACACTCTACCCGGAGTTCACCGAGGGCCAGCAGGATGTTATGCCGCTGTTGATGGCCTTCATTCACCTCACAGCCAATGGCGAACGCTTGGGGCTAACGGCGATCCATCCAGCAGCGCCGGGATCGGCCGAATCGATGCCGGTGCCCGAGACCTTGCAGCTAACCATCGTAGCGCGCGTGATGCAACTGCCCGAAGCGCAACTTCGCAGCTTGAATCCTACACTGTGCGGGGGGCGGATCCCGGCAGGCCATCCCTTTCAAGTGCCTATTGGTACCGGCGTACGTTTTGGACAGCGCGCTGATTCGCTGGCCCGTGCTGCCATGCGGATCGCAAAGGAGGAACCGGTGAACAGCAATTTGAATTCGGACAAGCTCGTATCCGTATTGGTGGAGAAGTCCATTCGCTATCGGGTCCGTTCCGGAGACAACCTCGGTCTGATCGCGCAGCGGCACCATGTATCGGTGAAGCAATTGAAGGCTTGGAATCATCTGCGAAGCGATCGGATCAATGCAGGCCAGACCTTGGTGATCCACACGAAGAAGCGTGAATGGGTAAAGCCAACGGTGGAACCGGAACCCAGCTTACCCGATGACGAAGAGCCCACGAATAGCATCGTTCCGGTCACGAATACCAGTGCGATCACACCACACGTTCGGGGATCCGAGCCTCTATCCTATACGGTGCGCAGTGGAGATTCGCTCTTTGGGATCGCACGGCGGTACCCCGGTCTTAGCGCTGAACGGATCCGCGAGGTGAACGGCATCGGAAACAACATCCATCCCGGACAGGAACTCACCATTCCACGACCATGAGACCCACGCAGGTGCTCGCTTTCCTTCTGGTGGTCCTGGCTGGTCTCGGACTGGTCGGGCTGTTGGTGCCGGAAGGCGGCATTCCCTTCAGCAACGCCTTCACCTTTCGTGCGCCGGACCCAGCTACCGTGCTCTTCGACAAGGAACCGGAACAGGTGGACATCAGCGACATCCTTGCGGTGACCACGGATTCTGCTGCGGTGCTTGAACCAGAAACGCTCTTGGACAGCCTTGGGTACGACAGTGTCGCAGCGAACATCCCCTTCTCTTTCGACTCCACGAAGTTGCGGCCGCTGGAAGAACGCATCGCCCTGCACTATCCCAACGATGGTAAGAAAGTGCTCTGGCCTTTGTTCGCGAAATTGCAAAAGGCCAACGCGGGAACACGCCCGTTGCGTGTGATGCACTACGGCGATTCCCAACTGGAAGGCGATCGCATCACATCCTACTTGCGGAACAAATTGCAGACCCAATTCAGCGGCACCGGCCCCGGATTGATCGCCGTGGCGGACATCGTCCCCAGTTTCAGTGTGGACCGCGTGATATCCGACAATTGGCTCCGCTTTAGTGTGATGGGGCGCAAGGATCCCACCCTCACACATTCGCGTTACGGGGCCATGTCCAGCTTCTCCCGATTCACACCGATCCTTCCGGATTCAGTTCCCGTGGATACCATTGAGCACGAAGCCACCGTGACCATCCGCCCCTTGCGCCGCGCGTATGGCAAGGCCCAGCAATTCAACACGGTCAAGCTCTTCTACGGTTGGCATCGCGCACCGCTCACCATCGAATTCCGAAAGGGCGATGAGGTGATCTCAACGGAAGTCATCGACCCAACGAACGAGATGCGCGTTCGGGTGTGGGAACTCGGTGCCACGCCGAAGGAGATCACGATCACTTTTCGCGGGCACGACAGTCCGGATGTGTTCGGCATTTCACTAGAAGGAAGATCTGGCGTGTGTATGGACAACATCGCTGCACGTGGAGGTGCGGGCTACGAATTCAAACGTGCGGACCAATCGCTCTTGCATGCGATGTACAGCTACTTGGATGTGGAACTCCTGATCCTGCAATACGGCGGGAACGTGCTACCGAATTTGAAGGATGCGGAAGAGGCCGCGCAATACGGACGGTTCTTCGGGGCACAGATCGCCCGATTCAAGAAGATGATCCCCGGTGTCTCCATCATCGTCATCGGTCCAAGCGACATGAGCATCAAGGACGGTGAGCATTTCGTTACCCGCCCCTACCTCGAGGAGGTACGCGATGCGATGAAGACCAACGCGCTCGCGCAGGGTGCGGTCTTCTGGGACATGTACGCTGCCATGGGAGGACGCAATAGCATGGTGAGTTGGGTAGAGGCCGATCCACCCTTGGCCGCCTCGGACTACACCCACTTCAGTCCGCAAGGTGCCAAGAAAGTGGCCGAACTCTTCTATACCGCCTTGATCAACGATTTCGCCGCTTACTACGCATCCAAACCCTGATATGCAGATCTCCCAGCTCGTAGCCGTTCATGCAGAACAACGCTTGCCGTTGATCCTCGGCTTCGTGACGGCTTGCCTGTTCTTGCCGAGGGCGCATGCTCAGGAGAACCCGCTTCACCTGCCGTCTTTGTCGTTCGTGGATGCATCCAAGAATGCGCTGATCTTCGCTGGCGACCGCACAGCTTGGGACCGTTATCACGCCAAGGTGGACAAGCTGATGATGGAAGGAACCGGGCAGGTCCACATCGCGCAATTCGGTGGATCCCATCTGCAAGCCGACATGTGGAGCATGGAGCTGCGGCATCGGTTACAGAACGTGGTGCCCGGTGTGAAAGGTGGTCGCGGTTTCATCTTCCCGTACAACATGGCACGGAGCAACAACCCGTATTGGTACCACCCGGAATACACCGGGCAGTGGTCCTATTCCAAGAACACAGCGCGTGGCGATACTGCACTGGGGATCGCAGGCTACTCGGTGACCACGACCGATTCGCCCACGAACCTGAAGGTGAGCTTCCGCGGCGAGGTCTACGCGGGGTACACCTTCAACCGCGTGAAAGTGTTGCACGGGATGGATCGCAATTTCGAGGTGATCGCTTGGTCGCCGGACTCGTTGGTCCACATCGAACAACGTGTGGATAGCGTGCGTGGATACACGGTGATCGAATACGACCGATATGTGGATACGCTGCACCTCCGCTTCGAACGAACGGACACCACGCAGCTTCGTTTCACCCTGCATGGGATCACACTGGAAAGTGATGATCCCGGCTTCTTCTACCACGCGAATGGAGTGAATGGAGCAAGCACCGTCAGTTGGTTGCGCTGTGCACGATACACGGAAGAATTGGCCGTGATCGAACCCGACCTCGTGGTGTTCAGCATCGGTATCAACGACGCACACGACCCGGACTTCAGTGCAGAACGGTACGAGCGGAACTATGCGGAACTCATCGCCAGGACCTTGGAAGCCTCACCCGGCGCAGCGATCCTGCTCACCACCAATACGGACAGCTATGTGAAACGTCGATATCCGAACAAGAACGGAGCGGCAGTGCGCGAGGTGATGCTGCGCCTTTCCGCCAAATATGGCTGCGGTGTATGGGACACTTTCGGAGTGATGGGTGGCCAAACCTCCATCGCCCGTTGGCAGGAAGCGGGCTTTGCGAAGAAGGATCGCGTCCACTTCACGCGGGCCGGTTATACCGCACTCGGCGACCTGCTCTTCAGTGCGTTGATGGAGTCCTACGGTCAATATGTGGAACGGACCTATCGTCCCTAACAACCCATGATCGGCGCAGCCCTCCCCTGTTTGAACGCGCTGCTTCCTGCGGATTGGGCCGCTGTGTTCAATTACGACCCGACCTCACCACTCATCTTCACCCGCTTCTTCTTCTGGGGCTTCTTCGCCGTGGTGCTTGCGGTGTTCAGCGTGGTGTACAAGCAGCGTGCGTGGCGCAATGGATGGCTCTTCTTGGCCAGCATCTTCTTCTACTGGAAGACCAGTGGTTTCTTCGTCGGTCTACTGATGTTCTCCATCACCATGGACTATCTCCTTGGTCTTTGGAGCGAGCGCACTACGAAGCAGGGGTCGCGACGGCTCATCCTCTCCGCGAGCATCACGTTGAACCTGATGGTCCTCGGATTCTTCAAGTACGCGCATTTCGTGGTCAACAACATCAATGCATTGCTGGGCACCTCCCTCCACGCGATCAATCCATTCGCGCATTGGGCCAACTTGGCATGGGATGCGCACTTCGTGGAGAACAAGATCCTGTTGCCCGTCGGGATCAGTTTCTACACGTTCCAGACCATGAGCTATGCGCTCGATGTGTATCGACGCGATGTAAAGCCGGTGCGGAACCTCTTGGACTTTGGATTCTACGTCAGCTTCTTCCCACAACTCGTTGCGGGACCGATCGTCCGCGCCTCGGAATTCATCCCACAATTGTATCAGGAATTCAAGCTGACCAAAGCCCAATTCGGCACGGCCTTGTTCTGGATCCTGAACGGATTGGGGAAGAAGATGTTGATCGGCGACTACATCGCGGTCAACTTCATCGATCGTGTTTTCGCGGACCCCACGCGCTTCACGGGGTTCGAGAACATGATGGCGCTGTACGGCTACTCCTTGCAGGTCTATGCGGACTTCAGTGGATATACCGACATCGCGATCGGTGTGGCCTTGTTGATGGGCTTCACACTGCCCACCAACTTCAACAGTCCGTACAAGGCCGCCAGTACAGCGGAATTCTGGAAGCGGTGGCACATGAGCCTGAGCACTTGGCTTCGGGACTACTTGTACATCCCCATGGGCGGCAACCGCGGTGGCTCCTTATTCTCGTGGATCATGTTGGGCATCATTGGGCTGGCACTGGTGCTGCTAACCGGATGGGTCTGGTTGCCGGTGGTCTTCCTTTCCGTGTTCGCGTTGTTCGCAGTGCTCACGCGTTTGTTCCCCGGTTTGAACAACCTGATCACTACGAATTTGAACTTGATGATCACGATGTTGATCGGTGGTCTGTGGCATGGGGCCAGTTGGATGTTCGTGATCTGGGGCGGATTGAACGGACTCGGACTGGTGTTCTATAAATTCTGGAAACGCATCAGTCCGTGGGGAAAGAGCATCAGTTGGTTCGCACGTGCGCAAGCGATCGCGATCACCTTCTCCTTCATCACCTTCACGCGCATTTGGTTCCGCAGCGACTCGCTAGAGACAGCGAACAAGGTATTGGCCCAGATCACCGGTGATTTCGGTTGGAACTTGATCGGCCCGGTGCTCTGGGGATTCCGCAGTGTGTTCTTGGTGATGCTCTTCGGTCTGATCATCCACTGGTTGCCCGAAAGCGTGAAGCAACAGTACCGCACCGGGTTCGCCGCCCTTCCACTTTGGGCCATGGCGTTGGCGTGCATCGCGGTCATTCTCACCATCTATCAAACGATGACGGCCGAGATGGTCCCCTTCATCTACTTCCAGTTCTGATCGGGATCCTACCTTTCACCCCATGAACGGAGTCGGCACCCCGGACTTGGACGACCTTGGTCGCCAGCAATTGATGGCGCGTTGGGTGAAGTCGCATACCGGTGATCTGGTGCGGTACGCCCGCAGCCGTGTAAAAGACCCGGATACGGCGGACGATCTGGTCCAACTCACCTTCGTATCCGCCTGGCAGGGCATGGAGAAATTCGCCCGAGAGAGTTCGCCGCGCACGTGGTTGTTCTCCATTCTGAAGCACAAATTGGCGGATCACTACCGCAAGGCCTATTCGGAGGGCCAACACCTGTCAGGGATCGAGATCGCGGACGACGACCCAACGATCACCTTCGCACCCAATGGACGATGGACCAGTACAAGCAGACCGACCGTAACGGACCATGCGTTCGATCAGGACGAAAAGGAACGTCTGGATCGGGCCTTGGTGCATTGCTTGGAACACCTTCCGGACAATCTGCGGGCCGCCGTGGAAATGAAATACTTGCTCGAAAAGGACGGCAAGGAGATCCAACGGACCCTCGGTATTTCAGCCACGAACTATTGGCAGCAATTGCACCGGGCCAAACTGAAACTTCGCAAGTGCATTGAAGATCGACTCGACCACAACAACTAAGTGCATGGCCTTTACTAGCTACTTGATGATCCATTGCCGAAAGGCCACCGAACTGGGCGAGCGGCGGGAACTCGAGCCACTCACCTTCGTTGAGCAAGCAGGTCTTTGGTTCCATACCCGCATGTGCAAGTACTGCAAAGCCTACCTCGCCCAGAGCGAGGTCATCGATGAGCACCTGCAGGAACGCCTAGGGCCACCAGTGGACACAGAAGCCCTGGAGGCCCGCATCCTGTCCGGAATTGAGCGCTGATCTTGGCCCCACACCGTTGGGGTCGACCCGATCTTCTTTCCAACTTGTCCGGCTGGCGCATCTTTGCACCACATGGCAATACACCTCGTAACCGGCGGCTGCGGCTTCGTGGGCCGCAACATGGTCCAGCGTCTCTATGCCCAAGGTGCCAAGGTCCTCTTCATCGACGACCTCAGCGTCGGCACGCATCCCGACACATGGATCGGACATCCGCTCAACTTCGAGCACAAGGACCTGAAGTTCTATGGAAAGGACGAACGCTTGCTATTCTTGAAAGCGGACCTGCGCGATGTACTGCGCGAACTGAACAAGGACCCGCAATGGTTCAAGAAACAGTACGGGTTGAACGTCGAACTGTTCGACGACATCTTCCACTTTGCAGCGATCGTAGGTGGGCGCAGTAAGATCGATGGCGACCCGATGCTTGTCGCCCAAGACCTCAGTATCGATGCGGAGATGTTCCTCTATGTCTGCCGCAACAAGCCACGTCGCTTCCTGTACCCGAGCAGCAGTGCCGCCTACCCCGTCGACCTACAGACCGAGAACAACACGCTGCAACTGAAGGAGAGCGACATCGACTTCAAGAAGATGGGCGAGCCGGACATGACCTACGGCTGGAGCAAGCTTACCGGAGAATTCCTCGCGAAGATCGCCGCAAGCCACTACGGTGTGCACGTCACTTGCATTCGTCCATTCAGCGGCTATGGTGAAGATCAGGACCTCTCCTACCCCGTTCCGGCCATTGCAGCGCGTGCGGCCAAGAAAGAGAACCCCTTCGAAGTATGGGGCACCGGCAAACAGGGCCGCGACTTCGTCCATATCGACGACGTGCTGGACCTAACCTTGCTTGCCATGGACAAGATCAGCGATGGCCGCGCGATCAACATCGGCATGGGTCGACTCACCAGCTTTTTGGAACTGATCGAGGTCTTCACCGGCTTCGCGGGCTACAAGCCGACCATCAAGCCTTTGTTGGACAAGCCCGTTGGCGTTCACAGCCGCTACTGCGACATGACGTGGGTGGAAGCGAACCTCGGATGGAAAGCGAAGATCTCGATAGAAGAAGGGATGCGGAGAGTTTATGAGGCGGCATTGAGAAAGATCTGAAGGAGGATGAACCGCAAAGGCGCGAAGACGCTAAGAATTCGAGGCCCGCAGCACCGAATGAGTTGCATCTCCTTTGCGCCTTTGCGCTTTTGCGGTCAATAACCCATGCCACACATCATCTGCTTCGGACCCGGCCCCAAATTCAAAGGCGGCATTGCGCAGTACAACACGGCGTTGGCACGCTCGCTGAAGGATGAAGGCGCACAGGTCACCATCGTCAGTTGGACGCAGCAGTACCCTGCGATCATCCCGCGCGAGTTCGTGGACAAAGCCAGCCGAAGCGACTTCCTTGAGGGCTATGACATTCCGGTACACTACCTCACCAATTGGAACGCACCCGGTACGTGGAAGAGCACAGCGAAGGCCATCGCCGAACTGAAGCCGGACAAAGTGATCATCCAGTGGTACAACCCGACACAAGGCATTCCGCTGAACACCATTGCGAAGTACTTGCGGAAGCACACGAGCGCCGAGATCCTCTTCGACCTGCACTTCGTAGCGGCGAAAGAACAGAGCTCGCTGGATGCACGCCTCACGCGGATGGCGCTTCGGCACGGACACAGCTTCATCGTTCACGCGTACAAGACGGTGGAAGAATTGAA
Organism: Flavobacteriales bacterium; assembly: GCA_016710015.1. GTDB lineage: Bacteria > Bacteroidota > Bacteroidia > Flavobacteriales_F > PHOS-HE28 > PHOS-HE28. The sequence continues at coordinate 277,342 of JADJLR010000001.1, forward strand.
GGCGCTTTTCTCGGGGGAGGAATTCGACTTGACGCTCGATGGAGATAGGACCGTACGGGCGCGAGATCTCGCGCCCCGACGCGCGATCCTCAAACTCTACCACCCGATCTACAGCCTCTTCAAGCCGGATCCCGCATTTGACAAGGAAGCATGGAAAGCGCAACACAAGCTGCGGAAGCACGTCTTTCTTTTCTTTGGATTCATCCGGAAGTATAAGGGCTTGCACTACTGCATCGAAGCCTTCTCGGAACTCGCGAAGCAACGCGATGACGTGAGCCTGATGGTCGTTGGCGAACGCTTCTGGAACACCGTGGACCAGAGCAAGCTGAGCACCAAGGTGAAGAACGCCGCGTTCGGCACCTTGAAGAAGCTCTTCCTGAAGAAAGCCGACGACGAGCGCGACTACGATCCGCTGGCGATGATCGAGAAGCTCGGCTTGCAGGATCGCACGCTCGTCGTGGATCGCTTCATTCCGAACGAAGAGGTGCCACCGTACTTCCAAGCAGCCGATTCCATCGTGCTCTTCTACGAGACCGCTACGCCCAGTGGTGTGGAGAGCCTCAGTTACAACTTCAAGCTACCTGCCGTGGCCACGCGTGTGGGGCACTTCCCAGAAACCATTACCGACGGCTTCAACGGCTACATGGCCGAACCGAAGAACATCGCCGACATGGTACGTGTAATGAACGCCAGCATCGAACGGCCGATCCCTCGCGCGAACGTGGTGGAGGCCACGAAGGAGATGAGTTGGGCGAACTATGCGAAGGCGATCCTTCGAGGTTGGATCCGATTGGATCACCTTTTGTAGTTTTCAGCATGAAGCGTATGGAACACCTCCTGTCGTTCAGTCTGCTCATCGGTATCAGCACCTCGCTTACCGCACAGGAGATCCAGTTCGACCCTGGAAATTGGCGAACGGATCGTCTGGAACAACAACAACGGTCGGTTGTACTTCTGGAGAACATGGAGCGAGTCGACTCGATGTTCACCGAGAACCTCGCCACCGGAGAACTCGACCTTGTGATCCAGCGCTATCCGCTTGCACGCTACGAATACTACCCGGATGGAGCCATGCAGCGCAGGATCGATATTGGGCAGCGTCATGTTACCGATACCATGTTCGTGGAGCAGGTCTCTACCGGAGAGATGGTGATGCTCGTGGAAAAGTTCGTCAAGGACATCCCCAATGGTGCCTACCACGAGTTCTTCCCCAATGGCAACATCCGCATCAAGGGGACGCTGGACGGCTACAACGACGACGGCACACTCCGGAAGACCGGCGAATGGCGCGAATGGGATGCCGACGGCATTGTGATCCGCGAAGAAACCTACGAGTGACCTATTGGATCACTGCGCCTCTTGTCACGGTCCTGATCCCTTGTGGCGAGGAGCAGCGCACGGTGTAGATGCCATCTCGTAGATCCATCGGGATCGTCATCCGAAGGTCGTTGCTGATGCCGGATGCCACAAGCGATCCACGCGCATCGAAGAGTTCAATGGTACCGATCGTTTCGCTGCTGGCGATCGTGATCCGGTCAGGCTGGAATGCCACCTGGACATCGATTCCCTCGTGTGATGCGACATTCGTTCCGATGAAGTCGACCGAGCCATTGCAGGTGCTGTTGGAAACGGCATTGAACACGGTCAGTTGCGGTGAATAGGCACCCGAGTTCGCGTAACTCTTCCACGCCCAGCGCCGTGTGATGGTGTGTCCGTCGCCGCATGCGTGCGAATAGCTCGAAGCACCGATGGAGAGGCACCATAGGTAGGCGATGTTCGGGGCACTCCCGCTCACTTCTTCGGCGAAGTATTCGCAACGCACAGAGGTGTTGGTATTGTTCTGCCATTGGCTGGATGCAGTGAAACCATAGCGCTGCATCCCGTTGGAATTATTCCACTGGACGGTACCATCCGTAATGGTCGGCATCGTGCTTGAAGCGCTGAAATCGAACTGCTGATCGATCCACGCATTGGTGCCCCACTTGTATGCTGCTGCACCGATCGTACCCGAACCGGTACGCCACGCTATCACACCATCCTCCAGCACGATCGCTGTATTGGAACTGAAGCTGAACTGGTCATCCATCCATTGTCCTACGGAAGGGTCGTACACAGCAGCACCCACCGTTCCGGAACCTGTGGACCAAGCGATCACGCCGTCCTTGTTCAGTGCCGTGGTACCACTACTGAAGCTGAATTGATCATCGCGCCATTGCCCAACTCCTGGATCATACACCGCCGCGCCCACGGTCCCCGAGCCCGTCACCCAACTCACTACTCCATCGCGGTTCTGGATGGTGGTTCCTGAACTGAAGCTGAACTGATCATCCACCCATTGGTGCGTGGCCGGGTTGTAGATGGCAGCACCCACCGTGCCGGAGCCCGTCACCCAAGCGATGACCCCGGCGCTGTTGGTGATGGTAGTACTGCTCGTGAACGAAAAGCTGTCATCCACATAGGCACCCAGATCGATGTCGTACACGATGCCCCGTACAACGCCTCCGCCAGACACCGTGGCCACCACTCCGTCCTCATGGATCCATTGGGCCACGCTGGTGTAACTGTTGGTGCGGGTCGTATTCAACTCCGGATCCCAGACCGTGCAAGTGATCGTGCTGCCATTCTGGTTCACGCTGATCGGCGGCCCCCAACCCCAATTATAGAACTGGGCGTTCAGGAAACCCGTGATCAGGACGAACAGCACAAGGAGGAATGATCGGGGCATGATGGTGTCTCTTGCACCGAAGCTAGGGTTTCCGGAGTAGCGGGGATCATCGACCATCAGGGTCACCCATCGGGCAGAGTGGTCGATCGGTCGGGAAACTCTGGATCTTCATCCGCGTAGAACACCATCGTATTTCTTAGAACGTTAAATTCACCGCCCCATTGGCCGACCCGCGAACTGGAACCTCGCAGTTGGGTCGGCAACGGGAAGACCTGCATTCGGAACAATGGTGTATACACCGCTGCTCTTATCGTTGCTTTTCACTTGGCTACTGCCCAACACCGTGGCCGAGCGTGTGCCGGTCGTTGCGGCACCAGAGGTGATCGTGGAGATCCCAGCATCGGCATTGCTGTACAACGAGATCGGCTTGGATGGCGAATTGGCCGAACCCGTCTTCGAGGCGGGATACGAGCGTATGCAACGCATGGGTGTGCAAGGCAGCGTGTTGGCGATCGCTGACATGACGCAGCCCAGCACGGCCAAACGCCTCTATCTCATCGACCTGGAGAGGAAGGAATTGGTGATGCGTACGTATGTCGCACATGGCCAAGGCAGTGGCGAACTGATCCCAACCAGCTTCAGTGACAAGGAAGGGTCGCACCAGTCCAGTTTGGGCTTGTACCGTGTGGGTGCGGAGATCGTAAGTCCGAAACACGGTGCCGCCTTGTTGCTCCACGGCCTGGAGCGCGGTCTGAACGGGAACGCATTGTCCCGTGAAGTGATCATGCACGGTGCGGACTACGTCAGTGAACAGTTCATCGCAGCACACGGCCGTTCGGGGCGATCCTGGGGTTGCCCAGCGGTACCACGGGAGGACATGAAGGATATGATCGACCTGTTAGCCGATGGCGGACTGTTGTTCGTGTACGGTCGGCGGTAGAACTTTGCCCGCGTTCGACTCGTATTCCCGGCTTCCGCCATGCGCATACCGTTCACTCCACTTGTGATCCTGACACTGCTTGCAGGATGTAACTCCATTCAGGAAGAGGAAAAGGACGCGACGGTGCAGGAGATCAATGAGGTTTTCGAAAGTCGGGTGGTGTACAGCGTACGCACCCTTACCCCAGGAGATCTGGACGCGTATTTGACGGCCCATCCGGTATCGCACTGGGATTCTACGGCGATCACGGATTTCTACACCCGCCGGAACTTCCAGTATGCTTGGTTCGTGAACGACACCCTATCCCAAGCAGCAGCTGGTTTTCTGGCTTTGGTGAACAGTTCGGACATCGCCTACCGGGAATTGGAAGCTTTACGCGATAGTTTGAACGATCTACTTCGACCGGCCCAACAAACACCCACGGACACCACCGCATGCGACGGTTGCCGCACGGCGTTGGAGTTGGCGCTCACAAGCCACTTCTTTCGGTTCGCGGACAAGAAATACGGCGGTGTCGTGGGCAAGGATCTGCATGAACTGGATTGGTTCATTCCAAGGAAAAAGAAGAACTACGACCGATTACTGGACTCGCTCGCTGCCGGGGGCATGGATCTGCGGTCGATCGAGCCATTGCATCCACAATATGCAGCACTCAAGGATCAATTGAAGCAGTACGTCACGTTGGACACCTTGGTCGGGTGGGAACCCATCCTACTCGGCGAGCGCAAGAAGATCCTGGTCGGTGATACCGCGCAGATCATCCCAGAGATCCGCCAACGCTTGATACTCTTGGGCGATCTGATCACCGGCATGGACATGCTCGTGCTGAGTTCCACCGTGTACGACAGCACCTTGATGCATGCAGTGGTACGGTTCCAGGATCGCCATGGGTTGGAGCCGGACGGCCAGATCGGAAAGGGCATGGTGCGCATGTTGAATTTCACACCGGCGCAGCGCGTGCGCACCATGCTCATCAACATGGAACGGCTGCGTTGGGTGCCCGAGCAATATGCACCGAACCAGCTTTTGGTGAACATCCCGGAATACCGCTTGCACATCTACGAGAACGGTGTGGAAGCTTGGAATATGAAAGTGGTGGTCGGGGCGGAAGCAACGCGCACGGTGATCTTCAGCGATACCCTGAGCCGTATCGTCTTCAGTCCGTACTGGGGCGTACCGAACAGCATCGTGCGGAACGAGATCCTACCGGCCCTGAAGAAGGACCCGAACTATTTGAGCAAGAAAGGCATGGAGCGGATCGGTGGAACCGATGCCAACCCGTTGATCCGCCAAAAGCCCGGTGGTGGAAATGCGTTGGGCCGTGTGAAATTCCTGTTCCCGAACAGCTACAGCATCTACTTCCACGATACGCCGAGCAAAGGTGGCTTTGCACGTGAAAGTCGGGCGTTCAGTCACGGCTGTATCCGTTTGAGCCAACCGCAGGAACTCGCCGAATACCTCTTGCGCAACGACACGGCGTGGACCAAGGAGAAGATCAAGGAAGCCATGTACAAAGGCAAGGAAACGTGGGTCATTCCTCCGGAAAAGCGACCGGTATCGATCGGGTATTTCACAGCTTGGGTGGATGCGAAGGGCCTTTTGAATTTCCGAGATGACGTGTACGGACACGACGAACGACTCGCCAACGAATTGTTCTACGATCCCACGCCGCCCGTCGCGATCGTCGCTCCTACTCAGCTGGAGGCCGCACCGTGATATCCAGTGCCGCATTGCCGAAATAGTCCGCAAGGGATCTGTTCATCCAATGGTCCGGTGAGCTATCCAAGGGCAGGATGTGCAAGCTCTTAGGAATCACCACGAACGGTAGTTCCAACGTTTCTGCCCCACTTTGGACCGACCCGGTGATCAGGTGATACCATTCATGGGTCCCACGATCATATCGACCGACGCGTCGGGATAGTAGGTCATCGGTCACCAAGCCATCCCTTCCGAAGAACAGGAAAGTGCAACCACAGAGTACCACGAACAATCCGTTGATCAAATGCCGATCCGGATGGGAGAACACCCACCCCTTTGGCTCGAACACCTGTACATCCCAAACCAACATGGCGAAACACCACGTAGGGATGAAGTAGAAACAGGCCACATTCACGGTACGGTATTGGCCCAGCGTTCCCGTGGGCCAGTAGGTCACCACCATGGCCACCAGAACGATCATGAATGGCAAAGCAAGGGCCCACCATTTGTTCACGCGCTGGAGCAGAAGGAAGAATGCGCGATCCGATGGCCGTGATCGACGGTAGATCGCAAGTGCCAACGAGAAAAGCAGAATGGGTGAAAGGAACAACCATTTCGACGTGAAGCGCGCGCTCTGGGCAACGCCGTACGCGAATGTCCGCAACAATTCATGCCGATGTGGGAATAAGGCACTTCGCGTACCATTCCCAGGTGCAAGGAAAACCACGACAGCGCACACCACAGCAACTGCGAGCAGACCAGCAAGGACCGGATCCAGCTTCTTCGATCGGATACGGTCATGGACAAGCAACGCTGCATGTACGAGGACCATGATCGCCATGTGCAATTCATTGCATCCGGCGATGATCACAATGAGTGCGCATTGGCCAATGACCCAACCGACACTGGTGGGCCGATCCCGCTGGAAGAAGGCGATCCAATTTCCGAATACCAGCAAACTCAATGCGTTGGGCAATTGGTACGTCATTGCCCCCGTATACCAGTAGAACCCTTCATTGACATCGGGCATGGTGTGGAGAACGAGCAGAACGAACAAGAGCGCCATGGCCCAGCGTGTTCCGGCGGTCAGGCTGTTCGTGAAGGATCGAAGCACAAAACGATGGGCTGCATAGCACGTGAATAGGATCGATGCCATTGCGATGCATCGATACAGGACCAAGCCCTGCTTCAACCCAAGTACCAATGGTCCACGAAGCACGAGGATATTGGAGAAGTACCGCCCATTCCAAGAACTGTATTCTTGGAACAGCCGTGGGATCAGTTCCGTCCGCATACCGGCCACTGCATAGCTGAAGTCGTCGGCGAAAGGATGTACGAAACAGCCCAAGAGCAAATGGCGTGTGATTCCCACGAGGAGAACAACGAAAAGACCGATCCGGGCCGCACGATCCAACATGGACCCCAAAGATGGCTCTTCGCTCAATGCCGGCTCAGAACAGGGCTATCGCCTCTTATTTTCTGCGACCCCGCTGGGGTCGTTCTCCCATCGGGGAGCATTTTCTAATTTCTGTGACCCCTCTGGGGTCAGAACGCAGCACTGGTCATTCTCCTTGTGGGTTGACCCCAGAGGGGTCACAGAGCATAGAATTTAGAGTCGGACGAACGTGTTCGAGCCAGCGGGGTCGCAGAAACAACAGACCTGGTGTGGAATGTATTTAGAGGCGATAGCCCTGCGGCTCAGAACCCGGTGCGGTCACTGATGCGGTAGCGGTTGCGCTCGGTGCCGTTGCGACTGACCAGATCGGCAACGAAGCCCGCAGTGAACAACTGTACGCCGATCACCATGGCCGTAAGGGCTACGAAGAACAGCCCCGATTCCGCCACGCGCGGTGCCGGTTGGTGCAGGATGAAGGAGAACCACAGCTTCTCGCCGATCACCCACGTCGCACTGAAGAAGCCGACAACGAACATGAAGGAACCTAGACCACCGAAGAAATGCATCGGCTTCTTTCCGAAGCGGAAGATGTACGTGATCGTGAGCAGATCGAGGAACCCGTTGATGAACCGATCGAAACCGAATTTGGTGGCACCGAACTTCCGGGGATGATGCTTCACCACCTTCTCTCCGATCTTCCGGAACCCTTCCTTCTTGGCGATGAACGGGATGTAGCGATGCATTTCGCCGAACACCTCGATGTTCTTCACCACGTCCTGCTTGTACGCTTTGAGGCCACAATTGAAATCGTGCAGATGAACCCCGCTTATGCGACGTGTGGTCCAGTTGAACAACTTGGTCGGTAGCGTTTTCGTGATCGGGTCGTATCGCTTCTTCTTCCAACCGCTCACCAGATCGAAGCCCTCCATGGTGATCATGCGGTACAGCTCCGGGATCTCGTCCGGGTCGTCCTGTAGGTCGGCATCCATGGTGATCACCACCTTCCCTTCGGCGGCCCGGAATCCTTCGTTCAAAGCTGGGCTCTTGCCGTAGTTGCGTCCGAATCGGATCCCTTTCACACGCCCATCTTCCTTGGACAGGCGTTGGATCTCTTTCCACGACCCATCGGTGCTCCCGTCATCCACCAGGATCACTTCGTAGGCCAGGCCGGTCACGGTATCGGGGGCTTTCATGTTGCCCATTACCCGGTGCAGCCACTCCACCAAGGGCGCGAGTGATTCGTGCTCGTTCACTAAGGGGATGACGATGGAAAGATCCATGTTGGTGGATGCAAGGATACGAGTTGAACGGGGTTCGGCGAATACCGATGTTGCCCACGCCGAGTGACCGGAACGACTCCGACTCCGCTTGGCAATGTGCCCCGGATGAGGCGTGCGGCCCGACCCCGAGTTACCCCGTATGCTCCTCCGCCGTTCCTTTGCAGCATGTCGCTTTCATCCACTTTGCTGGAGAATGCCGTGGATCAACTCGCCACATTGCCCGGTATCGGTAGGCGCACGGCCATGCGTTTGGCCCTGGAACTCCTGCGCCGCGAACCCCAGGAGGTGATCCGATTCAGCGAAGCGATCCGACGGATGCGCGACGAGGTCCGCTTCTGTGATACGTGCTGCAACATCAGCGATGAACCGCGCTGCTCCATCTGCCGAGATCCGAACCGGGACCCTTCGCTGGTCTGCGTGGTGGAGGACATCCGGGATGTCATCGCGATAGAGAACACCCGGCAATTCAAAGGGCAATACCATGTTCTGGGCGGTGTGATCAGTCCCATGGATGGTATAGGGCCAGAGGATCTGAACACACGACAATTGATGCAGCGTGTTGAGGAAGGGGACATCGGTGAAGTGATCTTGGCATTGGGCACCACTTTGGAAGGAGACACCACGGGCTTCTACCTGAACCGAAAATTGACGGGATCCAAGGTCCGCGTCACCATGTTGGCGCGCGGCCTCAGCGTGGGTGGAGATCTGGACCAAGCCGATGAACTCACCTTGGGCCGCAGCATTGCGGACCGGAAACCCTACGAACAACTAGCAAAACGTTAGGTGCCACCCGCCGCATGAAGTTGAGCGTGATCATCGTGAACTACAACGTCCGGGCCTATCTGGAGCAATGCCTCACCACAGTGGAGGCTGCACTCAAGGGCTTGGATGGGGATGTATTCGTGGTGGACAATCTCAGCACAGACGGCAGCGTGGAGATGGTGCGGTCGAAATTCCCGAAGGTGAAATTGATGGCCAACACGGAGAACGTGGGCTTCAGTCGAGCGAACAACCAAGCCATTCGGGCCAGCAACGCGGAACACGTGGTCCTTTTGAACCCGGATACCGTGGTGGGTGAAGACGTTTTCCGCAAGGTGATCACCTTTCTGGATGAGCATCCGCGGGCGGGAGGGCTGGGTGTGAAGATGATCGACGGTACCGGCTCGTTCCTACCAGAGAGCAAACGGGGACTACCGACACCGGCCGTGGCCTTCTACAAGATCATTGGCCTTACACGCCTATTTCCGCACAGCCGAATCTTCGGGCGCTACCATTTGGGGCATTTGCCGGAGAACGAGGCGGCCCCCATCGAGATCCTTTCTGGTGCTTGCATGTTCCTGCGCAAGCGGACCTTGGACGAGGTAGGACTCTTGGACGAAAGTTTCTTCATGTATGGAGAAGACATCGACCTGAGCTACCGGATCACCTTGGGCGGCTATGAGAACTGGTACCTCCCGGAGGTGCGCATCATCCACTACAAAGGGGAGAGCACCAAGAAGAGCAGCGTGAATTACGTGTTCGTTTTCTACAACGCCATGGCCATTTTCGCGCAGAAGCACTTCACTAGAAGGCGCATGAATTTGTTCGGCCTGCTGATCAACGGCAGCATTTACCTAAGCGCTGCTGGGGCCATCGTCATGCGCTTCTTGCGCCGGGCCTTGCTGCCCATGTTGGATTGGGCCGCCATCGTCGGGTCGTTGTGGCTTATCCGGAACTTCTTCGGGGAGGGTCCCATTGGCCTGGATCGCGTCTGGCACTTCGCACTGTTCGCCACAGGAGGACTGCTGGGCTCGGCCGTCTGCGGAGCGTACGATGTTCCCGTCAAGCTGGCCAACATCCTGAAGGGAGCAACCCTGACCGCCATAGGGGTCCTCGTGTACGATCTATTCCACCCCACCACCCCGATCGACCCATTCGATGCCATCGGCCTGATCGCCGCCATGATCATTGCCCAGATCAGCGTGCGGCTGCTCCTGCATTCCGCAAAGCTGAAGCCGTACAGCTTGCGGAGTTTGGACCTTAAACGCGTGTTGGCCATCGGCGGTGCCGAAGAGAACAAGCACGCCTTGGCCTTGCTTTGGCAAACGCACTTCGGCCTGGGCAGGCAGAAACAGATGAGCATCGAACAAGGGCAAGCGTTGGATGCCGCATCGGAGATCCGTCGCGAGGTCCGCAGACACAGCATTGATGAGGTGGTGTTCTGCGCGAAGGACCTGCCTTGGGCGCGGATCATCGACCTGATGGAGCAATTGCGTACCACCGGGGTCTTGTTCAAGATCGCACAACCCACCCGTGAATTCATCATCGGCCCCAACAGCATCGAGAGCCTGAACGACCTGTTCATCATGGAACGGTACGCCGTACACAGTTCAGCGGCACGGCGCAGCAAGCGGATCATGGATCTGGCCTTGGCCTTCTTCTTCGCCATCACCTGGCCCATCACCTTGTTGATCGTTCGCGATCGTGCCAACTTCGTGCGGAACTGGTGGGCGGTGGTCTGTCGACGCATAAGTTGGGTGGGGTACGGCCCGATCCAAGAAAGACCGCTCAAACTTCCTTCCATACGTCCAGGGGTACTGGACCCGCTCGTGGGCCAAGATGCACAAGTCCCGCTCCTGGTCCAACGAGCCAACATCACCTATGCCAAGGATTACAGTGCGTGGACCGACCTGACGTACGTATTCCGGGGAATTCAGGAACTCGGGCGCGAACCGGGCGGTGGCACTTCCAGCACATCCCTACCTTTGACCACCTCCCAAGTGGGGAGTTGAAGACCATGTCCAAGATCGAGATCCTCCTACCCAAAATGGGTGAAAGCGTGGCCGAAGCCACGATCATCAAATGGCTTAAGAACGAAGGGGACCGGGTAGAAGCCGATGAGCCCATCGTGGAGATCGCCACGGACAAGGTGGATAGTGAAGTCCCTGCCCCGGAGGCAGGCATTCTTGTTGCCCAATTGGTGAAAGATGGTGATGTGGTGAAAGTGGGCCAGCCCATTGCCACCATTGGCACCAGCGCGGATGGAGGGGGCAACGGAGCGGCCAAACCCACAGTTACAGCGGCTCCGGCCGTGGCCCCGGTCGTGGCCAGTACTCCCCAACCAGTCGCTGCACCGATCGTAGCGCATTCCGCTTCGCCGGTCGCACGCACCGGCCCTACCGGAAAGTTCTACAGTCCACTCGTCCGCAACATCGCCCAGAACGAGGGAGTTTCCTTAGAAGAACTCGAATCCATCGCCGGTTCCGGACAAGGCGGACGGGTAACGAAGAAGGACATCTTGGACTACCTGCCTGCCCGGAGCAACGGACCTGCACCAGCCCAAACCGCTGCACCGGCCAGCACATCCCCGGCACCGGCGCCGGTTCCAACGCCCGTAGCTGCACCCAAGATCACCCCGGACACAGGTGATGAGTTGATCGAAATGGACCGCATGAGCCGCCTCACCGCCGACCACATGGTGATGAGCAAGCGTACCAGTCCGCACGTGACCAGCTTTGTGGAAGCCGACGTCACCAACCTGTGGTTGTGGCGCGAAAAGGTGAAGAAGGCCTTCGAACAGCGAGAAGGCGAGAAACTCACCTTCACTCCGGTCTTCATCATGGCCATCGTACAGGCCATCAAGGAAATGCCGATGGTCAACGTGCAACTGGACGGATACACGATCATCAAGAAACGGGACATCAACATCGGCATGGCGGCCGCCTTGTCCAACGGTAGCCTCATCGTCCCCGTGATCAAGAACGCGGACCAGTACAACTTGGTGGGTATGGCCAAGAAAGTGAACGACCTGGCCAACCGGGCGCGTTTGGGCAAATTGCTGCCGGACGAGGTGAGCGGAGGGACCTACACCGTCACCAACGTGGGCACCTTCGGCAACGTGCTGGGCACACCGGTCATCAACCAACCGCAGGTGGCCATTATGGCGACCGGTGCAATCCGCAAGAAACCGGCGGTGATAGAGACCCCACAAGGGGACCTCATCGGGATCCGACACCAGATGTTCCTCTCCCACTCGTATGACCACCGGGTAGTCAACGGAGCTTTAGGCGGACGGTTCGTTCGGCGCGTCGCGGACATCCTCGAAGACTGGTCACCGGATCAGAGCTTCTGAACAACCACCTTCCCAGCAACGGGAAAGTCCTACATTTAGCGGCCTAAAGACTGTCCCACCGAAAGCGCTCTGTTATGAAGTACGGCTACGCTGCCATTTCCCTCCTCTTCCTTGCCTCGTTGCACGCACCCGTGTTCGCACAAGGCGACAACACCTCCTTCAACTGGAAGTTCGAGGAAGGGAACAAGTTGATGGAGGAGAAATTCTATAACCAAGCAGCTGACATTTGGGTTGAATTGCTGGCGAAGGATCCTGAGAACGCGAACTTGAACTACAAACTGGGGTACTCCTATTTCAACTCGTACAACCAGAAATCGAAGTCGCTTCCCTTCTTGGAGAAAGCATCTGCAATGCGCACCCGGGGCATGGGTGGCTTCAATACGGCAGGGTACGACCCCTTCGATGCACGCGAACGCAACGCACCGATGGAAGTGGACTACTATCTGGGACGCGCCTACCATGTGAACGACCAATTCGACAAGGCCGATGTGGCCTATCAGAAATTCATCGACGAAACGGATACGAAGCACGATCTGCATGCACAGGCCATCCGGGGGAAGGAGCAAACGGCGAACGCGCGTGTGCTGCGATCCACACCAATGGATTACAAGATCTCCAACGTTGGCCAGGTGATCAATTGGGCAGGTCCGGACTTCAGCCCGGTATTGAGCGTGGACGGCAACGCCTTGTTCTACACCTCCCGACGCATCCGTCCGGATAGTGCCAACGCGTCCGTGATCGACCCGATCGCCGGCCAGCCCTACGAGAACGTTTACGTGAGCTACAAAGACCGCGAAGGCAAATGGCAAGCACCTGAGGTGCTCAACATCAACCCGGCCGTTGGCCACTTGGCCACCATCAACGTAGCAGCAGATGGTCAGACCTTGTTCGTTTATCGGGACGATGGCGGCAACGGCAACATCTACGAAAGCAAACTCGTGGGTGAGGTGTGGAGCGACCCGGTCCTGATGGGCAGCGACATCAACACCAAGGCGTGGGAAACGCACGGTGCACTCAGTGCCGATGGGAACACCTTCTACTTCGTGAGCGATCGCAAGGAAGGCAGTATAGGTGGCCGCGACATCTACCGCGTGGTGCGCTTACCCAATGGCGAGTGGAGCAAGTCCCAGAACCTCAGCAGCGTCATCAACACGCCATACGACGAGGACGGCCCCTTCATCCATCCGAATGGACGCACCTTGTACTTCAGTTCCATGGGCCATAACTCCATGGGCGGCTTCGACATCTTCATGACCGAGATGAACGATGATGGCACCTGGACCGCACCAAAGAACCTCGGAGCACCGCTGAACTCCACGGATGACGATGCCTTCTTCGTAACCACCGCCGATGGACGTCGCGGTTACTTCAGCAGTGACAAGATCGATGGCTACGGCGAAAAGGACATCTACTTCGTGGACCTACCCAGCGACATGGAGGCCGAGGGACTCACCGTGTTGAAAGGCTACATCATCCCTGCTCCCGGCGAGGAATTGCCACCGAGCACCATCCTGTACGTCACGGACAAGGCCACCGGCGAAGTGAAGACCTACAAGCCCCGCCAACGCGATGGGGTGTATGTTGCTATCCTCCCACCCTGCAAGGAGTACAACTTGGACTACCGCGTGAACGACAAGACGGTACACACCGAGGACATCTTCGTGGAGTGCGAAAGCGCCTACCAGGAGATCAACAAGGAGATCTACCTCAGCCCGGTATCGCTTGCTGGCCCGGCGAGCATCGTGGATCTTCCGAAGGGATCGCCTCCCGGCAAGAAGGAAAAAGGCGAACCGGTCCTAGGTGGCAAGGACGATACGAAGGACGATACGAAAACCGCGATGACGGATGCCGAAAAGGAAAAGGCACCCAAGCATGTCACTCCGGATGCGAGCTACGCGGACGTGTACACCAAGTTCTACATGTACAACGCCAAGGACATCGACCAGAACGAAGCCCGCTGGAACGAGTTCGTGGATGTGGTGGTCGGCTTGATCGAGAAGAACGGCAAGGCCAACATCGTGATCGAGGCAAGCGCCTCCAAAGTGCCCACCAAGACCTTCGGTACCAACGAGAACCTGAGCCGCCAGCGCATGGAAGATGCCCGGGCACGCCTCCTAGAAGCGGTAAAGTCACGTGGCAAGGACGAAACGAAACTCTACCTCGAAGCGGTGAACAACTTGGTGCAAGGCCCCAAGTACATTGGCGACTACAAGAACACCGAGAAGTACGGCAAGTTCCAGTACGCCAAATTGAAGGTGCGCTAGAACAGACCGATCGTGAAGAATTCAGGGACCCCGGCAGCGATGTCGGGGTTCTTCATTTCATACTTTTCGCAAGATGAAACTGACATTGACCCGCCCCCTCGCCGTCTTCGATCTGGAAACAACAGGCGTCAAGATCGGTCGTGATCGGATCGTGCAGATCGGTATCGTTCGTTTGATGCCCGATGGCTCTCGTGAGAGTTACCAGACGCTAGTGAATCCTGAGATGCTTATTCCAGCGGAAGCCTCGAATGTGCATGGCATCTACGACGCGGACGTGGCGGACGCGCCCGTTCTAGCGGATCTGGCACAAGAAGTCCTACGGCAGTTGGACGGTTGCGACCTATCGGGCTTCAATTGCATGCGATTCGATGTGCCCTTCCTGGCCGAGGAATTGCACCGTGTGGGTATCGACTGGGACAGTAGCCACCTGCGCATCGTGGATGTGCAACGCATCTACCACAAGATGGAGCCCCGCAACCTGAGCGCAGCGTTGAAATTCTACTGCGGCAAGGAGCACGAAGGTGCCCACGATGCCTTGGCCGATGTGGAAGCCACCGCCGATGTGCTGCTCGCTCAATTGGAGCGCTATCCGGATGTACTGCAAGGCGATGTGGAATTCCTTGGTGAACTGAGCGGCGATCGTCAACGCAGTCCGGATGCGGCCGGCAAACTTCGTTTCGATGACCGCGGAGCTGTGTGCCTGAGCTTTGGTAAGTACGCTGGTTGGAGCTTGGAAAGCATTGGCCGTAATGATCCCGGATACCTGCAGTGGTTGATGACAAAAGCCGATCTTCCCGGGAGCACCTTGGCCATCATGCGCAATACCTTGGCCCAGTTGGAGAACTGAACACCCCTGTCATGAAACTCGTTTGCATCGGCCGTAACTACGGCGCACACGCCAAGGAACTGGGAAATGCCCTGCCGGATGAACCCGTGGTATTCCTGAAACCGGAAAGCGCGCTCATCCCGAAACACGGCCCCATCGTGCTTCCCACCTTCAGCAACGATATCCAACACGAGATCGAGCTGGTGTACTCCATCATCCGGAAGAATGGCAAGGCACAAGCGGACAAGGTCTCCATCGGTCTCGACCTTACTGCACGCAGCCTCCAGAAGGCACTGAAGGACGGTGGTCTGCCTTGGGAAAAGTCCAAATCCTTCGACGGTTCGGCTTACGTCGCCGAGGCCTTTACAGCTCTTGAGTCCTTCCCGCCCGGACACCACATCGATTTCCTGCTGAAGCGCAACGGTATCGTGGTGCAGAGCGGGCACAACGGGCAAATGATCTTCCCCATCGACACGATCATCGCGGATGTGGAGCGTTACATGTTGCTGGATGAAGGCGACCTGATCTTCACAGGCACTCCCGCCGGTGTTGGGCCGATCGAAGCAGGCGACCGACTGGAAGGCTACCTGCTCGGTGAATTGCTTTTCGACCTGACCGTAGAGCAGCCGAAAGCGCCCGCATCCCATCGGTAGGATACCTTTGCGGCTTATTCCATTGAACGCCCGTCGCAATGCGGGTACAAGCAACATGACCAGGATCGTCAACGTAGGCAACATCAAGTGCGGCAGCGAACAGCTCTTCCTCATCAGCGGCCCGTGCGTGATCGAGACCGAGGACGTGATGATGCGCACTGCCGAGAAGCTCAAGGAAGTGAGCGAGCGCATCAAGGTGCCCGTGATCTACAAGAGCAGCTTCACCAAGGACAACCGAAGCAGCGTGGATTTCTACCAAGGGCCCGGACTGGAGGAAGGTTTGAAAGTGCTGGAACGCATCAAGAAGGATTTCGGCTTCCCGATCCTTACGGACATCCACTACCCCAGCCAAGCCAAGCCTGCTGCAGAGGTATGCGATGTGTTGCAGATCCCGGCCTATTTGGTCATGCAGACCACCTTGGTGACCGAAGCGGCCAAGACCGGTGCCGTGATCAACCTGAAGCATGCCCAGTTCCTAGCCCCGGACAACATGATCAAGCCCGCCGAGAAAGCGAAAAGCGTGGGCAACGACAAGATCATCTTGACCGAACGCGGCTACACCTTCGGCTATAACGACCTGATCGTGGACCCCCGCGCCTTCTACCACATGCGCAAGACGGGCTACCCGATCGTGTTCGACATCACGCATAGCATCCGGAAGTACGGCATCCCGAGCGCCGATCCGCGGGGTGGCAACCGTGACGTGATGCCTACGATCGCGCGCGCTGGTGTTGCTGCTGGCGTGGACGGCGTATTCATTGAAACGCATCCGGATCCGAGCAAGGCCCTTTGCGACGCGGCCAGCCAATTGTGCGTCTACGACCTGGAGGAGTTCATGAAACCCTTGATCGATCTGCACGCCGTGGAAGTGAAGCACCGGGAATTCGTTGCAGAGACACAGAGTCGCTGAGAAAACCAAACCAAGAACCGACCGCATTCTCCGCGCCTTTGCGCCTTTGCGGCAAACCCAACACCATGGAACTCTACCTCGACAGCGCTGACATCAAGGAGATCGACGAAGCCTTCAAGCTCGGCTTTCTTACCGGCCTGACCACCACACCCACCTTCATGCATCGCGGTGGAGTCACGAACATCGACAAGATGATCCTGGACCTCGCGAAGAAGGTGCCGATCCTACAAGTGGAAGCCCTTGGCGAAACGGCCGAGGAAGTGGTGAAGGAGGCCAAGCGCCAACTGAAGATGGGCCTGAAGAAGGAGACCACCGTATTCAAGATCCCGGTGAGCCTCGAGGGTTTGCGCGCGTGCCGCATGTTGCGGAACGATGGCATCATGGTGAACGTCCACTTGGTGTACACGCTACAACAAGCCTACATGGCGATGCAAGCTGGTGCTTCGTACGTATGTCCTCTCGTTGGTCGCTTACAGGATCAGGGACACGATGCCTTGAGCTTGGTACAACAATGCGTGGAAGCCGTGAACTACTACGGCTACGACACCAAGATCATGTTCAGCAGTGTGCGCACCGTGGAGCATGTGAGGAATGCGGTCGAGATCGGAGTACACACCATCACCGTACCGTGGAAGTTGATGAGGCAGCTAACGGACAATCACTTCACGGCCATCGGCACGCAGCAGTTCTATGTGGACACCCGTTTGATCACCATGAAGGTGAAGGATGTGCTGACCCGCAGCAACCCAACGGTGAAGGAGAGCGCAACGGTCAGCGAGGCCTTGGTCGCCATGACGAAGCACGGCTTCGGCGCAGTGATGGTCGTGGATGCCAAAGGCAAGAACAAGGGTGTGTTCACCGATGGTGGATTGCGCCGCGGACTCGAAAAGGAAGGCAACAAATTCCTAGCGAAGAAGTTGAGTGCGATGAAATTCAACGCGCCCTTCACCATTAGCCCGGAAGCGTTGCTGGATGATGCCCAAAAGGCATTCAAGGAGCACAAGGTGGATACACTGAGTGTGAGCGAGAACGGCAAGCAATTGGGAATGCTGGACATTCAGGATCTGATGAAAGCGATCGCTGGGTAGGATGCTCGGCGCAAGTGGAAGGCACCAAGACGACAGGCTGCTCGCAAGGCGTGATGCGACCTTGCAGCGATTGTCACGGATCAAAGCCGTGATCTGCGATTGGGACGGTGTTTTCAACGACGGTTTCAAGGACGCGGAAGGCGGCAGTCCTTTCAGTGAGGTGGACAGCATGGGCATCAACCTCTTGCGTTTCGCCTTGTGGCTGCGGAAGGAGGAGCTCCCCTACTCCGCGATCATTACCGGGCAGAACAACGCCTTCGCCGAACGCTTCGCCCAACGCGAGCATCTCCATGGCATTTACGCAGGCTATACGCACAAACCCGAAGCCTTTGATCGGTTCCTTGCACAACATGACCTTCGGCCGGAGGAAGTACTCTTCGTGTTCGATGATGTGCTGGATCTACCCGTTGCGGAGCGATGTGGTATGCGCGTCTTGATCGGCCACCGAGCGACGGAACTCTTCCAGCGTACCTGCATCGAGCGTGGTCTTGTTGATATCCACATCAACTTGGATGGCAGTCACCATGGCTTGCGAGAAGCCTGCGAGTTGTTGATCCAGCTCCTCGGCAATTGGGAACGCGTTATCGACCATCGCGTGGCGTATGATGCCGTCTACCAGCGCTACCTCGCAACTCGGCAAGCCGTGGTGACCGAAGTTGTGCGGCACACGCGTTGAAAGTGCGACCATGGGTTGGCGCAGTGCTCCTTCTTCCCGAGCAGCCTTGATCGGTCTTGGTGCTGCCTGTGCTTTGCTGCTCTTCATCTTTTACCGTAGCGTCCTACTATCTCCGAATGCGGTGCTCTCCACCCAAAGTGGCGATGGCCTGAAGAACTATTACACGCTGGTGCAACATGCCCACGGTTCCGGGAATTTCTGGAACATGAACGGCATGAATCATCCGTATGGCGAGCATGTGGTATACACCGATGGCCATCCATGGCTTTCGGCCGCACTGCGATCACTGAAGCCGGTGTTTCCGGACATCGCAGACTACAGCGTGGGGATCCTCAACATGCTGATGGTGCTTGGCATGCCACTCTGTGCATTCGTGCTCTTTGCGCTGTTCCGTAGTTTCGATGTTCGTCCGTGGTTGGCCGCAGCAGGTGCCTTCGGCATCACGGTCCTTGCGCCACAGACCAACCGGATCGGAGGGCACCTCGGCCTGAGCTATTCCGTCTTCATTCCGCTCACGTGGTACGTACTCGTGCGGATCGAAAGGGACCGGCGTTGGTTCTCTTGGGCCTCGGTGCTGTGCATCATCCAGTTGTTCTGGTGGGCGACACACCCGTACATCGGAGCGATGGCCTCGCTCTTCGCTGGGCTTTTCTGTGGAGCAATGGTGTGGATCAAGCGCACAGAACGAACGATGCTTCGACGATGGTCGGTCGCATTCGTTCTGGCCTGCGCACTCCCCATGCTCCTCTTCAGGACCACGGTGGGGCTCACCGATCACCACAAGGGACGAAGCGAGCACCCCAGCGGATTCTTCAACTACACCGCTGAACCGGACGATATTCTACTCCCCTCCGCACCGCCACTTCGACCCGTGCTGGATCGACTCACCAACGGCGGCATTCGCACCCAATGGGAGGCTCAGGCATACGTGGGTGCAGGAAGCACGCTCGTGCTTTTGAGTTGGGCGTTCATCACCATGCGAAGGAGAATGCAACGCCGAAAAGGCGAGCCGTTGCCTGTTGCCTTGCGCGGCGCATGGTGGTCCAGCCTGCTTTTATTGCTCTTTGCGTTCTGCATCCCCTTCAAGGACTTTCCAGAATTGTTGGATCACCTTCCCATCCTTGAACAATTCCGAGCAACCGGGCGGTTCACTTGGCCGTTCTATTTCGTGATCACGGTGACCGCACTCTTCCTGCTGGACAAATGGACACGCAACGCATGGTGGAATGGGAAGGTCGCCTTCGCCACCGGTCTTGCCCTTTTGCTTCCGCTCAGTTGGGTGATCGAAGGAGCCTCGGCACATGTGGTGGGCAAGGGCTTTGATGGATCTCCGAACGTGTTTTCAAGGAAACACGCACCACAGGCCATGCGCGAGTTGTGGGAACGACAAGAACACACGACGTATCAAGCGATCCTACCGATGCCGTACTTCAACTTCGGAAGTGAATCATTCACACGACCGAGTTTGGATGGGATCACACGTGCAGCACTGAGCACTTCGCAAGCCTTGCGACTCCCGATCCTTGGTTCCATTCTTTCGCGCGTTTCCGTTCCCGAGTCACGCTCACTCACCCAATTGGTCTCGCAGTCGTGGTACCACAAACCTGTGGCCGACCTCTTGCGCAAGGATCAACCGTTCCTGATCGTGCGCAGCCATGAAGCACTGACGGCCAATGAAGCGAAGATCATCGGCAGAGCGCATCCGATCGACAGCATCGATGGCATCCGCCTCTACCGCATCAGCCACGACGAACTCTTCACGGATCACTCGGCGGAAGTGCTGGAGAATTTTCAACGCCTGCGCCCTGCGTTGGATGAACGGAACGGCTACTTGATCGCTGGCGACGCTCCCTTCTTCACCGTCCAGGAATTCGAGGATCGCCCAGCGACGATAACGAAACGTGGTTCTGGTGCATTCAGCACCGCGAAGAAAGGAGTACACGTCGTAGCAGAGTTGGAGTTGAAGGGCATTCACCAAGGCGACGAGCTAGTGCTCAGCGTGTGGATGTTCAACGGGGCTCCTGAGGCGCTGAACATGGGGCTCCGACTGGAAGTGGCCCAAGCCATGCCCGATGGGACCGAGCAGGTGGACATCGGCATCCCGAACGAAACAGAGACCATCGATGGGGATTGGTCCATGCTGGAATTCACGGTAGTTGCTCGCACCAACGATCCTCTTTGGACGGTCCGCACTGTATGCCGCGACAGATTGGATCGCACGCTCATCTTGGATGACCTGGTGATTCGGCCCGCCGGATGCACGATCTACAACGTGGAGAGCGCAAATGACAAGACCCCGAAAGGCTTGTTCATGAACGGTCATTGGATCCGCGATGATCACGGTATTCTCGACCGAACGACGTTCACCGAATAGGCGACTCCGGTGCTGACATGCACCCAGAGCAACTCTTGCATCGATCAGCGCAACGCGATGCGCGTGGTCATCTCCTTCTCCTTCACTTCGAATGCAGCGAGCCTGAATGATGGAGGTCCCGTGTTCACCGGCGCATCGTTGCTGAAGCCGTAAGGTTCTTGCGGCCAACCGATCCATGACGTGTTCAATTCGTTGTCCGCGTTGATGTCGTGGAAGACCTTCACTGCGTATGTACCCGGCTTCACATCGCCGAAGGAGCAACGAACGGCATGTCCCGTGGCTTCTACACTCTGCAAGCGGCAGCCCACTTCGGAATCATAAGCGGCCTTATCCGGACAAAGCACAACACGCAATAGCCCACCGGCCTCGGGTTTGTTCAGGATCACCTCCACATTCAACGTGGTTTGTGCGGCGCTTGTATGCACCACGAAGAGTGCGACCAAGATGAACCAGTGCATGTTGCGCATGGTGCGAAGGTCAGAATTGAACACGCATCACCAACGCCTGTTGAAGGCGTGATCGGAATTCGGAACGAGGGATCTCCACGGCGCCCAATTGTTCAGTGAATGCATTGATGTATTGCGAATCGAAAAGCACGAAGCCCTTGGCATTCAAATGCTGGACCAGGGCGAAGAACGCAGCTTTACCCGCATGGCTCCGACGACTGAACATGCTCTCACCGAAGAACGCACCGCCCAACGCGACACCGTAGATCCCACCGACCAACTTCTGGTCCGTGGTCACTTCCACCGAGTGCACGTACCCGGCTTTATGCAACGCGATGTACGAACCGATGACCCGTTGATCGATCCAGGTCTCTTCCCGATCGGCACAGCCTCGGATCACGCTTTCAAGATCCCGATCCATGGAAATGCTGAAGTTGCACTTGCGGAGTGCCCTTCTCAGTCGGGCATTCGGTTGGATCGATCCCAGTGGGAATACGGCACGTGGATCGGGATCATGCCAGTACAGCTCCCCATCGTCGTGGCACATGGGGAAGCGCCCCTGCGCGTATGCCTCGATCAATGCAGGAACAGGAATGATCGGTACCTGTGGCCTGCTCAATGCTTCACGATGCGTTGTTGAGCGACGCGATCCCCATGGACCAGCTTCAGGACGTACACGCCGCTGGGCAAGGGATCCAGGTCATTCAACGTGTACGTGCTCCCGGCCGCACCCGTGATCCGTTGGAACCGCAACACGCGACCATTGACATCGAATAACACCACGTGGGCATTCCCCATCGGTCCATCGGGCAGAACAACGTTGATGGTACTGCTGAACGGGACCGGATGAACGAGAAGCGTTCCAAGCTCCTCTACCTCCTCTACACCGGTGAGGGTGAGCCATACATCCGCAGCACCGAAGTTGGGCACGCCGTAACCCATGCTATCGTTGGGGTTGAGGAAGAAGGAAGCACTGCGCCGCACGGCTTCCATGATGTCGGTGGCGTTCCTTTCCGGATGCAGTTGCCAGAGACAGGCCACCAGACCGGCCAGGATCGGCGATGAGAAGGAAGTGCCATTCGCGGCGGTGATGCTATCGGTGTCCGAACGAAGGATGATGGATCCCCAACCCATGGCACAGACATCGGGTTTCACACGCCCATCGGCGCTGGGCCCGAAAGAACTGAAGGGGGCATGGTTCTCCACATCGCCCACAGCACCGACCGTGAGGATATCGATCGCATCAGCGGGCGCACTGATGTAGTGCCAATCGCTTTGCCCGTTGTTCCCAGCGCTTTGCACCGGGATCATGCCTTTTCGTGCAGCGATCCCGGCAGCGATGCTGATCCGCAATGTCTGCCCATCCAGATCCGCATACGTGTGGTCCATGGTGCTATCGTCGAAGGTGGTATAGCCCAAAGAGGTATTGAGCACGTCGCAACCGAGACTGTCGGCCAACTCGGCACCTGCCACCCAATGGTCTTCTTCCACCGGGAACTCACTGTTCACTTCTTCGGTGCGTAACAACACGAAATCAGCCTCCGGCGCAGTGCCCAGCAACTGACCCTCCAAGTACCCGGCCATGCAGGAAAGCACGGAACGACCGTGCCAATGATCCTGGTACACGTCCCCATCGTGCGTCACCATGTCGCGTGTCAAAAGAATGCCGCCTCGATCGCGCAGTGGCGCGAAAGCCAGCGCGGAGTCCACGCCATCGAAGCCGGAATCGAGCACACCGATGAGCATGCCTTGGCCTTTTGCTCCCTGCGCATGCAATTGATGGCCGCGTAACATCTCGATCTGTCGGAAGGAAGTTCCGTAATCGGCCGCTTCGCCATCGCGGTCATCCGCCGGGCACGGTGGATCGAATTTCGACCTGGTCCCATCGCCGCGTGCGTCGGAGCGAGTTCCACGCACCACGAGTACGAAGGGCAGTTGTTGGATCGCATCGAGCGCACCGTTATCCGTGGTGCGAATGGTGATGCCATTGAACCATTTGCTGCGGTTCACGAGATGGACATCCCCTTGGTCCAGCACGGTCTGGATGTAGACCGGGTCCACGGGCAGGTCCAGCGCATCGTATGGGATGGTCTGGTCCGAACGGCGTTGGATGGCCCGTTGTGACAGGAATTGTTCGGGCTGTTCGAGCGTGTACGGTGTATCGTCCTTGTCCGTGAAAGCCACCCAATAGGTATCCACGGAGGTTTGGGCCAGCGCCCATGTACTACAGACGCAGAAGCTGAATAGCGCGAAGGTGCGAAGGTTCATCATTGATCCACTCCGTATGCCACGGCGATCATGTCCATGCGCCAACCCACGATGTTGACGATCGGAGAAGGAAAGGGATCCTGCGGGGTCGGTTGCGGGAAAATGGTCTGGGTATCGGTTTCCTCCCAGTACTTACTGACCATGCCCACGCCATCGGCATAGCGCTCTTCGAAGTTCCGTTTCACCACGGCGTTGGGAGGTACCTTGTTCTTCACGAGTACCGTGCGTTGGAAGGTCAGATCACCCGTGATCCAGGGATCGCCTTCGTTCCGATAGATCACTTCCAATTCCTCCACGGTATTGAGCGCGTTGCTATCCCAAGTTCGGCCATCGGACACGGGGAAGGACAATTTCAACTTGCGCTGGTTCTCCTCCGTTCGCTCTGCAATGCGTGCATCGATGGTCGAGGTCCAGACATCACGGACCACCCAATCACCGTTGTCGTCCTTCACGAAACGATGTATGCGCTCACAAGGTCGGCCTTCATCGTCGGTGTAATGTTCCATGATGCGTTCCAGAAGCTCGTATTGGACGCTATCGCGAACGTTGGATAGGTCGTCGCGCCAGAGCGAATCGACCTTGTACTCCACCCAGGTCCCCACTTTCGTTGGGAAATAGGTGTATCCCAGATCCACTTCGGGCGCTTCTTCCTTCTTGCAACCCGTGACCAACGCGGTCATTCCGAGCAGTAGTGCGGCGTATCTAAGCATCGTGTTCGACTTTTTCGCGATCGATGAAACCGCCTCCGATCACATCGTTCCCTACATAGAAGACGGCACTCTGGCCGGGTGCGATGCCTGCGACCGGTGCATGGAACTCAACTTTAACACGTTCACCATCTCGGATCAGGGTACTCGGTGTCCCTTTGTCCTTGTATCGGATCTTGGTCAACGCTTCCATTTCCCCTTCCAACGTATCGATCATTTGGAAGTTCGGGCGACGCACCCACATGGTCTGCTTTTCCAGATCCGCCTTGCGGCCCAGCACCACTGTATTGCTGTCCGGTTGAATATCCGTGACGTAAAGGGGCTCTCCGGTGGCAATACCCAACCCCTTGCGCTGGCCGATGGTGAAGAAGGGGTAACCGTCGTGCTCGCCAAGCAGTTCGCCAGTGGTGTTCACCAGCACGCCATGGGCCAGTTTGGCCGTGGCTTCAGGCTCTCTGCGCTTCAGGAAGCCCCGGTAGTCATTGTCCGGTATGAAACAGATCTCGTAGCTCTCACTCTTGGTGGCGAGTTCCGGAAAGCCGCTGTCCATGGCCATTTGGCGGATCTCGCTCTTGTGGAACCCGCCGATCGGGAAGCGCGTACGAGCCAAGTTCTCCTGTTCGAGCCCCCAAAGCACATAGCTCTGGTCCTTCGCTGGGTCCAAGCCCTGGCTCACCACCCAACGGCCACTTTCAGGCACCTGACGCACTTTGGCATAGTGTCCGGTGGCGATCAAGGCGCAATCCATCATATCGGCACGCTTCAAGAGCGCCTCCCATTTGATGAAGGTATTGCACAGCACACAGGGATTCGGCGTTCGCCCGGCGAGGTATTCACTCGTGAAATTGCCGATGATGGCATCGCCGAACTCCTCGCGGATATCGATGATCATATGGTGGAAGCCACGGCTCACGGCCATGTTCCGGGCATCGTTGATGCTATCTAGGTCGCAACAACCGGTAATGCGCTTTCCGCCACTCGCATCAGCGTAATCCCACGTCTTCATGGTGACACCGATCACCTCGTATCCCTCTTCGTGCAGCATCAAAGCAGTCACAGAACTGTCCACTCCGCCGCTCATGGCCACCAATATCCTACCGTGTTTGCTCATCGTTCTTTGACCACTGGACGAAACCAGTCGGCCCAACTCCATTTCCTTACTGATCGATCACGCGCAAAGTCGATCCACAGACCTTTTACCTCCTACCCCTGTTGATTGCTGATTGCTGATTGCTGATTGCTCTACTGCCTACTGCTCCTGCCTACTGCCTACTGCTCACCGCATCCTACCATTCACCTCACCGACCGCGTGTCGCTGAAGCTTTAGCGGAGGCACAAGCACCTCGCAAAGGTGGGCCTACTCCTCCACCCCTGCCACGTACTTCGTCACCTTCAACGGCTTACCCTTCTCGTCGTACTCCTTCACATCTCCGTTCAACAGGTCGTTCACGTAGGTCCCTTCGCGCTTCTTGGTTTGGCCTTTCAGTTCGCGCTCCATGTCGCTCGGAGTTCCCATGATCGGGTCGGCTGGCATGGGCTTCACCGACCAGGTACCGTTGTCGTGGTACTCTACGAAGCGACCCTCTCGTTTCCCTTTCTTGTATGTCACCTCGGACTTCACCTGTTCATCGTCGTAGTACTCGATGAATAGTCCATTCTCCTTCTTTTCCTTCACCAACTCGCCTTTTGCGTAAAGCACTTGCAGTTGCAAACTGCCGTCCTTGTTGAAATAGAACCACGCGCCATCTCGCGCACCATTCACCATCAGGCCTTCGATCTCCTTCTTTCCACTCGGGTAGTAGAATAGCATCTTCCCTTCCGGTTCACCATGCACATAGGTGGCTTCGGACTTCAGTATGCCATTGTCGAACCAACTCTTGTTGGCCCCGTGCAACTCCCCGCCGACACGCTCCTCACGCTCGGCCACGGTGCCGTCGGGGTAATAGCTGATCTGCTCCCCGTGCAAGGTACCGGCCCGGTAACGCTCCACCTTGCGGAGCTTCCCATCATCCCCATAGTAGTTCCACGTACTGTCCTTGCGTTGGTCCACGTACTTCCCTACGGCCATCAAGGTGCCATTCGGATGGAAATGCCGCGCACGGCCCACCATGCCCGGTGCGAAATCCTGGATACTGGTCAGTTGGCCGTCCTCATTGTAATAAGCGAAGGTCCCAACGGGTACATCGTCCTTGAACTGCCCGGTGTACCTTGTTTTCCCGTTGGGCCAGATCTTCGTCCAAGCGCCTTGCTTCAGGTTCTTGGCATCCACGGCATTCACCGCTTCTGTGGGCTGCGCGAAAAGGCCCAACATGGACCAAAGGCTTATGAAAAGGACCGAAAGGACTGAACGCATGACGGGCAAAGGTATGGGCCATGGGCAAGGCGTGTGCCGAAGTCCAGCGCACGCCGCAACACCTATCTTTGCGCCAGCAAGATCCCCATGAAATTCTTCATCGACACGGCTAGTTTGGCCCAGATCAAAGAGGCCCAGGAATTGGGCGTTCTGGACGGTGTGACCACCAACCCCTCACTGATGGCCAAGGAAGGCATCAGCGGCACGGATGCGGTCATGAAACACTACGTGGACATCTGCACCATCGTGGAGGGTGATGTCAGCGCGGAAGTGATCGCTACGGACTACAACGGCATGGTCCGGGAAGGCGAGGATCTGGCGGCCCTGCACCCACGGATCGTGGTGAAATTGCCCATGACCCGCGAAGGTGTCAAAGCGATCAAATACTTCAGCGGCAAAGGGATCAAGACCAACTGCACCTTGGTATTCAGTGCGGGGCAAGCCCTTTTGGCTGCCAAGGCCGGGGCCACCTACGTCTCGCCATTCATCGGTCGGTTGGACGACATCAGCACCGACGGTGTGGACCTGATCGACCAGATCCGTACCATCTATGACAACTACGGCTTCGGCACGGAGATCCTGGCTGCGAGCATCCGACACCCGATGCACATCATTCAGTGTGCAGAGGTGGGCGCCGATGTGGCCACCTGTCCCTTGAGTGCGATCACTGCCCTATTCGATCATCCACTCACTACGATCGGGCTGGAGAAATTCCTAGCGGACCACAAGAAGGCCGCTGCATTGGCCCAGAAGGCCTGATATGCTCTTGACCATACACCCTGTGGACCCGGAGCCGCGAAAGCTCAGGGTGGTGCTGGAAGCGTTGAACAATGGCGGGGTCGTGGTGTGTCCCACGGACACGGTGTATGCTTTCGTATGCTCGGCACACAGTGCCCGGGCCATCGAAGAAGTCGCGCGTTTGAAAGGGGTGAAGCCGCAAAAGGCCGACCTTTCACTGATCTGTCAGGACCTGAGCCAGTTGAGCACCTATGCGCGCTCCGTGGACACGGCAGCATTTCGGATCATGAAACGGGCATTACCGGGTCCTTACACCTTCATTTTGGCAGCGAGCAACGAGATCCCGAAGTTGTTCAAGAACAACAAGCGAACAGTCGGAATCCGGGTGCCGGACCATCCGATCCCACAGGCCATTGTGCGTGAACTCGGACATCCGTTGGTGGTGGCAAGTGTTCACGACCCCGACCTCATCCTGGATCATACCACTGATCCTGAGCGCATCGAGGAACACCTTGGCCACCAGGTGGAGATCGTCATCGATGGTGGACTCTGCGGTCTGGAAGGATCCACGGTGATCGACCTAACGCAGGGTGAACCGATCGTTCTGCGCGAAGGCAAGGGCACCTTGGAAGGTTTATTCTGAAGCTTCTCGCAGGAGTTGCCAAGCGTTGGGCAAGAACTCCAACACATCCGATGGCCGCATGGCATCCTTCCCGAGACTCCCAGCGGCCAGATCACCAGCTGAACCATGCAGGTATACGGCGATCAAGCATGCTTCCAACGCCGTATAGCCCTGGGCCAGAATCCCGGTCAACAGACCAGTGAGCACATCTCCGCTGCCACCTTTGGCCAAACCATCGTTCCCGGTGGAATTGAAACGGATGATCCCATCTGGACCGCAAATGGCGGTGTAGGCACCTTTCAGCACCACCGTACAGCCGTATTCCACAGCGAAGTCCCGTGTGCGCTCCAAGCGTATTCGTCCATTTCGGGACGGACTCCCCAACAGCCGGTCCATCTCCCCAGGATGCGGCGTAAGGACAAGTGAATTGCGCACGCTCCGTAGACGGTCCGTATCAGCGCTGATCATGGTCAATGCATCGGCATCCAATACCACTGGCACAGAAGCCATTGAAAGTAACTGATCCAAGATGGACTTTGATCGATCGGAACGTCCCAGTCCGGGGCCGATACCGACGGTCGTGAACCGTTCAAGATCCATAAGCGTGGTGATCATACAGGGGTCCGGGTCGGCGTGCGTCATGGCATCCGGAGCTGTGGCTACC
Source organism: Flavobacteriales bacterium (assembly GCA_016710015.1). Taxonomy (GTDB): domain Bacteria; phylum Bacteroidota; class Bacteroidia; order Flavobacteriales_F; family PHOS-HE28; genus PHOS-HE28. The sequence goes on from JADJLR010000001.1 coordinate 306,021, forward strand.
AACATCCCCTCGACCTGTGCGGGCACCTGCGTGGTGACCAAGCCTACCCCGCTGCGCAAAGCGCCCTTGGTGGCCAGAACGGCGGCACCGAAAAGACCCGAAGAACCAACAATGAGCCCCGCATGGCCGAAGGTGCCCTTGTGGCCGAAGCGAGGACGAACCCTGAGCAGGTCCTGCACATCACCCTTCCCGATCCATTCGGCCTCCTGCGGGCTGGATCGCAACGCCTGCGGATCCAAACCGATCGGGATCAACTCCCAACGCCCGAAGCAAGGGCCGGTTTCCGGTAGGAACATCTCCAACCGAGGCACCTCAAGAACAAGCGTTGTGGTGGCATGGATGCAGTCCGTGTTATCCGATGCTTCACGTTCCGGACCTACCCCGGAAGGCGCATCGATCGCAACGATCGGCCTCCCGGATCGGTTCATGGCATCGATCATCCGAAGGCATTCCCCTTGCACACCAGCACGTGAACTGCGCCCGAACAAGCAATCCACGATGACGACTTGCGCCGCGAACCCTTCATCCACATTGGTTTCGGCCACTTCAATGACCTCCACCCCCGCCCCTAGAGCGCTTGCAAGGTGATATTCAAAGGCAGCTGAACTGGCCTTTTCTGCACCCGACCGGAACACACGCACCGCGATCCCCGATACAAGCAGAGACCGTGCGATGACGAGTCCATCGCCACCGTTATTTCCCCAACCCACCACGACCACACATCCGGTGGCTTCTCCCCATTCCTTGTTCCGTAACCCGGTTCGTATGCGTTCTGCACAGCGCTCTCCGGCCCGTGCCATCAGGTCGGTTTCTGAGATCGGTTCGCGGATCATGGTGGCCTGATCCACGGCCTTTAGCGCCTCACTGGAAAGAATGGGGTCCATATGTGTGACCAATTGTTCGATCGTCGTCCAAAGTATGCTTCACCCCAAGGTAAACCATGGAACCGTCCATATGATGGTAGTTGGCTGAGGTTGGGATGAACAGAACATCAATGTATAACGAAGGTTACGATCGTCGCATCCTTGCGCGAACCGGACCGAGCAACCAAAACCACTGAAAAATGAGACGAGTGTTACCCTTCGCCATACTGGGCGTTTTGACCATGAGCACCACCCAGGCACAGGAACCGAATTTGGTCAATAACGGAGGTTTCGAGACCCGGTCCCCGGAAGTGAAGACCTGGGATGAACTGTCCCGCGCCTCAGGTTGGTCCAACGCCAATGGCGGATCGGCTGATGTGTTCAGCAGCTTGGGAAAGGCGACCACCGTCGGTATCCCGGACAATGAATTGGGAACGAGCAACGCATTTGAAGGTGAGAGCTACGCCGGTTTCGTGGCTTGGAAGGATGATCAGCGCCCCAATTGGAAACGCATGTTCAATGGTCGGGATGAACAGCCCACCCGCGATGCGTGGAATCAATACAGCGAGTACATGGAAATGGCCCTCACGAGCCCCTTGATCAAGGACCAGAAATACGACATCAGCTTCATGGTGAAGCTTGCAAGCAACAGTGACCGAGCGATCAGCGGGATCGGTGCCCATTGCTCGTCCACCGAGCTGAAGTACGCTCATCGTCACTTCCTTTCGGAATCAGCGGATGTGAGCAGCACCACGATCCTGGACAACAAGAAGGATTGGGTGGAAGTGAAAGGCATGTTCGTGGCCGATGGAGATGAGAAGTTCATCGTGATCGGCGCTTTCGGTGCCAAGGAGAAGAAGGATGTGATCGAAGGCGCTGATAATCAACGCGCTTACTATTACATCGATGGCATCGCCCTCCGCTTGCACCCCGAAGACGACCGGGACAAGGACGGCGTACCGGACAAGGAGGATAGCTGCCCGGACGAAGCCGGCTTAGCCACCTTGGGTGGATGCCCGGATGGTGACGGGGACGGCGTTGCCGACAAAATGGATGCCTGCCCGACGCTTGCTGGTCCAGTGACCCAGCAAGGCTGCCCAGATAGCGACGGAGATGGCATTGCCGACAATGTGGACAAGTGCCCGAAAGTGGCTGGTGTGAAGGAAATGAAGGGTTGCCCAGCGATCAAGGAAGAAACCAAGAAGCTCTTCGAGAAGGCCCTCACAGGGATCCAGTTCGAGACCGGTAGCGCTGTGATCAAGAAAAGCAGCTACGGCATTCTGGATCAGGTGGTCAGCGTAATGAACGAGAATCCTGAGTACAATTTGGAGGTACACGGCCACACGGATAGCCAAGGTGACGATGCCAAGAACCTGACCCTCAGCGAGAAGCGCGCTGCCTCGGTGCGTGACTACTTGACCGAGAAAGGGGTGAATGGCGATCGTCTCCGATCCTCTGGCCACGGCGAGACCGCGCCGGTTGCGGACAACGGCACGAGCGCGGGTCGCGCTAAGAACCGCCGCGTGGAATTCAAGGTGATGTTCTGGGAGTGATCCCGAATTGCTCCGAACGAAAAGGCCATCTCTTCGGAGGTGGTCTTTTTGTTTACCCCCACGCGCATTGGGATCGGAATATGATCCAACAGTGAGCCGATAATTCCCTGACCACCAATCAACCACCTCGAACGGATCAAAGGCATCCGCTGGTCGGCTGGATCAGAATGGACCCAGAAAGGGTGGCCCAAACGTCATTGAGGTGAAGGTTCAGAAGATGGATCCCTGCAGAAGAGTTCCGCGAACGTCCCCAGGCAGCGAGCCTTTCGCCGGAGCGTCCGAAACCTCACGAAGGCCCGGGACACACCTTGGAGAGACCGGATACCCCCTCCTATCCGATCCAGGCGTTGCGGTTGCGGTGGGCAGAGACTCTCCTAACCCAATGGCTTTGGGGCCGCTTGGCGACGCTCCCTGAACACCGATCTTATAACACAATTCTTACAGACCGAAAGCGATGCCTTCGTATACACTTCGCTCGTTACACATCGATACCGTTCCTAAGGCTATCGCCTCTTGTTTCTGCGACCCCGCTGGGGTCGTTCTCCCATGGGGGCAGTTTCTATTTTCTGTGACCCCTCTGGGGTCAGAACGCAGCACCGATCATTCTCCTTGTGGTTGACCCCAGCGGGGTCACAGAAAATAGAATGAGTCGGATGAAGGTGTTCGACCCCAGCGGAGTCGCAGAAGCTTGGTGCGTAAGGTATTTGAGGCGACAGCCCTGATACCATGACGAGGGTTGCTCTACCAGCGGCAGTGCGAAGTCCGGATCGGTGGCCAGTTGGAACGCAAAAAGGGCCGTTCCTTCCGGAACGGCCCTTTTCAAGATAAAGGACTTCTTGCTTACTGGAAGTAGAAGTTCAAGCCGATGCGCGCACCGCTAACACCGGTGTCGATGCTGAAGTGGTTCGACTTAGTACCCCCTTCCTCGGTCACCGACTGCACAGCACCCGTGTTCGGGGTGGTGGTAGAAGGGATCCAGTATTCGGTGGTGGTCTCGGAGTACCCTTCGCTCGACATTGCGAGGCCCCAAGTGTACTCACCGCTCAAAGACAGCTTAGGAGCAGCGAACCACTCCACGCCAGCGAAGGCACCCAAGCCTACGGCGAAGACGCCACCGCGCTTCACTTCGGTGTCGCGGCTTCCCTGAAGGTCGTTGGAGAGTGGGTTGCCGTACTCATAGGTGGTCTTACCGCTACCGAAGCCAATGTTCAGTTCACCACCGTAGATACCCACAACGCGGGTGCTACCGATACGCTTCTCGAGGCCTGCACCGAGTTGGATCGCCATGTAACCTTCTTTCATCACGTTTTCCACCGTTGGATACGGAGTTGGAAACGTTGGAGGGTTCGGAACGGGCACTTGATCCACGAGCTCCGTGGTCTTGTCACTACCGAATCCGATGCGAAGGCGACCGCGATAAGCCGTATTGGCGTCGATCAACTTCTTTCCGCCGATGACCACTTCCTGTCCGCCGCTGCCGGTGCTGGAGAAGAAATTGTTCAAAGCCACACCACCGTTGCCAGTGCTGCCATTGAACAGGTTGCCAGCGTATTCCAGGAGTGGGGTGGCTTCAAAAGTCAGGCCCCAGTCACCGCTCTGGCTGAGCCAATTCTCACCGCGGTTGCTGGTGATCTCCCCCGTTTGAGCGGAGGCCGTCATGGCAGCGACCATGGCTGCCGAGAACAGTAAATGCTTCTTCATGGTTTATTGATTAGGTGCTTGTTTGGTTTCGATGTTGGTTTGCTTTATTACAGGACGAAGGTCGTTGCATAGAGCGGTGCAAGTTTATGAACTTTTCTACACTCTATACACAGCCTTTTGTTGATTTCGACGATTTCCTTTGGTCTCTCTAAGAAGGAACATCGTGTTGATCCCTCCTGAACGGGGGCAAATATGCGGTCTTTTTCTGAAACGCCGCATGATCATTTCGCTTTGTCTTGTAGCATAGGTACAAAGCGGAAAGCGCCGTGGTCCACCTTGGCCATGGCTCCATCGGCCTTTCGCTCCAGTTTGAACATGCGCTGCTCCTCTCCTTCCCCTACGGGAATGACCAAGCTGCCCCCCACTTTCAATTGGCCTTCCAGCGCAACCGGGATCCACGGCGCACCACAGGTCACCAGGATCCGATCGAAGGGTGCTTCCTTGGGCAGGCCCTCGAAACCGTCGCCGTAATAGGCGCTGAACCGATAGCCCATGCCCTTGAGCCGCTCCTTGGTCTGGAGATAGAGCGGCTTGTGCCGTTCTACAGTGAACACCTTGCAGCCCAATTCACAAAGCACGGCGGTCTGGTACCCACTTCCGGTACCGATCTCCAAAACCTTCATGCCCGGCGCAATTTCCAGCAGTTGGGTCTGGAAGGCCACGGTATAGGGCTGACTGATGGTTTGTCCGCAAAGGATCGGAAAGGCAATGTCCTGATAAGCCAGATCGAGGAAGGCAGTATCGTCGATGAAGCCATGGCGAGGCACTTTGCCTATGGCTTGAAGCACGGCCCCATCGCTGATGCCTTTGGTCCGAAGCAGGTCCACCAAGCGTCGCCGAAGACCTTGGTGCCGATAATCATCCTTCACGTGCGATACCACGCGGCGAAAGTAATCCGCCGATCAGCCAAACCCACTGCGCTACGATCCACATTCTGCGCTGCGCTGCTGAGGTGGCTATTGGAGATAGCCGACACGCAACGGTGTGAGGGTGCTAAGGTGCGGAGGCGACCACTAGTTTCTCTGGAAACATGGGGCCACGAAGCCGTACTTTCGCCGCCCTTTGGCCCTGCACCCGAAGAAAGCAGGTCCTGATGGGGTTTGAAGATGAGCGAACGACTGCGGATAGGTGTATTCGGGGCTGGCCACTTGGGTCGGATCCACATTCAACAACTGTTGGAGCTGCCAAGCTGGGAGGTAGTAGGCTTCTATGATCCGCATCCGGAAAAGTGCGCGGCGATCACGGCCGAATTCGGTGTGAATGCTTGTACGGAACCCGGCGAACTGTTCGCAAAGGTGGATGTGATCGACGTGGTCACCCCAACGATCACCCATTTCGCGCTGGCTTCCTCCGCCTTGATAAAGGGAAAGCACGTATTCATCGAAAAGCCCCTCGCCCAGACCGTTCAAGAGGCGGAGGACCTGGTCGCACTGGCGACAAAACACGACCGGATGGTGCAAGTGGGGCACGTGGAGCGGTTCAACCCCGCATTTCGGGCGGCCCTCCCCTATTTCGCGGACCCGATGTTTATTGAGACCCACCGATTGGCCCAATTCAACCCACGGGGCACGGACGTTAGTGTGGTACTGGACCTGATGATCCACGACATCGACATCGTCCAGCATGTGGTCAAAAGCCCTGTGGTGGACATTCGGGCAAGCGGCGTGGCCGTGGTAAGCGACACGCCGGACATCGCGAATGCCCGACTCGCCTTCGCCAATGGCTGTGTGGCGAACCTCACTGCGAGCCGGATCAGCCTGAAGAATATGCGCAAGAGCCGATTCTTCCAGCGCGATGCGTACATCGCGGTGGACATGCTGGAGAAAAGCGCCGAGATCGTCCGGATGCGGACCGTGGAAGGGGAACCCGACCCTTTCGCAGTGACCTTCGATCTGGGCGAGGGGAAGGGATCCCGGGAGATCAGCTTCGAGAAACCAGAAGTGCCCAAGACCAACGCCATCCGCGAAGAGTTGGCTGCCTTCGCACAAAGCATCCGCACGGGTGCACCGCCCGTGGTGAGCATTTCGGACGGTACAGAAGCGCTTCGTACCGCCCACGCGGTTCTTGCTGGCATGAGCATCCAAAAAGCCTGAGTTCATATACTGATCCTCATACGGCTGCGTTGCCTTGGACATACGATGACCTTTCGCTACGGTCTTTTGGTTTGCATTTCGCTGATCCTGGCCGGTTGCCGGAAGGGAGATGCCGTGCCGAGTTTCATCAGCATTCCATCCATGGCCGTGAACGCTACGGATGTGGAAGGGGGCGGAACGAGTAAGATCACCGATGTCTGGGTTTCTGTGGACGATCGCTTGATCGGTGTGTGGGAACTACCTGCACGGATCCCCGTGCTCCGTTCCGGGTCCGTGGTGGTATCGGTAACCCCGGGCGTGAAGCGCAACGGCAGTTTCGACGACCGCTTGCGCTACCCGTTCTACACGAGCTATAACAGTACAGTGGATTTGCTCCAAGAGGGGACCGTGGAACTGGAGCCGGTGGTGGAATACGGGACGGCCATTGTCTTCTGGATGGAACGCTTCCAGGATGAAGGGAACCAATTGACGGTGACCACGACAAGCGACACCACCCTGCTGTTGTACACGGCCTTTGAACATCCGCAAGTGGTCTTGGATGGCACTTCGTGCGGGGGATTCGTGTTGGATCAAGCGCACAACGGCATCCGGATCCATACCACGGAGGACTTCACCCCCACCGGCGGTCCCACCTTCGTTGAACTCGATTACAGCACCGACATCAGCCTCACCGTTGGGATGACCTTCGAGCAGAACGGTTCGACGTCCTTCGCTCCGTGGGTGGTGTTGGTACCGACCACAGCGGAGGGTGGAGTAAAGTGGAACAAGGTCTACATCGACCTATCGGAGTTCTTCAACAGCGGTGGTATATCGGGCAGGGACGTGTACCTCGATGCCGTGCTCCCAAGTGGCCAAGGCACAGGGCATGTGTATTTGGACAACCTCAAACTGATCCGGCGCATACCATGAGCAGCAGAAGGGCCTTGGTTGCACGCTATGTCCTTGCGGACCTCTTCAGCGGTGCTTTGGCCTGGACGCTCTTCTACATCTACCGGAAAATGGTACTGGAGCCGATCAAGTTCGGTTATCCTGTGCCCGTGACCTTGGATGCCAACTACTACAAGGGCGTGGTCCTGATCCCCCTATTCTGGTTCGGCCTTTACACCATGATGGGTGGCTATCGAGAGATCCAACGTCGCTTTCGGATCCTGGAATTGGGGCAGACCTTACTGGTCAGTGTGATCGGTGTGATCGTGATCTTCTTCGTCCTACTCCTGGATGATCAAGTGGCCAACTACAACTATTACTACCGTTCGTTCATGGCCTTGTTCGGTCTGCACTTCGGGCTGAGCTTCCTATTCCGGATCATCTTGACGAGTTCCACGGTGCGTAAGGTCCACGATCGGCGCATCGGTTTCAATACGGTACTCGTGGGCGGAAATGAAAGTGCGAAGGCCATCCATGCGGAGATCGAAACCATGAAGAAATCGCCGGGCAACCATTTCGTTGGCTTCGTGAATGTGAACGGCGGGGATCAGTTGCTCACCTCGGTAGGCTTGCCGCGATTGGGCAAATGGAACGAACTCTCGAAAGTGATCGTCACACACGCGGTGGAGGAGGTCATCATTGCCGTGGATTCCGGGGAACATGCCCACATCAGCCGGATCATGAACGAATTGGAAGGCACCGGGGTGCGCATCAAGATCATCCCGGACATGTATGACATCCTATCGGGCTCGGTGAAGATGACCAGCATCTTCGGTGCACCGCTGATCGAGGTGAACCCGCAGATCATGCCGGCATGGCAATTCTCGTTGAAGCGGGTGGTGGATATATGCGCCAGTTCATTGGCCTTGATCCTGCTCACACCGATCTTCCTAGTGCTTGGAATAGGCGTGAAGCTTTCCTCTGCCGGACCGATCTTTTTCCGACAGGAACGCATCGGTAAGCATGGTCGGCCTTTCATCATCGTGAAATTCCGTAGCATGTACGCCGATTCAGAGCGGCACGGGCCGCAACTCAGCAGTTCGTCGGACCCACGGATCACCCCGATCGGTCGGTGGATGCGTCGCACTCGGATGGATGAGCTCCCCCAGTTCTGGAACGTATTGAAGGGGGATATGAGCCTGGTGGGTCCGCGCCCGGAGCGGCAGCACTTCATCGATGCCATCCTGGATGTGGCCCCACACTACCGGCATTTGCACAAGGTGCGCCCCGGCATCACCAGTTGGGGGCAAGTGAAGTTCGGCTATGCCGAGAACGTGGATCAGATGGTGCGTCGCCTGAAGTACGACATCCTCTACATCGAGAACATGAGTTTGGCCGTGGACTTGAAGATCATGGCCTACACGGTGCTCATCATATTGAAGGGGGACGGTAAGTAGGGATCAAAGATCCTCGACCCCTACCTTGCCCATCGCGATCCACGCGGCGCACCGAACTCCATGGCCCAACGAATTCCCCGGATCGCACAGCTGGATCCCTTGCGCGCCTTAGCGGCGTTCCTGGTGATCCTACAGCATTACTTGCCCGGGTTCGAGATCGGCCACATGCCCTTCGGTTGGATCGGTGTCGATCTGTTCTTCGTCATTTCCGGATACCTCATCACGGCCATCCTACTCAAGCAGAAGGAAGCCCACATCGACCGCCTTCGGATCATCAAAGGCTTCGTTATCAAGCGGGCGCTGCGGCTGTTCCCAGCATACTATGCACTGATCCTCTTCTTCGTCGTGATGCGAGCCACCACGGGGCTCTGGTCTTGGGATCCAGGCCAGGGGATCTATTACTTCACATACACCTCGAACTTCCTCTTCTTCCAAGAAGGCTTCCTCAGTGGACACCTGAACCATCTGTGGTCCTTGGCCGTGGAAGAACAATTCTACCTCGTTTGGCCGTGGTTCGTGCTTTTCGTTCCGCGTCCGTGGCTGAGTAGACTCATCCTACTAGGACTGGTCTTCGCCTTGGTGTGTAAGTCCACGTGGGAATGGGAGCATATCCGCATGTTGCCAACGAGCCATTTCGACACGTTGGGCGGTGGGGCTTTGCTCGCGATCCACGGCACCTCCGCGTCACGCATCGTGCAGTTCCTACAGCGGCAAGCAGGTTGGGTCGCCTTGCTCGGTCTGGCCGGAATGATCATGTGCAATCTGGAAATAGGCACTTGGGCCCTGCTCGCGGTCTCGGTCCTGGTATTCTCCGTTTCGGTGGTGGCGGGCTGCATCCGCGGGTTCACCGGTTGGTTCGGTTGGGTACTGGACCGTCCGATCCTCGCGCACCTCGGCGGGATCAGCTATGGCCTCTACCTCTACCACCTGATGATGCCGCTCTTCATCCGTTTGGCGACCCAACGCTTGGGTTGGGAAGTGGACCCGTACGTGCAATTGACCCTCGGCGTGGGTGCGACGATCGCGGTCTCGGAGTTGTCATTCCGGTTCATCGAACGTCCCTTCCTACGGTGGAAGGCACGGTTCGACCTGTGAGGATCCAGGGCTATCGCCTCAAAATACATTCCGCACCAGGTCTTTTGTTTCTGCGACCCCGCTGGGGTCGAACACGTTCGTCCGACTCGAATTCTATGTTCTGTGACCCCGCTGGGGTCAACCCACAAGGAGAATGATCGGTGCTGCATTCTGACCCCAGAGGGGTCACAGAAATTAGAAATTGCCCCCCGATGGGAGAACGACCCCAGCGGGGTCGCAGAAACAACAGTATCTGTACGTAAGGTAATAAGAGGCGATAGCCCTGTGTGAGGATCAGCGAACAAGGAGGTACCGGCTACCTTCGTCGCGCAAATCCAATTTCAGGCATGAACATCTCAGTGATCGGTGCTGGCCAAATGGGGAACGGTATCGCCCATGTATTCGCCCAGAATGGGCATCAAGTGACGTTGATCGATATCGCACAAGCCGGTTTGGACAAGGGGCTGTCCACCATTGGCAAGAATCTGGACCGGCAGGTGGCGAAGGGAGTGCTGACCGAGGCGCAGAAGCAGGAGACCCTGGCTCGGATAGCCACCAACACGGACCTCAGTGCCGGTGTGAAGCAAGCCGAACTCGTGGTAGAGGCCGCCACGGAGAACGTGGACCTGAAGTTGAAGATCTTCAAGGATCTGGATACCAATGCGCCAAAGGGCTGCATCCTGGCCACCAACACGAGCAGCATCAGCATCACGCGCATCGCGGCATCCACGGTACGACCCGACCAAGTGATCGGCATGCACTTCATGAATCCGGTGCCGGTGATGAAGTTGGTGGAGATCATCCGAGGATACGACACGAGTGATGCTGTTACCAAGACCGTGGTGGACTTGAGTACAGCCATCGGAAAAGTGCCCGTGACCGTCAACGACTACGCCGGTTTCGTGGCGAACCGGATCCTGATGCCCATGATCAACGAAGCCATCGAGACCTTGTTCCAAGGGGTCGGTGGCGTGGCGGAGATCGACTCCATCATGAAACTCGGCATGGCCCATCCGATGGGTCCCTTGCAATTGGCGGATTTCATCGGGTTGGATACCTGCGTGGCGATCCTGCGGGTATTGCACGAGGGTCTCGGGAACCCGAAATACGCGCCGTGCCCCTTACTCGTCCAGATGGTCACGGCCGGTAAACTCGGAGCAAAGGCTGGTGAAGGCTTCTACCAGTACACCGCAGGTAACAAGGACCTCGTCGTGGCACCAGCGTTCCGGTGAACCATCACCCCGGTCGGGTGGCCGGTAGGCTGCCGGGAACATGAACATCCGCGTCGCAACGCCGGACGACCTTCCGGTGATCCACGCATTGGCACACCGTATATGGCCCGTGGCTTATAGGGAGATCCTGTCTTCCGATCAGTTGACCTACATGCTGCGCTTGTTCTACAACGAAGCGGAATTGGCCCGGGGGATGACCGCAGGGGAGCACTTCTTCATCGCCGATGCCCCGACCGGATCTGTCGGCTTCAGTGGGCACACCCACCATTTTGGCGATAGGACCACCAGGCTGAACAAGCTGTACGTGGACTCGAGTGACCGAAGCAGTGGCATCGGCAAACAACTTGTGCTGGCCGTGAAGCGGGCTGCCTGTGAGGTAGGTGATCAACGGATCACACTCAACGTGAACAAGTACAACCCGGCGATCGGTTTCTACCGGCATTTGGGCTTCGAGGTGGTCCGTTCCGAAGTGATCGACATCGGGAGTGGTTACGTGATGGACGACCACGTGATGGAGTGCGGGCTGTGACGGCTGAGAGCGGGGTGTTGCAACCACACGTGGACCCGCTTAACTTCAACCCACTAAATCGGGCAACATGATCCGCTGGCCTCTCCCCTTCGCTTTGATCGCCATGTGCTCTTCGGCGGTTTCTGCCCAAGAATCATCCGTGGCGAGGCAATGGAATGAAGAACTGCTCACAGCGATCACCCGAGACCTTGCCCGACCACCGGTCCATGCGCGGAACTTGTTCCATGTTTCCGCAGCGATGTACGATGCTTGGTCGGCATACGACCCGGTTTCCGAGCCTTTCCTACTAGGCCGTACACGTGGCACCTACCATTCGGCGTTCGACGGAGCTCCCCTTCCGGACGACATCATGGCTGCACGGAACGAGGCGATCAGCTATGCTGCGTATCGGTTGTTGCGGCATCGATTCCAGAATTCACCTGGGGCCAGTAGCACCTTGCCCGCGTTGGATGCCCGGATGGATGCCCTGGGGTACGACCGCACGAACACCTCCACGGACTATGTGAATGGGGGGCCTGCGGAGTTGGGGAATCACATCGCGCTGGAGTATATCGCCTTCGGCCTGACCGATGGATCCAACGAAGCGGGCAATTACGGGCACCTCTACTACACCCCGGCAAATCCGCCCATTGCGGTGGAAGAGCCAGGGAACCCGAGTATCGTGGATCCCAACCGGTGGCAACAGATCACGGTGACGAATGCAGTGGACCAGAACGGCAATCCGGTACAGGGAACGCCCCCACCGGTCGGTCATGAATGGGGCAATGTGCTGCCCTTCGCACTGGATACCGCACTGGCCACTGAACATACCCGCAACGGACAAACCTATCGGGTGTTCTTGGATCCCGGTCCGCCCGCATTTCTGGACACCACCTTGGCCGCAGGCTTGGACGAATTCTACAAATGGAGCTTTTGCATGGTCCCCATCTGGCAATCGCACTTGGACCCGGATGATGGCACATTGCTCGACACGTCCCCGGCCAGCTTGGGCAACATCACCGAATACCCAACGGACCGCGCGGGGTATGAAGCATTCTACGACTACTTCGATGGAGGGGTATCGGACATCGGTCGCGAAGTGAATCCGATCACCGGTCAACCGTACGCGCCGAACATCGTGAAACGGGGGGACTACGCACGGATCCTCGCTGAATTCTGGGCGGATGGTCCCAATTCGGAAACGCCACCGGGCCATTGGTTCTCCATTCTCCATGGGGTGATGGATGCTCCGACCTTCGAGCGCCGATGGATGGGCACTGGTCCGGTACTGGATGCGTTGGAATACGATGTGAAGGTCGCACTCACGCTCGGAGGGGCCATGCACGATGCCGCCATGGCAGCGTGGAGCATCAAAGGGTGGTACGATTACGTACGACCGGTATCGGCCATACGGTACATGGCCGACAAAGGACAATGCTCGGACGTGGATATTCCCCACTACCACCCTGCTGGATTGCCCTTGATCCCGGGATACATCGGATCGGTGGAAGCGGGCGACCCACTGGTCGGCGAGAATGAGGAACACCTCGGAAAGATCAAGCTGTTCACTTGGCGAGGGCCCGCGTACATCGATGACCCCGAAACGGACCATGCGGGTGTAGGATGGATCCTGGCCGAGAACTGGTGGCCCTACCAACGTCCAACCTTCGTGACCCCACCCTTTTCCGGTTATGTATCGGGGCACTCCACCTATTCGCGCACTGCAGCGGAAGTGCTCACCTTGGTGACCGGTTCGGAATACTTCCCCGGTGGTTTGGGAGTCTACGATGCGCCTGCGGGTGAATTCCTTGAATTCGAATCCGGTCCCTCGATGGACATCGAGTTGCAATGGGCCACGTACCGGGATGCCTCGGACCAGTGCAGCCTTTCGCGCATTTGGGGTGGGATCCACCCGCCAGTGGATGACATTCCAGGTCGTCTGTTGGGCCGGATCATCGGGCCGGATGCCGTGGCCTTAGCAGATGACCTTTTCGTTTCGGAACGGCCGTGGATCGTGTCCGTTAGTTGCTCCGATAGCATCCAGAACAGCGCGGACATCGGGAACACCTTCACCGTGGCGATCCTGTACGACAGACCGATGGATCAAAGTGTGGAACCCGTGATCGGGTATCTGGGCGATGACCCCGACCCTGCGGTGGCCTTGGAAGATGCGCATTGGTCCGATGAGCGGACCTATACAATGACCTACCGGACCTTGCCAAGTTCGCTGGAGGCACGGAACATCCATCTGCGGATCGATGGAGGCACGGACCCGCTCGGGACACAACAGGATGTGTACCTAGCGCAACGACCGTTCATCGTGGATACCAAGCTTCCGGCATTGGTATCCATTACACCGGACGTGGTGATGATCAACGATGCGGTCGCCGCCTTTGGGCAGTTCACCATCGTACTCACGTTCGATGAAGCGTGCGATACCACGACCGTCCCGGAGCTGACATTCACCAATGGCGACCTGACCAATGCCATGCAATACGATGGGGACAACAGCCAATGGATCAGCCCGGTCGAGTTCGTTGCCCGATTTGGCGTAAATGACAGCGGCGAAGAGCTGTGGGGGATCGGTTGTTCTGTCACCATGACGCGTGATGTGGCCGGGAACGCCATGCTGACCACTCCCACCTCCGGCCTATTCGAGCTGGATACGCGGAATCCCGCACTTGCTCCGCTCATTCCGGATGATACGACCCTGAGCCTATTGGACGTTGGCTCGTCGGCCCTGACGATCCCCTTGATCTTCGATGAGGACATGGACCCCAGCGCGATCCCTGCGATCGCCTTTCCGGACGATGACCCGCTCGCGAATTCCCTGTCGCTCAACTTGGCGAACACGGCTTGGATAACTACTTCGGAATACCGGATCGTGTACGACATGGCCAATGCCAACGAGCAATTCTTCAACATCACGGCGGGTGTGATCGGAGCGAAGGACCTTGCCGGGAATGCTCCAGAGGCCACGCCGGTGAACGACTTGTTCATCGTGGATACACACCCAGCGCAAGTGGTATCTGCTACACCAGTGGTCCCCGTGGTGAACAATGCCCGCGTTGGCACCGGTGGATTCCACATCGATATCGCCTTCGATGAGCCGATGGATAGCGGTTTCTCACCCTTGATCCAATTGACAAGTGCAGAAGAGATGGGGAACAGCCTGACCTATTCTGCCCTGCAAAGCCAATGGATGGATGCTTCCACGTACCGGGCGATCTTCCATGTGCTCGATGAAGAACGCGAAGTACACACCATCGGGCTGGGAACCCAATTCGCACGGGATGGTTCGGGCAACATACAGTCCCCCTTTGCTTCAAGCGCGGTTTTCGCCTTGGATACACGTGATCCCACGGTCCTTGTGGCGAATTCGAATACGTATTTGATCACGGATGAGGATACCGGCCCCGGAGCTTTCACGGTGCTCGTCGTCTTTAGCGAGTCCATGGATACGGGCATTCAACCGATGCTGACCTTCGATCCGCCAGCCTCACTGGACGGGTTGTTGACCTTGGACCCCGTTTCCTCGGACTGGCTCAACGCCACCACCTACCGCTGGGTGCATGACGTAACGCCCATGGCGGCGAGCATTTCACCGATCGGCATCGCCATCGCATCCGGAGCAGACACGGTCGGAAATACCATGAGCACGTACATCGATCCCACCTACTTCAGCATCGCCATGTCCGTGGGACTGCGTACTGTCGAAGAACAAGGCGCTGTGGTCATCTATCCGAATCCGGTTCCGCGAGGAACACCGTTATGGCTACTCATTCCCCGCACCGTGAATGATGTACGGATCGAAGTGTTGGACGGCCTCGGACGATCGGTGTACAATGAATTCCACAAGACCTTGTCTGCGGGCCGAATGTTGCTGCCCTTGCCACCCATGGCATCCGGTCTGGGGTTGATACGATCGACCACAGCGGATCTCCAAGCAACGATGAAGATCCAATTCGAATGAACACACGCCTGCGAATGCGCACCGCAACATGGATCCACGCGGTCCTGCTGATGGCGTTGTTCAGCACGATCCGGGTGCCTTCCCGAGGTCAAGGCTTTATGAACGTTGCGGACGCACAAGGAGTGAATGTGTTGACCCGTGGCGACGACTTCGGCAACGGCATCAGCTTCTTCGATTTTGATGAGGATGGATGGGACGACCTCAGTTTCACCACACGGGATGACAGTTTGATCTTCTACCGGAACAACGGTGGGCAATTGGTACGATCGCGTTCGTTCGTATTCGGTGCCGGGGAAACGAAGCATGCCCTCTGGGTGGACTATGACAACGACGGGGACATGGACCTTACCGTGACCACTTGGGGCGGTTCCTATCGACTTTACGCGAACGATGGGGAATTCCACTTCACGGATGTTTCGGAACAGGTGGGTCTGGCCCAATTCGCCCAGAACACGTACGGTGCATCATGGGGTGATCCGGACCGCGATGGCGACCTCGACCTGTATGTGTGCCTCTACGAATTCGATGGTGACACTACGGTGTTCGCGCGCATGAACCATTTTTATCGGAACAACGGCGATGGGACCTTCACGGATGTCTCCATCGCAGCCGGTTTGAGCGATGGTGTGAAAATGTCCTTCCAAGCCGTTTGGTTCGACTACAACAGGGACGGTTGGCAGGACCTGTACGTATTGAATGATCGGTGGTATTCGAACTCCCTGTACCTCAACAATACCGATGGGACCTTCACCGATGTGGCGGGCCCGACCGCAGCTCGACTGACGGGCGAGAATCCCATGACGGCATCCGTCACCGATTTCGACAATGATGCAGACCTGGACATCTACATGACGAATACGGGATTGTTCGGTCAGAACGCGAAGTTGCTGGTGAACCTGGAGGACGGCACCTTCGCCGAGCGTGCATGGGACTACGGTATCGATCTGGCCAGTTGGTCCTGGGGTGCCACGTGGGTGGATGCAGACAATGATCGGTGGCAGGACCTGTATGTGACCACGGGCATCGCTGGTGGTCCATCGGACTCTAACCACTTCTATCGCAATTTCGAAGGAATTGCATTCCAAGAGGCTACTGAACAATTCGTTGGAGATCATGTCGCCAAGAGTTACGCCGTGGGACGCGGTGATCTGGACCACGACGGGTACTACGATCTCGCGGTCCAGAACAAGGACCCGATCCCCCCTTTCCTGTGGCACAATCAAGGAGGTACCAATAACCACATCACGATCACCCTGCGTGGCACAGCTTCGAATCGGGCGGCGGTGGGTTCTTGGATCACGGTCTATGCCGGAGGTGATCGCCAAACCCAATACACCTTCTGCGGCGAGAACTACATCAGCCAGAACTCCCAGCACCACATCTTCGGCCTCGGTGCCGCGACCATGGTGGATTCCGTCCGTATCGAATACGTGCGCGGGCACGCGGACACCTATCACTCCCTTCCGGTGAACCAGCGATACACCTTCACCGAGGGCGAAACATACCGTGTTCAGGTGGTAGCCGATGGGACTTTGGAATTCTGCCAGCCATCCAGTGTTACGCTCGATGCCGGCGAACACCTCGGCTACCTTTGGAACACTGGCGATACCGGGAGGTACCTCACCGTAGCCAGTAGTGGTTCCTATTGGGTGTTGATCACAGGCCCGGGGCATATCCAAGTGAGCACGGACAGTCTGGAAGTCGTCGTACATCCTGCGCCGATCATCTCAGCCACCACGTTGAATCCAGTGTGTGCAGGCGAGGAAACGGGCATGATCAACTTGCAAGACCTCACAGGCACAGGTGGTGCCAGCGTTACGTGGAATACCGGTGCCACGGGTGCCACGCTGGAACTCCTCAGCGCAGGGAATTACGATTACACGTACACGGACATCAACGGATGCAGCGCGAGTGGTTCCATCCAACTCACGGAACCACCAGCGCTCTTCGTTCAAGCCACGACCACACCGTCCTCAGCGGCGAATGGCACCTTGGAAGTGCTCGTTTTCGGTGGTGTGCCACCCTACCTCATCACCTTGGATGGTGGACCGATCGACCCTTATGTCGATGGTCTTGATGCCGGTGAATACGCGTTGGTGATCACCGATGATCAGGATTGTGTGTATGAGGAGGTCATCAGCGTGGCCTTAGGAACCGGAGTACAGGAGTCAACAGGAACGGCACTGCGAGTGTTCCCGAATCCGACGGATGGTAGGCTGACCGTGGACCGGCTTGATGCGCTCACGGTTTGGATCAGTGATCAAGAGGGAAGGGTCGTACTTCGGGAAAGCGCTTTGCGAGGCACGATCGACCTGAGTGGGTTAGCGCAGGGAGCTTACGGCATCCATGTGGAGGACCGCGATGGAACCCGATCCCAGGGCAAAGTGATCTTGATCGATCGGCCTTGAGCCGATCTAGTGTGGTAACCATGAAGCTCATTAACCATCTCCACCCCTCTTTCTCCTTCCTGCTGCGTTGGAACATTTCGCCGTAGCCACCGCTACGCCGTGCATGTCCCGCCTTGCATGAAGGAGAAATAGTGACGGATCATTAGTCAACGAACTTCATGGTTACCACACTAATGCATGGAGGTATCCAGCGAAAGGCCGTACTTCTTGTAAAGCCTGGCTTTCCGTTTCTCCAAGCGCTGTTGCGCTTTTGCAGTAAGCGGTCCACGATCGGATACAGGCAATTCCCCGCGTTCGATGCGTTGCACGATCAATTCGATGACATTGTCCTCGCCTTCACGATCATAACCGGACTTGAGGTCCTGCCCGAACAACTGCGCCAAACCTTGCCAAATGAAGGCCTGGAAGGATCCACGCAGTTGTTTAACGAGTTCGTACGAGGTCTGTCCGGTTTGTCGGTCGATGAGTTTCACCAGCACCTTTCCTTGGCTCACGGTGAGGTCCTTGATCTCTGCTTCGAACTCAGCCCTAAGTTCAGCTTCCGCAAGTTTCACATACAACTCCTGATCGCTGTTGCGTTGGATCTGTGCGAGGTCGTGTTCGTACTCCTTCAACAATCGCTCCGTGAGGCTCGCATACGGATAGACCTTCACCACATGCCGCATCAGCTTGGTGTACCGTTCGGCATCGCGACGATCCTTCGGACTCCACCGCGCCGCCACATGCGCTTCCGGAAGTTGCACCACCGGAATGGTGTCCCCGTTCACCACCACGGCCCTGAGCACATGCGATGACACGTCCTCCTGCGCCATCGAGGCGGAAGAGGCGAGCACCAGAGTGATCAGAAAGGTAGAAATGCGGTCCATGGATCCGGCGCTTGGGCACGTGAAGTTACAACGCAAGAAGCGCGCCCGTATTCTCTTATACCCGATCAACGACGCTTTAGTTTCCAAGCACTTACGGTACCGGGACTTGGCTCCATCAAGGCCGGACGTTGGCCTCCTGTTGCCCAAAGTTCCGCAGCCACTAAGGCTGCTGCCAATAGCTCCTCCGGATCGGTGCCTTCCAGCACTTTGGGATCGAAGTGATCGCGCACGAAATGGGTATCGTACTTCCCTCTTCGGAAGGTCTTGTGTCCCATGACGTAGCGGCAGAATCCAAGGGTCGTTTCCACCCCACTGATCGCAAAGTCATCGATCGCCCGTTCCATGCGGTCGATGGCTTCTTCGCGGTTCGCCCCGTAGGTGATGAGCTTGGCGATCATCGGATCGTAATGGATCGGGATCGTCATGCCTTCCTCGAATCCATCGTCCACGCGCACCCCGGGACCTTGCGGAGGGCGATACGTGTTCAGCGTTCCGATATCGGGCAAGAAATTGTTCGCTGGATCCTCGGCGTACACGCGCACCTCGACCGCATGTCCGGTGATCTTCAGTTCGTCCTGCGTAAAAGGCAACTTCTCCCCTTCTGCCACACGGATCTGCAGCTTCACCAAGTCGACACCCGTGATCATTTCTGTAACGGGATGCTCCACTTGAAGTCGGGTATTCATCTCCATGAAGTAGAACTCCATGCTTTCATCCAGCAGGAATTCCACCGTACCGGCACCGGTATAATCCACACTCTTGGCCACCGCAACGGCCGCCTCACCCATGCGCTTGCGCAAGGCTGGTGTGAGCACGGCGCTCGGTGCTTCTTCCACCACTTTCTGGTGTCGGCGCTGAATACTGCATTCGCGCTCGAACAAGTAGCAGGTGTTGCCGTGTGCATCGGCCATGATCTGCACTTCGATGTGGCGAGGCCCGGCCACGTATTTTTCAATGAAAACGCTGCCATCGCCGAACGCATTCTGTGCTTCGCTGATCGCACGCTCCAACCCTTCCTTCAACTCGCTCTCCTTCTCCACGATGCGCATGCCCTTGCCACCACCACCAGCTGCTGCTTTGATCAGGATCGGAAAGGTGATCGACTTGGCCACCTTGATCGCTTCCTCCAGACCGCTCACCGCACCTTCCGTTCCCGGTACCAACGGAACGCCATGTCCCTTAACGGCTTCCTTCGCGGCCAGTTTATCACCCATCACCTTCATGGCATGTGGCGATGGACCCACGAAGATCACGCCCGCCTTTTCCAGTGCCTTGGCGAAATCGCCGTTCTCACTGAGAAAACCGTAACCGGGATGGACCGCGTCCACCTTGAGGTCCTTGCACACCTTGATGATCTTCTCGAAGACGAGGTAGCTCTCCTTGCTGGGTGCCGGACCGATGCACACGGCCTCATCGGCGAAACGGACGAAGGGGGCGTTGCGATCCGCTTCGGAATACACCGCCACAGTGCTGATGCCCATTTCGCGGGCGGAGCGCATCACGCGCAAGGCGATCTCGCCACGGTTGGCAATGAGGATCTTCTTGATGTTCCGCTTGGTGATCATACTGGCCACAAGTTGTACCGCCGATCCATTCGACCGGTGGGCGAAGATGCGAACCCTTGGGCAATTAGCGCCACTTCCCTGCCACAGCGAGATCTCGTGAGCACTTCTCCTGCCACAAGTATCTTCGCCGAAAGCCCCTCATCAGGCCGGTCCAAAGGGGCAACGATCCATGATCGCTCGTGGATCAAGGACGGATGACTGGACTTGGATATGACGCATCTACCTGCCTTGATCGCTGACCTCGGGTTGATGCTTTCCATCGCTGCGGTGACCACATTGGTCTTCAAGCGGATCAAGCAACCGGTGGTCTTGGGCTATATCCTGGCCGGTTTACTCGTGGGCCCTTACTTCGATTTCTTTCCAACGGTCCATGATGAAAAGAACATCAGCACTTGGTCCGAGATCGGGGTGATCTTCTTGCTTTTCAGCCTAGGCCTTGAATTCAGCTTCAAACGTGTCGTACACGTCGGAGGATCGGCCGGGATCACTGCACTTTCCACTATTTTCTTCATGCTGGGTGCCGGTTTCCTGACCGGTCAGCTCCTTGGGTGGTCCAACATGGACAGCATCTTCCTTGGCGGCATCCTGTCCATTTCCTCCACCACCATCATCGTGCGGGCCTTGGATGAGGCAGGGCTGAGGACGCAAGGATTCGCGGCCTTGGTTTTGGGTGTTCTGGTGATCGAGGACCTGGTAGCGATCCTGCTTTTGGTATTGCTCAGCACCGTAGCCGTGAGCCAACAGTTCTCAGGCCCGGAACTGCTTTACGCCATCGCTAAACTGGGTGGTTTTCTGATCGTCGTTTTCGTCATCGGGATCTACCTGATCCCTTCCGCACTTCAACGCACGCGGCGGTTGATGAACGCAGAGACCTTGCTGATCGTGGCCATCGCGCTTTGTTTGAGCATGGTCTACTTGGCCACACGCGCTGGTTTCAGTGCGGCATTGGGTGCCTTCATCATGGGTTCATTACTTGCGGAAACAGTGCTTGCAGAACGGATCGAACACTTGGTGAAGCCGGTAAAGGATCTGTTCGGTGCGATCTTCTTCGTGTCCGTAGGCATGATGATCGACCCCATGGTATTGGTGGAACACTGGATGCCGGTGTTGATCCTTTCGCTGGTGGTAGTGATCGGCCAACCGCTCAGCAGCATGATCGGCGCGCTCGTTGCCGGCCAACCGTTGAAGCGGTCCGTGCAGGCCGGGATGAGCCTTTCGCAGATCGGCGAATTCTCCTTCATCATTGCCACGCTGGGCCTTTCCTTGGGTGTAACGAGTCCGATCCTCTACCCCATCGCGGTGGCGGTATCTGCGGTCACCACCTTCTCCACCCCGTACATGATCAAAGCATCATCGCGCGTGGCCAATGGACTGCAGCGGATCCTGCCTGTTCGGTTCACCTCTGCGATCGAACGATACAGTAGACAAGCCGAACAGGTGCAAGTGACAAGCGACTGGCGGACCCTATTGCGTGCCTACTTGTCCACCTTGGCCGTGTTCCTGGTACTCTGCATTACGATCATCATCGTCGCTGCGCGGGTCTTGGCACCGGTGTTGAAGAACGGTCTGTTCGGTGTAGATGGTGAATTCCTCACCGGGATCATCACCTTGTTGGTGCTCCTTCCATTCATCTGGGCGATGTCGATACGCCGGATCAAACGTGCGGCGTACCGGCACTTGTGGCTGAACAAGCGTCAGTTGCGTGGCCCGCTTGTCGTGCTCGAAGTGGTCCGTGTTCTCACTGGGGTCATCGTACTCGCCCTGGTGGTGAATCTCTTCTTCACCATGGAGTGGGCCTTCACGGCCACATTGGTCTTCGTGCTGCTCGCGGTATTCGCCTTCCGCACACGACTGAACGCGTTCTACGGGCGGATCGAGAACCGGTTCATCACCAACCTGAACCAGCGGGAACAACTCA
Source organism: Flavobacteriales bacterium (assembly GCA_016710015.1). GTDB lineage: Bacteria > Bacteroidota > Bacteroidia > Flavobacteriales_F > PHOS-HE28 > PHOS-HE28. Next base: position 328,099 of record JADJLR010000001.1, read on the forward strand.
GGAAACGCACCGACCTTGCACCATGGGACATGCACCTTGCAGAGGTGGGCGTGAACACGGACTCCATGGCGATCGGTCGCAGTTTGTTCGATCTGCGATTACGGGAGAAACACGGTGTCAACATCGCCCTCATAGAACGTGGCGACCGCACGATCCCAGCACCAGGTAGAGATGAACGCTTGTTGCCCGGAGACAATCTGTTGGTGATCGGCACGGACGCGCAACTCGTGGAGTTGGAACAGAGCTTGGCGGATCGAATACCTACAGAGGACGAGGTCGAATTGCACAAGGAGGACATGGCCTTGGAGAAGTACCGCATACAGCCACGCTCCCCGTTGATCGGACTCACGATCCGCGGATCCGGACTTCGGGAGGAAGCCACAGCACTGGTGGCCGGTATCGAGCGCGGAGAAGAGCGGTTGGTGAACCCCGAAGGCACCACGGTCTTCGAACAGGGCGACCTCCTCTGGCTGGTGGGTTGCAAGGACCGCATCCACCTATTCATGGAGGACCGAAAAGCAACACGGGAATAGGCACCCGTACTACGATCAGGTCCCCTTCGACACCTTGATCGTTCTGTACATACGAACTTGTGCTCCCACTGAACAACACTTGCATTGAACCCCATGCGCACCCGCCTTACCGAAATGCTCCAACTGGAGCACCCCCTCATCATGGCCCCGATGTTCCTAGTGAGTAACGTCGCCATGGTGATAGAAGGCATGCGTTGTGGCGTGGCCGGATGCATCCCAGCGCTGAACTACCGCACTATTGAAGAACTGCGTGCTGCGGCCCGCGAATTGAAAGTCGCCAAGGCCGAATACGGCAAAGGTGCCTTCGGTTTCAACCTGATCGTGAACAAGAGCAACCCGAAGGCCGCGAAGCAATTGGATGCCTTGTGCGAAGAAGGCTGCGACTTCCTCATCACCTCCTTGGGTAGCCCGGAAGAGACCATCAAGCACGCGCACGCGGTCGGGATCAAGGTATTCTGCGATGTCACCGATCTGCGGTTCGCGCAAAAAGTGGAAGCGCAGGGTGCTGATGCTGTGATCGCCGTGAACAACGAAGCGGGCGGGCACCGCGGTGAACTATCACCCAAGGAGCTGATCGAACTATTGAGAGCAAATTGCACCATCCCGGTCATCTCGGCCGGTGGGGTTGGAAACAAAGCGGAATTGGACCAGATGCTGGACTTTGGTGCAGAAGGCGTTTCCGTGGGCAGCCCCTTCATCGCTGCGGTGGAAGCGCCGATCACCGATGCCTACAAACAAGCCTGCGTGGACTTCGGGGCAGATGACATCGTGCTGACCGAGCGCATCAGCGGCACGCCGTGTACGGTGATCAACACGCCGTACATGCAAAAGATCGGCACGCGTTCGCCTTGGTTGGAGCGCATGCTGAACAAGAACCGAAGGCTGAAGAAGTGGGTGAAGATGCTCCGCTTCTATATCGGCATGAAGGCCACGGAACAGGCCGCACAACAAGCTACCTACAAAACGGTTTGGGTGGCAGGGCCGAGCATTGGGCATACAAAAGCGGTGGAACCGGTGGCCGCGATCATTGGTAGGCTGGTGGGGTGATCGGTTCGGAGGGTCCTCGTTGCGAGACGCTTCCGAGGCTTGAGGCGCAGATCGAATGAACACAGATGGACGCAAATCGCTGGCATCCATCTATGTCCATTGTATTTCTACAAGACAATGAACACGGCTTTGCCTTGGGCATTCGTGTTTTCGTTGGACCGTTGTAGGTCGACCCAATGGGTCGACCTCAACGAAGTATTGAACTGATGGAGATCACTCAATACCTCCTTCACCCGGTCAGCCGCCTCCTGCAGCGCCACAGCGCTCAGCACTTTCAAGCCACTCTTGTCGATCAGCTCTTTTGCCTCCACGGCGTTGGTGCCTTGCAAACGCACGATGATCGGGACTTGAATATCGCCGATGTTCTTGTAGGCATCCACAACGCCTTGCGCCACGCGGTCGCAACGCACGATGCCACCGAAGATGTTCACGAGGATCGCTTTCACCGTTGGGTCCTTCAGGATGATGCGGAACGCCTTCTCCACGCGCGCAGCATCAGCAGTACCGCCAACATCGAGGAAGTTGGCGGGTTCGCCACCACTGAGTTTGATGATGTCCATGGTGGCCATCGCGAGGCCAGCGCCGTTCACCATGCAGCCGACGTTGCCATCGAGCTTCACGTAGTTCAGGCCCGCTTCACCGGCTTCCACTTCGATCGGATCCTCTTCGGTCTTGTCGCGCATTTCCGCGTAGTCCGGGTGGCGGAACAATGCGTTGCCATCCAAGCGCACTTTGGCATCCACCGCGATCACCTTTTCATCGCTGGTCTTGAACACCGGGTTGATCTCGAACATGGCCGCGTCGCAGCCTTCGTAGGCCTTGTACAGGGAAGCGATGAACTTCACCATCTCCTTCTTCGCCGCGCCAGTAAGGCCGAGGTTCGTAGCGATCTTGTTGCATTGGAAGGGACACAAGCCCACGCGTGGATCGATGCTTTCCTTCTGGATCTTGTCCGGGTGGTGCTCGGCGACCTCTTCGATGTCCATGCCCCCTTCGGTGCTGTACACGATCACGTTGCGGCTGGTGGCGCGATCCAGCAATACGCTCATGTAATACTCCTTTGTCTCGTTCGGACCAGGGTAATACACGTCCTCAGCGATCAGCACCTTGTGTACCTTCTTGCCCTGCGGCGGTGTTTGAGGACTCTTCAGCATCATACCGATGATGGCCTCGCTCTTCTCGCGTACCTCATCGTAGTTCTTGGCCACCTTCACACCGCCCCCTTTGCCACGTCCACCGGCATGGATCTGCGCCTTCACCACAAAGAATTTAGTGCCTGTTTCGGAAGCCAATCGTTTGGCCTGTTCCACCGCCTCGTCGGCATTGTAGGCCACGAAGCCACGTTGTATACGGACGCCATGTTGGGCGAGGATGCTCTTGCCTTGATACTCGTGCAGGTTCATCGTGCGGTTTATTGTTCGGTTACGACCTTCTGATCGGAGCCGCGAATGTACATGCCCGCCGAAGACCGCGCCCCCGGAACGAGGATCATACCTTCGCGCCACCATTCATGCATCCACATTCTGCTTGTGCAAGCAGCGATCCGATGCCCCTCTACAGAACGATCCATTGCGTTTCGCCATGCGACTGAAAGACCCCTTGGAACATTTACTGGTCCGCACTGGCCTACAGGAACCTTTCTTGGGTTGGCTTGTCCTGCTCATTTCCGTGGTGTTGCTATTTGTCCTGCTCGGTACACTTTCAAAATTGCTCGCACGGGTCTTGAATGCCTTGTTCCGGCAACTGGCGGGCAACACGAAGACCCACTTCGACGATCACCTGGTCGAACTGCACGTTCCCCGCTACGTCGCACGGATCATCCCACTGCTCATCGGCTATCAGCTGATCCCGTTGGTATTCAGCGAGGCTCCAACGTGGATCCCTTTCGTGGAGCGGGCCTTCATGGTCTTCTTCATCGTGTTGGTGGTGCGCATCGTCCGGGCCTTCATGCACGCGGTGCGCGATACGCTGCGGGACAACCCGACTTTCCACGATAAACCGCTGGACAGCTATGTGCAAGTGGCATCGTTGATCCTGTACCTGATCGCAGGGGTGCTGCTCTTCTCGTTGCTTACCGGCAAGTCCGCGCTCACCTTCCTCACCGCCATGGGTGCCGCATCTGCGGTCTTGCTGCTGGTATTCAAGGACTCCATCCTCGGTTTCGTGGCCAGCCTCCAGATCAGTGCGAACGACATGGTACGGCGCGGCGATTGGATCACCATGCCGAAATACGGCGCGGACGGCGATGTGTCGGAGATCAACCTCACCACGGTGAAAGTGGTGAACTTCGATAAGACCATCACCACCATTCCCACCTATGCGCTCATCTCTGATTCCTTCCAGAATTGGCGCGGCATGGTGGACAGTGGAGGTCGGCGTATCAAGCGGAGCATCCTCCTCAAAGTGAGCAGCATCCGATTTCTTCGGGAGGACGAGATCGAAGCCCTACGCAGTATCAACCTACTGAAGCCCTTCATCGATGAACGCTCTGCGGAGATCGCAACGTACAACACAGAACGCGGACTGGATGGGATCATGCCCGTGAATGGCCGGAAGCTCACCAATGCCGGGCTCTACCGACATTACATCGACCTGTACCTCGCCCAACATCCAGGCATCCACAAGAGCATGACGCGCATGGTGCGACAACAAGCACCGAATGAATTCGGGTTGCCCTTGGAGCTGTATTGCTTCACCAATACCACGGATTGGGCGACCTACGAAGGCATCATGTCGGATATCTTCGATCATTTGCTCGCAGCGCACACCTACTTCAACATCGTCGTGTTCGAGCGACCTGCAGCGGACGACATGCGGAACATGGGCCGGCCAATAGGATCACATTCGGCTTGAACGAATCGCCACCTTTGCACCATGATCCGAGCCACGGCGATCCGTAAGACCTTCGGGGACTTGCAGGTATTGAAGGGCGTTGACCTGCATGTCGCAAAAGGTGAAGTGGTGAGCATCGTTGGGGCCAGTGGTGCAGGAAAGACCACACTGCTACAGATCCTTGGCACATTGGAACGCGCGGATGAGGGCTCCTTGGCGATCAACGGCGAAGTGGTCACCAAGCTCGGTAGCAAGGCCCTCAGCGCCTTCCGCAACAAGCACATCGGTTTCTTCTTCCAGTTCCACCATCTGCTGCCGGAGTTCACCGCCATCGAGAACGTGATGATGCCGGGCCTGATCGCGGGTCGTAGCATGAACGATTGCACACCTCGAGCGAAGGAACTGTTGGAACGGCTGAACATTGCCGCACGTGCGGAACACAAACCCGGCCAGCTGAGCGGCGGCGAGCAACAGCGCGTGGCCGTGGCCCGTGCCCTCTTCAACAACCCCAGCGTGGTGCTGGCCGACGAACCCAGCGGCAACCTCGATAGCGCCCATGCGAAGGAGTTGCACCAGCTCTTCTTCGACCTGCGCACCGAACTCGGCCAGACCTTCGTGATCGTGACGCACAACGAGGAGCTGGCGGAAATGGCGGACAGGAGGTTGGTGATGAAGGACGGGGTGATCTGAGGGTTGCGAGGTCGGCAAGCAACTCAAGAGTTGGCGCTCCGTCTCCGGTGTATAAACGAGGTATTGGATGATCACGTTGCAGAGAATCATTCTTAGTGCAGGGTTGGCCACATCGGCCGGGCTACTTACGGCTCAGGAAGGGGCGCTCGATCCCACGTTCAATACTAACGATGTGGGTTTCGGACAAGGCATGGGGGTGCTCGGCACGCCGATCCTCACCCTGCAACCTGACGGCATGATCCTGATCGGCGGGACCGCCCTGTACAATGGCAGAAGCGCTCCCGGTCTGGCTCGAGCGAATGCGAACGGCTCATTCGATGCGGGCTTCAACATAGGAACGGGGGCCAACAGCAATGTATGGGATGTGGCCGTTCAAGCGGATGGGAAGATCCTGATCGGCGGATCATTCACCCTCTTCAATGGCGTATCGCGAAATGGCATTGCCCGCTTGAACACGGACGGATCACTGGACACCGGTTTCGACCCCGGTAGCGGCGTGGTCGGCACGGTCTACAGCTTGAACATACAGGCCGATGGCAAGATCATCCTCACTGGGAATTTTCTGACCTATAATGGTATCGTGCGCAACAACCTGGCACGGGTAAATTCGAACGGCAGCCTTGATACGAGCTTTGACCCCGGTACAGGAGCCAACTTCGAGATCGCGGATGCTGTGCTACAACCGGACGGTAAATTGCTGATCGGGGGGAGCTTCACCACGTACGGTGGAGTTTCTCGAAACCGCGTCGCGCGCGTCTTGGCGAACGGGATGTTGGACTCAGGATTCAACCCTGGAACCGGTGCATCGGATCCGGTAAGTTGCATCGCCTTGCGTTCGGATGGACGTGTAATGATCGGCGGTTCTTTCATCAATTACAATTCCACTGCGTGCGGCCGTATCGCTCGATTGAACAGCAACGGCAGCCTCGACGCCACGTTCAACACTGGGACCGGGGCCAACGGAGCTATCGATGAAATTTCGATACAACCCGATGGCAAGATCGTTCTGGGCGGCAGTTATACCGATTTCAACGGCACCGCTCAACCCTATCTGGTACGCGTGAATACGAACGGCACGTTCGACACCGGATTCGCACCGGCCGGGGATGGTGGAATTTCCAGTATCGCGCTGCGCGCCGACGGGTCCATGTTCATTGGCGGAGTGTTCACCACCATGGGCGGATATGGTTACAACGGGCTCGCCCACCTCAACACCGATGGGAATACGGACCTTACGTTCAACCCGGGATCGGGTGTGAACAGCTACCCGACCGCTTTGGCCGTGCAACAGGATGGAAAGGTGCTGCTGGGAGGTGGTTTCAGCGGGTTCAATGGTCCGGCAAGAAAGTTCCTGGCCAGGCTGCTTCCGGACGGATCACTCGATGCTTCCTATGATGCCCGGTTCACATCCGGGATCTGGACCAGTGCGATCACCGTACAACCTGATGGCAAAGCGCTCGTAGGGGGAGTGTTCTGGACGGTCAACGGTATCACCCGCAACGGTCTGGTCCGCCTCGGCACCGACGGGAGCGTTGACACCGGATTCGATCCGGGATCGGGGACCTCGGGATCCGTGGATGGCATCATCGTTCAGCCCGATGGAAAGATCCTGATCTGCGGCCAGTTCACTACGTTCAATGGTGCGCCACGGAACAGGATCGCACGTCTGTTACCGAACGGTAACGTGGATAGCGGATTCGATCCCGGAAGCGGTGCGAACCAGGCCGTACGGAACATCCTTCTGCGACCGGATGGTAAGATCGTCGCGGTCGGGGCCTTCACCACATTCAATGGCTTACCCCGCAACGGGGTCGTGCAATTGAACCCAGACGGAAGCGTCGATCAGCTGGTGGACTTCGGTGCTGGAGCCGACGCCAGCCTCAATGAAGCCGCGCTACAGGCCGATGGCAAAGTCCTCATCTCAGGCTGGTTCACGACGGTCAATGGCACACCCCGCAACAAGATCGCCCGTTTGAACGTGGATGGCACATTGGACAGCAGCTTCGATCCCGGGACGGGGCTGGACATGCCTCCGACCTCCATCGTTGTTCAACCGGACAGCAAGATCATGATCGGTGGGTTCTTCACCACTTACAACGGCACCACAAGGAATAGGATGGCCATGCTGATGCCCAATGGGGATCTGGACCCGAACTTCGACCCTGGGACGGGACCCAGTGGCGCGGTTCTCGCAATTACTCCGCTTCCCGATGGGAAACACGTGTTGGGTGGTCAGTTCATTTCATACAACGGGATCGGCCGGAACAACATCGCCCGCATCAACGGAACCCCTCGTGCAAGCATTAGGCTGATGCTCGAAGGACCCTACAGCGCCACATTGATGAATGACGCCTTGCGCACCCTCCCCACCTTCCCGCTCACCCAGCCCTTCACGGCAATGGGCTATGCGCACCCGACGTTCACCGCAGGCAGCACGATCCCAACTTCGATCTTGAGCACCACCGGTAATAACGCCATCGTGGATTGGGTGATCGTGGAAATGCGACCGGCCGCGACGCCGGGCACCGTTGCGGCTTCACGTGCAGTTCTCTTGCAGCGCGATGGCGATGTGGTGGACCTCGATGGCGTGAGCACCGTCGGTTTCCCCGGCCTGGCTGCTGGCAGTTATTGCGTGGCGATCCGATCGCGGAACCACTTGCCCGTGATGCTCTCAACGGCAACACCTGTTACCTACGGTTCGGGCATTGCCTCTGTGGACTTCACGTTACCGACCACACAGGTTTACGATGGTGGAGCGAGGGTAGCTACCGACGGTGTAATGGTGTTGGCGGCGGGCGATGTGAACTTCAATGGAACGGTGCGTTATACCGGAGATGCAAGCGACCGTGACCTCGTGCTTCTGCGCATTGGCGGTGTGGTACCCACCGCCACCCTAGCGGGCTACTGGCCAGAGGACGCGAACATGGATGGGGCTGTTAAATACACCGGTCCAGAGAATGACCGCGATGTCGTCTTGCGCAGTATTGGTGGTGTCGTCCCAACGAACACGCGCAGTGCCGCGCTCCCATGATGTTCAACCATAGTGCGGAGTTGGCGGACATGGCGGATCGACGGTTGGTGATGCGGGATGGGGTGATCTGAGGACCAAGCAAACCGTGATACGCACGATGCGAAAGATCTTGACCCCATTCCTCTGCCTCTTCATGGTCGCATGCGGGACCGGTCCAGCTCCGGGCACACCCACTTCGGCCGAGCGTGCACCGCAAGAGACCATCGTCCTTCAGGATCAAGGAACATGCGCGCTATGCGGTTCTTGGAGTGCGACCAAGGTCACCATCAACGGCCTTTCGGACCCGGACATGGACCCCACTGGCAAAGTGGATTGGATCATTCGGCCGGATAGTACGCTGACCATGCGCGACGCCACGGAAGGGGAATTGGAAACAATGGATGGGAAATGGCGCGCTGGCGAGAAAGGAAGGCTCACGTTGATCGACCAGGAAGGCAACGAGTTCACTGAATTCCTGGTGACCCGATTGAACAACAGTGAGTTGGTCATGCAAGTGCTCGAAGAAGACCAAGCAGAGGTCCTTCTGTATTTCTCGCGGCAGTGACGGTGAAGGCTTGATCCCGGCCCGTTTCTTGCTCAAGCGCGCGCACTTCGAACCGATCTTCGCACCATGCGCTTAACAGCACTTTGTCTTCTCCTTATCACCAGCGCCAGCACAGCCTTCGCCCAACCCGAACTCGCAGGCGACTTGAACACGCTGCCCGGTTGGATGCAACAGGTGATCTCCACCGAGAAGACACAGTCCTGTATCCTACCGAAGCGCGCCCCCTTGCACACCAATGCCTTCATTGGCACATGGAGCATCGCGAAGAAGAACGGATCGCGCTACGATTTCTGGAGCGACAAGTATCGTGTGGTGATCAAAGAGATCGACCGGAAAGGCGAACAACGGCGAACCTATTACATCGACCTGGAGGCGAACCTGCGCATGAACGCAAGCACGCACGAGGATGGAAACTTCTTCGCTGTAGAGGATCTGGAGATCCCGCAGGCCGGTTACTTCCGAGAGCTTTGGAACGATTCGGTGCAAGCGACCGGTCGTGTGGAGGACATCCTGGGAGCATCTTGCAAGGAGCTGCGCGGCATCGACGGCAACAAGGACACGACCTACTACTGGAGCACCAACAAGCACCCCAAGCTCTTCGCCGACCTGCTGGTGTGGGCGCAGTGGCTGTGCCGCGAAGGCGACCTGAAATTCCTGAGCGCACTCAGCGACAGGAACGCTGGCGGATCGATGCGTGTGGACTGGCCGAAGCGCCGCTTCGGGCCAGAAGCCGGGAGTATCGCCTTCCTGTCGATCACGCCCGGCGCCACGCCCATGCCTGTGCTGGAGCATAGGCCATACAAGGTGGTGGAGCAGCGTTTCCAGTGGTTGAACAACTCGGGCATCGGCCGCCTGCCGGATTGGATGCGCAGCTCCATCACTTCGCTCGAGCCCCATCCATTACCAGTGCAATTCACACCCGCACCCGTGGATCGCGGCATCGCGGACAATGCCTTCATCGGCACCTTCACGGCGGAAACGCCTACGCGCTATGTTGATGAGAGGAAGGACACCACCATCCGGCTTGCGAAATACAGCTACTGGGCCGATGCACGCCGTGCTGTCCTCACCCTCAACGACCCGGACGATGAAGGCACCGTGATCTACATGGTCGATCTCGATGCAGACGTGGCCATCGTAGCGACCAACGAAGGACACAGCTATGTGATCCCCAAGCTCTACATCGGCACGCTGGAGGACGCTGGACTTACCGAGTTCGGGCGTGGTGTGGAAATGGACTTCCAACCACAAGGCCAATACAAGACAATTCTAGGCCGTAAATGCGAACTGCACACTTCGGCGGAAAGGTTCCTCCATTTCTACCTGTTCCCGAAGGAGGAAGTGCAGAACCCCATCTTCGACATGGCCCGGTGGATGGAACCACGCCCTTCGCAGAAGTTCAAGGACATCATGTTCTTCGGTGTCGCCGATAGGCCGATGCCGATGGCCGTAATGAGCACGCAATTGACCAGTTACAAGCCCGGCAGCACCAAGCCACCGATCATCGACCTGAGCAATTACAGCGTGCGGGATCAGCGGCTCGAGCGTCGCCGGAATCGGGAGGAGCGACCGATGATCGAAGAACGCATCATTTCCATGGATGACCTGGAGAACGACAATTTGGTGGCACCAACTGAAGAGCCACCGGTATACATGATCGCAGAACCGCGGATTGAAATACCCGAACCACCACCGGTTGCGCCACCGCCACCGCCCGTGGCCCCGCGATGAGCAACACGACACACCACTGTTACATGCGGCATCCAGCGCTATTGCTCGTTCTTGTTCTGGCCACCTGCACACACGCACAATCCATCGCGCTTCCCGAATGGATCCATGGGTCCTTTGCACCCGAAGCCTCCACCGTGCTCACGGACCAGCCGACGCATAGCGCCTTGCGCAACACCTTCATCGGCAGCTACATGGTGCGCATCACCATCCGGCACGATGGCATCACCCAACAACTCTATGTGAGCCAATGGTCCGACACCACACGCGGGGTGGTGCAGGTGCAGATGATACCGGGCTTCCCGCACACCACCTACTTCGCCGACTTCAGCAGCAATACGGCCGTGATCGCCAACATCATCGAGCGCAAGGCGCGCGTGGGCGAGTTGAATGCGGTGCTGCTCACCGATCGCTTGGGTTCACCCGGCGCAGGCGCGCAGTTCGCTCCCTTCGGATCGATCAACGCCAAGCAGACCGAGAACATCGCTGGTATCGATTGCACGGAACACCTGCTCGTGGAAGGCGCCGACACCATGCACATGTGGCTCGCTGACATTTCGCCATCGCCCTTTGCCGAAGCTCCCGCTTGGATCCCGTTGAATGAAGGGCCATTGAAAGCATTCCGTTTGCTGTACAAACTCGGTGATCGCGTTGCGTTCAAGTTCGTGTTGGCGCCGATGATCGAACTGGAGGTGATGGACTACACACCCGGCAGTGCACCTCCACCCTCCATCGACCTCAGCAGCTACACGTTGGAACGCATGCCAGCTGGGTCATTGGCGAGTCCCAAGCGCCCGTAGCAAGCGAAGATACAAGGCTTCATTATCTTGTCGTCCCTACCATCCCTGATCATGAGAACCGCACTCCTCCTCTCCCTGCTCGTTGTTTCCGTTGGCCAGAACACCCACGCCCAATCGCTCGAAGAGCTGATGAAGAGGGCGATGGAGCAAAGTCAGCAGAGTGCCGGCGGTGGTGCTGGAAGTGTCACCATCGAAGAGAACAACGACCCTTTCGAGCCGTTGGGTTTCACCGGTTCCTACAAGATGGAGGTGCATAATTACAAGAGCGGGAAAGAGGACAAGGACAGCCCGATGTTCGTGGACCTGGCATTCACCGACGATAAGATGGCCATTGCACCGCACAGCAGCTCTGCTGCCAAGCAGGACATGCGCATGATCTATGACCTCAAGAACAAATTCACGTACACGTTGACGACGGATGAGAACGGAAAGCGCACCGGCATGAAGATGAAAATGATGAAGGTGAACGTGGATGAGAAGGAAGGCAAGGCCTCGTCCGATAAGACCAAGGTCGTGCGAACCGATGAGACCAGGACCATTGCCGGGCACACCTGCCGCAAATACACGTTCAGCGATGAGACCGGTAGCGGCGAAGCCTGGATCGCGGAGGATGTCAAGTTCGATCCATCGAAGGCCATGGGCACCATGGTGGGCGGCAAGAAAGTGGAGAACTGGCAGAAGACGCCCTATACCGGCCTGGTGATGGAGACCACGTGGAACGATGCCAATGGCAAGGACAAAATGGTCATGTACTGCAAGGACCTCGTGGTGGGCAAGGTGGATGAAGCCGCCTTCAGCACATCGGGCTACGAGATCATGGACATGAGCAACATGCCGATGTTCGGGAAGTGATCATGCAAATCCATCCGGGGCTCATCGTAGCGGGCGGGATCGGCCAGATCTTCACCGCATTGATCTACCCGTATATCCGCCATCGGGTATTCGATTGGTACACGGATGTGCGGAAGTTGAAACCGTTGAACCAAGAGATCGCCAAGACCTACGGACGGTACATCGTTGGACTCAACTTCGGCTTCGGGCTTATGGCCGTTCTGATCCCGAACGACCTGATGAACGGGACTCCTCTTGCCGTTGCCATCACCGGCTTGATCGCCGCCTATTGGATCGGTAAAGTGATCACGCAGTTCGCATACTATCCGATGTACACCATACCTCCCGGGGCGATCTTCAAATGGGGAGGCTACGGCATGAACATCCTTTTTTGCTCCTTCGCCGTGCTGTATGCAATGCTCGTGTATCATAACATAGCCTTGTTGACCGCTTCATGACCCCTACGGGCAAACCCAGCAAGCTCGATTCTTTGGAGCGTGTGGAGGTGTGCAGCCGTGCGGAATGGCGTGCGTGGTTGAGAAAGCATCACACCCGAAAGGCCGGAATTTGGCTCGTGTACTGGAAGAAGGGTCATCCCGACAAGCACATCGGTTATGTGCCGATCGTGGAAGAGGCCCTTTGTTTCGGGTGGATCGATAGCACGGCGCGCACTCTGGATGCCGACCGGTCCATGCTCCACGTCTGTCCGCGCAAGCCGAAAAGCATGTGGAGCAAGGTGAACAAAGGCCACGTGGACAGGCTGATCGCGAGCAAACGCATGATGCCTGCCGGCATGAAGGCCATCGAGGTGGCCAAGGCCAATGGTTCATGGACCACACTCGATGCAGTGGACACCTTGGAAGTTCCGAAGGATCTGGCCAAGGCGTTGGCCATGGACCGTACCGCGAAGAAGCATTTCGATGCCTTCCCCGCCAGTGCGCGCAAGTACATCCTCTACTGGATCAGCAGTGCACGGACGGACGGCACACGAGCCAAGCGCATCGCCCAGACCGTTGACCAAGCGGCACAGAACATCCGCGCTGGGATGCAACGACCATGAACGCGACAGCAGTGAAGGGGGTATTGAACGAGGCCTACGAACGCTACGCGCAACCCTCCTTCATCGACCTCGACCCCATCCACATCCCGCGCTCCTTCGCACGACGCGCCGACGCGGAGGTGATCGGCTTCCTCACGGCCACCATCGCGTGGGGCCAACGCGTCACCATCATCAACAACGCGAAGAAGCTGGTGCAACTGATGGACGAAGCACCACACGACTTCGTAATGAACGCTACGGACAGCGAACTCGATCGCCTCGCCCCTTTCATCCACCGCACCTTCAACGGCACCGACCTGCGGCATTTCGTGCTCGGTCTTCGCCACCTGTACAACGCCTACGGCGGTTTGGAGAACGCATTCCTTCCGGAAGCGAACGGAGCTTCGAGCCGCGAGCCACGAGCTGGCGCAAGCAAGCTCAAGGCTCGAAGCTCGTGGCTCGCAAGTGAAGGCATTCCCCTCTTCAAGCAACGCTTCTTCGAACCCACCCACGAGGCGCGCACGAAGAAACATGTCGCCGACCCCGGCAAGGGCAGCAATGCCAAACGCATCAACATGTACCTGCGCTGGATGGTGCGCCCCAACGACCGCGGCGTGGACCTCGGCCTGTGGAAGAAGATCACACCCGCCGACCTGATGGTGCCGCTGGATGTACACACCGGCCGCGTGGGCCGCGAGCTGGGCCTGCTGCAACGTACCCAGGACGATTGGAAAGCCGTGGAGGAACTCACCGCCAGCCTACGCATGTTCGATCCGGCAGACCCGGTGAAGTACGACATCGCGTTGTTCGGTATCGGGGTGAATACGGAACGCAGATGACGCGGATCTTGCTGATGAACGCTGATCAAAGCTCAGGCATTGGGGGGAGCTATGGAACGCAGAGGACGCGGATCCAGCTGACGAGCACTGATCCTTCGTCATGAAGCAATGGGTGGCATTCATCTGTGTCGATCCCCCCATCTGTGTCATCAGCGTTCCAACCCCATCCCATCCGCATTCCACCGCCACCATCTGCATAATCCGCGTCGATCCGCCCCATCTGCGTCCTCTGCGTTCCAACACCCACCCGACTATCTTCGCACCCAATGTCCTTCCTACACCCGGCATTCCTCTGGGCCCTTACCGCCCTGGCGATCCCGGTGCTCATCCACCTCTTCCAGCTTCGGCGCTTCAAGCGCATCGACTTTCCGAACGTTCGGTTCTTGGCGGAGATCTCGCAGCAGACGCGTGCTCGGAAGAAGGTGCAGCATTGGCTCGTGCTCTTGGCTCGCTTGCTCGCCCTGGCCTGTTTGGTATTGGCCTTCGCGCAACCCTACTTGCCCAGCAAAAGCGGCGCGGTGCAGGCCGGACAGCGGGCGGTATCGCTCTTCTTGGACGACTCCTTCAGCATGGACGGTCGCAACGCGCAAGGGCGCTTGTTGGATCAAGCCCGTAAAGGCGCACAGGATGCCGTGATGGCCTACAGTGCCACCGACCGTTTCCAAGTACTCACCGGCCAGTTCGGTGGCAAAGAGCAGATCCTGCTCGGACGTGACGAAGCCCTCGATGCATCGGCACAGGCAGAGGTCGGTCCGTACTCCCGTTTGCTCAGCAAAGTGTTGGTGCGCCAACGCGAAGCCCTGGCCAGCAGCGAGGCACGGACCAAGCGGGCCATCCTCTTCACCGACCTGCAACGCTCCATCACCGATGTTGAAGCGTGGACCAATGACAGCCTTGTCCCCACCGTGATCGTGCCGCTCACCGCCAGCACGCCGGACAACCTCAGCATCGACAGTGCCTGGTTCGGCAGCCCCGTGCGCCGCGCCGGACAGGATGAAGAACTGCATGTCCGCATCCGCAACTACGGCGACCAAGAACTGGTGAACGTGCCCTTGCGCTTGGATGTGGACGGACGCCAACGCGCCGTGGCCTCCTTCAGCGTGGGCGGCGGTGCTGTGGTGGATACCACCTTGCGTTTCCTAGGCGATGGCCCCGGCAACCACTGGGGCGTGGTGAGCGTGACCGATCAACCCGTGGTGTTCGATGACCGCCTTTACATCGCGTACCAAGTGACCGACCGATTGCGCGTGCTGCTCGTGAGCGGTGGCGATGCAACCGGCGACCGCGCCGTCACCAGTGTTTTCGCAGGTGATAGCACGCACACCTTCACCACCCAACCCTACCGTGCGCTCGACCTCGCCGGACTTGCGGCGCAGGACCTCGTGGTGTTGAACGTCTTGTCCGATGTGCCCGGCGGACTGCTCAACGCGCTCACCGATTTCGTCGCCAATGGCGGCAGCGTGGTCGTGTTCCCGCCCAGCCAAGGCGATGCCAGCCGCTACGCCGAACTCTTCGGAGCCATGGGTGCAGCTGCTCCCACCCGTCTCGATACCGGCACCGTGCGCGTGGACCGCATCGACCTGGAGGAACCCTTCTACCGTGCCATTTTCCAGACCATGCCGCGCAATGTGGAACTGCCTGTGGTGCGCGAACGCTGGAACGTGCGCCCTGCACCGGGTAGCGATGTGCTGCTGCGCTTGCAGGACGGAAGCCCCTTCCTCGCGCGCAGCATGCGGGGCAAAGGCAGCGTGTACCTCTGCGCTGCGCCCTTGGCCGAAAGCGCCAGCAACCTGACCCGCCACTCGCTCTTCGCCACGTCGCTGCTGCGCATGGCCGAACTGAGCCGGCCCATGGGTGCCCTCTACCACACCATCGGCGACGAGGCCAGCATTCCGTTGGAGACCGCCACACCCACCGACGAGCCTCCACATTTGAAAGGTCCCGAAGGCCTGGATCTGGTGCCCGAAGTGCGCCGCACGGCCAGCCGAACCGAGTTGCTATTGCACGACCAGGATCTGCCCGATGGCCCCTACTTCATCACCAGCGGCACCGACACCTTGAGCGCCGTGGCGCTGAACCTCGCCCGCCGCGAGAGCGACCTGCAAGCCTTCACCGGCGACGAGCTGCGCGCCCTCCTCACCGAGCGCGGGCTCACCACCTTCTCGGTGCTCGAAGGCGGCTCCGAGGATCTTTCGTTACGTTTGAATGAACTCGACCAGGGGCGCAAACTGTGGAAGTGGTTCATCCTCTTCGCCCTGCTCTTCCTGGCCGCAGAAGTGTTCCTGATCCGCTACGTCCGATGAACGAGATCGTGCTTCGCAAGGTGAAGGTGGTGGACCCCGGAGGTCCGCACCACGACAGCATCGTGGACATCCTGATCCGCGATGGCGTGATCGAGAAAATAGGCGAACGCATCGTCCGTGGCGACACCCCTGTGGTGAAGCTGGACGGGGCGCATGCCAGTCCCGGTTGGGTGGATCTGCGCGCGCACTTCCGCGATCCCGGTGAAGAGTGGAAGGCCGGCATCACCAACGGCCTCGATGCCGCTGCTGCCGGTGGCTTCACCGCCGTGGCCGTGCTGCCCAGCACCACGCCCGTTACAGACGACCGCGCGGGTATCCACTACCTGCTGCGCCAAGCGCAAGAGCATCCTGTGCAACTGCTGCCGCTGGGCGCCATCACGCAAGGCCTCAAGGGCGAACAGCTCGCCGAACTGCACGACCAGCAACAAGCCGGAGCCGTGGGCTTCAGCGATGACCAACACACCATCCGCAACGCGCGGCTGATGCTCCTCGCCCTGCAATACAGCGCCGGGCTGGGCGGCCAAATGCCCGTGATGGTCTTCCCGAACGACCCCGACCTTGCGCGCGGTGGGCAGATGCACGAAGGGGCCATGAGCACCCGCTTGGGCATGAAGGGCCTTCCCCCCTTGGCGGAGATCATCCAACTGCAACGCGACCTCGCGATCCTGGCATACACCGGTGGGCACCTGCACGTATCAACGATCAGCACCGCCGAAAGTGTGGAGCTGGTGCGCCAAGCGAAGGCCCGCAAACAACACATCACCGCCAGCGTGGCCGCCCACAACCTCCTGCTGGACGATGGCTGCCTTGCGCGGCTTCGAGACCTGCTACAAAGTGCTACCACCGCTGCGCGACCTGGAACACATCGAAGCCCTGCGCGAAGGCGTGAAGGACGGCACCATCGACGCCATCGTGAGCGACCACCGTCCGGATGACCGCGAACACAAGGTGCTGGAGTTCGGCCCCGCCGCCTTCGGCATCATCGGGTTAGAGACCGCCTTCGGTGTGGCCAACACCGCGCTGAAAGGCCGTACCACCTTGCGCCGCACCATCGAACGCCTCACCCACGGCCCACGCGCCGTGCTGGGCCTGCCCCGCGTACACATCGCCGAGGGCAACGCCGCCAATATCACCCTCTTCGACCCCGAAGTGGACTGGACCTGCACCGAAGCCGACCTCGTGAGCAAGAGCCACAACACACCGTTCTTAGGCCAGCGGCTTACTGGCCGGGCGCTGGGCGTTGTGGTTGGGGAGGTGGTGAGGATGGTGCCGGCAATGAAGGGCGTTGAGGCATAGGCTAACCCTGAAGCGGTCGATATCTCCGTCGAATAATCCGATAAAGGTTCGTTGGCGAACCACTTAGTGATGCTTGCAAAGCAGGTGGCACGTACTCCGTTACAACTTTGGCCGCGTCGCTTCAGGAGTAGCTATGTATCGCAAGACGATCAACTCGGACCTACTATTGGTCCACCGCTCGCCACAGTTGTGAAAGCCAGAGATCACTTGCTCAAAAGGACTTTCTGCGTGTAATTACAAGTTGGGCCACGAAGCGATAGCATGTAAATACCGACCGCTTCCGCTGCGAGCGATATGCGTGCTTCCCGCTGACCAGTACTTATGCTGAGCCCATGACTTATTCGCCCATCCAAAGAGCGAAGTTCGATCTGGTCGAACATGTTGGTCGCCCCCCATTTCAATTGTGCTGTTCTATTTGCAATGGAAATTTCTACTTGATCGCATGGGTCGTGGGATGGTAGCTCCTCTAGTTGGACAGTCCGGCAATCATGACCATACTCTATCGAGTTGTCCAAACTCCAACTACCTGAAAGGCCGACGTACAAGTAATCTTCAACATAACCACAGAGAGGTCCTAACTGGTCCGGTTCATTCACGACCGCTACGTATTCGTCTGTGGGTGTACCTGTCTTTGCGACATACAATCCTCCATCCGGGCCTAATTTCAAAGTAACGTAGCCACCACTACCAGGGTAGGAATGGATCGAGGTCATGGATGCTTGAACGGCCACTTGGTCCTCACCATCCAGATCGAACTGCAACAATCGCCCGTGTATGAAATCGGTTCCTTGGTCCCTTGCACCTACATACAGTTTCGACCCGTCATTAGAGAAGGAAACGCCATAGCTACTGCCATCAATATCAAGTTCCATTGGCGCGGAAACCACGCCGGTTGTTGGGTCGAAGTCAACAACACAGGTTATAGCATTGTACATGGTTGTAAACGCAAGGTGTGTCCCTCTTGAATTGGCGCGCATAGAACCAACTGCGTCAAAATGAGAACTGTTCGGCGTTCCCGCTTGAGGTGTGGATACAAAGGGTCCAACTGGGTAAAAGGTCGGCACAGCGGCTATTCCAAGTTCAGTGACCGAATAGACAAAGAACCGGTTCGAATTGAACTCGTGTCCTATCAACCAAAAGTCCACCTGATTGGAATTGCGCACAGCTGTTATGAATTCACAATGCGTTGCCTGCGGAAGAATGTGGTACTTCGACTCAACACCACCAGCCCCCCCATCCAAGGCCATGTCCACAATCGCATAGTGCAACTTGTAGGCTATTTGATGGGCCGGCATCCATTCAATTCCACCCTGTAGCTCAGGCATTACAACGAAGTACTTGGTAAGAGTTCCAGGCCATGGAACAATGACAATTTGAGCAAGTGAATTTGTTATACCCACACTACCGTTCGACATCAATTGACGTTCGCGGTTGTAGATATTCCATCCGTTCGCATAGAAGAGCAGCTCACCTGTCGAAGGATCAGAGATCGAAGTTGCGCCCTCAAAGGTCACATGATCAGGCAGTCCATCTTGCACAACCTGCGGAGAACATTGGTTGAAGTCCAGTCCGGCACCTTCCACTCCGAAATACCAGTTGCTATCCTGCATCTGAGCTATCGAAACGCGCGTCCAGATCAACAGGAAAGCGGTGAGCACAAAACGTGTCGATTTCATAGTAGACCAAATATACATAGTGAGTCCAGCCCGATTATGTGCGATCTCATCGCAACCTGATGCGTTCTCCTTGCTCACCAGGAATTAGACCAGCGCATGGTCTTCCGTCTTCGGAGACACTGCGCATTCTGCCTTACCCCTTACGTCCATGAAGATCACCCTCGACATCCCCGACTATTCGCCTGACCGTGGCTTGCAATACACCTGGGTAGATGGTTTCACCATCCACGTTTCGGTTGCGGATGGCGAAGTGCTGATCGAAGCGAACGAGGCGGAGGCCGAACTGTGGTTCAATGTTCTTGAAGGATGAGTGTGCTACTCTTCAATCACCTCACCAACCATTTCCAAAAGTGTCCCGAGTAGGATCTTCTCGACAGTCGAGGTCGGAATCGCATGCTTCTGGATCCTTTGTTCCAAATGCTCAATTGCCCGAAGTTCTCCGCTTCATGAAGACATCAAAGAGGCCTTGCCCCCATGCTGCAGCGGATCGCCGATCCATGGCCACATTGACGCACCACCGTTCAGCGTTCCTCCCAAACTGATCCCGGTCGTAGCCGTTGCTGAAAGAACCACCTATCCTGGTTCCGCTCCAGTTAGTGTAGTAACCACTAAGTTGGTGAACTAAAGATCTGCCGTCATTTCTTCTTCATGCAAGCGTCTTCGCCCCGGCTCGACGGGGGCGGAATACGCACGGCGTAGCAGGCGCTACGACGAAGTGTTCCAACGCGGCAGGAAGAAGAAAAGGCGGTGGAGATAGTTTATGAACTTAGTGGTTACTACACGAGGCCGGGTCGTGACCGCTTGTAGGAGCGAGGGAGTCACTGCAATGCCACTTGGATCATTGAAGCTCGGTGCGACGTTGAAGTCATGGCTGTTCCAAAGGAAGCCCCGCCCCCTGGACTCAACGGGTTGTGTTTGATAGCGTACACGAGAGCGTGGTCCAGCAGTTTTGGCCGATGCTGTCCACAGGGCAACTGTCCGGGTAGACCCGGTCTGACAGCGGCTGGCCATTATTGTCCCAGCGTTGCCAAATACCCACTTTGCCTCCGTTGCAGAATTGGCCTTGGCTTTCCTTTTTCCCGTTTGGTTGGAAAAAGGTGAAGTCTCCTTGTGCGATCTGTAAGCCTTGGTCCTTGAACGTACCGGTCATCAATAGGCCGCCGTCCGGGCCATATACGCGAGCGAACCAGCCGTCCGGGGTTTTGCGCGCGGTGCGCAACAGGGTCATGTCGGCCACATAGGCATTCGCATGATACGCTACCACCATGTCGTAGTGGACCTTTCCCACGGTCAGGCTGGTCTCGCCGCGTGCGCGCATCACGGCGAGCTTGTTCACATCGTCACGCTGGCCCAAGGCCGGTAAGGCGGTAAGCACGACCACCAGCATACACGCCGGTGTCGAAGGTTTCAAGAGCGACAGGTTGTTCATTTGGAGACCAGTGTTCTGTACAGCGATTCACTGCAACTGGCTCCATTGCAGAACCAATGCACCTCGCCATACCGATGGGTCACTTTCCGATATTCCCGTAAATGGCCTTTCTCCGTAATGCGCACGATCCAGGCCACGTATGCAGGCCGGATCTCCACCTCTTCGGTGCGATCGTCCCGTCGGGGCTCCATGGGTGGATCGACCACCGCAATTCCCGATGGCGAGGGAGGTGCAGATCCACCCGACTTGATCCCCGGTCTTGAACGCGACAGCGGCCCTCTTTCAAACGTGGAACCTGATGCAGCGACGGTCGTGCTCACCCCCGGGTGGGCCGACCCTTCGGAAGTTCCATCTGTTTCGGTCACCGCCCCAAGACCGGTCTTTTGTAGATCGGACGGACCACGGCGCTTTGCCTTTTCCCGTTCCAGCGCATAGTACGTACTGTAGTCGAAATCGCCCTTGACCGGGTCGAAGATCACCGTACCTACGGCCTTCGCATATCCCACCACGGGTCCTTTGGGTTTGGGTTCCAACGTCACGAGAAATGGAAAACGGAAGGATGCAGTTACCCTTGTATCCTCTGGTATGTGGGTATCAAAGAATAGGGACTTGCTCAAGCAACCTTCGCGAATGAAGTGTAGCACGTAGTCCTGTTGCAGGTCCAGATTCAGCGTAAAATGAGCGATGTGGTCCTGTAGCACCTGGACCTGTTTCCCATTGCGCTCCACGATAACACGCGCCCCTTCCATGGACATGCCCTTGACGCGGAACTTCCCGTCCACCTGCAATTCTTGCGACATGGTGGTTCCGAGAGTGATCGCGGCGATCAACGGTACCAAGGGGGCTAGCGGGGTTTTCATTGTCGTGGGATCGATGAGAGACACAGACCACGTATCAAAGATGGGCGGCCATTCATCCGTTTCCTATACCCATTAATAGGGATTTTGATCAGTGGGAAAAGGCAGGAGTTCGATGACCTGGAGAGGCTTCGACTCGCTATCCTCACCCCCATAGAACACCCTCAACCACCTCGACCATGACCGTGGCTTGCAATACACCTGGGTGGATGGCTTTACCATCCAAGTTTCGGTTTCGGGTGGCGAAGTACAGATCGAAGCGAACGAGGCGGGCTTGATGTCGTTGGCGAACCACTTGGTGGTGCTCGCACAGAAGGGCACACCGCGTAGCGGTCACATCCACTTGGACGAACACAATGCGTTGGAGGGTGGGTCAACGGCACTTGTGATCGGGAAGTTGGCTGGGTAGGGGTTGGCCTAAAGCAAGATCTTGAGAAGGCGCGTACATTTGAAATGTGGAACGCACCGCCTCCTTTGAAGTGATCGTGACCGGTACCCGAGGTGGCAAGCCTTTGGGTCCGGCGGACTACGACATCAAGGAGTTGCGCGAGTTGCTTGGCGAAGTGGAAGTATTGCTCTTCCCGAATGATCGCAAGCAGCGCCCTGTGATCAGTTACGAAGTGCAGGAGGGCTCGGTGCGTAACATCTTCCGTACGGGCTTGCAAGCCGTGGCGCAGACGGGTGCGGTGCTGGGCCTTGTGAGCAGCGCTGGTAATGTGGATGTGCTTGAGCCGCGCACGGCGAAAGCCATTGAGGCACTGCAACGGTGGGCTGAACAGAGCGATCTGGCTTTCACGTTGCGCACCTCGTTGCCCGGTTCGGTCGAATTGCGGATCGACCGCACCACACATTATTTGCGCTCGGAGGCCACCAGTGTTGAGACGGAGGTGTATCTCTACGGTCGTGTGGTCGACGCCGGTGGCAAGGAGAAGCCGAACATCCATTTGCATGTGGACGGGCAAGGCATTTTCGTGATCGATGCCCAAGAGCAGTTCCTCGAAGGACTGAAGGTGAATATCCTGTATCACCGCATGGGGATCCGCGCGATCGGACGCCAGAACTTACAGACCGGCGAGATCGAGAAGGGTACGTTGAAACTCGTTGAGCTGATCGACTACGACGAGCAGTATGAAGAAGCTTATCTGGAACGCTTGCAAGCCAAGGCGTACACGTGGCTCAAGGACACGGACCCGGACCAATACTTGAACGATGTCAGGGGTGAATACGGGGCTTGAAGCGGTGCAAGGCGTGTTGCTGGATACCGGCTTCCTCATCCGCTTAATGAAAGTCGATGATCCGTTGAGCCCGAATGCCAAGGCATGGCTCCGCGAACTTCTGGATCGAAAAGTGCCACTGTACCTGAGCACCATTGTGATCGCGGAATGGTGCGTGAAAGGGAGTCTCGATCAGTTACCAGTGCGGAACATGCGCGTGTTACCGTTCAATGTGGAGCATGCGCTCCGTGCTGGACCATTCAGCGGTTCGCTGCTCGCCATGCGCGAGAAAGGCAGCACGGATGAGCGCGCCGTGGTGCTCAACGATGTGAAGTTGCTGGCCCAAGCTGAAGCGACCGTTAGCATCAGTCATATCCTAACGAAGGATGGTGGCTTTCGCTCACGCATCGCACAACTGACCGGGGCAGGCCACGTCGTCAGCACGCGTATTCTCGACCTTAACGTACCGATGGCCGAAATGCTAGGACGTTTGGACTTTCCGGTTGAATAAGGGCACTTTCCCTCGCGCTTCGCGATCTCGCGATGTGCACTCCTTCTGCACCCCATTCAATGCGCCACCTCCACCTTCAATGTGGTGCTGCTCTCCCCCACTTCAAGCACCAACACGTACGTACCATTCGGCAGGTCTTTTACGGGCAGCTCGAAGGTGGAGCGGTCTCCAGTTGGGTAGAGGTCGCGGCCGGCAATGCGGTTGCCGCGCAGATCGAAGAGCCGGGAGGTGACGCGCTCTCCAGTACAACCGCCGAGTACGATGCGGACCATGTCGTTGGCGGGGTTCGGATCCACCTCCACCTTACAAGGCAGTGCATGCCGGTGTTCCGAAAGGCCTACCAGTTGGTTCAGGTCATAGGTATCGACCCCGGCATTCAGGGGTTCGGCCAATACGGCTGCTGCTGCCAATACCGCTTTGGTGCTGCGCGTCAGGAAGGGGATGTCCAAGGTGGCGGGCACATCATTCGGCGTGTGGTAGTTAGGGTTGCGGAATTCACTAGCATCGGTAAGCATCAAGGCGGGTATGCCTGCATCCCAGAACCGGGCATGGTCGCTGCGGCGCAGGTCCGGCGCGATCTGGCCGTTGCCGGGCACCGAGAGCGGCACGCGGCGCAGGTCGGGTACGTAACTGTCCACCGCATTCACGAAGCTGGCATTCAAGGGGTCCGAAGCGGAGTTGCCCACCACGGTGAGGAAGTTTCCACGGTATCCATCCGCCTCGATATCGGCCACCGCAGCGGGGAACAGCAGTTCAAATCCAGCAGGCAGCGACTGGCTGTCGGGTTCTTCACTGTAATAGCCGATCATCTCCATGTTCAGCACACCGGCAATGGTCTCCCAGGCCGGGATACCGCTTTGCACGTACTGCCCGCTGCCGACCAGGCCTTGCTCCTCGAAGCTGAAGCCGATGTAGCGCAAGCTGTTCTTGAAATTGTATTGGGAAAGGATGCGTGCCACCTCCAAGGTCGCGACCACACCGCTGGCATTGTCATCGGCACCCATGGTGTTGCTCACCGCGTCGTAGTGCGCATCCACGATGTAGGTGTTGTCCTCATTCTCCAGACCCGTCTGTCGACCGATCACATTGGGCACCGTACCTCCGGCGTAGGTAACGCTCTGCTCGGTCATTTCAAGACCTGCATTGGTGAACGCGTTCTGGAGCGTATCGCCAATGGCATTGATACCCGCTAGGGCCGTGCTGTGGTGGCGGGGAATGGCGATGTTGGTGATCAGTTCGCTCATGCGCGCTTCGGTCACTTGGTCCACCATCGCTTGGATGTCGGGCGTGTTACCATCATCAGCGATCACGCGCACGGTGGCCTCGTAGATGTTGGGGATGGCATCGAAGCTCCAGGTGATGGTCTTGTCCGTTCCCGGTGCAATGGCCACGCCCACATCGCCGCTCACCTGCGACACATCCGCCAAGAAGGTCGCACCACCATCCAAGGAGGCTTCCAGACGCACATTGCTGGCATCACCCTCATTGTCGGTCAGATCGTAATGCACTAGGACGGTCCCGGCACCGGCATCCACCTCCGCCAAGGTGATAGTGACTACTGGCGCGGCATTCTGGCCGATGGCCAGCATGGCAGAGAGGAACAAGACAAGGCTATGGATGCTTCGCATGATGGATGGCTTGATCCACCAATGTAGCGTTCCTACGTGGCCGCTTGGTCGTAGCCGTTGCCGAAACAATCATGGATCGCAGGGTCCCGAAACGGATATCCGGCGAAGGTTTGGACCGCCGAAACCAACCCCTTGTGAAATGGGTGTACCAGCACCTGGCCAAGCCGGGCGTGGACGGCCCCTACTCCTTCACGATGGTCGCGTAGCGCAAGGAGCGGCCATTGTTCACGCGCACAACGTAGGTGCCCGGTGCCAGATGCGCTGTTGCAATGCCCACCGTGCCGTTGGTGGCCATGGAGCCGCTGCCCACCTGCCTGCCTTGCGTATCGAACAAGCCATAGGTGCTGCCCGCCGTAACGTTGGTGAGTTGGACACGATCGCTGCACGGGTTCGGATAGGTATGCAAGGCATCTGTAACAGGTTCAGCCATGCCCACGGTCGCCTCACCGAACACGAGGATCCGGTCGCCATCATCCATCACGATCGGGTACAAGGGCTGGGTGTTCCACAGGAACATATCATCCTGCGTACTCACCATTTTCACCACGTTGGTAAAGGTGCCCAGTGGGGTGATGGCCGTGCCGTGCCCGGTGTAGCTCCACAGGATCGTGGACGGACCGGAATTGTCGGTGTACGTATCTGTGAAGGACTGCCCATACGCCATGGGGAATTCCATGATCTTGGAATAGTCCGAGTAGTTGTTCGTTGCGCTCGGTACGTTCATCGCGACCACGTTCACTTCGGTGCTGGTGATGGAGATGTACGCATAGTCCGTACCCACGCCGGTCACTGTCTGTGCCCAGGTCCAGTTCGCTGCCGGATAGGTGGCCGCGTATGGTGTGCCGGTTGCCGTACCGAAGGTGAGCGAACCCACCGGCAACAGGGACACCGAGCTCAGATCCCAGGTCTGGTCCACCCCATTACTGATGGAGGTGACGGTTCCCATGCCGGTGAGCAGGTGCATTTGCGTGACCAGACCGTTGGGTTCTATGGAATTGTATTGGATGGTGGTCTGGCCCTGTGCTGCGAGCAGGAACAGTGCGGCCAATGGAGTAGTTCGTATGCGCATGGGAGAGTGTTCTGTTGTGAATGAAGGTCCGTATCACCGACCAAACTACACTTTCCGGATGTATGCTGTACCCTCCCCTGTTGACGCAGCTCCCGAGACGGAGTACCTACCACGGCCATAATGGTCCCGACTCTTTCGAGGTGGCAGCTTCTCTGAGGATTGAAGGCCCTGTGGGAGTCCAGACTCAGTCATGTATCGAACGCCAGTTGAGCAATGGTCTCTGGTTGTGTGGCCGCTCTGTATGGAAGCCGATGGCCGCTACGATCTTTTACTTTTCTTTGATCAAGGAACAAAAGCACCGTTCGAACGCTACGTCATGATCAACTCAAGAACCGTCGCCGTCTGTTTGCTAGCGATGACGCACCACCTCGCATCGGCCCAAACGACGCTCACCATCGCCGACGGATCGGCGGCATCGTGCTTGGGCATACTGCACGACTCTGGCAGCACGGGCGGGAACGGCTATTCCAACAACGAGGACTTCACCTTCACGCTCTGTCCGGACCAACCCGATGTCAACCTCATGTTGACTTTTCAATCCTTCGATCTGGACCAATCGGGTGATGCAGGAACGTGGGACAACTTGGGCATCTTCGACGGGGACGATATCGACGCACCCTCGCTCGGTACGTACACGGGCACGCAGTTGCAGAACCTGACGGTGAGCGCCACCGTGTTCAATACGACCGGCTGCCTCACCTTTCGTTTCCGGTCCAACGACATTGGTACGGGGGTGTTCGCAGCAAGCTTCGCATGCGTTATCCCCTGCTATCCACCGACCGCAGTGGCCTTCATGTCCCCCTTCTCACCAGCACGGATCTGTGCCGGCGAGGAGCTGCAATTCGACGGCAGTGCATCCTTCGCCTCCCCCGGGAATTCCATCGATGCCTACCACTGGCGCTTCGGGCCCGTTGATGCGGCGAGCGGCCCGATCGTGAGCCACGTGTTCGACTCCCCGGGGTACTACCCGGTAACGCTCACCGTGATCGATGACAATGCGTGTGAGAGCATGAACTCTGTGGAATTGGTGGTATACGTGAGCACGCCTCCGATCCTCAGCTTGTCGGCATCGGATACGGTCGCTTGCGTGGGTAGCCCGATCGAGTTGAATGCTACGCTGGAACCCGTACCCTGGGCCGCGAACAATGTCAATTACGGACCGGGCATCTTTCTCCCGGATGATGTTGGGGTACCCTTGACATCGGACGTTACGCTGACCGGTTTCGCCCCGGGAGCGACGGTGACTTCGACGAACGACCTCACATCGCTTTGCGTGGACATGGAACACAGTTTCATGGGCGACCTCGTGCTGCAAGTGATCTGCCCCAACGGGAGCGAACTGGTCCTGTACCAGCAAGGGGGTGGCAACACGTACGTTGGCGCGGCGAACGATCAGGACACCTCGGCCGAACCGGTGCCGGGGAATGCTGGCACTATTGCTGGAGCCCAACGGCCACCAACGGTACGTGGACGGATAATTCCACGATCGGGAGCAACAACACGCAACTTGCAGGAACCCCTCCGAATGCTGCATTGAACCCGGGCACGTACGAGGCGGAAGGGTCGTGGAGCAACCTGATCGGTTGTCCCTTGAACGGCATCTGGCAATTCCGCGCCACGGACCTGTGGGCGGTGGACAATGGCTTCCTGTGCGTGTGGGAAATCCATTTCGACCCTGCACTTGCTGGCGATACCACGGCCTTCGTACCGAGTTACGGACCCGGTTGCGACTCCACCTTCTGGAGCGGACCGGACATC
Organism: Flavobacteriales bacterium; assembly: GCA_016710015.1. Taxonomy (GTDB): domain Bacteria; phylum Bacteroidota; class Bacteroidia; order Flavobacteriales_F; family PHOS-HE28; genus PHOS-HE28. The sequence continues at coordinate 355,754 of JADJLR010000001.1, forward strand.
ACCGCAGCAGACCCTTGGTGCAATACTGTGGTAGCAACTCCTACTACACCCGGCCAAGAGGAATACACCTACACCGCGATCGATGACTTCGGGTGTACGTTCCAATCATCCATTACCCTCAACGTTCTGGAGGCCACTGACCCGTATTGCCTGACCCTCGGCACGGAAAGCGCAAGCATGGACGCGGTGAGCGTATTTCCGGTTCCGGTGCGCGATGTGCTGCACGTTCGCCACACGGAACCGATCGACGGCTACGAACTGATCGACCTGCGAGGCCGTCAAATCATGATGGGCAGCACCCCGACATCTGGATCACTTCTCCTCGATCTAGGAGGGCTCCCTGCTGGCCTGTATCTGCTGCGGTTGGAAACAGCATCTGGACCGGTTCCGGTGCGTGTGGTGAAGGAGTGAGTCTCTAGTGCACGCGTGCGACCGTGATCTTCTCGATCAAGTACATTCCGTTATCAATACGATCAGCCATGGATGTGAAGGACATGGAGGCCAAGATGCTGGCCAGCCTCGAAGAAAAGACCGGGAAACCGATCGCGCATTGGGTCACCGTCGCGAAGAAGTCCGGCCTTACGAAGCACATGCAGATCCTGAAGTACCTGAAGGACGAACATGGACTGCGATATGGTCACGCGAATACCGTCGCGTTCAAAGCCCTCGGCACCGATGCTGCATCTGCTGCTAGCGACACCGAACTCGTGGATGGCATGTTCAAAGGGAAGGAGCATTTCCGAAAACTCCATGACAAGCTCGCCAAGTCCATCAAGGCTTTCGGAAAGGATGTCGAACTCGCACCGAAGAAAAGTTACGTGAGCGTTCGGCGCGCGAAGCAGTTCGCCATTCTACAACCCAGCACCAAGAACCGTTTCGATCTGGGCATCAACCTAAAGGGGCAGCCCGGAACAGCGCGCCTGGAAGAAGGTGCCGCCTTCAACGGAATGGCCAGTCACCGTGTGGCGCTGACGAACGAGAAGGACGTGGACGCCGAATTACTTCGCTGGTTGAAGGAGGCGTACAAGGCGGCCGGGTGAGCTAGCAGCGCTGCAAACCCATCAGCTATCCAAGATCAACCGATACCCCACCCCGCGGATGTTGGCGATACGCACGCTGGGGTCGGCTTCCAACTTTTTGCGCAGTTTGGAGATGAAGACATCCAAGGTGCGGCCCACGTAGTCGCTGTCGTTGCCCCACACTTCCTTCAGCATCACTTCCCGTGCTACCGTTTCGTTGGCGCAGGCGTGCAGCAGGTGCAGCAGCTCGGCTTCCTTGCCGGTCAGTTCCACTTTGCGGTCGTTAATGGACAGTTCCATCTTGCCTTTGTCGAAGTGGAAGGCACCGATGGGGACCGCATCGCCATTGGTGGGGATCACCGGTGCGGCCTTTCTTCTGAAGAACAGGAATGCGAGCACTGCGAGCAGCAGGACGAGGCCGCTCCAAAGGATCCAGCCTCTACGCCCGGTCAGGCTGCTGGGCCCGGCGACCGGCAACCCGGCCAACTGCGCTTCTTGCTCTTCGGCCTGCGCCTCAGCATCCAACAGGTTGATGCGTAAGCTGTAACACCCAATAGGCAACGCACGCGACTGGCAAGGCATGATGTTGAGCGTATCGGCTGCGCTGCGTTCGTAGCTGTACACCACCTCACCTGTAATGCACTGCTCCACCTCTACCACGTAGTTCTGTGAGAGACCCGTCGCCGCCATCACGCTATCCACCGTTGCGGCCAGCACCTCGGGGACGAGACCGAATTCAGCAGCGAAGGGGATGCGGTAGGAATCGGCTTCGCGTTCGATGGGCAGCACCAACGAAGTGGGATCTCCTACCTTCAGCAGGACCGCATGCCCGACCATACGCATGCACACATTGACGTGCGGATCGAGGGCTTCGACCTGTTGGGCGTGCAAGGCAGGCAGCAGTGACAAGGCCCCGAATACGAGTGCGAGGGGCCGTGGATCCATACCGAACATGGCCCGAAGGTACCTCGCTAAGAAGTTGACCCACAATGATTAACGCTCGGTTTACACTATTTTACACTACGTAGCATAGTTCGGCGCACTACCACCCCACCTTTAGCGTACCAACGCAGCAACGCTATGAAACGCTCCATGAAGATCCCAGCACTTGCACTCGTTCTGATCACCGCGATCGTCTCCGTGCCCTTCTTGGATCCACAGGCCTTGTTCGCCGATGACATGTACGTGGTGCGTCCGTTGGTCGTGGATGCGGAGCACACTTCTGCTGCCAACGAAAACAACGCCGCATTCGTTGGTGGCGAGCAAGCGATGGTGAGCTATTTGAAGAAGAACGTACTGCAAAACATCGCACCGGGCATCGGCTGGTTGAAGCCGCCGGTGGTGCATTTCAGTGTGGATGCCCAGGGCGCGCCCGTTCGCGTGGAACTGGTGGCGACCAGCGGGAACGATGGCTTGGACGCGGCCTTGATCCAGATCTTCACGGAGATGCCACACTGGAAGCCTGCTACCGATGTGCTCGGCCGACCGGTGGAGGAGGCATTCGAATTCACCGTGGGAAAGGGCGGATGTTGAGCCGCAACCCAGAACAGGAACGAACAGAACATACAAGCACCATGGGAAAGAGCATGATCATCACGACGACCGCTCTAGCGGTATTGATATCGACCACCACCGGCTGTAAGGGTCAATTGGGTACCGAGCCGTTGGATGGGACGCAAGCGACCAGCGTGGCCGCCGTGCCTTTCGACCTCGGCATGAGCACGTACTTGAACGAAGCACCCACACCCATCGCCTACGATGTGGACTCCCGGTTCATGCTGACGGTAACCAAGGAAACATTGCACGCGGCAAAGACCATCTACGACATCGTTCCAGGTGATCCGAAGCAGGAGATCGTCTCCTATTCATCGGTGAGCATAAGGGTATTCGAGAACGAGAAACAGACCGACATGGTCGAGATCGGAATTAGCCCGGAACTGAGCCCCGCGCAACTGAAGTTGCTGCGAACCTTGGACTACTCGAGCAGTTTCCTGATCCGCGCGGAATTCACGGAGAAGAACGTAGCAACGGGTAAGACCAAGTGGAACTACTCCTCCCCGCACGTCACGATCGTGCCCGAGAAACAAGCGGTGAACAGCGGTGGTAAGGATGCCCTGATCGGACACGTGAAGAATGGGACATCGGGTTTCGCGTACATGGTGGATGCCAAAACCCTCCAACCAGGGAAGATCGAATTCACCGTGACCAAAGCTGGGGCGGTTTCGGATGTCCGCTTGTCCTTGAGCTCTGGCTATCCAGCGCTGGACCAACGGGTGATCGAACTGATACGCACCATACCGGGTAGCTGGGAACCCGCTACCAATGCTGTTGGTGAGAAGGTGGAACAGGAATTCGTGTTCTCCTTCGGCAAGGTGGGTTGCTGAGCTTGAATAGCAAGTCCATTCGAAGCTATGAGCGTAGCTAACTAACGGACCCTGTGCCCTACTGCTGCATCCCGCTCGCAGTGCAGTAATGGGCCGTTCCTGCGTCATCCACCAACACCATTGGCGAGGTCAGGTCGTTCAGTGGAGCACCGGTCCATATCAAGTCCCCGGTCAGCGCATTCCTGGCCTCCAGTACGGATGGTCGAGCAAAGCGATTGGCCAGCAGTACACCGTTCACCACAAGGAAGTGCTCCGCGACCTCCCCGACAGTGCCTGTGGACGGCAATTCATAAATGGTAGTGCCGGTAGCGGCATCCATGCAGTAGACCGGACCGCCGTTCGTGCTGTCGTACAAACGGTCGCCTGCCAGATATGGCTTGCCACCCCAACCGCCGGAGTACATGTTGCGTTGCCATACAATGTTGCCATTGGCCATGTCCAAGGCCAATAACTTGCTTACGGTGTGAACGAACACCATGCCAAGCCCAGCAGTTGGAGCGTCCTCCATGGAGACACCATTGCCCACCGTTTGCTCCCAGAGCAGCGTGCCGGTCGACGCATCGAGGGCATAATACTGTTGGTTGATGCAACCGAAGAAGACCTTGCCGTTCGCGACACAGGGCGAGGTGTTCACGTCATCGGGAGCGTCCCACCGCCACAGCAAGGTACCGTCGGTCTTGTTCAGCGCGAGCATCCCAGGGTTCGCGTTGTTACCACCACAATACAGCGTATTCCCAACGATGGTCGGTGCGGAGTATATGCCGCTACCACCGGAATCGTATACCCACAACTGCGCACCCGTTGTGGCATCGATGGCCCTGATACGTCCGTAGTTGGAGCTGCTGTACAGAATGCCGTTCTCCACGAACGGCGAGTAACTGTCCGAGAAGTTCGAGTTGCTCCAGATCTCGGAACCATCAATGGCGTTCAGACAGTAGAGCCCCTCATTCCAGTCCAAGAAGTACACTTTACTGTCGGATACCACTGGCGAAACATCGAGCCGCAAAAAGCCCGCATCGAAGCTCCAGATCACACTGCCATCCGCAGCATCCAGACAGTAGAACGTGTAATCGTCGAACCCTCCGGTGTAGATGCGCCCTTCGATGGATGCGGAGGATCCGCCGATCACGATAGGCGAGGAAAGCACCGTGAGCTGGTCGTTGAATTGGATGGTAGGCCCTTCGGCGAATGCGAAGTTGTCCAAGTCCCAAGCAATAAGCTCCGCTCCGGTCGCCAACTGCCCCGGTGTGTAGTCGAAGAAGGTCGCTGAGAAGTTGCCTTGCGCATCGAAGAAGACGGGTTCGGTGTAGAAGTCGTCGAAGCGGAGGTACATGTATCCGTTACTGACCGGCACCCCGGCCCCATTCACGGCTCGCCCTCGCACAGAGGCATGCGGTCCGCAGACCCCATCCAGGGAAAGGTTCACGGGATCCTGTGCAGTGATGGATGTTTGTATCGTACCCATCAGGTACTCCGCCCCATTGCCTCCCGGAGGCACCACATAGACCTTCATCAACGCATTGCAGGGCAACATGGTCGACACTTTACCTATGTCATTGGTACATCCGGTACCGGTCAGGTCGGAAGTGAAATTCGAGCCGCGAATGATCACCGGCATATCCCGCACCGGAGCGCCACCGCAGGAAATGGTGAGGTTGAAACTGTAGCTGCAATTGAAGTCATCGCAATTCCACAAGGTGAAATGCTCCACGTTACCGGTGTACTGCCCACCCTGCAAGGTGGCGCTTCCCTCTTCCCTCCATACACCATCCACTTCGTCGAAGTACCACAGTGGGATCGTTGCTGGTGCTTCGGACTGCAGCCCGGAAGGTACGGGGAAGGTCAGCGCTGCCGATGTTCCTGCGGCCAACTGCAAGCGTTCCCCGCTCCCATTTTGCAGTTCGATATGGCCCATGCTATAGGACCTCATCAATCCGAGTTCATCATTGCTATTGATGGCTTCCAACCCAGGGATCTCCATAATGGTGGAAGCGAGCGTGGGGTCCAAGTACCGTGCGTAGACCTTCACTTCGCCTTGGTAGCCACCTTCGATCCCGTTCGCAGGGATCACCACTTGCAAGCCATCGGCGGTTTGCACAGTGCCACCTGCCGAGGCTTGGAAAGATCCGACCAAAGCGCGTGGGGCAAGTGCCACCTGCACCCGGTATTCGCCGTTGCCATCCACATGGAAATTCCGACCCGCGAAGAAGTATCCATCTTTGTCCACACGAAGGAAGTTCCGGCCTTCGTTCGCAGGCACGCCGGTCATTCGGAAGATGCCATTGGCATCGCTGGTGGCGGTGCGGCCGTTCAGCCGTATGGAAGCACTTGGAAGGAAAGCGCCGTTCTGATCCAAAACCCTGCCGGTCACCGATATGGATATTCCGGACGTAGGCAGTGGTGCCATATCATCCGGGCCGGGATCGTCCTTTTTACAGGACGAGATCAATAGTGCAACCACCGAGATCCAAAGCAGCGTATGGGAGATCTTCATGTTCCTTCAACTTTTCCCCGAAATCAACAATACCAATGGGGTGTCCGTCCTGTATCGAGATGGCTATGCACATGTGAACGATCGACCTGTTCGGGTCAGCGCAATGTCCGCTTGAAGCTCGTGCAGGCTTGATTCCGAGATAGCCATGGCGAACGATGGGTATGGCTCCTGAAGGCATGGTTCCCAGGAGGCCACCACGCACCCAACGCCGCGACCTGTAGGCTTCTTGGACCATAGCAGGGTCTTCCGTCCCCGGATACCTTACGCCCTCTCACCCCTCCACCAGCACCACGTTGAAGCGGTAGATGTACATGCGCTCGGGCGCATCGGGATAAAGGCGGTTCACGCTGCTGCTGCGCTCGCACTTCCAAGGCGCGCTTTGGCGCCAATTCCAGAGCCAGTCGGCTTGGAACTCGATGGTGCCGCAGTCCTCTATGCGGTACATGGGGCGTAGCAGCAGGTTCTGGAACAGGATACGTTCAATGGTGGGCACCTGGTATTCGTAGGCTTCGTTCAAGGTGATGTACGCGAACTTGTCCGGTCGCACCACTTCGGCCGCGCGCCGCAGCGGGCAAAGCTGTTGGATGCGGTCCAGGGTGTTGGTCCACTCGGCCTGCACGGCCGCGTAGGAGAGCATGGTACGGGGTAAGGGATGGCGGAGCATGTCGGATATATCGTCAAGGTCAGGACGATAATATAGGCGATCGGATCCAACCTCCAAGTACTGGCCGCAGGGCATGGCCCTCCTCGCAACGGATCTAACCAACAATGAAGATCATGACAGGGCAGCCTATATTTCCGAGCGTTAACCAACTGCCTTCGATGACATTTCCCAAGATCCTGAGCGTCCTTGCGCTCGTGTATTGCAATACACTGATGGGCCAAGTCTATGACCCGACGATGGATCCGGGCCTTGTTCGTGGTGGTGTACCATGGGACGATTACTCTGTTGGCTTCGGACCGCGCAACCTGATACCGAACGGTAATTTCAACTACCTCTTGGATCCATGCGACGGGACCTACGGGGAAGGAGCCGGTTGGAGTACGTATTTATATCGTTGGCAGGGCACACAGTGGAACGCCAGTTCGCCTTCATCCATGATCGAGCCGGGCACCCCATGGCCGTATGATCTGCATTTCTACTGCGATTTCGACGACATCAATTTCTCCCATCCAGCTGCGCAACTGGACTTCCATGGCGGCTACCTGTCCGTGGAACTGATCCAGTGGCAACCGGGCAATGAGCGGCGCAACTACATTCTGGTCACGCTTGCCGAGTCCATGTCCGAAGGTGTGGAGTATGCATTTTCCATGGATGTGGCCATGGCCTACCGAGGCACGGCTACGAACCCCGTTGGGCCCCCTCCCACCACCATCCCTGCATTGAACCATATCGGCGCGGTCCTGCTGAACGAACTGCCCGACTCGTTGCAACTCAATCAAGTGCTTGAGGGCTTGGTTCCTTTCGTGGAAACACCTGTTGACGCACCTGTTGAGATCACCGATGTGCTCACCCTGCAAGACACCGTTATTGGGACCGGTCAACGCTACTTGGTGGTCGGGGTGTTCAGCCCCTTGGAGGACATCACGTTCAACCCGACGCCCAACACAACATGGTGGTACGTCAAGTACATGTTCGACAACTTCAAATTGTACCGGGCGCATTGTGGCGAGGCCAACGGTCTCTTCGCAGAGCCGATGGAGCCGGCTTGTCCGGGAGGCGTAGTGGAAGTAACCCCGATGTACGGCACGGAACCTTTTGAATGGACGGTGGATGGAATGGACGCAGGGACTAGCCCTTCCATTTCTGTTACCGTACCGACACAGGATACCACGGTGGTGCGCATGGTGAGTGGAACGGGGCTGTGCAAGGACACCACTTACAAATGGATCAGACCCCGCTACTTGGAGGTCGCCCCCATGGATACCGCCCTCTTCTGCGATGACCCGATGGTGCTGGACCCTGCGGTGAATTACGTAGATGTGATCACCACTTCGGTTGACCCCATCTGGACCCAAGTGGATGGCCCCTTCAGCCAGGAGGTGCCTAGTTGGAACATGTCCGTGGAGTTGCCCGGTCCGGGTACGTATGTGCTGCAAACCACGTACAACGGATGCACACAAAATGATACCGCCGTGGTGCAAGGATCGCCACTCTTGGTCAGCGATGATGGCCTACCCCTGCTTCTACCAGAAGTGCGCCCAGAGCATTGCGTGAACATGAACGATGGATCCATCATTGTGCATGATGCAGGCTTCGGTGTCGAGGCCAACTTCGACTGGTTCCAGCCGCCGATGCCATTGGCCACCGATTCCGTACTGGAACTTGGCGAAGGGGTCTATCAGGTGCGCGTATGGGACCAAGACCTTCGATGCGAGACATGGTCCTTTACCGTGGACCTGATGCTCGATAGTTGCGCCATGGTAGAAGGCACTGTCGTTGCCTCGGCCGATCAAGCGTGCACCACCCCCGACGATGATGACCCGCAGGTTTGGCAGACGGTGGTGGCCCTCCCTTCTGGCAACGTGGCCATCACGAATGCCGAAGGGCACTATGCACTCTTCGTTCCGCCCGGCACCAGTTCGTTGGTGCATGAACCGATCGATCCATGGACCGGTAACCGCTGCGGGAATGGCCAAACTGTTTCCTTGGCCATGGCTGGTGCAACCGGCATCGGTGACTTTGTGGATACGGTGCATGTTCCTGTGAGCGACCTGGCGATCACCTGGATGTACGGTGGCGGCTGGGTCATTGGTACCGAGACTGCGTTCGGCATTGGGATACGTAACCTCGGTGAACTACCTGCAGCGATGGTGTTGCGGGTGGTGTTACCCCTGCCTTTTATAGCCTCTCCATCCGATCCGGATCTCATCGGCATGCTAGGGGACACGACACTCTATGACTTGGGCGTACTACAGCCCGGTGCGCAACGTCTGAAAACGGTCTTCGTCCCGATCCCGGTGAACACCGATCTGATCGGTACCACCGCCACGGTGTATGCGCAGGTGCAGCCTGTGGTGGACGAGACCATGTTGGCGAACAACGAGCGCAGCATGGACTACGCCATCGTGGGAGCCTATGACCCCAACGATAAGCAGGTGTCGCCGCGCGGCCGCCCTGAGGATGACCTTACCCCTGTCGCCGAGCGCGAGTTCACGTACACCGTGCGCTTCCAGAACACAGGTAACTATCCCGCGACCCGTGTACACATCACCGATACGCTACATCCGCTGCTGGACGCGAGCAGCCTACGCTTGGTATACAGCAGCCACAATGTGGATGCTTTCGTTTATCAAGGGGTGCTACACTTGGACCACCAAGGCATCATGTTACCGGACAGCACCAGTGATCCGGAAGGCAGCCAAGGCATGGTCGTATTCGCACTGCGCGCCATCCCGGCCGCTGACTTGAATGATGCCATCACCAACACGGCCAACATCTACTTCGACCTCAACCCTCCGATCATCACCAATACCGTGCGCAACCTATACGGGGAACTATTCACCGGGCTGCACGAGGTTTCGAACGCTGGTACGCTCCACGTGCGCCCCACTTCAAGCGGAAACTATGCGTACAGCGTTAGCGATATGGAAGGTCGGTTCTCGGCATTGCACTTGATGGATGCACGCGGCCGCGTTGTGCGCGAATTGGCACCGATGGTTTCCGGAACCTTCAGCATGTACGACCTACCCGTCGGCTTGTATGTACTGGTCGCCAGAACGACCAAGCAACGCTTGACCACTCGGTTCGTACACCAGCCGTAGTGCATCAGGTGGTTGGACCGTAACGGGCCGCGACGCAACGGGAACGTGTGTGCGCATGGAAGGTGTAGTTGCACACGCTGGTGGTGGGTGTGAACTCGTGGAGCCAAGGGTTGAACGATGTGTGGCGAACAACGGCCCTATCCGATGGCGCGATCGAGAACCTAGCGGGGCGGTTCTTCTTGGACAAATTCTCAGTGTGGCAATTCATTGAGGACGGTGACCAACTGATCATGGTGAAATAGGATCTGCAGCACCATTCGATCCGTGCAGCGTATCCGCACATCGTGTCTCAGAAGCTATCCTCACCCCGCGATCGGCACATTCCCTTTCCTCGGTCAGCGGCCGGTTATGGCGCGATGAGCAGTCCCTACCCTATTCGACCTTTCGCTTTGGCAACGAAGTGATGTCCCTCATGCGTCTTCATGGATGACACCACTAGCTTCGCGCCATGTCTGAACGCAAGCTTCGCCCCGAGAGCCTGATGATGAGCCACGGCTACAAGCCCGAGCTCTCACAAGGTGCCATCAAATGCCCCATATTCCAGACCAGCACCTTCGTTTTTCAGAAAGCGGAGGACGGCAAGGCCTTTTTCGAAGTGGCCTACGGACTGCGGGAACAGGGCGAAAAGGAAGAATTGGGGCTGATCTACAGCCGCCTCAACAATCCCGATCTGGAGATCTTGGAAGACCGCCTGAGCCTATGGGACGGATCGGAAGACTGCGCGGTGTTCGAGAGCGGCATGAGCGCGATCACCACCACCCTGCTCGAGTTGCTCTCGCCCGGCGATGTGCTGCTGTACAGCAACCCGATCTACGGCGGAACGGACCACTTCATCAAGCAAGTACTCACGCGCTTCGGCATCGAAGTGATGGGCTTCTATCCGTGGGAACAGGATCGGCTGGAAGAGATCGTACGCAAGAGCGGAAAGGCGGAACGGTTGCGCATGGTCTATGTGGAAACGCCCGCCAATCCCACCAACATCCTCATCGACATCCAAGCGTGCAGCCGCGTGGCCAAGACCTTCAGCACTGCCGAAAAGCCGGTACTTCTGGCCGTGGACAACACCTACATGGGGCCGCTGTGGCAGCATCCGTTGAAGCAAGGTGCCGATCTGGTCCTCTACTCGGCCACCAAGTACATCGGCGGCCACAGCGATGTGATCGCAGGTGCGTGCTTGGGCAGCAACGAATTGATCGCCCGTGTGAAGGGCTTGCGCAGCTTTCTGGGCTGCATGGCCGGACCATGGACCGGTTGGCTGCTATTGCGCAGTTTGGAAACGCTGAAGCCGCGTATGGAAACGCAGGCTCGCAATGCCGCGCAGGTGGCCGCTTTCCTCAAGGCGCACCCCAAGGTGATCAAGGTCCATTACCTCGGTTTCCTGGATGAACCCGCCCAACAGGCCATCTTCGATTCGCAGTGCCTCAGCCCTGGAGCCATGCTCTCCTTCGATGTGAAAGGGGGTGAACCGGAAGCCTTTCGATTCCTCAACGCATTGAAGCTGGTGAAACTCGCTGTGAGTCTCGGTAGCACCGAATCACTTGCGGAGCACCCTGCCACCATGACGCATGTTGGCGTGGATCCCGTGGAACGCGAGAAGCTCGGTATCACAGGCGGATTGGTGCGCCTCAGCGTGGGTGTGGAACATCCGGAGGACCTGATCTGGGATCTGGAACAGGCGCTGGAAGCGGTGTGAACAGCGAAACTTCGAAGTGCGACATCGAGAAGTTCCTTGGACGGGTGGGTGATGGACTCCGGTGGGATCCTCTTGTACGTGGACCTCTGAAGAATGGGGGATCTTGAATACACAGTGTGCGACATTCAACTGGACCCATGTGACGGCCCTTCCGATCAGAACGCGTACGATCGTACCAGCGCAACGAGTTCGTTCATCACCTCCATACCACCGTTGCCGTGGTACCATCGGTGCAAGGCTTCAGCAAGAGCATCCTTGTCCAACCGTTCGGCTTCGGGCAAGGTCTTATTGCCCAATACCAGCGCTTGGGCCGCCGCGGGCCTGGGGCCCCATTGGAACAATTCCTTTCCCTCGCCGTCGAATGCAACCAGTTTGGGAATGCTCCGGCCGCCGTTCGTGAGGTAGCGGTCCATCACCTCTAGGTGGCTATCGCGCAGCAGAATGTGCATGTCGATCTTCGGTGCCAATGCAGCCAAGGCTTGCAACACCGGAAGGTTCTGTGCACCGTCTCCGCACCACGGCTCGGTGATCACCATCCAGGACTGTGGCCTTGCTTGGGCCATGGCCTCTTGGACGTTGGCGGGAACCTTCAGCGTTTTCTCGATGCGGCGTGTGCGCGCCAAATTCAGCTTCGTATAGTCGATACCATGCCCCGCATCAGGCGGTCCATATGGTTCTCCCTTGGCCACGACCTCCTCAAAAAAGGTGCGGTACGCTTCGGACGATATGCCTCTTGTTACGAGTTCCTTCATGGCAACACAGCGGTGGAATCGTTCATTGCTTGGAACCGTTCGATCAATTCCTCGTCCGTGTATTGCAGGTTCTCGATCATCACTCGGGCATCCTTCGCGAAGGGATGATCCGGGTAGCGGTCGATCACTTCCCTGTACGCGGTTTCGGCTTCGCCCTTTCGATCCAGTTCACTATCGATGGTGAAGGCTTTCAAATAGAGCACATCCGGTAGGCGCCGCCAGCTCGGGAAATCCTTGATCACCCGGTCGTACAAGGCGATGCTCTGCTCCCCATCGTGCATGGTCTTGGCCACGTTGGCGGCGCGGAACAGGTATTCGGCGCTGGCCGTATCCGTTGGGTTCGCATTGGCGTATGCCTTGTACACATCCAGCAAGGCTTGTGCCTTCCGCTGATCGAAGGTCAGGCTCTGGAAAACGGAATCCTCCATGGTGCGGATCCGTGCGGAAACCTCCGCGGGAGAGTCGGCCTTGGGGCCACCACAGGCAGCAAGCAAGGCGATAACGGGGAGCAACAGGGCGTACTTCATGGCACTATTTCAGTAAGGGGAAACGCATCTTGTACTTGGCTTCGGTCCTGCCCCGTGAAATGTCGCGCAGCTTGCCGGCAAGCAATCGTTTACGCAAAGCAGGTAGGTGGTCCACGAAGAGCACACCGTCCAAGTGATCATGTTCGTGTTGGATCACGCGGGCCGCGAAGCCTTCGAATTCCTCTTCGTGCTCCTTGAATTTCTCGTCCTGGTATTGCAGCACGATCTTCGGTTGGCGCTTCACCTCCTCACGGATGGTCGGGATGCTCAGGCAGCCTTCCTCGAAGGGCCATTCCTCCCCTTCCTCCTCCACGATGTACGGATTGATGAAGACCTTCTTGAAGTCCTTCAAGTGCGCATCCTCGGTGGGGTTGCCATCTTCATCCTCCGCAAACGGTGATGCGTCCACGATGAACAGGCGGATGCTCTTGCCGACCTGCGGAGCTGCGAGACCCACGCCACTAGCGGCGTACATGGTCTCGAACATATCGGCGATCAATTGCTTCAGCCCGGAATGAGCGGGTTCGATGTCCTGGGCCATTTTCTTAAGCACAGGATCGCCATAGGCGCGAATAGGGAGGATCATGGTAAGGGGCGCAAAAGTAAGGAGTTGACGGGTTGACCGCTTCGAGCCTCCCGATGCCCGTTGAGGGTCGCCGTCTGCTCCTGCCCACTGCCATTCACCTCGCCGAAGCGCTTCGCAAAAGCGGGCCTGCCCACTGCCAACCGCCCACTGCCCATTCCTCCTATCCTCAACTCACGTACGCTCCATCCACCCTTGCAGAATGATCGTCGCGCTGATGCGATCCAACTGCCCTTTCTCGCGGCGCGCCATACGTCCCTTTCCACTGGCCAAGAGCGTTTGTTGGGCCATACGGCTGGTGAATCGCTCGTCCGCAGTCTCCACGAATAGTGTTGGAAAGTTCTTCTTGAGCGCCTCCACTAAAGCATGCACGTTCGGGGTGATGTCCGTGGCACTACCATCAAGGTTCAACGGCAGGCCCACTACGAAGCCATCCACGGCCTCCTTGGCCACGTACGCTTTCACGTAGTTCATCAGATCCTTGGATTCAACGGTATCCAGCGCTGTCGCAATGATCCGCAAGGGATCGGTGACCGCAAGGCCAGTGCGTTTGAGGCCGAAGTCGATGGCAATGACACGAGGCATGGGGCGTGAAGGTGCGAAGGATCGCTCGAAGGTGGACACACGCGCCACGTTCGTGCAGCAGCCCGCATCTTTGCACCATGCATGAACTGATCGAAAAGGCGTGGACGAACCGCTCCATGCTGAAGGATGAGGAAGTGGTGCTCGCCATCGAAGGCGTGATCGAGAAATTGGATCGTGGCGAATTGCGCGTGGCGGAGCCGGACGGCGAAAGCTGGAAGGTGAACGAATGGGTGAAGAAGGCCGTCCTGATGTACTTCCCGATCAAGCAGATGATCACCATGGAAGCCGGGCCATTGGAGTTCCACGACAAGATCCCGTTGAAATCGCGATATGCCCATCTCGGTGTTCGCGTGGTGCCGCATGCGGTCGCACGACACGGCAGCTACCTCGCCCCCGGCGTGATCCTGATGCCGAGCTACGTGAATATCGGCGCATACGTGGACGAAGGCACCATGGTGGACACGTGGGCCACGGTGGGCAGTTGTGCGCAGATCGGAAAGCATGTTCACCTGAGTGGTGGCGTGGGCATCGGTGGTGTATTGGAACCCGTCCAGGCCGCACCGGTGATCATCGAAGATGGCTGCTTCATCGGCTCGCGGGCCATCGTGGTGGAGGGTGTTCGCATCGGCACGGAAGCGGTGCTCGGAGCAAATGTGGTGCTGACCGCCAGCACCAAGATCATCGACGTGACCGGCCCCGAACCGAAGGAGATGCGCGGCTACGTGCCCCCACGTTCGGTCGTGATCCCCGGAACACTTCCGAAGAAATTCCCGGCCGGTGAATACGGTGTGCCTTGTGCGTTGATCATCGGGCAACGGAAGGAGAGCACGGACCGGAAGACGAGCTTGAACGAGGTGTTGCGGGAGCACAACGTGGCGGTGTGACAGAGGACCTTGTATGTTGATGGTTGAATGACCTTAGGTCGTGATGCAAAAACCAGAAGTAGAGATCTTAGCCCCGGTCGGTTCGTATGAGTCGTTGACCGCAGCGCTGAACGCCGGATGTGATGCGGTCTATTTTGGTGTTGAGCAACTCAATATGAGGGCACGGTCCTCGATCAATTTTACGACCGATGACCTCAGGAAGATCAGTGTGATCTGTACAGCGCGTAACGTGAAGACCTACCTCACGATCAACACCGTCCTGTATAGCCATGACATCGGGTTGATGCGGTCCATTGTGGATCAGGCCAAGGAGAACGGAATTACTGCGATCATTGGTGCGGACCTCGCGGTGATATCCTATTGCAGATCGATCGGCATGCCGTTGCATATTTCAACACAAGCCAATATCACCAATATCGAAACGGTCGAGTTCTATGCCGCGTTCGCTGATGTCATGGTCTTGGCTCGCGAATTGAGTCTCATGCAGGTTGCAGAGATCTCACGAGAGATCGAACGAAGACGGATCAAAGGACCATCCGGTGATTTAGTACGCTTGGAAGTATTCGCACACGGTGCGCTCTGTATGGCCATATCCGGGAAATGCTATTTGAGCCTGCATTCCGACAATGCTTCGGCCAATAGAGGCGCATGCGTTCAAAATTGCAGGAAGGAGTATGTTGTGACCAGCAAGGATGATGGCGTTGAGTTGGCGATCGATAATGAGTACATCATGAGTGCCAAGGATCTCTGTACCATCGGATTCCTTGATAAGATAGTGGATTCCGGAGTTGCTGTTCTGAAGATCGAAGGAAGAGGTAGGTCAGCAGATTACGTTGATACGGTCGTGCGATGCTATAAGGAAGCCGTTCTAGCCCTGAGGGACGACACCTATACACAAGACAAGATCGAGCGCTGGACCGAACAACTGGCAACTGTCTACAACCGGGGGTTCTGGGATGGCTACTACCTTGGACGCAAGATGGGTGAATGGAACGACTCGTATGGATCCAAAGCCACCGAAAAGAAGATATTCCTTGGCAAAGGCGTCAAGTACTTCAGCAAGAGCAAGGTTGCTGAATTCAGAATGGAATCACATACGTTGAACAAAGGAGATAGCATACTGATCACAGGTCCGCATATCGGCGTTGTCACAACAGAGGTCAAGGAGATGAGGGTAGATGACCACAGTGTGGGATCCGTTAAGAAAGGGGACCTCTTCACGATCGAAATGAACGAGGTCATCAAGCCATCATGCAAACTGTATAAGATCGTACGTGCTTAATGGTCCGTGTATCATTCCACAGAGGGAAATGCATCGGCTGTAACGGATGTGTGGAAGTGGACCCCAACAGGTGGAGAATTTCCAAAAAGGATGGCAGATGCAACCTCATAGAGGGAAAGGAGAAGAAAGGCATCTATCGGACATTGGTCAATGAAGATGAGTATCCACTGCTTGTACAAGTCGCGGCAAATTGCCCCGTCAAGATCATTCGGATCGAACGGATATGAGTGCATGGCAGTGCATTCGATCCAACCCGCTGATCGTTGGTAGTTGACGATCCTTTCTTACCTAGGTGAAACAATTCCTCATCATACAGACCGCCTTCCTCGGCGATGCCGTCCTGGTGACGAGCATCGTGGAGAAGCTGCATGCCTGCTATCCGGATGCGGCGATCGACCTGGTCGTGCGCAAGGGCAACGATGGCTTGTTCAAGGGCCATCCCTTCCTGCACAAGCTGTACGTTTGGGACAAAGGCCAAGGCAAGACCAAGGCTTTGTTCGGCTTGATCAGTGAATTGCGCAAGACCCAGTACGACCACATCATCAACGCGCAACGCTTCTTCAGCACGGGCTTGATGACCATATTGGCGCGCGGCAAGGAAAAGGTGGGCTACGACAAGAACCCGTTCAGCTTCCTGTTCTCGAAAAAGGTGAAGCACGTGATCGGCGATGGAAGGCACGAAGTGGATCGGTTGAACGCCTTGATCGAGCACTTGACGAATGGAACTCGGCCATTGCCTCGCCTTTACCCAACCGCTGCGAACAGGACGGAAGCACATGGGCACATGATCACATGGCCGCATGGGCACACGTCATACGTGTGCATTGCGCCGGCATCCGTCTGGTTCACGAAACAATGGCCTGCGGAGAAATGGATCGAACTGATCGATTTGCTCCCTGCTGACCAACGGATCCTCCTGATCGGTGCGCCGGGTGATGTGCCCTTGTGCGAGCGGATCACTGCTGCCGCTGGACGTGGTGAGATCTTGGCTGGCAAACTTTCCTTGCTCGGCACGGCCGCTTTGATGGAAGGAGCAGCGATGAACTACGTGAACGATAGCGCGCCTTTGCACATCGCGAGCGCCATGAATGCACCGGTCACAGCGATCTTCTGTAGTACGGTTCCTGCATTCGGCTTTGGCCCTTTGCGCGAGAACGGACGAGTCATTGAAACAATGGAAGATCTGGATTGCCGTCCTTGTGGGCTGCACGGATACAAGGCTTGCCCGAAAAGGCATTTCAACTGCGCCTTGGGGATCGATATAAGAACGGTTGGGTCCTGAGCCTTCCCCGGCCCAACCATTTCATTGACCTCGTTCGCAAGCCCTTTGATGAAACATCCCAGGATCCGAGTCGATATTCGGATATTTCGTCCCTTGAAGACCTTTACCAAGCCTAGCAGTAAAGGACCTGCTGGTTTGCGGTCAGGACCACCGGTTCAAAGCCTTGAAGGACGGTAATTCTCGGGTCCGGTAACTGCTCTTCGGATCTGTCGATCTCGCTGCATTCTACCTTACGCTTTCCTGCGACCGAACTCCATGAACACGAAACCCGACATCAGCACTCCCGAACACATTCGCCAATTGGTGGATACCTTCTACGACCAAGTGCGCGTGGATCCATTGCTCGGCGGCATCTTCAACGGGGTGATCGGCGATCGATGGCCGGAACACTTGGCCAAGCTTTACCGCTTTTGGGGTACGGTGCTCATCAATGAGGGAACCTATTCCGGCGCGCCCTTCCGACCGCATGCCACCATGCCCTTGGAGCAAACCCATTTCGATCGGTGGCTCGCATTGTTCCATGATACCGTCGATGGCTTATTCGCCGGACCTGTTGCCGACCTCGCTCATTTGAACGCCGAGCGCATGGCGGAAATGTTCATCTCGCGCATCAAGCTCCTCCGCGACCATCCGGAGAAATTCATACAATGATGGACCAGGAACGCAAGTCCAATGCTTTGATCACCGGATTCGAACCTGCATTTCGTGTTCGTCGTACGGGACGTTGACAAGATCGTCCGGGTTGTCCTGTTGGGTATCGCACGCAAGTTCAATGCATGAGCCGGTACCAGGGCCACCCACATTGCGATGGAAAAGGAGACGCAAGGCTCCCACTGACCGGTGGCCTTCATCATCAAGCGCGCCAAACTTCGTCCTGAACCGATATTGGGCACATTACCATAGGTCATTGCGGTATCCCTCACTCCGAACGGCTCCGCAGCATCCACACATTCTTGGCGTGAACAGCCATGCGGCGTATTGCGGTTGTTCAGGTTTGAGTATCCGCTCACCCAGGCTATACCCTACCCCGATGTTTCTCCCTGCACGATATTGAAATTGAACATGCCATGGCCCAATGCACCATAGAGCCTCACCCAGATGGGCAACAGTTGCTCGGTGCCCCGTGCCGTGGTGATGTCGCCGAGGTCGATCATTTCATCATTCTCCCAACCGAAGGAGCGCAACAATTCACGTACGCGGTCCTTGGCGCCGGGATCGTTCCCGCTGAGGAAAACGGTATGAGTGCTCGGGAGCGAACGCGGTGAGACCATGAGATAGGTGTTCATGGTGTTCATGCTCTTTACCACCTTCACATCGGGGTATGCGCGTTGCACCTGCTCCCCCAGCGAATCCGTGTTGCAGACCGTGAGCGCTGGCGGAAAACCTTTCGAGAAGTCCAACGGATTGGCAATGTCCAACAGCACCTTTCCCGCCAGGTTGGCTGCGCCGACCGATGCCAAAGCCGACATGGTTCCCGTGCCGTTGGTCGCGTTCACCAGGAACTCGCCGCGCGCAGCGGCCTCGGCGAACGTGACGATCTTGACCGTTGGATGCTCCTTGTGCCAGTCCTTCAATGGCGGACGTCCGAAGCTGTCCTTGTCCACCCGTTGCAGGGATGCCTTTGGATCGCGCGTGCCGAGCACCACGTCGTGGCCCAAGCTGTTCAATTTATCCGCGATGGTCTGCCCCACGGGGCCGGTACCGAAAACTGCGATCTTCATGGTGTGGTTCGTATTGGTCAGTGTTCGTTCATGGACTGCAAAGTTGAATGGCAACTAACCTATTCACAAGAGCTGTCCTTTTGTATAGTATTGCACCCGGGCAACGGCCATGGTGAATGGCACGGTTTCCCACCCGCTAGATATTTTCGACACCATGAACATTGACGGAACCGAGTACAAGATCCTGATGGGTGACCGCACCTACCACTGTGCGTTGGATGTTACCATGCACGTGATCGGCGGCAAGTGGAAGACGATCGTGCTGTGGTATTTACGCAAGGGCAGCAAGCGTTTCAGCGAATTGCGGAAGTTGATCCCGGACATCACGGAGAAGATGCTCTCCATGCAGTTGAAGCAATTGGAGAAGGACGGACTGGTGAGCCGAAAAGTGTTCGCCGAAGTACCTCCGCGGGTGGAGTACACGCTGACCGCGCATGGCCGTACGCTACTGCCCCTGTTGGAGGAGATCGCCAAGTGGGGCCGTATGATCGGAAAGAAGTACGGCAAGCTGGAGAAGGCGGTGTCTATGGTACAGAAGAAGAAGTGAGGGGTACGAACCACTTACGGAACTTCGCTGCACGGCGGAAATCCCGACAACGGTCCATTTCACCTTCCCGATAGCTCAGATCTGAACCGGCCAGCCCGGCGAACACCGAGGCGACCACCACTTCTTGGCAGGTGATCATCAGCACATGGTGATTTGCATCGGGCAAGGGACCTGATCCAAGCATGCATACCCCATTCCATATGGTCGGGTCTACTTCCGTTGTCGAGGACCGTTGGCTCTCTCGTCGCGGTAGTGATCATACACGGCACTGATAAATCCAAGGATCAGGCCCAGACCCATGACGATATATACCACGGTGAACAACTTGCCCATGTCCGTTACCGGGTACAGATCGCCATATCCGATGGTGGTGAGCGTAATGACGGAGAAGTAGAACGCATCGATCCAACTCCAGCCTTCGAGCCAATGATAAACAAGCGTACCTAAGGCTAGAACGATACTTGACGTGGTCAGCAAGGAGCGGTACTCCTTGTTGCGAAGGAAACTTAATATGGTGCGGAACAGGAACATTGTGCAAATGTGCGCCGATCCACACGGTCCAGGATCCTTTCATCGGTCATTCCCGTTCGGTTGAACATGATCACACTACCCTTTTCCAATGCTGGATAGATCCTGATCTCGCAATAGTAGCCACCGCCGCCACCGGCATGGGCGTAATACGTGTGGCCTTCCAACTCGCCTTTGAACCAGGACAAACACATACCCGTTGGTTTGTTTTCCGCAGTGATATTCTCTTTGAAGAGTAGTTGTTTGTAAGCCTCGGTCAGCAAGGGCATTTCAGGTTTCAGGAGTTCCTGTAGGTACTTTACCAACGCATTTGCAGTACCGATCAAGCCACCGTACGAGGCACCGTTCACGTAGCTGGGTTCGAAGGAATTCCAACTACCCTCCGCATGATCCATGAACTTCGGCTTGTCGATCAAGAACCCGAGGATCAGACCGGAAAAACTCAACCGCTTGTGGTATCCTTTAGCATGAACTTCGTGTCCGTTCAAAGTGAATCCTAGGTCTTCCGGTGTAAGTCCCAAGGGTGCGATAATGTGCATGGTCACGTACTCCTCGTATTGCAAACCGGAAACTTTCTCGATCAGCTGACCAAGAAGTACGTATCCGAGATTGGAGTACGCGTATTTCGCATTCGGAGCAGAAGTTGTCTTGTTGTGTTCGAGGAAGACCGCTCGAAAGAAATCGTCCCGTTCGAAAGATCCATGTTCCTCGGGCAAGTGGATCCACTTCAATGGTATCGGGTTGGGAATGCCTGCCGAATGCGTCAATAATTGTTCTACGGTTATCGCTGCGGAATATGGGAAGTCGGGCAAGTACCTTGCTACTGGTGAGTCAATATCCAAGAGCGATCGCTCGGCCAATTGTAGGACCGCAAGAGCTGTGAAGGTCTTGGTGACGGAGAACGCATTGTAGGTCGTGCGTTCGTTGACGGTTCTACGAGCGTCGATGTCGGCGTATCCGTTCAGGTAACGGTGGATGACATCGTTCCTATCAAAGTGGACGTATTGCACGGATGGGGTCCTTTCGGTCCGTACCTGCTTGTTCAGGAATGCGTCTATTGTGTTCATTCCAGAATATGCCATGGATCCTCTCCTCCGATCGTGAACAGAAGCCCAATTCTGATCGGCGATCGATCCTCAATTTCGGATCATATTTCCACAACGACAACCTTCCCCGCACTGTTGAAAACCTCGGCTCCATTGTAATGCACTTCCCACGTAACCGGCAGTGCCCTTTTCAACATGGCACTTACCCCGCACAATTCGTTTTGCGAACGTTGTACCACGGCGAGTGAATCGGCTTCATGCTCAGGGGCCCCATGCATCTCGTAGACCAGATGTATGCTGGTGTATTGGATCGGTGCAGTTTTACTGATCTCTCCTGTAACGCGGATATCGAACCGATCCAGAGGCTTGTCGGCCCTGCGTAACAGCGCTACCACGTCCATGCCGGTGCAACCCGCAAGGGCCGTTAACATGAACGGCTTGGGGATCGGCCCTTGGTCTTCGCCTCCTGCACGGTCCGGTGCATCCATGATCACGGTGTGGCCACCGACCAATGCATTGAACTGCATTTTCCCCATCCAAACTGCTTCTACTTCGTGTGCCATTTCTTGTTTATTTTCCGTGTGAACCGATCCATCCGGCTAACGGTGTGCAAGGTTTGGATATTGACGAACATGCGTGGTGAGGAATGTCACAGGTCCCCGTTGCCGCCATCGATCCAGCGTTGCATCGTAACTCGTTCCGCTGGGTTTTGTTCGAAGAAGACCGCACCAGCGGGCATGTTCAGGAAACGACCCCGGAGGTTGACTATTCTACTGGAGGGTGCCTCGATGTATTCTGCTTCCATCCTTCGTATTGCTCATTCCAAGTGGCGGATGGATCGTTGGAAGGTCGGCCATTCACATATAGATCACTTTTACTTCGATCGTCCTATTGCCCTTCAGTTCGAAACTGGCCTTATCGTAATTCGGTCTATTCCGGAGGCCGATGGATCCAAAATTCGAAAAACCGATCCCCTCCTTTGGCAGGATCATGCCTTTATCGATCTTGCCATTCTTGTTCTCATCGTGGAGAATATTCACGGCATAGCTTCCCGGAGGGAGATGTTCAAAAGTGATCCGAGAGGATCCATTAACGATCCTTCCGCTCAGTAAGCGGTAGTAGTTCTCATAGTGTTCATCCGGTATGGACCCGACTTCATTGTACAATGCGAACTGGACCACTCCTGTTGAATTGCGCAATTCGTTCACCTCTACGCTCAAGGAAAATGTTTCTTCGCTCGGGTTCATGAATGAACTCAGGAGAAGCATGGTGGTCAATGAAATATAGGTCAGTACGCTCATTTCAGGTCGTTGTCTTTTTGCTCACTCTCTCCTTCAACCCATCCACCGCATAGTACACCACGGGCACCAAGAATACGGTCAGGATCAAGGAGGAGAGCAAGCCCCCGATGATGACCCAGGCTAGGCCGTTCTTCCACTCGCTGGCCGTGCCGGTGGCCAGCGCGATGGGCAGCATCCCGATCACCATCGATAGGGTCGTCATCAGGATGGGGCGCAGTCGTCCTTTGCCCGAATGGATGAGTGCCTCCTTGAAATGCATGCCTTCTGCTTTTAGTTGATTGGCAAAATCCACGATGAGGATGGCATTCTTCGCCACCAGTCCCATGAGCATGATCATACCGAGCAGAGCGAAGAGGCTGAGGTTGCTCATCGATAGATTGAGCGCCAACATGGCCCCGATCACCGCAACCGGTATGGAGAAGAGCACCACGAATGGATATACGAAACTGTCGTAGAGCGCCACCATGATCAGGTAGATGAGCAGGAAGGAGATCATCAACACATTGCCCAAGGCTCCGAAGCTGTCGTTCTGCCGTTTGATATCACTGCCCCAGGTCATGTCCATGCCTTCGGGTAGCGGATTCTCCTTGATGTAGGCCACCACTTCATCGGCCACGGTGCCCGAGGGCCTACCCAGCGCATCGGCTGTGAGGGTAACGGCCGGTTGCCGATCCTTGCGCTCCAAGAGCGAAGGCGAGATGTCCTGCACGACCTCAGCGAATTGATCCACCTCGATCGGCATGCCCATGGGATTGACCACGATGAGCTGTCCCACGTCTCCAAAGTCACGCCTGTTCCAGCTGTCCAGTTGCACCCGTACAGGATATTCCACCCCAGCCTCGGTGAGTGTGGCTTCGTCATTTCCGCTGATGGCCGTCCGCAGGTTGGCGCCTACATAAGCGGGAGAAAGACCGAGTCGTTGCATGCGGTCGCGGTCGGGCTGCACCCGGTACTCAGGGCTTCCTTCTTCGACTGAAATACGCACTCCATCGGCTCCCGGTATCTTCTCGATCACCGCCTTCAATTCGGCCCCCATCCGCATGACCTCGTCAGGATCGCTGGCACTCAGCGTCAGTTCGATCGGTGCCGATCGCGGTATCAGACCCAATGCGGTCATGGAGTAATTGATCCCAATGAATTCCTGCTGCAGCACCTTGCGCAGCTCCTGCATATAGCCCTCGGTCGTGATCCCTCCACGCTCGTCCTTGGGCTTGAGTTGCACGGTGAATTCACTCTTGTTGGCCGCACCTACTCCAAGGCTACCGATGCCCGTACTCGGCCCACCGATATTGCTGAATACCGTAGCTACATCGGGCTGCTGCACGAGGAAACTCTCCACCGCCTGCGCCCGGTTGTTATTCTCCTGAAAAGCGGTGTTCTTGTCGAACTCCAAGGCCAATCGGAACTTTCCTTGGTCGCCCGTCGAGATCAATTCCTTGCCGATGATACCCTGCTTGAGTATGCCTCCGGTCATTGCGAAGAGGAGGAGCAAGACCACTGTGAAAGCGACCTTATGGTCCAATACCCAGGTCAGTTTTCGCCCATACCACTCTGTGAAATGATCGAGCTGCCCTTCGAACCAGAGCAGGAATCGATTGAAGAAGTTGGTCGGCTGCAGATCCTCTGACTTCCCGATACGCGAGGCCATCCAAGGCGTCAGCGTGAAGCCGACCAGCAGGCTGGTGAGCGTGGAGGTGATGACCACCACGGAGAACTGCTTGAGCATGTCCGCCACGAATACCTGTAGGAAAAGGATGGGCAGGAAGACCACCACGTCCACCAGCGTGATCGACAGGGCGGAGAAGCCGATCTCCATACGCCCATCGAGCGAGGCCTTGCGTTTTTCCTTGCCCTTGTCCAAGTGCCGCTGTATGTTCTCCAGCACCACCGTGGCATCATCCACCAGTATTCCGATGATGAGCGACATGGCCAGCAGCGTCATCAGATTGAGCGTGTATCCGAGGATCCACATCACCGCAAATGCCGTTACCAGCGAAGTAGGGATCGCCACCAGTACGATGAGCGAATTACGGAAGCTGCGCAAGAAGAGGAGCATCACCAGCGAGACCAGTAACACGGCCAAGATCAGGTCCACCACCACCGAATTCACCGCAGCGATGGTGTTGTCCGTACTGTCATCAGCGATCACAAAACGGACACCCGCATCCGCATTCTGCGTCTCGATCTGAAGGAATTTGTCCCGTACCGCACGCGATACATCCACCGCATTGGCATCGCCTTGTTTCTTGAGCAAAAGTCCGATGCCGCTCTTGCCATTGTATCGGCTCACAGAGCTGATCTCCTTCACGCCATCGCGCACTGTGGCCACATCACGCACATGGACCGGACTGCCCGGCTGAGGCATGGCCACTTGCACCCCTTCGATGTCGGCCAACTTGTGGTACTTGGCCGTCAGACGCATGGTGGCACTACCTTGAGCGCCCTGCACATGGCCCGCAGGCACATCCAATCCTGAGCGCGTGATCGCCTCGGCCACTTGGTACAGCGAGATGCCGTAGAGCCTCAACTTCGCCTGATCCACATCCACTTGTATCTCACGCTCCTCGCCACCCAACAAGGTGATCTCGGCCACCCCCTTTATCTGCTGTATCTGCGGCAGATATTCATCCTGCATACGCTGATAGAATTCGGTGGCCGGTAGATCCGAGTCCGCGCTGATCGACATGATCGGCAGGTCATTGGGAGAGACCTTGCTCATCACCGGACTCAAAATATCCTCAGGCAGATCCTTGCGAATATTATCGATGTATCGCTGCGCATCTTGCATGGCCTGATCCAGGTCGGTACCATAGCGCATATTGGCGATGACCACCGAGGCATTGGGCAGTGATTTGGTCACTAGGAAATCCACGCCTTCCAAGTTGGATAGCGCATCCTCGATCTCTCGCGAGACGGACGTCTCCACCTCCTGCGGCTCAGCCCCCGGATAACCAGTACGGATCACGAGCACAGGCTGATTGAAATCCGGCATCAATTCGTAGCTCAGGTTTTGAAAACCAAGCACTCCCATGAGCGTCAGCACACTGAATAGCACAATGATCAGCGATGGCCTGTCGATCGATATTTTGGTGATGTTCATGTTGGTTGATCCTATCTAGTTGAGCCCTGTGTCGCAATGACATGTGCTCCATCAAATAGATTGATACTTCCACCGGTCACCACTTCATCTCCAGCCTTCAGCCCATCGATGACCTGCACTCTGTCCGCGATCCTGCGCCCCAATGTCACATCATGCTTCACCGCTTTTCGATCCACGATCCGATACACCTGCGGATTGACGTTCGACCCCAGCAGTGCCGTTGCTGGTATGTACAACTGGTCTTCGGACGAACTGCTGCTGATGACCGTCTTGCCGAACATGCCTGATCGGATGCGATCCCCGGTCATATTCCCCACTGCGATCTGCACGGGGTAGCTGTTGGCCATGTTTCCTTTGCTGCCCACCGATCGGATCCGTCCTTTTACCTTGGTATCGGAAAAAGCATCCACACTTACGGTCACCTCCATTCCTATTTGGAACAGTCCCAGGTCGGCCTCGGCCACCTGCAGCACAAAGTCCAGCTCCGATAGATCCGTCAATTGCAGGAGCGGTATGCCAGGCGCAGCATATGCACCTACCTCCGTCATCTTGAGTGTCACTACTCCTGGGAAGGGGGCCTGGATGGTGCTCTTCGCTATCTGCTCCTGGAGGGTATTGCGCTGCACTTTGGCGGCCTTCAGTCCAAGCTGGGCCTTCTCCAGTTGCACACCTTGTATGGCATCGGCTTCGGTCAGCACCGTGTAGCGGGCCACATCGGCTTCCAGTCCTTCTATCTGCACTTCCACCGATCGCAATTGGAGTTGCATCAGGCTGTTGTCCAGTTGGATCAGTGACTCACCCTTCTTCACACGACTGCCCACATCCACCAGCACGGCCTGTACCTTACCTTGGGTCTCGGCACTCAACTTGCTCTCGCGTTGCGCCTGGAAGGTGCCGGTAAAGTTCAGCTCGGCTGCTTCTCCGCCCGACTTCAGCAGATAGGACTGGACGGGTATCGGCCGCTCCTTGTCGTAGTGATAGACCCGCTCTTGGACAATGTCCTTGTTGCTCTTCAACTTTATCACGACCAGCACGACCAACAGGAAGGGGATCAGGTATATGAGTATCTTCTTCATCTGTTTCAGTTCTTTGGATAATGGGTCAATTGACCGTTGACCCGCTGGAGTTCCAGTGTGCCACGCAAGTAATCGATCATGGCTGCGATATGCTCTTGCTGGGCCTCGCGGAGGGCGTTATCCGCGAGCAGCACTTCGGTGAGGCCGACCAGTCCTTCCCTCTGTTGCAATAGGACTTGCCCGTAGACCTGCTCGGCCAATGCTATCCGGGACCGACTGTCGACCAGATTGCTCTCGGCCAGTGCGATCTGGCGACTGGCGTTCTTGCGATCCAGGTCGAGTTTCTCATCCACTTGCTCCACCTGTACCCGACTGTTGCTCAGCTCCAATCGTTTCTGCTCTATCTTCTTTCGAGTCACCATGCCATTGAACAATGGATACTTGAGACTGACGCCCGCAAAAGAGAGGGGATAGAAGTCAAGAAATTCATTCGGCGATCCATCATAGCCATAGCCCGTGGTTCCATAGGCCCCAAAGAGCGAAAGAGAAGGCAGCCTGCTCTGTTGGAGCAGGCGCAGTTCGCTGCTCAGCACATCGCTCTGCAGGCCGACCATGTGCTGATCCAAGGTCCGTGTGGTCGCGGGGTCCAGCGCGGTCGGCAGCATCACGTCAGCCACGATGTCAAAAGGTCTATCGAGCGGGAGACCGATGGAGAATCGGAGCAGATCGAGCAGATGATCGTACGTGCTCTGCAATTTCAAAAGACTGCTCTGCGCTTGATCATGCTGAAGTTGCACCTTGGCCACATCGGTACCAGTAGCCAAGAGTTGTTGGCGCAGTAGCGATAGCGTGTTCAGCAGTGCCGCGCTGTTGATGATGTTGCTATCCAGATAGGCCATTTGGTGATGGAGCACTTGTGCATTGTAGTAGAGTGCACTGATGTCCTGCACGACTTGTTCCTCGGTCTTCAACGCCTTGATCTCGCCCAGCTTTTCAGCGATACCAGTGGTACGCACAGCACCTTGGGTCATCGGATCATAGATCGGCATCACAAGCTGCAGGTTGGCCGTGATACTGTGCGGCACACCGAACTGCGCATCCTTGAACTGCCCCTCAGGTCCTCCGAATATGGACATCGGCAGCAACTGCGTGGGTAGATCCATGAAGTACTTGTATTCCCCATTGGCGATCAACTTGGGAATGCGCGCATACTGGGCCTCCTGATGCCGGGACGTGGCGATCTCCCCTTCGTTCTGGGCCATCTTGAGTCCACGGTTGTTCACTCGCGCGCTGTCCAGGCATTGCTCCAGTGTCCATTGCTGGGCTTGGCTTCCAAGAGCGAAGACCAGCAGAGCAGTGGCGAGTAGTAGTCTGTGAATGTTCACTAACATGATTATTCAGTTTTCTTAGCTGCGATAGGAATGTTCGGAAGAACGCAAGCCGTTGCGATCTATGTTCTCAATGGAACATTCATCTCAGTCGGAGTATGTCTACAAATTGAACGTTCGTATCCACCTTCATTCCCGTGAGGATCCGTAGAGCATCCATAACCTGTTCGAAATGGCGGTGCACTTGTTCGCGTTGCGTTAGCGGTTGATCCCGTTGCAGTACCGTGCGATCCACATCGGTGCCGCGCGCAATCATTTGTGAGTGCAACAATTCCAGTGTTCCGGCAAGTGCATCGGCATTCACCACGTTGCTGTCCAAGAATGCCAATTTGCTTAATAGGACCTGCGCATTGTAGTACACCGCGCTCACCTCCATCACCAGATCCGCTCGTGCGCGCCCGCTTTGGAGTGTTGCCCAAGGCCGCGTCTTCACGTATGATCTGCACTGCGCCGAACGCCGCAGGATCGTAGATCGGCACCTGCAAAGCAAGGTTTGCGGAAACATTCTGAGGTGTGCCGAACCGGATGGCGCGATACGTCTCCGCTGGGCCACCGAAAATTGAGGCGGGCATCAGTTTGTACGGCAGATCCGTGTAGTAATGGTGATCAGCAGTATCACGTAGTTCGGGGATCAGTTGGCCACGCGCTTCATGGATAAGTTCTTCGGCGATGCGCTCATCGTTACCGGCCATTTGGATGCGCCGTTCGTTGACCATGGCCGAATCGATACACTGCGACAGCGATAGCACTTGCCCGCTCAGTCCTGTAACGGATACCAAGAGGACACCCAATGAACCACCCCATTTTGCTATGCTCCCCATGTGATCGAAACGGTCCATGATCGACTTGCGGAATTATTCGAAGTAGTTCTTGTAAGTGCCCAGATAGGCCTTCAGTAGGTCGAGTTCTTCTGACTTTGTAAGGTCGATATCGCTCATGTCCTGATGGAGCGGCAACAGATAGTTGTGCAGTTGGTTGTGCGATTCACCCGTCATTGTGCAACGCTCGAAGATCAAGGCAAACTCCTCTTCCAGTCCCGCTTTCAGGGCTTTGGGATCGCCGGTGGCCGGATCATAATTGGTGATCAAAGCGGACATCTTCGCAATGCCTTCGGTGGTCTCGGCATTGGCGATCCATCGCTTACCATTGTCTAGCGTCACTTCCGGGATCTCCGCTTCTGCTTCGGCATGATCGTGGTCAGCCTCGGCGTGATCATGATCCTCGGCTACAGGTGTGTCGGGGTGGTGATCGTGCGCTTCAGCCGTTTCACTCGCGTTGTTGGTGCAACCCAGAGAGAACAGGGCAAGTGCGAAAGCGGTCAATGTCAATTGGATCTTCATCTTAGTTGGATCGGTGTTGTTCTCGTTTTTCTCGGAGCAGGTATGTGACGAAAAGGCAGACAGCTGTTAGGCTGGTTCGGAATGCTAAAGCGCCAATGGTACGTTGCTCATGCACACCGCCACCGCTGATGTGGATCGCGAAGCCCACAGAGGTAACGATCAATACCACGAACGCGAGCGACAACGGCTTCGCTGGCCAATTCCTTCTTGTAAGCAACCCGAACGCCGATGCGAGATATAGAAGGGAAGCCACCAAATTGGCCCAGACCACGAAGTCCACATAGTTGCCTTCTTTGGCACGCATGTCGAACAGATCGAGGATCACTGATCCACTCAAGAACAAAGTGAGCGTACCGAAGCCGATCAACACTGCGGCCAACGCATACCGAATGATCATTTTGCTATCGTTATTCATCGCTTTGCTCCAATTAGAGTGATCACTGCATCCATCAGGCTACTGCCTTTGCGGGTAATATCGAATCCGCGCCCGCTGATGCGCCATTGCAGCATGTGTAGCCGGAAGGTTCCCATAACGATGTGGACCAGCATATCGATCGGTATGGCCCGGTTGAAGGTGCCGCTCTCTTGCCCTTCACCGATAACAGCGCGCAGGTGTTGGCGCATCACTTCCATCAATTCTTTGATCGCCCTGTCCCCGGCGGGAGAAGGTTCCATGAAGTTGGTGGCGAAAATGGCCATCAGGTATTCCGGGTGCGCCTTGAAATAGCTGAAGTGGCTCTCGAACATGGCCCGCAGTCGCGGCTCCGGCAGTTCCTCTCGCTCAGCCACCTCCATCATGCGCTCCTGCACCGATGCGGTAAGCTGTTCGATCATGCGCACCAGGATCGCCTCCTTACTGGCGAAGTGCCGGTACAGCGCGGCTTCACTGAACTGCATGCGCTCGGCCAATCGCTTGGTGGTGAGCTTGGCGTAACCGTCCTCGGTGATCAAGCGCCCAGCGGCCTCGATGATCTCCAATTGCCTGGGGGTGATGTCCGCTTTCATTGTTCTGTATTGTCAGAGCCACTTACTATACGCGAAACGATCCCTTTCCCATCGGTGAACTCCGCCTTCAGCACACCCGCCAGATGTACCGCGATGAATGCCAGCACGTAGTAGATCCCCAGAAGATGCACCTGCTCCAACGGCTCCTTCCATTCCTTCGGTCCCCAAACGATCAGCAGACCAGTGACCAAGGAGACCATGACGAGAACGTAGAAGATGAGGTAGGTCCACATCCTGAACTTCGTGATCCTCGACAGGCCCTTTTCCATCGGGTCCTGGAATTTCATCCGCCCGAAGACGGGAAGCATGAAACGCAGTGCGAACAAACCCGTGAGCACATAGCCCGTGTAGATGTGCCAGTCCCACATGGGCTGTCGGATCATCTTGGCCAAGGCGATGGCCTGATCCTCGGAGACGTGCTGCTCCGTATTGGCAAGCTGGTCCTGAATGATCGCCGCCACATTGTACTTGTTCATCCAAGTGGACCGCAGGAAGATCGTGATGATCAACAGCACGAATGAGACCGCGATGGCCCAATGGACGATCCGATATACAGCGGGGTAGGATCTCTTTTCCATCGTGAACTGATCTGTTCAGGCTATTGGATCCACTGTAAGTTTCATGGTGTAGAACGAGATGCCGAGCCAGATCACGGAAGCGGTCATGGCAATCGCACCCACGAGCACCAATGCCGGTGGTACGCCGAAGTAGACCTCAGCGAGAATTCCTACGGGCATCAGTAAGCCTGCCAAAGCCAACCATGAGATCGTCTTGGAATGGTTCAGCTTTCCATGGAAGTGCAACAACAGGTATCCGATGATCACATTCAGCACAGCGAAGAGGTTGCCATGCACGTGCGCCAACCGGGATTCAAAGTGCTTGCCCACTGAGTAGCTGTCCACCCATGCCACCTTGTCGGGCGCGAAATCCCGCAGGTAGATCAGGAGGAACCCGTAAAGCATGAAGCCGCCCATGATCAGGAAGCCGATAGCGATGTTGTTCTTGCCGTGCATGATCATTGGTGTTTGTTCGTGAGCAAAGGTAGTTAGTGTTCACTAACTTCATTGGTGATGATCATCACAAAGCAGGGTCGGGTCGTACACGGACGATCCGGACTGGCCGTTGGAACATGGATGTGTCCATTTCGGCAGCAATCGATCATTGTTTCGGATCCGCCACTTCATTGTCGCACCTCATACCAAAGTCGACCTGATCCTGCCAGTATCCCTATTTCGGACATCTCCATCTTTATTCGTGCTCTACGGCCTACCTGTATCTTCGAATACGACGCAATACGCACGACTTCGATCGCCAAAGGGGTGAACGTGCAGAACGTTATTCACAAGGAATGACCCCCCTGAGCGCGAAAAGCGTTCGGATCCGTCCCCATTTCGGTATCGGATCTTCTGTCATCACTGCGTTCGAGCAGGACCTTCATCGCAAGAACCAACTGGAACGACCTTCGTATCTCAAAGACCTCTGCCAAAATGCAGGAAACCAACTTCTTGATCGTATGAACACACGCACTATTCTTCTGTCCTGCACCATAACCCCGTTACTGGTGAGCGGTCAGGCACTGGATCCTTTGGCGATCCCCCCGGCCTTGGATATGGACACCTTCCAACTCGTGGGTGGTGAGCATCAGCATCAGTTCTACCCCGGTATCACCACGACGACCTTCGGTGTGAACGGCCCCTACCTCGGCCCCACACTGATCATGCACCAAGGCGATACCGCGCGCTTCCGTGTGACCAATCAACTTCCGCAACTGACCAATATGCATTGGCATGGGATGCACGTTCCGGGAGTGATGGATGGTGGCCCTCCGCGCGAGATACTGACCGGTGAATATTGGGACGTGAAGTACGAGGTAGTGAATCCAGCAGGAACGTGGGTGCAGGCCTTCCCCTCTCCTACTTCAAGTTCCCTCCTCTATCGTGCATCCTTGGCGGTAGAGCAGTTGATCTGACCGATCAACTGGGACGCATATTGATGACGCAGCGGATCGCGAACAAGCAAGAAGGTGTCCTTGATCTCGGCAGCACACCATCCGGGGTCTACGTCCTATCGCTGATAGGCTCCGGTACAGTGGTCCGCAGAACGGTGGTGCGCGAATAGTCGGTCAATTGTTCAAGGCCCCTTGCTCGATCCAATCGTGAATGGTCTGCACTTCCTGGGCCGAGAGGAAGGTGCCGTTCGGCGGCATGTTCAAGCCATACGTATCCGATCCGGAGACCTTGTGCCAAAGCACGGATGCATCCAGATCTCCGGGGACTACCCGTATAGCTGGGGCATGGTTGCTGCTCGTCACGTTGACCAAATTCGCATAGGCCTCTGTCTCACCCAGATCGAGAGCTGCCATGTCCGGGTGGCAGTTCCAACAATGCTGAATGAAGATCGGTACCACTTCGGTGTTGAAGTAGGCGGTATCGATCGGTTCACTGGGATCGACGGGTTTCGGAATGTACAGCGGACCTTCATCCTTGGCACAGCCGACCAAGAGTGCCAGCATGGAACCCACAATGAACGATGTTGCAATGCGACGATCCATTAGCGTGGCTTCTTGGGTTTAACGAGGAGTGTCCGTGCGATGTTGAAGCCGAGAAGGACATGGCCCTTATCGTAGGGGAGTGCGGACGATGTGTACAGCCGTTGTTCCATGATCTCCGCGCTCGTTCCAACGATGATCTGGAACACATGGCCCAGCGTGGCCAGTTCATACGCGATGGATGCGGGGTTGAGCTGGCTGTTCGGCGATCGACCTTCTACGATCGGTGTATACTCGAAGAGGATAGAGCCTTTCGTGGTCACCTTGATGCGACCGCTGATCGGAATGGCAATAGTCAGGTTGCTGGCCCCTAGCGGAACGAGGTTCCGGTACACCGCAACACCGGCGGCCTGTAAGGAAATCACATCGTTGAACCTGCGCGCCACGATGACCTGCGTGTTGTATGACATGCGGTGCTTGAACACGTACACGAAGGGCGTGGTCCCATCGGCGAAATAGTTATCGGCACCCACGGTCGGAAAGTCATCGGACATCACGCCAGCATCGAAGAACCCGGTGACCGAAACAGGCATGGTGTTGTCCACGGTCTGCCGCAGGATCCGCGCTTTCGCCGCCAAGTCGATCATCTTGCCGTTCTTGGAGCGACCGATCTCAAAATGCATGCGATCGGATACCGCGTATTGGAACCCGAATCGGATATTGGCCGGAAGGTCCAAGCCCAAGAACTGTTTGTAGGACTGCTTATCCGGTGTGATCGCCCCGAAGCGGTGTTGGATCATGAAGCCGAACGAGCGTTTCCGTGGCACCACCTCGACGGTCTGTGCATTGATCACCTGCGACCAAGAAAACGTGTTCGTGACCAATTCCGGCTCTACCTGCTCTTGTGCGATGAGTTCGTTCGTACCGGGGATCAGAAGGGCCACGAGCAATACACGACAGTTACGTAGATACCTGTTCATTTGGGTGTCGTGGGTCCAAGGGTTCGGATGTAATGCACCGCAGCCCAACGTTGCTCACGGGAGATCACTTGCTCGTAGGAGGCCATTTCGCCACGTCCGTTGGTGAGCTTCCAATACAGTGCGCCGTTGGATTGTGCTTGAACGACTTTCGATCCGAGGTCGGCGGGCTGCACGGTCAATGCTGAAGCGGTGGGGCCATCACCCTTGCCGCTCATGCCGTGGCAGGGCCAGCACAACGACTCGAAGATCTTCTTGCCCTTGGCGACCGCCTTGGGGTCTTTGGCCAGCGGATCCACTAGGGCATCCGCTTCTTTCGGCGCTTTCCATGGCTCACCTATTACGGGAGCCTGCTGAAAGGCGTAGATCACAAGAGGAAGGAGGATCATTATGAGTTTGCGTGTCATGTTCTCATTGTTCGTTCCGAGCAAGATCCAAAGTAACGGCCTGCTCTTCGAGTTTGCTCAATGCAATTGCAGCGGGATCATGTCCGGGGTTCAATGCGATCGCTCGTCGCAGGCTCTGCATCGCAGCAACAGGGTCCCCGGTGCGGGCTTGGACCACACCCAAGGTATAGCATACGTTGCCATCATCCGGTCGCAATTGCGAAAGGCGAATGTACTGGATCAGCGCCTGATCCCATCGTTGACCCTGGAGATGGATGGCACCGATGTTGTTCCGGACCATGGCTTCGTCCGCACCTTTGTTCAATGCACGATCGAGGAGATCAACGGCGGCGAGATCATGGCCTGCCGTGTGTTCCAAGGCGGACATGGCCAAGAGCGGTCGCGGGTCGTTCGGCAAGTTCTCCATCGCGGTGTTCAGATCGCGCCGTGCGGACACCATGTCGCCCGTAGCTGCCAACTCACTACCCACTTGGAGTGCGGCATTTCCCAACAATTCCTCATCCCTGCTGTGTGGTCGGCTCACCCCCGCAGCCAAAGTCTCTTTCCAATGATCTTGGGCCTGTGCCATCTTCCCTTCGGCCATGGCCATTTCGCCCAAGCGGTAGCGCGCTTCGATATGCGCTGGATCTTGCGCAACGATGCCTTCCAGCAAGGCTTTTGCATTCGGCCTATCACCTGCCAACAGGTAGAGGTTGGACAACTCCTTCCGTTCGTCGATCGGTGCGATCAGCCCCAAAGCCAGGGCCTTTTCGTAGTGCGCAATGCCCGCCTCCAGCACGCCTTGGTCCACCTTGCCGTTGACGTTCGCTGTGCCCACGCTCTTGAACACGGTGCGCCCTTTCCAGACGTGGAATTGGACCACGGCACTGTGGCCAAGGATCAGCAACGTAGCGAGCACGGATACTCTGAAAACGATACCTGCTGGACGGAGCCGACCGCTATCCTTCAGCACCACACCTCTCAATTGCAGCGTTGAGGATCGGAATGACCGCAAGCCCACCAACAGCACGTATGCCGTACACACTGCAAGCCCGACCGCCAGCAAGAAGGGCACGGAATCATACAACCCGCGGAACACGAACACACTGATCAGGAAGGTGATGAGCATGAACAGATCTTCCTGCCAGGTGAAACTGAACCGACCGGAATAGGAACCCAGCGGATGCCCTTTCCGGAAAAGGGGCGGCTTGCGAAAGCCGTACTGCACAGCTTCCTCTGGACAAGCAGCGATACAATCCAGATCCTTCATGCAACGTGGATTGGTGACCATACCATACATGGCCAATTCACGGTGTACGAGGATATCGGACGTGCATGCTTTGGTACACAGTCCGCATTGCGAACAATCCTTAGCGAGCACAATGCGACCCGGTGCGAATTGATCAGCGATCCCGAAGAGTGCGCCATACGGACATGCTTGGAAACAGAACCCTCGGCTGCCCAAGAGGTAAACGATCACGAATCCACAGACGAAGAAGGTAAGCACGGCAACTCCCGGAGGCGGCAGGTTCCGCCAGAAATTATCCGTAGTGAACGAAGACCATTTGGATCCACCGGCCGCCACCACAGCCACTTCGGGTGCTTCAAGGCCATGGAACGCGGAAAGGATCTGCGGCCAAATGAAGAGGTAGAACATCACGGCAAGCGGCAGCCAGATCAGCGTTCGCGACCGGATCGGTTGCCGCTTGATGTGGAGCTTGTCCATGATCCACCCACACGCATCTTGAAGTGCCAGGATATGGCAACCCCAAGAGCAAAAGAAGCGACCGAAGATCAGCGTGGCCACCATGACAACGGCCATGAGGATGAAGCCAGCGGTGACGATCCCTTGATGGATCGTGTACATCACCTCGTTGAACTCCAGCGGCGCGAGTGTTCTTCCGCGCAATTTCCAATGCACGAAGTGGGCGATGAAGAGCACATGGATACCGACCAAGGTGGCTGTTCGCCAACCTCCGTAGGATCGTGCCTTCGCGCTGCTCATGGAACGGATCCCTCCTGGAACGATGGCCTATTTGACCACGACCCTGCGTTGGAACACACGTCCGTCCACGCGCAAGATCAGGTTGTAGATACCGGCCGCCGCACCTTCCAATTCCATCGCATGGAGCACTTGTCCGGCCGGAGCCATGAAGCGCTCTTGAAGGACACTACGCCCCATCATGTCGGTGAGATCAAGCAGGACGTTCGAACTGGTCAACAGGTGAATGGAAACGGCGAATTGTCCATTGTTGGGGTTGGGATAGACCTCGAATCCACGCAACGCGAGTGGTTCATCGACACCCGTGCAAAGTTCCACCACCACGGACACGTCCGTCGCTGGGCTTACGCAGGTACCTGCTCCTTCTTCCACTTCCCAATCGTAGAAATAGTAGTAGTAGTCGCTACCGCTGCTGGAACTCGTGATCGTGGCAACACCCGCAACATCGTATGGATACGCGACCGAACCGAAATCGCGCCACAGAT
This sequence comes from Flavobacteriales bacterium, assembly GCA_016710015.1. GTDB lineage: Bacteria > Bacteroidota > Bacteroidia > Flavobacteriales_F > PHOS-HE28 > PHOS-HE28. The sequence goes on from JADJLR010000001.1 coordinate 392,334, forward strand.
CGGCACCACCGCTCACGGTGAGCAGGTAGTTATTCCCCGGAAGGATATCGAAATCCAGATCCATCCGAGATTCCCCGGCCGGAACGTTCGCGGAGCGTGATGCTCGCAACACACCGATCGCATCGACCAACTCAATGGTCCTGTACCCCGCACTTCCAGCGTAGAGTTTCACGGAATTCAATCGGAAGCTCCTGTTCGCATTGAACTTCAGGTTCTGCCCCCCAGCATGGTACGTACCTCCCCCGTTGTTGTTGGTCTTGCCGCCAAAGGAGACCTGTCCCGGACTGACATCCACATCGACCACGGAATAGCTGGTTGAAGCGTACAAGGCCGGAGTGGTGAACAGCGGTCCAGTTGCCACTTGATTCATGGAGCCATCATACCACACGGCGTTACCGGCCGTGGTGGTAAGCTCTGCGGATTCGCCTTCGCAAACGATCGCGCCTTCTGCCGTTGGTGCCGCCGCTTGTGCCAACCCCGCAACGGTGAACGGTGCGGAAGTAGCGGTGCCACAATAACTCGTGACCTGCACGGTATAGGTTCCCGGACCGGCCATGATGGTACTCGTTGTGGCCCCATTGGACCAGAGGTAGCTGGTACCCGCACTGGCCTTCAAGCGCACTTGAGCCCCGGGACAAACAAACGCTTGCTCGTCGCAATGGATCTTTGCGACACTGCTGGCATTCGACTGCTGGGTCAGCGTGATCGGCACGGCAGTCCAGTTGTTGCTGTTATCCTCTTCGATCACCACATCCAGCGGATCCACTTCATACACGATCCAATAGTCGCCGTTGCATGTCCCACTTGGAATATCGATCCACATGCCATCGAGGTATTCGCTATAGATGTCCGTGTAACCCGAAGAGATGCCCTGCCGAGTCATGCCACATCCATAGTTCCCTCCACCCAGACCGAAATTCGGGAAATCCGATCCGTGTAGGGTGGTCCCCGAGTTGTACTGCGTGTTGTTGTCCTTGCAGTGGTTGTTCACAGCACCATCGGAACAGGTATTGTAATCCATCAGGCAGAAGCCCAGTTTATACCCGGAATTGATGATGGGCCAGTCCCGTGGATCACTGACACCTGATTCTTGCATACGTAAACTGTAGATCCCCCATTGGTCATAGTGCGTATGGCCATGTGTAGGGTGATAGGTCATTCCTTGTGGCATGACACGCTCGTAGGAGGTCATCGTGGATCCATTCTTGTGGAACACCCGTTGGGTGGTGAGCTGCTTGGCCGTACCGCCATTGGGGCAGGCGAATTGCTGCTGTGCATTGGGGTCATACACCGTAAAGGTGTCCGTGCCACACACGAACCTGCGGTAACCGTTGAGGTCGACACCACGCACTTCCAAAGGTCCATGCCCGATGTTCGGCGTGGAGCCGGTGATGTTGATACGGCCATTCGCCTCATTTGGTCCGGACAGGTAGTTCAGCAAGGCGTACCATGATATGGTCATGTCCGGCAACAGATCGCATTCACTACCTCCTCCGGGACATTCGCACGACGTGGCGTTGGTAGTGGTGCATTGTGCCGAAGCCTCCGGAACACCGGAAAGGATCAGCAGGAAGGCCATCAGGGCGTGTAACAAGTGCTTCATGGTACGATCGTTCGGTTGGTAGTTGTTCGGCTCCACAGCGAAGTATGGGCACATTTCCAATGCAATATTAGGGCATTCCCACTCCAAGTATATGACCTGCATCATACATTTTTCAACCAGATCGATGTTCCTTCCTCCATTATTCAGGCTTTCCGGCCTTCGAGCATTCACCTCACGACCCCGCCAGGACCTGTACAACTGACGCAAATCATAGTACTGACAACTGCAAGGAGCTTTCTTTGTACCCTGCTCCTATTCCAACTTCCATGATCACCCTGCACAAGTACGTCCTCACCGCCGTCGCCCTTGCCTTCTTGATCACCTCATGCAAGAAGGATGACCCCGCGACACCTGACCCCGCACCTGTCCCGGCCGTATCGAACACTACACTGCTCATCGAACACCATATCGATGATGTCCCATTGACCTACGATACTCTACGCTACACCAATGCCATGGGGCATATGTTCAGCGTCACTAGGCTGGAGTACTATTTGAGCGAGATCACCTTATTGGGCACCAACGGCACCCAGGACCTAGTGCTTCCTGGTCCGTACTACATCAACGGCACAGCGGGCAACCGCTTCGATCTTGGAACCTTACCCGCCGGTGAGTATGCCGGAGCCACTGCCCTGCTTGGACTGACCGCTGCAATGAATCAAACCGATTCCTTGCCCAACACGACCGAGAACATCAACATGGCGTGGCCGGTCCCCATGGGTGGCGGATATCACTTCATGAAATTCGAAGGGCACTTCCTCGACAATGGGACGTCCAACGGCTATGCGATGCATATCGGTCGAAACGAGAACCTACCTGTCTGCACGATGCCAGAACCCTTCACCGTGGCGAGCGGGGGGGAAGTCGTACTCCGTTTCAACCTGAACCAAGTGTTCCGTGAGCCGAACGTGTATGACCTCAGCACGGGCAACTACTCCATGGGCAGCATGATGCTGATGGGGCAATTGCGAGACAATTGTGCGAATGCATTCGACATCGGATACCGACCATGAAGTACCCCGCGCTCCTGCTATTGATCCTTCTTGCTTCATGCACACGCAAGAACATGGAGGAACTTGGCCCGGAAGCGCATTTGACCACGCCATTCGAAATTGAACCACCGCATTATTTCCCGGTCTTGGACATCCCGGCCAACAATCCGCTGACGGAAGAAGGGATCGAACTGGGAAGGCGACTATACTACGACCCAATACTATCTACGAACGGCCCATTAGCAGGTCGTTCCTGTTCGAGTTGTCACGATCAGGTCACCTCGTTCTCGGTACCCACGGAGGGAACGGCCGTACTCCCACATGTGAACTTGGCATGGAGCCAGAACTTCCTGTGGACCGGCAAGGTGAATGGGGGGTTGGAGGATGTGATGCGGTTCGAAGTGAACGAGTTCTTCCAAGTCGATGTAAGTGTACTCCAAGCCCACGCGGTATATCCCGGCTTGTTCGAACGTGCATTCGGCGATGCCACCATTACGAACGAAGCCGTGGCGAAAGCATTGGCCCAATGGTTCCGACGTCTCGTGTCGACGGACAGTAAATTCGACCGATACCTACAGCATACGGAAATGCTGACCGATCAAGAATTGAGCGGTATGATGATCTACCTCTCGGAGACCGGCGATTGCTTCCATTGCCATGGCATACCATTGTTGACCGACAATGCTTTCCACAACATCGGATTGGATGCCTCCTTCACCGGCGCGGACCAAGGCCGTTTCCTGATCACCGGGAACCCAACGGACCTAGGTGCATTCAAGGCTCCGACACTTCGGAACATCGCGTTGACCGCACCGTACATGCACGACGGCCGGTTCGCAACGCTTGAAGAAGTGGTAGAGCACTACAATTCGGGTGTAAACCCCTCTCCCTCGCTCGATCCGATCATGACCAAACCCGGGCAGATCACGCAATTGTTGCTCGGCCCGCAGCAAAAAGCCGATCTCGTGGCCTTCTTGGAGACGTTCACGGATGATGCGTTCATCACCGATCCCGAGTTGGGAAGCCCATTCTGAACCGCCCCAGTGATCCGACCCTTGACCGGCTCGGATCCGTGCCATTGCACATACCTTTAGTTTTACCGGGCATGAGCACCAAGAAGAACGGAAATCCCGAGCACCTACACCGATTGAACGAACTCATCCGTGACCATTGCACTGCGGAGTGGCGGGACCTGATGGGGGTCCACAATGAACGGCTCTCGTTCAAAAAGGGCGAGCAGGTCTTCAGCCAAGGTGGGGTGGCCGATCACATGTTCATGATCCATCATGGCCAAGTGAAGGTGATCGCGGAATACACCCAGGGCAACGAGCGGGTGATCCGCCTCGCTGGTGATGGGGAGGTATTGGGCCATCGAGGCATCGGGGAGAACCAGATCTACACCGCCACGGTGACGGCCCTCTCGGATTCCACCGTGAACCGGATCCCCATGTCACTTTTCCACAGTGTTCTCAAGGCGAACAACGCCTTCTGCTACCACTTCCTGATGTTCTTCGCCGAGGAGATGCGTATACTGGACAACCAGCTGCGCGACCTCATGAACATGACCGTGCCGCAACGTGTGGCGCGCGCCCTGAAAATGAACATGGATGCCTTCGGATTCCACGAAAAGGACAAGCGGATGCTGGCTTTCACGCTATCGCGCAAGGATATCGCTTCCGCAGCGGACACCACTTACGAATCGGTCATCCGTACCCTGGCCGAGTTCCAAGAACAGGGCATCATCGAACTGGTGGGCAAACGCATCCGCATCCGTAACAAGAGCAAGCTGATGGCCGCGATCAAGAACTGACGGAAGCAGACTCTGTCATCCCGGTCTCGGAAAACGCACTGATCCAAATCGGTGGGGCAGCGGAATAGCGTTTCGGAATACGTGATGGCCCGATCTCGCCTTCGGCTCAACGATCCAAACGCATACTCTCACGCGCAATTGCCAATTCGTAGCCCAGCTCAACTGTGGGTTGATCTCAGCTACGAATAGGTAGAACACGACCGCACTACTGCGGGTCTCTGCGGATCAATTGTTCTTGCTCTTCACCCCCGGATAGTAGGAGGTGGAGCGCCTGATCCCCCTTCGGCTCCAGTTCCACATTACCAGTTGGTAGCTGCGCCACAGGTAATCGATCGGGGCCACCAGGAAGTGGATGAAGCGGGTGAAGGGGATGATGCCGATGAGCACGAAAGCCGAAACCACGTGGATCTGGATGAGCCATGGCATGGCACTCACTGCGGCGATATCCGGCTGAAAGGTGAAGATGGAACGCATGTAAGGCGCAAGCGAGGACGCGAACCAGGACGAGCCCCAGCGAACGAACAGGGCAACGCCCAAGCCACTCAGCACTTGCGTGATGAGGATGGCATACACCAACATATCCATCTTGTTGGTCACGACCAATACGCGTTTGTTACCCAGCCTGCGCTTGATGAGCAGGACCAGACCGAACAGAACGGCCAAGCCGAAGGCGAAGGAGGTGTATTCCAGGATCAGCAAACGCACCGGCTCGCCATTCCATGCCAGTATCGAGCGCGGGAAGAGGAAGGCCATCAAGTGTCCGAAGAACAGGAACAAAAGGCCATAGTGGAAGGGTTGGCTTCCCCAGAACAACTTGCGCCGCTCCAGAAATTCAGAAGACAGCGAGGACACCTGGAATCCCCGGTTGATGTAGCGGTAGATCGAACCGAGCAGGAAGATCCCCATGGCCAGATAGGGCAGTGCAGAGAACAACATGGTGTTCAACATGCCCCACTGGGCTTCCAAACCGGTCTTCAGGAGGTAAATAAGCCCCCCAGCAACAGCCAGCATGATCAACAGCACCAAGGAAAAGTTCACATTGGTGGCTCGCTGGGCCAAATGCGCTTGGGCCATCGCATCCCTGGCCTTGGTGGCCATGTACACGGTGACCCCGATGAGCACGATGGAGAAGAGCACCAGCAAGGGCAATAGATAGGCATCCGGAGCGATGGACGTGAGCAGGTACTTGGTCATGGCTTGGTCGGTATGGGTGTGGAATGATGTGGCTCGGCGCAGGTGCCACAACCCATGGGTGCTGCGGCATGGAGGGGATCGCCTTGTGGACGCGCGTCCAGCATGCCAAGGTCGAAATGGTCGGCCGTGAGCATCACGAGCAAGGCTTCTAGTGCATTCTTGTAGATATTACCATCCGTTCGGTCGGCAAGGAGGATGGCGTTGTGCTTGCGCTTCAGCATCTTCTCGCGCAAGACGGTTCGTGTGTCGCTGAATTCCTGTAGCATCCGCCGTAGCGAAGGGATCATGATCCGCCCGGCAAGCTCATCACGGAAGGCGGAGTCTTTCAACAACGGTAATAGCGTGAGGACGTTAACCAGATTATCCGGCAACTCGCAGCCACAGTCGTTGTCGGCCATGGCCTGCTCGCGCTTCATGTTCACGAGGAATTCGCCACGCTTGTAGTCCTCGCCGAAGAGCACGAACCCCAGATCGAGATAGCAGATGGCCTGCACGTGGAAGGTACGCGCATAGACCTCCTCCATGTCGTGCAAGGGGGTGGTGGTCGCCCAATCCAGAAAGCGCTCGAACACGTGCACCGTATCCGGATAATGGGTGGCCAACATGGCATCCACGCTGCGCATCCGGTCCCCGAACCCTTCGGTGGGGTATCGGAACACCTCGGCCATCAAGGCGTAGCGCAGGTATTTGGTGGTGGCACCCATCACAGTCCGCGTTCGGGCTTGATCTTGAAGCCGAAGCCGGTATTGCCCTTCACGTCGCCCGTAGCCTCGATCATCTCCATGGATTCCTCGCGGTGTGCCGGTGGGATCACAAAGCGCTCCTCGAAGGTTGCCAATGCAGTGAGGCGGAAGATCTCGTCGGCCTCCTTGGCATTGGTGCGGCCACCTTCCAACGCGGCGGTGATCTCGGCCTCCGGCAGATCGCCAACGGTGGTGTTACGGCGGCTGATCTTCACAGCGAGCAGCTTCTTGAGCACCTGCTTCACACGATCGGTATCGCCGGCGGTGAACAACGAAGCGAGGTAGGCCATGGGCAGACGGGAACGTTCAATGCCTGCCCAGAGTGAAGCGGTATCCGAGTCGTACACCCCGTCCGTATCCACACTGGCCATGGCCGGCAACATGGGCGGCACATAGAACAGGTTGGGGAGGGTGCGGTACTCGGGGTGTAGTGGCAAAGCGATGCCCCACTTCTTGACGAATTTGTACACCGGAGAGAGTTGTGCCGAACGGATGGTGGAATCGGCCACGCCATTGGCTTGTGCCTCCCGGATCACGTTCTCGTCGAAGGGGTCCAAGTAGATATCCAACTGGCGGTCCACCAGCTCGCTCTCCGGGCAAGAAGCCACGGCCTCGATCTTGTCCGCATCATAGAGCATCACGCCCAGGTAACGGATACGGCCCACGCAACTGTGCATGCAGGCTGGTGCCTGACCGGATTCCAAGCGCGGGTAGCACAGAATACACTTCTCACTCTTGCCTGAACTCCAGTTGTAGTAACTCTTCTTGTACGGACACGCAGTGACGCACATACGCCATGCGCGACAACGCTCTTGGTTGATCAGTACCACACCGTCCTCACCGCGCTTGTAAATGGCGCCCGAGGGGCAGGCCCCAACGCAGGCCGGATTGAGGCAGTGGTTGCAGATACGTGGCAGGTAGAAGAACACCATCTGCTCCAACTGGAAGAGACTCTCCTGCTCGGCCGGGGTGAGGTCCTTGAAGTTGACGTCGTTGCGTGCGTAGTCCGGGGAACCGCCCAGATCATCGTCCCAGTTGGGACCGGCCTTCACATCCATGGGCTCGCCAGTGACCAGCGAGATGGGCCGTGCCGTAGGTTGGTCGTCACCAGCAGGGGCGTTGAAGAGATCGTCGTACTTGTAGGTCCAAGGCTCGTAATAATCCTCCAGAACGGGCATGAACGGATTGTGGAAGATGTTCTTCAAACCGCGCAACTTGCCAGCACCTTTCAAGGAGACCGAGGCACCGTCGCGCTCCCAGCCACCTTTGTAGATGTCCTGGTTCTCCCACTTGGTGGGGTAGCCCGTGCCGGGTTTCGTTTCCACGTTGTTCCACCACATGTACTCGGCCCCTTTACGGTCGGTCCAAATGTTCTTGCACGCTACGGAACAGGTGTGGCACCCGATACACTTATCGAGGTGGAACACCATGGATACCTGTGATCTGACGTTCATGGCTTGCGCTCTTTTTCTTGTTAGAATACCACCTTTTCCATCTTCCTCACCAACACGTGCGTATCACGGTTGGCACCCACAGGACCCCAATAATTGAAGTGGAAGGTGAACTGGCCATAGCCGCCAGCCAGCAGGTTCGGTTTGAGGTGTACACGGGTGAAACTGTTGTGACCACCGGCCCTGCGGTTGCCACGCACCTGTGACTTCGGCACGCTGTAGGTACGCTCAGGCGAGTGGTACACGATGCATACCCCACGCGGGATCCGCGCACTGACGCAGGCCCGGGTACAGTACACCCCGTGGTCGTTGTACACCTCCACCCAGTCGTTGTCCTTGATACCCAGATCGACAGCATCCTTCTCATTGATCCAGCAAGGCTCCATGCCGCGCGAAAGCGTGAGCATGCGCAAGGTGTCGCCGTAGGTGCTGTGGATGTGCCATTTGCCGTGCGGCGTGAGGCAGTTCAGCATCTTGGCCTTACCGTCGTTCACCGTTACACGCAAGTCTCCATACACTTCGGGTGTGGGTGAAGGCTTGTAGGTGGGCAGGTGCTCACCGAACAGGAGGTAGGCATCGTGGTCCAGGTAGAAGTGCTGCCGACCCGTGAGGGTGCGCCAAGGGACCAACCGATCCACATTGTAGGTGTAGGCGGCATAGGCGCGGCCGTTGTTCATCAGCCCGGACCACAGCGGAGATGTGTTGTAGCGGTTGGGATGCGACTGCAGGTCCTTGTAGTCGATACGCACATCCTGCGACCCCTCGCCCAGATCGGCCAACACCAGGCCGGTCTTCTTCTCCATGTTCTGGTAAGCGCGGTAGTTCAGCTTGCCGTTGGTCAGGGTGCTCAGGTGCAACACCGCGTTGCAGGCTTCCACATCCTCGCGCAGTGAGGGCAGTTCGGTACCGTTCAAGTTGCGTGTATGACGCTTGTCCTCCAGCATTTCGCCGTATGCATCCTCACACATGTAATGGTTGCCGTGGCCTCCCAGACCTTTCTTGGCGATACCATCACCCAAGGTGATGTACTTGTCGTGGATCTGTGTGTAGTCGCGTTCCACCACCACGATCTTGTGCATGGTCTTGCCCGGTATGGGTTCGCATTCGCCCTTGCTCCAGTCCAGCATACGTGGCTGACTGATCTCATCCGCACTATCGTGCGAGAGCGGGACGTTCACGATGTCCGTTACCGGCTTCGGGAAGTGGTGCTTGGCCATCTTGCTCACGCGTTCTGCGATGCTGCGGAAGATCTGCCAGTCTGTACGACTCTCCCACACAGGGGCCACCGCTTCGGAAAGCGGGTGTATGAACGAGTGCATGTCCGTGCTGTTGAGATCGGCCTTCTCATACCACGAAGCCGTGGGTAGCACGATGTCCGAGTACAACGCCGAGGTGTCCATCCGGAAGTTGATGTCGATCACCAGATCCATCTTACCGCTGGGGGCCTTTTCGCGGTAATTGATGTCGGTGACCATGTCGCCTGCTACCTCATTCGCGATGTCGTTGTGGTGGGTGCCCAAGTAGTGGTTGAGCATGTACTCGTGGCCCTTGGCGGAGCTCATCAAAGCATTGCCGCGCCAGATGAACCACACACGGGGGAAGTTGATCGGATCATCGGGATCAGCCACGGAGTGTAGCAGTTCCTTGCTCTTGAGCTTCTCCACCACGTAGTTGCAGATCCCTTCGTCGTTGTCTGCTCCCGCTTTGCGGGCATCCTTCACGATGTCCAGGTTGCTCTTGTTATACTGCGGATAGAAGGGCATCCAGCCGTTGCGCACGCTCATCAGGATCCAATCTGCAGTGTGCTTGTGGGCCATGGGGCCTGCATCTGTAGGCAGGCTGTTGTAGTCGGCCTGGCAACCATCGTAGCGCCACTGGCAGGAATTGATGTAGTGCCAAATAGGTGCTTGTTGCAAGCGGGCCACGGTACCATGGTCCTTGGAACTCATGATGGCAGCCCATGAATCCACAGGTGCCAGTTTCTCCTGTCCCACATAGTGGTTCATGCCACCACCGTTCTTACCGTTGCAGCCGGTGAGCATCTGTGCGGTGATGGAGGCACGGTACATCAGGTTGCCATGGAACCAGTGGTTGATGGCGGCACCCACGATCACCATGCACTTGCCTTCGGTCTTCTCGGCGGTGCTGGCCCATTCGCGAGCAAACTTGATGGCCGTCTTGCGACCGATACCGGTGAAGATCTCCTGCCAAGCGGGTGTATAGGCCTGCTCCTTATCGTCGTAATCCTTCGGGTATTCACCCGCCAGTCCGCGGCCCACGCCGTACTGCCCCATGAGCAGATCGTAGATCGTAGTCACGGCCACGCGCTCCCCATCGGCAGTGGTCACATGGCGAACCGGTATACCACGCATGGCGGTCTTGCGCAGGCCGTACTCCGTGAACTCCACTTGCAGCACGTCCTCATGCTTCTCCAGGAATGAGAGCTCCGGATCGTATGGACGATCGTCAGTGCCGTTCTCATACTTCAGGTTCCAGTTGCCCTGCTGCTTATCCCAGCGATAGCCGGCGGTGCCCTTGGGTGTGATCAGATCACCGGTGGCGGAATCGGCCACGAGGAACTTCCATTCACCGTTGCTCACATCCTTGTATTGGGCCAAACGGTCGGCACGCAGCAAGCGACCGGGCTTGAAACGGTCCCCGTCCTTGTTCAGTTCCACCAAGAAGGGCGAATCCGTGTAACGCTTGACGTATTCCTTGAAATAAGGCGTCGTCTTTTCCACGTGCCATTCCTTGAGGATCACATGGGTGACGGCCATCCAGAAGGCTCCGTCGGAACCGGCATGTGCAGGGATCCATTGATCGGCGTGTTTGGCCACCATGCTGAAGTCCGGTGACATCACCACGGTCTTGGTGCCGTTGTGCCGCGCCTCGCTGAAGAAGTGGATGTCCGGCGTACGGGTCATGCCCAAATTGGCACCCATGCTCACGCAGAACTTCGAGTTGAACCAGTCGGCACTCTCGCAAACATCGGTCTGCTCACCCCAGACCTCGGGGAAGGCATTGGGCAGATCGCAGTACCAGTCATAGAAACTGAGGTTGACACCTCCCATCAATTGGAGGTATCGAGCACCCGAAGCATAGCTGAGCATGCTCATGGCCGGGATCGGCGAGAAGCCGATGATGCGGTCCGGACCGTACTTCTTCACGGTGTACAGGTTGGAAGCTGCGATCAGCTCCAGCACTTCATCCCAATGTACCCTGCGGAAGCCACCCTTGCCGCGGGCCCACTGGTAGCGACTGCGTTTGGTCGCATCGTTCTGGATGTTCTCCCAGGCTTTCACGGGATCCCCCCCTGCCTTCTCCTTCTCTTCGCGGAAGATGTCGATCAGGGCACCGCGCATCAGCGGGTACTTCACCCGGATGGGGCTGTAGAGATACCACGAATAAGAGATGCCGCGTTGGCATCCACGTGGCTCGTATGGCGGAAGCTCCTTGTCCAGGATGGGGTAATCCAGGGCCTGCATTTCCCAGACCACGATGCCATCCTTCACGTGGATGTTCCACGAACAACCACCGGTGCAGTTCACCCCGTGGGTACTGCGCACCACCTTGTCATACTGCCACCTGTTGCGGTAGAATTCCTCCCACTTACGCGACTTGGGTGCAATGATATCCTCGATCCAGCTCATGGTTCTTGGTATTTCTGATCAAATGGAACGGATCTGCCTTTCGATGATCTCGTGGCGCACCGGGTTGTGCAAGCGTTTCCACCAAGTAATGGCAGCCAAGGCCATGATGGCCACCAACCCGGCCAGGCCCCAGATCATCATACTGATGTACCCGCCGGATCCGGCTTGGGCGATTTCGACCGGCGAGGTGCGGTCCACTTCGTACAGGTATGCGGCAAGGGCGTGGATCTCCTCCTCCGTGAGAGCGGCAACTCCACTGTACGCGCTGGCCATTGCGGGAAATGGCGGGGCACCCATGATGCCCGTGATACCTGCATGGCCCATGCGTGCATACACATGCGTAAGATCCTTGGCAAGCAGTCCACCGGGTATCCCGGACGTTCCGGCATTGTGGCAAGAGACGCAGGAAGGGCCACCGCCATGTGGACCTCCAGTGAACAAGGTCATACCCTGCTCTATATCGTCAGCGGTATACTCGATCGGTGCCTCCGGTTCGACCACCACACTCGCATCGGCCTGTTGCGCAGGCTTGCCGAAACCGGCGAGGTAGCCCAGAACCGCATCCAGATCAGGATCACTCAAAGGCTGATCGATCATGATCATCTGGTTGAACTCATTGAAAATGGCCACGGCATCGGGATCACCCGACTTCACCATGGATTGGGAACTGTGGATGAACTTCCGCAGCCACGCATCCGAGCGTTTCTCGGTCACACCCGTCAGGTCCGGACCGACCAAGCGCTTGCCCATCATGTGGCAGGCCGAGCAGTTCTGTTTGAACACCGCCTCCCCATCCTGAGCGGATAGGTCGAGTACCATGGGCATGGCCATGAACAAGGCGATCGCATGTATGATGAATGGCTTTCTCATCGTTCCTGATCGGTTATCGAGAGCTGCGGATCCGATCCTCCACACTGAACTCCCGGTCGCAATATTCTGTCATGGCGAGGTACCATTATATGATATATATCAGTTTTGTAAAAGATCCGCATCATATTCTTGCCAGCGTGATCCTGGATCACCCCGGATGGAAAACCGGAGTGACCGATCGAACGCCATGAATGACCAAGAACCGATCAGTGTTGCTCGTGCACGGGCTCAGGTGCGGCAGCTCGTTGCACCGCTCGGAACGGAGGACATTCCCCTACTGAACGCGAATGGGCGTGTGCTTTCGGCAACCATTCGAAGCGGGATGGAACTTCCTCCTTTCACGCGTGCCGCCATGGACGGATACGCATTGGGAGCAGGGCCGGATCGCGCAGGCACCCGCTTCGAGGTGGTGGGGCATGTGGCAGCCGGGGATCCGATGCCGCCCCCCTTGGCGGCCGGTCAAGCTGTGCGGATCCTTACCGGCGCACCAGTACCGGCCGAAACCATGGCCATCGTGCAGCAGGAATGGGCCACCCGGCTGGCCGACCATGTAGTACTGGAACGCGATGTGAATGAAGGCATGCATATTCGCCTCAAGGGTGAGACCCTACCGAAAGGGGCCAGTGCCATAGAAGCAAGAACGATCCTTTCGCCGGCAGCTTTGGGCTTTCTATCCATGCTTGGCATCACCGAGGTGCCTGTCCACAGAAGGCCACGCGTTTCGGTACTGGTCACCGGCAGTGAATTGATAGCACCGGGATCGCCCTTACGGGATGGGCAAGTCTACGAAAGCAACTCAGCCATGCTGGCATCTGCACTGGCCCGAGACGGAGCAGAAACAAAAATGGCTTTGGTGGACGATGATCCGGATCGGATCCAAACGGCCATCGCCAATGCCTTGTCGAACTGCGACATGCTCCTGATCAGCGGCGGCAACTCCGTGGGTGATCATGATCACGTGCATGCTGCCCTACATGCGCTAAAGGTGACCGAAGTCTTTCACCACGTGGCACAGAAGCCTGGCAAACCACTCTACTTCGGATCATACGGTCGAAAGCCGGTATTCGCACTACCGGGTAATCCAGCTGCCAGTTTGGTGTGTTACCGCATGTACGTGCTGGATGCCTTGCGCCGCATGCAGGGTGTCGCGGGGCGAACTGATGAAAGCCTCGCGTTGCCCTTGGCGAACTGCTCGGTGAAAGGAGTCGAACACGCCCAATTCCTTTTTGGCAGGGTCCGCAATGGACGGGTGTCCATTTTGGGCGAACAAGGATCATCAATGCTGCAAGCAGCAGCCCATGCCAATGTGCTGGTGCATATTCCGGCACGTGATAGTGGCAGAGGTCCGGGGGATATCGTACGGACCTACCGGCTTTGGACCATGCTTCAATGACATACATCTTACCATTAGCTCCACGGTCGAATTAACTTGGCGGTATTGTGCCGCAATGAAACCTCAACCATGTCCCACCCTTGCAGGTGATGATCGACGTTGAAGGACTGCCCCTGTTCCTGCTGCTACTAGCGGTCGTGGCCTTCCTATACGCCAGTGTTGGACATGGCGGGGCCAGCGGCTACCTCATGCTCATGGCGCTGTGGTCCTTTCCGGTGGATACGATGCGCACCTCGGCATTGGTGCTCAACCTCTTCGTGGCCGCCGCTTCCTTCCTGCTGTTCGCACGCAAAGGCCATTTCAGGCCGCGCCTGCTGATCGCCTTCGCGGTCGCCTCCGTGCCCATGGCCTTTCTGGGAGGACTTATGACGGTGGATGCCTTGCTCTATCGCAAGATATTGGGTGTCCTTCTTTTCGTGGCCATTGCACGCATGCTGGGCGTTTTCGGTACGGAACGACCCGGACTGCGACCGGTGCTTTGGTGGCAGGGGGTGCTTGTCGGTGCATCCATCGGATTCCTCTCAGGACTCATCGGTATCGGTGGCGGTATCATTTTGGGCCCAGTGATCCTGCTCATGCGCTGGGGAACCGTGAAGGAGGCGGCCGCCGTATCCGCAGCATTCATCTGGGTGAACTCGGCCGCCGCACTTGCGGGTGGTCTGAGTCAGGGTTTCACCTTGCCCCCCGATCTGTTCGTGCTGGTGGGTGTCGCATTTACGGGCGGTCTTCTGGGCGCTTACTTCGGAAGCGCTCGTTTCACCAACACAGTTCTTCTTCGCACACTTGCCTCGGTGCTCGCCATCGCTGGCATCAAGCTTCTTGTCAGTTGATGTTGCATCCAACGACCATGAACGAACCAAGCACCTTGAAGGAACATGAACTGATCTGCTTCGGCATGATCGCCGAATGGGCCGGGGGACCCCGACAGCAACTCACATTGCCACCGGGGTCCCGTGTGGCGGACCTGCGCAAAGCCGCACAGGAACGCTGGCCGCAACTGGCCGATACCACCTACCAGGTGGCCGTGGACCAACGTCTGGCCACCGATGACACGGAACTGGAAAGCGCCCGTGAGATCGCGCTCCTGCCACCCTTCGCCGGCGGATGAGGTATGCACGCCAGATAGCCCTGCCCAATGTGGGCCGCGATGGTCAGCAGAAGCTGCGTGCCGCGAAGGTGCTCATGGTGGGTGCCGGTGGCCTGGGCTGTCCCGCACTCCAATACTTGGCGGCCGCAGGCGTGGGCACCTTGGGCATCGTGGACGGCGATCACGTTGAGTTGTCCAACCTGCACAGGCAGACGCTCTTTACCGAAGCGGACATCGGCAGGAACAAAGCCGAGGTGGCCGTCGAACGCCTTCACGCGCTCAATCCGGATGTGAAGCTCGTGCCCTATCCCGAGCATCTCGATGGGCACAACGCGGCACGCATCGCGGCTGGATACGATGTAGTGATCGACGGCACCGACGACCCCATGGCACGCTACCTGATCAACGACCTGTGCGTGCAATTGGGGCTCCCCTTCGTTCACGGCTCCATCCATCGCTTCGCCGGACAGGTCAGTGTTTTCAACTACCAGGACGGACCAACGTACCGATGCCTTTTCCCGGACCAGCCTGCTGCGGGTGAGTTCCCCGATTGTGCGCAAGCCGGCGTACTCGGTGTGCTGCCGGGCATCATCGGCACGGTACAGGCATCGGAGGCCCTGAAGATCATCCTTGGTATCGGCACCACCCTCAGCGGCAAGCTCAAGGTGATCGATCCCTTGCAGTGGGAGGAACGCACCATCGCATTCGCGCGCAACGAGGAACAGGTCCTCAAGGCACGCGCCAGTGACCTGCACGCATTCATCCCCGAGCAGAATTGCGACACCGGAAGCACGATCGATGCCGCGCAATTGATGGAATGGCTCGCCAAGGAACAACGCATCCACCTGCTCGATGTGCGCGAACTTCATGAAGAACCCGCCATGGATGTGCCCAACGTGTTGCGCATTCCCTTGGGCCAACTACCGGTTCGGCTGGACGAGCTGCCCGCTGAAGGTACCTTGGTGGTGATCTGCCAACACGGTATCCGTAGCAAACGCGCAATGGACCTGATCAACAAGGCGGGGCTTCCGCTTCGGATCCTCGATCTCGAAGGCGGCATGGCCGCTTTCGTCACAAGCAAGCAAGTATCATGAGCACCGCCAAAAAGATCAAGAACATTTTCATCGACGGTCCCATTGCACCGGAACGCATCGCGACCTCCATCGCGCACCACCAAGCGAAGACGGACATCGGGGCGCATGACATCTTCCTTGGCCAGGTGCGGGCCGATACCATCGAAGGCAAGGTCGTAGCTGCCATCGATTACAGCGCGCATGCCGACATGGCCAATGCGGTGATGGATGCCATCCGCGAAGAGACTTTTGCCAAGTACCCGATCACCTGCATGCACGTGTTCCACAGTCTGGGTACCGTGAAGGCCGGTGAACTCTGCCTCTTCGTCTTCACCTCTTCAGCGCACCGGAACACCTGCATGGATGCCACCCGTTACGTGGTGGAGCGCATCAAGAAGGAACTGCCCGTGTTCGGCAAGGAGCTGTTCCCGGATAGCACCCACGTTTGGAAACAGAACAACTGATGGCGAGGACCGCTTCGCCCCAAAGCCCTTGGTGAGTGCACCTCACCGGAAAAGATGATCGACATCACCCATAAGCCCACCACCCTGCGCAGTGCCACCGCACAAGCGATCGTGCGTGCAAGCGACCCACGGACCATCAACGCCGTTCGCCAGGGCACCGTGCCCAAGGGCAACGTGCTGGAAAGCGCACGCGTTGCCGCCTTGTTCGGCGTGAAGAAGACCCACGAGCTGATCCCGGATTGCCATCCTCTGCCCATCGAGCATGCCGAATGCAGCTTCGAGCTCGGTGAAATGGACATCACCATCACCATGCGGGTGCGCACCATCTACCGCACCGGCGTCGAGGTGGAGGCCATGCACGGGGCCAGTGTAGCGGCGCTCACCATGTACGACATGCTCAAGCCGATCGACAAGGGCATTGAACTGCACGCGATCAAGCTGATCGAAAAGAAAGGTGGCAAGAGCGACTTCCGCAGCCGCTACCGGGAAGCGCTCACGGCGACGGTGATCGTGTGCAGCGACACCATCTCCAAAGGGAAGAAGGAGGACAAGGCGGGCAAGGCCATCATGGCCAAGCTGGAGGCTTGCGGAGTGCGGATCGCACACCAGGCCGTGATCCCCGACGAGACGAGCGATATCCAACAGCAGGTGCGCGATGCCGTGGAGCGCGGCAGCGACATGGTGATCTTCACTGGCGGAACCGGGCTTTCCCCGCGTGATGTGACACCGGAAGCCTTGCGGCCGTTGCTGGAACGAGAGATCCCCGGCATTGCCGAAGTGGTGCGCGATTTCGGACAGGCACGCACCCCCTACGCCATGCTCTCCCGCGCTCTGGCCGGAACCATCGGCACTACCTTGGTACTCGCGCTGCCCGGTTCCACCAAGGGCGCCACCGAAAGCATGGATGCCTTGTTCCCACCCCTGCTGCACCTGTTCGGCATCATGCGCAGCGCAGCCCACGACGGTCCAGATGTCCCTGTTCAGCTATAATAGCAGCCACAAGATCATCGTCAGCATCGCCATCCTGTCCGCGGTGGCGTTGCACACCATCCTGAACAGGCCCGGCCAACCCACGTATGAGAACGGCCAGGTGAAACAATCCGGCAGCGTGGTGAACGGGCACAACCACGGCGTGTGGACCTGGTACCACCCCAACGGACACAGGAAGATGCAGGGACGATTCGTACGCGGTGAACGCACAGGGCTGTGGGTCACCTTCGCACCCGACGGGGACACGCTCACCACCGGCTTCTACCGCAACGACCGCCTCAACGGCGACTACACGGTTTATGCGCCGGGCGATCAGAAGGTGCATGTGACCCATTACGTGGAAGACAAGCCGGTATCAAGCGCTGCGTTGGAACAGCATTGAGGCATCCGCAGACCTTTTGAGCGTTGCTTTCCTTTGCGGTCATCACTCGCCAACACGACCAGTTCCACTTCACCATGTTATTGCGTTTGCTGCCCTTGCCCTTCATCGCCTTGGCCCTGCTGGCTGGCATCACCGGGGGCTGGATCCGCATGGGGTGGGATCTTACTCTGGTCAGTGCCGCTGCGAACCACGGCATACTGATGACCGGCGGCATGCTGGGCACGTTGATCGTGCTGGAACGCACCGTAACCATGCCCGCTCCATGGTGGCGGGCCTTCCCCTTGTTCGTGCGCAGTCGGCACGGTGCTGTTGTTGACCGGTTTCACGAACGCCGGGTTGCCAGCCATGCTCTTTGGCAACGCAGGACTGGTGGCCCTCTACCTGATGCAGATGCGCCATCATCGCGAAGCGTACTGGCACATCCTGCTCGCCGGTGCGCTGTCCTGGGGCATCGGCACCGCATTGGTCTGGCAGGGTGCTCCGATCCTTGCCGCAGCGCCATGGTGGATCACCTTTCTCCTCTTCACCATTGTGGGCGAACGACTGGAGTTGACCCGCTACCTGCCCGTGCCGCGCATCGCCAAGGTGTTGCTGTGGGTGCTGCTGGCGCTGTACTTCGCGGGGCTGCTCCTCCCATTCCATGGAACCGGACGGCTGCTGCTGGGCGTGTCCACCACGGCCATCGCACTTTGGCTGCTGCGCTATGACATGGCCCGCAAGGGCGTGCGCAAACCCGGCATGCACCGCTACGTGGGCGGCGGCCTGCTGGTAGGTCATACCTGGTTACTGGTCCATGGACTGATCACGCTACTGGCCGGCGCGCAACCCTTCTACTACGACCTGTACCTGCACACCTTCTTCCTGGGCTTCACCTTCTCCATGGTGTGGGCCCATGCCCCCATCATCCTGCCTGGGGTGCTACGGAGTCCGCACAACCCGTTCCGAACGTGGCTCTGGATCCCGTGGGCATTGTTCCAGCTCACGCTGCTGGGGCGCATCGTTGCCACCCTCGCCGTTGCCGTGGAGGCGCGCCGCCTCTTCGGCCTGCTCAACGGGATCGCCATGCTGGGCATGTTCGCCTGCATGGCGGGGATCATGGTGTGGAAGACGCGCAGTACACGGCGCTTCACGGCCCCGTGAGCCCGGAGCCGGGACGCACGCTCACTTCCCCTCATAACTCACCTTCTTCCCGATCGAAGAAAGGCCCAACATGGCATCGGACGAAGTGAAGATCGTGTGCAGGTGTTCAAGCTCGGACGCGCAGCCACGGCCATCGGTGATGAGCTTGTCCGCGATGCGCAAGGCAAGCGGGGCCTTGCGTTGCAGGGTGCCCAGGATGCGTTCCGCCTCGGCGGGTGCGATGCCGTTGCCGCCGTGCTTCCCGGCAAGGAGCTCTTCGATGCCGTTGCGCTCGAAGAAGGCCGCGATGCCTCTCCACGGTTCGGCCGGTGTGCCCACGCGGTGTGCGGACGGGGCGAGCGTTCCGTCCAGGATCGCGTCGATGTCGTCATGACTGGCGGTGCCGTCGATCAATCCCATGGCCAGCGCATCCGTCGCGTTGAGCATGCGGCCGGTATGCACCAGGTACTTGGCCAGCCCCTTGCCCACGCGGGTGGCGGTGCGCTGCGTGCCGCCCAGCCCCGGATAGATGCCGATGCCCGTTTCGGGGAAGGCCATCACCGCCTTGGGGTGCGCCACGATGATGTCCGCGCAGAGGGCCAGCTCCAGGCCACCGCCCAGGGCCAGGCCGTTCAGCACGGCCACCACCGGCTTGGGCGATGCATCGATGCGGTGGAACACCTGCTGCCCGTAGGCCGTGAAGCGCTCTATCGCGTCGATGTCGCCGCGCTTCATGTGGGTGACGAAGAACTTGATGTCGGCACCGGCCACGAAGGCCTTGCCCGATCCGGTGAGGGCGATGGTGCGCACCTGCGGATCGGCGACGGCGCGGGTGAAGCGTTCGTCGAGCTGGGCCATCACTTCCTCGTTCAGCGCGTTGTTGTCCTCGGGCCGGTCCATGGTGATGGTGGCCACGCCGTTGCGCACCTCCAACCTTACGTGCTCCATGGCCCATGCCGCAGGGCCGATGGACGTGGGTTCCGCCACGCCGTAGCGCTTGGCCACATCGCCCACCATGCGGCGCACTTCCGCCTCGCCCCTTGCGCTCATCAAGGCAATGGGGCCTTTGCGCCAGCGCAGGCCGATGCGCGCACCGCGTTCGATGGCCAGGGCATCGCAGACCTGCTCGTCCAACAGCTGCGTGCAGACGAAGCACACGATCCCCAGCATGCGATCGGCGATCGTGTTGTGCAGTTCCTGATCCGGGGATGCTTCGCCGGAAAGGTCCCACGGCACAGCGGCTTCGGTCTGCCGCTTCAGGCCGGGGCTCACCGTGTACAGCGGGCCGAAGACCTCCAAGGTGCGTTGCGCGTGGTAGGCCACCGGCACGCCCGTGGCGTTCATCAGCGCGAAGGGGCCCATGCCGATGCCGAAGGCCTTCATGCAGGCGGCATCGATGGTGGGAATGTCGGCAAGGCCCTCCTCGTGCATGCGCACGGCTTCGTTCAGCCAGGGCACGAAGTAGCGGTTCACCACGAAGCCGTATGCATCGCGGCATTCGATCGCATCCTTGCCGGTGCGGCGGCAGAATCGGCGCATCGCCTCCATCACGTCGGGCGCGGTGTGCTCGCCGGGGATGATCTCCACCAAGCGGTTCTTCGCAGCGTGGTAGAAGTAGTGCAGGCCCACGAAGCGCTCGGGACGGCTCACCGATGCGGCCAGTTCCGTCACGGAGAAGGACGAGGTGTTGGTGGCCAGTATCGCGTCGGGACGGACGATGCCATCGAGCGTGCGGAAGAGCGTGGCCTTTGCCTCGCGGTCCTCGAAGATGGCCTCCACCACGAGGTCGCAGGCGGCCAGGTCCTTTAGATCGGTGGTGCCCGTGATGCGGCCCAGCACCGCTTCCACCGTGCCGAAGGCGAACACCTTGCGCTCCACGCCCTGTTGCAACATCGTCCGGATGCCTTCCATGCCCTTGTCGATGAACCGTTGTTCACGGTCCGCCAGCAGCACGGTGGTTCCTTCCTGGGCGAACTTCTGCGCGATGGCAGCACCCATGGTGCCGGCACCGACTACTCCTACAGTTCCGATCTTCATCATGCGTTCTGGTGGTTTCACTTGTGCTTCCACACGGGCGGACGCTTCTCTAAAAAGGCGGTGATGCCCTCGTTGGCATCTTCGGTGGCCATGAGCTGGCCTGTGTATAGCTGCTCGAGATGGGGCAGGAAGTTGCCCAGCACATGGTTGAACTTCACACGCACCGCACGCGTGGCGAAGCGCAACGAACTGGCGCTACGCGGAAGGATATACGTCGTGATGTGTGCGTCGATCATCGCGTCCAAGGCATCGGGGCCATCGGCCACGGCGTTGAGCAGGCCCATGGACAAGACCTCGCCGGCGGTGATGCTGCGGCCCGTGAGCAGCAGGTCGGTGGCGCGGGCCAGGCCGATCTTTTCCGGAAGAATGATCGACGCGGGCGGCGCGAAAACGCCCAGCACGATCTCCGGTTGACCGAAGCGCGCGCTCTTATCGGCGAAGAGGAAATCGCACATGATGGCCAGTTCCATGCCGCCGCCCAAGCACTGGCCCTGTATGCGTGCCAGTGTGGGGATCGCGAGGTCGCGCAGGGTGAGGAAGAGGCCGTGGAAGGCGCGCAGCATGGCCGGTGCCGTGTCGCGCTGATGCTCTTCAACACTGGCGCCGAAGGAGAAATGCTTGCCGCGCCCTTCGAATACGATCAGCTTGATGCCGGGTTGCTCGCGGAAGCTGTCCAAGGCGCGTTGCAGGCTCTCCATCATCACATGGTCCAGCACGTTGCCCTTGCCATCGTCCAGCGTGATGCGTGCCACCGCGCCGCCGTGCTCCATGCGCAGGGCGATCTTCTCCAGGGTCAGGGTCTCATCGGATGTGCTCATGGCTCGGTTCAGGCTTTGGTAGTGCGGTACTGGGGCGAGATGGCCTGGTGCAGCTCTTCGGTCCAGGGGGTGCCTTCGGAAAGTGCGCGGCGCAATGCGATGAAGTCCACCTCGCGGTCGTTCTTCGGTCCTTCGTTGAAAGCGCGGAAGCCGGCCTTCGCCTCGGTCATCATGTTCAGTGCGAGCCATTCGCGGCTGCTCTCCTTGTTGCGGTCCCAATGGTCCAGCTTGAACTTGCGCACCTCACTGATGGTCTTGTTCATGCAACTGGGGAAGGTGTGGAGCAGCTTGGCGATGAGCGCGTTCACCGCCGCGTCCAACATCGAAAGGTCCACTTCACCCTTGGCCATGAGCTCCTTGGCCTTCGCCAGTTCGTCACCGGTCTTCATGGTCCCGAAGACGACGCGACCGAACTCATCCGTCACGCGGTCCAGTTGCACCAAGGGATTGGGGATGAACTTGCCATCCACTTTCAACGCGGGCGCGATCTCGCAGATCACACCGTTCCAGTAGGCTTGGTGGGCGGTCCAGGGTTCGCAGAGGGTGAGCGACACCATGGCCCTTTCGATCCCCGTGAACAACGGCAGGAAGTCCGTGGCACCACCGATGGGCGCGCTGCCGTGCTTGGGACCCGCCTGTCCGAAACGCGCCAGATCGCTCGCGATGCTATAATCGCAGGCCATGCCGATCTCCTGCCCGCCGCCGATGCGCATGCCGTTCACACGGCAGATCACCGGCTTCTCGCACATCAGGATCGTGGACACCATGTCGTTGAACAGGCGCATGTACTGGCCGTATTCCTGTGGGTTCCCCGCGTAGTATTCCGCGTACTCCTTGGTGTTCCCGCCGGTGCAGAAGGCCTTGTCGCCCACGGCGGTGAACACCACGGCCACCACGCTGCGGTCGTTGGAAGCGGTGCGGAAGGCGAGGATCACCTCCTTCACCGCTGCGGTGGTGTACGAGTTGTACTGCTTCGGATTGTTGAGCACGATCCATGCGTTGAACAGTCCCTTCACAGGGCTGCCGTCACGGTCCAGACAGGGCCGCATTTCATAGATGATCTCCTTGAACGTGTGTGCTACGATATCGTGGCTGTGCAGGGTTTCCATGGGGGCTTGTGGGATGGGGTTCAGTTGTCGGTACCGGGTACCAGCACGATGCGTTTGGTGTACTTGTGGGCCAGCGTGTTGCGGAACACCTCGTTGATCTGCGCCAAGGGGATGGACTCCACGAAATCATGGATGTCGAGCTTTCCGCTGCCGATCAGCTCCACCACTTCGGGATAGAGTTCCGGCCTGCAGCCCCAGGTGCCGATCACTTTGGCATCGAAGGCCATGAGGTTGCTGAGGCGTACTTCCAGCTTGTCCATGGTGAAGCCCACCACACTGAGCGTGGATGTGTAGGTGATCAGGCTGAAGGCAAGCTCCTGGCCGGCTGTGGTACCGCTGATCTCGAAGATCTTCCAGCCGTACTTCGGCGCGCCCAGTTCGGCGGCCAGTTCACGCACCTTGGCCTTGATCTCCTTGGCCGACAGATCGCGGGTGTTGAGCGTGGCATGCACCCCGTGGGCCTTGGCCTGGGCAAGTTTGTCGTCGTTGATGTCCAGGGCCAGCACCTTCGCCCCCTTGATGCGCGCGATGAGGGCGCCGTACAGGCCCACACCACCCACACCGATCACGATGGCCAGGTCGCCGGGTTCGAGCTCGCTCTTCTTCACCACTTGGTAGGGTGTGGAAATGGCATCGGCCACCACCGCGAGCTGCTCCAGGGAATAGTTTCCAGCAAGGGATCCGGCACGGGGCAGAGGTAGCGGTGCGGCACCACCACATGCGATGCGAAGCCACCGTGCAGGTCGTTGCCGGGCATGATCTGGCGCTGGCACATGTTGCTGCGTCCTTTCAGGCAGAGTTCACATTCGCCGCAAGGCAGCACGGCGGGGATGATGACCGGCCTCCCCTTGAGGTGGGCTGGACCTTCCACCACGGTGCCACTGATCTCATGGCCGAGCGTCAGGGGCAATTCCTTTTTCGTTCGAACCCCGTCGTTCCAGAAGCTGAGGTCCGTGTGGCATACGCCGCAACCGGCCACCTTCACCAGGGCCTCATGCCCGGCGATCGCGGGGATCTCCGTTTCGACCCGCACGAAGTCCTCCTTCAGTGCGGTCATTTGCCATTGTTCCATCGTGCCTGCCATGGTGCTTACAGTTCGGGGTTCTCGAAGAGGATCGCATTGCCCTGGCCACCGCCAATGCATGCTGAGGCGATGCCGTAGCGCACCTTGCGCGCCTTCATCTCCCTTGCCAGGGTCAGCGACAAGCGCAGGCCCGTCGCAGCCAGTGGATGGCCCAGTGCGATCGCCCCGCCGTTCACGTTGCAGATCGACCGGTCCAGTCCCAGTTCCCGTTCGCAACCGATGAACTGCGCCGCGAAGGCCTCGTTGATCTCGATCAGGCCGATGTCGTCGAGCTTCAGGCCGGCGATCTCCAGCAACAGCCGGATGGCGGGCACGGGGCCCAGCCCCATCGTCTTCGGATCGACACCGCTGGTGACCGATGCCACGATGCGGGCGAGCGGATGGATGTAACGCGCCTTCACGAATTCACCGCCCGCCACCACCACCGCAGCAGCACCGTCCACGATGCCGCTGGAGTTGGCGGCGGTCTGCACACCTTCCTTGTCGAATGCGGGCGGCAGCTTGGCCATGGCCTCCAACGTGGCCGGTCGAATGTTCTCGTCGGTGATGAATCCCTTCACTCCTTTAGGCAGGCCCACCTTGCGCGGCCGCAGGCCCTCTCCCTCGAATACCGTGGGGTCCAATGGCGCGATCTCATCCACGAACCAGCCTCGTTCCGTAGCGGCCACCGCACGATCCACCGAGAGTTTTCCGAAGAGGTCCGCTTCGGCACGGGTGATGCCGTGCAGGCGGGCCACGTTCTCGGCGGTGTTGCCCATGGGCACGGCGGCGCTGTCATTGAGCGCTTCCCACAGCAGGTCCTTGAACTCCACGCGGCCCAAGGGATAGCCCATGCGGTTTCCGAAGGAGACCGTGGGTGCCAGGGACATGTTCTCGGTGCCGCCGCACAGCGCCACACCGGCCTTGCCCAGCGTGATCTGATCGGCTGCGGCGGTGATGGTCTCGAAGCCCGAGCCGCAGATGCGTTGCACCATCACGGCCGGTATTCCTTGGGGAACACCGGCGTACAGCCCGATATGGCGCGGAAGGAAATAGGCATCATAGGAGCTCTGGCCGATGTTGGCCATGATCACCTGATCGATCTCGTCGGGCCGCACACCGGCCTTTTCCATGGCCGCGCGGCTGGCATGGATCCCCAGGTCCGTGGGCGATACCGCGGCAAGCGTGCCACCCAGTTTGCCAAAGGCCGTGCGTGCCCCGTTGATCAAGTACATCCCATCGTACTGGATGCCGAAGCCTTTCTCCTTGTCGTGTATCGCTTTCATGCGCGTTCCTTCTGCTCGTTGGTATCCGGTCCCACAGTGGCTTGCTGTTGATGCGCGTGCTTGCGTGCGAAAAGGGCAGCGCCGAGCGAGACTATGAATTGTGGTTGGTCCGGGATGATGACCTCCTGTCCGAATCGCTCGGAGAGGATGGTCTTGAAGTAAGGGTGGTAGGCGATGACACCGCCCACGAGGTAGATCGGCAGGCCGGCTTCCATGCGGATCTTGTAGATGCGGTTGGCTACGCTGAGATAGATGCCTTTGGCGATGTCCTCCACGGGCATCTCCTCGAAGATCCAGCCCATGATCTCGGTCTTGGCGAAGACGGTGCAGAAGCTGTTGAGCTCCTTCATCGCCTCGGATCGCCCGGCCAGCTCGCTCATGTTGCGCAGGTCGATCTCGGCGCGTTCGGCCACTTCGGTGATGAAGGCACCCGTACCCGCCGCGCACTTGTTGTTCATGTAGAACTCCTCCACCTTGCCTCCGTCGCCGGCGCGGATCAGCTTGATGTCCTCGGCGCCGATGTCCACGATGTTCTTGCGGCCGAGATACAGGGAATCGATCGCGAAGGCCGCACAACTCACTTCGGTCTTGGTGGTGTCAGCAGCGGGGAAATGCTCGCGGCCATACCCCGATGCGCAGACCCCAGCCACATCATAGCGGCCCTTGATATCCTCGAGCGCCCCGTACAAGGCGTTCTTGTCGCGGTTCAGCGTACGCAGCAACTCGCGGTACACCACTTCGCCCGCCTCATCGATGACGCTGATCTTGGTGTAGTACGAACCGATATCGACACCCACGTAGTGGCCTCCCGCACTTGCCTCCTTGATCGCACCTGTGCCCTTTACCGCGAACATTCCGGCCAGGGCCAGTGGTTCCGGCTCTTCCAACGTGGCCCCTTTCTTCGTGTGTGCCTGCACCAGGTTCGTGAAGAGCAGGTTGAGCGGCGTGCGTACATAATGCTTCCGACCGTACTTGACGAACTGCCCGTTGAAGTGTTCGATCTCGGTCTGTTGGTTCTTCATCATGTCCACTGCCAGCGAAGGGAAGTGGTTGCCGGCCTTGCGCAGGTAGCGCATGCACAGCTTGATGAAATTGTCCCCGAAGCGGATGTCCTCGGCCTTGGCCACCTGCACACTTTCCTCGATCACCTGTTCGATGATCTCCGCCATGCCCGGCTGCTCCATGGCCTCGCGGATCGTAAGGCGTGAAATGCCGCAAAGCGCGCTGAGCGAGGAGTTGAGGATGGTCTTCTCCCACACCTTGTCCACCAGGGAGAACGAATCGACGACCAAGGTGTCCAGATCCACGCTGGCGAGTATTTCGGCGAACCTCTGCGCGAAGACCTCCTGGGTGTCGTCCACGGAGGCGATGTAGTTGGGTGCGTTGAAGAAGGTGACGTTGACCGCATTGGGCTTGGCCAGGTTACCGGCGAAATTGAGCACCATGCGAAAGGTGTACTGTTCCCCGAACACGTCGGCCACGGGTTCTTCCACATCGATGCCGTTCTGTGCGCAGATGATGAAGGGCTTTCCAGCGCCTTGCGCCGAGCAACTCCTCGATCACCGCACGGGTGTGGTACACCTTGATGGCAAGGATGATCACGTCCGGCTTTTCCGCCGCGAGTTCGCTTGCTGTGTGAAAGGCCTGGTCGGGCCGCACATGCCTGGCCATCTTCCCCTCCAAGCGAAGGCCGTCCTTGCGGATGAGGTCCACGCGTTCCTTGTTGCGATCACAGATGGTGACATGACAGCCAGCCTCCTTCAGGTGAACGGCAAGGATCTGGCCTACCGGCCCCATGCCGACCACGCCCACCTTCAATGTTCCCTTCTGTTCTTCCATGACCATCAGGTGAGTTGTTCGATGAAGGCCTCGATCTTGGTGTGGCTCTGGCCTTCGCTGTAAAAGCGCAGGTCGCAGAGGTCGCCCTCCAGCACCAGGGTCTCCACACCCGCCTGCTCCTTGAGGCGTTGGGGCATGCCGAAACGTGCGTTGGAGTTGTTGAAGCAGGTCTTGGCATCGTGGAAGATGACGCCGTCGATCCGGAAGTCCTTGACCATGCGTGTGAGGATCTCCGTCTTCGCGCGCTCACTCCGATTGATGAAGATCTCCGTATAGGCGAGCGCACTGGAAGCGAAGGGGTCGCGCTCGTCGAACGCATCGAACACCCAGCTATTGCAGTAGGTGGAAGCCACCACGGCCGCGCTGTTCTTGGCGAAAAGTTCGCTCAATGTCCGGAGCTTGCCCCAGATCGGCATACCGTCCCAATAGATGCGGCAGGCCTCTTTCGCAACGGCCCCTTCTCCCCTGGCGACCATGCCCTGCAGTTCCTTGAGCAACAGCGCGTAGTAGTCCTTCGCCTCCTGCGTGCCACGCAACACCACGATGGGCCCCATGTGGATGGTGGCATCGAAGAAGTTGATCGGCGCCGGGCTGTTGGTGGCCGTTGCCAGCACGGACTTCCACAGCTCGGTGGCCTCGCGGCTCAGGCGCAGTGTTTCGCGGAAGCGGTCGATGTCGAAGGTTGTGCCGGTGATCTGTTCGCATAGCGGCACGAGGGCCTCGAACTGCTTGGCCACGTCCTGCACATGCACATCGGTCACCTGGTCCAGATAGCGCGGAGGGGTAATGCCGAATACGGGCGCTTGGTGCTCCTTGGCGAAATAGGTGAACCAGTCCTGCACCTCGCGGCACTGGTTGGTGTTGTACACGATCAGGTCCGGCCGGGGCGGTTCATCCAAGCCGTACTGCTTCTTCAGGGGCGTGGTGCCACTGAGGTGCGCACCGATGTCGCTGGTGAGGTAGGAGCAGATGTCCCCCGAATAACCCGCCTTGACCGCGGCAGGGATCAGGTCTCCGGAGGTACGCGTGGCACCGAGCAGTGCGCCATGGTTCTCGGGAAAGTAGACCTCGAAGCCGAAGGATCGCAGCAGTTCGGCGGGCCCCACGCTGGTACACCAGGCCACCGGGGCGCGCATGCCCTGGAAGTAGGCGGTCATCAGCCGCTTCAGTTCGGTGGTGGCCTGTATCGTGTGCATGTCAAGCGATCTTGCGCCCTGCGGTGGTGATGTCGTCCAGCTTGATGATGTACACCTCCTCGTCCAGCGGATGGTTGGCACCGTACAGGTTTTCCAGATGTGCGCGGTACACTTCCACCACGTTGCGCGGTGCCACCTTCATGCTCGGCGTTAGGGTGTTGTTGGCCAGAGAGAGTTCCCCGTCGATGATCATCGCGGCCTTGATCTTGGCGAACTTCTGGCCGATGCCGCAGTTGGCATCGTGCAGGCAGCCGTGCAGGCACTTGCCCAGCTCGTCCAGGCTGCGCGGGCAGAAGCAGCCTTCCATGGGGCTGAGCCTGTAATCGGGATGCTCCAGCTGTTTCTTGTTGGGAAAGAGCAGCGCGATGGGGTATTCCTGTCCGCTACCCACCACCATGGCGAAGGAGATATAGTGGCACTTGAACTCGATGAGCTTCTCGAGGTCCGAGGGAATCACCTTCTCACCATTGCTCAGCTTGAAGATGCGGTCCTTGCGCGTGATCAACTTCAGGCCATCGGGCAGCAGCTCGCCCACGTCGCCGGTGTGGAAGAAGCCATCGGCGTCGAACAGTCCCATATTGGCCTCGTCGTTCTTGTAATAGCTGCACATCACATTGGGGCCTTTCACCAGCACCTCGCCATCATCGGCCAAGCGAAGGGTGATGCCGGGCAAGGGTTTGCCCACCACACCGGGGGCTCGTTTCACGGCGGGATCGGTAAGGGTGCAGCAGGGTGAGGTCTCCGTGAGGCCCCAGCCCTCGATCACCGGAACACCGCGCCGCTCAAACTCCTCGGAGAGCTTCTGTGGCAGTGCCGCTGCGGCGGTGAAGATGAACTTGAGCCCGGCGTGGAAGAACAAGCGCTCGGCCTCCGCATCGTGCCGCGTGAGGTCCACCAGGGCCTGGTACACCTTGGGGACACTGAAGAAGACCGTGGGGCGCACCAACTTCCAATTCGCCATGATCTCCTGGGGGTCCTTGCCGTAGCCGGACTCCAAGTGCAACGTGGCACCGGTGCGCAGTGCGGTGAATAACTCGAAGATGCCGCCGAAGCTGTGGTGCCAAGGCAAGTAGCTGAGGAAACGATCCTCCGGTCCAAGGTCCCAGAGTTGGGCCAGGGCCGCTTGTTGGGAAAGGATGTTGCGGTGGCTCAACTGCACGCATTTGGGCGTGCCCATGGTGCCCGAGGTGTACATGTTGAGGCAAAGCGCATCGGGATCGGCATCAGTGAACAAGGCATCGGGGCCGCTCAGCGGTGCTGCAAGCAGATCACTGAACTGCACCAAATTGCTCCACTTCCCTTTGTCCACGGCATCGAAGCTGAACACATGGTCCAAGGGAAGTTCGGGGTCGAGCCGCTCCAACTGCAGTTCACCGGCAACGGCGAGGAAGCGGGCATCGCTGTGCTGGATCAACAGCTCCGCCGTCTCCTTGTGGAAGAAGGCGAAAATGGGCACGGCTATTCCGCCCGAGGCCATCACGGCCAGTTCCATCCGGAGCATCTCCGACCGGTTCGGGGAGAAGATCACCAGCTTGTCGCCCGGCAGAAAGCCATAGTGCGCACGCAGGTTGTGGGCGATGGCCCGCACGTCGGCCAGGAGCGTGTTCCAACTGATGCCTTGATAGACACCATCGTGCTTTTCAGCGTACACCAAGCGGTCGCCGAAGGCGGTAGCGTTGCGCTCCAACAGGGTGGCCACGTTGGGGATCAACGCGCTGGGATCAAGATGGGGGCCGCTCTGTTGCATGTCGCAGGTATTTGATCAAGTCATGGACCGGAACGATCGGCACTGTCCAGTGAAAAGTGTTCGCGCCATGCAGGCACCCCGTTCGCTCGACGAGGCTCCATTGGAATGACTGTTACCGCTTGCCATGGTGTTCTCCACGGTCAATTGGTCTCCAGGGTCCGTTGCAGTTCCTTTTCGCGCAGCCTCTTGTCGCGGAACCCGCCCCAGAGCGCGGCACCGATGGCCCCGGCGTAGATCGCATCGGGATGGGTGCGCACCTCGAAGCCCTTGCTGCTTTCCTCCAGGGCCTCGTTGATGGCCTGGATCATGCCCTTGTTCAGCGCCATGCCACCGGTGAGCACGATGGGCGAGACGGCTTTCAAGGAACTCATCAATTTGATGATGCGCGATGCGATGCTGATGTGGATGCCCTTGATGATGTCCGGTGTGGCGATGCCCCGCGAGACCATGTTGATCACGTCCGTTTCGGCCAGCACGGCGCAAATGCCGGAGCTTACCTCGGGCTGGGTGGCGGACAGCGAAACGTCACCCACCTCTTCGATGCTCAGGCCGAGGTAGCGCGAGATGTTCTCCAGGAACTGGCCGGATCCGGATGCGCATTGCCCGGTCATCTTGTAGTCCTCCACGCGTGCCTCCGGAGAGATCCGCACGGCCCGGACATAGAGCGCACCCAGGTCCACCACGGTGCGTGCCTCGGGGAAGAAGTAGTTGCCCCCGCGCGCATGGGTGGTCATGCCGTAGAAGTGGCCGCGCTTGCGCTTCACCATGTCCCCTTCTCCCGTGCTGGCGAGGTAGGCGATGTCCTCGTACCGGAGCTTGTTGCGCTCCAGCATGGACTGCACCATTTCATCCCCCAAGGTGGAAGGGTCGCGTTTCCGGATCTTCTCCGTGCGCTTGTCGATCACTTTGGGATCCTCGTTGTAGTCCATGAGCACCAACTTGATGAAGTTGCTGCCCACATCGATACCCATGGTGTATGTGCGTTGCTCCATTGTTCCGTGTTAAGCTCTTCCCAATTGCATTTCCACTGTTCGTTGCGTGCACTGTACGCCGCGTTCCTCCAGGTGGTCCATCACCGCTTGGAAGCAGGTTTCATCCGCGCCGACGAACTCCGGAGGGCAGATCCCCTTTCGGGTGAACGAGCCCTGGAGCAACAGTTCGGCGACGGCGGTACAGGTATAGCCCGTGGTGCGCGCCATGGAGCTGATGCCGCCCTCGCGATCGAAGCGGTCCAGCAGGTCATGGACGTGCGTCCCTTCTGCGTTCTTCAACGTCACGCGCATCACGGTGAGGTCCTCGTCGTTCGGCTTCATTTCCCACAGCGGGAACAGCAGTTTGCTCGTCAAGCGCAAGGGCGATACCAGCGTGCCGTCCACATCGATGGGTTCCGGGGAGAACAGGCCCGTGGCGCGGAACACCTTCATCAACTCGGCGTGTCCGGGATAGCGAAGGGTGCGCTCCACCAGGTGTGGAACCTCGGGCATGGTGGTCAGCAGCGTGCGCAGACCGTCGGTGTTGAAAGCCTCGAGCGTGCCTACACCTTCCCACTCCATCTCCTCTATTTCGCTCAATGCTTCGCGTTCCACGTTGCGTCCGTTCACCCGCATGTGTACCGGGCGCGTGTACTCCTCGATCACGTCGGCGGGCGAGAAGACGGCCTTGTAGCCGAAGGGCCATTCGGGAGTGCTGGGCAACCCACCCACAAGGCATTCATAGCTGGTGAGGGGGCTCTGCCGGTGATGATGACCGGCGATGATGTTGCACAGTCCGGGCGCCACGCCGCAATCGACCACGGCAGTAACGTTCTTCTCCCGCGCGATCTCGTCCAGAGCAAGTGGATCCTCCGGGAAGAAGGAGATGTCCACCACGTTGCGCCCTGCCTCTATCACCGTGCGCAGGGTGGCGAAGCCCAAGGCACCGGGCACGGCACCGATGATCAGGTCGAACGGGAGCACCGCCTTCGCCAAGGCTTTCCGATCGGTGACATCGAGCACGAGCGGGGTGATCGGATGTTGCCGTGCGAGCGCATCGAGCGCAGCGGGATCGCGATCGGCACTGGTAACGAGATGCCTACGGCACAGATCGATGGCGATCGCCTTTCCGATCAGACCTGCACCAAGGACCAGTACCTTCTTTTTGCTCATGGCTCTCTCAAGCGACTTTCGCGCTCTTCTTTTGGTCCGGCAGTTCGGCCTTCACATTGCGCCGGGCGAACATGGCACCACCAAGGGCACCCATGAAAATGGAATCGGTGTGGATGTTGATCGTGATCCCCTCGCCGTAGTTCTCCCGCACCAGTTGGGTGAGGTATTTGATCACGGCCTGGTTGCGGGCTACGCCACCGGTGAAGGTGAATTCGTTGAACACCCCGCCGGAGCGGGCGATCAGGGACATGGCACGCATGATGATCGCCTTGTGCAGTCCACCGAGGATGTCCTCGCGCTTCTCGCCCAAGTTCGTCAACTCGCGCAATTCGGCCCCTGCGAACACCGTGCAGGTGCTGCAGATGTTCACCTCCTTCTCGGCCTTCAAGGCCAGTGGTCCCAGTTCGTTCAGCGAGATGCTCATCTCGTCGGCGATGTATCCCAGATAACGGCCGCATCCGGCAGCGCAGCGATCGTTCATCTGGAAGCTGGTCACCAGTCCGTACTGGTCCACCTGGATGGCCTTGGTGTCCTGTCCGCCGATGTCGAGCACGGTGCGCGTGTCGGGGAATACGGCATGGGCACCGAAGGCATGGCAGAGGATCTCCGAGCGGATGCAATCCTCGGGGAAGGGTAGGAGGGCCCTCCCATAACCGGTGCCGGTCATGTTGGCGATGTGGAACTCCAGCCCCGCAACTTCATCGATGCGTTCGCGCAACGAATCGGCCACGGTGTCGAACTGCCCTTTCAAAAGGTACATCTCCTGATCGAAGGCGGGACCATCCACGATGGTGGTTCCTTGCGGTTCATCGGGCAGGTTGGCGTACTTGTCCTTGAGCACCTCCATGGCCTCATGCACCAGGGTCTTGAACTCGAACTTCACCACCTCGTTCTCCGCCGGGGTGATGCTCTTGTCCCAAACGGTCATCAGCGGTTCGAAGAGTTCGATGGGAAGCAGGGCCACTTGCTCGTTGTATTTCTCCGAGACGATGTCGCGGAAGAACTGGTTCTTGGCCCCCAGATCGTTGTAGAGATAGTCGTGCTTGATCTTCGGCTTGAAGGCCCGGCGAATGGCGCGGAGATGGCCCAGGATCTCCTCCTGCCGGGCGGGTTCCTGGAAGAAATCGCGGCAGGTTTTCACCAGCTCATCACCCAAGCGATCCAAGCGCACCTTGAACTGCTCATAGCGGAACACGCTCTCCAGGTCATTGATGTACTTGCGGTACTCGGGCCTGGCCTTGAGGTCGGCCTCGAGGTTCTTCTTCAGCACGGAGAAGCGCGCATCATAGACGGCCTCATCGCGGGCGATATCCGCCGCCACCGAATAGTTGGCCCGGGTGTTGGTGATCCCCCTGCCGATGATCTCATCCTGCTCGTTGATGATGATCGCCTTGGAGGTTGTGGATCCAAGGTCGACGCCCAAATAGTACTTGCTCATGGCCGATCGTTTGTCGTTGGGTTCATGCTTGTTCAGTGGGCTGCTGCGCCAGGATGCTCTTGCGCTGGGCCAGCATCTGGAAGTAGGACTCCAGACGGTTCTTGATGTTGGCGTAGGAGAAGTAGCGCGGGTCCACCAGATCGCTCTCGATGAAGCCCACGGGAATGCCGCAGCGTTTCTCGATCTCGCGCATCATCAGCAGTTGGCCGGCGCTGAAGGAGTTGCAGCTCTTGATGGAGTTGATCAGGAAACCATCGACCTTGTACTCCTTGATGTAGTGCTCCAGCAGGTCCACGCGCTGGGGCAGGCTCAGGTTGGTGTAGCAGCCCATGCAGTAACGTGCGAGGCTCTCGATGGGATTGTCCGGGTCGTGGCGGAAGCCCTGATCGTACACCCCGCCCACCTTAGTGTAGGTGCTGGCCACGATCACCGCGCCCATGTCGTAGAAGATCTTCCAGAACTCGCGGAAATTGGTCCAGTTCGGCGGGCCTTCCACCAACAGGCGGAACCGCTCCTCCTTCATCTCCCCTTCCGGGGTGATCGGCAGCAGGCCCTTTGCCTGGCGCTCCATGATCTCGTCATGCAGTTCCTGGTAGTACTCCAACGCACGTTCGGTGCCACGGAACGCGGTGAACAGGGGCCCCATGTAATAGACCCCGGCGAAGTAGGAGTCGATCGGTGATGGCACCGTCTTGGCCGAATGCAGCACCTTCACCCAGAGGTCCTCCGCCTTGGATGAATTTTCGAGCATCTTCGCTAAGCGCGCGCGGTCCAGTTTCTTGCCCGCCACTTTTTCCAGCTTGGGGATCACCTCCTCCTCCAACTGCTTCACCATGTAGGTGATCTGGTCCTCGGTGATGCGGCCATCCTCCTGGTAGGGCGTGTGCAGCATGGCGATCTCCACGCCGGGGTAGAGCTTCTCGAGGTTCTCGAACCACTTCATGAAGGTGAAGCAGCCCGTGTAGCTCAGCAGCAGCAGGTCCGGGTCCGGGAGCTTCTCCCCGGTGGGCCCGATGTTGCCGTTGAGCATCATGCCGATATCGCACTTCACGTAGGTGCATACGTCCTCGCTGAAGCCCATCTTCTCGGCGTCCTTGATGTAGGAGGCCGACTTCTTCCGCATGCCGGATTGCAGGGCATTGATCTCCGGGTACACCGGAAGCATGTCCAGCGCCAGGATCAATTCCGTGAGGTTGCCGGGCACGAAGGTGTACACCACTTTGCGGCCCTTTTCCTTGGCGGTGCTCAGTTCCGTGAAGAGCTCGGCGAGCATCTCCTTCTGGATGACCATGCTCCGTTCCTTGACGGCTTCATTCACCTCTGCCATTGGTTCTGTTTTTCGTGGATACTGGGTTTTCCGTGGATCATCATACCCACAGCTTGATGGAATCCGAGAACGTGCCCGCTTGTTCCTTGATCACCTTGAACTGGCCGGTGTTCTCGTGGAACTGGAAGTTGATGTGGACGATCCCTGCGGCATCGCAGGCCTTTTGCAGTTCGGGGCGGTCCAGCAGCGCCGGGTCGCAGAAGCTGGCCGCGCAGAAGATCACGCCGTCGGCATGGCGGTGGCGCACGAGGTCCACGAGGCGCGCCCCCTTCGGGTTGCCCACATCATAGACGGCGGAGGAGGAAGGGCTTTTCTCCAGGAACGCGGTGACGATCGCCCCCAAGGGATCGTCCGTGGTGTCATCCACGTCGCCTTGCGTCCAACGGGAACCCAGCATCAGGTCATCGTCCACGATGTAGCAGCCGGCCATTTCCATGGACTTCAGCATGCCGATGGGCGGCTGTTCGCAGAACGAGCCGGTGACCACCACGCGAATGTTGTCCATCGCTTCGCCGTGATCAAGTCCGATCAGCTCCAGCACTTCCTCCAGAATGGCGTTGTGCTCCTCCACAGGCATTACAAGGCCGGCGCGCAGGATGTAATAGGTGTCCACGGCGGAAAGGCGCCAGGGGAACTCCTGCCGGATGTCGTAGATCGCCTCGATCATGCTCCGGTTCCGGTTGTACAGCCCGATGGAATGGTTCAGGCGCTCGGGAGTGACCTTCACCCCGTTCAGCTTGAACATGTCGCTCTCCACCGTCTCGATCAGTTCGCGGAAGAAGGTGCCGCCGATGTGCTCCTTGAAATTCTGCGGATAGTCGAAATAGCGCGTGAACTTTCCCTTCTGCGCCAACTTGAACATGCCGGAAAGGTTCCGCACGCAATCGCAGATCGCGGGGAACAGGAAGCCATCGAAGTCCTCCAGATTGCTGTCCAAGGCCATCTCGATGATCCCGCGTGGCAAGTGGCAGATGTAGGACTGGTAGTAGGCATCACCCTTGATGATCCGCTTGTGGTCGCCCACGCCCATGATGCCGACGGGAAGCCCGTTGGCGGCGTGGATCACTTCGCGTGGTACATAGATGGGCAGATACCCGACCAGGAGCCGATCATCGGCTGCCTTGCGCCAAGCCTTGGCGTGGGTGAACTCCAGGTCGAAGGCGAGCTGTTCGCAGGTGCGCAGGATCTCCGCCAAGCGCGCGGGAGGCTGTTTGATGCCGGTCATTCGGGTGGCGTAATGTGTGGGTTACGGCAGGTGTTCTTCACTTCGAAAGGCATTCCGATCAGGTGAAAAGTATATCCGAAGGCGGGACGAATATATGATTTCTATCATATTTTTGACGAAGCATTCGATGGACCTTGGCATTTCTCCGACAGCATTGATCCCACTCCTCCGACCAAGGAAGGGTCCCCTTGCGAACAACTCTGAAAGGAACGATCCAGATAGGCCCATGCCCGCAACAACAAAAGGCAATTCGCACGCACGGTCGGTGATCCGCGCCGCCCGCCGGACCGGAAAACCGGAGACCGGCTGCGTGGTGCTCAGTGCAGGGGCTTCCTCGCGAATGGGTTCGCACAAGGCCTTGTTACCGATGCCGGACGGCCGCTCTTTCCTGTCCCATATCATATTCCAATACCGCTGTGCCGGTGTGCATCGTATCGCCGTGGTGCTGCATCCGGACATTCCGTTGGAAAGCATTCCGGTCGGCCCCGGGATCACTGTGGTGGTGAACCATTCCGCCGCAGCGGGCCGGTTGGGATCGCTGCGCCTTGGCCTCGCCGCACTTCCCGGCGTGGAGCATTGCTTCATAAACAACATCGACAATCCCTACGCGGATCCCGCCACGATCGAGCGTCTCCATGTCGCGCGGGACCGGGCCGCCAGCATCACGCCGTGCCACCAAG
Organism: Flavobacteriales bacterium; assembly: GCA_016710015.1. Lineage (GTDB taxonomy): Bacteria > Bacteroidota > Bacteroidia > Flavobacteriales_F > PHOS-HE28 > PHOS-HE28. Next base: position 429,064 of record JADJLR010000001.1, read on the forward strand.
GGCGCGGCGGGCATCCCGTTCTGCTCGGGCGCGCCGCGATCGACCTCATTGCCGAACGCACCGAAACCGACCTGCCCTTGCGGGATCTGCTGGCCCTGCTTCCAACGCATCGGGTGGAGGTGCAGGACGCCCGCATCCTGGCCAACATCAACACACCAGAGGACCACACCCATTGGTTCGGAGCAATCACCGGCGATGAATACGCGTGACGATGGACCTGTACGACAAGCTGATCGAAGTGCGCAATGGCCCGGAGGAGGCGGCCCTCTGCTTGATCACTGGAACGCACGGCTCCACACCGCGGCGCATCGGGGCGCGCATGCTGGTGCTCGCCTCGGGCACCATCCATGGCACCATCGGTGGGGGTGCCTTAGAACGCGAAGTGGTGCACCATGCGCTGGAATGCATCCGCAAGGGCACGCCACAAATGCGCCGCCACGACCTGCTGCACCAGCATGGCATGTGCTGTGGCGGCAGTGTGGACATATACATTGAACCGGTGAAGAAGAAGAACAAACTCTACATCTTCGGTGCCGGCCATACCGGTGCGGCTTTGGCACGCCTGGCGCGAGCCGTGGACCTCGATGTCTACCTCGCCGACGACCGGCGCGAATACCTCGATGCGGTGCAGAATGACGGCATCAACCTGCTGCCCGGAAGCCACACGGACCTGCTGCCCCTGCTCCCCTTCGATACGCGCTCCTACATCGCCATCATGACCTACAGCCACCCCATGGACCGCGAGATCCTGGCCTTCTGCCTGAAGAAGCCCTTCGCCTACTTGGGCATGATCGGAAGTCAGCGCAAGGTGGAACTGACACGGAAGATGTTCCTGGAAGGCGGAATATGCACGGCGGAAGAACTGGCACGAGCCGACATGCCCATGGGGCTGGACATCAGTGCCGAAGGCCCGGAGGAGATCGCCGTGAGCATATTGGCGAAATTGATCGCCGTGAAGAACAAGACCACAACCCCATGAGCAACACGCCCATCGCCATCGTTACGGGTGCCGCCAAAGGCATCGGCCGCGCCATCGCCGAGCGGCTGGCGAATGACGGATACCATGTGCTGGCTGTGGACATGGAACCTGTTTCCGAGAACCTTCCGTCCGCCGCGCATGGTGCCGGAAAGATCATGTTCCACCTGGCGGATATACGCGATGAGCAGGCGGTGCAGGTGCTCTTCCGCACCACCATGGAGCAGCATGGCCGCGTGGATGCCGTGGTGAACAACGCGGGCATCATCCGCGACAACATGATCCACCGCATGACGCTGGAGGACTTCCAGGCCGTGATCGATGTGAACCTCAAAGGCACCTGGCTCATGTGCCGCGAAGCCGCCCGCGTGATGAAGGAGCAGGGCCATGGCCGCATCGTGAACATCGCCTCGCGGGCCTGGTTGGGCAATCGCGGGCAGAGCAATTATGCCGCGTCCAAAGCGGGTGTCGTCGCGCTCACTCGCGTACTCGCCTTGGAACTGGGCCGCTATGGGGTAATCGTGAACACCGTGGCCCCTGGGCTGATCGATACTCCACTCACGCGCGGACTTGAACCTCACGTCTTGCAAACTCTGATCGATGCCCAGCCCACGCGTACCATGGGAAAGCCCGAGGACGTGGCCCATGCCGTGGGTTTCCTGCTGAACAAGGACACCCACTTCATCACCGGGCAGACCCTCTACGTGGATGGTGGCAAGAGCATCGGTGCTGGCATTTGAACGAAAGCAACGAACAGATCATGAACGACCACTTCTTCAACAACGGCACGGATACCATCAGCGGTCGCATTGATCGGATCGCTCGGATGAAGGTGAACGACTAAGCTGTGAAACCATGGCACGGATACAACTGACCATCAACGACCGGGAGTATGATCTGCTGATCGGTGCGCACGACATGCTCTCCACCGTGATCCGCGAAAAGGCCGGACTGAAAGGCACCAAGGTGGGCTGTTCGCAGGGCAGCTGCGGTGCCTGTACCGTATTGGTGAACGACGAACCGGTGCTGGCGTGCGTCACCCCGGCCATGCGCTGCCACCAAGCGCGGATCACCACCATCGAGGGTCTTGCATTGCAGGGAACGCCACACCTGTTGCAGCAGAAATTCGTGGAGAAGGGTGCTATCCAATGCGGGTTCTGCACGCCGGGCATGGTGCTCACGGCCCTGCACCACGTGGAACAGGAGCATGACAACTCGGTGGACGGGATCAAGGAGGCCCTCTCCGGCAACCTGTGCCGCTGCACCGGTTACAAGAAGATCATCGAGGCGGTGGCCGAATATGCCCAAGAGGTCGCAAGCGGCAATGCCGTGCCAACCACCGAAGCATTGGAAGGTATGGTGGGCACCGCACGCCCCTACCTAGAAGCAGCACGCAAAGCCCAGGGCACCGCCACCTACGCCGATGATCTGGCACCCGTCAACGCCTTGCACGTGCGCTTCCTGCGCAGCCCGCATCCGCACGCCCGCATCCTGCGGATCGATACTGCCGCCGCACTGGCCCTGCCCGGCGTACGCTACGTGGCCACGGGAGAAGAACTGCCCACTCCCTTTGGCGTGCTGCCGATCTCCCAGGACGAGACCGCCATGGCCATCGGCAAGACGCGCTACATCGGCGAGATCGTCGCGGCCGTGGCGGCGGATACCGAAGCCATCGCCAACAAGGCCTGTTCACTGGTGGAGGTGGACTACGAACCCATCCGGTCCTTCCTCACTATGGAGGACAGCCTGGCCGATACCGGGGAACACGAAAAGATCCACGCCCATACGCGGGGCACGAACAACGTACACAAGAAAGCCGAGCTGCGCTTCGGTGATCAGGCCAAGGGGCTGGCCGAGGCCGAAATGGTGAGCCGTATGGACTTCACCATGGAAGGGGTGAACCACGGCTTCACCGAACCGCACGCGGCCAGCGCGTACTGGGACGAGAACGGACTTACGGTGACCACCGCCACACAGGTCACCCACTACCTGCACCGCGCGCTGGCGAAGGTGCTGGAACTGCCCTTGCACCGGGTGCGCGTGATCAAGCCCACGGTGGGTGGCGGCTTCGGCGGCAAGAGCGATCCTTTTCCCCATGAGATGATCGTGGCGCACCTGGCGCGCCGTACCGGCAGGCCCACGCGCACCTGCCTGAGCCGGGAGGAGGTCTTCCTCACCAACCACGGCCGGCACCCCTCGCGCATGACGATCCAATTGGGCGCCGACCGCGATGGTACGCTCAAGGTGCTCGATGCCGACATCGTGATCGATGGCGGGGCCTACGGCAGCTTCGGCGTAGTGACCAGCTATTACAACGGCGTGTTGTTGCAGGCACCCTACAAGCTAGACAACTTCGGCTTCGTCACCAGGCGGGTGTACACCAACAAACCACAGAGCGGTGCCATGCGCGGGCACGGTGCCGTGAACTCGCGTTTCGCCGTGGAATCGCTGATCGACGACATCAGCCACCGGATCGGCATGGACCCTGTGGAGCTGCGCATGAAGAACTTCCTCGATGCGAACACCCTTACCGTGGGGCAGTACCGCATCACCTCCAACGGCAGCCGCGAATCCATCCAAGCCGTGGCGCGGTCCTCCGGATGGAGCGAACGGCGCGGGAATCTGCCGGACGGGCGCGGGCTCGGCGTGGGCTGCGGCTTCTTCATCAGCGGCAGCGCACTACCCATCATTCGCAACGACCTGCCTCAAAGCACCGTGCATCTCAAGGTCGATTTCGATGGTCGTGTGCTGATCACTTCCGGCGCCAACGACATCGGCCAAGGCAGCGACACCATGCTGGCCATCATCGTGGGCGAAGTGCTCGGCATCGATATGGAGCGCCTCTTCGTGCTGGGTGCAGATACGCTGCTCACTCCCGTGGACCTGGGCAGCTACTCCAGCCGCGTCACCTTCATGGCGGGCAATGCGGCCAAGGATGCCGCCGAACAGCTTCGCGCCGCCATCGCCAATGCGGTCGCTGTGCGCCATGATGTACCACAGGCGGAACTCGTTTTCGCGGGTGCCCGTGTCCACAGCAACGACCGCCGCGTGGACCTCTCGTGGGAGGAGGCCATTGAAGCGTTGACCGCCGGCCGTGGCGCCGTGAGCGTGAGCGGCAAATACATCTCCCCCAAGCTAGGCGGCGACTTCAAGGGAGCCGGTGCAGGGCTCAGTCCCTCCTACTCCTTCGGCGCATGTGTGGCCGAAGTGGAGGTGGATCCACAGACCGGACACGTGAAAGTGCTGGACGTTTGGGGTGCGCATGATTGCGGCAAGGCCCTGAACCCCCTGGCCGTGGAAGGCCAGCTCGAAGGCTCGTGGCACATGGGCATCGGGCAGGCGCTCAGCGAGGAAATGCGCTACCACGAAGGCCTGCTCGTCAACAACAACTTCCTGGACTACCGCATCCCCACCACGCTGGACACGCCCACGATTCACACCCACATCATCGAAACGATGGATCCCGAGGGACCCTTTGGTGCCAAAGAATGCGGCGAGGGCGCACTGCACCCGGTGATCCCCGCCATCGCCAACGCCATCTTCAATGCAGTAGGTGTACGCGTGACCAAGCTGCCCATCCACGCCGAGGACGTGCTCGCGCTGATCAAGGCCAAGGCCGCGCACAACGAACCGATCCCACAAAGGCCATGAACACGCACCCGGACAGCCTTTACCTGAGACCCCTTACCGTGCGCGATGCCGTGCGCATGGCGGGCGAGCACATCAACGACCATCGCTACCTGGCCGGTGGCACGGACCTGCTCGTGAACCGCTTCCAGGGGAACGATGCCACACCCTGCCTGATCGACCTCAGCGGGATCGAAGCCCTTCACCAAGTGACGATCACGGACCAGTGGCTGCGCATTGGTGCGCTGGTCCGGCTCAACGACCTGATGACGGATCCGACGGTCCTGGCAGAATTCCCCGGATTGCAGCTCGCTGCGCATGCCGTGGGCTCGCCCATGATACGCCGCACCGCCACCCTCGGCGGCAACCTGCTGTGCGAGAACCGCTGCTCCTTCTACAATCAGAGCGAATGGTGGCGTGACGCCGTGGGCCGCTGCCTGAAATGCGATGGCGATATCTGCATCGCCACCGGCGGACGCAAGGCTTGCTTCTCCAAGCTATCCAGCGATACCGCGCCCATGCTGATCGCCCTGGACGCGCAAGTGGAGGTGGCCGTTCCAGGGGATACGATCACCATGCCCGTGCGCGACCTGTACACCGGCGATGGCATGGCCCCCTTCGCACTGCCACCAGCGGCGCTCGTGCAAGCGGTGTTGGTGCCGATGGGCCGCGGGTTCCGTACCGCCTTTCGCAAGCTGCGCCGACGCGAGGCCGTGGACTTCTCCTCGCTCACCACCGCCGTTTCCGTGGATGCCGCCGGCAAGGTGCGCATCGTGGTGGGTGCGGTGGACCCGGGGCCCGTGGTGGTGGAAGGCACTACGGCGGACGACCGTGCGCAACTCATTCTCAAAGCGTTCAAGAAAGCCCGCGTGATCGACAACGACACCTTCCCAAGAACTTACCGGAAGGAGATGATCACCGTATTCCTGGAACGCTGCTTTGCCGACATCGACGCTACAACGAACAACTAAAAAACACGACCATGCACCAAGCCATCAACGCGCTCTACGAAGAGCATGTCATCATCATCCAAGCCGCCGGTATCGCCCGCGACGCACGGCGGCTCATCGAAACCGAACCGGCCCGGTACGCCGGTACGATGCGTTCCCTGCTGACCTTCTTCCGCGAATACGCCGACCAGTACCACCACCACAAGGAGGAGGATGTGCTCTTCCCCGAAATGGCCCAGCGGAATGAGCTGCTCGCCGACGGAGTGTTGCAGGAAATGCTGGAGAACCACGCGGACTTCAGGGGAATGCTGGACGACATCGAGGGGCTGCTTCGCAAAGAGCGCTGGAGCGATGCCCAGGATGCGGTGGAGCGCTATTGCGAAGCCCTGCAGGATCACATCGCCGTGGAGAACGACGAGGTGTTCCATATGGCCGAAACGCTCCTTAATGCGGATGAACTGGACCGCGTCCGGTTCCGTTTTGAGGACGGGGACCGTGAACGGGGCGATGCACGCAAAGCGGAACTCGCCGCCATGCTCGATACGTTGACGACAGCGGACCTGTAGTTGACCGGTTTACCGTGCTCACGCTCGGCGGGCGACGCTTGTTAGGAATTGATCGAAGTGCGGCCAGTTGCTCAGGGCAATTCGAAGCGCGTTTCCCAGCGTTCGCCGGTGCTCACGCATTCAGCTTCCACCACCAGGAACTCATCCTTGTCCTCGTGCGCCAGACGTCGCGTACGCACGATGTTCTCACCCTCTCGTCCGGCAATGGCACCGCCATCGATGCGATCGCCACAACGTGGCAGGAATGGAAAGCGCAACGTGATGAGCTGATCGGTATCGGTGACCAGCCCCATGGCCGTATCGAACAACACGCTTTCGAACTTTTCGAGCAGGTCCTCATCGCGCAGCTTGGCCCGCTCATCGGGCTTGAGCCCGGCAAGCCATGCATGCAGCCCTTCGACCGCTCCCTTGGCCACTTTCTCCTGTACGGTAGTGGGGAATGGTGATCGCACATGCCCATGGTCCGCGAACCAATAGGCTACTGCTTGAACCACCAGTTCACTGTCCTTTAGCTGCTCCTTCGTAGGCAACTCAGCGGTCACTTCCGGTTCTTTGGTGTCCTTCCTATCCATCACGATCGCCATTTATCGGGACACGACCCTTGGGCCGAATTCCCTTTGTATGCTGTTGTGCCCCGCGAAGGTATGCGGAATGCACGGATCCATTTCGTGATGTCCGTCATCTTGATCAACCCTCCCTTTCGACGGCCCATTCCATCGAACACGTGTTCAGGGATGTTGCGAGACCGGTCTCCCGTATCACTACCATCGATCAGTGCAAGCGGACGGCGCGATGGTTCACAAGACCCAAACTGAGAACGCTGCAGATGCCATGTACTACGCGGATACACCCAAGTACCAACCGAGACTCGTCGTGATGCGACGCTACCAGGGTGGCCGGTGACCCTTCGCACAAGCCCGGTTCCTTGGAATACAACCGTAGACCCCAATGCCTCTGCGACCGATCGATCAGGCTTGATGGCGGAAGAGTCGTGTGGCGATCCGCATCGTTGCATTGTATGATATCCGTCATATTTTACTCTTCAACGAGGTCTACATTCGTGGCCATCAAACGATACGGCCATGGGAAAGACGCGCATTGAATTGCTGGACTTTTCACCAGAACGTATGCCGATCCCGCATTACACGTGGATCGCCTTCTTCCTCACCTTCTTCGTGTGGTCCGATCTGCCTTCGCAGGCCACCACCATGTTGATAAACCTCGCTGAACGATGAACACGATGGAAGTAGCAACGGGCAAGTCGCATCGCATGCTGACCTTGAACACGCTGGCATTCACCCTTTGCTTCGCGGCTTGGATGCTGAATGGTGTCTTGGTCACCTTCTTGGTAGACCATTCCGTATTCCAATGGAGCACGGTCCAAGTGGGTTGGCTTCTGGGCATCCCGGTGCTCACAGGTTCCATCTTCCGGCTACCCATGGGCATTCTCACGGATCGTTTCGGCGGCAAATGGGTGTTCACTCTGCTGCTCATCGCGTCCGCCATCCCCATGTATCTCCTTTCCCATGTGGACTCCTTCTTTGGTTTCGTGTTGATGAGCTTTGGGTTCGGCCTTACGGGAGCTGGTTTCGCCGTGGGGATCGCCAACACCTCGGTATGGTACCCCAAGCGGCAACAGGGCTTCGCCTTGGGCATTTTTGGTGCGGGCAATGCGGGTGCGGCCCTCACCACCCTCTTCGCGCCAACCTTGCTATTGTACCTCACCCATGATGGAGCGGACCTAGAAGGTTGGCGTCAGCTACCCCGGCTCTATGCCGCAGGGTTGTTGGTCATGGCCATCGTGTTCGCCATGTTCACCGAGAACCGCAAGCCCGTCGCCGAACCACGCACCGTAGCAAACCTTCTTAAGCCGCTCCGTGATGTGCGCGTGTGGCGATTCGGTCTGTACTACTTCCTGGTCTTCGGCTGTTTCGTGTCCTTCGCCCAGTGGTTGGTACCATACTATGTGAATGTGTACGGGATCTCCTTGGTACTGGCAGGATTGTTCGCATCGCTGTTCAGCTTTCCTTCCGGGGTGATCCGAGCCTTGGGGGGCTGGATGAGCGACAAGTGGGGTGCACGCCGGGTGATGTACTGGGTATTGGGTTCCTCGGTGGTGATCAGCCTGATGCTGACGGTGCCCAAGATGCAGGTGGTATCTCCTGGTCGCGGAGTGATAGCCCTTGCCGCCGGTACCGTGGAACATGTGAGCGACAGCCTGTTGCGGGTGAACGGTCGGGATTATCCCTTGAAAACGAAAAGTCATGGATTCGAGGAAGCGGACAGTAGGCAGCTGATCATGCCGACCAAGGAAAGCTGGCACCAGCCGGTGGTGAAGGCTGGCGACAAGGTGGAGAAACGGCAGCTATTGGCAAAGGGTGTCACGCAGATCTACTTCCAGGCCAACATGTGGGTCTTCACCTGCTTGGTCATCCTCATCGGTATCGTTTGGGGCATCGGAAAAGCAGCCGTATACAAACACATCCCGGAGTACTTCCCCACGGAGGTGGGTGTGGTCGGTGGCATGGTGGGTGTGATCGGTGGCTTGGGCGGTTTCTTCTGTCCGATCCTATTCGGGTACCTGCTGGATGGCACCGGGCTGTGGACCAGCTCATGGATGCTCATGCTCTTGATCTCCGTGTTAAGCCTTTGGTGGATGAACACGGTCGTGAACCGCATGTTGCGCCGATCGCCCAACTGATACAAGAACACTTTCACACCGAGACCTAAACCCGCTCAACCCCTTCACCATGGCCACCTGGATCGAGAAATGGACGCCCGAAGACCCCGTTTTCTGGCGTGATGGAGGTAGCCGCATCGCGTGGCGCACCCTGACGATCACCACACTGGCGTTGATCATCTCCTTCGCCACTTGGTTCATGGTGAGCGCTATTGCCGTGAAGCTCCCCGGCATCGGGTTCAGCTTCACCCAGAACCAACTTTTCTGGCTCACGGCCATGCCTGGCTTGGCCGCCGGTCTGCTGCGGATCGTTCACACGTTCCTGTTGCCCATTTACGGGTCGCGGCATGTGATCACCATCTCCACCATCATCAAGTTCATTCCGGCCATCGGTCTGGGCTTGGCCGTGATGGACCCCAACACCCCGTATTGGGTATTCCTGGTACTGGCCTTCACCGCTGGTTTCGGTGGTGGCGACTTCTCCTCGTACATGCCAAGTACCAGTCTCTTCTTTCCCAAAAGGCTGCAAGGAACAGCACTGGGGATCCAGGCGGGCATCGGTAACTTCGGTGTGAGCGTAGCACAGTTCATGACCCCGGCGATGCTTGGTGTGGCCACCTTCGGCGCTGCGCAGGTGTTCACCCGACGTGATCCCGTAACCAAGGAAGCGCTGAGCACCTCGGAGATCTACCTCCAGAGCGCCGCCTTCTGGTATGTGCCATTGCTGCTGGTGTTCGCGATCCTTGCGTGGTTGTTCATCCGCAGTGTGCCGATCAGGGCCTCCTTCAAGGAACAGTTGGACATCTTCAAGGACAAGCACACGTTCTACTGCACTTTCACCTACCTCATGACCTTCGGCGGGTTCTCCGGATTGGCGGCGATCTTTCCCTTGCTGATCAAATCGATCTATGGTGACTTCCCTGGTGCGCCTGACCCGTTGAAGTACGCCTTCCTTGGGCCGTTGATCGGTGCTGGCAGCCGCGTATTGTTCGGCTTCGTGGCCGACAAGACCGGTGGGGCTGTCCTCACCACCCTGACCGGTATCGGCCTCATCATCGGCAGCGCGGCCATCGTGGGCTTGGGCCTTCTTACGCCCACCTCCGTTGAACAATTCCCGACCTTCCTCTACCTGATGCTGGCCCTCTTCTTCATCACAGGAATGGGCAACGCGGCCACCTTCCGCCAGTTCCCCATCATCTTCGGCCACAACCCCAGGCAGGCGGCAGGAGTGATCGGCTTCACTGCGGCTATCGCCGCCTTCGGCCCCTTCATCTTCGCCATCGCGGTAAGCGCTGTGATCACCGCCACGGGCAACGCCAACGGGTTCTTCATGGCCTTGGTGGCCTTCTTCGTCCTGGCCACCGCCATCAATTGGTGGTTCTACCATCGTCGCGGTTGCGCACGCCCCAGCTAGACCAATTCGAACAGCACACACCATGGCAAACACGAACGACGACACCGGTACACCGGCAGCCTTCAAGCAATTCAGCACCCGCTTTCCGCAGATCGCGGAACGCTACGAAGCCTTGGGCAAAGCGGTACACGAACATGGCCCATTGAACGATCGCGAGCGTGCCTTGGTGAAGCTGGCCATCTCCGGTACGGCCGGGCTGGGCAGCGCATTCAAAACGCACATCCGGAAGGGCCGCGAGGCGGGCATCACGCGTGCCGAAATGGAACATGTGGTCCTATTGTTCCTGCCCACCATCGGCCTGCCGGCGATGATCCGTGCCATGCGGCTGATCGAACGCATGTACGCACCGAACGATGCGGGCACCAACCCATAACGAATGACCCTAAGCCTTGAGCCCATGAAAATGGAACGCCCCCTCCTGCACGCCGTGATGATCACCCTGTGCATCATGGCCCATCTTCCTTCTCAAGCCCAGTTCAGCGTTGGCGGGCAGATCCTGCAGCGCAGCGAATTCCGGAACGGTTACGGCAAACTGATCGACACCGTTCAGGACCCGGCAGCCTTCATCGGACATCGCGCTCGGCTCCAAGTGACCTACACCCACGAGAAAGTGCGCTTCTTCGTGAGCGCGCAGGATGTGCGGACCTGGGGAAGTACACCGCAGATCAATGCTACGGATGGACTACTGTCCGTTCACGAAGCATGGGGCGAGATCCAATTGGATTCGAGTTGGGTCCTGAAACTCGGTCGGCAGGAACTCAACTACGACAACAGCCGCTTCCTGGGGAACTTGGACTGGGCACTTCAGGCCCGTTCGCATGACCTCGCCCTGGTGAAGTATGAGAAGAAGAAATTCAAACTGCATTTGGGCGGGGCCTACAACGCCGATCGCGAATCGCTGGTGAACGAGCGCTACACGACCTCCCCCCAGTACAAGGCCGCCCAGATGCTATGGGCCGAACACAAGTGGGACCACCTTACCGTGAGCGCCCTGTTCTGGAACAACGGCTTGCAATGGGTGAAGTTGGACAGCTTGGGTGCGGTGAAGGAGCAAGGCATCCGCTACACGCAGACCTTCGGCCTACCGACCGTGCGCTATGAACGCGGCGGACTGACCCTTTCCGGATCCTACTATCATCAGATCGGCGAGGACGTGGGTAAGCGGACCGTGCAAGCCTACGATGCAGGCGTGCAGGGCTCGTACAAGTTCGAACTGAACAAGGAGAAGGGATCGGCCTTGCGCACCACCTTGGGAGTTGAGCTGCTTTCCGGAACGGCACAGGATGCCACGGACAACGTGAACCGCTCCTACAACCCGATGTACGGCACCAACCACGCCTTCAACGGCTACATGGACCACTTCTACGTGGGTGGCCGCTTCGGAAACTCCGTAGGCCTCAACGACATCTTCCTCCGCGTGCGCTACGACCTGAACAAGCGCACCTTCCTCTCGCTGAATGCGCATGAGTTGCAGGCCGCGGCCGATGTCGTAAAAGACGGCAAGAAGATGGACCGCAGGCTGGGCAACGAGATCGACCTCACGGTAGGACACTTGCTCAATGAGGTGGTCTCGTTCCAGTTCGGCTATTCCCAACTCTTCCAGACCGAGAGCCTCGAACGTGTGGAGGCGGTGCCTGCCCCGCCAGCACTGCAGAACTGGGCCTACATTGCCATCCTCTACCGACCCGGGATGAAGAACAGATTCTCCGGTGTCCAGTTCTGAACGAAGACCTCCGAACACTCCCTAATGACCCGACAGCCATGAACCGAGTGCTCACTGCGGCGCTGATCACTACCCTTTTCGCCCCGCTTTTTGTTGTCGGGCAGACCATCACTTCCGTGTCCGATGGGTTGTTCTATTTCCCCACCACGTGGGATTGCCTATGCATCCCCGCACCGCAGAGCGGCCAGAACGTAGTGATCGACCATGTGGTGACCTTGAACAATGCCATTGGTGTATATGGCGGCACGCTCACCATACACGGCCAAGGAGCACTGCTACAGGACGGAACGCCTCGCCAGCTCCACGTCAGTAACGGCGGCAGCGTGGTGAACCAAGGCCTATTCACAGTGGACCAAATATGGGTCCAGAACGGATCCTTCGACAATACCGGAACGGCCACCATCCGCACCTTCTTCAATGAGCAAACGCTCACCAACGCGGGCCTCATCCTCGGCGTGGACAGTTTCCTGAACACCGGAGCGATCACCAACAGCACGGCAGCGATCATTGAGGTGGGAACCTTCCAGAACAACGACCAATTGCACAATCTCGGCACCATCCAGTTCGTGGACAGCCTCTTCAACACTGGATCGTTGCACAACGATGTCGATGCCATGCTCCAGGCGGACAGCCTGTTGAACACCGGTAGCCTGATCAACGATGGGACCATGCAGCTCATATCGATGATGAACACGGGCGGGCAGACCAATACCGGCACCATCACAGCGAACGACCTGCTGAACACCGGTACGTTCGAGAACCATGGCAGCATGCTGTGCAACGGATCACTGGCGAACATGGGCAACATGACCAACCACACGGACGCTTCGATCCAGATCGAGGAGAGTTTCCTGAACGCCGACCAAGATCCGCCGGTCCCCTTCGGGCAGGCCCTGTTCACCAACAACGGATCGGTGCATGTGGACCACAGTTGGTACAACTTCGCCAACATCGCGGGGGATGCGCCGGGATCGTTCATGGTACAGGACTCCACCGTGAACGCCGGTGCCCTCACCGGCACCTTCGACCTGTGCGACATGAGCCCACAAACCACCGTTCCGCCGATCATCGACATCAACCTCGGCACGGTGGAACCCGGAATCACCTATTGCACGCAGCCCAGTGGTATCGGTTCCGCGCAACGATCGGCACCCCTGTTCCGGTTCGATCCCTCCACCCGGATATTTACATTGGAACAACCACAGCAGGACTGGCGCAACGCACACGTACGGGTACATGATGCCTTGGCACGCACGGTGTGCGACCTGCCCGTCCAAGGCAGCACCAGCATCCAGCTGGACTTGTCCACGTTGCGATCCGGTGCCTACATGGTGACCGTGACGAGCTCTGCAGCCCCTCCATGGACAACACGGTTGGTGCTGCCCTGAAGCTGTACGGATTACTGATACCGGACAGCGGCACGTTCATGGCGCGTACCATGCCCGCTGGGAAAATCACTCGGATCACCCCACTTGCTGATACAAATCATATTTCACCTGCACGCTTTGCCCATACTTTGCGATATGTTTCGTTGAACATATCGCACCCACCACCACGTGAAGCTCTTGACCACCACCAGCATCCTGCTGTTCCAAATGGCACTCTCGGCACAAACCCCGAGCGATGCAGTAGTTGCCGCAACGCCTATCGGTACGTACGATCTCGGCGAGGTGACCATTGTGGGAACGCGCCGCACGGATACCACCTCCACAGTGGGGATCCAGAACATGGAGTTGTACAACCGAATGAACACGGCATCCTGAACATGGGCGGCCAGCAACGATCACCGGTGCATGTGCGGGTATGGCTCGACACGGAGGAGGGCCTGTACCTGGGCGAAGGGCGGGTGCGCCTTCTGGAACTCATCGGCAGCACCGGTTCCATTTCCAAAGCGGCCAGTGCCCTGCGCATGTCCTACCGGCATGCCTGGCAGCATGTGCAGGACATGAATGCCGGAGCCAACGAACCCTTGGTACACAAGGTCCAGGGCGGGGCCGGTGGCGGTGGAGCCGAATTGACCACTGCCGGCGAACATGCCGTCACCATATTCCGCGAAATGCGGCAACGCATCGAGCACTACGCCGCAGAACTTGGGACCGCGAAAGCCTATCGCGGCCTACTGCACAAGAACATATCCACGGGGACCAAAACCCCACACTAGACCAGCGCGGCCCATGGCCGCCATACCTAAGAACTGAACCATGAAGATCATCGACCCCAAGACCGGAAAACGATTGGACGACAAAGGCCCTAAGCTGGACCCGAGCCTGAAAAAGACCGACCCGTTGAAGCGCACTGCGGAAAAGGGCATGGAAGCCGAGGAGGAGAGTTCGCCGATGGACCCGCCGGAGGCTTATGGGCACCAAGGCGAACGCACCCTCGAGCCGGGTCAACGCCACGCGCTCATCGCCCGGTACATGGAAGAGCATCAGGCAGCATTGGCTGTACTTGCCCGTTTCGAAGAGGCCATGAATGCGTACAAGACCTCGGGATACAAGCTGGATGACAGCATCAACGACGCACTTCGCGAGTTCTTCGCCTTCTTCGACGACAAGCTGTTGGACCACAACCGCAGGGAAGAAACGGAGTTGTTCCCCTTGCTGCACGAGCGCATGCTGGCCACGGGTGAACACAGCGGAGGCAGCGAACGGTCCACAGCGATCGATCTGATGGAGGATGACCATGTGAAGTTCATCCAACTGGGTGCGCTGGTCTTCAACCTGCTGGGACTTGCAGCACGCCTGCCCGACCTCGGTTCGCGCATGTTCACGTTCGAAACGGCGTTCGACAATTCCCGCGAGTTGATCGAACTGCTGCGCCTACACATCCATCGCGAGGACCATGTGCTCTTCCCAATTGCACAGGACTTGATCACCGCCGAAGAAATGGACCAGAACATGCGATCATGAGCATAGCTGCGGACAGCCTTACGGACCGCTTCGGAAGGCGGCACACCTACCTGCGCATCAGCCTCACGGAGCGCTGCAACCTGCGCTGCTTCTACTGCATGCCGGCAGAAGGCATCGAGCTACGGCCGCGCCAGCATTTCATGCGTGCCGCCGAGCTGCTCACCATTGCACGCACCTTCACGGACATGGGGGTGCGCAAGATCCGCCTCACGGGAGGCGAGCCACTGGTACGCAGCGATGCCGCAGAAGTCATTCTCGGCTTGGGGCAATTACCGGTGGAACTGGCCATCACCACCAACGGCGTACTGGTTGATCGCTTCGTGGATACCTTCCGGAATGCCGGGATCCGCTCGGTGAACATCAGTGTGGATACCCTGCAGCCTGATCGCATGGAGCGAATCACACGGCGCGACCACTTCCACCGCATCATGGCCAACATCCGGTTGCTGCTGGACGAGGGCTTCCATGTGAAGGTGAACATGGTGGTGATGCGAGGTGTCAACGACGATGAGGTCACGGACATGGTGGAATGGACCCGTTCCGAACCATTACATATACGCTTCATCGAATTCATGCCCTTCAACGGCAACCTTTGGGAAGAGGACAAGGGCGTATCGATGAGCGAGATGCTCGCCCGACTTACCGAGCGCTTCGGTGTAGACAGATATGAACGGCTCATCGATCGCCCGAACGACACGGCCCGCAACTACCGGCTCTCCGATGGAAGAGGTACCTTCGCGTTCATCGCACCGGTATCGGAGCCCTTCTGCTCCACCTGCGACAGGATCCGGCTCACGGCGGACGGCAAGTTGAAGAATTGCCTCTTCGACCATGGCGAGGCCGACTTGCTTGGCATCCTGCGCAGCGGTGGCGACATCGCGCCGCTCATCCGTCAAAGCATCTTTGCCAAGCACGCGGTGCGGGGTGGCTTGGACACGGCTGAACGCTTCGCCGACCCGGTCCTGCATGGGCGGAACCGCAACATGACCACCATCGGCGGTTGAGCCGGACCTCCAGATCCAATCAGCGAGCATGGAGGACGTCCTGCTTCAACTTTTCCGAAACTATTGCACCCCGGAATGGCAGGAAGTGACCCGTGCCAACCTCACCCGGCTCATCTACGCTCCGGGCGAGCCCATTTTCAAGGAGGGGCAACCTTGCCAGAACATGTACCTGGTGGCTCGTGGACGCGTAAAGGTCTTTGCACGGTACGGACCTGATACCGAAGTGATCCTGCGTTTGGTCGGGGATCATGAAGTGCTGGGGCACCGGGGTCTGGGTGATGATATGATCTATCCGGTCACTGCGGAAGCCCTCACCGAAACCCGGCTCAACTTCCTTCCGATACAGGTCTTCAACGACCTGCTCAAGGCCAACCCGGAATTCTGTTTCCACTTTCTCTACTTCATGGCCGAGGAACTCAAGCGATCTGAAACACAACGGAAGGACCAACTCAACATGACCGTTCGGCAACGCGTAGCGTGGGGGTTGCAGAAGAACATGAACGCCTTCGGCTTCGATACACAGGACAAAAAGTTACTGACCTACTCCCTGTCCCGCAAGGATCTTACCGCTGTGGCCAACACCACCTACGAATCCGTGGTGCGCACCTTGGCCAGCTTTGAGCAGGAGGGCATCATCGAGTTGGTGAACAAACAGATCCGGATCCTCAACAAGAGGCTGCTGGGAAAAGCGATCCGGGGGTGACACATTCCCGTTCCACACCCCGCTCTGTCTGGCCGGTGTTCGCGCTGCCTGACGATGGTCATTGACACGTTGAGGCTGAATGGTTGCCTTTGCTTGGCGAACCCTTTTGGTCATGGCAGCTTCAAAGAATATCAACTCCTCCGGACGCATCTTCAAGAGCAACGTACTTGAAGCGTTGACCAGAACGCACATCTCCATCCCGCTTGCGATGTATTGGTCTGCTGGAGCAGCCAGCTTATGGTATTCCACCGCCCGACTCGGTATCAGTTGGTTCGTGACGATCCTTCTTTTCCTTGGCGGCATACTCTTCTTCACACTGATCGAGTACCTCATGCACCGGTACTTGTATCACATTCCCGCGACCACGGCGTGGCGCGAGCGGTTCCGGTATGTGGTCCACGGCGTGCATCATGATCACCCGCGGGACAAACAGCGTCTTGCGCAACCGCCCATTACCAGCATCCTACTCGCGGTAATCCTGCTCTCCCTGTTCCGCCTGATCATGGGTGATGCAGGCTTTGCGTTCTGTGGTGGTGTCCTGTTCGGATACAGCTCCTACCTCGCGATCCACTACGCCACGCATATGCTGAAGCCTCCAAAGAATTTCTTGTCGGCTCTATGGAAGAACCACAACCTGCACCACTACGTGAACGACGATGGTGCATTCGGCGTGAGCAGCCCGCTCTGGGACTACGTATTCGGTACGATGCCAGCGGACCCCAAACGAAAAGCCGCCGAGCAAACGAACCTGCTATAGGCGAGCATGGCTTGGGCCATGGCTTGATCGATCCGGTGAGGCGCGGTTCGTGTGACACACCTCACACTCGGATCGCAGCGAAGAGAGACCTTTGCGGAACATTCTCTCGCGCATTTGCATCAATACCCAACATCATGAACTACGCCATCACCCGCACGATCGACAACACCGACATGGCCGCCCTGAAGGAACGCACGGTGGAAGCGCTCAAGACGGAAGGGTTCGGTGTGCTCACGGAGATCGATCTGCAAGCCACCTTGAAAAAGAAGCTGAACAAGGACCACTTGCCGCACCTGATCCTTGGTGCCTGCAATCCCGGCTTTGCCGACCAAGTGGTCACCTTGGAGCCGCGCATCAGCACCATGCTTCCTTGCAACGTCACCATCCGGCAACTGCCCGACGGCAGCCATGAAGTGGCCGCGATCGATCCGGCGGCCGCCATGAGCGCGGTGAAGAACCCGGCCATCGAACCCTTTGCCGCCCAAGTGCGCGATGCATTGAAGCGCGTGATCGAGAAGCTCTGAGCCTTCGGCATCAGTCCACCCAATATTGCTCCATCCGGGTCTTCCGCACTTCGTGGAGACCATGATGCCTACTGAGCCTCATGGTCCACTTCGTGAGACCCTGAGGGAGCTTATCACTTCGAAGACCAGCTCAACTTCGGGTTGATCTGAGCTAAGAATTGGTATACCTTGGCAACATACATACCGAAAGGATGAACGTTCAAAATGATCTGGGACGTGGTCTTCCAGCGTGCGGAACAGGTCTCCGTGCGATCCGAATTTTCGGCTTGTCCGGTCTTCTTCTACCGGCGCTTGCTTTCACGCAGGTGCTCCAACCGCTGGCCATTCCGCCCCTGTTGGACATGGATACCTTCGACCTGGTCGTGGACGATCATGTTCACCAATTCTTCCCCGGAGTGAACACCACCACCTACGGTGTGAACGGGGATCTGCTGGGGCCCACGCTTGTCCTGCATTCGGGAACCATGGCGCACATTCGGCTACGCAATGAACTACCCATTTGGACGAACATGCACTGGCACGGTTTGCACATATCCGGGGAGGCCGATGGTGCGCCACCGCGCCAAGTCGATCCCGGCGATACTTGGGCCGTGGACTTCCCTGTGATGAACAAGGCCGCTACGTTCTGGTACCATCCGCATCCGCACATGATGACCATGGACCATGTGAACAAGGGCCTCGCGGGCTTCATCATCGTGCGCGATGATGAAGAGGCCGCGTTCCAACTGCCGCGTACCTACGGTGTGGATGACTTCCCGATCGTGGTGCAGGACAGGAACTTCTTGCCCAGCGGCGACTTCGCTTCCGGCCCATACGGGGATACGGTTCTGGTGAACGGTACGCCGAATGCATTCGCGGAAATGCCCGCTCAAGTGGTGCGCCTTCGCCTGTTGAACGGATCGAACGCGCGCATCTTTCGTTTCGGTTTCGATGACGGTCACGCTTTTCATGTCATCGGCAGCGATGGCGGCTTGCTGAACGCGCCTGTGGAAGTGGACCGCATGACCGTGAGCAATGGTGAACGCTACGAAGTGCTACTGGACCTGTCGGGCATGGAAGGCGACAGCCTCCTGCTGATGAGCTACGGCAGCGAATTGACACCCACCATGCCGGGGGCATTCAACCCCACATGGGAACCCAGCAGCCTCAACGGGATGGACTTTCCGGTGTTACGCATCCGTGTTACAGCCCCGACCACGGAACCGGTGATCACAATTCCGACCACCTTTGCGCATGTGGTGGTACCCGACATGGCCGATGTGAGCCGCACGCGCTGGAAGTCGTTCTCTGGCTTCGGCACTCCGGGTTCGGGCATGTTCATGATCAACGATCTGATGTTCGACATGGACGTGATCAATGATACCGTGCTATTGGGCGCCACGGAACGCTGGGTAGTGGAGAACGCCACCGACATGGCCCATGTGTTCCATATCCATGGGGGCTCCTTCTACGTCCTCGAACGAAATGGACAGCCACCGCCCGAGTGGGAGCGAGGGGCCAAGGACGTGATCATGACGGATATGGCGGACCATGTGGAGTTCATCATGGAGTTCAACGACTTCGTCTCGGACGGTTGGCCCTACATGTACCACTGCCATAACCTGGTGCATGAGGACGGCATGATGATGTTGCAGTATATCGTGGTGGATCCGAGCACGCACACGCCCCCCGTTTCGGACGATGGGGAGATGGTCGTATTCCCCTCTCCGTTCTCCTCGTCCTTCACCTACCAAACCGACTTCGCCGTGGATGAGGTGTTATTGAACGACATGCTTGGCCGCACGGTACTTCGGCAACCGATGGACGGACGGACCCGCGGCATCATCGACGTGCCCTCTTTGCCCACCGGCCCCTATGTACTGCGCTTGAAGGGCGATGACCGTTCCGTACAGCGCGTGGTCGTGCGGGAGTGAGGGCTTCACCTGCTCAAGTATCGCTGGCGTGCCACTCCGCCCAGCTCGTGGCGGTCTCCTGCAAACGAACCGCGAACAGTGACCCGCTTTGGGGCAGCGCGTTCTGCAAGCGCTCCACGATGTCCAGCAGTACGTTCTCGCAACTGGGCTGCCACGGCGTGAAGCATGTGCGACCGAACAACTCGTGGCCCGACGAGGCTTGATCGCGATCCTTCTCATGCAGGACCAAAGCGTGGTCGTAGTGTTCGATCACGGCATTTTGCACCAGCTTCTTCAGCTCCGCGAAGTCGATCACCATGCCGTCCTTCGGATGATCCGTCTCCTCCCGTGGATCGCCGATCAGGGTAACGTCCAACACGTAGGAATGACCGTGGATGTTCGCGCATAGCCCGTCGTGGCAGCGGAGGGCGTGCGCCATCTCGAAGTGGAACCGCTTGGTAACGCGGATAGGATCCCGGGTGCTCATGCCAGCGGCTCGAAGTGCGCGGTGAAGTGCCGAAGGAACCGAGGCTCCTTGGTGATGCGTACCCCACGAACATGCTCGCGTTGCTTCATCAGCTCCTCGAAGGTCTCCACCACGTATTCGATGTGGCTTTGCGTGTACACCCGGCGCGGTATGGCTAGGCGCACCAGTTCCATGGGTGCTGGTTTGAGCGTTCCATCCTCGGCGTAGGTGCCGAACATCACGGAACCGATCTCCACCGTGCGGATACCGCCCAGCTTGTACAATTCACCCACCAAAGCCTGCCCCGGATAGTGATGCGGGGGAATGTGTGGATACAATTTCTTCGCGTCGATGTACACCGCATGCCCACCGATCGGCAGCATCAACGGCACACCCAGATCATGCAACTTCTGTCCGAGGAACAAGGTGCTCTTGATCCGGTAATCAAGGTAGTTGGGATCGAAGATCTCGCGCAAGCCGATCGCGATCGCTTCCATGTCGCGTCCGCTCAATCCTCCGTATGTCGCGAAGCCCTCGGTGATGATCAGCAAATTGATGCAGGCTTCGGCCAATTCGGTGTCCTTCAATGCAAGGAAACCACCCATATTCACCAGCGCATCCTTCTTTGCACTCATCACCGCACCATCGCAAATGGCGAACATGCGTTGCGCGATCTCCCTGTAGGTAAGATCTTCCATGCCTTCTTCGCGGTGCTTGATGAACCAGCTGTTCTCCGCGATGCGACAGCAATCCAGCAGGAAGAGCACACCGTGGCGTTCGCAGATCGCAGCGATGCCTTCGGCATTGGCCATGCTCACAGGCTGGCCACCGCCGCTGTTGTTCGTTACCGTGAGGATCACGGCACCCACATTGCCCTTGTGTTCCTTGAGCAAATGATCCAGCGCGGCAACATCCATGTTGCCTTTGAACGGATGCTCCAGCGCCGTGTCCTTTCCTTCGGCAATGGGGATGTCGATCGCCGTGGCACCACTGAACTCGATGTTCGCCCGCGTGGTGTCGAAGTGCGTGTTGCTGATGAAGACCTTGCCCGGCCCGCCGAGATGCCCGTAGATGATGCGTTCCGCTGCACGGCCCTGGTGTGTGGGTAGAATGTGCTTTAAGCCGGTAAGGTCACGCACCTCGCTTTCCATGCGTTCCCAAGAGCGTGACCCGGCATAGGCTTCGTCGCCCTCCATCATGCCTGCCCACTGCTTGGCGCTCATGGCGCTGGTACCGCTGTCGGTCATGAAGTCGATGATGACCTCGTCGGACCGCAGCAAGAACGGATTGTAGTGCGCACGCTTCAGGTATTCAACGCGTTCCTCTTCGGTGCTGAGCGAAATGGGCTCGACGCTCTTGATGCGGAACGGTTCGATGACGGTCTTGTGCTTCATCGGTGATCAGAGCTTTTCGAACTTGGCTTGGAAGAAGCGCAGGTACTTCGGTTCGTAGGTCATGCGCATTCCTTTGATCTCGTTGCGTCTCTTGTACACCCTCACCACGCTTTCGGCGATCACATCCATGTGTGCTTGGGTATAGACGCGGCGCGGGATCGTTAGGCGCACGAGTTCCAACTCCGGGTAGCAATGGTCCCCGGTCTCCTTATCGCGGCCTGCGCTCACAATGCCACGTTCCATCGTGCGGACACCGGCATCGAGGTACAGTTCGGCGGCCAATGTTTGCGCTGGGAAAGCCAGTTGCGGCACATGGGGCAGGAAGGCCTTGGCATCGAGGAATACACCGTGCGTACCGATCGGTTTCACCATCGGAATGCCTGCGTCCAAGAGCTTCTGCCCGAGGTAGAACACCTGCCCTACCCTTGCGCGGATGTGGTCCTCATCCACCGATTCCGAGATGCCGATCGCCATGGCCTCCATGTCGCGCCCGGCCAATCCGCCGTATGTATGCAGGCCTTCGAAGATCACCACTTGGTTGCGTGCTTCCTCGAACACGTCCCATTCGTTCAGCGCCAGAAACCCGCCGATATTCACCAGCGCGTCCTTCTTCGCGCTCATCGTGGCGCCATCGGTGAGCGAGCAGAGTTCCTTCACGATATCCGCCGTTGACCGCTCACTCTGGCCTTCCTCCAACAACTTGATCATGTACGCGTTCTCGGCCACGCGCGTCATATCGTGGATGATGCGGATGCCATGCTTCCTGGTGAGCTCGCGCACTGCCTTCAGGTTCGCCAACGACATGGGCTGCCCACCGGCCATGTTCACCGTTGTGGCGATGGAGACGTAGGGGATCTTCGCTGCCCCGTGCTCTTTGATCACCGCCTCCAGCTTCTTCAGGTCCACATTTCCTTTGAAGGGGAATAGGCTGTTCGCGTCATGCGCCTCATCCACGATGATGTCCACGAATGTGCCACCCGCCATTTCCTGGTGCAGCTTGGTGGTGGTGAAGTACATGTTGCCGGGGATGATGTCTCCGGGCTTGATCAGGATGCGTGAGATCAGGTTCTCCGCGCCACGCCCTTGGTGCGTGGGGATCACGTGCTTGTACCCGTAGTACTTCTGAATGGCCGCTTCAAGGTTGTAGAAGTTGCGGCTGCCGGCGTAGGCCTCGTCGCCCAGCATCATGCCCGCCCATTGGCGGTCGCTCATGGCGCTGGTACCGCTATCGGTGAGCAGGTCGATGTAAACGTCCTCGGACTTCAGCAGGAAAGTATTGTAACCGGCTTCCTCCATGGCCTTCTCGCGTTGTTCGCGGGTGGTCATGAAAAGCGGTTCGACCATCTTGATCTTGTAGGGCTCGGCCCAGGAAATCTTCTCCATCAGTACTTCTGTTCTATTTCAATTGATCGCTCTATTCGGCATTGGCCGTGCGATCATGTTCAACGTCTTGGATACGATCACACGCCCCCGACCGGAACCGGTATTGGGATGATCAAGGACTTCAAGGTGTTCGCATGTCTTTGCAGGTCGTCCATGAACGTTTCCATGTTCGGCAAGCGATGATCATTCAATGCAGGGATCAGCTCTTCGTAGTACTTGATGCCATTCAGCAAATTGGTCCGGAACTTCTCGAAGTATTTGTGCTGCTTTTCGGTGAGTTCATCGCGCACTTGATCGATCTCGCGCTGTAGGTACTTCACGTACAACACCAATTCGTTCACGAACATGTGCGAACGGAGGTTCTCGTTCAGCAGTGAAAGTCTTCCGTGGATATGGTCCACCATGGTACGCAATGGAACCACCTGTGAGAAGTAGGCGAGGTTCGGTCCGGGACAGATCGCCACGGCCTCCAATTTGTGCGCTGGTGTCATGCCATCCTTGATCAGCGCACTGGCACCGAGTCCTTCGCATAAGCAGTCCTTCGCCGTGATGCGCTCGAACTCTCGTGCGTACGCCACCTCGTTCAATCCCCGCTCCTCAAGCTGCTTCAGTTTCAGGTGCTGGTACTGCCGGCTCGCGGTGCAGATCGGCATGGCCGTGAACTCCGTGTCCGAGGAAAGGAAATCCTTGTAGCACGCGCTGCCGGGCCTGTTCTTGGCGATGCGTTGCATGCGTTGTGCTTCGGAGGTACTTGGCCGGAAGTTGTGGAACGGGATCCCCAGCGGTGAAGCCCAACTGAGGAAGTAATCCTCCGGCTTGGCTTTGGTCAGTTGCTGCAAGGTCTGTTCGTCCACATTGGTTGCTTCGGGTACGAGCAGGAACGGACTTCCCCAACCGGTCCCGTCCATTTCGTAATACGTTCGCAGAAAGCGGTCTTCATCCGTCGTACCAATACCACCTTGCACAGTGATGCGCAATCCCGGCGTGCGTTGGAAGGACCTTGCGCCACTTTCGATCAATGCCTTATTGCACATGTCCAGCACCTCGGTCTCCATGGCTCCGCGCTTCTCCTTGAATTCTTCTAGGATCGGACCCAACAGAATGCCATCGGTCGCAAAGGCATGCCCGCCACAATTCAAACCGCTTTCGATCCGATACTCCGAGACCCACACGCCCTTCTTTGCGAGGATCTTGCCCTGCACCAGCGCTGACCGCAGGTCGCTCACCTTCAGGATCACCTTCTTGCGCAAGCGTCCTTGGGCATCGGGAAGGAAGTCGGGGAATTGGGCGATGTACGCGTAAAGCCGGGGATTATACCCCGCGCTCAGTACCACCGAACCGCTCACCGAGCTGTTCGCGAAACCCCGGAAGGCGGCCATGGCATCGGCATATTCCGCAGGCAGGGGTTCACCTTCCTTGGTGTAACGTTGGGGATCGATCTTGGCCATGATGTTCACGTCGATCGCACCGGCTTTGATCGTGCGCCTGAGTTCCTCTGCATAACCGGACCTCTGCGCACCCTCCGGCATGGCAAGCATATCCACGAACATCGCCCGCTCTAAGCTTTCATCGGGCAACATCTCAAAATACTGCATGATGCGCGTCCCCGGTTCGAAGGGTTCGGTGCGCAATGCTTCGGTATTGCGTTGCACCAACTTCTGCATGAGATCCAAGTATGCCGTGATGCGCAACGCTCGGTGATCCAGTTCTTCCTTCGGAATGGGCACGAAGACCTCACCGCTCTCAAGGCAATGGAACTCCCGCATCCGCTCAACCAGTTCATCCTCGATGATGGAAACGACCGAACTGATACCGAAGTGGGCCACTTTCAATGGCGTATCGATGGTATAACCCAGACCCATGACAGGAATGTGGAAATTGTGTGGTGTGCTGCGCATCATGGTAAAGGTCTTACGTGGTGGTGATGGGTCAACTCCGATGATCGAACCGAAGCAGAGAATGAGTTGTACTTCAGGCGATCCGAGGCTTCGGAGGGAACAAGATCGATATTGAAATGTGTGCCGACATTCCGTTCTTCGGAACGAGCTGAATCGGCGATGGCCAGTGCTACCGATGCGAGATCGCGCAGGTCCATCAGCGCAGTGGACCGATCGCCGCGAGCCCATGCTTCATCGGCCTGCTGAAGGACACTTGAAACGATGCGTACTCCCTCGGCCATGCCTTTTTGATCGCGTACCAACCCAAGGTAAGTGGTCATCGCGTTGCGCAATTGAAGAAGGGTAGGTTCGTAGTCTCCATCTTGGGGATCGGACCGATCCGCCCCGACCCCTGCATCGTCGGGCAAGTGTTCGGTCCGTGCGGTTGCTAGTACGTTGGTAGCGGCACTGCGTGGGATCACCAAGGCCTCCAACAAGGAGTTGCTGGCCAGCCGATCTGCACCATGCAGTCCGCTGCATGCGCATTCGCCCAGTGCAAGGAGCCCAACCAATGAACTATGTCCGAATGCATCTGTGCGAATACCGCCGCAAAGGTAGTGTGCCGCTGGCATCACCGGGATCAAGTCCGTTGTCGGATCGATCCCCATTCCTCTGCAATGGTCATAGATGGTCGGGAATTCATGGATGAACCGGGTTCGACCGATCGGCCGAGCATCCAGCCGAACGTGCGGTGCTCCGGTCGACCGCATCGTAGCATGGATGGCACGGGCGACTACATTCCGTGGGGCAAGATCCCCCGAAGGATGTATACCTGCCATCAGCCTTTCGCCATTGGGCTTTAGCAGAATAGCACCAGCACCGCGCACGGCTTCGCTGATCAGGAAAACGGTTCCCGGATCCGGAGTGTACAAGGCGGTAGGATGGAATTGCACGAAGGCCATGTCGCGCAAGGCGACACCCGCACGCACCGCCATGGCCACACCACTTCCGGTGGCCCCCGACGGATTCGTGGTATGCATGAATACCTGCCCCACGCCACCGGTAGCGAGTACCACCACGTCGGCATGGCGATCGGTGATCCTCCCAGTGTTCAGATCCAATACCCGTACTCCACAGCATCGCTGCTGTTCGCCGCTTGCATCCAGCAAGAGATCGACCGCGTGCATCGGCTCCTCGATGCGGATGACATCCGATCGTTCCACTTGTTCACGCAGCACACGAACCAATTCCGCGCCAGTGCGGTCCTGGTGGTGTACGATGCGCGCAGCCCCGTGCCCGCCTTCACGAGCGGCATCCAATCGTCCCTCGGCATCCGAATCGAAACGAGCACCCAAGGCGAGGAGATCCTGGATGCATTGTGGTCCTTCGCGCACCACCATTTCCACTACGTTCGGATCACAACGTCCGGCACCCACGGCCAGCGTATCGTCACGATGTTGTTCCCAGGAATCGGCGGGATCCATGACTGCAGCAACGCCACCTTGCGCCGCATGCGAATTGCTCGTTTCCGGCGGGGCCTTGGAAAGGATCCTGATCTCCACTTCATCTTTCCCGGCCAATACGGAGAGGCGATGCGCGAAGGCCATGCCAGCCACGCCGCTCCCAACAACGATCACGTTCAGGCGCCGATTCATCCCAGTTGCATCATGCGCCGCAGGGCTGTTTCCGCGCGTTGACGCACGTTCTCCTCCAGAACGATCTCCGGCGATCCGTTCAGCAGTGCTTCGTACACCTTTTCCAAGGTGTTCATCTTCATGTAAGGGCACTCGCTGCACGCACAGGTATTGTTCGCGTGGGCCGGTGCCGGGATCAGTTTCTTGTGCGGTACGGCTTGTTGCATCTTGTGCAGGATGCCAGCTTCGGTGGCCACGATGAAGGTTTGCGCTGGATCATCCTTCACATAACTCAACAGGGAACTCGTGGATCCCACATGGTCTGCCTCGTCCAGGATCTCCTGGGGGCATTCCGGATGTGCAATGAGCTTCGCTTCGGGATACTTACCCAACAGTAGCTTGAGTTTGTTGGCACTGATGTCCACATGCACCTCGCACACGCCGTCCCAAAGGAGTAATTCTCGCCCCGTCATGCGTTGCACGTAAGCCCCCAAGTGCTTATCCGGCGCGAAGATGATCGGCTTCCCCGGTGGAATACTGTTCACCACACGTACGGCATTGCTGCTTGTGCAGATGATGTCGCTCATGGCCTTCACCTCTGCGCTGCAGTTGATGTAGCTGACGACCACATGATCTGGATGCTCATCAAGGAATGCACGGAACTTCTCTGGCGGGGCACTTTCCGCCAGAGAGCAGCCCGCATTGAGATCCGGCAATAGCACCGTGCGCTTCGGATTCAGGATCTTCGCCGTCTCCGCCATGAAATGCACACCGGCGAACAGGATGATATCCGCCTTGCTTCGATCAGCGGCTTGAGCCAATGCCAAACTATCACCAACGAAGTCGGCCAATTCCTGGATCTCGGGTGTTTGGTAGTAATGCGCCAAGAACACAACGTTCTTCTCGCGTTTCATGCGCTGGATCGCCTCGACCAATTCAAAGGGTGACTGGACCTTCGATCCCTGCGATCGTTGCTCTGCGATCATGGCCGTGCGGTGGTGCTGGATCCCTGGTGTACGGCACGTCCATTCACCGATGCTGGGCTTCTAGGTAGCTCCGTATCGATCGCGTGATGCGCGGCAAGGTCCTCCAACGAATTGGGCAAGTTGAGCAGTGCCTGGATCCCGTCCCAGACCAACATGGACAGGCCGACGAACAAACCGACCCCACTGATGGCAAACCCGACAATGAAGGGTCTAATTCGTTCCATGATCACTTGGAAGTGCAGGTCGCTGAGCACGGTGTAGTAGCCTTTCACCATACCGGCACCCACTAAGCACAGCCAGAATAGCAGCAAGGATCCGTTGAAGAGCCAGAATCCCATGCGCAGGTTCTTGGTGATCGATGCACCGGAGATGAAGAACACCGATGCGAAGAGGATCGTGGTGTTGATGCCGATGGTGCTGCCCATGGCGTGTGCGACGGTGATGTGCGTGCCATGGGTGAAAAGGTTGATCGCAGGGACCGAGATCAACAGCGCGAGGCCGAGATTGAGGAATACCCATATTTCACTGGCGAACAGGAAACGACCGGTCATGGAGCCCTGTCCTTGCTTGCCCTCTTCCAAGGTGCTGCGCCACTGCTGGATCATACGGGCCAGAATGATCCACTCGGTCATGCTGATCGCATACGCCAACACCCGGATCCACAAGGCCGATGGTACCGGATAGATGTGGTGTGCCCAGCCGAAGAGCAAATTGGTGAATCCCAGCCCAAAAAGCAGGAACGCCGTTTTGGACCGAGCGATCGCGGTATTGCCGGAGGCGCGTTCCATCACCACCATGGCCGTGCCGTACACGAGCATGTTCCATGATCCAGTGAGCGCTCCGTAGGCCTTCCACTGCACGGTGAGTTCCCGCACCATGTTGCCTGTGAAGTGTGGAAAGAGGTACAGGTTGGCCTCCGCGAAAGTGATCAAGAAGAATACGATCCCGGTGGCCCACATCCACAAATAGGCTGGCCAAGGACCCTTGTGCTTGTTCGCCGTAAGGAAGAAGTTATAGATGAACAGCAGCCAAGAAGCCGCGATCGGAATACCGAGTACCGGCGGAAATTCCCAGTATTCCCGTCCGCCGAAACGGCCCATGAAATAGGAAGCCATGATCGCCATGCCCGTACCGATGAAGATCGCCAAATGCAGCCACGCCAGACGCGTTGAATGCAAGGGCGCACCCACGATCTTCGGCAGGTAGTGGTACACACCGCCCACGGCGGTGAGGAAGATCCATGCGATCACCAACGAAACATGCAAGGGGCGCGACTTCACAAAAGGGATGGCATCCACCACGCCGGGGATCACGTGCTGCCACGAACCGATCACACCGAACAACGCCCCACACAACAAAGCGACCAGCCCAGCGACCACGAATCCCTTCGCTGGGGTCCACTCACTCTTCATCGGTGTGCATTTCGCGGTAAGTGCCCCAGGCTGTGAGGTCCATATTGCGGACGGGATAGGTACCCGTCGCGGCCACCGCTTCCAGGAAGGCGACCAGATCATCGGCCTGTTCATCGCGCACGCCCAAGGCGGGCATACGTCCACTGCCATGCAAGATGAAGGCTTTCGCATACACAGGCCCTTTCCCTTCTGTGCTAATGACGTTCGTCAGGTCTGGTCCCATATAACCGCCCAAACCGTAGAACTGATGACAAGCCGTGCAGTTGAACTCACGGTAGAGCGCTTCGCCACGTCGAGCCTGTTCCGAAAGTAGCGCGGATTCCTTCGGAACCTCTGTCCCTGTTGTGTAGGTCAGTCCACTTTGCGCAATGAAAAGACCGATCAGTCCGAAATACACGAAGCGTAGTCGGTGTACACCGAACCCACTGGGGTCCTTGGACCCGACCTGAACTTCATCGCGAAATGACATGCGCTTCAATAGCAAAAGTACCGGACCTGTATGCCCACAATATGACGAATGTCATACTCGGAAAAGTACTCCCCCAACCGGACGTTGAACTATTCGAAGTAGTTCGAATATGTTGCCAAATAGGCTATGAGTTCATCGCGCTCCGCGGCCTCGGAAAAGTCGATCTCATTCATCTCCTGATGGATCGGCATCAGGTAATTGTGGAGTTGGTCGTGCGACTCACCCGTCATGGTACACCGCTCGAAGATCAACGCGAATTCTTCTTCCACCCTCGCTTTCAAGGCTTTCGGGTCGCCGTTGGAGTCGTCGTACTCGGCGATCAACGCGCTCATGTTCGCAATACCTTCGGTGGTCTCCTTGTTGGCGATCCATCGCTTGCCGTGATCAAGCACCACTTCGGGGGTCTCCTTTTTCGCATCGGTATGACCGTGGTCATCATTGGATCGATCATGGTCATCCTGTTCCTGTGGATCGATCCGTTGTTCATGTACTACGGCTGTGTCTGGGCCGTTGCTGTTGCAGCCAAGAGTGAACAGGGCAAGTGCAGCAGCGGTCAATGCGAATTGGGTATTCATGTGGTCGATGTGGTTGTTCGTTCTCCTAGCGAAAAAGCAGTCAGGAAAAAGACCGCATTATGTGTTGTCCGGAAGGCAGATGCCCCAAATGTAAGCTGCTCATGTGGGCCTCCATCCCTAATGTGGATCGGGAAGCCCGCAGCGGTGAGGGGGTCGGCACCGTAACGACGAGCGATAGTGTACGGTGGTATTCGGGATGATCCAGTCAAGTGAACGGTGCAAGCGATGGATCTCATTGAGCTACGATCCCATAACCGTCAAATCACATCTGAAGAGTTCAGGAACCGCACACCAAGGATCACTGTACGCGTATGGATCCGAAAACTGAAAGTACGATGATCCAAGCTTGCTTACCTCCAAGCTATTGAGCCGACACTGAAGAAACGGACGATCCATTGGTGCGCGAGTGAAAGAGTGCAAGGGTGCGAACCGCCCGGCTTTCGCACTCTTCACCCCTGTGGATCCAAGGGTACGCGAGAACGGATCTTTTCACCGACTCAGTAACTAGCTTAGGCCACATGAAATGGAGTTCTAGCCCTGTTGTTCTCGGTATCCTGATACTGACTTCGTGTAGTTCATCACTCTCGGTTCCTGAGGAAGAAAGCGCCTTGGTGAAAGGAGCGTCGATCACCGATGCATCTTTCCAAGCGTTAAGTGGGAAGTTGCAACAAGCCATGGAACGAGGCGGTCCGGCATACGCCGTGGAATTCTGTTCACTGAATGCACTTTCTATTTTGGACTCGTTGTCTTCAGCGCATGGAGCAACCATTCGCCGGACCAGTGACCGGATCCGCAACCCACAGGATCTGCCTTATGACGAAGAAGCAAGGATACTCAGGACCATGTTGGCTGAATGGAAACAGGTGAACAACGAGACCGCAATAAGACCCAGGATTGAATTGCACGGGGATAGCATCGCCTATTACCGTCCGATCTTCATCAACACGCCAGCATGCTTGAAATGCCATGGGATACCCGGTTCCACATTGGATAGCGCTGCGCAGGCTGAGATCACAGCGCGTTATGAACAAGACCAAGCCACAGGGTATGCGATCAACGATCTACGAGGAGTGTGGAGTGTCCGATGGAAACGTTGATCGTAGGTTCACCTCGCACTACCCCCCGATCACTGTGGGTCACCGAGGTCAGCACTTGAACTCCTTCGCTTTCTGTACGAACGGTCTTGGGATAGGAGCACCATGAGACCTCTTACCCGATTGATGCCTTCGCATCGTCCTTGATCGCTACTTTGCTTCAACGTGCCTGCCCTGGGGCACGTCCATCGGATCAGTACTCCTTCGCAACCACCGCCCTCACCTGCGCTGATCGCCATTTTCGGATAATATCATCTTTTATTGTTCCAAAGTGCCTATTTTTGCCCCAGCCATGTTCTCCAAGACCTGCCAATACGCCTTCCGTACCACAACGGTGATCGCCGTGGCCAGTGCTATGGGAGAACGATTGAGCTTGGACGCGATCGCCGAACGGACCGATTCGCCAAAGGCCTTCACTGCCAAGGTTTTGCAGCAATTGACCCGTGCCGGGATCATGGAATCGCACAAAGGCCCATCCGGTGGGTTCGATCTACCGCCGCTCATGGCCAAGAAGATCAAGCTGAGCCATATCGTAAAGGCTATTGACGACGACACCGTGTATCGCGGCTGTGGCATGGGCCTGAAAGCATGCAACGCATCGAAGCCATGCCCGCTTCACGACCACTTCGAAAAGATCCGGGAGGACTTGCGCAACATGTTGGAGAACACCACCATTCACTGCCTCACAGCCGGTCTCGAACAGGGTTCAACCTACCTCAAGCGATGACATCAAGCACTTGTTTCGGACATGTCCATCCACTATGGTTCAGCCCGGCAACGTTCGTTCACCCTTATTGCAATAACGCTCATTCACCAACACGAACCTGAATCCCCATGAACATCACCAAAGACCGAACGATCGGCTCCATCGTAGCCGATGATTACCGCGCCGCCGCTGTATTCACCACTTATGGCATCGACTTCTGCTGCCGAGGCGGACGCAGCGTGGAAGAAGTGTGCAAGCAGAAGAACATCGACCCCGCCACCTTGGAGAACGAGATCAAGGCCGCACTGGCGCGCGATGCAGCCACCGGCGACGACCCGAAGACGTGGTCACTCACCAAGCTCGCGGACCACATCGAAAGCATGCATCACGGCTATATCAACCAACGCGTGCCGGTGTTGCAGCAATACCTGGACAAGCTGTGCAAAGTACATGGCGGTCGGCATCCGGAATTGTTCGATATCGCACGCGAATTCAACGAATGTGCAGGAGCCATGGCCGTTCATATGAAGAAAGAGGAACTCTTGTTGTTCCCCTTCATCAAACAGCTGGAAAAGGCGGCAACCGATGGAAGCACTCCGCCCACCCCGCCATTCGGTACGGTGAACAATCCAGTACACATGATGATGGAGGACCACGATGCCGAGGGGGAAAGGTTCCGTCGCATCGCTACGCTCACCAACAACTACACCATGCCGGCCGACGGTTGCGCCACGTACAATGCCGCATTCCGTTTCCTCAACGAATTCGAGCAGGACCTGCATCGGCATATCCACTTGGAGAACAACATCCTCTTCCCGAAGGCCATCGAGTTGGAGGAGAAGCTACGCTCAACTGTACAGGGATAGGAACGTCGCAGTAGTTCAAAATGTGTATCACTGAAGTGCCGCAAGGAACGCGGCCTTTGGTGGTACATAAGCTTCGACTATGATCGCGATCTCCGACCGCGTGTCCCCGTGGGAGCCTACACGTCGATAGGTCCTGATCAACAGGTAGAACTATCGGGTCTGTACAGGCCCGACCATTGTCCCCGACATCAATCGAGCAATGACCCGGGTCCTGGGAAACTGCTCCAGGACGATCTTGATGAATACCGTGATGGGTATGGCCATTATAAGGCCGGGAACACCCCAGATGTATCCCCAGAGCATGAGCATCACCAACACGGTGATCACGTTGATGGAGAACGTCTTACCAAGGAAGTTCGGTTCCAGTATGGAGCCCATGATCACCTGTACGCCAATGATCACAAGGACAAATGCTAGAAGCGTACCCGATGGATCGAGTTCTACCATGGCAAAGAGGCTAAGTAGGATGACTGAAACAATGGATCCGACCATCTGCACGAAGTTGATCAGGAAGGCAAATAGACCCCAGAATACCGGAAAGCTCACATCGAAGAATACACAGGCCAGTGTGAAGCCGACACCGGTGAAAAAGCTTATGACGAATTTGACCCTGATGAATTTGATGATATCCTTCTCTATTCTCCTGAACACCTTTACCGAAGCGTATTTCTGACGAAAGATCACCGTCTGCAACACGTCTTGAAGGTTGATGGAGCCCGCCAAAAGAAGGATCATGAAGAAGACCGTCATCAAGGTCATGGTCAGCGTGTCACCGACCATTCCAACTGTGGGACCCATGTTTTCGAAAACATTGAACTCCTTGAGGTAATGATCGATCACCTGTACGCCGGCGATACGCTCGATGCCCATGAACGACTCCAACGATACCACTAGTCCAAGTAGCTTGGACTCGGCTAGAGCTACGAATGAGTTGTCGGCAGAGCGCAATTCGCTCGTGGAGATCCTGATCAAGCGACCACCTAGATAGAACGTGGTGGCGATGATGGCAATAACGGCAGTAACGCTAAGTGCATTTGGCACCTTCTTCTTCTTGAACCACCGCATGAGCGGAAGAAAAAGCAAGGCAATGAACATGGAGAAGAAGAGTGGTACAAAAATGAAGGATAGCTCCTTCAACAAATAGAAGATCAAGGGAACGACGATGAAGAGCAGGAGCCTGTTGGTAGTGCCTAGGTCATTCATCTTAAAACGAATTCGACTCGGTTCCTCTTCTGGGCTAGACGACCGCAAGGTTGTGAAATAATTACCGCTCCAACCAAAGCGGCATTGACCGGATCAGTTGATCAAGGGAAGGCGTACACTACCATGTTCGAAGCCAGCATATTCGATATCAGCTGCAATGTGGTCTTTCCACACTTCGGGCGCGATCGAGCTCATTTTTCGACCCGGACAACATGAAACATATAGAGCTGTGATACTGACAGTGGCCAACGCGTTGTACAAGATGCAACGTAACTTCCTGCTGAATAGGCGCTGATCGAGTTGAGTGATACAACGCAAGGTACCATGAGTGGGCTATGTTCAAGGAACCGTCATATAGATGGATGGCACGTCGAAGTTATTCGTTTGTTACGCGAACTGTCGATCAGCCAGACCCATTCGTGAAGAGGATCGGATCAAGCAAAGGTCCTCCGGTCGGATCACCACTTTACGGATCATTCGATCGATCCGCTTCTGGCAGGATGTTATCCAGCGCCAGCTTCTATGCTCAATGATCCAAAGGTTGGACCAATTCCTTATCCACACTTGGAGCTACCACAACTCCGGCATTTCAAACAACCTTCCTCGTAGTACACGCCTTCGCTGTCACCGCAATCGTTGCAATGGCGACCGCTGGCGCTGGTGCCGTCGGCGATGTAGCGCGAAAGTGCGCGTGCGATGCCGTTCTTCCACGTGTTCAGCGTTTCATCGTAGAGGTTGAGGTTCACCACGGTGTCCACCACGTGCGGCACGGAAACGCCTTGGCGCAGCATGCCACTGATCAGGATCGCGTAGTTCCAGTACTCCTTGTCGAAGCTGCGGCTGAGACCTTGGATGGTCACGCGGTAATCATCGCTGTCGGCGTACTCGAGGTCGTAGATGTTCTTGCCGCTCTTCTTGTCCTTGCGCTTGTTCACCCAACCCTTTTCCACCCAATTCGGCAGTTGGAACACGCCTTTGGCCTTGCCGGTGAAGATCTCGTAAGGCTTTCCGTCCAACAGACCCACCACGGCGATCCACGGCTCCAGTTCGTTGTTGAAGCGGATCACATCGGCTTCCAGGATGTCCGGGCGCTTGGTATGCACAACTGTTATATCCTCCTTCTTCTCGTTGGAGACGAGCACGCCGCTACGCGATCCGTCTCGATAAACAGTGATGCCCTTCAATCCCTTGTGCCAAGCCTCGCGGTAGATGTTGCCTACGAGTTCCGCACTCACCTCGGATGGAAGATTGATCGTGGAACTGATGCTGTGCGTGGTGTACTTCTGCACGGCGGCTTGTAGGCGCACGCGGTGTTGCCAGTCGATGTTGTTCGCAGTGCTGTTGGCGTAAGGGCTTTCGTTCACGTCCTTCTTGCCGGTGGCGCTCATCCAATCCACGAGGCGTGGGTGGTGAACGGTGAATTCCTCCCATTGGTCGCCCATGGCATCGGTGAAGGTGACCTCGGCGGGATCGGCATTGGGGCCGAGCTTGCGGCGGCGCGTGTAGCCCAGCATGTACACGGGTTCGATGCCGCTGCTGGTGCGCGTGAGCAGGCTGAGCGTGCCGGTGGGTGCAACCGTGCTGATGCTGATGTTGCGACGACCGTTCTTCATCATGCGGGCATGCAGCTCGGGCAGTTCAATGGCCAGCATATCGGTGAACTCAGAGGTGCGCTCCACGGCGGGGTCGAAGCCGACAAAACTGCCGCGTTCGATCGCCATGTCGATGCTACTGTTGAACTCAGCCTCGCACTTGGTGCGCATGATGTGCTCGGCGGCTTCCACCGCAGCTGTACTGTCGTAGGCCAAGTTCAGTGCGGCAAGCGCGTCGGCCATGCCGGTAAAGCCCAGCCCCGTGCGGCGCCCCTTGCGACCGGTCTCGCCGAGCAACTGCCACGTCTCGCGCTCTACACGCTTCACGGCATCCGGCTCGGGGTCCTTATCGATCTTCACGAGGATCCGTTCTACCGCCTCCAGTTCGAGGTCTACGAGATCGTCCATCAGGCGCTGAGCCTCGTAGGTCACCTCTGCCAAACGTGCGTGGTCAAATCGTGCTTTCGGCGTAAAGGCATCCGTGACGAAAGAGTAGAAGTTGATGGCGATCAAGCGGCAACTATCCCCGCCCTGCATGGCGATCTCGCCGCAGGGGTTGGTGCTTTCGTTCTTGAAGCCGGGATAGACGCTGGAGGTGGAATACTTGTGCTGGCGATCCCAGAAGATGATGCCGGGCTCCGCGCTGTTGTGGGCGCATTTGATCAGCGTGTTCCACAGTTGGCGGGCGCGAACGGTCTTTGTCACTGATGGCGTTTTGCTGTCGATGGGCCATTGGTGGGTGTAGTCGGCATCGTCCTCCACGGCCTGCAGGAAGGCATCGCCCACGCGCACGCTCACGTTCGCGCCGGTGACCTTGGCGAGGTCCTGCTTCATGGTAATGAACTGCTCCACATCCGGATGTGCGATGTCCATGGTGAGCATCAACGCGCCACGGCGGCCTTTCTGTGCCACTTCGCGCGTGGTGTTGCTGAAGCGCTCCATAAAGGAGACCGCTCCAGTGCTGGTGCGTGCAGCATTACTTACGGTAGCTCCTTCCGGGCGCAATGTGCTGAGGTCGAAACCCACGCCGCAGCGGCGCTTGAAGAGTTGGGCGAGTTGCTGGTCGTTCCGGAAGATGCCGCCGTAGCTGTCCACTGGCGCAGGGATCACCACACAATTGCTGAGCGAGGCCAACCGTGTGTTGTCGCCCAAGGAAGCCATCACACTCCCCTGCGGCACGATGTCTCGGAAACCATCGAAGAGGTCGAAGATGCGCTTCTCGTCCAAGGGCTTCCGCTTTTTCCCGTAGGTGGAAAGCAAGGCGTGTTTCTCTGCGGGAATCGGTTTGTAGGAACGCTCGATGCGCGCGAACTCCGCTGCCATGCGGGCATGGGTGTCTGCGGGGGTCAGTTCGATCAATTCACCCTTGGTGTTGCGCAAGGCATACTTGTTCATCCACGTGGTGGCGGCGAGTTCGTCGTCGTGGAAGTATTCCAACGCAGCGGCCAGCACCTCTTCTTGGGAGAAACTGGTGCTGGGCTTGGGTCTGCCGACGGCGGTCATAGATGTTATTGCGTCAAAAAGGATGGCTTGTGGCATGGTCTTCAATATCGTTTTCGCGGGTTTCAAAGCTGCAAGATCCAGTCCTTGACTTCGGTCATTTTCCGGATCGATCATCCACAGCGTTATGAACGATCGATGGATGCATTGACAGTGGCGGCATTCCGGCCTTGGAGAACCGATAGGGCACGTCATTGCTGAGGGTGCGAGATCGGAGCCAGGATGATCAACGCATAGAGGCGATCGATGGTCCAGTGCGTCGGCAAGAATGGCTCGTACGTGATCCGAGAGATCATGCAAGGCCGAAACAACAAAGGCGCTCACTGAGCGCCCTTGCTGACTTTCACCGTTCCAAATCCACCACAGAACGGAACAGTGCTCGGTAGTATCTATTCTGCTGGTGGAAGTAGCACCTTGTCGATCACCACCACCAAGCCATTCGAGGCGGGCACAGTGCCCAACACCTTGGCATCATTGATCATCACTGTTCCATCCTCGGCGACGGTGAATTTCACGTTGTCGCCGTTGGCCATTCCAACGGAACGACCGTTGCTCATGCTCTCCGGCTTCATCACACCCAGCGCAACGTGGTATTCCAAGATGTCCTGCAAGGTCATCTTGTTCTCTGGTTTCAACAGGTTGTCCAAGGTTCCCTCCGGCAAAGCTGCAAAGGCTGCATCCGTGGGTGCATACACCGTGAATGGACCAGCGTTCGCGAGCACATCCTCATACTTCACATGTTGAACGGCTGCAACCAAGGTCTTATGGTCGGGCGAACCCACCGCGATCTGTACGACGTTCTTGGCCGACATGTCATCCACCACAGCGGATTGACCAGCACCTGGTTCCTCGCTGGCGGGGGCAGCATCGGTGGTTTCTTCAGCAACTCCGCTACCACAAGCTGCAAAAAGTGGGAAGAGGAGAAGGGCAAACGCTTGGATCGACAAGTTGGGGGTTCTCATGGGGTGGGGTACTTACGTTTCAGAGAGCAAGATCATTCGGGATCTCCGAACGATCAATGACATCCGTCAGGAAATGATCATATCCGATCCGACAAGCATGAAGATCCGAAGCAAGTTCATGAAGGAGGAAACGGTGATCAGAGCATCACGCAAAGACATGACCGCTCCAGTCACCGGGAAGGAGCAAGGACCCGATGATCCGCACCAAACAGATCGGATGCCGTTCCGCACCAAGAGAGTGGAGGAACAAGGGCGATAAGGCGAATGTGGCTCAGAGGTCCTTCCGCTGAAAAGTGCGGAAGGAAAAGAGTGTGGGTACTACGAACCACAGCAAGAGCACTGCAGCAGCCACGGCGATCCCGCCGTAGGAACCGAAGAAATCCTTGTAGACCGCACCACTATAGCCCATCATGGCCGCAAGATCCACTTGGAGCATGACCAAGATGCGACCCATGTCGATCGGATTCAAAGCAGCCAAGGGCACTACGAACGGTTCGATGGGGTGATCGCTGAAGGAGAACATGAGGGCCATCAACAAGGCATCGTACACCAATACAAAGAGGAACCACACGGTGAGGCCCACTCCCACCCCACGCGCCTTTTCTCGCTGTTTCAAGGCGATCAAAAGCCCAAGCGCAGTGAAGACCAGTACCAGCCCCGAGCCAGAAAACGACAGCATCAAAGCTGCCATATTGGGTAAGTGTACGATCAAGGGTAGCCCCAGCCCGAAACCTTGTGCTACAAGCAATGCGGTACAGAGTGCTAGCAACTGACCGGCCAGGATGGATCGGCGTGCGATCGGCTGCACGGCGAGCAATTGCGTGAATTCCAAGGAATCATAACTGTAGACGATGGTGAACACCAAAGCGATCAGTGGCACCAAGGCCATCACCACCTGCACCAAGCTGAGCAAGGCCTTGGACGGATCATCCTCCACGAAGAACAATCCTTCGGCAACGAACAACATCAGCAGCGCATAGCCCAACACAAAGCGGTTCCGGGCCAGGTCGATCAGGGTGTATTTGAAGACTTTCAACATGCTTTCACTCCTCAGGGGATCAGTTCAAATTCCTCCACCTTACGCGTTCGCACCGGTCGCCACCTTCCGGACCAACAACTCCGGCAAGGCTTTGGCCAAGCGCTGCTGTCCCGTGCTCTCCAAGATCTCACTCATCGGTAGGATGAAGCGCAAATGGCCATCCTCGAGGTAGGCGATGCGGTCGGCCAACGTTTCCACTTCTTCCATCAGGTGCGACGTGACCAGGACCGTACCACCACGCTCACGCACTTCGGCAGCCCGGCCCAGTACCTTGCTCGCTGATACCGGGTCCAAGCCGGCGGTCGGTTCGTCCATCACAAGGATCTCCGGCTTGGATCGGAATGCCAACACGGCGCTCACCTTTTGCCGTGTACCGCCGCTGAGTTCATTGAGGCGCTTGTCCAATTGCTTATCCAGCCCAAGGTCCGTGATCAAGCGATCGTCGATACTGGCATCATCCAGTTCGCGGATATCGCGCATCATGTCAAGTAGCTGACCAATGGTCAGGGCCGCCGGGAACTGCGAAATCTGGGGCATGTAACCGATCGCCTGACGGTAAGCGGGGTCGGTTCCGATCACGGTCCCGTTCACCGCTATGCTTCCCGTTGTCGGTCGTACCAGTCCGAGTAGACCTTTGATCAAAGTGGTCTTTCCGGATCCGTTCGGCCCGATGATCATCACCACTTCACCGGGGTGGAATGCGACATTGAGGTTCCGCAGCGCCCACAGTTTTCCATAGCGCTTCCCCACATCGGTGAAGGTGATCCTTGGTTCAGCCATGATCCATGTCGTTCGATCGACCGTTCATTGTTCGTACCGAGATCGGTGCATTTCCATTGTTCTTGTCGGCCTTACCAACCCATTCTTGCTGCCGCATGAGTGGATGTTCATCTTGCAAGGCAGCAGGCGTCAACGTCGGAAGCAAGCGCTCGGCACGATCGAGCAGAGAAACAAATAGGCTGCGCGAAAAGACCATGGCGTATGGAATGCGCTCCACCAGCAGCGCGAAGAACCCCAGTGGTCGATGCGGGGTGTCCCCGACCTTATCGTGATCCAGATCGTAGCCCACGTAGCGGTCCCAGTAGTTCCCGGACATCACGTTCTCCTTCAACTCCCCATTGCTGCTCAAGTCGAAGGTATTGGCGATGAACGCGTTGTCGTTGAACGCACAGTACAAGGCATTCGCGAATAGGCGCAGGGCCCAGCCGTTGTTCCTGAATTCGTTGCGTTCAACGGAGATGCGGTTGCATCCATCCACCATCAAACCGGTGGTGTTGTCCATCATCAGGTTGTCGGTCACCTCTCCGTCGTTGATCTCCTTCAGCAGCAGGCCGTATGCACTGGCTCCGCGATTCGCCTCGAAACGGTTGTGGCGCATGATCATGTGGTGCGAGTACATCACCGCAACTCCAGCACCATTGTCACGAAACAGATTTCCGATGTACTCGTTGCGGTGGCTGAACATGAAGTGCAGGCCATAGCGGATATGTCCGGTGCTGATATTGTCGATGATGCGCGAATCGGTCACGAATTCGAAGTAGATCCCGTCGCGGTGGTTGCGCACGGTATTGTTCCGGATGATCGCGCTGTTGCATTTCCACAGGTGGATGCCATTGCCCATCTGATCATCGCGCACGTTGTGGCCCACCACGGTGTTGTGCTCCACCAATGCACCCTTGGAACCGCTTAGATAGATCGCGAAGAAGCAGCCATCCAAGAAGTTATCCTGGATCACCGTGTTACGGCATTCGCTCGCTTTGATCCCGGCATTGTCCTCCAGATTACTGATGCGGCTACCACGAATGGTGAAGCCCTCGATCGTGACATCATTGGACTTGATCAACACGACTTCACCCTGCTCACCCCCATCGATCACTGCACCGTCATGACCGATCAATACCACGGACTTCTCAATGGTGATCGTTCCCTCATGGACTTCACCGTACACATGGATGGTATCACCGGGTGCGGCAATTGCCAAGACTTCCATCAGGCTCGGTGATCCACCCCCTTGGTGCTGCCACGATGCTGCGTGGGTCGCATCGACCTGACCTATCGCGAAGGGAAGTAGGAGGTACGCTATGGACCGAACGCCGATCACGGCTTCAGGGCTTCACGCAGTTGTGCCCAATCAAGTTCTTCCCCGCCTTTATCCTTCACAGCGATCGTGCGATCGTCCGCGGTGGCAAAGGCTGCTGCATCACCGCGCATGGGACTTCGGAAACCCGGACCTTTCACATAGACCGCCGTGGTGGCATCGATCAGCACCCCAGGGTGCGCATGATCACACACGTACCAAGCATCCACCTGATCTTCGGCGATCGTACCATTCGCAACATGCTGGATCATGCACTGCACATCATCAAAGACGTACTGACGGCCTTTCAATGTATGCAGGGCGGCTCCGAATTGACGATCCACAACGTTCATCCGGCAATGTGCGCACTCGGCATGGTCGAAATCGATCTTCGGTATCGCCTGTCCGCAAGAGAGCAGAGCGGTGGTCAGAAAGAACAATAAAGTGATGGGTGAGAGCAGCAGATTCTTCATCGTGGTGGATCTTGGTGTTATGCGCAACTACGGATCTCCTATTCCGCCGGAACGGGATCAGGTATTCATCTTAGCGTCCCTTCTTCGGAACAGCTCGCGCAATTCCAAGAAGTAGACCACCGCCAACATACCCATTACGCCGAAGAGCAACCACCCACCGATATCGGGTGTCGACCACGCATCGAAGTTGAGCAACTTCTTGTGTCCGATCAGCGGAGGCTGATAAACCATACCCTCCACCTTGATCGCAGCACGCGGATCCAGATCATGGCCGTAGCTGTATCCCCATTTCCACATGTCGTAGAGTGCCCAAAGTCCGAATAGCGTCAACGTGATAAGACCCGCGAAAAGACCTTGGCGCTTCCCCCATAGCGCAGCAATCACTCCGAAGATCGCCAAGGCCATGATCACCTTCGGCAGGTAGGTGAACTCCGGGAACATCTCATCGTGGATGGTAGCCATTCCGATGTAATGGTTCAGGCCATTGATCTTCTCCGTGTCACCGTGGAAGTGGTCAGCGAAGATCTGGATGTACAAGCCTTCCGGGTACTGTGGTGCCTGTAGATCGATACGCCAGATCGGAGCGACCAAGAGTACAAGCAACGAGAGCGCTGCAAGGGCGATCATGACACGAGAAATGGGTTTCATGGCGGTTGGTTATGGGGAGAAAGGAAACATCCGCCGCCACGGGTACAGAACTGCCCTGTGGAACGGCGGATGTCGGTTCATACTTCGGTGCTCACTCACATTTCCGCATCCACGGAAAGGGTTTGTGCGGTCAACGGTACGTTGCTACCAGCGGGAGACACGCGCACGTATCCGCTCATCTCTTGGTGCAGTGCGGAGCAGAAGTCGGTGCAGTACATGGGCCACATGCCGACCTTGGAAGGCACCCACTTCAATGTCTGGGTCTCACCGGGCATCACCAACAACTCTGCGTTGACAGCTCCCTTGATGGCGAACCCGTGCGGTACGTCCCAATCCTGTTCCAAATTGGTCAGGTGGAAGTAGACCTCATCTCCGAGCTTCACGCCTTCGATGTTGTCCGGTGCGAAGTGGGAACGGATGCAGGTCATCCAAACGTGTACCTCCTTGCCTCTCCGTTCGATCTTCGTTTCCTTCTCGCCCTTGGCGACGTACGGGTGGTGGTTCTCCTCGATCTTGTAGAACTTCACTTCCCGTGGCTTCACCAATTCGGCAGGAATGGCCTGTGCGTAGTGCGGCTCACCGGTGGTCGGAAAGTCCAACAGCAACTCCATCTTTTCACCGTCGATGCTATAGAGCTGAGCACTTTGGGTCAACTCAGGACCGGTCGGTAGATAGCGATCCTTCGTGATCTTGTTGTAGGCGATCACGTATTTGCCCCACGGCTTCTTGCTATCTCCGCCAGGGATGCTGAGGTGACCGATGCTGTAATACGTAGGTACGCGATCGAGGATCTCCAGGGACTCCACGTTCCACTTCACGATCTCGCTGCTCACG
The DNA here is from genome assembly GCA_016710015.1 of Flavobacteriales bacterium. Lineage (GTDB taxonomy): Bacteria > Bacteroidota > Bacteroidia > Flavobacteriales_F > PHOS-HE28 > PHOS-HE28. Next base: position 471,979 of record JADJLR010000001.1, read on the forward strand.
AACATGCTCGTGTAGGCGTTGCCCTTGTCATCGAATTCGGTGTGCAACGGCCCAAGTCCTGGCTTCTTGACCTCGCCATGCAGTACGCTCTCGTAGCGGAGCACAGGGATTCCCGCGAATTCTCCTTCAAAGTCCTTATCAGCGATGGCCTTCTGGATCTTGTCGAACTTGAACACGGGAAGTAGTGCTGCGAGTTTACCGCTGCCCACGATGTAGTTTCCGGTCGGATCGACATCGCATCCATGCGGAGACTTCGGACAAGGCATGAAGTACAACAGACCTGGGTGTTCGGCAGGGTCCAGTTGCAGCACATCATCGTATACAGTGGTCTCGCTGCTGTGCGTTTCCTCATTCCACCAGTTGCTGTGGTGTTTGCCAGGTACGCGCTTGCCCTTGCCATCCTTGGCCAATTGCTCGGCCAATTTCCAGTTCACGGCCATTACGAAGTCCTTGTCCTTCTGGCTCGCGTTCACCTCCAACAAGCTATAGGCCTGCTCGGTGTTGTAGCAACTGAAGAAGAACCAACCCTCGCTAGGTCCTTTGCCAGCATGGCTCAGATCGAAGTTCACCCCCGGGGTCTTGATCTGAAAGGCAACGCTCATCTTGCCGGTCTCCGGCTCGGGATGGATGAACGAGATCGTTCCTTTGAAATTCTCCTTGTAACTATTGATGGGCACATCGCGCTGGGCTTCATCACCCATGGGTACGCTGAAACGGGTACCCGCCACGACATATTCGCTATTGCCCGTGGTGAACGGTGAGGAGTGGTTACCGGCACTGTTCGGGATCTCAATGATACTCGTGGTTCGGAACACGCCTAGATCGATCAACGCGATCCGTGGCGTGTTGTTCCCGTTGATGAAGCACCATTTTCCATCCGGCACACCATCCGTTTGCGAAAGTTCGGGGTGGTGCGAATCATCCCAAGGGATATTCCCATAGGTGGTTGAAAGCATGCCCTTGGTCTCCTCGGAAAAGCCATATCCTGACTCCGGGTCCAACGAGAATACGGGGATCTCGCGCAACAGCCTACCGCTTGGTATTCCATACACTGCGAGTTGACCGCTGAATCCGCCGCTTACGAAGTTGTAGAATTCATCATGCGTTCCGGGCTTCACGTAGACTTTGGCGGCCGCATCTCCGGTGACCACGGTTTTGGTGGTTCCAGGACGGCACCCCGGCAAACTGTTCATCAGGAGGAATGCTCCTCCAACGATGCCCAGCATGGTGCCGGTGTAGATCAGTGGTCGTTTCATGGTTCGGTGTATGGGGTGTAGTTCTTGTTGGTTCTGGTTCAGAGTGTCCGCATGAACTCCAGGATCTCACGTCCTTCATCCTTTGAGAGCCCTTGGTTGGGCATGCGCACCAAGCATTCTTCCAAAGCCTTCTGTGCTTCGGGGTCGGATTCGAGCATGACATCCACGTTAAGGACCATGTTCATGATCCACTCCGGTGCGCGACGTTCGGTAATGCCTTTCCAGCCCGGCCCTACTACGCGATTCGGTCCGGTGCTGTGGCAGGCTTGGCACTTCACATCATACGTGGACCGCCCTTTTTCGACCATGGCCGGATCGATCTCGCCGAACGTGATATCCGCAGCAGTGTACAGGTTATCATTCGCTTTGCTTTCTACCTCAGCAGGCTCTGCGGAAACACCAGGAGGCGTGGATGAATGCTCCTCTCCACCTCCACATGCGGTGAAGCCCACGATTAGAACGAGTGAGGAAATTGCGGCGATCTTCTTACTGATCATGATCTTCTGGTTTTGTATGGTTCGGTGGGCGTGACAAATGTCATCGGATACTTTTGTCCCCAACATGACATCCGTCACGCAAAGATATGACCTCCCCCATTCTACCGATCCTTTCAACGTTACCGCAGCGACAAATGCGTGAAAACACCGGGCGGTCTGCGTACCGAATGTGGTTCTTGGTGGCACTACTCGATCTATTCTTCGCATCGGTGATCGGGGTTCTTCTACGGGCATTGTACATCGTGGAGATCCCATTCGTCACGTTCCGTCCATGGCTACACGGCCACTCCCATACGGCCCTTCTCGGGTGGTTGTTCATGGGCACTGCGATCGCCTTGTTGCATGATGGCGGCGCAGGCCGAATATCGACTGGAACACGTTGGCTTTTGGGTGGGATCCAATTTGCGGTGCTTGGGATGCTCGTGTCCTTTCCGATCCAGGGCTATGGTGCGTTCTCCATTGGATTCAACGCGCTCCAAATGGTCCTGGCCTATATCCTGCTCGGCATGGTTTGGCGCGCCAGCACGACCTGGCCTGCGAAAGGAAGTCGTGCCCTGTTGCGCTTCGCGATCGGTTTCTTCGTGCTATCCACGCTGGGTATTCTGGCCATCGGACCGATCATCGCCACGGGCAACCAAGGCCATGAGATCTATTACTGGGCGGTGCAATTCTTCCTGCACTTCCAATTCAACGGTTGGTTCTGGTTCGCTGCCATGGCCTTGGGCGCACGCTGGGCAGAGCGACAAGGCTTCGAATTGCGCATCGACGGATTTACGCTCTCGTTGTGGGTCATCTCCGCGATCTTCACATACGCCTTGGCGATCGCATGGAGTGAACCTCTCCCGGCCGTGTTCGCTACTGTCTCCATCGCCGTGACCATCCAGGTTTGGGCCGCGTGGCGAACGCTCAAGCTCCTACGCCGGATCCGTTCCGTCGCCCATGAACACATTCCACGATCCGCCCGTATCCTTATCGGCATCGCCTTGGTATGCATGGCATTGAAAGTACTGGTCCAAGCCTCTGTGGCGGTGCCATCGATCGCCATCATGGCCTTCACGTTGCGGCACTACGTCATGGGCTTCATCCACATGAACACCCTTGGTGTGATGACGATGCTGCTTCTCGCCTACGCCATACTACAAGGCTGGTTGGACACGAAACGTTGGGCCATGCGCGTAGGTTTGGGGTCGTTGGTGATCGGGATCGTACTTAGCGAACTCCTGCTCTTCACGCAAGGCACCTTCTTCTGGGTAGGTTGGGGAATGATCCCTGGGCATTACGTACAGCTCCTTGTAGCATCTGCCCTGATGCCTGTGGGGATCGCCATTCTTCTCGTCCAAGCGCTCCGCAAGCCAGTTCGGTGAGCCATCGCCACCAAGCAAGCCGCTACTTTTGCCGCGCGACCGAACCGTTGGTATCCACCAGCGATCCGTCTTGCCGCATGCGCACCAGCAACTATACCGTCGACCCGTCACGCCTCGAAGGTGTCGCACTGGAGCCGTTGTTCGCGGCGGTTGGTGCCGAGGCTGCAAAACAGGACATCCCGGCCTTCGCAATAGGCGGCTATGTACGGGACCGGCTCATCGGGCGTCCGTGCAAGGACATCGACTTCGTGGTAGAGGGCGACGGTATCGCATTCGCACGGGAGGTTTCGAAACGATCGGGTGCCGGGCATGTGAATGTGTTCAAGAACTTCGGGACCGCCATGTTCATGTACGGCGACATGCAGGTGGAATTCGTGGGTGCCCGCAAAGAGAGTTATAGCCGGAACAGCCGCAAGCCCGAGGTAGAACCGGGTACCATCAAGGACGATCAGGAACGGCGCGACTTCACCATGAATGCACTCGCCATCTCCCTCAACAAGGGCAGCATGGGTGCGCTGGTGGACCCGTTCGGTGGCCTGCTTCATTTGGACCAAGGTCTCATCCGCACACCGCTCGATCCGGACATCACCTTCGGCGACGATCCCTTGCGGATGTTACGCGCTGTGCGGTTCGCCACCCAATTGGGTTTCACCATCGACCCAACCACCTTCGAAGCCATCCAGCGGAACGCAAAGCGGCTGGAGATCATCAGTGCCGAACGCATCCATGCGGAGTTGAACAAGATCCTCCTAACACCCAAGCCCAGCGTAGGTTTCATCCTGCTGCGCGATACAGGGCTCCTCCACGAGTTCTTTCCCGAATTCGTGGAATTGAGCGGTGCCGAGGAGAAGCACGGCATGGGTCACAAGGACAATTTCTACCACACCTTGCAAGTGCTGGACAACGTTTGCGAAAAGAGCGATGACCTATGGTTGCGCTGGGGTGCTGTGCTTCACGACATCGCCAAGCCGAAGACCAAGCGTTTCGAACCGGGACATGGTTGGACCTTTCACGGGCACGAGGACAGGGGTGCGCGCATGGTACCCGGCATTTTCCGCCGATTGAAGCTGCCGCTGGACGAGCAGATGAAGTTCGTGCAGAAGCTCGTGGCCCTGCATCTGCGCCCGATCGCGCTCACCAAGGAAGAGGTCACCGATAGTGCGGTCCGTCGGTTGCTCTTCGATGCTGGGGACGACATCGACGCACTAATGATCCTGTGCCGAGCGGACATCACCAGCAAGAACGAGAAGAAGAAGGATCGTTACCTGCGCAATTACGAAGTGGTGATCCAGAAGTTGAAGGAGGTGGAGGAAAAGGACCGTGTCCGCAACTTCCAACCACCCATCACCGGCGAGGATGTCATGCATGCTTTCGCGATCCCACCCTGCAAGCTCATTGGCGACATCAAGACGGTGATCAAGGAGGCCATTCTGGATGGTTTGATCCACAACGACCGTGATGAAGCGTGGGCTTTGATGCTCGAAACAGGACGAAAACTAGGATCCATACCGGCACCCGGGATGGAACGACCGATCCCGCACAAAACGTAGGCTCCGTGTGGGAACGTTAATTTCGCGTTCCATTCGACGACCCCTTCATGCGCATTTACCGCTTTCGTGTCCTGATCGATCACCCCAGCGAGGCCTTCCGAGACCTCGAGATCGAGAGCGAGCAGAACTTCCTGGATCTGCACAAGGCGATCAAGGAAGCCTTCGCATTCATCGGACAGGAAATGGCCAGCTTTTACGTGAGCAACGAAAGTTGGGAAAAGGGACCAGAGATCCCGTTGGCGGACCTCGGATTCGCCGAAGAGGGCGAAGTGCCTGCGTTGATGGAGGAGGTTCGCATCAGCGATCACATCCGTTCTACCTCCCAACGCTTCATCTACGCGTACGATTTCCTGCACATGTGGATGTTCATGGTGGAACTGATCCAGGCCGGAGATCCGAAACCCGGTGCCAACTATCCACGGGTGGTCATGAGCATGGGCACAGCTCCGGATGAGCATTCCAAAGAGGACGATCTCACTGCGGGGATCGTGGAGGAGGACCCCTATGCCATGGATGACGAGGAGCATGACCTCGACGAAGAGGACCGCGACCCGGACGATGCAGACCACAACGAGTTCGGCCACGGGAACATAGACGATCTGGGTGAGGAATACCGATGAGCGGTAAGGGGACGTTGGTGGTCGTCGGCGGACCAACGGCGGCAGGGAAGACACCAATTGCCGTGTCCCTGGCCAAGCACTTCGGCACCGAAGTGATCAGCGCGGATTCACGGCAGTTCTACCACGCCATGCGCATCGGAACAGCACGGCCCACATCAGCCGAATTGCAGGGCGTGCCGCACCACTTCTTGGGTCATCTCGATCTGGAGACGACGTGGAGTGCTGGCGAATTTGCGCGCGCAGCAGAACCGGTGTTGCAAGATCTGATCCATCGGAACGGGCATGTGATCCTAGTGGGCGGTAGTGGATTGTACATCGATGCGCTCATCAAGGGCTTGGATCCGTTGCACTTGAGCGACCCGCGCATCCGCACCGTGCTTCAGGAACGCTTTCGAGAAGAAGGCCTCTCCCCACTCGTGGAAGAACTGCGTATACGCGACGAAGCCACATGGCGGCGCATCGACCGACAGAATCCACACCGTGTCATCCGGGCCTTGGAGGTATGCCTCGCATCGGGCAGACCTTTTAGCGAACAGCGCACTACTCCTACGGATCGCAAGGACCTACGCATCGTTCGGGTCGCGATGGAGTGGCCCCGTGCAGAATTGTATGCGCGGATCGACCGTCGAGTGGATGGTATGATGGCTGATGGATTACTGGAAGAAGCGCGTTCGCTCCTACCCTATCGCGAGTTGAATGCACTACGTACCGTTGGTTACCGTGAGCTATTCGCGCACTTCGATGGCGAGATGACCTTGGAACAAGCAGTTTCCGCGATCAAGCAGCATACACGCAACTACGCCAAACGACAGGTGACGTGGCTGCGACGGGAGGCAAGTTGGACCTCGATCCCACCGGAACCGAAAATTGCTATACAACTGGTCCATGGCCAAGGTTGATCAGTATGGTCGATGGATCTTCGGGATCCTGCTCCTTTGGATGGTATTGGACCGCGCATACATGGTCTGGATCACCATGCCCTATGCCAGCGATGACCTGACCGTGATCTGGCTCGCCACCTCGGACTATGCACAAGGCATTTTCCACGAACCCTTCTTCTACGGACAGGATTACGGTGTCATGCTCGAAGCGATGCTTGCGACACCAATGGTTATGCTCGGCGGAGATCCGGTCCGGGTCATACCGATCATGATCGGACTGTTGGCGATCGCTCCCTTCGCCGCCTTTGCGATCCATTATCACCGGCGTGGCGATCAGTTGGCAGCGATCCTTTTCATCACCATGCCATTGTTATTGCCCGTACAACACGGCCTACAGACCACCGCATTGAATGGTATAGCGATCATTGCCTGCTACCCTTGGTTGGCGCGTATTGGATCAACCCCTCTGCGCAGTGTGTTGGTGGCCCTGGTGTTGGGCATCGCTGTATTCGTGAATCCGAATGCTTTGGTTGTTGCACTTCCACTGGGCTTGTATGACCTTTTCACGTGCAAGGAACGAGTTCGCACCCTCGTGGGCCATACCATAGGTCTGGTGATCGTATTCGGGATCTGGTTCGCTTGCCGCTCCTTTTATGCGGAGCGACCAGAAGGCATCGTGAACACCATTTTTGATTGGCGCTTGCACTTCAAGCCGTATATGATCCCCCAAGCCATGGAAGTGGCGAACCATCATTTCGCTTGGATGTGTCCGCTCACGGCAACGCGCTCTTCTGTGGTCCTGCTTCTCTTGGTGTTCGCCGCCATGATCCTATTCGCACAACGAAACTTCCAAGTGGTGATCCCGGTATGCTGCGCTTTGCTGCTGATCCTGTTCTCCTTCAGCTTCGCCAAGCTTCACGATGGGTCGGATTCGATCTTCTTCCCATTGTCACGCATGTTCATCGGAGTGCCCCTGCTACTTGCTTGGGCACTGGCCCACGTACATACATCTGCTGATCTGCAGCGCGGTCTCATCGTTGGTATAAGCACGTTGGTCCTTGCGAATGGGATCATTCGGATATCAACAGCCCAGGACACATTCGAGTTGGAATTGGCCGATCAGGAGGGTCTACCGTTACGTACTCGACCCATCCAGCACATTCGCACTGCGTGTGGAACGGTTGCGGAAGTGGCAGCGCATATCGATTGCGACAACATCATCCTGCTCCGAGGCAACGATCCCTTCACCGCGCAGTTCCTAGCCTACGCAACGCCAGTGCTCATCCCGGCATCCCCACGGACATGGATGGTGGGTCATGACCGCAGGGCCTTCCAACGTATTGGCCTGGTTTCTTTGCCTGCCGGTCATTGCCTAGTGGTCGGTGGCACTACGGAAGAATGGAACAGATGGATGGAACAGGACCCTATGATCACCGATCATTCAACCTCCTCATTCATTATGCACGCAGTGGATGGCCACAACAGGTCCATTGCGGAAATGATGGGCCTTTTCGGGGCCAGTTCGTGAATCTTGTTCCAGTTCAGTCTCAGACCAATTCGTGGTTCAGATCGGTCCGAAGTCTGGTCTGAACCTAGAAGTGGTAGATGCGCGTGAGGCCAAACGTTTGGTCTGATGAGCCCATAAGCGAGATCGGACCATTACGTGTTGCGAAACGGTATCTCCTGATCGGTTTGATCCGAATACGGATCCAGACCCGATCCGAGTTCCAATGTCCCATCAGTTCTCTTTGATCGCCCATTTCGAAGTCGAGATGGAGGCAGATATGGGTCACTCAAAACGAACGGAAGATCGAACTGCAACAAGCGATAGGTACATTGGCCCAAGCGCTTGCTTCACTTCCCCGACCCCTGCATGGAGACCTCCTCCCAGAACTTCGATACACTCGGCCTATCGCCACTTTTGTTAGCGGCAATGACCGGCTTGAAATACAGCCGACCAACCCCCATCCAAGAGCGCACGATCCCCGCGATCCTCTTCGGCAAAGATGTACTAGGCATCGCCCAGACCGGTTCGGGGAAGACCGCAGCCTATGTGCTGCCGATCCTGCAACGCTTACTGGAGGAACAATGGCCGATGAAGGATCGCCACGTACCCGTGCTGGTGCTTGTACCTACACGCGAATTGGCGGTGCAGGTGGAAACCGTTTTCCAAGAACTGATCAATGGGCTACCTGAAAAGGTGAAAGTGACCGCCGTGTTCGGTGGGGTCTCCATCAACCCACAGATGATCGGCATGCAAGGCGTTCAGGTGTTGATCGCCACGCCTGGCAGGTTGTTGGATCTGATCGGATCAAGATCCGTGCACCTCTCCGCAGTGAAGGTACTCGTGTTGGACGAGGCCGACCGCATGTTGGATCTGGGCTTTCAGGAGGAGGTGGATCGCTTGTTGGCGCTGTTGCCCAAGAAGCGACAGAATCTCTTGTTCTCGGCCACCCTTAACCAGGCCGTGGATGGCATCACACAATTGGTGTTGCACAAGCCGGAAGTGATCCAGGTGGGCGATACGCCGCAGAAAGTCACCTTGATCGAACAGCGGGCCTACCGCGTGTCACAAGAGCGCAAAGGCCCCTTCCTCCGCTACTTGATCCAAAGCATGGAGATGCAGCAGGTATTGATCTTCACAGCATCAAGCCACAGCGCGGACCACGTAGCCGATAAACTGAACAAGAACGGCATCGACGCGTTGGCTACGCACGGAAAGAAGAGCAATCACGCCCGCCAACAAGCGTTAGCAGACTTCAAGGCCGGCAAACTCCGCGCGCTGGTGGCCACCGATCTACTTTCACGTGGGATCGACATTGAGCACCTCCCATTTGTGATCAACTACGAACTACCCCGTTCTCCAAAGGACTACGTGCATCGCATCGGTCGAACTGGTCGGGCGCAGCGATCCGGTGTAGCCTTCTCTATCATAACGCCAGAAGATCAGCCCCACTTCAAGGTGATCCAGAAGAAGATGAAGCAATGGGTAACGCTGGAAGGCACCGATGATATCGACCTGAAAGGGGTGTGAACTCCCAGCTATACCAAGCCGAACGCCTACAAGCCAATGAAGCCGAATCGGTAGCGCTTGCCCCCGTTGTGCATCATGGCCAACACCACCAGATCGCCGTTCTGGTCGAAGAAGAAAGGTGTGGTCATGCTCATTTCGAACACGGCGCCTTCGTGCAAATGGAACAGCGGTAGCCCGAATGTGCGATCCGCGTAGGCTAGGTGCCCATCGGGTTCGATGACCTGCATGAAGGTGGCGTGCATCGTGTTGGAGTCGAAGGCCTTGTGCTTCACGTACCGTGTGCCATCGGGCTCCGTCCAATTGGCCGCAGGAATGGACGGCACACTGAGGTCGGTGTTGTTCCAAAGGATGTAGAGTCGGTCGGCCTTCAAGAAATACACGAAGGATCCGTATTCATCTTGACCACGGTTGTTCCGCACCTCCTGCTTCTTCTCCACGCTTTGCCACCAAAGGGTTCTACCGGTCCCTAGCTCCAAGCACAACGCCACAGCATCACCGTAGATCCATTCGTAGGCGAACTGCATGGGCGATGAACCGGCTACGGCCTTGCTATCGCTCTTGACCTGTTCCAAGAGGATCAACGGACGATCGTCCGAGCGGTAGAGAATGTCCTTGATGCGCAGATCATCGATGAAGGACTTGTCTGCGTTTTCCGCAATGCGCTCACCGCTCAAGGTGGCGACCATGTCGCGCGGCAGATCATCCACCCGATCCACGGAAACCGTCCCATTCGCTAGGAAGCGAGCATACCAACTCCCATGCACGCGTTTGATGTACGCGGATGGCTCCGTGGTGAACAACGCGTACACGAAACAAGCACCATCCTGCCCCACCGTGAGGCGGTGATCTTCGATCTGCTTGCCTTCCAAACCAGCCGGTTGGTGGGCTTTCCAACTGCCTTTACCATCGGTGGCATAGAGCTGATACGTCCATGACGGCTTCGTCCAGATCTTCTTGTACATATACGCGTGGCCCGAATTGTCCACCGCAACATCGTTGTGCACCGCCTTGTCACTTTCTATCTCCAAGGTTTGTTCGTGCCTCCATTGTTGCGCGAGCGATGGAACTTCGAAGCAGGTCAGCCGCAGTGCTTCCTTCGCGCCTTTCACGAATGGCAGCTCGGTCAGGATCAGGAGTTTCTTCCCATCCGGACTGAAGGTCCATTCGTAGGATCCGCGGTTGGCCATCTTCTCGGCGCTGACCACGTCCAACTGGGTGCCTTCTTGCAGCACTCCATCGAAATCAAGTGGATGCAGCATCAACGTATGTTCACCGGTCGCCTTTTCCCAATGTGAAACGAAAGCGAAGAGCGCCCCGCTCACCGCAACGATATCATCCAGGAAATAGGCATCGCCCATGATCCCACCATTGAAGGCGACCTCCGTCGTACCGACGAGCTGAAGGGTCTTGTCGTAACGTTCCAGCCGATAGTGCCGAACGGTGGTTGCATCCACTGCTACGCGCAAGAGCACGAAACCCTGATCGCCCAGATCAAGAAGTTTCTCGATGGTACGCTCCGTGAAGTCGTTGGTAGCGGGAGGTCCCCAACGATAGACCGGTTCTTGGGCGCACAGTCCGAACCCAACGGCCAATGCCGCTGCTAGGTGGAACAGCCTCACGTTACTTGGTGCAAGCGGCGTTGTACTCTGCGATGATCGCTTGGATCTTGAGCATGCCATAGCCCTTCTCCTTGTCTGCGACCTTCTTCGCCAGATCGGCATTGTCGCTCACGTACTCGCTCATCTTCTTGGGGAAGCCCAATCCGAAATAGTCCAATGAACGTGGCTTCTCATCGCCCGGCTTCATGAATACCATCACCGAGGGATACATACGCGCCATGAACTCCTCTTCGGTCTCACTGGCCCCCTTTTGCATGATCGCCCAGTTCTCCGCCCGGTTGTACCACACATACTCCGTGATGCAACCATCGTTCACGACCAAATTGGCCCGGACCGCAGAGCCGGAAAGGCCACCCGAGTAATTGATGCAGCGGTAGAGTTTGTCCGCCACTTTGTATTCGGTGAGGTCCTTGGTCTTCAGGTCCTGCTTGCTCTTCTTGTCGTCCTTGTCGGTGTAGAACAACACCTCGTTCTGCATGGTGTAGCGGTTCTGGTACTTGATGAAGCCCTCGCTCTTTTTCCCCGAAGCATCGATGACATAGCCGGGATATAATTCTCCGCCACGATACACATCCGAACTCCAATCTTGGGCGTAGGATGCGGTGAGCGCTATGAATAGACCAGTGCTGAGTAACGTTCGTAAGTTCATGGAATGGGTTTGTAGGGTTGCGAAGGTACCCAACTGAGCAAGGTTGGTACCGGTCTTCTTCCAACGGTCCCGTGCCACGAATTGCAGCGATCGATCCTGTGTTCCACTGGGCCTTAGCTTCGCGTCCCGATCCATGGAGATCCTTCCACTGTTACTCACCATCGCATCGGTCCATGTGGATCCACAGGGTCGAACGCGAACAACTGTTGAACCATTGCTGATCGGATACGCTGCCATGAAGCCTGGGAAATTCGAACACTACTGAAGATGGAACGCATCGAACAATTGCGCACCATGTTGAAAGAAGAACCGGGCGATCTGTTCCTTCGGTATGCCATCGCCTTGGAACTGAAAAGAGCTGGCCATATGGAGCGGGCCATCGCCGATCTGGAGGCTATCCTGAGTGAGGAACCAAAGCACATCGCGAGCTACTACCAGTTAGCCTTGATGCATGCGGACATGGACCATATAGAGCAAGCCGTCGCGACCTGTGAAGCGGGATCCATGCAATGCATCGTGACCGGTGATCGCAAGGCCCGAGCGGAACTGCTGGAATTGATGAACACCTTGAAAGAAGACCTGTGAAGCGTGATCGGAAGTGGCTCCTCATCGGGCTATTGGCAGTTCCATTGCTGGCCATGTTCGTCGTGGCCCTTGCATTCCCTTACTTAGCGGTGAACGCACCGAGCGGTGCTTCGGTGGCCGTTGTGGAAGGGTGGATCCCGAAGGAACATATTCCCGCCGTGGAAGATGTGATCGATAGCCTCGGGTACGAACGCATCTATGTCACGGGGACCATCAGACCTTGCTCATACACCCTGCGGATACGGGATACGCTGGTACTCGACCTCACGCACGAACGCTCGGGGGAACTCGTTGTGAACGCCTGCGGAAGTCGGGGTGCAGGTTTCGTCGTCATGGATGGCGAAGGAGTCTTGTTGGAAGACAGCGTCGCGGATGAATGTCAACCGTACCGAACCACATTGGATCGTAGGGTCGGACAAGTGCTGATCACCCCGTCGTTCAAGGGTCGCGTACAAGAGGAGTGGGAATTGCTGTACTTGGCGAGTGTCACACTGGATGGTACCAATCTGCACGCGTTGCAGCGCAACACGATCATTCATCGCCAAGAGGGAAGCGTAGAAAGTGGCACACCAACCTACGCAGATGTGGCGGTGGCGGAATTGCTCAGATGTGGACATGATCCACAGGCCATTATCCCGCTTCGGACCTTGAATGCTGGAGAAAGCCGGACCTGGGCCAACGCGAAGCTCTTTGCTTTGCGAGCCTCCCGTGATGGGATCAAGAAGGTGGATGTTATTTCATTCGGGATCCACGCCCGTCGTTCGCGTGTAACCTACCGGACCGCATGTGGTGCTGGTGTGCAAGTGGGGGTAGTGAGCATACCGGATCCGGAAGTGGGTCCTGGGTTCTGGTGGCACAACGTGAAAGGATGGATCAAGGTGCTGAAGGAATTGGGCGGTGTGCCTAGCTCGTACCTCGTTGACGGCTTGGAATAGCTCCGACTTACCTTTCTGCCATGCACCGTATCGGACGTCCAGCGGATCCAGAGGTATTCCCAAGGTTCAAGCGCTACATCGAACACGTGGAGGGCGACGATCTCATGGCATCTTTGGACGATGCCTTGCAACGCTTGGTCCGTTCTGCGGAAGCTGTCGTGCAGCAACACGAGGAGTATCGTTACGCCCTTGGCAAGTGGTCCATCAAGGAAGTGTTCCAACACCTGAACGACACCGAAAGGATCTTGGCCTATCGCGCCCTGCGGTTCAGTCGGAACGATGCCACGGAACTTCCCGGATTCGAGGAGGACGAGTACGTCACTCACGCTTCCACCGAACGGCGATCCCTTCACGATCTGGTGGAGGAGCACCGCTGTATTCGGCAAAGCACCGTGCTCCTGTTCCGCAGCTTCTCACCGGGCATGTTGGATCGCGTGGGCACGGCCAGCGAGCGTGCCATAAGCGTACGCGCATTGGGATGGGCCATCGCGGGGCACGCCTTGCACCACCTCCATATCCTCGAAGAACGCTACCAGCGACCATGAAGGCCCGCACCATGCAACAATGGCTGGACGCGTACGGCGTCAGCCACCGGAATGCAACGAACAAGGCGATCCATTGGGTCTGTGTTCCGATCATCTACTTCACGATGGTGGGTTTCCTCTACAGTATTCCTATGCCGGATGCCCCACCATTCTCCACGCCGCATGTTTGGGCCAAATTGGCCATCGGGCTCGTCGGGATCTTCTACCTCACCATCTCTTTCCCGATCATGATCGGTATGATGCTCTGGAGCGCCTTCTGCTATGGGCTTTGCGTGTATCTCGACGTACATGCACCTTGGCCATTGTGGGCCATTTGTGGTGTACTCTTCGTAGTGGCCTGGGTGGGCCAGTTCTACGGACACAAGGTGGAAGGTGCGAAGCCCAGCTTCTTCGAGGACCTGCAATTCCTGCTGATCGGCCCCGCGTGGTTGATGAGCTTCATTTACCGCAAGCTCGGCGTTCCCATCTGACCCACCGGGAAGAAATAGCGCGGGCGATATCCTGCACAACTACCTGGATGGAAGATGCATCGGAGGTCCTTCAGGATCACCTCCGGCTCCAACAAGGCTTTTCCGAAAAGGTCGTTGCGTTCGCTGTTGCCCACAAAGCCACCCGTTCGAACGGCATCCAACACCGCGATGCGCGGATCACCACCGGCCAGATCATCCACATCCACCGTACCAGGGTCGGCGAGGATCACCCCGAAATATGAACAGGACTCCGCAGCGACGATCACCTGTTCCAGCGACACGGCGATATTGCCGTCACTAACGGAATCCGAGAACCAATAGCGCCCACCGGCATCGTTGATCAACGTGGCCATGTAACTCCCTCCATGCGGCATCCACCAGCGTTGTTCCCATTGGCTACCGAAGAGCACCAAGGGCTTCTCCGCAAGATGGCCGCTCATGTTCTGGGCGACTTCGTAGCGATGGGCGATCGCTTTGTAGACGCTATCCGCAGTGCGTTCCTTTCCGAGTAGCATACCGAAGAAGCGGATCCATTCGGCACGGCCGAGGGGATGATCCTCCAGGTACTCGGTCACAGCAATGGTAGCTGGGAATTCCTTCTCTTTCCCGGCCTGACCGAACGGATGATCGAAGACCACCTGAGGATCCACTGCGATGAGTCGCTCACGGTCCAACCCATCAGCCCTGCCGACCTCTTGGATCCGCCCGTCCTCGATCCGCTCTCGTATACCGGGATCGCGCACCCGATCCGTATAGGCCAGACCGACCACACGATCAATGCAGTACAAGGCATCGATAAAAGGCAGATGAGTGGTACTGGCCAGAACGACACGTTCCAATGGGGATGCCGGCGGCTGTTGCCCAACGCCCATCAACGGGTGGATCCCTAATGTGTCCTGTTGCCCATCCGGCCCGAACACGACAAGCCTTCGTTCAGCGCCACGGACTTGAAGTTGGAAGTGTTTGGCATGATCATTCGGGATCACACCCCAAACAGCGGTTCCAGGGTCATTATGGTCGGAGGTGCTACAGGCGATCAGGGAACCGCATGCGATGAGAACCAACGCACGACAATTCATTCCAACTCACTGATCAGCTCCAAAAGGGAGGCACGAATGGAATCATACCCTCGCGCCAATCCATCGGGTACTTGGTATGCCGGATGGTTGGGTTGTTCTCCACGATCCATGGGCCCTTCGCCCCGGCCCGCTGGCACATATTTCAACAATGGGATATGGAACCGCATGCCCGAACCGGTGCCGGTCACGATCCATTCCGCTCCGCCTGTGGAACCGAAAGCATTCGTCCCGGTTTCCTCACCCACGATCCGGGCGCGTCGTTGTCGTCGTGCCACCATGACCACGTACGCGGCGGCATCTCGCGTTCTTCCGTCGCAAAGGATGTAGACCTTGCCTTGGAATGCACGGTCCATGGGCAGGTGTTCGGCCAGTCGGTCATCCGAAACCGGCACACGGTACACACCTTGTCCACCGACCAGGAAGCGTGCGTTTGCACTGGCGTAGAAATCACTAGGGACTTGGTAAGCGGGTCTGGTCTCGGGAGGTGAAACACTCCGAACGATCATGTCGTTCAGTAACCGGAAAGGGGTCTTCGCAATGGACGCGAACACGAGTTCCGCCATGGCTAGTTCGCCTCCATCCGCACCGCGCAGATCGATCACCATGGTACGTGCCTTGTTCCTCTTGGCTTCGGCCAGCACACCTTGCAAGAACCGATCGGGACGTTGACCGGCCCGACCCAAGCTATCCACATCCAAGGTGCGCATGGTGATCCAAACGACGCTTCGCTCCGGATCCCATGTGGATCCCCATGGCAACAAAGAGGCACCGTTGGGCTTCCGGGTCTGTTGAATTTCCGCACCGGTCATGGCGAAGATGACTTGGTTCCCGTACTCCTTTTCAGGTGTTCGATAGGACACAAGAAAAGAGCCAGGCTGTTCGATGTATAGGTGGTATAACTGAGGGAACTCCCGTTCCACCACACGGAAAGCATAGGTCTGGTTGGCACCGTCGGTCACCACAGTGGCTGCCAAGGTGCTCACGATCTCGTCGATCGGCCTTCCGTTGATCTTTTCTAGTCGGGATCCAAGTGGAATGCTGCGGAATCCCTTCAATTCTTCCTCGATATACACTCCATCTGGTAGGATCCGGATCTGTAGCGGAAGCAACCAAGCCACGGATCGCAACCGTGCGGCGAACTCCGGTGGCCATTCGGCATAGCAATGCGAATCGCCGACCGCCTTGAGCACAGTGGATACCTTTCGTTGGAATTCGACGATGTCCATGGGCACCGTGATCGAATCGCGTACAGCATCGATCAACGCATCCAATTCGGATCTGGTGTGATAGCGATACGGGTCCGGGTGTGCTTCATGCAAGGCATTCCGCAACATCTCAATGTCCGTGTGCAACCGTTCCGGGTAGAGGTGGCGATCGCCGACCACGGACTGCGCGGAGGCAGCAATGACGAGACAAGTAGCGAACAGTATTCCGATCCAACGCACCATGATCCACTCGAAAAGCGTGCAAAGGTAGCTGACCTGCGACTGCTATTCCAGCCTTATGGGCAAGGACAGTGCCACGCCCGTACAAGCGAACGCCCCGGCGCATGGCCAGGGCGTTACACGCATTGGTCGCACGATCAGGCTTTCACGGCCGCCCGTGGAGCGGCTTGCATGATCTCCGCACTGGCTCCTTCCTTGTACTTATCGAAGTTCTTGATGAACTGGTTGGCCAGACCTTCCGCAGTACGATCGTACGCATCCTTGTCCTTCCATGATCCACGTGCGTCCAAGATCTCAGCGGGTACGTCCGGGCACGTGGTCGGGAAATTCATTCCGAATACACGGTGTTCCTTGTATTCAACGGTATCCAGTTCTCCGCGCAAAGCCGCACTGATCATGGCACGTGTGTACTTCAACTTCATGCGTTCACCGGTTCCGTATGCACCTCCGCTCCAACCGGTGTTCACCAGCCAAACGCGCACGTCATGTTGTTTGAGCATGGATCCGAGCATATCGGCGTACTTGGTCGGGTGCAAGGGCAGGAAGGCCTTACCGAAGCACGCCGAGAAGGTGCTCTGCGGCTCCGTTACCCCGGTCTCGGTACCAGCCACCTTGGCCGTGTATCCACTGATGAAGTGGTACATCGCCTGACCTGGAGTGAGTTTGCTGATCGGCGGCAATACGCCGTACGCATCACAGGTGAGGAAGAAGATGTTCTTCGGGTGGTCACCGACGCTCGGGTTGGCCACATTTTCGATGAACTCGATGGGGTAGCTGACGCGTGTGTTCTCGGTCTTCGTCCCATCACTGAAATCCACGGAAGTGGACCCCTCTTCAAAAACGATGTTCTCCAGGATCGCACCGAATTTGATGGCCCCCCAGATCTGTGGTTCCTTCTCTTTTGAAAGGTCGATACACTTGGCATAGCACCCTCCTTCGAAGTTGAACACACCGGTCTCGCTCCAGCCATGTTCATCATCACCAATGAGTCGGCGGTTCGGATCGGCGCTCAATGTGGTCTTACCCGTACCACTGAGACCGAAGAAGATGGCCGTATCGCCCTCCTTGCCGATGTTGGCACTACAGTGCATGCTCAGCACTTTGCGTTCCTGCGGAAGTACGTAGTTGAGCACGGTGAAGATGCCCTTCTTGATCTCTCCCGTGTAACCTGTCCCACCAATGAGGATGGTACGTTCCGTGAAGTTGATCACCGCAAAATTGTGCTGTCGGGTACCGTCCTTGGCACTGTCGGCGTGGAAGCCCGGTGCACAGATGATGTGCCATTCGGGTTCGAAGGTTCCAAGTTCCGCCTTTGTAGGTCGCAAGAACATGTTACCAGCGAACATTGCACTCGCCGGAAATTCGGCGACCACGCGGATATTCATGCGGTACGTGGGATCTGCACACGCATAGGTATCCTTCACGAACACCTCACGCCCCATCAGATAAGCGGACATGCGATCGCGCAAACGACCGAAGTACTCCGGGCTGATCGGGAAATTCACATCCCCCCACCATACGGTATTCTCGGTGTTCTTGTCCTTCACACAGAACTTGTCCTTTGGGCTACGTCCGGTGAACTCACCGGTATCGATCGCGAACGCCCCGCTGTCCGCGAACACGCCTTGACCGTTCATCACGGCATGCTCCACCAGCTCGGCTGGTTCGAGGTTCCAATAGATGTCACCTAAGTTTCCAAGACCGATCTTGCTCAGATCGGCATTCTTCGGTTTATGGCCGAACTCGTTCATGATCCTGATCAATTGTGAATAGGACGGCAAAAGTACGGCTTACCCACGAGCGTTACCTAACCACCGTCAGGTGAACGTAACGCGCTTATGAACAGGATACCCCAACCAGCGAGAAAGCAAGATCCCCCGAACGGGGTCAGCGGTCCAAGGAATGGAGAAAGCGTCTGGATCCCCAATAGTTCCCTGAGGCTCAACAGATAGATACTTCCACAAAAGAGGAGGATCCCGAGCACGAAGGCCCAGTACACCCACCGTGCCGCTGGGATCTGCGGAGCCAAGGCGGCCAACAGTACGAGGCCTAGCCCATGGTAGAACTGGTAGTGTACAGCAGTATGCCATTGGGCCAAGGCATCCGTCGATAGTAGTGGTTTTAGTGCGTGGGCACCAAAGGCGCCGAGACCAACAGCGAGGAACAGGACCAGGGACCCGGCAACGAGGGATCGTTTTTCCATGAGCACTGCAAAGATGGTTGTGGGGTATTGGAAATACGAAGCCCCGGTCCTGAGGCCGGGGCTTCGTTGGTGCATCTCAGAACGGATCAGTTACCGCCCAGCTTATTCATCTCAGCCTCGAAGGTCTCCTTGAACTTCTCGTAGTCGTAGTCGATCCGCAGGCGCTCGTCGTTGCTCAGGCGCTCGTTGTAGGCTGCAAGCAGATCCTGAGCGCTGAGTTCGATCGCGATGTAGGTCTTGAAGTTACCGGTCGCATTCACGGTGACCTGCTTCTCGCAGATGGTGCGCACTCCGGTCAATTTCTGATCGACCACCTCGCGGGTCAAGCCCTCGAAACGCTCGGCAACCTCTTCGCGGTTGTTCATTTCACGGCTGTTCACATAATTGTCGATCACCCCTTTGATCTGGGTGTTGATGTCGCTGGCCATTTGAGCACGGGCATTGGCGAGGGCCTTCTTCTTGGCCGTGGCCTGGTCCATGCTTTCGCCCAAGGCATTGGCGCGGAACACTTTGTTATCGGTGAAGAACTCCGGGCCTGAGCAAAGGACCTTGATCTCGGTTTCACCCGAGGGAGGTGCTGCAACAGCAGCGGCTTTCTTCTTGCTCTTGCAGGCGGTCATGGCACCGGACAGCATCAGCGCCGTCAGCAGTACCGTAAGGGAACGGTTCGTGGTCATGGTTTTCATGGTTGTTGGACGTTGATGGTCTTGTTATGGTCAGGTTCCAATTCTATGCCAAACTTCGCAAATGCGCGGCAATCCTCAATGGAATGCGTTGATGATCCCGGGTACCAGCTCTTTTCTGACCTCGGGAATGGCCTTCTTGAAGCTTTCCAGGCCTGCTTTTTCGAAGTCGAGTTGCACGCCTTTGACACCTTGCTTGCCTCCCTCAAAGACCACTTCCCGGGACTTGCGATCGCGGAAGCTGTAAGTGACATCGAGGAATGCCGTGAAGAATCCGTTGGATTCCCCTCCTTTCCTGGAGCTGGCATTCAGGGTGAGCAGGAGATCCGCATCACCTTCCCGATCGACGAATCTGAATCCGTTCCGAGTAAGTTCTTCGCGCACAGCAACGGCCACTCCGGCATCCTGCACGGGTGCTCCCAAGTTGGACTCTTGTGACCGCATCAGCACCTTGGGCATGGTGATATCGATGATGGCGCGTTGTTCAGGCACGGTCAAGGTGCCGACCAACGCACCAACCAGCGCACGATCCAACTCCCTACCGATCAGGGCATCGAGGTCCAGTTTCACAAGCACCTCACGCGGTTGTGCGGTAGCGTCCACGCGCTGGATCGTGACACGGGCCCTTCCTTCAGCATCGGTATTCTTCATTTCAGTGACCTTCCCTCCAGTTCCGGGGTAGGTAATGAACAAGGGCATTTGCACCAGATCCAGCTCGCGGTCATCCATTCCTTGCACGGCGGACAGGAGCAATTCCCGCTTATATCCACCATCGTAGCTCAGGTCACAGCGTGTCGGAAGGATCGTGAGCCTTACCCCACTCGTGAGTTTCTGCAGATCCGCGTACAGTTCATTCACCAAGGACACCTGCGTACCGTCCAATTCGACCTGATCATTCTCTCCCCAATAGTCCTTCATGGCGAGCAATGCACGCAGGTCTTGATCGAAGGCGGAACGCAGATCACCCGTGGCGATGGCCTCTTTGGAGCGTTGGCGATGGTCCACCGCTGTAGCGATGACGGTGGCCTTCTTAGCGGCCTTGATGCGTGCATGTTCCGCTTTGGACAACCGGTAGTAGGTCCAGTATTCGGTCGGACTTTCCCAAGAATCCACGAGTTCGAAGCCTTCCAATTGCTCGTTGCTCCGTGTCTTGATAGTACTGGTGAATGATTCGTCGAACTGTGTCTTTCGATCCAAGGTGTACAGCAGGCTATTGCCTTCCACCGTTACGCTGATCTCGCTGGCCAAGTCGTTCAACGCATTCTTCTTGGCCGTTTCCAACAC
Organism: Flavobacteriales bacterium; assembly: GCA_016710015.1. Taxonomy (GTDB): domain Bacteria; phylum Bacteroidota; class Bacteroidia; order Flavobacteriales_F; family PHOS-HE28; genus PHOS-HE28. Next base: position 492,678 of record JADJLR010000001.1, read on the forward strand.
ATCGGGGCGGTTCTTCATTCCCATTCCGATGCCGACGTAATAGCCCGAAGTGATCGGCCTTGATCCGACCCAGCTCGGCCGTTGTACAACATCAACAGCGACCGGTGTTTCCACCGTTCGTTGCCCACCCTTGCAAGCCAGAAGCGCCGCGAAAAGCCAAATGGTCCACTTCATGGTATCCGTTGGTCGAGCGTGCTTTCGATATCCGATGCCATCGATGATGTACTGGCGCGTAGGACATCGCTCATCAAGGTGGTCACTGGTTTCACTTCTTTTGGAGCGTTCAGCAAACCCCTCAATTGTTTGAGTCCGTTGTTGCTGAGGTCCGCCTTTCCGTTCGTATTGGGGAGCAAAGCCTCCTTGTTGCCATCGTAGGAGGCATAGTACATGTGGTCTGAAGACTCTTTCTCCGATACTTTGCTCACCAACACTTCCCCGGTCTCCAACGAGACCAACCGGTAGTTGAAGGAGAGGATCACCTTGTTCTCTTGGTAGTACTCGGTGTACCGCACCGGCTTGTACCGTGTGAGGTAGTATTTCTCTCCGGTCTCCTTGTTCACCTGTTGAATGCGGTAGGATTCGAAACCATCCTTGGTGCTACGGCGCAACTGGCCCGGAACCTCGCGGTAATCCACTACGGTCCCCATCAGAACGGCCTGTGCCCCGATCAGATTCCCAACACGCACGGCGGTCTGCTCATCCACCACCCCACTCAAGCCCAAGCGTTGCTCTTCCAAGATCCGTTCGATGTTCTCCCGGTCCACCACCTTCAAAAAGGGGTCTTTAGAGCCGGTCAAAGCGGTCATGGCGTGGGCTTGCACGTTTGCGGCCATCGTACTGTTCTTCCCTGTGGCGGTAAAAGGCAGGACAGCTACCGTGAACTGCCCTTTCGAAAGGGCTTCTTGACGCAGTGTGGACGCGTCCTTGTAAGCGCTGTTCTTCTCCACCACCTTGCTGAATTGGCCATAGGCCTTCCGGTAATTCCCAGCCTCTAGGTCCACTTTGCCCATTCGATACAAGGGCTCCACATAGGCCACACTCTGCAAGCTTGACGCGTCCTTATAGCCCGGTTCGAGTTTGGCGATACGCGCAAAGACCTTCTCTGCGGCAGCGAATTGTTCCTTATCGAAGAGACCTTGTCCCTCGTTGTAGAGATCGATGAGATGCTCCGCTTTCACCTTCTCGAAATCGGCTTTGTAGCTATCCGGGATCTCCAGTTTGACCCCGACACGATCCACGCGATCCTTGAAGGCCTCAGCATCCAGGTATGCTTGCACAGCGTCCCCCTTGGAACCACCCACGGCCAAGAGTTTGAAGAAAGCGCTCAACCTATCGTTCAATACCTGCTGCCCGGTTCGCTTCAAGCCGATCTTGGCATCCACGTTCTTGGCGTTCCGCTGCGCGGATTGGTAGAACATGTCAGCGGCTTCGGCGTACAGCCCTGCCGCGTCCAACTTCTCACCCTTCTTCGAGAACGACTTGGACCCGCTGCAGCCTGCAACGACCGCAGCGCAGAGACAAAAGACGACTATGTGCGAAGTAGGACGCATTGGAAACGTTCATTTGGGTGATCGATCAGGCCTGTTCAGCGGGCTTGGATATATTCGTTCAATTCATCCACGGAACTCTCGAAAGTGAAGGCATCGTTCACCTTGTAGTAGTTGTCGATATCGTAGGTGCGCTCATACGCATACTTGGCAAAGTCCAATTTGGAATCCTCGAAACTGAACAAGCCCATCACACCTTTCACTTGGGCTACGGTGAAGCAACGGCCACTTCCGATCTGCTTGGCCATGGTCATCTTGGTATCCTCGAATTTCTTAGCTTCCAAACTGGTCTTCACGTCGCTGAATTCCCCGTCGGTCATGGGCCATGCGCAGCCCGTGCGACCAGAGTAACCGGGCATGTGGTAGACCTCCGGTTCCTTCAGCACGGGCTTGGTATCGATGATCGGCGCCGAAGTGCCCGTGGTCCGGGTCGTGGTGGTGGTGGTGGTGTGCGTGGTGGTCGAGGAGGAATTCATCGTCCCCATCCCATCGTCCACCTTCACATTCATGTTGAATCCCACCCCATTGACCCCCATATTGATATTCACGTTGTCACCATCCAGGCCGTCTTCTTCCTCGATCACGGTGGTCGTGGTGATCACATGCGTTACGGGAACCTCCTCCGTGACCACCACAGCTGCATCGTCGGCGAAGGTGGTCGGTATGGGTTTCGCAGGTTCGGCTTTTGAGGCGGTACCCAATTCCGCTACCCCGGTCAGGCGCAGCACACGTACCCCTTTCTTGTTGGTAGTCAACATCAAGGTGTGTTCCTTTCCCAGATCGAAATAACCATTCTGGCGAACGGGTGTGATCGCGGCATCCTCGAACTTCACCATCATGACCGGTGTTTCGGTGCGGATCCCGGTTGCAACTACACGACTGGCGGGCTCGGCATTCTTCACATCGCCATCCACGATGAATGTGAACTTGACCCCATCATCCGAGAACAGGACGATATCCGATGTCTGGGCGAACGAAAAGGTCGCGAGGATCAGCGAAAGACCGAGGGAGAAGGAACGGGTCATGCGGCAGTAATTAAGGGTTGCGAAGTTAGAAGATGCCATACGGTAGGCAAGGGCTGTGCCAAACGACACCAGTGACATGCCCTCTTTCTGAATTGATCTTTCAACGGCCGGATCCAGGTTCGCATCTTTGGCACCAGAAATTCGCCCACATGCGTAAGATCCTTATTCTTGGTGCTGGTCGTTCCGCCTCTTCCTTGATCCACTACCTCATTGCGCATGCACGCGAACAGGATTGGCGCATCACCGTGGCCGACAAAGAGGAGTCCAGCGCCGCACGCATGGTGGCCGGCGGCACTGAGGTGGCCACAGGTATAGGGTTGGATGCGAGCGATACCCAGGCGAGAGGCACCGCGATCGGCGAACATGACCTGATCATCAGTATGCTGCCCGCCTTCATGCACATGGATGTGGTGCAGGACTGCCTGCGCTTGAAGAAGCACGTGATCACACCGAGCTATGTTCCGGATGCACTTTGGGCCATGGACGCGGACTTCAAGCAAGCTGGTTTGGTGGTATTGAACGAGATGGGTCTGGATCCAGGGATCGACCACATGAGTGCCATGCGCATTTTGGATCGCATCCGGCGTGAAGGCGGAACCATGGAGGCCTTCGAAAGCTACACCGGTGGGTTGGTGGCACCCGAGAGCGATGACAATCCATGGGGCTACAAGATCAGTTGGAACCCACGCAATGTGATCCTTGCCGGACAAGGTGGGGCCGCGAAGTACATCCGCGATGGAGCTACGAAATACATCCCTTACCACAAGCTCTATCAGCAGACGGTCCGGGTGGAGGTGGATGGGCTCGGGGCATTCGATGGCTATGCGAATCGTGATTCGTTGAAATACCGATCCCACTATGGGTTGGAGCACATCCCTACCCTACTGCGCGGCACCTTGCGTAAAGCCGGTTTCTGTCAGGCCTGGGATGCTTTCGTGCAATTGGGTTGCACCGAGGATGGATTCGCAATGGAACTGGGCGCGAACGCCACTTGGAGTGATTTCCTGGATGCCTTTCTGCCCCATTGCCAGGAATGTGCCACCCGCGAGAATCTGGCGAACTACCTCGGTCTGGAGCATCAAGGAGAAACGATGCGCAAATTGGACTGGCTCGGCCTATTCGACGGACGTCCCATCGGCATTGCGGGCCGTTCCCCCGCTGCGACCTTACAGCACTTGCTGGAGCAGAAATGGAAACTGGGGCCTACGGATAAGGATCTGGTGGTCATGTGGCACCACTTCCGGTACCATGTGGAGGGCCAACACCAGAGCATCCATGCCTCCTTGGCGGTGATCGGGAAGGACCAGACTGAAACAGCCATGGCGCAAACAGTAGGCTTGCCCATTGCCATGGCGTGCAAGTTGGTGCTGAACGGCGAACTACAGGATCGCGGTGTGATGCTTCCCCTGAAACCCGTGATCTACGAACCCGTTTTGAACGAGTTGGAAACGCTGGGTATCACCTTCCACGAGGAGGAAGTGGAAGTCTGATCCGGATCAGAAATTCAGCATCAGATCGCTGATGAGCGCACGGTATTCGGGCGAATAATCGAAAGGCCCCGTGGCTTCCACGGTGATCTCCTGATCGTGTACCGAACCACGCAAGCGGTCCAATTCCAGCAGAATGCGTTTGGCGGGTCGGTGTGGCACGTACCGAACGACGCATCTCCGCTTCGGATAGAGGCTGACCCGAGCCGCTTCATGTATCAGGTCGGCTTCTCGATCCAAGGGGACGATCACTGAGAAACGGCCTTCCGGTAGGAGCAACTGCCTCACCGAATCAAGCAGGTCCGGGAACGAGAGTTCATCGCCGTGCTTGGCCAAGTCGACCCGCTCATCCGGCGACCTGGAATACCCGGAATAATACGGTGGATTGCAGATGATCAGATCGTATTGCGCGTCCGAGCGCATCCGTCGGACATCCATGCAGTACACATGCAATCGATCCGCCCAAGGACTCGCCGCCGCATTCTCTTTGGCCTGATCGGCCGATGCATCATCGATCTCCACAGCATGGATACTGGCCGTGGCATTGCGCTGCGCCGCGATCAACGCGAGGACACCGGTGCCCGTTCCGATATCCAGGATCCGCGTGGCTCCCAAATGGTCCACCCAGGCACCGAACAGCACACCATCGGTCCCCACCTTCAAAGCGCAGCGATCCTGTTGGATGGTGAACTGCTTGAAGCGGAAAGAAGGTTTGGCCATCCACTCACCGGTCGCGATATAGATCCACCAACCCCGGTGGGGTTCGCACCAGCAGCGAATTCGTTTCCGGGTCGATCCCCAGGATCATCTCATCGGCCAATGGGACCATCACTTCTTGCTCGCCATGCAGGATCACAAGCACCGGATTCTTCGCTGAACCATCGATCCCCGTAACCTCACCCAAGTCGCCGTGCTCCTCGTCGCGCACGATCATGCCGATGAAGTCTTCCGGGTCCCAACTTTCGTCGCTTCCATCGGCGAGCAGGCCGGGTGGTGCGTAGAGATCACACCCTACCAGAATGCCCGCGCTCTGCGGATCATCGAAGTCATCGAATTTCACCAACAGGTCCCGGCCTTTATCGTGCAATTTGCTGTAGAAGAAAGGCACTTTCTGACCTTCGATGTCCACGAAGAACGAGCCGACGTGTACCAGATCATCCAGATCACAATCCTCCAAATGGACCGTCAGTTCACCGCGGTGGCCCCACGGCTTGCCCAGCTTACCTATCCGGTGGAGGCTATCCAGATCCATGGGTTGAAATTATGCCGTTTTAGCGATGCCCACGAAAAAGCCCGTGCCCTTTGTAGAGCACGGGCTTCAGATCCGTTCTTGATTTACTCGGCCGCTGGCTTTTCGCCTTCGGCAGGAGCGTCGGCCGCTGGAGCCTCTGCAACTGGAGCTTCGGCAGCCGGCGTCTCAACCGCAGGAGCTTCCGCAACTGGAGCTTCAGCAGGCACTTCCGCAACGGCTTCCTCGGTCACCATCGGCTCGATCACCGGTGGGGCGCTGAGTGCAGCGAGCTTGGCGCTGTGTACAGCAGCCATGTCCGAAGCAACCTTACGCTCAGCATCAAGACGTGCCTTGGACAAGGCCTCTGCGCCTTGCGCCAATGAGTTCTTCTTGCCTTCGACCTTGGCGTTCTTTTCGTTCTTCCAAATGTCAAAACGACGATCGGCTTCTTCCTGGGTGAATGCACCCTTCTTCACGCCATTGGCGAGGTGGTTCTTGTAGACCACTCCCGAATAGCTAAGGATGGCCCGGCACGTATCGCTGGGCTGGGCACCTTTCTGTAGCCAATCCATGGCCTTTTCGATGTTCACCTCTACGAATGCAGGGTTGTGGTTCGGATCATAGGCACCGATCCGTTCGATGTACTTCCCGTCGCGTGGTGCGCGGGAATCGGCTACTACGACGTGGTAGTACGGCCGGCCTTTTTTGCCCTTTCTCTGAAGGCGGATGCGAGTTGGCATGTCGCTAGTTGTGTTTGTTTTCCCGGAATTGGGGGTGCAAAGATGCGCTTTTACGTTCAAATGGCAAAGCGCACCACTGCGGAACAGCTTCTGGCACCTTGCACGAACTTTGGCCAGATGCGGATCACCCTACTCTTCGGCCTGTTATTGACATGTGCTGCCCACGGACAGGCCCCTCTGCCGACTTTGATACCCATGCCAGCACAGGTGCGGATGGAAGAAGGAGTTTGCCGCCTGGACCGCCCATGGCGCTTGCAAAGAGGGAGCCAAGATGTCTCCGCGATCACCGCCCTCCTTGGCGAGGAATTGTCGGATCTGGGTGGCCAGCAGGACACTCATGCCGGAGACACCTTTTCTATCGACCTGCAACTCGTAGCGTTCGACACTTTGTTGCCCGCTGGATACCATAGCGTAGTCATTCGCGAGTCAGGTGTGACCATCATTGCGCCGGACGCAGAAGGTTTATTCCAAGGAAGCCGCACCTTGATCCAGCTTCTGGATACCGACCAGCCATCCATTCCATGTGCTACCATCACCGATCACCCACGCTTTCAATGGCGAGGCATGCATCTCGATGTTTGTCGCCATTTCTTCCCCGTGGAGTTCGTCAAGAAGTACATCGACCTGCTGGCACGGTACAAGATGAACACCTTCCATTGGCACTTGACCGATGATCAGGGATGGCGGATCGAGATCAAGAAGTACCCGAAGTTGACCGAGATCGGTAGCTGGCGCAGTGGTAGCCAAGTCGGGCCATACGGCCGTAGGGAATACGACAGCATCTCCTATGGTGGCTATTACACGCAGGAGCAGATCCGCGAGGTGGTGGCCTACGCTGCGGCGCGACACATTACGGTAGTGCCGGAGATCGAAATGCCGGGCCATGCGATGGCTGCGCTCGCTGCATACCCGGAATTGGGCTGTACCGGAGGACCGTACGAAGTGCAGAAAGGCTGGGGCGTATTCGAAGATGTCTTATGCGCCGGGAACGACAGTGTGTTCAGCTTCATGCAGAACGTGCTGACCGAAGTGATGGAACTTTTCCCGAGCGAGATCATCCACATCGGTGGTGATGAATGTCCCAAGGAGAGCTGGAAGAAATGTCCGAAGTGCCAGTCGCGGATGAAGGCCGAAGGCTTGAAGGACGAGCACGCCTTGCAGAGCTACTTCATCCTACGGATAGAAAAGTTCGTGAATTCGAAAGGCCGGAAGATCATCGGCTGGGACGAGATCCTGGAAGGCGGCCTTGCGCCCAATGCAGCGGTGATGAGTTGGCGCGGAACCGAGGGCGGTATTGCCGCAGCGAAGAGTGGACACTATGCTGTGATGAGCCCTGGCAGCCATTGCTACTTCGATCACTACCAAGGCGACCCAGCGAACGAACCCTTGGCGATCGGCGGCTACACCACGGTGCAGAAAGTGTACAGCTACGAGCCGATCCCAGCGGAATTGAATGCGGAGCAAGCGAAGTACATCCTTGGCGCGCAAGGCAACGTTTGGACGGAATACATCCTCACGCCTGAACACGTGGAGTACATGGCCCTCCCGCGTATGCTGGCGCTGGCGGAAGTGCTGTGGACGCCGAAGGAGAAACGGAATGAGGCGGATTTCATCCGGCGGATGGAGAAGGAGCTTTCGTGGTTGGAAGCGATGAACGTGAATGCGAGTAAAAGCTTGTATCAGGTAAGATTCAAACTGAGCCAGGGCCGTGATCCCGGAACGATCCTGGTGCGCACTCCTTATGATGGAAAGGGCGGAGTAATGGTTTGGCAAGAGCCCGAAGCGATCCTTGCTGCGGATGGAGATGGCTTGACCGTGCGTTCCGACGCGGTGATCAAAGCGCATGGATACCTCGGTGGCGGACCTGCACCTGCTGACACATCCACCGTCACGATCAAATTCAACAAAGCCACCGCACAGAAGGTCACCCTAAGCGAACCTCCCAACGAACGCTACAACGAAGGCGGCGCATTCACTTTGGTCGATGGCATCACCGCGCAAGACAAACGCGTGAATACCGAATGGCTCGGCTGGCGAAAGAGCGTGACCATCACTGTTGATCTGGGTAGTGTGCAGGAGATCAACTACCTCGGCATCGGGGCCTTGAACGAGACCCATAGCTGGATCCACCTTCCGGAGAAGGTCGACTTCCTTACAAGTCCGGATGGAAAGACCTTCATCCCGTATGGCACACGAATACAGAAGTCGAAAGGCGGTCGGGTTGCTTTCGGTGTGGAGAAGGTCGGGGAAGCGCGTTATGTGCGTTTCGCGGTAAAGCACTCCGGCAATATCCCCGAAGGCTTTCCAGGGGCAGGGGATCCGGCGTGGCTGTTCTTGGATGAGGTGGAAGTGCGATAAGCCATCTACCCGAAGCAACACACCGGGCTCCCCCTTCGTCTTGAAATCACGTTCTTCGTTGCATCAACCATCCACCACACTCATGATCCGTACCAATACATTCCTTGCTACCGCCTTACTTTCGATCGGCTCACTATTGGCTCGAGCTCCCGGGGTTTGCCCACCGGGTCAAAGCGAATTGATCGTCTCCGTTGTTCCGGACGGGTGGCCATCTGAGATCTCTTGGACCTTGACACAGGATGGGAATATGCTGGCGATCGGCAGCGCTGCGGGTGGATCCACCTGCGTTACCGATGGCGAGTGCATGATATTCACGATGATGGACTCCTTCGGTGATGGTATTACCGGAGCTGGCGGATACACCGTGACACTGGGCGGTGTGCTTGTGGCGAGCGGCGGAAATGGTCACGGCAACAATTACACCTACACACAGACCACAGAGATCAACTGTCCGCCCGGCTTCAGCTGTGGAAGTCCAATGCCCGTTAGCGAAGGCGTGCATGAGGCACCTACTGCCGATACGTGGTACAGTTTCACCGCGACCGTTAGCGGCGTATACCTTATTACGACATGCAATTTGGCGAGTTGCGATACCCGCATCTGGGTGTATGATCATTGTTCCGGCCTGGTCCCTGATGAAAGTCCGGCCGGTACCATGTACTATGCCGATGGTGGCTGCAACTCCGGTCCACAGGCCGAACTCTCGGCGAACCTCGGAGAGGGGGAATCTGTTTACATCCGGATCGGCGACTCCAATGAGGCTTGCATGGAAACTTCCATACCATGGTCCGTTTCGTATGTCGGTCCCATCTCTGGTTGCACCGACTTCAACTCCTGCAACTTCGACCCCTTGGCCACTGTGGATGACGGTAGCTGCATTGCATGGGGAAGCATTGAATGCCCGCAGGCGCCCGACCTGATCGTGGATCAGAACCGTATCGTGACCTCCTTGAATTTGAGCACGTACACCGCCGACCAAGGGAACTGCTACATCGCCGAAGGATGCCTTACGGGTTACGGCGATCGAGAGATCCTGCGATTCAGTACGCGGATCGCCAACATCGGGCAGTTGGATTACTACATCGGAACGCCTGCAGCGAATCCAGACCAGTTCGAACTGGTGAATTGCCACGGCCACACGCACTATAAGGGATATGCGGAGTATCTCTTGTATGATGGCGAAGGACAAGAGTTGGCGATCGGATTCAAGAACGGTTTCTGCGTGATGGACATCGATTGCGCCGGCGGAGGAACAAGCCAGTACGGATGTGGCAACATGGGCATCAGTGCTGGATGTGCGGATGTATACAGCAGCGGAACCAGTTGCAACTGGCTCGATATCACCGGTGTGCCGGAGGGGACATACACCCTCGTTGTGCGTACCAACTGGGACAACGACCCGGACGCATTGGGCCGTATGGAAAGCGACCACTTCAACAACTGGGCACAGGTCTGCATCTTCATCGACCGCACCCCTACCCTCGCGATCACCATCGATTCGAACTGCGACCCGTATGTGGATTGCCAAGGAGAGATCTACGGACCAGCGCAGATGGACTGTTTGGGTACGTGTGCAGGCACGGCATTGATCGGCGACCTCAACGCGGATGCTGCACAGAACGCGGTCGACGTGAACTTGTACATGAGCGGGATCATGGGTGATGATCTGTCACCTCTTCCCTGCATCGACATCGACCAGGATGGGCACGTCACCGTGACCGATGCCGCGCTGATGTCCTTCTGTAATTACTGGAACATCTACAATCACCCGCCGGACAGTGCGGCGGTGCATGACCACTGCAACTTCCCGTTCGTCGAGATCATCAACCCTTTCGATCAGGTGACCTTCACGATCGGAGCGCTGGACATGAGCGAGGGATGGATGGACATCCATGTGCGTAACCCGAACCGCAGAATGCTGGGCTACGAATTGATGCTGAGCGGTGTGCAGATCACGGATGTGGAAAGCTTGTACGATCCTGTCGCTTACCCAGCTACACCAGCATTCGCATTCGGCACGGGTCACCTGATGTGCCTGAGCCAAGTAGACTCATTGATCGAACGTGGACCGGAATTCAAACCCTTGTGTCGTGTACATTTCATGGAATCGACAGCACTGATCTGCATTGAAGAGGTGATCGACGTGGTGAACGAGAACTACCACAACAGCGTGAATTCGTTGGAGAATGCCTGTGCGACGATCACCGGAGTGGGTGAACTTGGGGTTGACCAAGGGATCCGTGTATTCCCGAACCCCTTCACCGATCGTACTACGGTACTGTACCCTCCTTCCCTTGGGGAGTTGGTAAGCTTGAATGTCTTTGACAATCAAGGTCGCATCGTACAACGTCAAATGGATCCGCAAGGCACCGGCAAATTCACGGTAGATGGCAGCGGACTCGCTTCTGGAGCCTACCACTACCAGTTGACCGGCGCGATCAACGGAGCCGGAAAACTGCACGTGGAACACTAAAAGGCAGCACTTCATTTTGATACCGCCCGGAAAGCTTCGAACTTTCCGGGCGTTGTCATGAAGAAGACCATCCTGCTTTCGTTCTTACTGCTCAGTGGGATCGTGACCTTTGGGCAGAACACCATCTGGAGCCACGCCATCGGCAATTGGCGGAACGGTCCGGTGGTGTACATCACCGAGTTGATCGAGACCACGGAATCCTTCACCACGCCACAACTGATCGAACGCTACAAAGCGGACTTCCCTGCACTGAAGGACGTCACCGACATCGATGTGTTGCGCTTCGGGACCACAGAAGAAGGCGAAGAAAGCATCCGCACATTGAAAGCGAAATATGGCATGCGGAAACTGGAGGTGGAGGTCTTAATGATCCCATCCCTGTTGGAGCCTTAACCGGCGGCCATTGCCGTCTTGAGGCTCGCTGCAGCCACCGCCCGCACCTTGTTGCGCACCAACGGAGCCCAGCCCAGAAGCACGCCCGACATCCCCAAAGCTTGTCGCGACCAACGCCAGAGATCGAACACATCCGAATGGCGGTGGATCAACCCTTCCTTCAATGCTATCGTGGTAGTGATCCGATTATGTACCGGCCGCTTGGTCCTGCTGAATGTGTACCACGCTTCCAATTTCACTTTCGCCGAAGTTGCATTCTCCTCCAGCACATTGAAGCTGATCCGCAGGTCGGTGCCACTGGTCAACAGCATCTTCCACATGGCACGCACTTCCTTCGCATCCAGGTCCGGGAAAACGGGATCGCTGAACCGTGTTTCGTTGTGATAGCATGCGCCCATAGTTGCCCAGTCGTGTTGCTGGAAGGCGGAATAGAAACGCTGGATGGTGGACATGGGTTGAAGATATCGTTCCGAAATTGGTCCAATGGAAAAGCAGCACAAATACACGCTCGACATGGAATGGCGCGGGAACCTCGGCCAAGGGACCACCACCTACGAGGGATACTCGCGAAAACACATCATCCGCATCAAAGGCAAGCCGGACCTGATTGCTACCGCCGATGTTCCTTTCCGGGGCGACCCCACGCTTCACAACCCCGAGGACCACTTGCTGGCTGCACTGAGCGGTTGCCACCTGTTGACGTACTTGGCCTTATGCGCCAGAGCCCGGATCAATGTGATCAGTTACCGGGATCACGCGGAAGGCACACTCCTCTTGACGAAGGACGGCGGCGGGCACTTTTCTGACATCGTACTACAGCCTGAAGTGGTGGTGGCCGAAGAGGCCATGCTGGAAAAGGCGCGCTACTTCCACGGCGAAGTGCACAAGTATTGTTTCATTGCGCGAAGCGTGAATTTTCCGGTGCGGTGCGAGGCCAACGTGCGAGCGACCTGATCGTCAACGATCACTCACCAACACCGACCACGGTCCACCGATCGATCGTTCGCGATCGTGGAAAACTGATCAGCCGATACCCCATCCTTCCCCGGTAACTTCGTGGCCCTCCACCATGAAGTTCTCGCACCTCCACGTACACACGCAATTCTCTCTTCTCGACGGCGCGGCCAGCATTCCCGCGCTATACAAGAAAGCTGCTGCTGATGGACAGCCAGCGCTTGCGATCACCGACCACGGCAACATGTTCGGTGTATTCAAGTTCGTGGCGGAAGCGGGCAAGCATAAGAACGAAGATGGTTCACCGAAGGTGAAGCCCATCGTCGGTTGTGAGTTCTATGTAGTACACGATCGGCACAAGAAGGCCTTCACGCGAGAGGACAAGGACAAGCGTTTCCACCAGTTGATGCTGGCCAAGAATGCACAGGGCTACCGCAACCTGAGCAAGCTCTGTTCGTTGGGCTACATGGACGGGTTCTACAGCAAGTACCCACGTATCGACAAGGGGTTGATCGTGCAGTACCACGAAGGGTTGATCGCTACGACATGCTGTTTGGGTGCTAGTGTTCCGCAGGCCATCCTGCGCGGCGGCACCGGTGATCTACAGAAGGCAGAAGATGAATTCAAGTGGTGGCTGGATCTCTTCGGTGAGGACTACTACGTGGAGGTCCAACGGCACGGCATCCCTGAACAGGAGCAGGTGAACAAAGTGCTGATCCAGTGGGCGCGGAAGTACAACGTCCCCATCATCGCCAGCAATGACAGTCACTACGTGGATCAGGCGGACAGCAATGCCCACGACATCCTGCTATGTATCAACACCGGCGAGAAACAGAGTACGCCGAAAGCCGACGACAGCGACGATGAGGTGAGCCAGAAAGGCAAGCGCTTCGCCTTCTACAACGACGAGTTCTTCTTCAAGACGCAGGCCCAGATGGGCGAGACATTCAAGGACCTGCCCGAGGCCTTGGACAACACGAATCGGATCGTGGACAAGGTTGAACCCTTGAAGCTGAAGAAGGACATCCTGCTCCCGAACTACGAGATCCCGCAAGGTTTCGCGGACCAGGATGAATACCTGAAGTACCTGACGTATGAGGGTGCGATCAAGAGGTACTTAGGAGGAGGAAAGGCGAATGGCGAATGGTCAGCGGCGAATGGTGGATCCGCCCATTCACCAGTCACCATTGACCATTCACCAGAGCGCGGGCTTAGCGGCGGCATCGACTCCCTCGACCCGAAGATCAAGGAGCGCATCGACTTCGAGTTGTTCACCATCCGCACGATGGGTTTCAGCGGTTACTTCCTGATCACGCAGGACTTCATCAACGCAGGCAAGGCCATGGGCGTGTTGATCGGCCCCGGTCGTGGTAGTGCGGCGGGGAGCGTGGTGGCCTATTGCACAGGCATCACCAACATCGACCCGATCAAGTACGACCTACTGTTCGAGCGATTCCTGAACCCGGATCGCAAGAGCATGCCCGATATCGATACGGACTTCGACGACGAAGGCCGGCAGAAAGTGATCGACTACGTGGTGAACAAGTATGGCAAGAACCAGGTGGCGCAGATCGTCACGTACGGCAGTATGGCCGCGAAGAGCAGCATCCGCGACGTAAGCCGTGTAATGGATCTGCCCTTGCAGGAAGCCGACCGCCTCGCGAAGTTGATCCCGGAGCGACCAGGTATCGAGTTGGCCCGCATCCTGAATGCCCCTATCGACGGGCCAGATAGCTTGAAAACGAAGGAGAACCTGAGCAGCGATGAGATCGCCAATGTGAAGCAACTCCGCAGCATACTGGAAAGCGGTGAACTCACGGCGGATGTGTTGCGCGAAGCGGAGAAGTTGGAAGGCTCGGTCCGCGGCACCGGTGTACACGCTGCGGGCATCATCATCGCACCGAGCGATCTCACGGAGATCATACCGGTATGCACATCCAAGGATTCCGACCTCTTATTGACCCAGTATGACGGGCGTGTGATCGAGGACGCGGGCGTGATCAAGATGGACTTCTTGGGCTTGAAAACGCTCACCATCATCCGTGATGCGTTGCGCATGATCAAGACCAACCACGGTGTGGACATCTCCATTGATGAGATCCCGTTGGACGATGCCAAGACATTCGGGATCTACCAACGCGCAGAGACCAATGGCACGTTCCAGTTCGAAAGTCCGGGCATGCAGAAGTATCTGCGCGAGCTGAAGGCCGACCATTTCGGCGACCTCATCGCCATGAACGCGCTGTACAGGCCGGGGCCGTTGGAATACATACCCACCTTCATCAAGCGGAAGCACGGCCTGGAGCAGATCGTGTATGACCTCCCGGAAATGGAGGAGTTGCTGAAGGAAACCTACGGCGTAACGGTCTACCAGGAGCAGGTGATGTTGCTCAGCCAGAAGCTGGCGGGCTTCACCAAAGGCGATGCCGACATACTTCGGAAAGCGATGGGTAAGAAGGACCGCGCCACGCTGAACAAGATGAAGGGCAAATTCCTGGAAGGCACCGCCGAACGGGGATTCGACAACAAAGTGTGCAACAAGATCTGGACGGACTGGGAAGCGTTCGCGCAATACGCCTTCAACAAATCGCACAGCACCTGCTACGCTTTCGTAGCCTACCAAACGGCGTGGTTGAAAGCCAACTACCCGAGTGAGTTCATGGCCAGCGTGCTCACGCACTCGCAGAGCAGCATCGACAAGGTCACTTTCTTCATGGAGGAATGTCGTCGTATGGGGATCAAGGTCCTCGGCCCGGATGTGAACGAAAGCCAGTTCCAGTTCAGCGTGAACAAGAAAGGCGAGATCCGCTTCGGGCTGGGCGCTGTGAAAGGCGTTGGCGAAGGTGCGGTGGAGACCATCGTAGAGGAACGGATCTCGGAAGGGGGACCCTACACTTCCATCTACGACCTGATGCGACGTGTGAATCTGCGCAGCGCCAACCGAAAGGCGTTGGAAAGTCTAGCGTACGCTGGGGCATTCGATGGACTCAATGTGCAGCGCGCACACTTCTTCCACAACGCGGGTGAAGGAAAGCCGACGTGGATCGAAACGTTGGTTCGGTACGGTCAGCAGCATCAGGATGGAAAGGATTCATCGCAGGTGAGCATGTTCGATATGGCAGAGGGGGATGCCGCGATACCGGAACCCACGCTCCCACAGATCGAAGGCTGGAGCGCCTTGGAGCAACTGCACCATGAAAAGGAGGTGATCGGATTCTATCTGAGCGGTCATCCGTTGGACGATCACCGGTTGGAGATCAAGCACCTCTGCAACGCCACACTACCCGATCTGAAGGAATTGGGGAAGGTGGAAGGCCGTGAACTCACCTTCGCGGGCATCGTCACCAAGGCGGAACACCGCATCGCAAAGAGCGGGAAACCCTTTGGCAGCTTGAGCGTCGAGGATCATTTCGGCACACACGACTTCATGCTCTTCAGCGAGGACTACATGAAGTTCAAGCTCTACATGCAACAAGGTGCCTTACTCTTGATGAAGGGTCGCGCCACGGCACGCACTTGGGGCCGGGATGAAGGTCAACTGGAATTCAAGATCCACAACATCGACCTGCTGAGCGATTCGCGGGAGAAGTACATCACCAAGCTGACCCTGAAGTTGGAAGCGGAGCGCATCGATGACAGCTTAGCACGTGAACTTGGAGCCCTATTGCGCGCCTCTCCAGGAAAGTGTAGAGTGACCGTGCAGCTCCAAAGCCTCCAAGAGAACATGGCATTGGAGGCTCCAAGCAAAGGACTTTCCGTAGGGATCAGCGAAGACCTGATCCGGTCCCTGAATGGCCTCACCGATGTTTCCTACACCCTGAACTGACGGATCGGCAGAATAGTTTCCATGGCAAGGAAATTGACCCAAGGCGGTACCTTTGCGAACGAAGGAGCGTGTGAAAGTGGATCGGATCGCTCTTGGATGATCAGGTCAGGACCAACCAACTTGCACGACGAACGAACAGAAACCAACACGGCATCTCTGAATGCCCACCAACAACATGGCACTCGAATTCACAGACAGCAATTTTGAAGAACTCGCCCTCAAGAGCGACAAGCCCGTCATGGTCGATTTCTGGGCGGAATGGTGCGGGCCCTGCCGCATGGTAGGTCCCGTAGTAGAAGAGCTCGCCAAAGAATATGACGGCAAAGCCGTTGTGGGTAAGGTCAACGTGGACAGCAATCCGCAAACGGCCATGAAGTATGGTATCCGCAGCATCCCCACGATCCTGTTCTTGAAGAACGGCGAGGTGGTGGACCGTAGCGTAGGTGCCGTTCCCAAGAGCCAGTTGGCGGGGAAACTGGACGGACAGTTGGCTTAGGAGGCTCAAGATCCGACAGGACCCCGTATTGCCCAGCGCAGTACGGGGTCTTACGTTTCCGTCTCCTGCCATTGTACACCGCTGTTGGAGGTCCGATCCATCTGGCGTAGGTTCATCCCGAACTGTACCTTCACGGGGCGCACGGATCATGAACGAAAGGGACGACTATCGCAAAACCGCACTCTTCAAGAAGGCTGAAGAGATCCGCGAATTGGCCATGGCCATTGTAGAAAGCGCCCCGGATGCCAAGGAGGATGTCGAGGATCGATTCGAAGCCAGCATGCTCGAAGGCAGCAAGGACGACATCATGGCCAATGCCTACTTGATAGGAGCAAAGATCGCCGGGGCGTATGCCATGGACCTGTACGACCTGCAAATGGAGAACGCCTGCCTGATCCGTCGGGCCTGCCGCGAAATGGTCGTTGCACTGCGTGGTTTGGAGATCGCAGGGCACAGCGAACAAGCCCACTTTGACCTGCTCCGAGATGCCGTAGAAGAGTTCCGCCCCTTGTTCGTGGAATGGGTTGCGACCTTCAAGGATTCCGAACGGATGTGGGATGAATGGGGGCTGTTCAACCTACCCGGCGACGTGCCGGATACGGATTGAGATAGGAAGCGCGACCTTTGTGCGGTGCCGATAGAGCAGAAACAGATACAAGCCCTGAGCGCCCTTGAATTCAAAGCGCGACAGGTCGTCGAGGGATTCTTGGCAGGTCTTCACAAGAGTCCATTCCATGGATTCAGCGTGGAATTCGCAGAGCACCGAGCATACAACCAAGGAGAGAGCACACGGCACATCGACTGGAAACTCTATGCGCGTACGGACAAGTTGTTCGTAAAGCGCTACGAGGAAGAGACCAACTTGCGCTGTCAGTTGGTGGTGGATGCATCCAGTTCGATGTACTATCCCGACTTCGCAAAGGCCCCATCGGGCAGTTCCCCAAGACCGTTGAACAAGGTGGAGTTCGCAGTGCATGCTGGCGCAGCCTTCATACAACTGCTCCGCAAACAGCGCGACGCGATAGGTCTCACCACCTTCAGCGATAAGGTGTTGGTAGCCGAAGATGCACGGAGCAATGCGGTACACCTGCGGCATTTGATGCAGCACCTGGAGGCCCTATTGGCCACGGATGCGCCGACCCGCGGAAGGACCACCTCCGTTGTCGAAGCCTTGCACGACATCGCTCAACGGGCTCACCGGCGAAGTTTGGTGGTGATCTTGAGTGATATGCTGGACAGTGCTGATCGTGAGGATGAGGTCTTCGATGCCCTACAGCACCTACGCTTCAACAAGCACGACATCATCCTCTTCCATGTTGTGGACCGCAAGCACGAATTGGAATTGGACCTACCGGACCGCCCTTACACCTTCGTGGATCTGGAAAGCGGCGAGCAAGTAAAAGCCCATCCAGCGGAGGTGCGCGATGCCTACAAAGAGGCCATGGCCGAGCGGTGGCATCGGTTGAAGCTGAAGTGCGGGCAGTACCGCATCGATCTGGTAGAGGCGGATATCAATGCCGGATTCGAGCCGATCCTGCTGGAGTTCCTAACAAAGCGGGCACGTCTGTACTGAGAAGATCGGAAAGCGCTTGCACAGTTGCGGGCGAGCCGTACATTTGCAGCCGCTTCGTTGAAAAACGAAGCAAGTCGGACCGGTAGTTCAGCTGGTTAGAATGCCGCCCTGTCACGGCGGAGGTCGCGGGTTCGAGTCCCGTCCGGTCCGCCAGAAACCCGCTCTTTGCGGGTTTCTTCATTTTGAACTGACGGGACGAGAAGTTCATCCCGCACAAGCGACAGCACGATGCGGGAAGTCCCGTCCGGTCCGCAGATCAAGGCCCTTTCGAGGGGCTTTGTTGCGTCTAGCTGAATTGGTCGGAACGAACTGAACTCCGGAAAGTAAGCGAATGTGTGATGTCCAAGACCGGAGCATTGAAGTGAACGAGTCCTATCATTAGCGGATCCCCAAAACCGGTAGGCGACCACGTGAATGCCGATGCGGACCGATCCACTGTGGCTGAATATGCGTAGGGTCCGACCGAGCTATTGTGCAGATCGAAGTCACCCGTGCAGTCGTTGGTGAATTCGGCGACCGCATTGATGGCGTTCGTACCGCTGCCTATGTCGCTCGCGGATCCCACCTTCTCGATGGAAGTCGTTCCATTGAACAACATCCGATCCGCAAGGGAACCACATGATAACAAGCTTGCGACCCCGACCCGGGATCCTTCCATCAGTTGCGCTTTGCTGCAACACCAGCATGGGCGTATGGGTATGCATGGAGAGCCGCACCGCTATGCTTCAAGCGGTAATAGCTCGATCCATCCCGTGGAGAAGTGTCTACCAGTTCATAGTTGCGCATTCCTTGGCTACTTCCAGCGCCCGGAACTGTTCCGACGAGCTTGAACAGAACCCCATCAGCGCTACTTTCCACTTCGAAACGATCGTTGTTCACCTCCGATGCGGTGGCCCATTCGGTTCGGACCTTGGTACCGCCAGATATAGCATTGAATCGCACCAGTTCGATCGGCAACGGATTCCCAATACCGGTTGAGGCCAGCGTGAATGGTGAAGGTGTGGCGAACAAACTCACGGTAGCGGAAGAAGTGACCGTGCCGGAGGTGATATTGCCCGTGGTACCTCCGTTGCCATGGTCCATCCACTGCGTGCCGTTCCAGCGTGCCACGGCAAGTTCAGAGAGGTCGGTAACGCCACAACTGCGCGGCGAATCCCAAGACAAGGTCACGGAAACGTTCGTTGTGCTGTTGGTTCGATCCAAGATCCAATACTCACATTCGCTCACATGGTTCAACGTGGGATACTTTGAATTGACATTGAAGGTTGTATGCGGACTTTGTGCCACGTACTTCGCCGTGAAGTGATGGTTGGCCGTTGATGGTGCCGAAATTCCGATCGGTGCAAGAACGCCTGCGCTTCCAACGGGAAAATCGAACGCCGTATTCCCGATCTTCCGGACGAAGCCATCCACGTAACTCCCGTTGTGCGCCGGTACGCTGAAGGTGATCCCGTTCTGGAGGATCAACAGACCGTTGCTGGAAGACGTCGCGGCTTGCGGTCGGATCACACCCGTGGTAAAGGCAAGATCCACGATCACGTTCACATTGCCGAGCAGATCCAATTTACTTCCCGCCTGTCATGGCCAGGGTCATACGGCGCACATCGGGCGGCGCAGCATCGGTACTGAATTGTTGCACCGTGGTTCCATCAAAGATCGTACGGCCCGCTCCCGAACCGAACTGCACGGTACCGGTGGACCCGACGGTGCTCGCGTTCTTGCTAAAGGTCGAATTGAAGTTGTTGTTCATAACAAAGTACCGGTACCCGTTCGCCCGGAAAAGCACATTACCGTTGAGATCATCCGCTGCACTGGAGGCTAGTGTAAGTGCTCCAGTACCGCTGTTCACCAGGGTGAGGTCGCCGTTGAAGATATTGCCGCCTACGCACGAATTGGCCGATGATCCGTTCTTCGTCAAACTGGTGGCCGCGTTGAAAGTGCTGCCGTTCAATAGCAGGCTTGGTGTCACCACGGTCAAAGGTCCATTGAACGTTGTCCCCGTTAGGAATTGGAAAGAAGCCGAACCGGTTTGGACCAGGTTGTGCATACCGGACCCGATCTGTGTAAAGTTCCTCAGAACGAGTGGACCCGCAGTATAGCCGGAAGGACCAACGGATAGAACGCCTCCTGTCGCAAGTTGCGTTGTGCCCCCGCTGGTACCGAAGTAGATCCCACCGGTGTTGGTGCTGCTCAGGGCCAGGTCGGCATTGAACAGGTCCGTTCCGGAATAGCCCATGTACAGAATGCCCGTTCCGGAATTGGTGAGCACTGTGTTACCATTGAACGTGTTGATAAGCGTTCCCGAATCGTTCGCTGTACCGGTCTTGGTGAAGGAGGCCGCACTATTGAATTTGGCATTACTGAACGTCAACCTACCCGAAGAAGAGGTCACATCGCCGTTGAACACCGAACCTCCCGTAAAGGCCAACCGCGCTAGTGCCACATGAAGTGTTCCGCGCGCACCACCCACTTGTGTCATTCCTCCGATCCGCAGCCAACCGGTAGCAAACCCGAGCCCACCTACTGAAATTGACTTCCCAGCAGACAAAGTGGACGTTCCGGTGGAGTAGCCGAAACGGATCTCGCCCGTGGAGGTGCTGTTCACCTGAACGTTGCCATTGAAAGCATCGTAACCCGTATTGTTCAAATAGAAATACCCCGTATTCGTATTGATGAACTGGACGTTCCCGTTGAACGTGTTGCCACCGGCTCCGGCGTCGCTCGTGGCATCGGTCTTGGTGAAACTACCAGAACCATTGAAGATCGCGCCATTGAGCAGGATACTCCCGGAGGTGGGGGGTATTCCGTTGAAGACCGAAGCGTTCTGGAAAACAAGTCCGGCACCGGTCCCCAGCGTGATGTTCTGTGGGGTCGCACCCACCTGCGTCATCCCACTGATCCGGAGCCAACCGGTGTTGAATCCTGTACCACCGACTGTAATGGTCTTTCCAGCAGCAAGGGTCGACGTACCAGTGGTATTGCCGAACCGGATCTCACCCGTTGAGGTGTTGTTCACACGGATATTACCGTTGAAAAGATCCGTACCGGTATTGTGCAGATACAAGATCCCGGTGTTCGTTACGGTGAACTCCACATCTCCGTTGAATGTATTGCCGCCGCTGGCCTGATCGCTGGGAAGGCCGGTCTTGGTGAAGTTGCCGGAACCGTTGAAGGTAGCGCCATTGAACACGAGGCTTCCGGACAGGGCTGTCACATTCCCATTGAACACCGATCCATTGTTGAACATCAACGCGGCAAGCGGGCCGAGCGTAATATTCTGCGAAGTTGCTCCGACCTGAAGCATACCACCGATCCGGAGCCAGCCATTCGAATACCCGGTGCCGCCCACAGCGATGGTCCTTCCTGCGGCAAGCACCGAAGTTCCCGTAGCGGCCCCGAACCTGATCTCACCCGTGGAGGTATTGTTCACCAGAACATTTTCGTTGAACTGGTCGATACCTGTGTTGTGCAAATTGAAAACGCCCGTGCCGGTATTGGTGAATTCTGCAATTGCGTTGAACACATTGCCACCGCTGCCTACGTCGTTCGCTGATCCCGTCTTGACGAAAGAGGTCGTTCCATTGAACACCGCGCCGTTCAACAAGATCGTCGGTGAGGTGGTGGTAAGCGCACCGTTGAATACCGTTCCGGCCGAGAAATGCAATTGGGCCGCTCCTGTGAGGACAAACACCTGAGACGTGGCACCATTCTGAATGAACCCCTTCAAACGAAGGTCACCACTAGAGAAGCCGGAGCTACCCACGGTGATCGTGCGACCCGATGCCAGTACGGAGCTGCCACTGGTGGCACCGAACCAAATTCCGCCCGTGCTCGTGCTGTTGACGATCAAATTTCCGTTGTAGGTGTCGGTACCCGTGTTGCTCAGCGCCAAGGCACCGATCCCGGTAACAATGAATTCCGTGGTGCTGTTGAAGGTGCAACCTGCGGAACTGTATTCGCTCGCACTGCCCGTTTTGGTGAACTTGGCCGTGCCTTGGAACGTGGATCCGTTCATGTAGAGCCCTGGGGAAGTAGTGGTCACATTGCCGTTGAACGTGCTACCGGTCTGGAAATAGAGTGTGGAAGCCCCTGTAAGCGTCAGCACCTGCGCTGTTGTCCCCGTTTGCGTGAAATTCCTGATCAGCAATGAACCGATCGAAAACCACCTGCGCCAATGGATACGATTCGTCCCGCCGCCAGGGTCGCACTACCGGTGTTCTGGCTAAGCCAAACACCACCGCTGGTACCGGTGCTGTTCAGTATCACATTCCCGTTGTACGTATCGTTCGCCGAATTATACATGTATTGGCGGCCGTTGGTAACGGTGATCGTGAGCGTATTGTTGAAGGTGTTGCCCCCGTTGCTGTAGTCGTTCGTTGAGCCGGTCTTGGTAACGGTGACCGGCGCGTTGAAAATAGATCCGTTGAACAGCATCCGATCCGCCGTTCCATTGATGGCAGCAGCGAAGTTGGTACCCGAAAGGGTGGTGGTCCCCGCCGGGCTATTGGGAGCCAGCGTACCGTTGTTCACCGCACCGCTGGTGAAAGTTCCTGTACCAGTGTAGGTGAGCGTCCTGGCTCCCAGATCGACCGTACCTGAAGTGACCGTGAGGTTCGTGATCGTTCGATCAGCATCCAGCACTGGTGGGTTGGCCGTGGTAACGATCACGGCATTGTCCGCCACAAGTGGGTATCCGGTGGCAGGGCTCCAGTTGGCAGCATTGTTCCACGCTGTGTTCGCAGCACCGGTCCACGTGTACGTGGTCTGGGCCGAAGCGCTGCCCGATATAAGGATCAGGAAAAGTGCCGGCACAGTCCACGCCAAGTAGCTGGGAAGCACCTGTGGCCGGGATCCAAGAACAGTGGCAGGACAAGGTTTGTTCGAGATTCCGCGAACCTTGGTCGAGATGGAGAGTGCATCTATCGGGGCTTCTAGGCCCACCCGACAAGCCTTTATGGAATATCGACGGACGCGCCTTGATACTCGACGGAGCACCCATAGGTTACACGAACTGATCAAGAAGTAAAGTGCATCCAGAGCCTGCGACGACGACCGTGGATAAGCACAACATGCCCATGGTCGATGTTGCTCTATTCGACAGGATCGTATGCCCCAACGCGTTTGAATGTGAAATGTCCGATCCGCAAGGGAACCACATGATAACAAGCTTGCGACCCCCGACCCGGGATCCTTCCTATACAGTTGCGCTTTGCTGCAACACCAGCATGGGCGTATGGGTATGCATGGAGAGCCGCACCGCTATGCTCCGGTGGAATAGACGATCGAAGACCCCGCGTTCTCGGTGGACCACCGCTAACATGCCCGCCTTGGACCGCGCGACTTCATCATTCAACTCTTTCATCACATCCTCTCCGCTCAGGTTGACCGTGGTATAGGGCAGACCTTCAAGTGCCTGATCCAATGCTGTCCCTCCACCGATCTTTGCATTCGTATTCTCGTTCACCACCCGCGTCACGATCAGATCGGAGCCGGTCCGTCGAAGGATATCGACCAGTATCGCCACCGCCGTTCGATCCACTCCACCCCCATCATCAGCCAATACGATCCGCGTTGACCCGGTGTGACGCGCTTGTTCTGGAACGGCAAGCACCGGCAGTCGGCTATGTTTGATGACATCGGCCGTATTGGTTCCCATGAAAACCTCTTTCACCCCACTCGCGCCCTGCGTTCCCATTACCACTAAGGCTGGAGTTCGTCCTCGACGACCGTAGTTGTGGATCACGCGACCCAACTGACCACGTACACTCCTTGGTCGGAGCAGATAATCCTTCTTCGTCAATTTCAAATTCAGTTTTCCTATGTAGGCATCCAAGCCTTCCTTGGATGCGTTCTCCATATGCTTCTCTATGCTGAGCATTCCACTGTCTCCATAGGCTGGCATATCGTAACAGTTCAGCACGGTATACTCGAAATCGATCGGACCGAAGAGGTCCAGGGCGAACATTGCGGCATTCAGTGAATTGTCACTGAAGTCAGTGGGGATCACGATATGTTCCATGGTCTCATGTTTTGTTGATCTGAATTGATCTTCCATTCGGGTGTTATGGATACGGTCATTGAGAAAGGACAAGCAGGGGCGTTGAGATATGAAGTGCCATACGCTTGGCTTTGCTGGAATGGAATAGACCTTTCCAGAATCCAAGTTGTCTATGGACGACGGCCACCATTTGTATGCGCCCTTCATTGGCCAGTTGATCGATCATATCGGAGACATCATCCCCTTGCACCGAGACGAAGCTGTGCTCCACACCGGCGAAGAGTTCCTTGATCCGACCCCTGTCCGGCTTCACATCATCGGTCGGCTTGGTGGAACGCACGTGTGCAATTACGATCGCGGCACCGGTCCGTTCCGCCAGATCCAACAACGGCTTCACGGCGGTTCGCTCCAAGTGTCCACCATCATAGGCAAGCATGATCCGTTTCACTTGCACGGGCTGCCATTGTGCGGGAACTGTGATCACCGGCGCTGATGCACCGGTTACAACACTCCGGGTATTGCCACCCACCCGCCCGTAGTTGCCCTCACCCTGCGTTCCCATAACGATCATGTCCACCCTTTTACGCTGATCCATTTCGTTCAATAGGTCCACCAACGAACCGGTGGACACCTTTCGGCCCAACACGACCTTGCCCGCATATTTACGACACTTGCGTTCTACCCTCCTTATCCGGTTGATCGCTTCACGCTGCGGGAAATCACCGAGGCTAGGAAGAAGGGCATTATCGAACGAAGGTTTCAGGAACGTATGGACCAAAGTGAACTTATTGCCCGTAGTGCCGAATAGATCGAATGCGAATTTCGAGGCGTTCAGAGCGGCTTCACTGAAATCGGTAGGAAGAAGGATGCGTGCCATGGGGCATGGTTCAAGCGGTTATTACTCGATGTATTAAAGATAGAAGCCGTGGATGACCAATTAGCTGACCGAAGTCAGGCGGCGAACGGATCGCATCGGGTCCATGTTCGGCACACGACCCCACCTAGGGTAAGCCTGATCCATCTCCGCTAAGAAGGCCGTAAGGCTTCAAGATCCTAACGGACCTTGGGACCAAAACGCTCGAAGACGGCCCGGTCCAGTTCTTCGCGATGATCGGGATGTGCCACAGCGGCAAGCGCATCCGCACGCTGTCTCAGGTTCTTGCCGTACAGGTACGCCACCCCGTGTTCGGTAACGAGGTAGTGCATATGGGCCCTGGTGGTGACAACACCTGCGCCTTGCCTCAAGAACGGCACGATCTTGCTTTCCCCTTTACTGGTGGTAGAGGCCATGGCGATGATCGGTCTTCCGCCTTCGGAGAGCGCGGCCCCACGCATGAAATCCAATTGACCGCCAACACCCGAATACTGGAACGTGCCAATGCTATCCGCACAGACCTGGCCCGTGAGGTCGATCTCAATTGCACTATTGATGGCCACCACCTTGGGGTTCTGACGAATGACCTTGCCGTCGTTCACGTACTGGGCATCCAAGAACGCGAACTGCGGGTTATCATGGACGAAGTCGTACAAACGCTTGGTGCCGAACGCGAAACTGGTGACCACACGACCCGGATGCTTCTTCTTGAAGCGATTCGTGACGATGCCATTTTCCAACAGGTCGATGATCCCGTTGGAACACATCTCGGTATGCACCCCCAGATCCTTATGGCCGTCCAACTCACGCAGAATGGCATCCGGAATTGCACCGATCCCCATTTGAATGGTGGATCCATCCTCGATCAAAGCAGCGCACTGGCCCCCGATCCGTTGTTCACGCTCGCCGATCAGGCTGGAGTAGTCGATCTCGGGCAACGGATCATCGACCTCCACAAGGGCATTGAAACGGTCTGCATGAACATTGCCTTCACCGTGTGTCCGGGGCATGTTCGGGTTCACTTGTGCGATCAGGATCGGTGCATTACGCACTGCGGCACGGGCCACATCCACAGATACACCGAGCGAACAGAACCCATGCGCATCTGGGGGCGATACATGCACTATCGCCACGTCCAAGGGCAAGATCCGCTGATCGAACAGACGCGGGATCTCACTTAGGAACACGGGAACATGATCGCCGTGCGGGCCATTCACCACATCGCGCACGTTCCCGGAAACGAACAACGAATTCATGAAGAAGCTCTCCCCCACTTCTGGCGCGCCGAATCCTGCATCACCGAACGTACTGATGCTCACCAGCTCCACGTCCTTCAACTCCCCTGATCGCTTCAACAAGGCACGGATCAAGGCCAATGGAGTTGCAGCACTCCCTTGCAGGAAAACACGTTGACCCGATCGCACCAATGACACGGCTTCTTCTGCGGTCATCCAATTGCCTTTCACCATGAGTTTGTCGAGTTATAGCTTGGATCCATTTCCGTGACGTTCATCCGGGATGGTTCCAGAGCCATGCCGCTTTTAGGTTGGCCAATATGTTGTCCGCCGTTCCAACGACCAGCGGGGTACCGTTCTGACCATGGGTACTGTCGATCTCCTTCACCACTTTCGTCATTTGATCCGCAGGCACTTGGCCCAATTTGTTCTGCTCCTTAACCTACATACCGAAGGATCCGGTCCCAAAACGCGATCCTATATTCCTTCCGGTGAAGATACGTTCGTGTACTTCTCTGGCCCTGGTTACGGTCCTCAATTCGGATGTCCCATTCACCAACACGACGTTGAAGGCTTCCGAACCAGCTATCCGAACGGCCGCCTCTCGCAGCTTCGCGTTTCCATTCGTCGTCACCGCTTTCTTTGATCCATTCAGGTATTGATGTGCCTCTACTTAGGGCCCAGGATCTATCGTCGCCATCGCCGATCCGCTTGTCGATCGTCAGGAATGCATCGGTATCACCTTCGACCATGCGAATGGTAAGGGATCGCAGCGGATGATGCCTTCCAGAAGTTCAAGGATGACGAGAGCGTATCAGACCTGATATGATCAGGGGATGAAACGCATCGTGTTCGAGACCGCTGCAAACAATACAAGTGTATTCTCCAGAAACAACAGATCGGATCTGACTCGCTTGGCCCAACTGGAAGCTCTCATCGTCAAGTAGGGCGCGCGAGTCAGGGTCAGCTATTTGCTGCCTTCCACGCGACGATGGCAGCTAAGAACCGTGTTCCGAACTGCTGCGCCTTGTAGTCGCCTACCCCGTTGACCAAACGGAATTCGTACAAGTTGGTCGGCTGCTTCTCGGCCATGTCGATCAGGGAAGCATCGCTGAAGACAACGTAGGCTGGCTTGCCCATTTGCTTGGCGATGTTGCGGCGCAATTCCTTGAGCACGGCGAGAAGATCGGCAGCGGCGGGTGAAGGTTCGGCCACTACAGCGCGCGTGCGTTTCGGACGTTCCTGGCGTTGCTTGATGGTCTCGGGCGTGACCAGTCCGACCGGCCGTTCACCCTTTAGAACGGCCTCACCTGCTCGTGTGATGATCAAGTGGTGGTGATCGCGGTAATCCACCTCCAACAAGCCAAAGTGGATGAACTGCTGGATGAACTGCACCCAAGCGAACGCCGTGGTGTCCTGTCCGGCACCAAAGGTCTTGATGCGTTGCCAACCTCTCTCGCTTACCTCGGGGCTGTATGTTCCTTTCAAGACATCCACCAACACGCTCATGGGCAATTGATGTCCGCTGCGCACCACGGCACTCAACGCTTTCTGGGCGAGCACTGTTCCATCAAAATATTTCGGTGGATCCTTGCACACATCGCAATTCCCGCATGCCTCAGGGCTTTCCTCGCTGAAGTAGCTCAACAGGATCGTTCGCCGACAAGCTTGGGCCTGCGCGTACTCCTTCATGCGATCGAGTTTGGCGATCACCACTTCCTTGTATCGCGGATCCTCGATCTCTTCGGCGAAGTGCATGTGTGTTTGCACATCGGCGTAGCTGTAAAAGAGGATCGTTTCTGCGGGCTTGCCATCGCGACCGGCACGACCGATCTCCTGATAGTAACCTTCCACCGTTCCGGGCAGGTTGTAGTGGATCACAAAGCGCACATCGCTTTTGTCGATGCCCATGCCGAAGGCGATCGTGGCACAGATCACATGGAGCTTGCCTTGGATGAAATCGTCCTGCACCCGGCTGCGCTCCTCGGGGTCGAGTTTCGCATGGTAGTATGCGGCCTTCACGCCGATTCCCTGCAACTTGGCAGCGAGTTTCTCCGTTCCTGCCCGACTGTTGCAATAGATGATGCCGCACTTGCCGAAGTGCCGCCCCATGATCCGCTCGATGGCCTTCCAACGGTCTTGTCCGGGTAAAACGGCCAAGGACAGATTGGGGCGATCAAAACTGCTGATGAAGGTCCGTGGTGCATGGAGCCCGAGGCTATGACCAATGTCGCCTCGCACGGTGCGATCCGCAGTGGCGGTGAGCGCGATCACCGGAATTCGAGGAAAGCGTTGCTTCAAGACCTTCAGGTGCTGGTATTCCGGGCGGAAGGAATGCCCCCAACTGCTGATGCAATGCGCCTCATCCACTGCGAATAGTTTCACCTGAAGCTCTTCCATGCGATCCAGAAAGCCTTGCTGGAACAGCCTTTCCGGCGACACATAGAGCAATTTCAATTCACCGTTGCGCAGCCGCTCCTGGATCTCGCGCTCCTCCTCGAAGCCCAAGGAACTGTTGAGGAAAGCTGCCGGAATGCCGTTCCCCTGCAGAGCCTGCACCTGATCCTTCATCAAAGCGATCAAGGGTGAGATGACGACGGTGAGGCCATCGAGCGCCAAAGCCGGAACCTGAAAACACAGGCTCTTTCCACCGCCGGTGGGCATCAGGACCACGGCATCGTTGCCCCGAAGCACGTGTTCGATCACCTCCAACTGCTGCGGTCGGAAGGACTTGTAGCCGAAGTGGCGTTCCAACAGATCCAATAGCGATGCGCCGGATGATCCGTAGGAAGAAGATGGTTCAGCGAGCGTGACGAATTCCATGGCGATCGAGCGAAGGGCAAAGTAAGTCCCGCATTCGCAGGAGTTGCATATGACAATTACCAAAGCTTCAACACCAGCCTTCAGACCAGCCCGCTCGATCTTCACAGGCCCCCATTCCAATGGCATCGATCCGGTGCAAGGAGCAATTTGTGACGAATGTTAGGTTGTCCCCTCAGTGTCTCCATACCTTTGAAGCGATGAAGCATCAGTTTTGGTTCATGCTGCCGATTCTTTGGCTACAGGGGTTCTTGGTGAGTCCGGATCTGGTCAAACTCCCGATTCTTTTCGCGCATTTCTTGGAGCATCAGGCCACGTCGGAAGAGCTCGACCTCACTTCGTTCATCGCGTTGCATTATGCCGACGAAGAGCACCAAGCGGATGACCACGATCGCCATGAGAACCTACCCTTCCACCACCATCACGGTGCGGTCGTGGACCAGCATTTCGCTAAAATGATGGCCAGTGATCCACAACGCCATTTGCGCTCAACTCCTTCCATGCTTTCAACGGTAGCACTCCGTGTGGACATGGGCCTGCTCGCCGGGCACCATTCCGAGCCTCTCCATCCGCCACGGACCTTGGCATAGATTTAGGCCGGGTACAGCTTCTTCCTGTTCCGGTCGACCCGTTGAGCCGCTTCAAGCGTTTCCCGGTTGATCCCACTCATTCACTGGTACATTCTCATGCTGGACCGCATCATCGCATTCTCCATCAAGCAGAAGCTCATCGTCGGGCTTCTGGTACTGGGCCTGATCGGCTGGGGCGCCTACAACGTGACCCAACTGCCGATCGACGCCGTACCCGACATCACCAACAACCAGGTGCAGGTGATCACCGTGAGCCCCGCGCTGGGTGCGGGCGACATCGAGCGCCTGATCACCTTCCCCATCGAGCAGGCCACGCGCAATGTGCCGGGGATCATCGAACAGCGCAGCTTCAGCCGCTTCGGGCTCTCGCTCGTCACCATCGTGTTCGACGACGCAACCGACATCTACTGGGCGCGCCAGCAGGTCACTGAGCGCCTCACCCAGCTCACCATACCCGAGGGCCTTGGGAAGCCGGAGCTCGGCCCGGTCTCGAGCGGCCTCGGCGAGATCTTCCAATACGTGGTGAAACCCAAGCCCGGCTACGAAGGCAAGTACGATGCCTCGGAGCTGCGGACCATCCAGGACTGGATCGTGCGGCGGCAGTTGATCGGCACCGAAGGCGTGGCCGATGTGAGCAGCTTCGGCGGCCAGCTGAAGCAGTACGAGATCGCCGTGGACCCCGAGCGATTGGGTGCCATGGGCATCACCATCGCCGATGTGTTCACCGCCGTGGCCCGCAACAACGCCAACACCGGCGGGGCCTACATCGAGAAGGGCCCGGCCATGCTCTTCATCCGCACCGAGGGCCTCATCGCCGACATGGAGGCCATCCGCACCATCCAGGTGAAGGTGCTGCCGGACCACACGCCCGTGCTCTTGCATGACGTGGCGGAAGTACGCCTCGGCACGGCGACCCGGTACGGTGCCATGACCTACAACGACGAAGGCGAAGCGGCCGGTGCGGTGGTGATGATGCTGAAGGGCGCCAACTCCAGCGAGGTCATCAAGAACGTGAAGGAGCGCATCGCCACGATCGAAAAGACATTACCCGAGGGTGTGACCATCGAGCCCTTCCTGGACCGCACCAAGATGGTGAACAACGCCATCCACACGGTGGAAACGAACCTCATGGAAGGTGCGCTGATCGTGGTGTTGATCCTGGTGTTCTTCCTGGCCAACCTGCGCGCGGGCCTGGTGGTGGCCTCCGTGATCCCGCTGGCCATGCTCTTCGCGGTGATCATGATGAACCTCTTCGGCGTGAGCGCCAACCTGATGAGCCTGGGCGCGCTGGACTTCGGCCTGATCGTGGACGGCGCGGTGATCATCGTCGAGGCCGTGCTGCATCGGCTCCATGGCCAAGGTCATGGGCTGGGGACCGGACGGCTGGACCAGAAGCGCATGGATGAAGTGGTGCGCGGATCCGCGAGCCGCATGATGAACTCCGCCATGTTCGGGCAGGTGATCATCCTCATCGTGTACCTGCCGATCCTCTCCCTGCAGGGCATCGAGGGCAAGATGTTCAAGCCCATGGCACAGACCGTGGCCTTTGCCGTGCTGGGCGCAGCGATCCTCTCACTGACCTACGTGCCCATGATGAGCGCGATGTTCCTCAGCAAGAAGCTCAACCCGCCCGCGACATGGACGGACCGCATGATGGAACGCCTCGGCAGGTCCTACCGCACCTGGTTGGACAAGGCCATCCTGAAACCCATGCGTCTGGTGGTCGCCGCGGTGGTGCTGCTCGTGGTGGCCGGCGGCATCATGGCGGCCATGGGCGGAGAGTTCATCCCCGAACTGGAGGAGGGCGACTTCGCGATCGACACGCGCCTGCTCACCGGAAGCTCCCTGACCAACACCGTGGAGACCTGCCAGAAGGCGGCCGGCATGCTGAAGGACCAGTATCCCGAAGTGGAGAAGGTGGTGGCCAAGATCGGCAGCGGCGAGATCCCCACCGACCCCATGCCCATCGAGGCCGCGGACATGATGGTGATCCTGAAACCCAAGAAGGAATGGACCAGTGCGAAGACCTTCGATGAACTGGCCGAGAAGATGGGCAGCACCCTGAGCGTGTTGCCCGGTGTCACCTTCGGATTCCAATACCCCGTGCAGATGCGCTTCAACGAACTGATGACCGGTGCTCGCCAGGACGTGGTGTGCAAAATCTACGGCGAGGACCTCGACACCCTGGCCACTTACGCCCACAAGCTGGGTGAACTGGTGAGCAGCGTGGAGGGTGCGAAGGACCTCTACGTGGAGGCCGTAGGTGGACTGCCGCAGATCGTGGTGACGCATCACCGCGCCGCGTTGGCACGCTATGGCCTCGATGTGGAAGCGGTGAACGATGTGGTCCGCACGGCCTTCGCGGGAAGCGTTGCGGGACAGGTCTTCGAGGGTGAACGACGTTTCGACCTAGTGGTGCGGGCGCGCTCACATAGCCGGTCGGATCTCAGCGACGTGCAACGCCTGCTGGTGCCCACGCCCATGGGTAAGCCCGTGCCCCTCTCCCTGCTCGCCGACGTGCGGATCGAGGACGGTCCCAACCAGGTGCAGCGCGAGGATGCGAAACGCCGGATCACCGTGGGCTTCAACGTCCGCGGTCGTGATGTGCAGAGCATCGTGGAGGAACTGCAGGGCAAGGTGGATGCGCAACTGGACCTGCCCGTTGGGTACTACACCACGTATGGCGGGGCCTTCGAGAACCTCGTGGAGGCCAAGAAGCGCCTGGTGGTGGTGGTGCCGCTGGCCCTGCTGCTGATCCTGCTGCTGCTCTACTTCGCGTTCGGTTCCCTGAAGCTGAGCCTGCTGGTGTTCAGCGCGGTACCGTTATCCGCGATCGGAGGCGTGTTCGCCTTGGCAGGAAGGGGCATGCCCTTCAGCATCTCGGCGGGTGTGGGCTTCATCGCCTTGTTCGGTGTGGCGGTGCTCAACGGCATCGTGCTGATCAGCGAATTCGAGCACCTGATGAAGGAAGGCATGCTGGACATCAAAGAGCGGATCCGGACCGGAACGGCCAACCGCCTTCGCCCCGTGCTGATGACCGCCAGCGTGGCCTCGCTCGGCTTCCTGCCCATGGCCTTGAGCAACGGTGCGGGCGCGGAGGTGCAACGCCCGTTGGCCACGGTGGTCATCGGCGGCCTCATCACCGCGACCTTCCTCACCCTCTTCGTGCTGCCCTCGCTCTATATGCTGGCCTTCCGCAAGGTGAAGAACGGCGGGACGAAAGGCCCGAAGACCGCAGTGGCCATGATCCTGCTCGCCTTGCTCGGTGTCCCGCTGGCCACGCACGCTCAAACGACCGTACTGCCCATCACCCTTGAACAGGCGGTGGATAGTGCCCTGCGGAACAACCTCTACCTGAAGGGCGCCGCATTGCGCAGCGAGGCGGAGGAAGCGCTCATCGGCAGTGGATGGGACCTGCCGCAGACCAACATCGACTTCGAGTACGGACAGGTCAACACCAACGCGAACGACGACCGCATCAGCCTTTCACAGAGCCTGTCCTTTCCCACGGTCTATGCGCAACGGCGGAAGATGCTGAAGCACAACGCGGCCTGCGTCCGTTGGGAGCAAGCGCTACGTCAGCGCGAAGTGCGCACACAGGTGAAACAGAGCTACCACGAGGTGCTCGTGCTCCGCGAACAGTTGCGCTTGCTCCAGGAGGCCGACAGCATTTACACGCTGGCCGTCTCCGGCGAGGAGCAGCGCTTCGACCTGGGCTCCAGCAACGTGCTGCAACGCGCCACTGCCCGTACACAAGCGATGCTGATGCGCGCCCGCGTGCAACAGGTGAAGGCCGATCTGGAACAGTCCCGCACAAGGCTCGCGCAGTTGGTGAATCTGTCCACCGTGCCGAACGCCCCACCGGTGATCCTCGAACCCCAGCCCATTCCGCTCAAGCAGGTCACACCGGTGATGCCCGGCGACTCGGCCGTTCAGCTGCACCCCGTGATCCGCGCCGCGAACGAGCAGATGGCCGCCGCCGATGCCCGTTGGCACATGGAACGCTCCACCCTGCTGCCCAACCTCACGCTCGGGGTGTCCTCGATGACGTTGTACCAGTCGCCGTCCGTGCCCGATGGCTCGGTGATCTACGGGCGCGATGATCGGTTCACCATGGTGCGTGCCGGCATCGGTGTGCCCTTGTTCTTCAGCGCACAGTCCGCACGCAACAAGGCCGCGCGCATCGACACCGAACGCGCCACCAACGAGACCGCGGCACTGACGCAGGAGGTCCGCACGCAATTGCAACAGGCGCAACAGCGCTACACCGCCCAACTGGCCCGCGTGGAAGCCTTCGAGCAAGGCGCCACGCAGGAAGCCGAACAGCTGCGCCGGTCGGCGGAGGAGGCCTACCTCAACGGCCAGATCGACCGGCTTGAATGGAGTTTGCTCACCGGCCAGTCCATCACCCTTTCCATGGAATACCTCGATGCGCTCCGGGCCCTCGGTCGCGCCAGCATCGAGTTCAACGCCTTCAACGATTTCTAACATCCCGCAGATCATGCGTCAACACATTTTCTTTCAAAACGGTCGAACCATCCTGAGCGCAGTCGAAGGGGCATCGATGCTACAGGTACCGTTGATCGGCACCATCGCCATTCTGATGACGTTCTCGGCCTGCACAACGGTCGAATCACCAGCCGACACCGCAACATCCGCATCCTCCGGAACAACCGTTATGCTCAGCGCAGATCAACTGGAGAACGCGGGCATTCTCACCGGCCAGGCCGAAAGGCGATCGCTGGGCTTGCTGATACCGGTACAAGGCGTTGTTGAGGTGCCGCCGCAGAACCTCGTCAGCATCAGTGCGCCGCTGGGTGGTTACCTGCGCTCATCCGACCTGCTGCCCGGCATGGAGATCCAGAAAGGGCAAACACTGGCCATCATGGAAGACCCACGCTTCATCCAATTACAACAGGACTATCTAGTGGCCGAGGGCAAAGTGACCATGCTCACACAGGACTTCGAACGCCAGAAGGCCCTTAACGCGAGCAAGACCACGAGCGACAAGGTGTACCAAGAAGCGGCTACCGAACTCAACACGCAAAAGGTCACGTTGCGTTCACTAGCGGAACAACTGCGGTTGATCGGTGTGGATCCAAGCACGCTGACCGCCGAGACCATCTCGCGCAGCGTGGCGCTTCGTTCACCGATCCATGGTTGGGTATCGAATGTGTACATGAACATGGGTCGTTATGTCCAACCCACCGATGTACTGTTCGAACTGGTGGATCCCAAGGACATCCACTTGGCACTGACCGTCTTTGAGAAAGACCTGCCGAATGTACATGTAGGCCAGGAAGTGCATGCGCGCCCAACCGCCCATCCACAGGACGAATACGAAGCCGAAGTGATCCTAGTGGGCCGTAGCTTGGATGCCGACCGCAGCGCTATCGTCCATTGCCACTTCACCAAGGCCCCGAATGACCTCGTGCCCGGCATGGCCATGAGCGCCTCGTTGGAAAGTCGCACCGATACCGTTTGGTGCGTACCTGAAGAAGCCGTCGTCCGCAGCGGCAATGGCCAAGCCGTGTTCATTGCGAATGTGGACGGCAGCTATACCATGGTGCCCCTGACCACCGGAGCCAACGAGTACGGTTACATCGAACTGGTGGAACCTTCCACCGAACTGCGCGAACGGCCGTTGGTATTGAAGGGCGCATACAGCCTGCTATCATCACTAAAGAACAGCGGAGAGGAATGATCCGCACAAAACAAGATCGACCAAAGAATAGACCATTCAAAACACCCATGGACATGAAAAAGCGGATCCTGCTCATCCTCATTGCCGTCGCCGTGGTGGCCCAATTCATACAACCGAACCGCACCGCGCCGACAACAGACCCGACCAACGACATGCTGTTCATGACCCAGGCACCGGACGAGATCAAGACATTGGTGACCGGGGCGTGCTATGACTGTCACAGCTACAGAACCGACTACCCGGTATGGGCATACATCACCCCGATGAACTTCATCATCCAGGACCACATCAACGAAGGCAGGGAAGTGTTGAACTTCTCACGTTGGAACGAACCGTCCAGTAGGGATGAAGCCCACGAATGTGGCGAGGAGATCGAAGAAGGCGAAATGCCGCCGAACAACTACGCCATCATGCATGGGCACGCGCAATTGAACGCGAGCCAGAGATCATCACTGGTGGCCTGGTTCAACTCGAACATGACCAAGAAGAAGGGGAAGTCCGATCGGGACTAGGGTAACGGGTTGTTCCATGTGAGTGCCCTTGACCGGATCCACTTCTATTTTCAATACTAATTGGAAGTTCCATCCGTATTGCATTCCATTCGTGCCAACATGGAACTCCACTAAGCCAAAGAGAAGTTCGCACAGACTTGGGGCACATTCGCCACCCATTGAGGCATCAACCGGAGCATGGCCCAGGTCCACGCCTTGTTGCTGATCAGCGCTGAGCCCTTGAGCACCGAGGATGTGATGGAGCAGTTGAACATCAGCCGCGGGAATGCGAACATGAACCTGCGTGCCCTGATCGATTGGCAACTGGTGGACAAGGTGCTGAAGGCCGGGGAGCGCCGCGAGTTCTTCCAAGCTGAGAAGGACGTGAGGAAGATCGCCACGCACATCACACGTGAGCGGAAACGGCGTGAGCTGGAACCGATGGTGAAACTGTTGGCCGAGCTGAAGACCACGCAAGGAACGACCAAGGATGCCAAGGCCTTCCACCAGATCTCCACCGGTCTGCACGACCTCACGAGCGGATCGATGCCGTGTTGGATCGCAGCACCCGCCGCGATGTATAATGGTTCTTGAAAACCGCTACCACCCTGCTCCGATGAAGCTCTCTTTCTGAACAAAAGTTCCTTTTGTTCCTTGGATCCAATCAAGATGAACACTGCGACCCTCCCCCGCCACGGGCACAAGGGCTACCGATACGAAGGTGACGGCACACTAGCATACGAGCGCTACACGAATAAACTGTGGAGCCCAACAGGTCATTTGCACTTCGGGTACTGACGTTGGCCCAGCTCCCCTCTGGATCGTGGCGCGATGCTGGATGATCTGATCCATCAGGTAGTCCGAATGATGGAACTACGCGAGGGATCGCGGCACGGATGTACTTCGAGGAGCCTGCCGATGCATCGGCCACACTCGTGGAATGTGTATTGGAGCACTGTCGCCGTGAACCCGCCAGGCAACATCGCTACCGCCTGCACATGCCGGATCCAATGTGAACGAATACCTGTTGCGATACGGTAGGCTGGCAGAGGTTACCGTGAGCCGCAAGTACGCCAGCTTGCTATTCCGGCGATCATTGCCTCATACGTACGCACGGAACCTGCCCGCCCATCGGGCTTTGGGTCGCCACCGTTCCTACACGGCCCGAACCGTTCGTGTATGAGGCTCTCAGGCACCATCCAAGCCCGATACCTTCGCGCATCCATGATCCAACTGACCGATATCCGCAAGGCCTACCGAACGGGCAACAACCTGTTGCAGGTGCTCAAGGGCATCGATCTGCACATCGGGAAGGGCGAGCTCGTGAGCATCATGGGTTCGTCCGGATCGGGCAAAAGCACCTTGCTGAACATCATCGGTATTCTCGATACGTACGACAACGGGGAGTACCTCTTGGATGGCCTGTTGATCAGAGGCCAAAGCGAGACGGAGAACGCCGCCCTGCGCAGCAAATACATCGGCTTCATCTTCCAGAGCTTCAATCTGATCAGCTTCAAGAATGCCATGGAGAATGTGGCCTTGCCCTTGTACTACCAAGGTGTGAAGCGGAAGAAGCGGAACGAGATGGCCTTGGAGATGTTGGCCAACGTGGGTCTGAAAGAGTGGGCGCACCACATGCCGAATGAGCTGAGCGGTGGACAGAAGCAACGCGTTGCTATCGCCAGAGCGCTCGTCAGCGAACCGAAGATCATCCTTGCAGATGAACCGACCGGGGCCTTGGACAGCACCACCAGCAAGGAGGTGATGGCGCTGTTGACCAAGGTGAACAAGGAGCATGGCCTAACGGTCGTGATCGTGACGCACGAACGGGAGGTCGCGGCCGCCACGAACAGGGTGATCCTTCTACGTGATGGCCTGATCGAGAACGCCCACCTGGCCCCTTCTTCGTTGTTGGAAACCGAAGACCATACCCGCGATGTTCGATAGGGAACAATGGGGCGAGG
Organism: Flavobacteriales bacterium; assembly: GCA_016710015.1. GTDB lineage: Bacteria > Bacteroidota > Bacteroidia > Flavobacteriales_F > PHOS-HE28 > PHOS-HE28. The sequence continues at coordinate 530,457 of JADJLR010000001.1, forward strand.
TCTTCGAGAGCATCGGCAAGAACAAGCTGAGGGCCGTGCTCACGGGGTTTGCCGTGTTCTGGGGGATCTTCATGCTCATCATCCTTCTGGGCGCTGGCAGTGGCCTGCGCAACGGCTTCGAGTACAATTTCAAGAACACGGCCAAGAACAGCATCACCCTGTTCGGTGGCGAGACGAGCAAGCCATGGAACGGATTGCCCGCGAACCGCTCGATCCAATTGGACGAGGACGACATTGATGCACTTCGGAACGCGATCCCCGGATTGGAGCACATTCGCGGCCGATACCGGGTATGGCGCGGGCAGAGCCAATTGCAGCATGGCAAGAACTACGGGAGCTACAGCATCCGCGGGTTGGGTCCCGAGAGTCTGCCGTTGGAGAACCAGATCGTGCTGCGCGGACGGTTCATCAACGAGGTGGACGAGCAGAGCAACCGCAAAGTGATCGTGATCGCCGAGGATTGCAGCAAGGAATTGTTCAAGGATGAGGACCCCTTGGATCAGTGGATCAACGTGAACGGCGTGCCTTTTCTGTGCGTGGGCTTGTACGAGTTCGAATCGGGTGGGCACAACACCATGGAACGCAGTCCGGTGTTCATTCCCTTGAACGCCGCGCAAAAGGTCTTCAATGCCAAGCGCGATGTGGACGACATCATGTTCAGCTTTTCCGATGCGACCATCGTGGGTTCCCAAATGGCCGAGACGCGTGCGGTACACACCATAGCACGACGGCACAACTTCGACCCCACGGACGATAGGGCCTTGTGGGTGAACAACAACGTGGAGAACAGCAGCATGCTCGGCAACATCTTCACAGGGATCAACGCATTTCTGTGGTTCGTCGGTATCGGCAGTTTGATCGCCGGGATCGTAGGTATCAGCAACATCATGATCATCGTGGTGCAGGACCGCACCAAGGAGATCGGGATCAGGAAGGCGCTCGGTGCCACGCCAAGGAACGTGATCGGCCAGGTCATGCTCGAAGCCGTCTTCGTGACCGCCATGGCCGGTTGGGCGGGTCTCATACTCGGTGTGTTCCTGATGGAAGGGATCGCCAGTGCCGTGCCCGGAAGTGAGTTCTTCCGTGATCCATCCATCCAGCTCGACGTGGCCTTGTGGGCGCTCTTCGCATTGATCATCGCCGGTGGACTAGCGGGCTTGATACCGGCCCGAAAAGCTGCAGCTATACGTCCTATTGAAGCACTTCGCGACGAATGAGAACCAATGCATTGAACCGCAGAGGCGCAGAGGCGCAGAGGAATTCCAAGTGGATCCAACCCGAGGTTATGTGTCTTTGCGTCTTTGCGGTTTCTCCCCCAAACCCCTCCCGGCGATGTTCGACTTTGATACCTTCTCGAAAAACGGCAGCTATACGTCCCATTGAAGCACTTCGCGACGAATGAGAACCAATGCATTGAACCGCAGAGGCGCAGAGGCGCAAAGAAATTCCAAGTGGATCCAACCCGAGGTTATGTGTCTTTGCGTCTTTGCGGTTTCTCCCCCAAACCCCTCCCGGCGATGTTCGACTTTGATACCATCTCGAAAAGCGGCAGCTACACGTCCCATTGAAGCACTTCGCGACGAATGAGAACCAATGCATTGAACCGCAGAGGCGCAGAGGAATTCCAAGTGGATCCAACCCGAGGTTATGTGTCTTTGCGTCTTTGCGGTTTCTCCCCCAAACCCCTCCCGGCGATGTTCGACTTTGATACCATCTCGAAAAGCGGCATCTATACGTCCCATTGAAGCACTTCGCGACGAATGAGAACCAATGCATTGAACCGCAGAGGCGCAGAGGCGCAGAGGAATTCCAAGTGGATCCAACCCGAGGTTATGTGTCTTTGCGTCTTTGCGTCTTTGCGGTTTCTCCCCCAAACCCCTCCCGGCGATGTTCGACTTTGATACCATCTCGAAAAGCGGCATCTATACGTCCCATTGAAGCACTTCGCGACGAATGAGAACCAATGCATTGAACCGCAGAGGCGCAGAGGCGCAGAGGAATTCCAAGTGGATCCAACCCGAGGTTATGTGTCTTTGCGTCTTTGCGTCTTTGCGGTTTCTCCCCCAAACCCCTCCCGGCGATGTTCGACTTTGATACCATCTCGAAAAGCGGCATCTATACGTCCCATTGAACCACTTCGCGACGAATGAGAACCAATGCATTGAACCGCAGAGGCGCAGAGGCGCAAAGAAATTCCAAGTGGATCCAACCCGGGGCTATGGGGCTATGTGTCTTTGTGTCTTTGCGGTTTCTCCCCCAAACCCCTCCCGGCGATGTTCGACTTTGATACCATCTCGAAAAGCGGCAGCTACACGTCCCATTGAACCACTTCGCGACGAATGAGAACCAATGCATTGAACCGCAGAGGCGCAGAGGCGCAGAGGAATTCCAAGTGGATCCAACCCGGGGCTATGTGTCTTTGCGTCTTTGCGTCTTTGCGGTTTCTCCCCCAAACCCCTCCCGGCGATGTTCGACGCTGACCGCTGGGGCGAGATCTGGAATACGCTGAGCCGCAACAAGCTCCGCAGCTTCCTGACCATGTTCGGTGTGGGCTGGGGCATCTTCATGCTCGTGGTGATGCTCGGCATGGGCAACGGCCTGAGCAATGCCGTTCTGGGCGGGTTCGAAGGCTTCGCCACCAACAGCTGCTTCATCTGGACCATGCCCACCACGAAGCCCTACGCGGGATTCCAACGTGGACGACGGTTCAATTTCGACAATGCCGACATCGGGCTTATCCGGAACAACGTGGCCGGTGTTGAACTCGTTTCTCCGCAGCTTCAATTGGGAGGCTGGCAAGGCGGGAACAACGTGGAGTACAACGGCAAGACCGGTGCCTTCTCCGTGTATGGAGCCGAACCGGAGGTGATCCGTGTCGAGTCCTTGAAGATCACCTCGGGACGCTTCTTGAACAAGGAAGACCTGAACAGCGAACGGAAGGTGTGTCTGATCGGAAAGGATGTGGTGGACCGGCTCTTCAAGTTCGAGGAACCGCTCGGTAAATTCATCAAGATCAACGGTGTGTTCTTCCAGGTGATCGGTACAGGGAAGAAGAGCAGCAGCGGCGAAATGGGAGACAATCCGGATGCCAAGATCTACATCCCCTTCACCACTTTCCAGAAGGCCTTCAACAGCATGAACGTGGTCCATTGGTTCTCCATCATTGCCAAGCCAGGGGTCGATGTCGCCGTGGTGGAGAAGGACATCAAGACCCTGATGGCGCGAAAGCACCGCGTGGACCCGACCGATGAAAATGCCTTCGGTAGTTGGAACATGCAGCAGATGTACGGCATGATGAACGGCCTGTTCATGGGCATCAGTGGCCTTAGTTGGTTCGTTGGCATCTGTACTTTGTTAGCAGGTGTGATCGGGATCGGCAATATCATGCTCGTGATCATCAAGGAGCGAACGAAGGAGATCGGAATACGCAGGAGCATCGGTGCATCACCGCGTAGCATCACCACACAGATCGTGATGGAGGCACTTACACTCACCGTTATTGCCGGCTACTTCGGACTATTGATCGGTGTTGGGGTCCTTGAGGCCACGCGCGCGTTAGGGGCTGAAGGGGACTTCTTCAAGAACCCCGGAGTGGACCTGAACGTTGCCCTTGTCGCCTTCGCGGTATTGATCGTAAGCGGTTTGTTGGCCGGCCTGATCCCAGCACGCAGGGCACTTGCGATACGTGCAGTTGATGCCTTACGAGCAGAATAGAACGGGCGTTCCCACACGCCTCAACGAAATCGAAAAATGAAAAAGATCCTCAAGTACGTCCTCCTCTTCGGTCTGGTGGCCCTCTTCATCTGGACCATGTACTTCCTGTATGAGAAGAGCGCGAGCAAGCCGGACGAGTTCAACACGGAACTCCCCAAGAAGAACAACGTGGTGAAGAAGACCGTGGCCAACGGGAGCATCGTGCCGCGCAAGGAGATCCTGATCAAGCCCGTGGTAAGCGGGATCATCCGCGAACTGTACGTGGAGGCCGGGCAGCAAGTGAAGAAGGGTGATGCCTTGGCCAAGATCCAGATCATACCGGACATGATGTCCCTGAGCAGCGCTGAGAACCGAGTGCGCGCATCCGAGATCACCGTGGCCAACGCGCAGATGAACTACGATCGCAACAAGCCCTTGTTGGACAAGGGCGTGATCGCCCCTGCGGAGATGCAGACCTACGAGATCGGGCTGCGAAACGCGAAGCAGGAGCGCGAGGCCGCACAGGAGGCCTTGCAGGTGGTACGCGATGGGGTCAGCCGGAACAGCACGGGAAACACGGTCGTTCGTAGCACGATCGATGGCATGGTGCTCGATGTCCCGGTGAAGGAAGGGAACAGCGTGATCGAACGGAACAACTTCAACGAAGGCACCACCATTGCCGCGATCGCCGATATGACCGACCTCATCTTCCAAGGAAAAGTGGACGAAAGTGAAGTGGGCAAAGTGAAGTTGGGGATGCCCGTGGTGCTCACCGTGGGGGCCATCGACAACGCCAAGTGGGATGCCGAACTGGAGTACATCGCGCCCAAAGGCGTGGAGGAGAACGGGGCCATCCAATTCGAGATCCGTGCCGCAGTGGTCGTGAAGGAAGGGCAGCACCTACGTAGTGGGTACAGCGGAAATGCGGACATCGTGCTGGAGCGTCGGGATAGCGTGCTCACCGTGCCGGAGAGCATCGTAAGCTTCAATGCCAAGGGCGATTCGGCATTCGTACATGTGAAGAACGGCGAGGGCTGGAAGAAGACCTGGATCAAGACCGGCCTCAGCGACGGCATGAACCTGGAGATCCTGGAAGGCGTCACTGCCGAAACCGAATTACGTGGGGCGAAGAAGGTGGAAAAGGAACACGAGATCTCGGTCTCTTCGGAGTAGATCAGCACCTATCCAGCGGAAGCAACTCGCCGTCTGATACATTCGCTGCATGAACACGAGACTCCTTCCGTTGCTGGCCACTTTGGTGATCAGCGGATCCGCCTTCGCACAGAAAGCACCGGACCTCAAGAAGCTCGACGCATACATCGCCGATGCTATGGTGAAGTTCGATCAGCCCGGACTGGCCGTGGGTATCGTGAAGGACGGTACGCTGGTGTACGGCAAGGGCTTCGGCAAATTGGATCTCGCGAAGGCCGACCCCGTTACGCCGAACAGCATCTTCTTCATTGCCAGCATGAGCAAGGCCTTCACGGCATGTGCGATCGGCTTGTTGGTGGACGATGGCAAACTCGAATGGAACGACCCCGTTCGCAAACACATGCTCTGGTTCAACACGCCGGATCCTTATGTCACGGAACACATGATGGTGAAGGACCTCCTGTGTCACCGCAGCGGTTGGATCACCTTCGATGGCGACCTGTTGTGGTATGGCACCGACCTGGACCAACGCGAGATCCTGGAGCGCCACGCGCACGAACCGATGGGCCTTCCGTTCCGCGACGAATTCGGGTACAGCAACCTGATGTTCATCGCGGCCGCGCAGTTGATCGAAGCAGTGAGCGGGAAAACGTGGGACGCTTTCGTGACCGAGCGCATCCTCACACCGCTCGGCATGTCGCGCACCACGGTGGATACGAAGGCACTCGCGAGCATGCCGGATATCGCCTTGCCCCACGTGCGCAGCGGCCAAGTGGCCAACGCACCGCAAGTGAGCATGCCCTACCAGACGTTGGAAGGCGCGGACGGTGCGTGTGGCATCAACAGCCTGTATCAATGATCTTTGCGAAGTGGGATGCCATGTGGGCCAATGAAGGGAAGGTGGACGGCAAGGCCTTCATCAGCGATGCCACCTACGGCGAGATCACCGCGATCCATTTGGCCATGGGCGGAAGGCGAGACGGGGCGGCCCTTGGTTGGTTCGTGGAAGAGAACAACGGCAACACCGTGATCACGCACAGCGGAGGCATGCCGGGCTTCATCCTCGATCATGCAGTGGTACCGGAAAAGGACTTGGCGGTGATCTGTTTGGGCAACGGCGAGAGCTACAGCGTGTTCGCCATAACGAACAAGATCCTGGATCTCTACCTCGGTGACGGAAAAGCCGATCCGGTGGCGGACATCCTCCCTCGTTTGGCAAAGCGTGATGCACACGAAATACAGCGCAGGCAGGACCGTGTGGATGCACGCGCGAAGGACACGGCACCCACTGTGGACTTGGCCGTTATTGCGGGTACCTATGCGGACAAGATCTACGGAGAAGCCACCATCACGGAAATGTTCGGCCGACCCATCCTTACCCTCGCACCTGCGAAGGACCTGCTCTCCGGCGATCTGGAGCATTGGCATTTCGACACGTGGAAATGGAATCACGCGGATCCCTTCCTCGAACCCGGATACATCACCTTCCAATTCGATACCGACCACAAGGTCACCGGATTCAAGATCGATCTGCACAGCCCGGACTTCCACTTCTACAAGCTGGATTTCAAGAAGCGCTGACCTACTTTGGGTAGTTGCTTCGGCCAAGCCACGGAACAGCACTGTATCCACTCCGGCACTACATGCGCATCTTTGACCTTATGTCGGAGCGTACTTCGAGCCTGCTCTTCTTCTTGGTCACCCTTTTCCTGAGCAGCTGGTACGTGGACGCGTCGCAGAACGACAACATCACCAGCCGGGCTGCTACGGTAGCCGCACTCGTGGAGCAAGGCACCTTCCGGATCGACACATTCAACACATTGACCGGAGACAAAGCGCTGTTCGAAGGCCACTACTATTCGGAGAAAGCGCCATTGCCTGCCCTTCTGGTCGCTCCGTTCCATGCGCTCGCGTTGCTGTTGCACTTCACGCACCCCAGTACAGCGACCGCCTTGGACCCCGGTCTGCTTCGTCTGGGTGGCATCGTTGCAGGGAGCGTTCCCTTCGCCGTGATCCTGCTTCTGGTTTGGCAGCGGGTTCGGCGATCCGCGTGGCGCATTGCACCATCCACCGTGGTGCTGCTCACCTTCTTCGGCTCCTTCCTCTTCATCTATGCGGGCAGCTTCTTCGGGCATTTGATCGGCGCGATGTTCGTGCTGCTTGCTCTGCGTGCGAAAACACTGGAACATTACGTTTGGACCGGCGTGTGGGGAGGTTGCGCAGTGCTCTGCGAATTCTCTCTTGTGATCTTCCCACTTTGCTGGATCATCGATCTCGGTTGGAAATCCTATCGGCACGGCTCTGCGCGTCCACTTCTGAAAATGATCGCAGGTGGTTCGCCGTTTTTGGTCTTCTTGCTGGTGTACAATACCGCGCTCTTCGGATCGCCCTTCGCCATGGGCTACGCTCATGTGGTGGGATACACGAGCGCCGGTGGAGGGCTGCTCGGTGCCTTCGACCCGGGATCCTTGTTCGGACTGACCATCAGCATGTACCGAGGACTTTTCCCGCATATGCCGATCCTGATCCTCGGCCTGATCGCGGCGTGGAAAGGGCGCAGGTCCATTCTGGATAACGGACCCATGAACGCGCTGGTTCCCAGCATCCTGCTCTTCGTCTTTGTGGCGTTGTTGGGCATGTGGTGGGGTGGCTGGGCATTCGGTCCACGGCATTTGACCACGGTGGGTATGGTACTCGCCTATGGCACGCTCCCTACCTGGCCGAACGGACATGGTCACGCTGGGCGGTCCCATTGGTGGGGCTGTTCGGGATCGTCTATGCCTTTGGTGCGCAATTCACGTTGTGGCACGGTATGCCAACAGGCGTTCAGAACCCGTTGTTGGAGTTGGTGCTCCCGGCGGTGCGCAACGGCCAATGGACCACCATGCAATGGCCTACACTGCTCGGTGTAGACCCCGGGGTGGCGAACCTGCTCTTCGTGTTGGTCTTTGCACTTGTAGTGGTTCTTGGTGCCTGGATGGAGCGCACGAGGCCGGTGCAGGATTCATCCCTTCCATTGCGCTGATCGCGACCGACAAGATGAAGGTCACATCCAATACGTCCAGCTTCCTATCCTCGGCGAATACCTCGCATTCGCGCATGCGTCGAAGTGTGTGCTGCGCATGTCACCTTTCGGTAAATGCGGTCGATCGGATGCCTCGATCTTTCTCCTGAACTTTGGCGCTTTCCAGGACCGTTTCACGCAAGTCCTTGGCCTCACCTGATATGCACCTCTTCCACCAAACGGACCTGAACGCGGACGTGATCGAGCTTTCCACCGAGGAGGCCCATCATGCCACGGCCGTGCTTCGGTTGGCCGTAGGCACCACCATTGGGCTGATGGATGGACAAGGCCAACGGGCCGAAGCGGAATTGATCACCGTGGGCAAGCGCGGTTGCACGGCGCAGGTGATCTCCCGTACCATACACCCTCCGGAACGGGCGCACCGCATCCACATCGCCGTGGCACCTACGAAGCAAATGGACCGCCTGGAATGGTTCGTGGAAAAGGCCGTGGAGGTGGGTGTGGACCGCATTACGCCCTTGATCACCGAACGCAGCGAACGCACCAAGCTGCGACTGGACCGCCTGCAGCGCGTGGCCATTGCCGCCATGAAACAAAGTCAGCGCACGTGGCTGCCCGTGATCGATGAAGCCGTGAAACTGGACCAGTTCCTGAACGAAGTGCTCCCCGCCCAACGCTTCTTCGGCTGGTGCGAAGGCGAACACACTTCGCTGATGCAGGCCTATACTCCGACGCAAAATGCCTTGGTCCTGATCGGCCCTGAAGGCGACTTCACAGCGGAGGAGGCCGATCGCCTACGAGCCTTGGGTTTCGCAGCCATTTCCTTGGGCCATGCACGACTCCGCACCGAGACCGCAGCGTTGACAGCTTGCACGTGGATGAGCCTGGCGCAGCAGCGGTAACTTCGCCCCATGATCCTCCGACTGGTCGTACTTCTCGCCATGAGCACATGGGCACATGCCCACATGGTCACCTGCGCCCAAGGCAGCTTCCAACTGGCCGTGCTCAAATACAACGGTGGTGGCGACTGGTACGGCAACCCCACCAGCGTCCCCAACCTGGTCAAGTTCTGCAACGCGCAAATGGGCATGGGCATCAACCCTGAAGTGCCGGTGGTGGAAGTCGGAAGTCCCGACCTCTTCACCTACCCTTTCGTACACATGACCGGCCACGGCAACGTGGTGTTCTCGCAGCAGGAGGCTGAGAACCTGCGCACCTACCTCATGGGCGGCGGCTTGCACATCAGCGACAACTACGGCATGGATCCTTCATCCGACCGATGATGAAGCGTGTGTTCCCGAACTCGAGTTCTTGGAACTGCCCTTCGCCCACGGCATCTACCACCAGCAGTTCAACTTCAGCCAGGGTTGCCGAAGATCCACGAACACGACGATAAACCGGCACGCGGCTACGGCCTGTTCTGGGAAGGGCGCCTCGTGTGCTTCTACGATGTGGAGTGCGACCTCGGCGACGGCTGGGAGGACCCCGACGTACACGGCGACAGTGAAGCAACACGCACCAAGGCCCTGCAGATGGGCGCCAACATCGTGCGGTTCGCGTTCAGCGGAGCGGAGAATTGAGCGGGGCCTCGTTCGCAACCTTGCTCCGGGCTGTCAATTGGGCCCTGAGCAGGAACGGGATCCCTTGGAAAGCGCTGATCTACTCAGAATGGATCAACGACTATTCCGTTACGGAGCAGCATCGCTAGATCCTTCCACCTCTTGCTTCCGCAGGACCCTCCAGATCGGACGCAACAACAAGCGGGAGAACATATAGCAGACCAGACCAAGTGAATAGATCAACGAAATGTGATAGGGCCAGAATTCCCTTTTGAAGATCACGTTACAAGCGTTTAGCGCGTTGATCACGATGACCGCCAACGCAACAAGGAACAAGACGTAGATCGTCAGCTTATTGAACCGCTTATACGACTTGAGGTCCTTGAGCCGAATGGCAATATCAATACCGAAGTATGTGTAGATAACACAGGTCATGCCACTGCTGATGGCCCACACAACCTGATCGCTGATACCGAAATTGGATAGCAACAAAGGCAAGGTCGAATAGAAGGCGCTCATGAGCCCGGTATTCACCACCAGTGCCAATCCGACAACATCCCCTCTCCTGATCTTTTCCCCTTCCTTGAACTGGAACGTGCCAATGATGCCCGCGAAACCGGCAACGGCAACAGCGACCTGAGTGAACGTCAGTAGTTGATCTGCATTTTCCATGTTGGTCATGATCTATGTGTTCCCACAGTGGGCACTCTACAGGTCCAATTGGATCCGGACCACAACAGGATCCGTCCTGCGCTCTTGGCGGGTATCCCGTAACACGTACAAGGTATCCGTATTCCGGCACAAGCCCGGAACGACGCAATGGAGCGGAATGACAAAGTAGAGATCCACTACTTTGTAGTCTCCTAAACCTCCCGTTATGCGTACATCCCTACTCCTCTCCGTCGCGTTGTTCCCACTTGCCAGCCTTTGCCAGGACGGCGTGCTTGACCCGAGCTTTTCCGGTGATGGCATTGCCACGCACGGCTTCGGACTGGCCAACGACGTGGCACGCAAGGTGATCCAACAACCTGATGGGCGCATCCTTGTCGGTGGCAACACCTTCGTGCTGGGTGCATCGGCCTTCGGTGTGGCGCGCTTGCTGGAGAACGGTGAGTTGGATGTGAGCTTCGCTGAGGATGGCTATACGGTGCACCAAGTGAGTTCCATGGGCGATGCCGCGTTCGATATGGCCTTGCAGCCCGACGGCAAGGTCCTTCTTGCCGGGGTCAGCAGCGAGGTCGGCAGCAATGGCATCGGTCTTATGCGCTTCGAGGCGGATGGTGAATTGGACATGGGATTCGGAACCGAAGGCGTCTCCATCGCGAACATCCCGGGCCAGAGTGTGGAGATCTACGGCGTGGCCCTGCAGGCCGATGGCAAGATCGTGGTGTGCGGCATGGCCTTCAGTGTTGGGGGCCAATTGCTCGTAGCGCGATTCGATGACACCGGGGCGCTCGACCTCAGCTTCAACAGCACCGGCTATACCCTCGTGCCCATCGGGGAATATGCGGTGGCCTATGATGTGGCCATTCGTCCGGACGGCCGGATCATCGCCGCGGGCCATACCGAGACCAACGGCAACGCCAGCTTGGCCTTGGCCCAGTTGGATACGGACGGCGCCTTGGATGCGTCCTTTGGTACCGACGGTATCGTCACCACCGAACTGGGGTACAGCTGGGAACGCATCAACGGCTTCACCTTGGACCCCGACGGTGCCCTTATCGGAGTCGGTACCGTGGGCATGGCCTTCGACTTCGACACCTTCGATGCGATTGCCGTACGCTACCTCCTGAACGGGACCTTGGATACCTCGTTCGGCACCAACGGTCTGGTGATCATGGACCACAGCGACGCAGAGAACGGCGCATACGATGCCGCCCTACAAGGTGATGGTAAGATCCTGATCTGCGGGGGTGCCGATGTGGTGGGCCAATATCAATTCGCATTGACCCGCCTGCTGACCACCGGCATGATGGACAACACCTTTGGCACGGGGGGTACCGTACTTACCGCAGTCGGGACAGAAGGCAGCGAGGCCTATTCCATCACCATGCAAAGCGATGGCAGGATCCTAGTATCGGGAACCTCCGGTGATCTGTTCGGTGCCGACTTCGCCGTGGCGCGCTATACCAGCGGCTTGGCCGATGGTATTCTGGAAGCAGCGGCCCCGCTGGACATCGTGGTGTTCCCCAACCCTGCTACCGAACGCATCAGCGTGCAGCACACCAGCACTACAGGCACCGTGGCGCTGGAGGTGATCGATACCGAAGGACGCGTGGTGTTGCAGCACAGCATTAACGCCACGCAGCGCATCGAACTGGATGTTCGTGCCTTGGCTGATGGCCGCTATGTGCTGCACCTTATCGACGGGAAAGCGCGGTATGCGGGTTCGTTCGTGAAGGTGCAGTAGGGCATTTCTCGACTTGGTCTCGCAAGGGGAGCCTTGGCCTTGGAACTCCCCCGCAACCGTCACTGCGGCCTCGAGCCGCAGTCCCGATACTCCTTGACGAGGCGGTTGGTCATGCTCCAGTCCCAACGGGATTCCGGCTCAAGGCCGGAATGACGGATTCGAGGGGGGCCTACGGCACCTGCTCCACCCGCGTGTTCGTAGGCACCGTACCGCCGATATTCACGAGGATCGGGTCGCGGTCATTGTCGGCGCCGGTGTACTTGCTGACGCCGTCCATGTTGGTATCGGCCACGTGGTAGCCGCCTACGGTTGCGGTGGGCACGGTGCCACCGATGCGTTGCAGGATCAGGTCGCGGTCGTTGTTAATGCCGGAGTACTTCAGTTCGCCGTCGCTGCTGCTATCGCCCATCCATTGCACGCGCACACCGTTCACGTCGCGCATGGCCTCGGTGCCGTGCAGGGGCACGATCGGGTCGCTCAGGTCGATGGTGACCTCCGATGCACCCAGCGCGATGGGTTGTGCCGTCATCACGCCCAAGTGGTTGCGGTGGCGAAGCACGATGTGGTAATCGCCTGGAGGCGCGGTGATGCGTGGTGTGCTCGTACCATCCTTGTCCACCATGGTACCGCCGCGCAGCAGCAGGCAGGAACGGGTGGCCACCAACGTATTGGCGGAAGTGCCCGTGCGCAGTTCGATCATCACCCAATCCACCACGGCATCCACACCGGTGGTCTGTAGCACGGCGGCATCAATGGTCTCGCCTCCGCCTTCGCCGGCGTGTGTGAAACCGAGTGCCGTGAAGGGTTCCGTCAGTGGCACCAGGGCTTGGGTGCGCAGGTCATCGCGCATCAGTTCCGTGGCCTCCATATAGGCGCCTTCAAAAGCTGCGCAGCGGTACGCGCACATAGGGTTCGCTGCAGGCCACGCCGGTAAGGAGCCTGTGCGTGAAACTCGTCCATGTAACTGTCGTTGTCCGCTCCCGCCTGCCGGGTGCCGGTCAAGATCACGCGCACGCTGCGGGTGCCAACAGGCACGGCTGCATCGTTCTGCACGCGCGTCCATGTGCCGGTGTTGCTGCCGATCTCGGGCGCGCTGCCCAGCAACGTGCCGCCTGCGTTGCGGAACTCCAGTGCCATCTTCGGCAGGTCGCTGCCTTGCCAGTTGGCGAACCAGCCGCCATAGCGCAGGGTGGCCGTTCCGGCATCGATCGCAGTGGCATCGCCGCTCACGTCCACATCCTGGTAGGCACGGCCATAGGCGTTATCGGTACACAGTGCGCCCAGCGCGAAGTAGTAGGTGCCCAAGTAGGGCGAAATGCCGTTGCACTCCCCGGCCGTCAAGGACTCGATCACGCCATCGGTGGCCGTCCAGCCGGTGGTGCCGTTCTCGGCGTTGCCGTTGGCCAAGAGGTTCGGGCCGCTTTGAGAAGTACCCGTCTGGAAGGTGACCGGTGTGCTCCATGCGCTCCACTCCAGGCTGCGGTCCCGGTAGCGCACGCGCCAGCAGTAAGTGGTGTTGGGCTGTAGGCCCGTCACGGTCTCGTCGCTCAGGTCATCGCCAGCTTGTGTATCCAACGCGTTGTACCAGTTCTGGTACTGGCGCCACACATCCACCACGGGGCTGCTCCAGTCGTTGCAGTCGGTGCTCAGGCGCCAGTGGGTATCGCCGTGGCCATCGCCATCGGCATCGAAGAAGGGCGAGCCTTTCAGCACCACGCAATCGGGGCTTACCACATCCGTTGCGCCGGGGAACAGGCCCACGGGCACCATGGGCGCGTTGTTGTTGCTCCGGATGCTGATCAGGTCCTCCAACGTATTGTCCTCCGTCGTGGTAGCATCGCCGATGCTGAAGCGTTTCAGCGTGAAGCGCGGATCGGCACCTGCCTCCACCTCTACCACCACGTAGCCGTACTCATCATCGCTGATGGAGTATTCCGGGTAGTCGAAGTTGGCGAACTCGCCCCAGTAATCGATGCTGCCACCGGCCGTGGCCACGTTCACCATCAGGTGCGTGTGGTCCCGGCTTTGCCCGCGGCTGTAGGCGTGCGTGTGGCCGAAGAAATGGATGCTCGGCTTGCCGCAGTTGGTGCTGAACTGTTCCATGCGCGCGATCACCTCGCCGGTGTAGTCCGTGTTGCCGGCGATCCACAGTTCGCTGTGGTGCGGATGGTGCAATTGCGCGAACACGAAGTCGATGTCCGGGTCGGTGCAAGCATCGGCCAGCACGCCGTCCAGCCAATCCAGTTGCACCTGTAGGCGGTAGCCCGTGTTGCTGTCCATACCGATGATGCGCACGTTGCTATGGTCCTTGTACCACCAATGCTCTTCGTAGCCCGCGGTGCCATTGTCGGGCAGTTGGAAGTAGTTGAAGTAGTGAACCGTATTGATCTCGTGGTTGCCCAGCACCGGGTACACCGGCACGTAGCTGAAGAGCGGGTTGGCCGGATCGAAGAAGGTGCTCTTCCACGAGCCATAGTCCGGGCCATTGTCCACCAGATCACCGGGTATCACGATCATGGCCAGCTCCTCGCTCAGGTCCGGCCCCATGCTATCGTTCACATGCTCGATCACGCCATTGTGTACCACCTCCCAGAACTTGTTGGGCTGGCTGCCATCGCGCTGCATGTCGCTCATGGCCACGATGTTCGTGGGCGCCTCTGCGCTTTGCAGGGCGGGCGTCTTGAAGTGGAACAGCGCACTCTGGGCCGCACCCGTTATCACCTTGTAGTGGTAGGTGGTGGCCGGTGCCAAGCCGCTTAGCGTAACCGTATGCATCCGCGCCGTGCCGTTGCTGATGAAGCTACTGCCGCCACCGCTGCTGCCCAGCGCCACCGTGGTGCCGTACTGCACGGTACTCTCGGTGCCGCTGCTGGTCTCCCACAGGATCGTCATGCGCTCGGGCTCGGCATCCTGCAAGTAGGGTTGAACCAGCATGGTCTGCGCTGTGGCGGCTGTGGCTAAAACGGCAAGAGCGAGGAGGACGAGGGAGCGGACGGGGCGGGACATGAGAGCAAATTACGGAAGCGGGCCTTAATAGCTGTGGCGAGGCAGGTGGGCATCTGGGCATCTTGGCCGTTCGGCATGCTTGGCTCTTGCGGCTTTTTAGGCATCGGCCCTTGGCCTTTGGCGGCATTGGCGATCGGGCCCCTTAAGCTTCTTGGCCTTCAAAAGCCTTTTGGCCTGCGGCCACCGCTGAACCATGGAGCCGCATTCCTACATTCGGCACATGTCCACCATCGGCCCGCAGGGCATTCAAGCATTCATTACCAAATGGGAAGTAAGCGGTGCCGCCGAACGGGCCAATGCCCAGCTCTTCATTGCGGAACTGTGCGACGTGATCGGTGTGGAACCGCCACGACCGAAGACACCCGATGAACACATCAATGCCTACGTCTTCGAAAAGGCGATCCCCGTGAACGCACAGCGCCCGAGCAGCGCACCCGTACCGTCGACCCACTGGGTCGACACAGCCACCACCAACTTCATCGACTGCTACAAGCGCGGACACTTCGTACTGGAAACGAAACAGGGTGCGGATGGCGTACGAGCGGATCATGATACACCCGTTTCCGCTGAAGGCGAAGACCGCCAGCGTGCGCTGAAAAAAGGCCACGGCATACGCGGCACCAAGGGCTGGGACACCGCCATGCTGAAGGCCCGCGAGCAGGCCCAACGCTACGCCCGCGCCTTGCCCAAGGAAGAGATCGCCGATGGCCGTCCGCCGTTCATTCTGGTGGTGGATGTGGGCCACAGCATCGCGCTGTACACCGATTGGAGCCGCATGGGCGGCGAGTACATCCCGTACCCCGACCCGGCCACCTACCGCATACCGCTGAAGGACCTCTTGCGCAGCGAGGTGCGCGAATTGCTGCACGCCGTATGGACCGATCCGCTCGCGCTGGACCCTGGCCGGCGCAGCGCCAAGGTGACGCGCGAGATCGCCGACCGCTTGGCGAAACTGGCCCGCAGCCTCGAAGGCAAGCACCCGCCCGAGCATGTCGCGAACTTCCTGATGCGCTGCCTCTTCACCATGTTCAGTGAAGATGTGGACCTGCTGCCGCACGGCTCCTTCACCAAATTGTTGGGCGAACTGAAGAGCGACCCCAGCACCTTCCCGGGATGCTCGAGAACCTCTGGAGCACCATGAACACCGGTGGCTTCAGCCCCATCGTGCGCGAGAAACTGCTGCGCTTCAACGGTGGGCTCTTCGCGAATTCCCGACGCCATCGCCTTGGACGCCGACCAGATCCAATTGCTCATCGAAGCCGCACCAGCCAACTGGCAGGATGTGGAACCCGCCATCTTCGGCACCTTGCTGGAACGTGCGCTGGACCCCCGCGAACGCCACAAGCTGGGTGCGCACTACACGCCGCGCGCCTATGTGGAACGCCTCGTGAACCCCACCGTGATCGATCCGCTGCGCGAGCAATGGAAGAGCGTGCAGGTGGCCGCCCTGCAACTGGCCGAGGACGGCAACGAGAAGAAGGCCATCAAGGAAGTGGAGACCTTCCTGCACGAACTGGCCACCGTGCAAGTGCTGGACCCCGCATGCGGCAGCGGCAACTTCCTGTACGTCACCTTGGAATTGCTGAAACGCCTGGAGGGCGAAGTGCTGAACACCCTGCACGAGCTGGGCGCCACCGCCAAAATGGAACTGGAAGGCGTGATGGTAACGCCCGCCAACTTCTACGGCATCGAGCTGAACCCACGCGCCGCCGCCATTGCCGAACAAGTGCTGTGGATCGGCTTTCTGCAATGGCACCTGCGCACCCACGGCAATTTCCATAATCTGCCCGAACCCATCATCAAGGACCTGCACAACATCCAATGCCGCGATGCCGTGCTGGACTAGGACAGCAAGACCGAACAGCGCGATGCCAATGGCAACTTGGTGACCAAGTGGGACGGCCGCACCACCAAGCCGCACCCCGTTACCGGCGAAGAAGTACCCGACCCCGAAGCCCGCGAACCGGTGTACACCTACAGCAACCCCACGCCCGCCACTGGCCCAATGCCGATTACATCGTGGGGAATCCGCCGTTCATTGGCAACAAGCGCATGCGCGAAGCCTTGGGCGATGGCTATACCGAAGCATTGCGCGGTGCATACAAGAACGTACCCGACAGTGCGGACTTCGTGATGTTCTGGTGGGACAAGGCCGCTGAGCTCACCCGCACTGGCAAAGCGAAACGCTTCGGCTTCATCACAACGAACAGCCTGAAGCAGACCTTCAACCGCAAGGTGCTGCAACACCACATGGCTCAGAAGAAGCCGATCTCCTTGGCCTTTGCGATACCGGATCACCCTTGGGTGGATAGCGCTGATGGTGCAGCGGTGCGATCGCAATGACCGTTGCTGTTCCGGGAACCAATGTTGGCTGCTGTTGCAGAATGTGTCAGGAGAGATCACCGGGGAAGATGAAGCAGCCGAGTTGTCTCGTCAAACCGCATGGCGGAAACATTTGCGGACTTGACACCGGTGCTACGTTTCTAGTGCACTTCATGGAACGAGAATTCTGGCTGGCACGGGGTGCAGCGATTCTGGTGGTTTCGGCTTGGAACCGAAGGAAGCGAAGCACCTAGGCTTGGGAAGATACAGGGCTTGAACAAATCAGACCCTTCATAAATGGCCGCGACTTGCAGCAAAGTCCAAGAGGCATTTATGGCGATTGACCTTTTCGGACTGTAAGGAGGCTGACGTGCGCGAGAAGTTTCCAGAAGTGTACCAACAGCTCTTGACCAGTGTCAAAGCCGAGCGCGAGCGAACAATCGAACGATTCAGTACCGAAGAACTGGTGGGTGTTTGGAGAACCGCGACCTACGGAACCTGCACAGACGGACTTCAAGGTTCATCGTAACTCCGAACCTCGAAGCACCGATTCTTTTCTTTCCTTGATTCAGATTCGTCCTTGATCGAAGGTTAGTTCATTGCGCTCGATGATGCTTATCTCGGGGTTCTCTCGAGCAACATTCACGATGTGTGGGCGATGGCTGCTGGTGGGCAACTCGGTATGGGCAATGACCCGCGATACAATAATTCCCGCTGCTTCGAGACCTTCCCCTTCCCCGCGAGCACCCCGGCGCAGCAGGAGAAGATCCGTGCCTTGGGCGAGCAGTTGGATGCGCACCGCAAGCGGCAGCAGGCGCTGCACCCCGCGCTTACGATGACGGGGATGTACAATGTGCTGGAGCGCGTCGGAACTCGAGACTCAAGGGCAAGCCCGGGTGACGTACCGCGGCCTTGAATGCGAAGGAGAAGACGATCTACGAGCAAGGGCTGGTGGGCATCCTGAAGCAACTGCACGATGAGCTGGATGCCGCCGTGGCCGAAGCCTACGGCTGGCCTGCGGACCTGAGCACCGACGACAGATCCTAACCCGCCTAGTAGCCCTCAACGCCGAACGCGCCGCCGAAGAAGCCCAAGGCCACATCCGCTGGCTGCGGCCGGAGTACCAGAACAAGGGTGCAAGCAACAGCAAACAAGCAAGCCTAGCAGTGGACACGGTGGACGCTGTGGACGCGTCCACTGCGTCCACATTGTCCACCCGCCAATGGCCCAAAGACCTACCGGCCCAAGCCGCCGCCCTTACCGAAGTGCTGGGTAATTTGGCCGCACCCGCAAGTGTGGAGGAGATCGCTGGGCTCTTTAGCGGCAAGAGCAGCAAGAAACGGGTGAATGAGATGCAGCGGTTGTTGGAGACGTTGGCGGCTGTGGGGAGGGCGGTGCGTGCGGAAGGGGAGTTGTGGAGCAGTGCAGACTGAACCGTATGATCCGTATTCGTTGACCGAAGCTGAGCGAGAGTCTCAAGAAAGAAGCCCGTAAGTAATGGCACAACAAACAGAACGACGCGTACTGCTTTGGGTCTTTGCGATCAATGCGGCCTTCTTCCTCATTGAAGGTGGGGTGGGCTGGTTGGCCCACAGTATGGGCCTCTTGGCGGATGGCTTGGACATGCTGGCGGATGCCTTCGTGTATGGCCTAAGCTTGGCCGCTATCGGGAAGGCCATGGGCCGGAAGCGCGCGCTGGCTCGGCTTAGCGGTTACCTGCAACTCGGGCTGGCACTGCTCGGCCTGGCCGAAGTGGTCCGCCGCTCCGTTGATCCCGGTGGGGCGCCCGAACCGCTTACCATGGCGGTGGTGTCCCTGTTCGCACTGGCGGGCAACTTGGCCTGTCTGTACCTCCTGCGCAAGTCGCGCCATGGCGAAGTGCACATGCAAGCCTCGTGGATCTTCACGAGCAACGATGCCAAGGCGAACGTAGGCGTGATGATCGCCGCAGGTCTGGTAGCGGTCACCGACACGCGCTGGCCGGATCTGGTGATCGGAGCCATCGTCTTCCTCATCGTGGCGCGTGGTGCCTGGCGGATCTTTCGGCTTTGAACAACCGGGGTGATCAACCTTCGATCTCCGCAGTCTTCACTTCGGCAAACATAAAAGGGTCTTCGTCTCGAGACCCTCGCCTGACTGTTGTTCCACGCATCTCAAATCCGTGGGAGCGGGGGCATTCAAACTCCCGCAGGCTCTCCTGAGGCACAAAGAGTCCCTGAGCTCTCGGCCACGAACGCCACGGTCCTCCTCGAGTCCACGGGTCGCGGCCCGAACCCGAAGAGCAAAGCCCCCCCCCAAAGGGGGGGGGGAACGGGCCCCCCCCGGCGGGGGCCCCCGGGGCTCGGGGGGGCCCCCCCGGGGGGGGGGGGGCAAAGGAGGGGGGGGGGGGGGGCTCCCAGGGGCGTAGGTTTGAACGGCAGCGTTCGACAGTAGCGGCGGCTATTCACCGCCCGGGGCTGAAGCTGACCTGCGGACCCCAAAGCCATTGGCCCGCGACGGGACAAGAGCGAACACTTTCATGCCCGGTCCAAGGCAGTTCGGCCACGGCAGCTGGTCCGTCGGTACCAATAGCCCTGCCGACCTTGGACCCTGTTCCTTGACCCACGGCCCCTCTGCTGTTCTCCTGCACAACCCGCTAGCAGACGACGGCGCGGCGAAGAATCTCATCAGCATCCGCCGCATGCGCGCCCCCTCGGTTTCCGGACCATCAAGCGCCAAGGGGTCTGTACGGCGGTGCGCACCAACCAGAACGCGGTATTGTTGCTGGACGAACCGGAGCAGAACACCTTCCCGTTCTACACGGCCCACATTGCCGAGATCATGGCGCGGGAAGTGACGAACCAGTACTTCATTACCACCCACAACCAGTACCGACCTGTTCCTGAACTTGGACAAGCTGGCCGAAGCCTGAACCCCGATGCATTTGGTGGAGTGCTACAGCGATGAGAACCTGTTGCGGGCCTTAGGCATACCTGGCCGTGATATACGGCGTATGCGCGGCAAAGGGAACGTGATGCGCTTTCTGCAACGCAAGGTTGATGGTCCTTGCATAGCGCTGTTGGATCTGGACCGGAACGAAGCGCAACCATCGGATCTGAAGGTGTTCACGCGACAAAGCGAAGAACACGGCGTATCCATGTACACCTGGAAAGAGCACCGCTTGATCTTCTTGGATGACAACTTGGAGGACTGGCTGGTGCGGGCCGTAAAGCGGGCAGGCAAACGGATGAACGATTTCGGTTTGCCGGATGATGTTCGTGCCCTACACGCCATCGAACCCAAAGTGGGTGACTCCCGCTTCGCCAAGGCCATCTCTTTCTTGGATGAAGTTCACTCCCCGGCGTTACTCGCACTACGTCGGTTCCTGGAGAGGGTCAAATGAGGCCTTGCCAACTTCCCCGGCACTTTTCTTTGCACGGCCATGGACCGCACCACCTTTCTCCGCAGCATGCTGGGCAATGCCGCGCTGCTTACGCTGCCGCCCTTGGAGCTGCTGCCTGTAGCGGAGCAGGACCGGCTGGCGTGGACCAAGGATGCGAACGCGGTGTTCGTATTCGACACCTATGTGCGCGGCTTCCAGCACTACGAGGGGCCGTGTGTGTTGCGCCAAATGAAGGACCTGGACTGCTGGACTGGTGCGCGAATAGCCAATGCGCATGACACCAATGCGGTGGCCGTGTATTGGGAAGGGCACAAGGTGGGCTACCTGCCCATGGGCGAGAACGTGAGCTTGGCCTACATGATGGATCATGGCCTTCTGCTGGAATGCCACGTGGTGTATACCCAACCGAAGGAAAGGCACTGGGAGCAATGCTTCATCGCGGTGGAACTGCTGATCCCTTCCACCCCTTCTTTCGATGCCTATATGGACCACTATATGGACCGCCCCGATGCGGGCTACAAGCGCCGCCCGGAATACGGCGGGTCCGTGGTGGTGGATGAACTGCAGGCCAAGACCGGCCCGCGTGAACTGAGGCAAGCCCCGGCCTTGAGCGCACTGGGCGATCTGCGCTTGATGCGTTTGCTGGCGTTCCTGTCATCGGGCATGGAATGGTCCCCATACGTTGTGAAGCAGGTCCAACGCGCCGTGGAACGTAAAGGCATTGGCGTGCTAACTGAATTGATGGACCAAGGCGACCTGCGCTTGGCGTTGACCGTGGTGGCTGCTGACCACTTTTTGGTGGAACTGAACATGCGTGGCCCAGAAGGCCGCACCGGCGGCCATTGGGAAGTGGTGTACAATGCGGCCCACGAGGTGCTGCGCGCGGATATGCGCGGCTTCAGCACGGCATAGGCAGCGAAGGCCCGAGTCGGTTTGTCCCCACAGCTGCCGCGAGTCTGTGTCTCGTGGCTACCTGCTATAGGCCGGTCAATTCCGTTACCTCTCTGAATGCACTTCTACCAAACTGATTCCGGGCAGTGTCTTCTGCTTTCCGTGATCATGCGTCTCTTTGCACCCTACGCGCATGTTCTTTTCATTCCTAACATGATCCTATGGGTTCGCACTACGCTCTCCACTGCCCCAACTGCAACTACACCAACCCCCAATGTTGCGGTGGCACCGAATCTGGAATGGCGGTAACACTGAGCACGGTGCATTGCAGCGCCTGCGCCGAACTCTATGATGTGCCTGTTGCCGAACACGGGTTCAACTACAAAGAAGTGCCTATCCGTTGCCCCAAGAACAAGCGCCATGGAGTGGTGCTTTGGAAGGACCCCGGCCCGTGCCCCAAGTGCGGCACGTTGCTGACCCACGAAGGTTTGAGTGCGCTGTGGGATCAGCGGTGGTCTCAATAAGATCAATTCACACTCCTGTCGTCCTTGTCCGGATCAGCTAGGTGGGCTTCGTCCATCGCCTGTATGCCGTGGCGGTGGCACACGTCCAACGCTTCCTGTATTTCCGCATCCATGGTCGCTTCACTGAAGTGCCCCAGTTTGGTAATGCACATAATGAAGTATTCACCCGTCAGTATGGGTTTGATGTGGCGAAAACGGTAGTCCCTGTTCTCCATTTCCGTGAAGATGGATCGCAGGTCGCCTTCATTGCCGTGCAAGAAATAGAGTTCCACGCATGCCTTCCCATCGGTTGCCATGCAGGGCGAAAGTCCCGGGGTGCGGGTAGTTTGGTCATGAAGGTGATGATCGATCCCGAAAGTTATCGTTCCAGGTGGTCCACCAAGTTGGTATGTGATGGGATCTATAGGGTACCTCGAAGTACCTCACTTCGAGCGGCCCGATCGAGGTTCGTACCCGGCCAATTGGATCACGCAGTTGCGGGAATGAACCGAACGACCCGCACATTTCCTATCCCCATAAATGGGTATTGCAGCAGTTGCGCCCCCGACGCAATTTTGGGTATGCACAGCGCCAGCCACCATGGGAAGCGTTCGTACGGGCCCCTCCTCCCAAGCGTGAGGTCAGATTCCACCACGCAAGCCCGAGGAACCCACCTTACGGCAAATAGGGGCCCTGTGGAATGTGAACCCGAAGACCGTGGGCAAGCACCTGGAGAGCATTTACAGGAAGCTGAAGGTGCATACCCGGATCGAACTCTTCATCAAGGTCGTGGAGCAAGGTCTGGTAAAGTGCCCCTGCGGGTCGCCGATCCCCTCGCTTCTTGCCCCGCGGCCTTGGGAGGATCCGGGCCTGGGCTGATCGGCTGGCCGCCCGGACCGGTGCAGCACGCAGGTGGCCCTATAGCACGAACGGCCCAGCACCCGAGCGGATCGGAAGCACTACGCGGGAATGTGCCCCCACACCTGCGCAAAGTGGGGCCATGTTGCAGCGAAGCGGGGCCACATGCCAGGAAGGTGCTGCCACTTATAGGAAAAGTGGGAGCACGATGGGCAAAAGTGGTCCTACAATTCGAAAAGGTGGGACCACATGCCCGGTATGTGGTACCACATGGGCCGAAAGTGCCCCCACGATCGGGAAAAGTGCTTGCACTGCACAGCAATGTGCTGCCACTTGCTGGAAAAGTGGAACCACAAGGGTGGCATGTGGGTGCACCATGCAGCGAAGTGCTGCCACGATCCGGAAAAGTGGAACCACGATGAAGCCGGGTGATGCCCTACAATGCGCCGCTACATAGTAAGGTATAAGAGCGGGGGTACCGAAGAGGCGGAGCTTGGCCGAAAATGCATTTATGGGGTGAATTCCCCATATCTCGGGGCCGAACCTTCGGGTATAAGGGCCATAACCAGGCGGTGCCAACCGCCACAAACCAGACCAAATGGCAACAGTTAAAATGGGCGTCGATCGCCTCTCTGGTACGGAGCTCGTACCCAAGGCACAAGGTATCCATGACAGCATGGATGCTAGCCCACTGTTTACCGCCCCAGTGCCCACGATGGCGGATTACCAGAAGTCCATTAACGACTTGGCGGCGGCCAATGCGGCGGTGGATGCGAACGGAGGCAAGGCCGAACACCAGGCCAAGCGCGTTGCGATGAAGGCCTTGAAGGCTGACATCAAGGCGCTGGCTGCCTACGTTCAGAATGTTTCTGGCGGTGATGTGGACATCATCCTCGCCAGCAGCTTCGAAGTAGTGAAGCGCGGCAGCCCGCACGGAGAGTTGGACCCGCCGACGGACCTGAAGTCGCGGTACAGCACCATGGTCGGCCGTGTGAGCATGCAGTGGAAGCGTGACGCGGGTACGGACCTGTGCCACGTGTTCATGAGCACCACCAATTCACCGTACAACTGGCAACTGGTGGGCCTTACCACCAAGAGCCGGTTCAACATGGATGGCTTGGAGTCCGGTGTCATGTACTGGTTCGCTGTAACCGCCATCGGCGCGGCCGGCCAAACAAGCAAGAGCGAGCCGCTACAGGCCCGCGCCGTTTGAGCACCAGAACCTTCCTTTGTTCGATGATCGCCCCTTGTGCCGCCGCACAGGGGGCGGTGTCGTTCTGGGGGCGCGTTCAGAACAGGCCCGCCGGGGTGGACAGGATCTCAGCATGATCTCTTCTGCTAAGCACCAACAAGACCCAAGTCTACCTTACATTCGGTCCACCTAAACAACCCTATGCGAAAATCTACTCTGACGAAGACCCTACTTGGTATCCTGTTGATCGCTTCGGCTGCATCACTCCAAGCGCAGAATGCGTACTTGCAGAACGTATCGCTCCCGCGCTACATCAAGGCGGGTGTCAATTACCCGGTCTCTGCTTGGGCCAGGAACCTCAGCTCCACCCCGTTGCCGAACTTCTCCATCCGATGGAATTTGGATGGCGGCGCTTGGAACACGGGCACCACGATCAACATCACCGCTCCGGGGATCTCCAGTTCCAGCTATGTGCCGTATACGCACCCCGTGCAACTGAACACCACCCAAGGACCGCATACACTCGTGGTCGAGATACTTTCCACGAACGACAGCGACCCCACGAACAACACGGTCACCATCAATTTCACGGCGCTGAACAATTGGGCGGACAAGGTGGTCCTGCTCGAAGCGCGCACCGAGACCTGGTGCCCGCAATGCCCACCAAGCAACACGGAGACCAACACACTTATGGCAAATCCGGACTTTGCCGTAGGGAAGTTCCATTTGAGCGATGCTCTGAACGATTGCCCCGAGTGCATCACCTATTACAACCAGCACAACATCACGTACACCCCTGCTGGGATCATCGAGATGGGTGAGTACGGTGGTCTACCGATCAGCTCCCAATGGAACGTTTGGGAAGATGCCATGACCGCCCGTGCGGCCGGTGTTGCTCCGGTAGAAATGAGCATGACCTCTTCCGTGAATACCGCGACCCGGGTGGTCACGGTCACCTTGAATGCCGAGTTCACCTATTCGGTGGCAGGCATCTACGCGTTGCGTGTTTTCGTGACCGAAGATGGCGTTCCGGGCCCACAATCGAGCGCACCAGCCAACTACATCCACAACAAGGTGATGCGCGCCATGCTAGGAGGGGTCACGGGTACCACGGGCATCATACCGACCGCTCCGATGGTCGGTACCAACTATTCACAGACATATTCCTACACCGTTCCTGCGGGCTTTGATCTCACCGAACTGCAACTGATCGGTGTGCTGGAGCACAACTTGGGCAGTTTCAACAACCGGTACGCACTGAATGTGGTCAAGGGGGCCGCTTCCGGCGTTGGGATCGCCGACCTGCGCTTGGGCGACCGAAGTTTGGAGGCCTATCCGAACCCCTTCAGCAACGAACTCTATGTGAGCGTGGCCGACGTGGATGGCCCTGCTCGGGTGGAACTGTTCACCATGGACGGACGTTCGGTCTACCAGCACAATACCGTGCTCGGCAGCATGGCATCAACACGATTGGACCTGAGTGCGACCGGCCTTGCAAATGGTGCCTACCTGCTGCGGATCGCCACGGAGAAGGGTACTGCTGAACAGCGGGTCATCAAGGTGAACTAACATCGATCCGTGTGATCATGGATGAGGGAGGGCTGCGGTCCTCCCTTATCTTTTCCACAACTTACCGATCCAAATGAAGCACTTCCTCCCCACCCTATTCTTCCTGGCGACCTTGTCCTCGACCGCGCAGTACGACTGTAGTTTCACTTTGGTGAGTACGCAAGTCAACAGCAGCGGAACCACGCGCTCGGACTCCATCGCGTACAGTTTCCAAGGGGCCAACACCGCGATCAAGATGTATGGTAGCAACGGGCAGCCCGAAGTGCGCATTCTTTTCGACCCGGAACTGAAGACCATCACCCAACTACACGAGATCAACGGGATGAAGGGTGGCTTCGTGTTCGCTATGAGCGAAAAGCGCTGGCCGGGCATGGCCTATTCCACCGCGGAAGTGAGCGCCGAAAAGATGAAGTGGACCGGCAAGACCAGCACGATCGACGGCCACGAATGCCACGAGGCGAAGGTGACGAGCGAGGAGTACACCGGAACGGCGTGGGTGGCGAAGGACATCCCGCTGAGCCTAGTTCGCGTATTCAGCTACCAA
The DNA here is from genome assembly GCA_016710015.1 of Flavobacteriales bacterium. Lineage (GTDB taxonomy): Bacteria > Bacteroidota > Bacteroidia > Flavobacteriales_F > PHOS-HE28 > PHOS-HE28. Next base: position 556,563 of record JADJLR010000001.1, read on the forward strand.
AGCGTTGGGGCCGGCAAGAACACCAGCGAGGTGGACGAACTGCGGACCATGGGCCTTCAGGGACTACCGTTGGAAATGACCTTGAAGAGCACCACGGGCAAGCGCGATGTGACCTTGCGGATCGTGGATCATCAAGCAGCCTCGGACCCAACGTTATTCAGCACGGAAGGGCATTCCACCACCTTCGTGGAGGAGTGAATCCACGTTCGGATCGGCCCGGTCCGTTACGGCCGTGAGGAGAGGAACATGAAAGTTTTGTGAATGGGGCAACCATCTGCTGGATCCCGCGTCAACCCTATAACACAAGACATCTTACCATGTTCTCCATACTTCGTCGAACCCCTCCCCATGTACTCGCCTTTGGCCTGTACATGCTGCTGATCGCTTTCGCGATCCTGGCCTTCCTGAACCCGATGTGATCGGCCTTTGGCCACGCACTCGGATCAACGCTCTAGGCTTTACCGACCTTCGGTCGATCAAAGGTCCTTACGACCTTTTCCCTTTCCGTGATCAGCGTCCGCAGAAAGCTGATGTCCACATTGGAAAGGCGTGCGGTGTTCTCAGACAGCTCTTCCGCCATCCATCGAACCTATCGGCCAAGTATGCGGCCTATCACCTCACCTCTCGCCTCGCTCCCCTACCTTCGCAGGGTACACCCTGCATAATGTCCCGCACCAAGACCACTACTGCCGAAGAAGGCATGACCCTGGAGGAAGTCCGTGAAGAGATCCTCCGCGATTACGAACTCGTACACCGCAGCCGGGAGGCGAGTTTATTGGGAAGGAAAGAGGTACTGACCGGAAAAGCCAAGTTCGGGATCTTCGGCGATGGCAAGGAATTGGCCCAGGTGTGCATGGCCAAACAATTCCGCCAAGGCGATTGGCGCAGTGGTTATTACCGCGACATGACCTTCATGCTGGCGATCGGTGAACTCACCGTGCAGCAATGGTTCGCGCAACTCTATGCCCACGCCGATCTGGAGCATGAGCCGGCCAGCGCAGGCCGACAAATGAACGGGCACTTCGCTACCCGCAGCTTGGATGCCGGTGGAAATTGGAAGGACCTGACCCAACAGTACAACTCAAGCCCGGACATCAGCCCTACGGCCGGTCAAATGCCACGGTTGTTGGGTCTGGCCCAAGCCAGCAAGATGTTCCGCAACAACAGTGCGCTGCATAGCTACACGCATTTGAGCGACCGAGGCAACGAAGTGGCCTTCGGAACCATCGGTGATGCCAGCACAAGTGAAGGTCTATTTTGGGAGACCATGAACGCAGCGGGCGTGCTCCAAGTGCCCTTGGCGATGAACGTGTGGGATGACGGCTGGGGCATAAGCGTGAGCAAGGACCACCAAACCACCAAAGGAAGCATCAGCACACTTCTACAAGGCTTTCAGAAGGAAGAGGACACCAATGGCATCCGACTCTACAAGACCAAAGCGTGGGACTACGCCAGCCTGAATCGGGTGTATGAGGAAGCGATCGCCTTGTGCCGAGAGGAACACGTACCCTGTTTGATCCATGTGGAAGAAGTGACCCAGCCACAGGGCCACAGCACCAGCGGCAGCCACGAACGATACAAGAGCCCCGAATTGCTGGAGTGGTACAAGGTGTACGACTGCAACGTGAAGTTCCGCGAGTGGATCCTGAACTTCAAACCCGGGGGCGAGCCGATCGCCACAGTGGAAGAACTGGACGCGATCGAGAAGCAGGCGAAGGCGAACGTGCGCGCATCGCAGAAGGCGGCATGGGCAGCTTTCCAGGACGAGATCAAAAGGGAGCTGCACGATGTGGCCTTCATGATCGAGGCCTTGGCTACCGCGCGCCACAGTGAAAGCAGTACTACGGCCACGATCGCCAAAATGGCCAGCGACCTGCGTGCGGAGATGAGCCCGGGCAGAAAGGAAGTAGTGAGCGCCGCGAGAAAAGCATTGCTCGTAGGCCACACGGCCGACCCCATTGCCCGCCAGCCGCTCGCCGACTGGATCAAGGAGGCGATGAGAACGAACGCCGACCGTTATAGCAGCCACCTGTACAGCCAGAGCAAGCAAAGCGCATTGAAGGTAGTGGAAGTGCCCGTGCGCTACGACAGCAGTGAAGAGGTGGATGGCCGCATCATCATCCGCGACAACTTCGCTGCCCTCTTCGAAAAGGAGCCCTTGCTCCTCACCTTCGGGGAAGACACGGGCAAGATCGGCGATGTGAACCAAGGCATGGAAGGCATGCAGGCCCGATTCGGCGAGTTGCGCGTGAGCGACACCGGCATCCGCGAAGCCACCATTTTGGGCCAAGGATCGGGCATGGCACTGCGGGGATTGCGCCCGGTAGCAGAGATCCAGTACTTGGACTATCTCCTCTATTGCATCCAAGGCATCAGCGACGACCTGGCCACAGTGCAGTGGCGCACCAAGGGTGGGCAGAAAGCACCGCTCATCATCCGCACCCGTGGTCACCGCTTGGAAGGCGTGTGGCACAGTGGCAGCCCCATGGGCATGATCCTGAATGCCATGCGGGGTGTGGTGGTCTGCGTTCCTCGGAATATGCAACAAGCCGCTGGCATGTACAATACACTGATCCAAAGCGACGATGCCGCCTTGGTGATCGAATGCCTCAACGGTTATCGCACCAAGGAGCGCATGCCAGCCAACCTCGGTGAATTCACGGTTCCCATCGGGATCCCGGAGGTGATTCGCGAAGGCACCGACCTCACCATGGTGAGCTACGGCAGCACCTTGAACCTCTGCGCAAAAGCGTGCGAAGAATTGGCCGACTTCGGCATTTCCGTGGAACTGATCGATGTCCGCACCCTGCTCCCCTTCGACCGGAAGCAGCGGATCGTGGAAAGTTTGGAGAAGACAAGCCGACTGCTTGTGGTGGATGAGGATGTGCCCGGCGGGGCCAGTGCGTACATCATGCAGCACATCCTGGAAGAACAGAACGGTTACCGTTGGTTGGACAGCACACCCAGCACACTCACAGCGAAAGCGCATCGCCCGGCGTACGGCACGGATGGCGACTACTTCAGCAAGCCGAGTATGGAAGACGTGGTGGAGAAGGTGATCGCGATGGTCAAGGAGTGATCACTGGAGGGCATCTCAAAATTGCTTTTGGAAGCGAGCGAGAGGGATTTCGGGATCAGCCGAGGCACGAGATCCGAGCATGGCCAGGGGCTATGAAAGGTTCGAGCAACGAAGGATGGTCGCGAAAGCAGAGCTATCGCCTCTTATTTTCTACGACCCCGCTGGGGTCTTTCTCCCATCGGGGGGGCATTTTCTAGTTTCTGTGACCCCCTCTGAGGTCAGAACTCAGCACACTGGTCATTCTCCTTTTGGGTTGACCGCAGAGGGGTCACAGAGAATAGAATTCGAGTTGGACGAACGTGTTCGACCCCAGCGGGGTCGCAGAAACAACAGACCTGGTGCGGAATGTATTTAGAGGCGATAGCCCTGGTCGCGAAAGACCCTCGTGCAGCCCGAAGGGAAATTTTGAGATGCCCTCTAGGCTCGCCGCAACCGTCCCATTGCAGCGTCATCCTCTAGCAGGTAGCTGCCACGCTGAGCGATCGATAGGCCATGGACACCCGGTGCCAATTGCGTGAACATCACGGTATCCGTAGAGATCATGATCGTTCGGCCACCCAGCACTCCAAGAGACAGGTTCGGTTCCAAACCGGTATCCTCAGGATCATCGGCCAATTGCTCCAAGAAGAAGGTCAGCATGGTATCCCGTTTCGCCAACCAGTTGAGTGCGACCCGCTCGAAGTCCGACTGATCCAAGACCGGTTCGTTCAGCACTCGGATGTCCTGATGCAACTCGCGCAGCCATTCGATAAGGCCATGGAGTTCATCCGGTTCGAATTCGTTCTCGGACCAGATCCGCAGATCGATGGAAGCATCGTCCTGTAGCACGATCCGGTACTGCCTTGGGGCAAGCCCAGCGATCACACCGGTCACAGCCTCTTCGGCCGATCCATTGAAGTAGTTCGCCGCGATCAGCGATTGCTTCGTTCCAGGTTTGAATTTCACGTTCAAGGCCATATTCCGTCGGATCGGTGTCACACGTGAATGCATCCTTTACAACGTAAGAAGTCCCCAAACCGTTTCGTGAAGAGGTTCTGGCCGGATGCCGAAACGAGGAACGGTCGGGTCCACATCAGGATCGTCCTACGCGGTGCCACTCCTTGTTCACATATCTGAATATCAGGAAATTACACTACATCGAACCGGATATGAGCGCACTAGGATGGCAGGGCACAGACCGGTTCTGACAGATGCCTTTCGGGAGTGTGGGACATGGACCCAGCGAGGTGGACAGGCGAAGCGCCTATCGCACCATTGCGCAGCCGCATCGGTCTGGAGGTAAATGGAGCATTAGGACCATTGCCGCCAATTTCTACCTTGGCGGGCCTCAACCCCATCCTGTTACCTTATGAGCACGACACAAACGCCCACCACGGGCCATCCCCAAGGCTTGTATTGGCTATTCGCAGCCGAGATGTGGGAGCGCTTCTGCTACTACGGCATGCGCGCCCTGTTGCTGTTGTACTTGGTGAAGTCCTTGGCCATGGGCGACAACAAGGGCTTCGCGGTCTACGGTGCCTACACGGCGTTGGTGTATGTAATGCCGGTGATCGGAGGCAGACTCGCTGATCAGGTCCTCGGATCCAGGTTGGCAGTATTGTTCGGTGGGATCATGATGGCCATTGGCGAATTCCTCATCGTTGGTGGCACCGAGATGTTGTTGTTCTGGGGTATGGCCGTGATCATCGTGGGTAATGGCCTCTTCAAGCCGAACATTAGCACGATGGTCGGTAAGCTCTATCCAGATGGCGACCCCCGCAAGGATTCTGGATTCACGATCTTCTACATCGGTATCAATCTCGGGGCGTTGCTGGCTACCACGGTCTGCGCAGAAGTGGGCCATATCTATGGTGCCCAATACGGCTTCGCGCTGGCAGGTATCGGCATGCTATTAGGTGTCGTGATCTTCCAACTCGGAAGCAAACATTACGCGCATGTCAGCGCACCTCCATCACCGGAGACCTTGCACAAACCGAAATATGGCCCCTTGAGTCCTTTCGTTGCCGTGGTACTCGGGTGCTTCGCACTGATCCCCTTCCTTTACTTCCTTCTTCGCAATACCACCATTGCCGGTTACGTGCTGCTGGCGGTGGCGGTGTATGTGATCGGCAGCTTGATCGCACGTGGTGTGAAGGATGGCAAGGTGCAGTTGGACAAGATGTTCGGCTTCATCATCCTTATGCTGTTCAATGTGGTATTCTGGGCTTGTTTCGAACAAGCAGGCAGCAGCCTGACACTCTTCGCCGAACGCAACGTGGACCGTCACATTTTCGGTTGGGAGATGGGTGCTGCCACCACGCAGTTCTTCAACCCGGCATATATCCTGCTATTCGGATCCATCTTCTCCGTGATGTGGGTGCGCCTGAAAATGATCGGCAGGGACCCGAGCATACCCATGAAATTCGGATTGGGCATCCTTCAACTCGGCCTAGGCTACTTGGTGGTGCTGGTGGCCGCCCCGATGGCGATCGAGTACCAGGTGCCGCTTTGGACCTTGGCCTTGCTGTACATGTTGCATACCACCGGTGAATTGTTCCTGAGCCCGATCGGCTTGAGCATGGTGACCAAACTGGTTCCCAAGGACATGACCGCAACGGCTATGGGCGCTTGGTTCCTAAGCATTGCCGGAGCGAATTACGCAGCTGGCCTTTTGGCCACGATGACCGGGGCCGATCATGAATTGGGGGAAGGGGAAGTGATCGACAAGGCCGTCAGCTTGGCCACCTACACGGACGTATACACGAACATCGGTTTCGTCACCGTCGGCATCGGCCTGTTCCTTATGGTCATCAGCCCCTTGGTGAACAAACTGTTCCACGGGATCCGTTAAGTGTGTCGCGATCAACATGTTCAACCAAGGCCGCACTTCCTTGGTGCCGAAGCATGCATCAGCATTCCAGCCCATTGCCTACATATTATCGGCGCTGATCCTAAAGACCCGCGTCATCTGCGTTCCAAACAACACATTCTCAGATCTGCGCTGATCCTAAAGATCCGCGTCATCTGCGCTCCATTCTTCCCCCGACCATGAGCACCACTTCAGCCGCCAAGCACCCCAAAGGACTCTACGTCCTGTTCTTCACCGAAATGTGGGAGCGATTCGGCTACTACCTCATGCTCGGCATCTTCTCGCTATACATGATCGACGGCTGGGAAAGCGGCGGTATGGGCTTCGATAGTTTGAAGAAAAGCGACATCTACGGCACCTACCTCGGCTTGGTCTACCTCACACCCTTCATCGGAGGGTTATTGGCCGATCGGATCCTTGGCTTTCGAAGGAGCATCCTGATAGGTGGACTGCTGATGGCCGCAGGCTACTTGACCTTGGCCGTTCACGATGCGACAGCATTCTATGTTGGTCTGCTCCTGATCATTCTGGGCAATGGCATGTTCAAGCCGAACATCAGCACCTTGGTCGGTAACCTGTACAGCGATGACCGCTACCGGGCCAACAAGGACGCGGGCTACAACATCTTCTACATGGGCATCAACATCGGTGCCTTCGTCTGCAACTTCGTGGCGGCCTACATGCAGATCAAGTACGGCTGGGGCTATGCCTTCGCTGCGGCGGGCATCGGTATGCTTATCGGTGTCATCGTCTTCATTTCCGGCAACAAGCACATCAAGGAAGCGGATGTGATCAAGCCGCTGCAACCCGGCGATATGGGTACGGGCAAGATCCTGCTGAGCACCATCGTCCCGATGTTCGTATTCGGGATCCTCGGTTACCTGATCCCCGGCAACTTGCTGGGTACGGACACCAACGATGCCTTCATCTTCGGCTGCATTCCGGTAGTGGCCTTCTTCATCTACCTCTATGTCTCGGCCAACGAAGAGGACAAACGACCCATCGGTGCCTTGCTTGCTGTATTCGGCTGTTTGGTGATCTTCTGGGCGGTATTCCACCAGAACGGCGATGCGCTCACGGTGTTCGCCAAGGACCATACCGACCGCGAAATGCCGCTTGCGATTAGCAACGTCGCGGACAACATGAACATGGCCGAGACCGTGACGAATAACGGAGCGAACACCGATGCGAACAGTGCGCAATATTTCGAGACCCTGGCCCCGGAGAACGTGCCCGCCGAAGGTGGCAGCATGAAACTCTACTCCACCCAGTTGTATCAAAGCATCAACCCAGGTTGGGTCATATTGCTCACCCCATTGATCGTTGCCCTATGGGCCTTCATGCGGGGCCGTAAGAAGGAGCCCACCACACCGACCAAGATCGCGATCGGTCTGGTGATCACAGCTCTCTCGGCGTTGGTGATGGTCGGTGCTGTACTGGCCACGAACAACTTGGAAAGCAAGGCCAGCAGTTGGTGGCTGATCGCCTCGTACGGCGTGATCACTTTCGGGGAACTCTGTCTCAGCCCCATGGGCCTTTCCTTGGTGAGCAAACTGAGTCCACCCCCTCCGTCGGCAACAAGCTCAGTGGCATGCTCAGCGGCCTGTGGGAAGGTTTTGAGGACAAGACCCACTTCTTCTACATGAACTTCGGCCTGGCCATGGCCGCCGCATTGATGCTCTTCCTCCTGTTGCGCTGGTTGAACGCAGTGATGCGGGAGAAGAACATCTACTAGAACAATCGCTCGAATCTCAAAAACCCCACTCGGAACATGGCCAAGTTGCTCGACGGCATAACAGGACACCCGAAGGCGCTATACATGCTCTTCTTCACGGAGATGTGGGAGCGTTTCACCTTCTACGGGATGCGCGCCTTGCTCATCTTGTTCATGACGAGCCAATTGTTCTACCCGGATGCAAAGGCGAACCACATTTATGGCAGCTATCAAGCGCTGGTGTATGCCATGCCCCTTTTCGGAGGTATGCTCGCCGACCGGTTGCTCGGATTCCGACGCAGCATTCTTTTCGGCGGCGTGGTGATGGCGCTCGGAAGCTTCGTGATGGCTATACCAAGTGAGATAGCGTTTTACGTCGGCATGGGCTTCATCGTGGTTGGCAACGGTTTCTTCAAGCCCAACATCAGCAGTATCGTCGGCAAGCTGTACGCAGAGAATGATCCCCGGAGGGATGCAGGGTTCTCCCTGTTTTACATGGGCATCAACATCGGTGCACTGGCCGGCGGATTGATTTGTGGATACATCGGACAGAACATCAACTGGCACCTAGGCTTCGGGGTCGCCGGGTTGTTCATGATCATCGGACTCATCGTTTTCAACATGGGCAAGCACCTATTGGAGGGCAAGGGCGATGCTCCGGATGATGCAGCGCTCACCAAGCCTTCTTTCATCGGACTACGCCAGGACTGGAGCACCTTCATCCTCTCACTGCTGTGCATTCCAGTGTTCGCCTTCACTCTCTGGCATTATGAGGTTATGGACTACGTGTTCAACCCGTTGGGGATAATAGCACTGGTCTACCTCCTGTACCTCGCTTTCACCCAAGTGGACAAGGCCGCAAGACAAAAGATGTTCGCTGCCATCGTGATGATCCTTTTCAGCGTACTGTTCTGGGGATTCTATGAACAAGCCGGAGGGTCGTTGAACCTATACGCGTTGCGTAATGTGGACCTAAGCGCCTTCGGTGGACAAGACACGGCGGCAGCGGTGAACAACAGCGTAAATCCGTTGCTCGTAATCCTGTTAAGTCCTGTTTTCGCCGCGCTTTGGGTTTGGCTGAGCAGCCGACGTATGGAACCCAATACCCCTATGAAGTTCGGCCTCGCATTCCTTCAACTCGCACTCGGTTTCTACATGTTCATCTTGGGTTCCAAGTTTGCAGACAACGGTATGGTGCCGGTGCTCTACTTTGTCCTAGGGTACATGTTCCTCTCGAGTGGCGAACTCTGTCTATCCCCGATCGGCCTGAGCATGATCACAAAGCTCTCACCAGCGAAATTGGTGGGGATGATGATGGGCGCGTGGTTCCTAGCCAGTGCATTTGGGCAGTTTGTAGCGGGTAAAGTGGGGGCGATGATGGCAATGCCCACGGTCGATGGTGAAACGACCCTACCGCCAATGGAATCATTGGTCATCTACAGTGGTGTATTCCAAGACATCGCCTACATTTCTCTTGGTGCCGGTGTGATCATGCTGTTGCTCACTCCGGTCCTTAAGAAGTGGATGCACGGTATCCACTGATGAACAGAAACGGCACGGTCTTGGCTTGGATCCGACCTCAACTCTTTGCTATGCGCACCCTCCTCATTGCCCTCGCTCTGCTCCCTTTGGTAGCGTTCACCCAATCCACCGTGAAGTCGACCGCTGGGATCCAGTGGCTGTCCATTGAAGAAGCCCAAGCGCGGACCAAGAAGGAACCGCGCCCGCTGATGGTGGATGTGTACACCAGCTGGTGTGGTCCGTGCAAGATGTTGGATGCCAAGACCTTCAGCGATCCGCGCTTGGCGGAGTTCGTGAACAAGCATTTCTACCCGGTGAAATTCAACGCCGAGAGCGGTGGATCAGTGACCTTCAATGGCCAGAAACTGGAGAACCCGGAATACGATGCTGCCCGCGCAACCGGTCGCAACGGTACCCACCAACTCACCTATGCCATCGCGAACGTGCAGGGACGCATCGCTTACCCGACCGTGGTGTACATCGATAGCGACCTGAATGTATTGGCTCCAGTGCAGGGCTATCTCACCCCGGACCAGATGGAACCGATCCTGAACTATTTCGGCGGATCGCATTACAAAGCGAAGGACTATCAGACGTACATGTCCGAGTTCAAGCCGAAATGGGGAACGCCGTAAGCGCCACCTGAACCTTTTGAAAGCCCTGCCAACGCGGGGTTTTCTTTCTTTATGGGACAAGCTGGGAAAGGGGTACCTTCTTTGCTAACTTCGCGCCTGCCTCCGGAACGGTTGGCAAACAACAACAAAGACCCTTAGTACTTGGTGCGATGAGCGAGAAGGCGCAGATCATTCTGGATGGTAAGACGTATGAATTCCCGATCGTAACGGGTAGCGAAGGCGAACAGGCCATCGACATCGGCAAACTGCGCGACGAGACCGGCTACATCACTCTGGACTCCGGTTACAAGAACACCGGTGCTACGCAAAGTGCGATCACCTTCTTGGACGGGGAGAAAGGGATCCTCCAATACCGGGGCTACCCCATTGATCAGTTGGCGGAAAAGGCCACGTTCCTGGAAGTATCCTACCTGCTGCTTTTCGGTGACCTACCGAACAAACAGCAACTCGATGAGTTCGAGAGCAACATCCGTTACCATTCGCTGGTACACGAGGACATGAAACAGTTCTTCCAGCACTTTCCGAGTAATGCGCACCCCATGGGCATCCTCTCGGCGATGGTAAGCTCGTTGAGCACCTTCTACCCGAAGAGCCAGGATCCACACCGTCCACAAAAGGACGTGGACCGCACGATGTTCCGCTTGATCGCGAAAATGCCGACCCTGGCGGCGATCAGCTACAAGAACAACTTGGGCCATCCGTACATGTACCCCAACAACAAATTGGGCTACGTGGAGAATTTCCTCCAGATGATGTTCGGTCTACCAACGGAGGAATACGAAGTGGATCCGATCGTGGCCAACGCACTCAACACCTTGTTGATCCTGCATGCGGACCACGAGCAGAACTGCAGCACCAGCACCGTGCGCATGGTGGGTAGCAGCCAAAGCAATTTGTACAGCGCGGTAAGTGCAGGGATCGCCGCCTTGTGGGGACCACTGCACGGCGGAGCCAACCAAGAGGTGATCGAAATGCTCGAGACGATCCGCAACGATGGCGGCGATATCCAGAAGTGGGTAGAGAAAGCGAAGGACAAGAACGACCCATTCCGTCTCTTCGGTTTCGGCCACCGGGTGTACAAGAACTTCGACCCACGCGCCACGATCATCAAGAAGTCGTGCGATGAGGTGCTGAAGAAGATGGGAGTGAAGGATCCGGTCCTCGACATCGCCAAGCAGTTGGAAGAGATCGCTTTGAAGGACGAGTACTTCGTGGAGCGCAAGCTGTATCCGAACGTGGACTTTTACAGCGGCATCATCTACCGCGCCATCGGAATTCCGACGCGCATGTTCACGGTCATGTTCGCCATGGGTCGCCTTCCAGGTTGGATCGCACAATGGAAGGAAATGATCGAGAACAAGGAGCCCATCGGTCGCCCACGTCAGATCTACACCGGGCCTACCCGGCGCGACTTTGTTGCGTTGAAGGACCGGAGTTGAAAAGGGGAAATGCCGCGTACGATCCATTGGATCGTAGTAGGGCTGAAGGACGTAACTTCGCCAACAGCTAACACCGCCACCTCACCATGAAAAAGATGATCGGCCTCGCCCTCTGGTTATTGGCCTTCCTGATCCCGTTCAAGTACGCGATCCTCGATACCGAGGAATTGATCGCACCGGACGGCACCACGGACAATGTCACGGGACTCATCAGTTTCCTTGCCATGGTCGTGCTCTTGTTCGTCGGCTATGCGTTGGTGGATTCCGCCGGTTCCAAGACACCTAGCGAGGCATCCGGCCATTGAGCAGATCGGAGTATCCGGACCATGGCGCACATCCTCCTCCCGACCGACCATAGCGAGAATTCGCTGAACGCTGCCGTATATGCAGTGAAGCTGTTCAATAGAGCCAGTGATCGGTTCACCGTTGTACACGCGTTCGGCTTACCACATGGTACGGGCGGCAATCTGGTGAACATCGACAAGGAATTGGCTGAAGCGGCCGAAGAAGGCATGGAACGGTTCCTCCACGACCTGCGTAAAGCGCTACCATCCGAACCGGTGATGACCGCACGATGCGAGAACGGACCGTTGCGTGCGGTGATCTCACGCGTGATCAAGGAGGCGGGAGATGCCGACCTCATCGTCATGGGCACCCAAGGAGCGACCGGACTGAAACGGGTGCTGGTAGGTAGCAATACGGCCACCATCCTACAGGACAGCCCGATCCCTGTGTTGGCCGTTCCCGAAAAGGCCACGTTCAGTGTGGTTCGGCGGATCGCCGTTGCAGATGATAGCGGCACCGTGGATCCAGAGGTTCTGGCCATCTTGTTGGATATCGCACGGGCCAATGAAGCCACGCTCGACCTCCTGCACGTACTTCCGGCTGAAGGTCCGGAGGTAGAGAAGAGCACCTCCCTCGAGGCCCTGTTGGGCGGAGTGCCGCACACCTATCAACAGGTAAGGGGCGGGGACGTGATGAAGGCCCTGCACCACGCCGCAGAAGAGAATCATGCCGACCTCCTCGCCGTTCTGCACCGCGAGCGCAGTCTATTCGGGCAAATTCTGCACAAGAGCGTTGCGAGCCAATTGGCGATGTACACCCGTATCCCTATGCTGGTGCTGCACCAAGGGATGTGAGTGGCACCATGCGCGGCGCACTCCCTCTCTTTCGGTTCCGTGGCATTCAACTGTTGGTCCATTGGACCTTCTTGTTACTTCCAGGATACGTTGTCCTGATGGGCTATTCGGAAGGAACCCCTTGGCACGACCTGTTGGTGGAAGTAGGCTTCGTACTTCTGGTCTTCCTGTGTGTGGTGCTGCATGAATTCGGCCATGCCTTAACGGCCCAGCATTACGGGGTTGGCACGAAGAACATCACCCTGCTTCCCATTGGTGGGGTCGCGAGCTTGGAGCGCATGCCCGAGGATCCACGACAGGAATTCTGGATCACCGTCGCGGGCCCTCTGGTGAACCTCGTTATCGCCGGAATTGCCTTCGCCCTGATCTCGATCAGTGGGATCACCTTGCTACTCTCCGAAGGATTCCAGGATCTGACTTCTTGGAATTCAGTGCTCACCTTCCTCTTTCTGGCCAACCTGAGCTTGTTCCTCTTCAACCTCCTTCCGGCCTTCCCCATGGACGGCGGTCGGATCCTGCGTTCGCTGCTGAGCATGCGTTTGCCACGCGAAAGAGCAACGCGCATCGCCACCACGGTCGGGCGTGTCTTCGCCGTGGGCTTCATGGCCTTCGGACTGTTACGTGGACAGCCCTTCCTAGCGATCATCGGATTCTTCATCTTCATGGCTGCAGGTGCCGAAGCGAAGGCCGTTCGGCAACGGTACCAGATCAGGTCCGTGCGTGTACGGGAGCGCATGCGGACCGGTCCGATCAGCATGGCACCATGGGCGACCGTTCAAGATGCTTGGAACGCAATGACGATGGTGGACCACCGGATCCTATTGGTCATGGACAACGGGGTGCTTGCGGGTATTCATCACCGCGAAGCCTTGCGCCAGTTACTTATGGACAAAGGCGGAACCACGCCGATCGGTCGTGGAGAGGCACCTTTGATTTCGGTTTCAGCAGAGGACCCGGCGTTCGATCTGTACCAACGGATGCTCCAAGAAGGATTCCCCGCAGCCGTAGTGGTGGATGCGGGCCGTGTGATCGGCACAATTGAAAAGCGCGACCTCGAGAACGCCTTCGGTCCGGTCGCTCACGGACCTACTCTACCGGTTCCTTCGGGGTATGCAGGGTGAATACCCGTGAAATGTTGAATCCGAAGTGGATGTCACCATCGGCCCAATTCCCGACTGTTTCGGTGATGAAGGCCTTCTCGAACATGCCCGTACTGTTCGTGACGTGCAATTGGAAGACGTGCCCACCCGTCTCGATGTCGAAGCCGAGGGAGAATGAATTGCGGTATCCTTCAGGTAATTGATCCGGCAGGACGTAGAAATACTCCGCATTCAAGGCGACCCGTTTGCTCAGTTTCATTCGTCCGGCACCGCTGATGTGGATCACATCGTTCGGGTCATTCGTTGATGCCACCAAGTTGCGATGCACCACACCGGGGTTCAACTGCAAAGTGAGACGCTCACTGAATTTGCGCCCGACGATCAATTGGAAGGAATAGGCCATTCGGTGGGTAAAGAAATATTGCCTGCTGGTGTCCGGCCAGAAATCCACTGTTCGGGTGGTATTGATCGACGACCCGGCAACGACGGCCAAAGTGATGGGCATGGTGCATCCATCATCGCATTGCTTCAAGACCCTGTACTTGGTGAAACCATCCACGGTCTTTTGGTAGCTGCTTCGCCCCACACCCACCATCAACCGATCCGTGATCCCATAGTCCAAGCCTAAGCGGATGGTCGCATCATCCAGCCCGAAGAACTGGTTTGCGCCACCATTCAGGAAGCCGAAACGGTGACCAATGCGGAAGTCAAGCACGCCATGTGCGGTATTCTCCAAGCTGTGTCCGTTCACCACACGGGTCGCTTTGAAGCTCGCGGAGGTATAGGTAGGTCCCGTCTCCTCTTCACCGAGCAGGTCAAGGAGGTCGTCCTGTGCTACGACCGGTGATGCGAATAAAACGAGCAGGAGGAGGTACGACCGATTCATGTGGGAAGTTGGACGTTGGGTCAATGAGGTGATCACATGGGATCCAGCGAGAGTTCCACGGTCACCTTGATCGTTTCAGCGATGTTCTTGCGGACCACACTTGGAATAGCGATGTCGTGGTCTTCCGGATCCACGTTGAATTCACTGGTCGCCTTCACGCTACCCGAAGCATCCACCATTACGGTACCCGGAACGGATACCGCCTTGGTTACCCCGTGGATCGTGAGGTCACCAGCTACCGTGACCGGGTAGGTTCCGGCGGCTTTCAATTGCTCGGGGGAAACCCCACTCAATTTCCCCTTGAAATTGGCCTTGGGGTATTTGTTGCTGTCCATGTAATTCTCGTTGAAGTGCTCCTGCATCCGAGCCTTCTCGAATTCGAATGCCTTGATGAGTACGGCGAATTCGATGGCACCGGAAGAAGCGTCCCACACACTGGTCACCTTGCGGTTGTGTGCTTCAATATCCTCTATCGGGGTAGCCGAAAAGAAGGCGATGTGGCCATTGCGCGTGGCGAAACGTACCTGCGCGGTCAGCGAGTGCGGGGCCATACCAAGCACAATTGCAAGTAAGATGATCGGTTTCATGGTCATAGGGTTCTTTTCAGTTCTCGATCATTTGGAAGGAGCCGCGGTGCAGCGCACTAGAACGACATCAAGCAACAGGCCCGTACAGAAGCCGTTTACACGAACGTTGGCTCCTGAACGCCAATTCGGATCCAGATCATCGTTGGCGAATTCGCACACCACCCCGGCGAGGTCATTCCCGGTTTCCAGGATCAAGTTGGTATGGCCTTCGTCCACGGGTTCCATCGCACGAATGGTGCCACTCACTTGGATCACTTGCTCCTCAGCACCCACGAAACGGGCATTCGCTACAGTTTCATCCAAGGTGAATGCATCGAGCAGCGCTGATGCCGTGATCGACTCCTTCACGGGCAGATCATTGGCGTTCGCAAGGGACCGGTCGGATTCGCTCCAGACATACGCAGCGATACCGACCGCTACGGCGACGATCATGATGAATAACAAGGTCCTCGTTCTCATGGCATCAATTGTGCTGTGCTCCCGCAGCGATCCAGATCTCGACCTTGCTCAGATCACACGCGGAAACAGGATTCTCCGGAGGCATGGGGTACACACCATTTTCCCGACGGATGCTTTGCAGGAAACGGCCATCGGCCACCTTCGAAGCGATGTTCGCAAATACCGTCAGATCGCCGTTCCCAGCACCACCTGGCACATGGCAATTCGGGGTAGCACAATTGGTCTGAACGAAGGGCTCGATCGAATTCGCGAAGGTCACATTGGTCGTATCACAGAACGACCCAGGGTACAGTGCTTCCTCATTGTCGTAGTAGCAACCGTTCAGCGCGAGAATGCTCATAGCAGCGAACAGGAATAGGTATTGGGGTCCTCGCATGGGTCAGTTGTCCGGTACATGCCCTTTCGAAAGTGCCATGGTATGGTACTGTTCGTCCAAGATGGACCGATCCTTCATTGGCTGCGGCATTCGGAGATCCGAGTCGTTGGCATGGATCCGCAGGAATTGATCCCATTGCATTTCATCTATTCGACTTAGCGAATTCCATCCACAGCGTCAACACTGTCGGTCGGCAAGTTATAGCGATCCGGAACCGCACGAGCCGAAAGAGGAAGGAGTGCGAATTGTTGCTTTGACCCGATCTCTTCGAAAATGTCTGGATCACCTTTGGAGGAAGACTTCAACGCCGGGGTTCGCTACGCGTCCCAGTTCCTTTTATCCCTGAGCAAGGCTCGGAGCGAGCTCCGCCTTGCTCAGGGTCGGGATTGCGCGAGGCGCGCTATCCCATAAAGGAAGGCTTCAACGCCGGGGTTCGCTACGCGTCCCAGTTCCTTTTATCCCTGAGCAAGGCTCGGAGCGAGCTCCGCCTTGCTCAGGGATAAAAGGAACGCCGCTTTGCGGCGGCGTTGGCGGAGAGGGAGGGATTCGAACCCCCGGTACCCTTGCGAGTACTTCTGTTTTCGAGACAGACCCATTCGACCACTCTGGCACCTCTCCGTTCCACTTTTTGAGTAGGAAGGGCGGCAAAGATAGGCCGACCTTCATTCCTGTGGAGTGTCGAACTTCGCAACCCTGAACATACGCCATGCCAACAGAGACCGAAGTACTCGCCCACATGATGGATCGCACGCGAGAGTACACCCTGTTCTACTTCGACAAGTTGAAAGACCAGGATCTTCATCGCCGCTTCGTCTGTGATGGGAAGGAGTTGAATAGTGCGTTTTGGGTAATGGCGCATTTGGCCACGAGTGAGAACGGCCTGTTGTTGATGGCCACAGGTGGTCCGTTCCAGAAGTTCTCCTGGGCAAAACACTTTACCGTTGGATCTTCGGGCTTGTCCGCAGCGGAATGTCCAGCGTTCGATGAGGTGTACGCTACCATGACCCAAGTCCATGAACGAGTGATGGCACACCTACCAACACTGGGGGCAGAAGCACTGGAAAGACCAAACCCGTCGGGAATACCGGCGATCGGGAAAACGGTCCGTGACGTGATCACCCACGCTATTCGGCACGAAGGGTCTCACATTGGCCACCTCGGCTGGTTGTGCAAGCTCCACGGGGTGCGGACGATGTAGGGTGAAACCTACCAGAGCAACCAAAAGGTGATGATACCACCAATGTAGCCGAGCACCGCTGGGAATGCGATACGGCGAACATACCAGATGAAGTCGATCCCCAAGATCCCCATGGCCGCAACACCAGCAGCGGAACCGATGATCAGGATGCTCCCCCCCGTCCCAGCGCAATAGGCCAACAACTCCCAGAATTGATGATCCTGTGGATATTGGGTCATCGGGTACATACCCATCGCCGCAGCCACCAGAGGCACGTTGTCCACGATGGAAGAAAGCACACCGATCACGGAGTTGACTGCATACATGTTGCCAAGGTGGGTGTCGAGCAACATCGCCATATCCGTCAAGTGCCCTGCGACTTGTAACCCGGACACGGCGGTCAGGATCCCTAGGAAGAAGAGGATGCTCGAGGTGTCGATGCGTCGAAGTACCGAGGTTACGGACAAGTGGCCCATATCGAACTCGATGTTGTTCTTGTGCATGCGTTCGGTAACGATCCACAGGATCCCTAGACCGAGCAGGATGCCCATGTAGGGCGGTAGATGCGTGTATGTCTTGAACAAGGGCACCCCTAGCAATGCCATCAAACCCAAGGTGAAGATGAGCTTGCTTTGCCCACTGGTCACAGGTACGTGGCCGGTATTCTCCCCGGTCACGACCTCAGGCCGCATGATCGTTCCACGGAAGGTGAAGGAATACCAGATCAAGGGGAGAATGAGGCACACCAAGCTCGGCAAGAACAATTTGCCGATGATGTTCACGGCGGTGACCTGCCCACCGATCCACAACATGATGGTGGTTACGTCGCCGATCGGAGACCATGAACCACCGGCGTTGGCTGCAATGATGACCATGCCTGCGAAGGTCCAGAGGTCGTCCTTATCGCGGATCAATTTCCGCAACAGTGCACACATCACGATGGCGGTGGTCATGTTGTCCAGCGCTGCACTCAGGAAGAAGGTAATGATGCTGAGCACCCACATCAGCGGGACTTTCTTGGTACCGGTGATACGATCGGTGATGATGCGGAAACCCTCGTGCGCGTCAATGAGTTCGACCACGGTCATGGCACCCATCAGGAAGAAGAGGATACTGGCGATATCGCCCAAATGCTCCAAGAGGTGGTGGACGATCCCTTCGTGCCCGCCCAAGGAACCGTCGGGCTGTAGGTCCAATTCCCCGACCATGAGGACCACCCAGATCAGCACGCCTGTAACCATTGCGGAAGCCGCTTTGTTGACGTGTAACGGGTGTTCGAGTGCGATGGCCAAATAGCCGATCACGAAGATCAGTACGATCAGGAGGTACATGGTGTTTGAGGCTTCGGGTTTTGGAAGTGGCGAAATTTACGTGGTTGTCCGATCGAAGGTTCACGCGGGATCAATGCCACATCAACCAGAAAGTGATGATCCCACCGACATAGCCCACCAAGGCGGGTATGGTGATCCGGCGGAGGTACCATACGAAATCGATCCGAAGGATCCCCATAGCGGCCACTCCGGCTGCCGAACCGATGATAAGTAAACTGCCGCCCGTTCCGGCGCAGAAGGCGAGCAATTCCCAGAAAACATCGTCCTGTGGAAACTGGGTCATCGGATACATACCCATGGCTGCTGCGACCAATGGCACATTGTCCACAATGGATGAAAGCACACCGATGGCACTGTTGATCAGGTACACATTTCCCAACGTACGATCGAGCGTTTGGGCAAGCAGGGTCAAATGACCGGCCACTTGCAGACCCGCCACCGCGACCAGGATGCCTAAGAAGAAGAGCACGCTGGGCAGGTCGATGCGACGCAACACGGAGGTGACCATCAGGTCGCCTCGTGCTTCATCGTCGGAATCCTTGTGGATCAATTCGGTGGTCACCCAGAGCACGCCAAGACCAAGGAGAATGCCCATGAACGGCGGCAGATGGGTAATGGACTTGAAGACCGGCACGAGGAGTAAGGCGGCCACGCCCATTCCGAATACGAGGTTGCGTTCTCCGTTGGTGAGTTCCGCTTCGTGATGGCCTGCGCGATTGATCGTTTCTGGGCGTTCCACATCCCCCTTGAGCATGAAGCCCATCCAGATCAAGGGAAGGATCATCGCGACCATACTTGGGATGATCAACTTACCAATGATGTTCACCGTGGTGACCTGCCCGCCGATCCACAGCATGATGGTGGTGACATCACCAATGGGCGACCACGCACCACCGGCATTCGCCGAAATGATCACAGCGCCGGCGAAGAGCCATAAGGTCTCCTTGTCCTTGATCAGCTTCCGCAACAAGGCGGACATGACGATGGCCGTGGTCAAATTATCCAATGCGGCACTCAAGAAGAAGGTGATGAGGCAGATGATCCACAGCAATTTCGTCTTGTTCGTCGCCGTGATCCGATCGGTGATCACTCGGAAACCACCGTGTACATCGATCAATTCCACGATGGCCATGGCACCCATGAGGAAGAACAGGATGCTTGCGATCTCGCCCAGATGTTCCAGCAGTTGATGGACCAAGCCCTCGTGGCCGTGTTCACCAAGATCCGGGAAAAGGGCATCTTGCCCGAGCATGACCAAGGTCCAAACCAGTGCACCGGTAAGGATGGCCGAGGCGGCCTTGTTCACATGTAACGGGTGTTCCAAGGCGATCGCGAAATAGCCCAGAACGAAGACAACGACGATCAGGATGAACATACCAGAAATTCGAGGCCGCAAGATTACGGACTTGATGCGCTCCGACACAACCGGAATTCGGTGGATGTGAACATGTATTCGGGTATGACCATCAAAATAGCGCTGGGAACCAGAACAACAGCTTATTTGAGCTGTGACCTTTGGCCTAACAAAGATGCTCGGTGACCCATGGTGTTGTCATACAGGTTCGCCCGACGGGGTGGACAGATCAAGCCTAGGCCGCTTGCAGACTTCGTCTTGTGGGTGGGCCGGGATTCCCGCATCGCGTGCGGGATGGATTTCAAGCCACCGCTCGCTTCGCGATCGGCGACCGCTTGCGCGGTCATCCTCCACCCCAACGCGAAAAACCCCTTTCGGGGCTTTTGCTTTGGGGTGGAGGACCGGGCTTCCCGCATCACCTGCGGGATGAATTTCAAGCCACCGCTCGCTTCGCGATCGGCGACCGCTTGCGCGGTCATCCTCCACCCCAACGCGAAAAACCCCTTTCGGGGCTTTTGCTTTGGGGTGGAGGACCGGGCTTGAACCGGCGACCTCCGGAATCACAATCCGGCGCTCTAACCAACTGAGCTACATCCACCATGTCCTGGACCAAATGGCCTAAGGGGCTGCAAATATAACGTCCTTGGTCCTTCCTGATCCGTTGCTCTCGACCTTTGTAGTGCGGCGTACTTTGCACCGCACTTCGCAGCAAGCCTAGCACACCTGCCCGTTGACCTCTGGACCTTTTCCCCATGTTCTGATCCTACCCAAGTGGTGGCCCAATGCGGTCGACCCACAATTGGGCGACTTCATCCGGAAGCAGGTCCAAGCCATTCAGTCGGTCACCAAGGTCAGTGTCCTGTTGGTCGAGCCGGGCCAAGAACGGACCGTGGTGGTGGTCCAAGAGGATGGATTGCCGATCGTGCGCAGCACCTACATCGCACACTCCGGAAGATCCGGCGCGGTGCGAAGAACGGTGAACTTTCTGCGCTATTGGCGTGCTACGCGTCGGGGATACCTGGCTTTGGTAGCGGCCTATGGATCACCTCAGGTCGTACACGTCCACATCATGGTGCGACCTGCCCTGCTAGCCTTTTGGCTACGGATGAGGAATGGTATCCCCTACTTGATCAGCGAACAGAGCAGTGAGTATCTGGACGGAACGTTCGCAAGGAAGTCCGGGTACTTCAAGGCGCTGAACCGCTATTTGTTCAAGCGTGCTGCGGAGATCACTGTGGTTTCACGATGGCTTGGAGAGGGTTTGGAAAAGCTGGGGCTGACGTCCCGGTACTCCATTGTTCCGAACGTGGTGCCTGGATTGGACCGCCCATTACCACCTCCCGGACCTCCGGGCCAATACTTGGTGGTGGCCGATCTGGTCGACAAGACCAAGAACGTCAGTGGGGTGATCCGCGCCTTCGCCCATGCCCGGGAACAGGTTTCCGACCTCGGCCTGACGGTGATCGGAGACGGCCCGGATCGCGAATTCTTGCATGACCTCGTCCGGACCTTGGACCTACAGACCCATGTTCGGTTCCTAGGTCGCTTGCCCAATGCGGAGGTGTTGGACCACATGGCGCACACCGGTGCGGTGATCATCAACAGCAATGTGGAAACCTTCAGCGTGGTGACCGGCGAAGCCCTTGCGCAGGGAAAACCGGTGATCGCCACGCGGTGTGGGGGGCCGGAAGCCTTCGTCACAGCAAGGAACGGGATCCTGGTGGACGTGGGTGATGAGCGCGCCTTGTGTACTGCGATGGTCCAAATGAGCGCAGGAATGGATAACTATGGGCCGGAAGAGATGAGAAGTTCGGTGCAGGAGCGCTCCAGTCCTGGTCAGGTAGGATCCGCATTTTTGCGGATCTACCAAGAAACCTTGGCACGAACGCATGGAGGAACCTAGGACCATACGATGCGCGGTCTTGTGTGCAGCCCACACTTTACCGCATTGGCAAGGTCAAGCGATCAGGCATTTGATCGAGTTGGCGGGTGTGGAATTGGTCGCTGTCGGCATTCCCCAAACAGGACGGCAGCACACACCACGAACCGGTTTCCGCGGTTATTTGAATCACCGCTCACATCACCTCATTTCGGTCCGGGCTGCTGCACCCGAAGATCTATCGGATCTACTAGCTCCCCTCCCCAACGTGGAACTCCGGACAGTGGATACGCGGTCCATTTCGGAGGAACTCGCCCCTTTTGCTCCGGACCTGGTGATCTCTTTTCTGCCTCCCCTGGAGCAAGAGCGGGGAGACCCTAAGCTGCCGATCTGGCAATTCGTACTGAACGAACGTGGTCTCGGTAAGGATGGGATGCCAGCCATGGATGTGAAGTTCACTACCCTGAAGGACATGCCGGTACAATTGGTACGTGTGGACCGACTCGGGATGGTGGAAGCCACCTTTCCACTGCGCGATGAGGATCTGAACCCCACGATCGACCCTTGGCTTTTGGGTGCGGCTTGGTTGCCATCCATCCTGATCTCCAAGCTTCGGCGGCAGCCAACCGAACCATTCGATAAACCTTCAATAGATTCGCATTACAAACCTGAGTTACAGCGCCCTATAAGTTCACTTGTAGCTCTTTGGTTGAATTTGGAATACCGCCGACTCAAGGCATCCAAACTCCCTACACCGGAAACCGGCGCATGGAACATCGGTATCCTGCATCAACCCATCACCGAGTTGTTACAAGACACCCCCAACATGAACGTCCGTTGGCTTCCCGCACCTTCAGAGGGCAACCACCGTATGGAACCATTCGGCTACATGGCCCAGGATGGACAACTGAATGTACTTTACCGGAAGCGGTCCGTTCATTCCGAGCAAGATATCATCGCCCGATTGCGTCCCAAGAGTGATAGCGTTCTGAAACGGTCACGGTCCATGTTGAGCACCTCGGCATCGTTGACCTATCCCTTCGTGGTGGAACGACCGGATGGAGCCTATGCCATCATCGGCTATCCGCACCAGCGTCGGACCGAACTTTTCCGGGTGGCTTCGACCAACGACGGAATGGACCACATCAAAGTCCTGCTCAACAGAGCATTGACCAACCCGACCTTGACCCAATTCGAAGATCGGTGGTGGTTGTTCGGTATGGACCCGGATGCCTCGGGATCCGTCCTCTTGGCCTACTATGCCGATGCCTTCGATGGCACCTACCATCCACATCACCTCAATCCGTTGAAAGTCGCTCGTTCCGGCTGTCGTCCCGCAGGAGCTTTCTTCAGCCATGAAGGCACCCTCTGGCGACCGGTGATGGACGCATCGGATCCTGACATTCCGGCAGTGGTCCTGAGCCGAGTGATCCGACTTACCCCGAACGAATTCGAGGAGGAACCGGGCAATCGGATCTCCGGTTTCCGAGGAACCTCGTACGCGCACGGAGTGCGCACCTTGAATGCCATGGGAGACATTACCCTGATCGATGGAGTTCGAGATGCGACCGGAGAGCGCAAACGCCCAAAGGCGGATCCCGAAAAACGCCGTCGTTCCAAGCACCGATGATCCGCCCCGTCCTCGGAACGGTCGCCGCCCGGATCACGATCACGGCGATGAATTTGCTCATCATCGTAGCGGCCGGCCAACGGTTGGGTGCCGAAGGACTTGGAACCATCAGCCTGATCGTACTAGGCGTGACCATGATCCTGCTGCTGAATAACGTAGTGGGCGGTGGCGGCCTGATCTACTTGGTGCCCCGCTATGGCGTTACACAGCTACTGAAGCCCAGTTATGCCTGGGCCATGATCACGGCTGCGGTCGCATTCCTAGCGCAACTTTTCGTGCCCTTGGTGCCCGAAGAACTCGTGCTCCATGTGGTGGCGCTCGCGTTGCTTCAATCGCTGAACAGTATCCACCTGAATGTCTTGGTAGGCCGGGAACGGATCAACCTCCAGAACACGATCCTTGTGAGCCAATCGGCCATCCAGTTGCTCGCATTCCTGATCCTGCTCCACGTGGACGGGTCCGGTATCGCGGACTATGTCCTGGCCACCTACTTCGCGCACGGGATCACGGTGCTCGTATCCGGACATTATGCCCTTTACCACCGCCACTACCAAGGCATGGCGAAGAAGGACGTGATCGCGGGCCTCCTGCGCCAAGGAGGGCTTGCCCAAGGGGCGAATTTGCTGCAGTTGCTGAACTACCGGATGGCCTACTATTTGATCGACCGGTTCCGTGGCCTTAGCGCTTTGGGCATATTCAGTGTAACGACGCAACTGGCAGAAGGGGCGTGGCTGATCCCCAAGAGCATCGGAGGTGTGCTGTACAGCAAAGTGAGCAACCTGGAAGAAGCCGAACGCCAGCGCGACCTCACCATCCTGCTCTTCAAGGTGGCGGTGATCATGGGCGCTGTGTGTTGCGGCCTGCTACTGCTGGTCCCGGAGGCGCTCTACACCTGGATCTTCGGGCCGGACATCGTGGGGCTGCGTCCATTGATCGCCTTGATGGTGCCCGGTCTGGTGGCCATGTCGGGTTCACAGATCCTCAGCCACTTCCTCAGTGGCACCGGGCGGATCCGACACAACACCATCGGTTCCGGCCTAGGCCTGATGGTGACCATTCCGGTCGGCTTCTGGTTGATCCCCAGCTTGGGTTTGAAGGGTGCTGCGATCACCACCTCCTTGGCGTATTGCACCAGTGTGCTTTACCAACTCATCGTCTTCCTGAAGGAAACGGGTACACGTGCGGTGGAATTGGTCCCCCACGCGGGCGACGGCGCTCGAGCGCAACACGTTTGGCAACGGATACGCGGTCGGGTCCTAGGAAGGACCTAGCCGAGCACCGTAAGATCGTGGATGCCAACGGGGCGCACCACGGTGAACCCTTCGCCATAAGTAACCCCGAGCGATCGACCCATTTCACGTGCCCGTCCTTCCAGAAAAGGCAAGAAGTCCGGGTTGGCTATGGGACTGTTGGGTTCTGTGCTTGCCGGATCGTGGAATTGGGACTTGAAACAGCGCAGTACGGCCTCTTTTCCCTCCCAATACGGGGTGATGTCGATCACCAGATCGGGGTCGATCCAGTGGTCCTGCACGGCATGTAGCACGGTGGTAGGCCTCCAAACTTCTTGCGACTGCCCGTTCAATTCGGTGGGGATGCGGCGCAAACCACTCAGGAAACTGGCCTCTGCCACCAACGCGGCACCGCGCCCATGATCGGGGTGGCGATCGCGAATGGCATTGGTGAGCAGCACACGCGGACGATGCTCCCGGATCGCGGTCACCACCTTCAACAAGCTGGTCTCATCGGCCCGAAAGAAGCCGTCCGGCAGATCGAGTTGGTAGCGGAAGTCAGCGCCTAGCACCAGTCGTGCGGCCTCGGCCTCCTGCTTTCGGATCGTGGCAGATCCACGGGTGCCCAATTCCCCCGCCGTCAACTCCACCAACCCGACCGTATGCCCCAAGCTTCGGTGATGAAGGACGGTACCGGCCATGGAGATCTCCACATCGTCCGGATGCGCTGTGATGCAGAGAATGTCGACCGTGCGGCTCATTTCGCTTCGATCCAATCGATCACGCGTTGATCACTGGGATCCACAGCGGACTCCAAGGACATGTTCAGCCGCCCATCCTGATCGATCAGGTACTTGTGGAAATTCCACTTCACCTCGGTATCCATCACGCCATTTTGCTGCTGATCAGCGAGCCACTGATACACGGCGTGTTGTTCCGGCCCCTTCGTATGCACCTTGCTCATCAGAGGGAAGGTGACGCCGTAGTTCTTCTGGCAAAAGCTGGCGATCTCCGTTTCGGAGCCCGGCTCTTGATCACCAAAGTCGTTGCTGGGGAACCCCAGGACGACGAAACCCTTGTCCTTATACGTCTCGTAGAGCTCTTGCAACTGTTTGTACTGGGGGGTGAAACCGCATTCGCTCGCGGTGTTCACCACCATCACCTTCTGGCCTTTGTAGCGCTCCAATTTCACCAGTTCCCCGTTGATGTCGGTCGCGCTGAGTTCGAAGAAACTGCTCTTTGGCATGGGCCGTGGTTGGTTCACTGGGAATGAAACAGGGCCGACCTGAACGCGGTTCAAGCAACCCGAAGCAAGGATAAGGGGAAAGGTGAGGACGAAGAGCTTGTGCATGATGATCGGTACAAAGATCGGCATCGTGCGGTAGGGTCCACGAACCGACACGTTGGAAGCAGTACTTCCGAACCGGACGGAGCGCGCGATCGACACTTTTTCGCCTTGATCCCGTACACACGCCCATGCGAACTCTACGCCCCCTTTCGATCGCTTTCCTTTCCTTGATCGTTCATGGCGCGACTGCACAGGACGAAGTACGTATCGCGGACATCGCCCAAATGGTCCGAAAGCCCGATCTGGCGCAGGAAAACTCCGTGCGCAGCGGCCTACAAGCCGCAGGTGTGGAGGACGACCGTGTACAACAGGTATTGAGCATGGGCAAAGCCAGCAACCTGCCCTTGGGCTTGCGCACCGACAGTGCGCTGGCCGCGAATGCCGCCAGCGTGAAGAATTACAACGCCCACAAGGTGTGTACTTACGCCGACGAGGCCGGGACCAAGGTTCTGGTACAGGTTCCGGTGAATGAGAACTACCACATGCCGGAAGACCTGCGCACTTCCCAGGACCTCTACCTGATCCTACCCGAAAGCGCGGTGGAAATGACCCTCACCGATGCACAGCGCCCTAAACCCAGCAAGGGGCCGGATTGGAAGCGCATGCGACAGGCCAAGATCCTGACACCCGATGCCGTGTACGCTACCTACGACCTCGGTAACGACAGCACCGTTCTGTCCAAATTGGCCGGAAATGGCCTTAGCCAGCCGGAGATCGATGCCATGGTGTTCCGCAGCCACGAACGCAACTGGCCCGCCGGCATCGACTCCTTCGAACGGCGGTACCCGAAACTGAAGGAATTCAAACACTACAAGGCCTTTGAAGCCGCGCATTGGGAGGACAAGGTGCTGCTGGTGATCCCTACCGAGCTGAACAAGCGCCAACCGATCGGTCTCCGCCCGCACTTGGACATCTACATGGTGTACGCGAAGAGCGCCGTGGAGGTGAAGAAGAAGCGGAAGAAATAGGTGAAGGTCTCGAACACCAAGAAGCCCGACCACATCGCTGTGATCGGGCTTCTTGCTTCACATCCATTCTACCGGTTCACCTTCACGGCCTTCTTCACCACGGGTTGGCCATCCAACAGCAAGGTCACGTAGTAGATGCCTGCGGCCAGATCCGCCGTGTTCCACTCATACTGGTAGCTACCGCTCTCCAAGTTGGCTTCTTGCAGCACACGCAGTTGCTTGCCATCGGCGCTGTTCGCCATAAGCTGTGAGCGTCCACTGCGCTCCAGCATATAGAACACCGTGGTGCTTTCGCTGAAGGGGTTCGGCTGGATGCGCAGTTTGCGGTCGCCTTCGGTATCGTGCAACTCCGGTACGTTGTTGATGCCACCTTCGCGTAGGCCATCCGGGGCGGGGCGGTTGCAGCACTCGGCAAGGAGTTGCTCCATGTGGTCGATGCGGGTGCGTTGCTCTTCCAGGAGGTTCCGTAGATCCTGCATTTCCGACGCTTCCTGTGCAACGGAAGCGGTGACCTCAGAAATGGTCTGTTGCTGCTCCTTTACCGCCGCGATCAATACCGGAATGAAACCGTTGTAGTTGATGGCCAAGTGGCTGGTGGCTTCGGCCACCATCGTGCCCGTGGTATCGTATTCCGCTGGAATAGGAACCCGTTCCACCAGTTCCGGCAGAACCTCCTGCACCTCTGGGGCCATCAAGCCCAATTGCCTGCCGGGAGGCATTTGCATGTGCGGGTGTTGCTGCGGAATGAACTCGTAGGACTTGGGTTGCAGGGCTGCGATCGGCTCGCGCGCATTGGTGATGTCCTCCACGTTGGTCTTCAATGAAGCATCGGAGGTGACCAGCACATTGCCGTTCACGTAGGCGTTGCTGGAAATGCGGACCATGCCTTGGAAGTAGCCCGCCCAGCTACCTAGAGCCCCGGTCGAATTGGTATCCGTATACACCACCGGGGAGGTGCCGTATACCCCAGCGCGGAATGTCGTGGCCGGATCGGTATTCGCGACCGAACCATGAACACCATAGGCATTCGTGATCGCACCGGTACCTTGAGCACTCACCAAACCCATTACACCATAGGCTCTCCGTGTTGTACCACCCCCAGGTGCCGCTACGCCATGAACGCCATGGATATCCAGGGCATCCTCTGAACCACCTGTTCCAGTGGCCATTCCATACACGCCAGTCCCTGTCCTCCGCGCCCCGGTCACATTCCCACGTACCCCCGTCATGGTTCCCGGACCAGGTGTTCCTGCCGATGCGGACATTCCGCCATACATGGCGTATCCGTATGAATAGGGTCCGCCGTCATCCCCTTTGTAGTCGACTTGTAACCCGCCGGGCACATTACGGTCCAAGTCGTCGTGGAAGATCCGCATCTTGTAACCATAATTCTGGGTGCCGACGCTATACAGCCAACCCCGATCCGGGCATGAACTTGTTGGGTTTGGAGCAGCAGACCCACTGCGCAGCACACGGCTGCCGGTTAGAATATCCCAATCGCAATCTGCGCCGCCGCCTGTGCCCGTGGGCAGGTTGCGCCATTTGATCGCACCAAACTCAGGATCGTCCGAGTCCACATCATCGACCACCAAATACCTCTGTAGTGTGCCGGCCTGCGGGTCGTTGGGTAGGTCGCGAACACGCACCCGTCCATTCAAGACATCCAGCCGCTCAGTGGGTTCATCGATATTCCCTAGGTCGTCCAGATTACCCGCAAAGAAGTCACCAACACCCACATTGATTCGTGGTATCGTTCAACGGGGTCAAGCGCATGCCCTCAAGTCCCTCGATACTCCTTGCGCCAGAAGGTCGAGGCGATGCATTAAGACTATCTGGTCTGTTGGTGAATAAGAAACGCAAACGATCCGGACCATCCTCGCCGGGGTAGTCATTGCTCCACTGTAGGACCATGTCCGAACGGTCCGGTAGGGTAACGAATGGTTCTTCCGGGTCATACACATACTTCTGCCCTATGTATCCTTGGTCTTCATTGCCTGTGAAGGTGACACCGTTGCGCATCCAAGGCCGCCAGCCGAACTGCTGGGCATAGGTGGCGGCGAAATCCACACCGACATCATCCACCAAATGGAGTCTGCTGAAAGGGCCGTTCGTATTGTTAAAGAATGTAGGACGACCGCTCAACGCGAAGAACCCACGCTGCCAATGAAGAGCCGCTGGGTCTGTATACCCGTTGAAGAAGGTGAAATCATTCGGGTAGAGCCGCGCACGGAGACTGTTCTGCGTGCTAAAATCGATCGAGAGTTGCGGGATGGTACGCAAGTGGAGATCCGTTGTACTGCCCACATCCGCACCGAGCCATTCGGTGCCAGTGATCAAATCACCACCAGGCACTCGATTCCAATCGAATTGAGCTTGGGCCATCTGCATGATCATTGATCCTGCCAAGGCAAGAAGGCATTGCTTTATATGCATTGTCGATCGTTGTTTGAACGACCGGACCTTAACGCACGACGAACTTCACGACATGTTGCTGCTCCCTACCTTGAACGCGGAGATAGTACAACCCTGCACTAGCCGGCTTTGCTAACTCCATGGTCGATCCCGTAAAGGTGCCATTAACGAGAACTCTACCCAACCCATCCAAGACTTCGGCCCTGAAGACCTCTTCATTCCACTGCACTAGGATCGTTCCACCAGACCATTGGATCTGAGGAACGATCGATTCAGCATCTTGGATCCCAACCCCGTTGCATCCTATGCCCAGTGGTATTACCTCCACCCCGTCGATCAGATAGAACGTGATCCCATACCAAGGTTCCGTATCGCCCACCTGAAATGCAGTGGTGAGCGAGTCCGGGAAGAAGTTACCCAGCACCAAATGGGAGTATGCACTATCCGCCACGAATGTACCTTCCACCACTGTCCATGCAGCTGTATCTGCTACAGGCACTATCGTTCGGAGATGGGCAAAGTTCGTGTAGGGAAAGTCAGGCCCAGAAATGCCGGACCAAGCATTGGTGCGCGTAGTGAACAGCATACCAACGTTGTTGCACGCGGTGCTCCCCCCAGCCAACCAGTAATTCCCATTATTCGCCGTGTTAATGCGAAAACGCAATTGGTAGGTGCATCCGATCACCAAGGGCTGGAGCAACTCGGTACCCACGTATTCGCGGTAATCGCCCAGTACAGCATCATAAGCGTAGACGCCCACATAGGCATCGCCCTCCCAGGCATATTGAAAGGTCCAACCGTTCTGTGGCACACTCACTAGGGTATCGATGGATTGCAAAATCCCTGCACAGGCATTTAAGTACTCCGGGCTGTTCAACCAACTGTACCAAAACAGTGGCCTATCACCTTCCTGGAAGCCTATAGAGTACGGGCAGGTATCCCGCAGTTCAAAACTCGGGTTGGGCACCAAGTTCTGAGCAACGCTTGTAAGCGGAGCAAAGAACAGCAAGCAGCAAAGCAGGCAAGCCTGCCCACTCCGCCACTTGCTGTTCGTTGTTCCAAGAAGCATTCGTTCGTGTTCGTGATGCTTTCGCATCGGTCCGGTCATTGTTGCCGCTAGTACTAATGCCCTTGTCCGTCGCGGTTTCGTCAAGGCATCCTTAGGTTATGCTGAAAGGTGCAGCGGCACGTTGTGGTGGTGCGATACCTTTGTGCTGTTCTGTTTCGTTTACCTATGCAACTGGGTTAGGTGGGACATGAGCGTCCGAGGCCCCTGGTGTTTGCGCACCGGGGGCTTTTTTGTGAGGCCATGCAGACCCTATTGGCGTAGAGAGAGAGAGAGAGAGAGAGCCGATGCGCTGTGGCGATCGGCTTGTAGGCGAGTAGTATTTATATGTAACATTCTCGCCATTGTAATGCCAAGGTACGTGCGCATTCGTGTTTTGGCGCTCACGTTTGAAAAGTTTCTTGGCATGTCCTTTTATGGGCAGTGCATGGTCTTGAACTCGTACGCTCGGTGAGTCCTGTGTGCCCTGTGAGAACTGCACGTCCCAGAGAATCTCGGACATGAGATCGTTGCCCTAGAACCAATGATCATGAGCTTCGATCACCATGTGTGCCCGACCTTCGCACTGTGAAACCGAACGAGATCTCTGCTCTACTCCGTTTGGAGGCAGCCTTGGAGGTGCGGCAGCGTGCGGCATGGGCGGGGATGCTGCTGTACGTCGTGAGCGCGGTGTATGTGTGCTATCTGGCCGTGAAAGGCGGCTTGGGTGTGGCCACGTGGAATGCCTTGTTCTGGATCATCCTGCTTTTTGCAGGAAGAAACCACCACTGTTCCGATCAACAGCAATGAAAAAGACCTCGCATCGGCGAAAGAATATCCAAGAAGCTCCATCTGTGCATGAGTTCGTGCGCTGATCAATGCATGATCACAAGACGGGAGGTGAGGGTCCGTGCCGGCGCCGCACCGATCAACTTGAGCGAATACGTTCCCGGGGTAATGCCCGCGATGTCACAGATGACCTGTGCACCAGTGCCCGTATGCGGCAACGACAGGATGCGACCACTGATATCGACCAGTTCCACTGCGGAAATGGGCCCTGTCGCAGACAGTATCACGCGGTCCCGTGCGGGGTTGGGGTGAACAGAGAACGTTCCTTCCATGGGGGACAACACGCTGGAGGTTAGACAAAGTGAAGGCAACGGATCCAGTTCGATCTCATTGCCCGGTAACAGGTCATGCCCGGTAAAGCCCGTGAAATCCTCTCGGTATGACTCGCAGCGGAATACTGCGTTGAGTTGAGGGGGGGCCCCTTGCGTGATGGGCCCGGTGTTGGTCACGGGGTTGAAGTATTCCCAAACCTGATCCCCATTGGCATCGGTACGAATGAAGTGGCCATGCGGACCATCGGTGATAAGAAAGCCATCATCCACCGCGAAGACCCCTCCGAGGTTCACGCCGAAGAAATCCGTGGGGACAGGTGCCGTCCATGTCCAAAATGAGGTGGCTGGTCCGGCCGCAATGCCGGGCTGCAATTTATAGTGGCCTTCCATGTCCAGCGCGGGATCTATGAGGTCCACACTGGAGTAGTTCCCCTCGGGCCGATCATTACCGTTGTTGAAAACCATGATCTTTCCAGCATCGGGATGGCCTGAGGGCAACCAGGTAGCATGGTGCTGGCCAAATAATTTGCGGTCGTTCAACGCACCTGTTCCATACGCTTCGGGGTTGCCCCACCGATAGAGCAGATCGCCGCCGTGGCCGCTCGCCCCGCCGGTGCTTCCTGCCGCTTCTGCTGTAGTGGTGCTGTGATCGATCACCCAGAACTCATCAAAATTGTGGACGCTGACCATGACCTCATCGCGCTCCGCATTGTACGCGATGGAGTTGATATGAAGCCAATCGAGATTGGAGGGTGGTCCGACCCGATAATTGATGTCGATCCGCTCGGGCCGTTGGGAGGACTGCGCGAAGTTTGGAAGTTCAGGATCGAGATTCTGGACCAAGTGGTCCCATGCACGCCAAGTCCAGACAATATCGGCCTGGTCGGGTCCGGTCGGATGTAGTTCCAACAACTTTTCGCTCCAAAGGTGGTTCTGGCTGTACGAGGTGTCCTTGCCGTGCGCGAACGCGTCCGCGGAGGAACGCAATTCCCAAACGATGGTGAGGATGTTGCCGTTGGGCATCACCGTGAAGTCGTGGTGCTGGCACATGCTGTCATTGGAGAGCGAATAGCTCCAGATCAGGTCGCCATCCCAATTGAAGCGTTCGATCACGCCGCCATTGCCCCCGCCATGGAAGTCGACATTGCTCACGGAACCCGCCCGCAGCACGGTACCGTCCGGTTGCAATTGGGCCGTGGCCCCGGCCGAATGTGCGCTTACCCATTGCTTGACTTCCCTTCCGCATCCGTCGATGAGATACGTGATGTTGCTATTCATCGGAGTAAAAAGGGCGTAACCCGGCAGGTCGGCATCGTATTGGGTGAGCCCTACGGTGCGTTGTGCTTGCGACACCGTTGCAAGGACGGTGGCGGCTAACAAAAGAAAAGATCGCATAGGAGTTTCTGAGTGGCCGAATTGGATCGCGACGGCGCCCCAAGATAGACGGTAGTGGAAAAGCCGATCCAGGCAAGCTCCTTCACTGGGGCGGAACGGAGGGAAAGCGAACACGGAGAGTATTCTGAATAGTTCTTTGGAAAACCCAGCTCCTCGTGGAGCACAGTCCAGAGCTAGCAGGTGTTCATCGGCAAGATCCGGGCAACCGATCGGTCCAAGGAGGATCCGAACGAAGTAAGATGCCTAGGGTCCAATGATCATAAGGCTCCGATCAACGCGTCCAACAGTGTTACACGTTCCGCTCCGGGATAACCTAAAGGGTACCTTTGGCACCCGCGCCCACAGCCCATTCTCTCCACCGATGAAACCCGCCGAGATCAGTGCATTACTCCGACTGGAGGCAGCCTTGGACCTGCGGCAGCGTGCGGCATGGGCGGGGATGCTGCTGTACGTCGTGAGCGCGGTGTATGTGTGCTATCTGGCCGTGAAAGGCGGCTTGGGTGTGGCCACGTGGAATGCCTTGTTCTGGATCATCCTCCTTTTTGCGGCCTTCAATGCGTTGGCGCGCTCCTTCCAGCGCGAAGATGCCGGACGCCAATTGTACCTGTACACCTTGGTGGATCCAAGCAGCGTGGTACTGGCCCGTGTGCTCTACAATGCGCTGACCATGGTGGTTCTGGGTCTTGTGAGTTTGTTGATCTATAGCCTGCTGATGGGGAGCGAGGTGCTGCGCGAAGCCGACCTACTGCAATTCGTGCTTGCGGTGATCGTTGGTGCGACCGGCTTTGCGACGGTGCTGACGTTGATCTCCGCGATCGCGGCCCGTGCAGGCAACGGGATCGGATTGATGGCGATCCTGGGCTTTCCACTCGTGCTGCCGTTGTTGCTCTTGGTGATGCGGGTAAGCAAGCTGGCGTTGGATGGCGTAGCGTGGAGCGTTACCGGCACGTACTTCGGCGGATTGGTGCTGCTGGATGTGATCACGGTGACCTTGGCCTGGATCCTCTTCCCCTACCTTTGGCGGGACTGAAATGGAAGGTGAACGGGGAGGCGCAAAGAGCGCAGAGAAAGACGAAATGCAGGGGCGGTTCGAAAAGGCTCTTGCGTTGCTTTCAGGGTATGTCCTACTCGCGGTGTGGCGCTGTATGGATCGTCGAACTGTAACATTCGGGATCCGATCGACATGGAATTGAGACATTGGTGGTGGAAGTTCTTGGCGATCGCCTTGTTGCTCTTCGCATCCATCACTGCCTTGCGCACGCCTTTGACACCGGCCTTGGTGCATGTTTCGCCGGACCGGATCGCGCCGGGTACTTCCGTGATCGAGGTGCTGGGCTACAACACCGACTTTCAAGCTGGATCCACGGTCGTGTATCTGGAGAATGCGGATCAACGGGTGTGTCCTAGCAGCACGGAAGTGACCGATGCCACGCATGTGCAAGCCACCTTCGACGTGCCTACCGGGCTGAAGGAACACTTGACCACCGTGGGCGTTGATCGGTTGCGGTATGAAGGAGCCCTGTTCACCGAAGGACTCGGCCAAGGCATTGAAGGGGGCGCTTGTGGGCCAAATGAGGCATCGAGCACGGTGGCCGATGCGCCGTTCGCTTTCCCGAACCGTAGCATCCTGTACGAAAGCATTCGCAACCTGCATTTCCATGTGCCGATGTGGTTCACCATGATCGTGTTGATGGCGATCTCCATGGTCCAGAGCATTCGGGTATTGGGTTCCAACGCGCTGGAGCAGGACCGTACGGCGGAATTGGCCGCTCAAGTGGGTCTGGTGTTCTGCGGCTTGGGCTTGGTGACCGGTGCATTTTGGGCGCGCGCGACCTGGGGCGCCTTCTGGACCAACGACGTGAAACTGAACGGCGCTGCGGTGACCGGCTTGATCTACTTGGCCTATTTCGTGCTCCGCGGTACGGTCCAGGATGCGCACAAACGGGCGCGACTGGCGGCCATATACAACATCTTCGCCTTCGTGTTGTTGGTGATGTTCCTATTCGTAGTACCCCGGCTGAATGCGGTGGACAGCTTGCACCCCGGCAACGGTGGTAACAGCGGCTTCAGCGATCTGGATCTGGACAACCGCTTGCGCATGATCTTCTACCCGGCCGTGCTGGGTTGGGTCCTGCTGGGCGTATGGATGTTGAACCTTCGCGTCCGTGCCGCTCGGATCGCTGAACCCCTTGACCCATGAGGACCCCGCTCCTACTCTCCTTCCTGTTCCTCGCCTTGACCACCATGGCCCAAGCACCGGGCTGGTTGGAGAACACCCTGTACGGCAACGGCAAATTCAACGTGGTGGTGGTGGTGGTCGCGTTGATCATCCTCGGGATCGGCCTGTGGATGTGGCGGATGGATCGCCGGATCAGCACCTTGGAAAAGGATCGCAAATAAGGATCGGGCCGATGTCCGCCTGTTCGTTCGGACCTTTGTACCCCATTAAAAGCTTGCGCCGGGCTTCGGCGTTCGATCCATGAAACGTTCTCACATCATCGCCATCGTGATCATCGCCGTCTCCATTGGGGCGCTCGTGGGATCCTTGTATGACAGCAGCACCTACGCCGATCTGGACCAGGCCTTGGCGCATCCGGGCAAGGAGTACCATGTGGTGGGCACACTGGACCGGTCCCAAGAGATCGTGTACGAACCCAGCCTGAATGCGAGCCTTACCACCTTCAGCATGCGCGATCTGGAAGGCAAGACCTGCAAGGTGCACCTGAACAAAGCCAAGCCGCAGGACCTGGAACGCAGCGAACGTTTGGTACTCATCGGAAAGGCCAATGAACAAGGTGAATTCGAGGCGCGCGACATGTTGATGAAGTGCCCGAGCAAGTACAATGAGGAGAATAGGGTTGAGGGTTGACCGCCTTCTCGAGGCGCTTCGGCGAGTTGAAACGTTGAGGGTTGAGAGTTGAACATTGACGATCGAACATTGAGGCTTGAGACTTAAGATCTGGAACTTGAAGCTTAAGGCTTGAAGCTTAAAGCTTGAGCCTTGAAATTGAGCATGGTTGAATACATCGGAGAACACCTTTGGGCGGGGCAGCTAGGCCATGCTTTGGCGATCGTCTCACTTGTGGGCGGATTGCTCGGCACTTTGGGATTCTTTCTTGGCACGGCACGGCATTCCGGCGAATGGATCCGGGTGGGTCGCATAGGCTTTAGACTGCATTCGGTCGCGGTGCTCGGCATCGTGATGACGCTATTCACCATGTTGTTCAACCACTGGTTCGAATACGACTACGTCTGGAAACACAGCAACTTGCAGATGCCGCTCAAGTTCATCGCGAGCTGCTTCTGGGAAGGTCAGGAAGGGTCGTTCCTGTTGTGGACCTTCTGGCACATGGTGCTGGGGAATGTGTTGATGTGGCGGATGTCCAAGGGCCGTGGTTCTGCACCGGATACCAGTTCATGGGAAGCCCCCGTGATGACGGTGATCTCCAGTGTGCAGGTCTTCCTGGCCGTCATGTTGCTCGGTATCTATGTGGGCGATGTGCGAGTGGGCAGTAGCCCCTTCCTGTTGATCCGCGAACTGCCGGAGAACATCGGACTGCCATGGACGGCCATGGCGAACTACCTCTCTGCCATTCCACAATTCGCTGATGGCCGTGGTTTGAATCCATTGTTGCAGAATTATTGGATGGTGATCCATCCACCCACCTTGTTCTTGGGATTTGCGGCCACCTTGATTCCTTTCGCATTTGCGATCGCAGGACTCTGGCGCGGTGACAAGCGCGGCTGGATCGCACCTGCCCTTCCGTGGACCTATTTCGGGATCATGATCCTGGGCACGGGCATCCTGATGGGTGGAGCATGGGCGTATGAAGCGTTGAGTTTCGGCGGATTCTGGGCGTGGGATCCCGTGGAGAACGCCTCCTTGGTACCCTGGCTCACCTTGGTGGGTGCGGGTCATTTGATGTTGGTGAACAAGCGCAAACCGACGGCACTCTTCAGCCTCTACCTGCTCACGCTGATCACCTTCATCCTGATCCTGTACTCCACCTTCTTGACGCGGTCGGGCGTCCTTGGCGATACCAGCGTACACAGCTTCACCGGCGATGGCATGTTGCCCGGCCTGCTGCTCTTCCTGCTCTTCTACATCACCCTGAGCGTGATGATGCTGTTGGGTCGTCCGAGCGATCGTCGGTTCTTCGTGGGCGTTTCCTTGGCACTTTTGGCCATTGGTGTGGGCTTTGGGATCCAAGTACAAGCCATCCTGCTCTTCGGTACCATTTGCATGGGCACGTTGATCGGCGCCTACCGAAAGGGATTCGCCAGCACCGAACCCGAAGAATCGTTGTGGTCGCGGGAATTCTGGTTGTTCATCGGTTCGCTGGTGCTGCTGTTGAGTGCCGTTCAGATCACCTTCAGCACCTCCGTTCCGGTATGGAACATGTTGCTAGAGCCATTGAGTCCGGTATTCTGGTGGATCGCGGATCATACGAACAGCAACTTCTTCCGCGAACTGGCCGATGCCCGCTTGGCCCCGCCGGGTGATGCCATAGCCCACTACAACAAGTGGCAGATCCCCTTCGCGTTCATCGTCACTATGCTGGTCGCCTTCGGTCAATACTTGCGGTGGAAGGACAGCGACCTGAAGCAATTCCGAAAGCAGATCGGAGTTTCGGTGATCCTCGCCCTCGCGTTGACGATCCTGGCCGTGTTCCTTTTGCAATACACACTACCGGAGTGGAACCTGATCGCCTTACTCTTCTCCGCACTGTTCGCGATCACGGCGAATGCACTTTATATCCCTCGGGTACTCAAGGGTCGATTGACGAATGCCGGTCCATCCGTGGCGCATGTGGGCTTCGCGCTGGTATTGCTTGGCGCACTCATCAGTACCAGTCGGCAGAATGAAGTGAGCCGCAATACGCGGAACATGGATCTGCGCTTCCTGAATGAGGGTTTCGATAACAGCGAGGACATCCTGCTCTATCGTGGTGACACTTTGTTGATGGGAGATCACTTCGTCCATTACCGCGAGAAGCACCAAGAAGGAGTGAACCTGTATTATGCGATGGACTACTTCGCGAAGGAACCACGGGACTATGCGATGGACGACACCGTGCGTGTGGGGGACATGCTTTTCGCTTCACGGGATGATCACCGCGCAGGACCGCATTTCTTGAAAGATCAACCCGATCACTGGACACCGATCGAGGGCTTCAGTCGCCGAGCCTTGTGGTATACGCCGGAATGGAGTTCGTACCGACCCGGCTCCAAAGTGTTCGAACTGGCCCCATTCATTCAGATCAATCCACGCTTCGGGAACGTGGCCGAACCAAGCACCAAACATTGGTTGGATCGCGACCTCTACACGCACGTGCGGTACGCAGACATGACCTTGGCCAGCGATACAGCGGATGATACTTGGATGCCGGATCGGTTGTTCGATAAACAGGAAGGCGATACCATCATCACGCCTTCGGCCATGGCCATTATCGACAGCGTGTATCTGGTCAACGATAGTGTAACGCGGGCAATGCTCGGAGATCGGTACACCGTGTACGCCGCGCACATCCGGGTCCGCGATCTGTACCTGCGCGACCGGTGGTTCGAGGCCAAGCCCTTGGTGATCTATGCCGATGGACAACCGGTGATGGGCAAGGCGGCCGAATTGGGACCGCTCCGGATCCGGTATTCCTTGGCCACGGTAGAATTTCCAAAGGGACCGATCATGGGACACAGTGGTCCAATGCCGGGAACGGAAACCCAGCGGACCAAGATCGGCTTGAATGTGGCCGAAGCGGAATTCCTGGTGTTGCAAGCCATCGTATTCCCGGGCATCAACATCCTGTGGATCGGTTGCGTGTTGATGTTCTTGGGCACCTTCATGGCGGTGCGGCAGCGGATCATCGCAAAGCCGAAGCAGAAATGAAGGTCACCTTGATCGGAACCGGTCGTGTGGCCTTTCATTTCGGGCATGCATTGCAACGGGCTGGACACACCGTCGAGGGCATCGTTGGTCGGAACACCGCACATACCACGACGTTGGCTGCGGATCTGAACGTTCCCGCGTTCACGATGAACGATCCACTCCCACCTTGTGATGTGATCATGATCGCCGTCAGCGATGATGCCATTTCCGAGGTCGCAACGAAGCTTCCGATCAACGATGCTGTAGTGATCCATACCAGTGGGGCCAGCGAATTGGGTCGGTTGGAGCCGCATCCGCATCGCGCCGTTCTTTGGCCCGTGATGACCTTGAGCCCCGGAGCTCCAGCGGATCTTCGGGAAGTACCGTTGGTCACGGATGCGAACACGTCGCATGCGCGGGATGTCGTGTACGCATTGGCAACGAGTTTGAGCGATATGGTACGCGCCTTGGTCCACGAGGATCGCGAGCTTGTCCACGCTGCAGCGGCCATCAGCACGAACTTCCCGTTGCATCTATTGGATCGAGCGCAAACTTTGCTGAGCGAGCGCGGCATCGACCCCGGCCTCATCCTCCCCTCCTTCATGGCCATGGTGGAGAAGGCAGGTTCCATGGGGCCGCACGATGCACTCACCGGACCTGCGCGAAGAGGCGATCTTGGAACGGTGCGTCGTCATATCGATCGTTTGACACACGACCCCGAACTTCGCGCGGCCTACGCCCTCATCAGCAGTTCGATCCTGCGGGCCTACGGCCATCCGGACCATGAGCAATTCGACCTATAAGGAACGCCTCGCGGGGTTGACCACCTTCTGTTTCGACGTGGACGGTGTGTTCACGGACGGCAGGAATTTGTTGATCCCCGGAATGGACCCGGTCCGCACCTTCCACACCCGCGACGCTTATGCCGTGCAACATGCGCTGAAGGAAGGACTGCGGATCATCATCATCAGTGGTGGACATTCCGAAGGGGTGCGCGAAAGCCTAGTGCGGCAGGGCATCGCGGATATCCACCTCGGCACCGTGAACAAGCCGGCGCTATTCGACCAGCTCATTTCCGAAGGGTTGGACCCCGCACACACGGCCTACATGGGCGACGACATCCCGGACCTACGCGTGATGCAACGCGTGGCTTTCCCCTGTTGTCCGGCCGATGCGGTTCCGGAGATCAAGGCCATCAGCACCTTCATCAGCGTGGCGAAAGGTGGCGAAGGATGTGTGCGTGATCTACTGGAACAGGCCATGAAGGTGCAAGGCAAATGGCTCACCGAGAACGCACACCAGTGGTAACGAGGTCCAAGTTGTACCGATGAAGGATCTCATTCGCCTCACCCGTCCGCTGAACCTGCTGATCATCACAGGCACCATGCTGCTGATGCGGTACGGCGTGATCGGCGGGAATTTGCAACGCGGTTTGAACCAGTTGATGGCCGAAGTCGGTGGTATTACACGTGCGCAACTTGAACTTCCGGTGGGCTATGGCCCACAAATGCCGTTGTTGGACTTTCTCCTGTTGATCTTGAGCACGGTCCTGGTGGCGGCAGGTGGCAACGTGATCAACGACTACTTCGATACGCGGATCGACCGCATCAACCGACCCGGAGAGGTGATCGTGGGGCGTACGGTGAAACGGCGGGTAGCGATGACCGGTCATGCCGTTCTCAGCGGTCTTGGAGTGCTCGTAGGTACGTATGTGGCTTGGCACAGTGGGCTATTGAAGTGGGCGGCCATTCCCGCCTTCGCAGTGGGCGCTTTGTGGACCTACAGCACCAGTTTGAAACGCCGATTGATCGCAGGTAACGTGCTCGTAGCGGTGCTCACGGCCTTGGTCCCACTCACCGTCGGACTGTATGAACTGCCCATGCTTCACCAAGCGATCGAAGAAGGCTGGATCGTCGGCCTACCCAATGGGGACCGTTACGCCATGGAACCCTATTTCCGTGAACTGTGGTATTGGTTCTTGGGCTTCTCCTTGTTCGCATTCCTAAGCACTTTGGTCCGCGAACTGCAAAAGGACATGGCCGATGTAAAAGGCGACGAAGCCGAAGGATGCCGCACCATACCGATCGTGTGGGGCATGAAGTGGGCCAAGGCCATCGCTCTGTTCCACATCGGGCTGATCCTGGTCCTGCTACTCTTCATTCGGTCGCAAATGTTGCGTGACACCTTGTCCTATTGGTACATCGGGGTGGCCATCATCGGCCCGTTGTTGCTTTCTGCGGGCTTCACCTATCAAGCCGCAACACGCAGCGAATTCAACCGCGCAGGGGCGGTCATGAAGGTGGCCATGGTGATGGCCGTTGGATATGCACTCGTGATCCGATCCATTCCATGAACCTTCCTTGGCGATTGATCCTGGCCTCAGCCTCACCGCGTAGGCGGCAACTTCTGCAAGGATTGGATCTGCCGGTCGAGATCACGCATGTGGAGGTGGATGAGACACCCCCGACCGGGATGCCCATCCGTGACGTTGCCGAATTCCTGGCCCGCAAGAAATCCGAGGCATGGACGGGAACGCTTGCGAATGATCAAGTATTGGTCACGGCCGACACCACGGTAGTACTCGGCGAGCAGTTGCTGAACAAACCCGAGGATGCGGAAGAAGCCAAAGCGATGTTGCGCACCTTATCGGGACGGACCCACGAAGTGTACACCGGTGTGTGCTTACGCACTCAGCGCGGCACCAAGAGCTTTGCAGATATCGCGAAGGTCACTTTCGGGTCGCTGAGTGACCACCAGATCGCGTACTACGTAGAGAAGTACACCCCTTTCGACAAAGCCGGTGCGTACGGCGTACAGGACTGGATCGGCTACGTGGCCGTGGAGCGGATCGAAGGGAGTTTCTACACGGTGATGGGGCTGCCCTTGCACCGGATCGCCAGTGCACTCTACGAATTGGACGCACCCGCGGTTGATCAATTCGCTCCTGCGAACCCCTGCAAGTAGCAATGGGGAACGAAAGGAAACGTGTATACCACTAACGGATCAAGGCCAAGTGGCCATTGCGTGTACGCATCTTTTGTTCCGTATCGCGCACTTTCACTTGCCATTGATAGATGCCTTGTGGCAAGCCATCCCCGTCCCAAGGTTCCAACGGATCCTGGGTCGAATGGATCAGCGTACCCCACCGATCGAAGACCTCCAACCGAAAGAACTCCGGGTTCACGACCGTGGTGCGGACCAGGAACCCATCGTTGATGCCATCGTTATTCGGAGTGAAGGCATTCGGTGCATACAACGCAAAGGCATCTTCAACGCAGACAACGGCCTCCGTTCGGTCCGTGCAGCCGCCCTCATTCGCCACCTCCAAGCTTACTGTATAGCACGCCACCGCAGGGTAACTGAATGCCGGGGAGCGTTCACTGGAGAAGGTGTTGAGCAGATCGCCGAAGGACCAATTCCACACGGTGGCACCCGAACTCCGATCAAGGAACTGGAACGTCGGATCATCGATCAAGGCCACGTCC
Organism: Flavobacteriales bacterium; assembly: GCA_016710015.1. Lineage (GTDB taxonomy): Bacteria > Bacteroidota > Bacteroidia > Flavobacteriales_F > PHOS-HE28 > PHOS-HE28. The sequence goes on from JADJLR010000001.1 coordinate 598,586, forward strand.
GGAGTGGCAGAGAAAGCTGCCACAGGAGCTTGCAGTGCCTCGATCGCATTTACAGCGGTGAATGCTCCAGTGCATCCTTCCGGCGTGGTGATCGACAAGGTCACATCGTACGTACCGGCATCCGTGTAACAATGTGCTGGACCCGGAAGGTCATCGGCCAATGCGCCATCGCCGAAACTCCACGCACGCACACCGGCAACGCCCGTGGCATCGTTGAACGTGACGCACAACGGTACACAGCCGCTATCGATGTCCCAATTGAATGACGGCACGATCGGCTCGACCACATCGATCAGGATCGATCCTTCCGCACTTGTACATCCGTTGGCATCCGTCACCGTAACTACGTACGCCGTGGTCTGCAATGGTGCCACCTCTGGTCCTTCGGTGGACCAGATGACGGAATATGGTGGTGTGCCGCCCACGCCATCGGCGCTAAGGGTCATGTTTCCGCCAGCACAGATCACGGCATCCTCGGAAGTGGTCAAGAGCAGCGCATCGGGCTCCGAAACGGTCACTTGCACATCGACCGTACACCCTTGATCATCCGCTACGGAACAGGTGTAATTCCCTGCGGCCAATCCCGTAGCCGATGCCGCACTACCACCCACAGGGGCCCAAGCGAAGGTGTAATTCCCGGAGCCGCCGGAGACTTCCACCGCTGCCGTTCCATTCGCCAGTCCAGCACAAGTCACATCGGTATGTTCCACCACCGTGCCCAAGGCTCCGGATCCGGCAGCGACGGTCCCGGTGCCTTGTACAGGGCACATACCCGTTGCCTGCACCAGCACGGTGTAGTCCCCGGGAGCTAGATCATCGATGGTCTGCGTGGCCCCGTTCCCAGGCGACCACGAGTAGGTGAATGGTCCGTTACTTCCGGTGATGTTGGCCGTCGCGGTGCCACTATTCGGAACGCAGCCCACATCGGTGGTGACCACCTCCAGCCCTGCGATCGTGACCTCGGTCGTAACGGATTGCGGTTCGGCACAGGACGCGGCCATGGTCAACGAGACCGTATAGGTGCCAGGGCCGGAAAAGGTGTGTGATGCCAGTGCGCCATTGGCTGCATTACCAGCGCCCGAGGCCGGATCGCCGAAGGACCATGCACTACTCGCCGGACAAAGCGACGCCGTGTTGGTGAAGTTCACCGTATTCCCGGCACAGAGGAAGGTGATCCCTGGATCCAGGGTCGGGGCTTCACCGATGTACACGTTGTCTATGGCCACTCCATCGAAGGTGTTGCAGATACTACCGGCTCCGAAGACGAAGCGGAACTTCACCGGCGCATTCGTGGGCAGATCATCCAAGCAATGTGCGGCGGTTACCCAATCCCCGCTACCACCGCCGTTGGCGCATCCGCCATTCACTGCGGTACCGCTCCACCCCTGCCGTGGGCTGGCCAGGTTCAGTGCAGTGATGTTCGCGCTGTTGAACCAGTTCGTGGTCAAACAATCGGCATCACCCACACCTCCAACGTTTACCCAAGTAACCCCTCCGTTCGGTGAATACTGAAGCCCAATGCCGTCGTAGTTCGGTTCGGTCTCCCAATAGATACTGAAGGCCAAGAAAGGCCGGTTGAGCACAGAGAGATCGAAACAAGGTGTTTCCAACCAACTCTGCTGGTTGTTGGAATAGAAACTACCGGTGAGTCCGCCCACGCACCAGGCCTTGGTCCCTTCTGCTGCACCGTTGATGCTGGGGTGTGCCGGAACTCCCCAGGCCCAATCATTATTGGTTCCGCCCGAGATCCAAGCAGGTGCCGCTTCGAAGCCTTCGTTGTACGGGAAGGTGGAAATGGAGGTGATGCATTGAGCGTGAATGCGCGGCGAGCATAGCACGGATCCAACCAGGAGCGTAATCCACCACCGTCGACATTGATCCGTGTTCATCCCCTCTCTTTCATCCCAGCACCCTAGCGAAGTACGGTGATGTGCCCTGTGAGCGTGTGTTCCACGCCGTCCGCGCCCATTGCGACCAGCGTATAGAAATAGGTACCGTCCGAAACGTGTTCACCGCTCATACTGCGGCCATCCCAAACCTCACCTACTCGTTTCAATTCATTCACCTTTTGACCCCAACGATTGTAGATGAGGACCTCCACACTCGTGATGTTCACTGCGTCCATCAACAACAGATCGTTGTGGCGATCGCCGTTGGGAGTGAATACATTCGGAAGCGTGATCGAACTCGGGTTGCTTGACACGACCGAGGTGACCAGAATGACTTGCGACACAGTTGAACTACACCCATCCAACGTGGCCGTGAGTTCCACCACATACTGACCCGGTGTGGTATACACGTTCGTCGGTGATGGAGCGGTACTGCTTTCACCGTCGCCCAGATCCCAAGAGAGCGTTGCATCCACCGGTGTGGTGGTGCTGTTGAATTGCACATTCAATGGTGCGAGGCCCGAAGTGGGAATCGCAGTGAAGGACGTATTCAATGGCGATGCCGTTACCGCAAGGCCATCGGAATCGGTTCCGCAGCCATTCGAAACCGAAGCGATGTACAGCCCGGGTGCAGAAACAACGAGCGTAGACCCCGAGGCACCCGTATTCCACGTAACGGAAGTCGCACTGGTGGCCGTTAGCACTGTGGTGGCACCCGGACAGAGGAACGTATTCCCCGAAACCGTGACCGTCGGTGGAACACCAACGACCACTTCCAATGATGCGGTGGACGAACCGCAGGAATTGGAGGCGGTGACGCTTACAGCACCCGGTGTATCCACGGTAATGGAAGCCGTTGTTGCCCCGGTGCTCCACACGTAGCTATCGCCACCGCTCGCCACCAATGTTGCGCTTTGGCCAGCGCACAATTGGGGATCGCCAGAGATGGAGGCCGAAGGAAGCGGATCCACGACCACTTCGGCGCTGGCCTCTGCCGTACCGCAAGCGGATGTACCGGTGACTGTGTACGTGCCTGCTGCCTCCACGGTGATGGACGCGGTCGTGGTCTGGTCGTTCCAGACAAAGGAATCCGCACCGGTGGCGGTGAGGACCGTGCTTTCACCCGCACAGATGGAAAGATCACCGGAGATGCTCACCAACGGACTTGTGGCTTCCGTCACCGTAACGGATCCGGTAACAGAACCGCAGTTGTTCGATCCTGTGACCGAATAAACACCCGGTGTGGTCACTGTGATGCTTGCCGTTGATTCGCCACCATCCCAAACGTATTGCGACGCTCCACTGACGGTGATCTCCGTGCTTTCACCTGGACAGAGCTGCGTAATTCCGGAGAAGGAGAGTGTTGGTAAAGGATCCACGACCACCTCGGCGCTGGCTTGTGCCGTTCCGCAAACCGACGTTCCCGTAACGGTGTATGTACCCGCCTCGTCAACGGTGATGGATGAAGTTGTTGCCTGGTTGCTCCAGAGATAGGAAGTTGCACCTGCGGCCGAGAGGACGGTGCTCTCCCCTGCACAGATGGCAAGATCCCCGGAGATGCCCACCACCGGGTCCGCAGCTTGTGTAACGGAGATCGACTCGGTGGCCGATCCGCAGTTGTTGGATCCACTGACGGAATAGATACCCGGCGTGGTCACCGTGATGCTCGCGGTAAAGTCCCCGGTGCTCCAGATGTATTGGGAAGCACCACTGGCAGTTAGGACGGTGCTTTGTCCGGGGCAGATCTGCGGAACGCCGGAAATGGTGACGGTGACACCAGTAGCTTGGATCACTTCCACAGAACCCGATCCCGATCCACACGCATTGGTTCCCACCACTGAAAAAGTGCCTAGGCTGGTCACCGAGATGGAGCCAGTGGTCTCTCCAGTGCTCCAGAGGTAGGAGTCCGCTCCGGTGGCGGTCAACACCACCTCATCACCGGGACAAAGGCTCACGGGGCCGCTGGGAACCATGGTAACGGTCGGTCCATTGCCAGCGGGGATACTGACCGTTCCGCAGATGGGATCAACGCAATCGGTCTGGGCGCAGAGGGTGAGGATCACGGTAGCGAGATCACCGGGACCTGCGGTGTATGTCGTATTCAAGGCATTCGGATCGCCGAAAGTCCCGGTACCTCCTTGCCATTGCACACTCGTGAACGTGCCCCCGATCACTTCCCCAGTGAGTGTCACTGTGCCCGTGCCTCCACAGAGCACACCGTCGACTTCGGCTTGCACGAATAGCGGATCGAAGGGGGCTTGGCAACCGTAATTCACATAACTGACATCCGGCACGCCAGGCCAAGAGAATTCCACGGTACCACCATCGGTTTCGCCGTTCTGGCCACCATAGGTCCCTTCGGTATTCACCAACAACTCGCGCACATAACTCACCGTATCGCTGCAGTTCGTTGCATTATCGAAGAGGATCAGGGTACGCACGCCCATGCCGACCGGCGGGGTCGGACTAGCGGGCTGCCCAGCGGCCGGGCTATTGGCGAAATGCCCGGCGGTATTCCCCGCATTCTGGAAGATCAGGTAAATGGTATCGGTAAGGGCCTCGAAGGAATTGCCCACCAAGCACATTTCCGTGCTGGTGACCAAGAGGACCGAACTGCCCGGGGGGATCACACCGCCCGGAGGTTCCAGCAAGAAGCCGCAACTCACGATGGTGGAATTGAGCTGCTCGGTGATCGAAGCGGTCGTGGTATTCTGCACGATCCCACGCCACGTGCCATTGGGCCAATTCGCTTCCAGATCGGACAGCGCAATGGGGTTCGGACCTGTGCGGAACCGCACCATTTCATTTTGGCCTTCGCTGCTTCCGTCGCACGTAGCGAATGGATTGCACGCATCCACTAGAATGCTCTCGATCTCAAGGCATTGAGTTGGGATCTGTGCGAACAAGGACGCGGTCAGGGCGTGTGCTCCAAATAGGATGGCCACGAGACCGGAACGAAGGGCGGAACGATGCATTCTTGAGGATGACGGAATTCGGGGTGTAAAGGTCGCTCGATCGGCTGAACCTCAGCGCCATGGATGTTAGGAGAATGTCAACAAAGTCCGAACTCGGCAACAAGATCGAGCAGCCCGATGAAAACCCGGTCAGGCGGACCGATCCTTAGCGCGTTGCCAATAGGTCTCCATTTCGACCAAGGTCATCTCCCCCATCACCTTGCCGTCTTTGGCACTTTCGGTCTCCAAGAACTGGAAGCGCTGAATGAACTTGCGGTTGGTCCGTTCCAAGGCCTCGTCGGGGTCGATGTCCAAGAAGCGTGCGTAGTTCACCAGACTGAAAAGGACATCGCCCAATTCCTCAGCTTGTTTATCGCTGCCGTTCTCCACCTCGTGTTTCAATTCGCCCAGTTCCTCGTTCACCTTGGCCCAGACCTGATCGCGATGGTCCCAATCGAACCCGACGCCGCGCGCCTTGTCCTGAATGCGGATCGCTTTCACCATGCTGGGTAGGCCACGGGGCACCCCTTCCAGCACACTTTTGCGTTCACCGCTCTCGCCTTTCTCCGCCAGTTTGATCTTCTCCCAATTCGCTTTCACCTCGGCTTCATCCTTCACGTTGACATCACCATAGATGTGCGGATGCCTCCGGATCAGCTTTTCACAAATGCCATTGAGCACCTCGGTGATGTCGAACGCCCCTTGCTCGTTTCCGATCTTGGCGTAGAAGACCATGTGCAGCAAAAGATCTCCCAGCTCTTTCTTCACTTCGGGGAGGTCGTTGTTCAAGATGGCATCGCCCAACTCGTAGGTCTCCTCGATCGTCAATGGGCGCAAGGTCTCCATGGTCTGCTTGCGGTCCCACGGGCACTCGGCGCGAAGCGTGTCCATGATCTCCAACAGGCGTAAGAAGGCGGTGGCTCGTGGATCCATGGCGGAAATGTATGGACACGGTCCAAATCGGTTTGCCGAGGAGTTCGACGGATCGCGCACCTTCGCAGTGCATGGGCTTCTGGAACCGTTACCCGAACCGCTTCACGGTGATCCTTGGTGTGGTCGCGCTGTTGCTCTTCGTATTGGAACACGTCAACGGACGGTTCTGGTTGAATGACTTCCGCGTGTACTACGGCGCCGGCGAAGCACTCCTAAATGGTGAACCATTATACGGTGTGGCGCACGGACTTGGAACGGGCATGTTCAAATACGCTCCAGCCTTGGCCTTGTTCTACGCACTTTTCGCTGGTTGCCGTACCGTGCTCCATTGCCGCTTCGATCCAGATGTACGATCAGCATCGCTTTCGTGGATGGCATGCGACGGATCGATCGTTTGGTACGCGAACGTTGGTTGAACGGGGAACAGGCATCCTACGTACCGCTTTTCATCACGGCATTGGTCGGTGTGGTCCACCTGCACCGGGAGTTGCATTTGGGCAATATCAACATGATGTTGCTGTGGATGCTGGTGGTCGCTCTGGAAGCGTTGTTGCAGGATAGGCCATTGCGCGGTGGTATGATCTCGGGCTGGCGATCCTGGCGAAACCGCACTTCCTGGTGCTTTTGCCGCTGTTGGCGCTTCGAAGAAAGTGGAACCTCGGCGGCATGGTGCTGGCGACGATCTCCGCTGGAGTGCTTATGCCTGCGTTCTTCCTCGGTTGGGAGGGAACATCGCTGTACACCGAATTGGCTGCACGAGATGTCCGCCCACAACGCCCCTCATCTACACGGGCGGCGATGATCATCGGTCGGTAAATACCATCTATTCCTTCATTCATCGCGCCGCGCTTCAATACTTCATAGGCGCACCTTCCAACGTTGAGGTCGTTGCTATCCTCGCCGTGATCGCCTTGTTCATTGGGGGCTTCGTCCTGTGGAACCGAAAGCAGCGAAACAACGATCGGGACTTCAGCTTCGAGTACCTCTTGTTGGTGGGTCTGGTGCCCTGCATCACACTGACCGATACGGAGCACTTCTTGCTCGCACTGCCATTGGTGACCTACCTCGTTCATCGGTCGCTGCATGCGGCGGATCAACGCTGGCTCTTGGCCTTCACTGTACCGCTCTTGTTCGCATACGGTGGTAACTGGGAAGATGCACTCGGTCCGCTTTCCGATCGATCGGTGCAAATAGGCGCATTGGGTATCGGGACCTTCGGCATCGCGATCCTGTGTTCCGTACTTTGGATACGATCGAACCGAATTCCTTCCACCGTGTCCTAGTCCCATGCGCACCTTATTCTTCTCGTTGCTGTTCCTTCCGCTCGCCGGCCAAGCCCAAGAGCTGTACTTCCCACCGGTCATCGGCAATGCCTGGGAGACGGTGGATCCTGCGGAACTCGGTTGGTGTCCGGAGAATATCCCGGCACTCCTTCAATTCCTCGATGAGAGCAATAGTAAAGCCTTCATCGTGCTCAAGGACGGTCGCATCGTGATGGAGCACTACTTCGGAACATTCACGGTGGATAGCTCATGGTATTGGGCCAGTGCCGGCAAGAGCTTGACCGCGTTCATGGTCGGCCTTGCGCAGGAGGATGGATTGCTGGACATCGATGAACCAACGAGCTTGTACTTGGGTGAAGGGTGGACAAGCTGCACACCGGAACAGGAAGCCGCGATCACGATCCGGAACCAATTGACCATGACCACCGGCTTGGACGATTCCGGCAACGTGGATTGCACCGATCCGGAATGCCTGACCTACCTCGCGGAACCATACACGCGGTGGGCATACCACAACGCACCCTACACCTTGTTGGATGGTGTGATCAGTGCAGCTACGGGTCAAACGCTGAACGGTTATCTCTTCAGTGAACTTTCGCTGCCGACGGGTATGTATGGCACCTACTTGCCGATCGGATACAACAATGTATTCTTCAGCAAACCACGGGTGATGGCACGTTTCGGGTTGCTGTGCATGAACGGCGGAACGTGGAACGGCAATGTGATCATGAGCGATCCCGGCTACTTCGAAGCCATGACCACACCCTCGCAAACCCTGAACGAAGCTTACGGCTATTTGTGGTGGTTGAACGGACAGTCGTCCTATCAACTTCCGGGACTTCAGTTGGAACTTCCGGGTCCCATCATGCCCGATGCCCCATTGGAAGCCTTCAACGCGTTGGGCAAGAATGGCCAGATCATCAACGTGGTGCCGTCGCAAGGACTGGTGGTTGTGCGTATGGGGAACTTGCCGGACGGTCTTTTCGTTCCGAATCTGTACAACAACGAGATCTGGCAATACCTGAATGCGGTGATCTGCGCACCGACATCGGTGAATGTTCCGGTGAATGAAGTCGCGCTGGAGTTGTACCCCAACCCCACCCAGGACCGGTTGCACATAACGCTGCCTGCGGGAGACCATGAAGGCGAGTTGCGTATCCTGGATGCACTCGGAAGGGAAGTGCTCACCCAGCAGATCCTATCAGCCAATACAGCGATCGGCTTGCAGAAGCTATCACCCGGCAGCTACCGATGTGTGTTGACCACGGACAGGGGGCTAGTGGTTCGCGGCTTTGTGAAGGAATGAGGAAGGACGCTGGATGCTTTCTCGGCACTATCTTGTCTATCGGTGATGGACGAGAAAACCGACGATCTGACTGTGCATTTGGAGCACCTCCTGCGTGATGCGACCCGATGCATCGCGATCAATTTCCGGTACGATACGCGGCTCATCGCGGCGGCCAAACGCGCTGGTACGAAATGGAGCGCGACCCACAAGCGATGGTACACGCCCAATACACCTAGGGATCTGAAGAACATCTTCGCGGCCTTCAAAGGAGTGGCATGGGTGGACATGAATGGGCTACGGAAGAACCCAGAAAAGCTGATCCGCAAGCCATCTGTGCCGTCCCCACGGTCAGGATCCGATCCAAAACCATTGAATCCAACGCAGACCGAGGCACTGGATGCTATGCGCCGGAAACTGGAGATCGCCCGATACAGCACCAACACCATCAATACTTACTTGAGTGCGACCAAGCAACTGTTCCAACACTTCCCCACTCAACGCCCGGACGAGATCAGAACGGAGGACATCGAAGCCTACCAACACCACTTGGCCTCAACTCGTAAGGTCAGCAACAGCTATCTCAACCAGGTGGTGAACGCTGTTCGGTACTATTACAAGGATGTATTGAGCGAACCACAGCGTGTAAAATTCATTGAACGACCGCGCGGTGAACGCAAGCTGCCCAAGGTGCTAAGCGAGGAAAAAGTAGCGGCGATCCTGAAGGCCGTGGACAACACCAAGCACAAGTGCATACTGATGTTGATCTACTCGGCAGGGCTGCGGCTGGGCGAATTGCTGGCCTTGGAGCGCACCGACATTATCCCCGAACGCAAGCAAGTGCTCATACGTGGTGGGAAAGGAGGCAAGGATCGCATTACACTGTTGAGCGAAAAGATGCTTGCGCTACTAACCGTATACTTGGATAGGTACAGACCACGGACCTACCTATTCGAAAGCCCAGAGGGTGGCATGTATTCCGCAACAAGTGTCCAAATGGTCTTCAAGCGTGCTAAAAAGAAGGCGGGGGTAACCGCACCCGCAACAGTACATACGCTTCGACATTCCTTCGCAACACATCTTTTGGAGAATGGTACCGATCTGCGCTACATTCAAACCCTGTTAGGCCATGCTTCCAGCAAGACCACAGAGATCTACACACATGTCAGCACAAAGGCCATTGGCAAGATCCGAAGCCCGTTGGATAACTTGGACGTGTAATGTGCATAGGCTGAACCATAGGAGAAATAAACCACATATGTTCACAACCGAGTAGTTATGCCACAGCCCAATACGCCGACGCACTAAACCCATCGCCCGGATGAATACGACCAATGCACCAGAACCACGACTACTCATTGACAAACATTTAGATGTGTACGACTATGTTGAGGCAAGGCGCGAGTGGAAGAAGGGAGACGTTCTCTCGGTATGCTACCCAAGTGCAGCGGAGCAAATGGGGTTTTCTGATGGGCTGTTTACCATTCGGATAGAGTTCATGTTTCTGATAATGGACCCAGAGCGCAACAGCCTGCGATTGACGGACTGGAAGCACGACCAGCGATGGCTGGTGCCGGTGGACATTGTTACAGCACAACCAGCACGATGGATACATGATTGGTCTACCAAGGTCGCAGAGCGTTACTTGTCACAGATAAAGACAGCGAAAGCCGTTGGCCCATACGTTGACTACGACTTGCCAGTTGACCCATTGTTGGCCGAGAATACACGACAAATGATTGCGACCAAGTACGACCAACTTTTCAAGCGATAGCTCCGGAGTGGCGTTACGTTCATGGCATCACCATACCCATACACGGTTTCGCTCATGACGTGGTATACGGGCAGATGCTCTTGGGCCGGTTCTGCGTTGGGCCTTGTAGTTACCTCGCTCCACATGCGTGCCCATGGCGCAACGTCTGACAACTCCTTACGCTTGGACTTGAAAAGAGAAAAGAGAAATGAAAAGGCCGTGGCATAACAGCCCCTTGTCGCAACCCTCCTTCGTCGGCCTTCGTCAAGCGGCGGAACGTTATGCCACAGCCCAATACGCCTACGCGCAAAGCCGACGCACGAAAATACAACAGAACCCGGCCCGGCTGAGAACCCAGAAAAGGGCGGCAGCCAATGCCGCCCGAGAACTTCGGGTAAAGACGAAATCAGCTCAATTGTTTTCGGTGGACGCAATTCACCGGTTTGTCTATTTTGGCGCATCCATGTCGGAGTTGCTAGGGTTTCATACGTGCAAACAAGACAACGGCGAAGATTACGTCCTCGCGAACGCTCCATTTCCGTCAAGGTATAGCGATAAACACCCGGAAAGAGACCCATTCCTTGGTGAGGGCCGATATCTTTGGTACAACGACCTTAATCAGGCTCATTGGTGGGGTGAGTGTAGACTTAAATGCCCATACTATGTCTTAGAAATCGGCGTTCCTTACTCGGAAGGCGACTTCTACGACCTTTGTGAGCCAGACAATCAGCAACTCTTTGGCACCGTAGTTCGGAAGCTTGAAGAGTTCGGTCACTTAGCCATTGACGAGCCAATTGGCAAGATTCTTGAGTTCATTAGAATCCTTGCTAGAGATGACCCAAATTGGAACATTAAACTCTTCACAGTCGTTAGAGGAGAGGAGCGAAAACACGGGGGGCGCTACCCACGTAACTTCAGAAGAGTCTCACCCGGGAGATCGTTCTTTGAACTTGCGCCAGTCTTTGTCCTTTGCGTCTATGAGGAATATGACCTAGCTTTGCTGCGCAAGCGAATGGTTGGAAACAACATAAGTCGCTAGAAATGAACAAGATAGCCAATACCTTCGAGCGCATCTATGAGTACATGGATCGCAACCCTGATAAGGTGAAGGCAGCATGGGGTAAAGCCAGTGAGCTACCTGTCGTAGGTCCAACAGCTTACGAATTACTTTATGACGAGATGGGACCTTACGGGTACCCGCGCCTGAATACGTCATTCATAGACCTCTTTGTCTTGGAGGATTCTCCAGAACCCGAGTTTGACACGACTTGGTTTGACAAAGTCTTGGATGCATACAAACGTCAGGATACTTTTGACCCAGACATAGGGTTTACTCCTCCAACAGTAAATGTGGCGGGCATCGAGCCCGCCACACTTATTTTATAGCTACTATCGCGTAATGAACACAGAGGACTCGCGACAAGGTTCTGAGGATGTAATCCAGCATGCCATTGCATTGGTGAACTTTGTCATCACCAAGGTTGACTTCTTTGTTCCTCCAGGTGAAACCGATTTGCCGGACTCAGAAGTTGGCATGAGCCACAAGGTGGCTTTTGAAGATGGCCTTGACAGAGCATTCATGGTACTGATTCAATTACGCCTGAAGTCAGTTCAAGAAAGTGATTTTAGACTCAATGTAGATGCCGTAGCTCTTTTCAACACGAATAAGCCCATCGACGAGCAATTCAAACAATCTCCTTTGGCAAATGTCAACGCGGTTGCTATCGCGTTTCCATTTCTGAGAAGCTTCCTAGCTTCATTCACTGTTAATGCTGGTGTGCCTCGTCTTATCCTTCCATCCGTGAATTTTCACAAGGTTAGTAAGGTGACTAGCGAGCACACCAAGAAGAGCGCTGGCGGTGAGGAGCCTTCCTCACCCAATCCATAACTGAAGCCGGGCCGGGTTCTGAGTCCCGCTTGTCCACGCGATCGCTTATGTTCGTGATATGAAAGGGTACAAGCCGCCGCAGCCTCCCAAACTTCCTCTGTTGCCATCCGAAAAGGAGCAGGAGTATATGAGGGTCATTGCTGAGGCCATCCTAATGTTCCATCCCATAGAGTTCACCTACGCCACGGACAACCACGCGAAGTGGCGGGCGGGCTACCCTTGTAGGGTCGGCGAACTGAACAACGGAAACCTTGGACTTGAAGCATACAACCCCAACTGGACTACGGACAGCGGAACCCGCAGGCAGCCGCACAAGCTCTTTCTACTAAAGGACATGGACAACCTTCGCCTTGGCGACGGCATGTTCAGTTCCTTCGAGATAATCGGCTACGAACACGTCAGCGAGCGGTTTGCTCGCGTTGAGGCAGAGTTGTAGCCCATTCAACAGAAACCTTGACCCTTTGCAGCCTCTTATCATTCAGGTCTGCGAGTATGCCGAGCACGTCTTCATTCGGCAACGTGTCCCCGCAGGACCAAACCGTTGACAGGTAATCGGTACTCGCCCCATGAAGAACCAGCGCCCTGCCAAGCTCCTGAATGATCTCGTCCTTGATACAACGCTCAGATGAATCAGAAAGGGCCGTGGCATAACAGCCGCTTGTCGCAATCCTCCTTCGTCGGCCTTCGTCAAGCGGCGGAACGTTGACGGTAATCAAGAGAACAATCAAATCCATCCGAAAAAGTCACCTACCAATAAAACCCTTGGCCCGGATGAATCAATTCACAGGATAAGGACTACCCATCTGACAACTTTAGCATGCTCCACATCTTCACTAGATAGGGCACCGGATGCTATTCAGGTAACCTACAGGCCTGACTCTTCCCAACTTACTCAGAAACTACACCAGCACTTTGATTCTATCACTTGGGGATTTCTATTCACTGTTTACCATTCGGATAGACTTGTCCCTTCTAATTGGGGTTGTGCCCTACAGGCAAATCGATTCTTTTGTGTTCTGGACTGGCCAGCACGACCAGCTAAGTCAAACATTGCCGTTGTCTTGTCTACCTAGCGACAATCTCTGACTTAGGAAGGATGTTTACCGCATGAAACTGGACACTTGTTGAAGACGGTCGAAGATCGTTACTTCTGGACAAAGAATAGCTAAAGCCGTACACTAGCCCAGTTTACGTTCAAAACGTCATGCCATGACCATGGATTTTGGCCGATATGTTATACATAAAAGATCGAGTCATCGACACAACTCTTCAAGGTTATCTCAGACGTGGCGTCTAGATTACATGTGCAACACCATTACCCATACACGGATTCGCTCATCCGTGGTAATAACGGGCAGATATTTATGGGCAGTTGGGAACAAAAGTGACATAAGAGGATTTTCACGGGAACTAATGGGTAAATACAACTACCGCCAACATGCTCTTGCAGCAAGCCGCCCTTGACCCGGTGCCAACTCCCGTTGAAGCGATGAACACCTCGTACAGGAACAAGATCACGAAAGGCGGCCTGCGGCAAGCGCAGGCCCGTTATGCCACAGCCCAATACGCCGCCGCACAGAGGCTAACGCACGTAAGAACAAATCCTCAAGCCATGACAGAAACGACCGACTACGTTCAACTTTTCGAGAACCTGAAGAAGACCTTCGAGAAGATTTATGAGATGAAGTGGAGTGATGACAAAGCATTGTTCACGCAGTTTGGGTTGCTGTACTTCTCAGTGGACGCCAATCGCGGCGCAACCGCAAGGGCCAACATCCTGAACGAGAAACTCGACAGGCTTGCATCATCCCTTGGTAAATAGGTCTTCGACAGGGCCGCCTTCTGCTGAACGCAATTTGCGCGCATCCCGCCACTCCGGCGGGTCGTTGACGCTGATTACGTATCGACCATCGTTGACAAGGCGCTCGGACTTGATGCCACGCCGCCGCGCAAAACATAGCGCACGAAAGAATGCGCCCAACAGAGACCTAATGCACATCATGGATGAACTTGAGTTTAGTGCCGTACAGAGGGACGAAGACCCTATCGTTGAAGTCTATCCTGACCCGGACCCGTCGAAGCCAGTGGAGGATTTCTCCATGTCCCATGAACTTCCTGCCGAAGGACACATGTTCTACATCTTCAAGTTCCGGATAAAGCTCCGTCACAACGGACAAATCATCAAGGTGCGCCAGCTTTACACGTACTGGATAAATCACGACCCGACCAAGCTCATGAAAGACAAAGAAGGAGCGTCGTACTTCTTCATCGACCTTGTTTTTGAAGCCATTGAAGAGGCGAACACAGCACTGAAAGAAAGGGGTCTGAAAATAGACCTCGAATGGGACCGTGACCGTATGAGAAAATCTATTGAACATCTGATGGGTCAGTACGGCAGCTGAGGCCGAGGTTCAAGTTGAAATCGTAATCCTCCGATAGTAACGATGCCTTTAGATACGCCCTACCAGCAGCATCCATCCGGTACAGGTCATTGTACCTGCGCTCGCGGTAGTGCGAAAGAGAGAAGAGAGAAATGAAAGGGCCGTGGCATAACAGCCGCTTGTCGCAAGCCCCCTTAACACGGGCCGACGCTTCGGGCCTGCGGCAAGCGGCGGAACGTTGTGCAACATTAAAAACCAAAATTGAAAACTTGGATTAAATACGGAATAGCAAACGCAATAATTGGACTTATAGTCGGTATTTACATTGCAATTACCGCAATTGGAGACGGATACTATGTATTTCCGATTGCTGCACCTATTGCAGCGTTTATTGTTGGTGGATTCTTATGGAATAAGATTGTTAAAAACGAATACGATTCTACAAAGATTATAATTACAGGACTGTTGACAGGGACAGTATCGCACTATGTAACATTTGTGCTGCTAAGTATTGGAATGAATATTTGTTATTGGACTACAGGTGAATGTACAGGCTCACTTGGAGACCCACCAGCAAGTATTTTAAGTATGTTAGGTGGAGCGTTTGCTTTCTCGTTTTTCAGCCTTCTATTTGTCGGTTGGATAACAGCCCCATATTCCGTTATAATTGGACTGATAATAAAGCGATTAAATAAAAGAAAAAACGTTGCACAACACAGCATATAGCTTATGGCGGGTGAACGGCTGCCAACAAGGCTTTCGCTTCGTAGTCAGCTTTGGTTTCGGTGGAAAGGAAAGTGCTTCGAAACCGCCACAAGCCATATGCAAACCGTTGAACACCATTCCGCGCAAAACCGCGCAACGGTGTTCAACACTAATGACCACAGCCAATAGGTACCACGCGGCGCAACGGGCCGTCTTGATCGCTACGCGAACTGCTTCACGGAAAGCGCGATGATGCGGCAGCACTCCATGAGTTGCTCTTCGGTGATGACAAGAGGTGGTGCGAAACGGATGATATCACCGTGCGTTGGCTTTGCTAGCAGACCGTTGTCGCGTAGTAACAAGCACAATTCCCAAGCGGTCTTCGGAGAACCATCGGCCGCTTTGCGCGCTTCGATCACCACCGCATTCAACAGCCCTTTGCCGCGTACGAGCTTCACGTAGTTGAATGCATCCACGAGTTTCTGCATCTCGCTGCGGAAGATCGCACCGAGTCGTTCGGACTGCGCTGCGAGTTGTTCATCCTTCACGATCTCCAACGCTTCCATGGCCAATCGCGCGGCCATCGGGTTTCCACCGAACGTACTGCCGTGGCTACCGGGCGTAAAGACTTCCATCACCGCATTGTCAGCCAGCACCACGCTTACCGGGTACATTCCGCCACTGACCGCCTTACCGAGTACCACCACATCCGGACGTTCTCCACTGTGCTCGCTGCACAGCAACTTGCCGGTGCGTGCAATGCCCGTTTGTACCTCGTCGGCCATGAAAAGCACGTTGTTCGCACGGCACAGTTGAATGGCCTTGCCGATGTAGGCATCATCCGGCACGAACACACCGGCCTCACCTTGGATCGGCTCCACAAGAAAGGCACATACCGTAGGGTCTGCGAGCGCTTTCTCCAATGCGGGAAGATCGTTGTACGGAATGGTGATGAAGCCGGGGGTATATGGTCCGAACGCGGTGTTGCTATCCGGGTCGGTACTGGCACTGATGATGGTGATGGTACGCCCATGGAAGTTGCCTTCGCACACGATGATCTTCGCTGCATTCTTGGCGATGCCTTTCTTCTCATATCCCCATCGGCGTGCCATCTTCAGCGCTGTTTCAACCGCCTCGGCACCGGTATTCATCGGCATCATCCGTTCGTAGCCGAACGTTTTGCACACGTATTCTGCGTAACCGCCAAGTTTGCTGCTGTAGAATGCACGCGAGGTCAGCGTAAGCTCACCGGCCTGTTCCTGCATGGCCTTCACCAGTCGTGGGTGACAGTGTCCCTGGTTCACAGCGCTGTACGCACTGAGGAAGTCATAGTATCGTTTGCCTTCCACATCCCAAACGAATACGCCTTTGCCGCGATCCAGTACCACCGGCAATGGATGGTAATTGTGCGCACTGTAACGCTCTTCGAGAGCGATGGCTTGTTGGGTCTTTGAAACGGTGGATGTGGTTTGCTGCATGGCTGAATGACGCGGGTCGGAAGGTTCGAATAGGCTGCAAAACTAGGGTAACTTCGCCGACCCCTTGCCCCAACGACACGACGGGCCATGCGCAGAACTCAGAAATTCAAGGAACCGATCCTTTGGGAGAACCTCTCCATTACCGGGAGCTGGGGCCCAGGGCAAGGCCATTGCGAAGCACGATGGGTTGGTGGTCTTCGTGACCGGCGCGGTGCCAGGCGACGTTGTGGATGTGCGCGTGACGAAGAAGAAGAGCAATTTCGCCGAGGCGATCACAACACGGATCGTGTCGCCATCGCCGGATCGCATACCTGCTTTTTGCAAACACTTCGGTACGTGCGGAGGGTGTAAGTGGCAAGACCTCTCCTACCCCAAGCAACTCGAATACAAACAGCAACAGGTCATCGACAACTTGGAGCGGATCGGCGGTTTGGAGTTGCCGGAGGTCACCCCGATCATGGCTTCGAGCGAACTTCAGTACTACCGGAACAAATTGGAATTCTCGTTCTGCAACAGCCGGTGGTTCACGAAAGATGAAATGAGTGCCACGCCAGAAGCGGGCACAGAAGTGGATCGGAACGCATTGGGCTTCCACATCCCCATGCGCTTCGATCGGGTACTGGACATCAGTGAGTGCTTTCTACAACCGGCACCGAGCGATGCGATCCGCAACCACATCCGCGAACACGCACGTCAGCACGGACTCTCGTTCTATGATCCGCGTGCCCATGTCGGCTTTTTGCGCACCTTGTTGATCCGCACCACCACCACCGGCGAATGCATGGTATTGCTCGCACTGGGGCACGAGGACGTGGAAGCCCGGGAGCGGATCCTGGAAGGGTTGATGGAACGTTTTCCGGAACTCACCAGCGTGCTTTGGACGATCAACACCAAGAAGAACGACACCATCTACGACCTGGACATCCACCTGTTCCATGGCCGGGATCACATCGTTGAAGACCTGCCGGATGGCCCGAACGGACGGCCGTTGAAATTCCGGATCGGTCCGAAGACCTTCTTCCAAACGAATCCGGCCCAGACCATCGCCATGTACCGCCTCACGCGGGACTTAGCAGGGCTCACCGGTGGAGAGAATGTCTACGACCTGTATTGCGGTGCAGGAAGCATTACACTCTACCTCGCAGCGAAAGCAAAGCATGTAACGGGCGTTGAACTCGTCCCAGAAAGCGTGGCGGACGCGCGCATCAACGCCGAGTTCAACAACATCACGAATGTGAGTTTCGCGGCGGGTGATATGAAGAAGGTCTTGGACCCGGCCTTCGTGCAATTGCACGGTGCCCCCGATGTGGTGGTCACCGATCCTCCTCGCGCCGGCATGGACGAACCCGTGGTACGCCACTTGTTGGAATTGGCGCCACCACGGATCGTTTACGTGAGTTGCAATCCGGCCACGCAAGCCCGGGATCTGGCCATCCTCAACGACCGTTACCGCATCGACTTCGTGCAGCCGATCGACATGTTCCCGCATACGTACCATGTGGAGAATGTGGTGCGCTTGGTGCGACGGTAGAAATATTGAACCGCAAAGGCGCGGAGACGCGAAGAAAAGGTCATTGGGGTCGCGTTTCTCGCCGTCCCATTGCCCTTCAGTAACCCTTTGAAATGCCCTACTCGACCACTTTATCGATGTACCGCGAGTTCATGATGCTGAGCGCACCCATGTACTTCAATCCGAAGGTCATGGTGTCACCCACCTTGTAATTCTGGGCGCTTTCTCCTAGGTCAACGACCAACATATCGGAGCTTGCCTCGATGATCGTCACCTTTTCGTCGTCTGGTATCAAGAACGAAGGTTGGACGTCCAAGAGGCCCACGTCGATGATCGCACGGTACGTCTTCCTTCCACGATCGGCTGTACTGAATTTCGCTTTACGACCAGAAGGATTCGCCATACGATCACCAGTAGGAACGACAGGCTTTTCGTACAGTTCGATCACCTCGGTATACAGCTTGAACACCTCATCATTCATGCCCGGCAACGTGCCGCCGTGGAAAAGGTCGGCACCGAAGTAGAGCGCTTCACCGATACGGAAATGGTTCACGCCTTGCGGCAATTCCTTGTTCAGCAACAAGGGCAACGCCACTGTGGTGCCACCGGACACCCATGGAATGACCTTGTTGAAGCGCGCCTCGATCAGTTGCTTGTACAAACTGAGTTGGATCAACTTGTCCGTCGATGGCATCACCCCATTGAGGCAATTGAGGTTGGTCCCGATCCCGATGATCTCGATGCCGGGCAACTTGAAGACCTTGGCGTAGAACTCACCCAGGGCCTCCCCGACCACACCCTCGCGTAGGTCGCCCATCTCCACCATGATGATGACCTTATGGATGCGCTTCTGTTTGACGGCTTCTACGCTGAGCCCACGGATCGTCGCCAACTCCGTATTGAAACTCACATCAGCGAACTTCACGACGTTCTCCCAACTTCGCTTGGCCGGTGGTTTGATGTAGACCGTTTGCACATCCGGCGCGATCGCCTTGATGGCTTTGAGGTTGCTGATCCGTGTATCGTGCATTTCCTTGATGCCGAGATCGACCAACTCCTGCAAATAGCGCCGGTTCCCGCACAGCACTTTCGTTACCACTCCCCAATCGATATCCGCTTTGTCGAACATCTTCTGCAACACCTTGTAGTTGGCTTGCAGCTTCTTGCGATACAATTTCAAGTAAGCCATGGGAGCATGATCAATCCGTGATGACGCGCGGAATATCGCGCGGTAGTCGTGTCAGCATTTCGTAGTTGAGCTGTTCGCTCATTTCACTGAAAGAGGAGACCGAGATCCGCTGGTCGCCTTGTTCCCCGATCAACACCACGGGGTCCCCTGCCGCCGCTCCTGCAATGCCGGTGACATCCACGCTGATCGCATTCATGTTCACGATGCCGGTTATCCGTGCGCGTTGACCCCGGATCAGGACAGCACCGAAATTACTCAAGCCACGATCGAAGCCATGCGCATACCCGACCGGCACGACCGCAACACGCATGTCGGTCTGTGCTTCACAAGATGTGCCGTAGCCGATGAACTGACCGGCTTTCACATCCGTCACCGCCATTACTTGACTGTTCCAACTGATCAAGCGGCGCAATGGATCCTCCGCATCGCCGTGCATACCACTGTACCGGAACCACGTTTCGGAGTTGGACCAGAAACCATATTGCATGATGCCTACGCGCGCCATGTTGCCGATGGTCCCGGGATAGTTCATGACCCCTGCGGAACATGCCTGATGGTGGTATTCGAACAAGATCCCGGAGCGTTCAACTTGGTTCCGGGCCACGTCGAAGTGTGCGATCTGCTCGCGCACCCGATCATCATTCACCAGACTTTCTGCACCTGCGAAATGCGTGAACAGGCCGATCGGTTCGATGTGGTCCATCTTCTCCAACAAGCGATCGAACACGTTCTTCAGGACCTTCACTTCGAATCCGGTGCGATGCATACCGGTCTCCACTTCGATGTGTACCCGTGCCTTGCGACCGGTGCGTTCTGCGGTTCGGATCGCGCGTTCCAAACGGCTTACGTTGTGGATGCAACACTCCACACCCTGTTCAACGGCCCAATCCAATGCCTCGTCGTCCACCAGACCCATGATGAATACATCTGGTTTCCCCACTCCGGCATTGAGCAGCACATAGGCCTCATCCGCGCTGTATACGCCGAAATAGTCCACACCATTTTCCATGGCAAGTTGAACGAAGGGCTCGATGCCATGACCGTAGGCATTCCCCTTCACCACGCTGCACAAGCGGGCCGTCCCCAAACGCTCCTGAACGAAGGCGAGGTTGGTCCGGAACGCGGACTTGCTCAAGGTGATGTATGAAGGCGGGAACATCAATTCATTTGTGCAAGGGCGTGGAACAAAGCGATTCCGTGGGGCGTGATAGCATCCGGAAAGTCATAATCCGGATTGTGCAAAGCGGGCATATCCGTTCCTGCTCCCAGCCCCACCATACAACCGGGATAAGCGGCCGTGAACAGTCCGAAATCCTCACCCCATTTGTAGGGATGCACGGCCTCCACAGCACTCAATCCCGCTCGCTTCGCGGCCTCACGCACCATGGCCACCATGGCTGCATCATTCTGGTTGGCATGGAAGCGTTGGGTGTAACTGATCTCCACCCCAAGTTGGTGTTGGTCTCCCAAGGTCCTCGCGATGCCTTCCAACTCCTGCTGAAGCCTCGTCAGTTCCTCATCCGTCCAACAACGGATGGTCAGATGCATTTCCGCTTTTCCTGCACTGATGCCGTGGTCCTTGCTTCCGAGTTCGGCGTACACACTAGAGACCACGCGCATGCCTGGATCGGACACATCGTTGCGATTCAAGGCCAACGCTTGTTGGAAGAAGGCACACATGGCCAACGCCGGATCGATACCATGTTCGGGTTCAGCGGCATGGGAAGTGCGCCCATTGAATGCAACGATGATGCTATTGACCGAGGCGTTGAAGGATCCTTCGCGAAGGAGCACTTGACCTCGTGGAACACCAGGCAGGTTGTGCAGTGCATACACGCGATCCGGGACAATGGCCTGCATCCGTTCATCGGCCATCACCGCTTTCGCACCTTCCCCATTCTCTTCCGCCGGTTGGAACAACAGCCAGACCTTGCCGGCAGTGGGTCGCTGCGCTGCCAGTTCTTCGGCCAATCCGTAAAGAATGGTCATGTGCCCATCGTGCCCACATTTGTGTGACACGCCGTCAACGGACGATCGGTACTCGAAGGTGTTCACCTCGGTGATCGGCAGCGCATCCAACTCACAACGGAACAACCGCGTGGGGCCGGGCTTTCCACTATCGAACAAGGCCATAACGCCAGTGCCTCCCACCTGCGTGAGTAGATCATCCGGCTTTAGGCGAGCAAGTAGCGCACTGATCCTTTCCGCCGTGTGCGATTCCTTTCCGGACAGTTCCGGGTGCGCATGCAATTCACGCCGAAGCGCTGTCAATCGTTCGTGCTGTTCAGGCGTGATCATCGGTGCAAACGCATTTCAAGATACTTGTTCGTGAAGCCCAAGGATTCGTACAGTTTACGCGCTGGATTGTCCGGTTCCACGTGCAACGCAATGGATCCTCGTGCGCGTTCCAATGCTTGCTCCATCAATCCCTTACCTACGCCTTTGCCACGTTGATCGCCTCGTACAGCGATGTACACAAGGATGTTCTCAGGGATGTAACCCTTCATGCCGGTGTTGTTCACGACCACCACACCAACGGGTTCACCGCTGTCAATGGCCGCAATGATGAAGCCACCACGCTTCGGATCCATGCAGTATTCCATGCAGGCCAAGATGTCCTCTTTGCGATCGCCGTATTGATCCAAGTGCTTCTCCAAGAATGAGGCGAGCTGATCGTTCGAATGGATCGCATGCTCTCCCGATTCGGGGTCGATATGTATGTAGTTCATCGTAGTGGTTGGAAAGTTCGCTGTGGAAAGATGCGTGCAAGAACGATGGCCACCAACGTGGCTGCCGAGATCCCGAAGATATTGGCATCCAGCCCTGCGGGGAGTGCAACTTCCATCAGCGTCAATGAAACCGTGGTACCTCCGCCCACGATCATGGCGGCGAGGGCAGCACGCGCATCCCGAAAGCCGAAGAACACGGCACCCACCAAGGGGACCAGCAAACCGGAAACCATGAACGCGTACGAATGCAACATCAGCGAAAGCACATTCTCCATGGTGAGCGCGATACCGATGGCCACGACACCCAATGCCAAGGTCACGATCTGGGAAAGGCGAAGCGTGCGCGCAATGTCCGTAGCCGGTCGGAAGCGCTCGATGATGTCCGTGATCAAGTTCCCGGAAGCAGCCATCAAGCAGCTATCTGCAGTAGAAAGGATGGCGCTGAAATAGACGGAGAGCATCAAGCCGAGCAGACCGACGGGTAGGATGGCGCGGAGCAGCAAGGGCAGTCCCATCTCCGGATCGATCGTCGCTGCATCGCCCACCAAGCCATCCAACAATCCTTGTTCTGCACCGACGTGCGCCAACATGCCCAGTGCCACTCCAAGAAAAGCCATCACCGGCCATTCGAACAACCCAGCGATGAACCAGGCCTTCTGCGCGTCACGTTCGCTACGCGATGCATAGATACGTTGATAGAGTGTCATGCCCACGAACCAGATCGGGACGATGGTAACGGCCCAATCGATCAGTTGCACAGCACCGATGTTGTCCAAACGCAACATGGCGGGGTCCACGGTGGATCGTATTCCATCCCACCCTCCAACGGCCAGGAAGGCCATGGGAAGGCCCACCAAAGCAAGTCCGCTGATGAGCACGGCCCATTGAATGGTATCCGTGTACACCACGGCCTTCATACCACCGAGCACGGTGTACAATACGGTCACTGTACCCATCACGATCAAGGCGGTGCGGAGATCAAGGCCTTCCACTGCAGCGCTCGCCAACTTGGCGCCGGCGAGTAGCTGCGAACTGGTGAAACCGAGATAGCCGACTACACAGATCACACCAGCGACAAAGGCCACGCGCTGATCGAAGAAACGTCCGAGCAACTGCGGGAAGGTGAGTAAGGAATGATCACGACCGAGCGTGTACACTCTAGGGATCAACAGGACCGCAGCCAACCACGCTCCTAAAAGACCGGTGAAGAGCATCCACGAGCCACTAAGGCCCATCACGAAACCAAGGCCACCCAATCCGATGGAGAATCCGCCACCCACGTCAGTAGCAACCACCGAGAGTCCGATGTGACCGGCACTCATCCCTCTTCCGCCAACGAAATAATCGTCGGTGCTGGTATTCTTCCGCATGAACCAGAGGCCGACCCCCAGCAGGGCGATCATATAAACAAGGAAGATACCGGCATCGATCCAGTGCATATAAGGCGATCAGAAGTTGACGGACCGGATCCGAGGATCAACAAGGCCCAGAGGAGATGGCCAAGGAATCATCCGAAGCCGCGCAAAGATAAGGCTCCTGCAAAAAGCGGTTGAAACCCACGTGAACACACGTATCTGCTGCTCAGAGTATTCCACTGCGAACGATCTCGAACTCGTCGATCGTTCACATTCCACGCCGAGATCGATACAAGGACAACGAAACGCTTCACCATGCAAACCAAACCAACGGCACTATTGATGATGGGCTTGATCACAGCTTGTTCGCAGAACAGTGAGCCATTGGCCGCACAGACCTCAACCACAGGCAAAGGCCAATCATCCTATGTGGAAGGCACGGACTATACGATCATGGAACGTGTACGATTCATGGACTCCGA
Organism: Flavobacteriales bacterium; assembly: GCA_016710015.1. Taxonomy (GTDB): domain Bacteria; phylum Bacteroidota; class Bacteroidia; order Flavobacteriales_F; family PHOS-HE28; genus PHOS-HE28. The sequence continues at coordinate 622,400 of JADJLR010000001.1, forward strand.
TGGCTTCCAAGCACCCGCAGAAGCGTTCAGTGTATTGGTTCCGAAAGGTTGGAAGTACGAAGGCGGTGTCCACTGGAAAAGCATGCAGGAATGTCGTGGTGAACTGGTGCAGATCCAATGGAGTGCTTCTTCACCTGACGGCGCGATCCGGTATGTGTCCTTACCACACCGCACATGGGGTTGGGCTTCGGATCCGATGATGCAACAAAGCATGCAGATGCAAGCGCAAAGTGGTGGATGCGGTGTTGGGAACCCCATATCTGCCGAGCAATACCTACTGGAAGTATTCGGTCCACGGGAGCTGCAAGGTGCGCGCATTTCCGATGTAAAGGAAAATACCGCCGTGCTGAACGAAATGAACCAGCACTCCGCACAACGGAAAGCACAGGCGGAGCAGTTCGGTGGTCAGGTGGAGGTCCGCAACAGTGCCGTGACCGCTCGTTTGCGTTGGAATGATGGAACAGAAGGCATTGCCTTTTGCAACGTGGGTAACCTATTCACCACCACGCAGGATATGTACACGGGTGCCTATCAGAAATTCTCGACCAGTGTAAGCTCGGAGCGCAGTTACATACGATACCCAGCAGCCAGACGTGAAGAAGCCGAGCAATTCGTGGCCACTTTGAAAGCGAGCTACCGCACCAACCCTGCGTGGAAACAAGCGACCGACAACTTCTTTGCGCAGTTGAGTGCTCAGCAGAATGTGATACATCGCCAACGCATGGAAGCGATCGACCAACAGACACGTGCGAACACCGCCGCACACAATGCACGTATGGGCGAGATCCAACGGCAAGGCGCTGCGAACACGGCCGCACACGATCAACGCATGGCGAACATGGATGGTCAAATGCGCTCTTGGGAGAACCAGCAGGATGGTCAGGATCGCATGCACTCAGCCTTCGTGAAGACCATTCGCGAAGTGGAGACCTATCGAGATGGAGGAGGAACGGTCGAACTCAGCAGTGGTTATGACCAAGCCTGGAGCCGGGGAGATGGCACCTACATCCTCAGCAACAAAGCGGGGTTCGATCCCGCTGCGGTCTTTCTGGACCAGAATTGGCAGGAGATGAAGCGCACCGATCAGTGACCTTTCGGTGCGATCTTCGCGCATCATGGACTTGGATCACGACTTCTGGGATGCGAGGTATGCGCAAGAGCGCACAGGCTGGGACCTTGGTGGGCCATCGACTCCGCTGAAGACCTATATCGATCAACTCACGAACAAGGATCTTCGGATCCTGATACCTGGAGGAGGTCGATCCTATGAAGCGGAGTACGCACACCGCTCCGGCTTTACGAACGTCTTCGTCATCGACCTCACGGAAAGGCCGTTCAAGGATCTCTTATCGCGTTATCCCGATTTCCCGGTAAAGAACCTGATCGTTGGAGATCTATTCGAACATGAAGGAACCTACGATCGGATCCTGGAACAAACCTTCTTCTGTGCACTGGATCCGGCGATGCGCGATCGGTACGTGGAACACATGCATCACTTGCTCGCGCCACAAGGCAAATTGGTCGGAGTATTGTTCGATGAACCCATGGACGACGGTCCACCATTCGGCGGATCGAAAGAGGAATACGTCGCTCGCTTCGGTCTTCACTTCAAGCATGTTTCCTTCACGCCGTGCTACAACAGTATCACCCCGCGCATGGGCCGTGAACTCTGGATGACCGCCCAACGCGTGGACCACATTCCGATCGACTGCAACCTCTACGATCGGTACGAAGAAGCCGCAACGTTGAAACGAACGGTCCACCTCACCATGCAGGACGGTCAACGGTTCACAGGTCGGATCATGGACCTGTTCGTACGTGATCATATCGAATGGTTGCGCATGGATACGGAACACGAGATCAGGCTCGATCACATCATGGAAATGGAGGTCGATGTGAATTGATCGGTGCATAGTCCATTCGGATCTCGCATCTTCATCCTCCCTCCCGCGAATTCCAAATGAGATCCAGAGCCCAGAATGTCACCGAGTATTTCAATACCCTTCCGGATGATCGGCGCGAGGAGATGCTGGCCGTTCGGAAGTTGATCAAGGGTACTTGGAAGGACGTTGTGGAGGACATGGACCTGGGCAAGCCCACCTATCATTTGGATGGCCATGCACTATGGTCACTGGCGAACCAGAAGAATTGGATGGTGTTGTATGTGAAGCCGCATGACCTGCTCAATGCATTCAAGAAGGATCTCTTGATCTATGATACGGGGCGGTCCTGTATCCGTTTCAAGCGGCTTTCGGAGCAGACGTTGGACCTGTTCGATCGCATCATCAAGTACACGGGCAACCAAATGGCCGAGAGCGAATTACTTGGGATCAGCAAGCGGCGCAAGGCCCTACAGCAGAAGTAATACCCCCACCTGCTCCATAGTGGGTAAGGTCCGTGCGGCCTGCTTACTTTTCGGCCAGCCATGTCCACAAAGACCATCGTCCTCGACCATGACCGGGTGCAACGAAAGTTGCAACGCATCGCCCACCAGCTCCATGAGGAGAATTGGGAAGAACAAGGCATCGTTCTGGTGGGGATCTCCCCACGTGGCACCACCATTGCAAAACGGTTGGCAGATCGATTGACACAAGGAACGGATCTGGGTGTGGAACTCGTGGAATTGAAACTGGACAAGGATGCCCCGCTACAAGTTCCGCCTTCACTATCGGTAGAAGCTGATCGCTTGCATGATCGCGTGGTGGTACTCGTGGATGATGTATTGATGAGTGGGCGCACGCTGATGCACGCAGCGAGCTACTTGATCCAAGTACCGTTGAAGAAACTGACCACGGTGGTACTCGTGGACCGCCGCCACCGCACCTACCCGATCCGTGTGGATATCGTGGGCCTATCACTCAGCACCACGTTACAGGAGCACATCAGTGTGGAACTGGGACGCAAGGACACGGTCTACCTTACCTGATCGAGTGCGCTCCGGATCAATTCGGCCACCTGCTGCGGAGTGCCAGAACCGTCCACTGCGACATCCGCTTTCGCGTAGATCGGTCGGCGTTCCGCCAGGAGCGACTCCACGCGCTGTTGCAACGCATCACCTTTTAGTCCGGCGAGCAAAGGACGGTCGCCACCTGCTCGGATGATCCGTGGCATCAATACCGCCAAGGGCACATCCAACCAAACCACGGTTCCAGTGTCCACCATGCGTTGGAGGTTGTCACCAGAACAGGGTGTGCCCCCACCGGTCGCGATCACGGCCCTCGGACCTTGGATCAATTCGTTCAACACGACCGCTTCGATGGCACGGAAGGCCTCCTCCCCTTCCCGCTCAAAGAAAGGCTTGATAGCTCCCACGCGTTGTTCGATCACACGATCCAGATCAAGGAACGGCAGTTGGAGAAGCAAGGCGAGTTCACGCCCGACCCGTGACTTTCCGGCGCACATGGAACCGATGAGATGGATGTGCATGGGCCCTGAGGTGAATAGATGCGTTGCGCAAGCACAATGCCGCCGAAAGATCGCAACTTCGTCCCGATGGGTAACAAGATCATCCCGGTGCTCGATGCGCCACGCGTGGAACAATGGTTGCGCTTGCCGTGGAGCATCTACAGCGAGGACAAGAATTGGATCCCACATCTCCTCCAGGATGTGGCCAAGGTATTCGACCCTACGAAGAACAAATTGTTGAAGGATGGCAAGGCGATGCGTTGGGTCCTAGAGGATGAGCAAGGTCAGGTGATCGGGCGCATCGCAGCATTCGTCGATCCGAAGACCGCGCACACCGAAGCACAACCCACTGGCGGCATGGGTTTCTTCGAGTGCATCCATGATCAACCTGCGGCGGATCGACTCTTCGACACCGCGCGTGATTGGCTGAAGGAGCAGGGCATGGAAGCCATGGATGGCCCCATCAACTTGGGTGATCGCAACATGTTCTGGGGCGTACTGATCAAGAACTTCACCGATCCCCCCATCTACGGCACCAACTACAACCCGCCCTACTACCGGGAATTGCTGGAGAACTACGGCTTCCAGGTCTGGTTCAACCAACTGTTCTTCAAACGGAGTGCGCTTACCCCGGTACAGCCGATCTTCCACCGGAAGTACAAACAGTTGGAGGACGATCCGAACATCCGCATGCACGATTCGCGCGGTCGCAGTGTGGAACAGATCGCCAGCGACTTCTGCACGGTGTACAACGCTGCATGGGTGGACCATGAGAATCACAAGCCCATGGAACTGGCGACAGCCCTGAAGGTGGTGAAATCCATGAAGTCCGTAATGGACCCCCGGTTGCTCATCTTCATCCGGTATGCGGATAAGCCGATCGCCATGTACATCAGCTTGCCGGAACTGAATGAGATCTTCCGTTACGTGGACGGCAACTTGAACTGGTGGGGCAAACTGAAGTTCCTATGGCACAAGAAACGCGGCGTGGTGCAGACCATGACGGGCATCGTTTTCGGTGTGGCCAAGGAATTCCAAGGCAAAGGCATTGAAGGAGCCTTGATCGTATACGCCGAGAAATTCATCGTGAACAAGAAGCTGTACAAGGACACGGTCCTCACGTGGATCGGCGACTTCAACCCACGCATGGTAAAGGTGTGTGAGAACCTGGGTGCGGAGAATTACCGCACCTTGGCCACCTACCGCTACCTGTTCGACCGGAGCAAGCCTTTCACGCCGCATCCGGTCATCGAAAAGAAGTGATCGGTAACTGGTTTTGCGGTTTGGTCCAGATCCTTACTTTTGCGCTCCCTTCGGAAAACGGGTCACCGTTCCTGAGGTGTGGAGGATCCTGTAGCTCAGCTGGTAGAGCACAACACTTTTAATGTTGGGGTCCTGGGTTCGAGCCCCAGCGGGATCACTGAGAAGCCTCGGCGCAAGCCGGGGCTTCTTCTTTCAAAACTTTCTGGGCGAGAAGTTCATCCCGCACGACGCAACGCAGAGATGCGGGAAGCCCCAGCGGGATCAGGGAGAAGGCCTGACGGAAGTCAGGCCTTCTTCATTCCCAACATTCTGGGCGAGAAGTTCATCCCGCACGACGCAACGCAGAGATGCGGGAAGCCCCAGCGGGATCACTGAGAAGCCTCGGCGCAAGCCGGGGGCTTCTTCTTTCAAAACATTCTGGGCGAGAAGTTCATCCCGCACGACGCAACGCGGAGATGCGGGAAGCCCCAGCGGGATCAGGGAGAAGCGCTGGCGGAAGTCAAGACTTCTTCATTTCTAGACTTTCTGGGCAAAATTTTCCCCGCTGCTCTCGTTGGGGCCCCATCGCCCGTCCAGCCGCACAGAGACGTACGTCGAGGGTCAGGATCAAGCTCCAGAACGAGGTTCTAGTGGAAAACTTGTTCGTCGACAAGAGGTATCGAAACGCCAATTGGAAGTTACCTTGTGAACATGCACAACGACGACTCTCCCAATTCCCGGTCCGGCGTTGAACGCAACACCGGCCCGCAGCCGTTGGATGGGCCCGCACAGGACATTCCTTCCGATGCCGTTGGCCAGTGGTCGGAGGACTCTACCGACGAGGAACAACCGGATCCAGAGCATGCCCGCCGGTTGGCTGCCATCCGAACGGAACTGTTGAAACGGGCCCAGCAGAGATCACCTTCCAAGGAGTGAGGTAGACCACTATATTTGCCGCCCCTTACCGCTAACAAGCGGTCCGGAATGCCCAGGTGGTGAAATTGGTAGACACGCACGCTTGAGGGGCGTGTGGCCGAAAGGCTGTGCTGGTTCGAGTCCAGTCCTGGGCACCGAAGGTGCCGAAAGAGCCTCCGCGAAAGCGGGGGCTCTTTTCGCTCCGCGTTTTACGCGGAACGGGTCTGGCGAGAAGTTTATCCCGCACGGCACGTAGTGACGATGCGGGAAGTCCAGTCCTGGGCACTTGATCACTGCATGACTTGGTGATCCGTCACGAACCGCCCGAGATCCACATCCCCCTACTTTCGCTTCATGCTCGAAGACCTCCTCGTGATCGAAACCGCTGCCGTTCTCGCTGGCCCGGCCGTAGGTATGCACTTTGCCGAATTGGGTGCCCGGGTCATCAAGATCGAGAACAAGCGCTCCGGCGGCGATGTCACTCGCAAATGGAAGCTCCCGACCGAGGACCCTAACTCGCCGGTAAGCGCCTATTTCAGCAGTGTGAATTGGGGGAAGGAACACCGTATGCTGAACCTCACCGACGTGGAGGACCAAAAGACCTTCGACATCCTGTTGATCCAAGCGGACGTGCTGATCACCAATCATTTGGAAGCGGATGCGGAAAAGCTGGGCCTCTCCAGGGAACGCGTACAGGCCCTGAATCCCACCTTGATCCATGGCCACATCAAGGGCTTCGCGGCACAGCCCCAACGACCTGCCTTCGATGTGGTCCTGCAAGCGGAGACCGGCTACATCAGCATGACGGGAACGGCGGACCATCCGGCCAAACTGCCCATCGCCTTGATCGATGTGTTGGCCGCACACCAGCTGAAGCAGGGGATCCTACTGGCACTTTGGCAACGTGACCGCACGGGAAAAGGCGCATACGTTGAAGTCTCGTTGGAGGCGGCCGCGCTATCGGGTTTGATCAACCAGGCCAGCAATTTCCTGATGGCCGAAGCGGTGGCGAAACCACTTGGTACGTTGCATCCGAATATCGCACCGTACGGCGAACTGTTCACCTGCGCGGATGGAGGACGCATCATTTTGGCCGTGGGAAGCGATGCCCAATTCGCGGCCTTATGTACCACCCTTGGCCAAACCACGCTCGCCATGGATCCGCGTTTCGTGCGCAATACGGATCGCGTAATGAACCGTGTGGACCTGGCTGCTCTCCTAGCGCGATCGATCGCAACACACGCACGCGATGAGTTATTGGGGGCCTTGCTGAAAGCTCAAGTCCCCGCTGGAGCCGTGAATGACATTCGGGAAGCATTGGCCACGCCGCTCGCCCAACGCATGACCTTGACCTCGGAGATCGACGGCAAACCGACCCGACGGATCCGGGGGAATGCATTCCGGATAGAACCTTACTGAGCCTTTCGGGCACGCTTCAAGGCATTCTTCAGTTCGACGAGGAGGAGCTTGGCTTCCTCGTCATTCAGTCCCTTACCGAAGGCCACTTTCTTTCCCAGATGCTCGAAGCCGAGACGCTCCCCCCCGACGGTCCAGAAGCTATCGGTGAGTTGGTATTTCCAAGAGGTCCGATCCACTGCTAACAGCCCGAGTTCCGTGATGTTATCGATGAAATAGGGACTGGCCTTGCCATAACCGAGCATGCTGTCCTTGATGGTGAACGTGCCGTCCTTCAACCGCCACAATTCAAAGCCCTTCAACCGCCAAAGCACGGCCCGACCCACCTTCACTGCGAAATAGAGCCAGAAGGCCAAGAACGCCAAAAGGTACTGCCGCATCGGATCACCGACCGGCACTTGGGTGCGTTCGCGGATCACCAATACGCCGATCAAGAGCCAAGCCAAGAACCAAGTCACCAAGAGGGCTTCTTTACCACCTCCCACGCGGGCGCTGATCACCACGCTCGTACGTTCTTCTTCACGCACTATACTTACGCGCTCCGACAATTGCTTCATCACACTTTCACGGTCTCCACCACGGACTTGTACAACGCTTCGTAGCGCGGAAGAACATTCTCCAGATCGAAGGTTCGAGCCTGTGCCAACGCCCCGGCGCGGAATCGCTTGTAAGTTTCCTCATCGTGGAGGATGTGCCAAGCATTCTCGGCCATCGCCTCCACATTCCCGACTGGACTCAACAACCCGCTGACGCCATGCGTATTCACTTCCGGTAAGCCACCGGAATCGGAACAGACCACCGGCACCCCGCAGGCCATCGCTTCCAAGGCGGCAAGGCCGAAGCTCTCGGTCTCGCTGGTCAATGCAAAGAGGTCGCAACTCGCGAGCACTTCCTCGGGTCTGGTCATCTTCCCGAGGAATTGGATCATGTGACAACTGTTGCTCTGCCGGCACAAGGTCTCCACCCGCTGCCGTTCCGGGCCATCTCCGATCATCAACAAGCGAGCAGGGATACGCTCCCGCAGCAAGTTGAACATGGCCACAACATCTTCCACTCTTTTCACCGGTCGGAAGTTGCTCACGTGTACCACGATCTTTTCCCCTTGCGGTGCATAGTGCTTCCGGACCGCCGGATCCGGCACATTGGGATAATGGTCCACACACACGAAATTGGGGATCACCTGCACGTCACGCTTCAGCGGAAAGTGGGTGTAGGTATCCCGTTTGAGGCTTTCGGAAACCGCCGTCACCGCATCACTGCGCTCCATGCTGAAGGTGATCACCGGTTCGAAGCTTGGATCCCGGCCTACCAAGGTGATGTCCGTGCCGTGCAAGGTGGTCACGAAAGGCAGTCGCTTTCCTTCTGCCGCTAGGATGCGTTGGGCCATCCAGGCCGCAGAGGCGTGCGGAATGGCGTAATGAACGTGTACAAGGTCCAACCCTACGAACTTCGCCACATCCACCAATTTACTGGTGAGTACCAACTCGTACGGTTGGTAGTCGAAGAGCGGATAGTCGCTCACGCGCACCTCATGGTAGAAGACGTTCGGGTGATCGCGCAATCGCACCGGCTGATCGTAGGTGATGAAGTGGATGATGTGCCCCTTCTCCGCCAACGCCATGCCCAACTCCGTGGCCACCACACCGCTCCCCCCAAAAGTTGGATAACAAACGATACCGATCCGCATGGCGTAAAGTTCGTGGTTGTTGGGTAATGTTGATGGAGTTGGGGGTTGAAGGGGTCGGGAGTTGGCTTGATCCAGATACGACGGGGTCCTCAACTTCCAACGGCAGCAACCAGCATTCAACACAGTATCTTTGCACCATGTCGACCACCGTGCTCACCGTACTCTTGGGTGTCGGGCTTTTGGGCCTCGGTTTCGCAGGGATCGCCATCAAGATCCTGACGAAGAAAGGGGGCCAGTTCGCAGGCACCTGCGCCAGCAACAACCCACTCGTTCAGGCTGAAGGCGGATCCTGCGGATTGTGCGGCGCTCGCCCGGAAGAGAAGTGCAAGGCGTGATCTGCAAGCGCACTTCATAACGACTCCGAATCGGTCTCCGATGGGTGCATTGATCGATGAGGATAGGACCTTCTCGCCAAAGGACGTTGGATCCGGAGGTCTTCGGTCAGCAGCGTACGACCGCTGCACATTCGACCACCTCGATCTGAAAAATGCGGATCTCAGCGGTAAGACGTTCGTCGAGTGCGTATTCCGGGATTGTGATCTCAGCCTTGTGCAGTTGGAACGCACCTCGCTCCGCGTGGTTCGTTTCGAACGATGCAAGCTTCTTGGCGCACGTTTCGACACGTGTCACTCCTTCCTCCTCTCCTTTTCCTTTGATCAGTGCATCCTTGATCTGGCCATCTTCCATGGTCTTCGTTTGAAGGGCACCCGCTTCCACCGATGCCGTATGCAAGAAACGGACCTGAGCGGTGCCGACTTTTCCAACGGTTCCTTTGCGGGCTGTGACCTTGGTGCTGCCGTCTTCGATGCCACGGTGCTGGAAGGTGCGGACTTCCGTGGTGCCTTGAACTACTCCATCGACCCTTTGACGAATCGGATCCGAAAAGCTCGGTTCTCGAGGGATGGTGTGGCCGGTCTATTGGATCGTACCGGCATCCTCATCGAGGATTGAAGACCGATCACTTGGTCGGCCAACCGGGTGTATTCCAGATCACGTAGCCACTCGCTCCGTCATCAATGATGAGGTAGGCTTCCACTTCGCGGTGCTGTGCCAACCAGGTCTTTCCTTCTTCGGGTCCCATCACCATCAGTGCCGTACCCAACGCATCCGCCGTCACGCAATCATCGGCAATGACGCTGGCACTGAGCAAAGCATTCATTGCAGGTCGGCCTGTTCGTGGATCGATCGTATGCCCATAGCGCTTCCCACCGATCTCGATGAACTTGCGGTAGTTGCCGCTTGTCGCCAAACTCTTGTCCTGCAACGGAACGACGGTCTGTTGCACATGCTCTACCTCGGGTTTGTCGATCTGTATCTGCCACGGCTTACCAGCATCGTTCACGCCATTGCAACGTGCTTCGCCACCTACCTCCACCATGTAATTGGCGATGCCTTGTTGTTGGAGATAGAGGGCGATCACATCCACGGTGTAGCCTTGGGCGATGCCGTTGGGATCGAACTGCACCTTTGGCGATCGTTTGTAATAGATAACGGATGCTCCCGGCTTCGTGAGGGAAATTGCCGTTACACGGATCCCATTCATCCCGATGTAGGACAGCATGCTGAGGACCTTACTCGTGTCCATATCCGTGATGCCGTTTCGGCCAAAGCCCCATGCACGCACCAACGGCAGTACGGTCGGATCGAAAGCTCGGTCGGTACTTCGCCAATAACTCTCCGCCAAGAAGAGCACCACGCGAAAGTGAACGTCGTCTGTGATGAACGTATCTGATGTTGCGTTGAAGGCCGACACCGTACTGGTGCTATCCCACAAGCTCAGACTTTGATCGATCACGCGAAAGATGCTGTCCACGGGGCTGCTCAGATCTCGTTGCAAGGAGTCCAGGTACTTGATCGTAAAAGTGGACCCTTGTGCGTTCCCATTGAGAACGACCATGTCGCTCTCCGCACCTGCACCACCACATGAAGCCAGCAGCAACAAGGCCCCGCACAACAGCAGAAAACCCTGCACGCGGCAGGGCTTTCCATTATCCGTTGACCGCTGAAGCATGCTTGCGAAGGCGGTTGATCTCCTGATGATGTGATCGACTTCCTACCCTCCGAAATCGTCGAACGCGACATTCTCCTTGGGCACGCCCCAATCGTCCACCATCTTCAGCACAGCGGCGTTCATCATGGGCGGGCCGCAGAAGTAGAATTCAATGTCCTCGGGTGCCTCGTGCTTCTTGAGGTATTGATCGATCACGGCTTGGTGAACGAAGCCTACGAAGCCATCCCCTTCTGTATCGTTGACATCCTTCTTCACTTTCCAATTGTCGTCCGGATGCGGTTCGCTGAGGACAATGAAGAACTTGAAGTTGGGGAACTGGCGTGCAATGCTGTTGAAGTGCTCCAAGTAGAATAACTCACGCTTGCTCCGTCCGCCATACCAATAGGTCACCTTGCGACCGCTCTTCAGTGTGTGGAAGAGGTGGAAAAGATGCGAACGCATGGGTGCCATACCGGCCCCACCCCCTATGTAGAGCATTTCCGCCTCGGTCTCCTTGATGAAGAATTCACCGTATGGTCCACTGATGGTGACCTTATCGCCGGGCTTGCAGTTGAAGACATAGCTGGAGCAGATGCCGGGATTCACATCCATCCATCCATTCTTCGCACGGTCCCAAGGTGGGGTCGCGATACGGATATTCAACATCACGATATTGCCTTCTGCTGGGTGATTGGCCATGGAATAGGCCCGGAAGATCGGCTCCGGGTTCTTCATCTTCAGATCCCACAATTTGTACTTGTCCCACTCCGGCTTGAAATCCTGTGGATCACGTCCCAGCGCCACCAGTTCCGGGTGCGCGGTGATGTCCATGTTCTTGAAATCCACCTCACATGCCGGCACATCGATCTGGATGTAACCACCAGCTTCGAATTCGAGATGCTCACCTTCGGGCAATTTCACCACGAATTCCTTGATGAAGCTGGCCACGTTGTAGTTGGAAACCACTTCGCACTCCCACTTCTTGATACCGAAGATCTCCTCGGGCACCTTGATCACCATATCGTTCTTCACCTTCACTTGACAACCCAGGCGCCAGTTGTCCGCGATGGCCTTGCGGCTGAAGTACGGTGCTTCGGTGGGCAGGATCTCCCCACCACCCTCGATCACTTGGCATTTGCACATGGCGCAGGTCCCTCCGCCACCGCATGCGCTTGGCAAGAAGATCTTGGCTTCACTTAAGGTACTCAGCAGTGTACTACCTGCTTCCACCTCAATGGTCTTCTCGCCATTGATCTGGATCTTCACCAGACCGCTGGGAGATAGTTTGGCCTTCGCAAAAAGCAACAGACCGACGAGCAACAGGGTAACGGCAAGGAATACCGCAAGCGTAATGAGGATGGTCGTACCCATGATCAGATCTTGATGCCCATGAATGCCATGAAGGCCATGCCCATGAGCCCGGTGAGGATAAAGGTGATGCCCAAGCCACGCAGCGGGGCGGGAACGTCACTGTAGCGCAGTTTCTCGCGGATGGCAGCGATAGCAGCGATGGCCAAGAACCAACCCACGCCGCTACCGAGTGCGAAACTGGTAGCTTCTGCGATGTTGCTGTACTGGCGCTCCTGCATGAAGAGTGCACCACCGAGGATGGAGCAGTTCACGGCGATCAGTGGAAGGAAGATGCCCAATGCACCATAAAGGGCGGGTGCGAATTTCTCCACCACCATTTCCACCAATTGCACGATGGCCGCAACCACAGCGATGAACAGGATGAAGGAGAGGAAGCTGAGGTCCACCTCTGCGAAGCTGGCACCCATCCAAGCCAATGCACCGGCTTTCAGCACATAGTTCTCCAAGAGGTAGTTCACGGGTACGGTAACACCGAGAACGAAGATCACGGCCGCTCCCAGACCAACGGCGGTCTTCACGGTCTTGCTTACGGCCAGGTAGGAGCACATACCCAAGAAGTAGGCGAAGATCATGTTCTCGATGAAGATCGCCTTGACGAAGATGTTCACTAGGTTCATTGCGCTTCGAGCTTAGGCTTGTTCGATCAACTTGGTGTTGTACGTCCGTTGCACCCAGATGATGATCCCCACGATGACCAAGGCCATGGGCGGCAGGATCATCATGTTGTTGTTGAAGTAGAAGCCGCCTTGGGTAGCGTACCAACTTTCTGGAATGATGCGGACGCCCATGAGCGAGCCACTGCCGAAGAGTTCGCGGAAGAACGCGACGGCGACAAGTATCCATGCGTAACCAAGCGCGTTCCCAAAGCCGTCCAATGCACTTGGGCCGACCTTATTACCCATCGCAAAGGCTTCAAAGCGGCCCATGATGATGCAGTTGGTGATGATCAGTCCCACATACACCCCTACCTGTTTGGCCACATCGTACACGTAGGCCTTCAGGGTGATGTCCACCAAGGTCACCAAGCCTGCCGCGATCACCAATTGGGCGATGATGCGGATGCGGCTGGGGATGACGTTGCGCAATGCACTGATGATCATATTGCCAAGCACCACCACGAAAAGCACGCTGATGCTCATCACGAAGGCGTTGGACATCTTCACCGTGATCGCGAGGGCCGAACAGATCCCTAGCACCTGCACGGTGATGGGGTTGTTGTCGTTCAGCGGATCGGTGATCAGCGCGCGGTTCTTCTTGCTGAAGAGCGGCTCTGCAGGTTTCACTTCGGGGGTTGCCACTTCGGTGCTCATCGGGCTGCGGTGCTATTCGTGGTCGACTTCAAGAACACATCATAAACGGCCAGGGTACGCATCAGCATTTCGCCGACCCCATCGCTGGTAATGGTACCACCGCTGATGCCGTCCACGCCGTGCGGGTCGGTAGTGCCGGTGCCGCCCTTGTACACTTTGATACCTGTGTAGGTTCCGTTCTCCTCCGTGATGGTCTTTCCGGCGAATTGGTCCTGGAACATGGGCGTGGCGATCTCGGCACCAAGGCCGGGGGTCTCTCCCTTGTGATCGAAGGTGCTCCCGTAAACGGTGCGACCATCCTTCTTCACACTCACATAGCCCCACACCGGTCCCCAAAGTCCGGTCCCGACCATGGGCAGGATGTATACCTGACCTTCGGATCCAGTGGCCTTGTACACAGGGTACTTCAGTTGATCGAGTTCCAGTACTCCGGCCTTCCAGTCCTTGTATTGTTTCAATACGTCCAGAGAGAAAGCATCGCCCTCCACGGGTTTCCCCTCCCCATTCACCAAGAAGGTCTCGGAGATCAATTCCTCGTACTTCGCTGGTGCCGCATCGCGCTCCACGCGAACGTTCATGGAAGCCAAGATGTTCTGCATCTTCTCCCGACGGACGTTCTCTTCGTAGGCCGGTTTCAAACCGATGTACGTAACGGCCAAGAGTGTACCCACCACCGTCACCAAGATGGTGGCGAAGAGGAAGGTGAACGAATTGCTGTTCTTATCGAATGCCATGGTTCCGTTGGCGTTAGGCGGTTTGCAGGGACATGCGCTTGGCCCGGCGCTTGATGTTGGCCTGCACCACATAGTGATCGATCAGCGGTGCCATCACGTTCATGAAGAGGATGGCCAGCATCATGCCTTCGGGATAGGCCGGGTTGACCACGCGCACCAGAATGGCCATGAAGCCGATGAGGAAACCGTAGATCCATTTGCCCGTATCGGTCTGCGCGGCAGTTACCGGATCGGTGGCCATGAAGACCAGACCGAAGAAGAAGCCGCCCAACATCAGCTGGTGCAGCATCGGGATCTGCATGTAATCGTTGTTCAAGCCAGGCCCAACGGCGTTGAAGATGGCCGACATGGCCAAGCCACCTAGGAACACACTGAGCATGATGCGCCAGCTACCGATGCCGGTAACAAGCAACACCAAGGCCCCGATCAGGCAGGCGAAGGCACTGGTCTCCCCGATGCTACCCGCCTCGATGCCCCAAAAGGAATCCATCAAGGACACCACCTTGTCCGCATGGCCGGTGGCCGCCAGACCCAAGGAAGTAGCTCCACTGAAGCCATCCACGACTTGCTGGCCTGCTTCCACGCTGGTATTCACCCACACCTTGTCACCACTCATCATGGTGGGGTATGCGAAGAAGAGGAAAGCACGTGCGGTAAGGGCCACGTTCACGATGTTCATTCCGGTCCCACCGAACACTTCCTTGCCGATCACCACCGCGAAGGCGGCACCGATGGCCACCATCCACAAGGGCGTATCCACGGGCATCACCAGAGGAATGAGCATACCGCTGACGAGGTAGCCCTCTTGGATCGGATGCCCTTTGAAGGAGCAGAACAGGAATTCGATCCCCAGACCGACACCGTAGCTCACCACCACGATGGGCAATACCTTGATGGCACCGAAGAGGAACTTGTCCCAGAACCCGTCACCCGCACCGACTAATTCGCCCAATGCAAGGTAATGCTGGTGGCCCACGTTCCACATGCCGAACAAGAGGCACGGGATCAATGCGGTGATCACGATGCTCATGGTCCGCTTCAGGTCTATGCTGTCGCGGATATGGGCTCCTTTTTCAGTGGCGTGTCCGGGGGTGAAGAGAAAGGACTCCAAACCATCGAACACCCAATGCAGTTTCTCGAGTTTCCCCCCTTTCGCGAAGGTGGGCTTTATGCCATCGACCAGGCTGCGCAGTGCTTTCACGTTTCGGGGCTTAAGTGGTTTCCTTCTTCAGCACATCCAATCCTTCGCGGACGATGCTCTGGGAGTTGATCTTGCTGGTGCAGACGAATTCGCACAGGGCGAAATCCTCCGGGGCCACTTCGTAGAGACCCAATTTCTCCATTTGGTCGATGTCGTTCGCCAAAATGGCCTTCAACAGGTGGACCGGATAGATATCGAACGGGAATACGGCATCGTATTGGCCGGTCATCACGAAGGCGCGTTCCTCCCCGTTCTGATTCGTATCGGGTGCATACTTCTTGCCGGGCATCAGCCAGGTGGGGAAGCTGCGGTTGGCGCTGAACTTGTCGTAGCCCAAACTGGCCCAACCGTCGGTGAGGAAGAATTTGGGCTTGTCGCCTTCGGGCAGAAGCGTGATCTGTGTGTGGTAGAAACCGAGCGACCCATCCGCAGTGACCCGCTCCCCGGTAAGCACATTGCCGCTGATGATGCGCACCTCCGGTCCCACTGGTCCGATGAGGTCCTTCACCGGCGCACCGATGATGGTTCGGATGTACTTCGGATTCTTCGCCTCGCTCCCCGTTACGGCGACCACGCGTGTGGCATCGTACTTTCCGGTGCGGAACAACCGCCCGATCATCAGGACATCCTGCACACCGGCCACCCAGACCAATTCGCCTTTGTTGATGGGGGCGATGTGGTGGATCTGTACACCCACGTTACCGGCCGGATGCGGACCATCCAAGGTCTCGCGCACCACGTTCTTGGCATCGAGGAATTCGCGTGCAGAAGTTTTGGAGGAGACCACGATGTGCACCTTGCCCTTGGTCAACTTTCCGAGCGCGTTGAGTCCGGTCTGGAAGTCCTCTCCGTTGTTGCGCACCACGTAATCGAGGTCCGGTGCCAAGGGGTTGGTATCCACACAGGAAACGAAGATCGCTTTGGGCTCCGTAGCCGGGTTGGCCACCAGATCGAAGGGGCGTTGGCGCAACAACGGCCATACGCCGCTCTTCAGCAGTTTCTGGATGATGGTCTCCCGGTTCATGGTGCTGGGATCACCAGCGCCGATCTCGTCGTATCGGGTCTCGGCATCCGCTAGGATCCGCACTTCCATGACCTTGCGTTTCTCGCCACGGACCACATCGGCCACCTCCCCACTTACCGGGCTGGTGAACAGAATGCGATCGTTGTACTTATCAGCGAAGAGCGCGGTACCGGCCTTCACCTGATCGCCTGGTCTCACGAGGACCTTGGGGGTCAATCCGTGGAAATCGGTCGGTTTGATCGCGACGACCTTCGCGGGTTCCGCTTGGATAAGGACCTTCTCGGCTTCGCCCTTCAGGCGGATGTCGAGGCCTTTACGGATCCGAATGGACTTTGACATGGATCTGGTCAGGTACCGCTCTTGAACGGCGGGCCAAATATAGCCAACTTTCGTTTCCGACCCAGACCGATCGAATTGCGTTGCACGCCTTGATGGACCGATCCGAGAAGCGCCTACGTGCTCGGTAACTTTGCCCCATGCCCAGTCCCCTTTTCCCTGCCTTCCGCATTTCATGGATCTTCGGATCTGCGGAACGGCAGCGCATCATCGCCGTGTTCAGTTTCCTGCTTCCGGTGGTGGTGCCCACAGTGGGGTGCGGAAGTACGAGCCCGGTGACCAACGAACCGCCCGTGTATTGGCAAGCCGAAGTGCTTCGTTTCGCCGATCACGTGTACAGCCCGACCATCCGGACGGTGCAACTGTACAAGAAGGGATTCGAGCTGGCCGCGCCCGTGATCGACCTGAGTGGTGAGGGCTCGCTGATCCTACGGTGGGACGACCTGCAACCGAACACCGAGAACCTGACCTATACCGTGGTGCATTGCACGGCGGATTGGCAACCCAGCGACCTGATGACCGGCCAATACCTCACAGGTGCCCTGAACGACTATGTTCCTGCCGGCCGCCAGAGCTACAACACCTTGCAGCCCTTCATCCACTATGAGATCGAAGTGCCCAACGACCAGATGCGGATCGAACGGTCCGGCAATTACCTGCTGAAGATCTATCGGGGCAGCGACGAAGAGGACCTGGTGATCACGCGCCGGTTCATGGTCACCGAGCAACGGGCGCAGATCGATGCGCGGGTGCTCGCCACACGGAACGTGGACCTGCGCGATGCAGCACAACAGGTGGACCTCACCATCCGGCATCCGGGCATTTACATCCCCGACCCGTTCGGCGATGTACACGTGACCATGTTGCAGAACATGCGGTGGGACGATGCGCGGATCGCCTTCACCCCGCGTTATGTGCGCGACAACGAACTGGTGTATGACTTCCCGGAGAAAGGGCTCTTCATGGGAGCCAACGAATACCGCAACCTGGATCTGAAGAACTTGCGCTTCGCCACACAGAACGTGGACCGCATAAGCCCCGGCGTGGGCGCCGGTGTGTACGAGGTCTTCCTTGCCCCGGCCATCAAACGCAACATCCGGGTGTACGACAACCAACGGGACATCAACGGGAAATTCATTGTGCGGAACGACCTCGTGGATGGCGACCCTTTGGGTGCGGACTATGCGGAAGTCCATTTCACCCTACCGATGTCGGAAGCGCTTTCCGAAGACGTGTATGTGTACGGTGGGTTCAGTGACTTCCAATGCCAGAAGACCAACCGCATGACCTGGGTGCCGGAAAAGAGGAGCTACGAACTCACCACACTGCTGAAACAAGGGTTCATCGACTTCACGTACGCTACGTTGGCATCTGGAGCAACGGTACCGGACCTCACCACCATTGAAGGCTCGCATTACCAGACCGAGAATGATTACCTCGTGCTTGTGTACCTCACAGACCACCAACAACGATATGACCGCTTGGTGGGCGTAAGGTTCCTGAATTCGGTACGGGGGTGAGGGCCGATCAGGAGAACGATATCCATTGATCCGGACCCACCGAGGCACCACCCGCCAACGTCCCACCGGAAGCGCACAGACCAAACGTAGTCGTCCCACCGGAAGCACGCAGAGCGGGCTATCCGGTGACTCACAAAAGCTCAACATCCGTTTGTAGGTACCACCACGCATTCCGGCGTGACGATCCCCAACAGGATCCGCATCGGTGGCTACACTGAAATGCAGAACGGCGACCCGCTCTGGTCGCCGTTCTGCATTTCAGGATCTTGGATCTACCGGCTCACCTTCACGGCCTTCTTCACCACGGGTTGTCCATCCAGCAGCAAGGTCACGTAGTAGGTACCTGCGGCCAGATCACTGGTGTTCCACTCATACTGGTAGCTACCGCTCTCCAAGTTGGCCTCTTGCAGCACACGCAATTGCTTGCCATCGGCGCTGTTCGCCATAAGCTGTGAGCGTCCACTGCGCTCCAACAGATAGAACACCGTGGTGCTTTCGCTGAAGGGGTTGGGTTGGATGCGGAGCTTGCGGTCGCCTTCGGTATCGTTCAACGGGCCTTCCTCGGTATCCTGTGTTGGTAGGGCACGGCTACCGTCTGGGTTGGCGCAGCAAGCGGCAAGGAGTTGCTCCATTTGGTCGAGGCGGGTACGTTGCTCTTCAACGAGGTTCCGTAGGTCCTGCATTTCCGACGCTTCCTGTGCAACGGAAGCGGTGACCTCAGAAATGGTCTGTTGCTGCTCCTTTACCGCCGCGATCAATACCGGAATGAAACCGTTGTAGTTGATGGCCAAGTGGCTGGTGGCTTCGGCCACCATCGTGCCCGTGGTATCGTATTCCGCTGGAATAGGAACCCGTTCCACCAGTTCCGGCAGAACCTCCTGCACCTCTGGGGCCATCAAGCCCAATTGCCTGCCGGGAGGCATTTGCATGTGCGGGTGTTGCTGCGGAATGAACTCGTAGGACTTGGGTTGCAGGGCTGCATCAGCTCGCGCGCATTGGTGATGTCCTCCACGTTGGTCTTCAATGAAGCATCGGAGGTGACCAGCACATTGCCGTTCACGTAGGCGTTGCTGGAAATGCGGACCATGCCTTGGAAGTAGCCCGCCCAGCTACCTACGGCCCCGGTCGTATTGGTATCTGCATAGATCACTGGGGAATTGCCATAAACACCGGCGCGGAATGCCGGGGCAACTGCTGCAGCTGGGACCATTCCGTACACGCCGTATCGGTTGATCCCATCGTTCGCGCTGCCATAGACACCGAAGGCCTGCGTCAAGTCACCCTGGACGTCCGCTGTCACATCGCCCCTAACACCGAAACCGCGTGATACACTACCCTCTTCAGCTCTCATTCGCCCCCACACACCATGGAAATCTCCGGTGGGGAAACTCGATGGATTCGCTGTTAGATCCCCGTGCAGAGCAGAGCCCGAGACCGGCGCAAGCGCAACGATGCCGCGAACACCTACCATGTCCGATGGTCCAGTTGTCCCTGCAGATGGAGTAATGCTACTGTGAATGCCAATACCGTATTGTCCAGCATCCGCTTTGTACTGCACATCTATACCACCATTCACATTACGGTCCAAGTCGTCGTGGTAGACCTGCATTTTGTAATTGAAGTTCGTCGTTCCTACACCATATAACCACGACCTATCCGGGCAACTAGGTGGATTTGCCATACCCACTGCAGCGGATCCACTCCGCATCAGCTTCTGCGATGAATCCATGATCCAATCACAATCGGAACCAGAGCCTGTGCCCGTGGGCAGGTTGCGCCACTTCACCACACCATATTCAGGGTTACTCGGATCCACATCATCCACCACCAAGTACTTATTCAGGGTGTTGGCTTCCGGGTCGGTAGGTAGGTCGCGAACTCGGACCCGACCGTTCAATATATCCAAGCGCTCGGTGGGTTCCACTACCGGCATTGGTACGGCGGTGTTGCCTGCATAGAAATCGCCAAGACCTACGTTCACTTCATCGTTGTTCAACGGGAACAGTCGCATGCCCTCCAAGCCTTCGGCGCTGGATGCACCGGTGGTTGCTGTACTGTCAAACCCGCTGGTGAAGATGAACCGTAACCGATCCTTCAGCGTTTTGCCCGGGTTGTCGCTCCAGTGCAGCACCATATCGGTATAGTCCAACTCTTCTGCCTTTTGGCCCACGTACCCTTGATCGGCGTTGCCCGTGAAAGCGATCCCGGTTTTCATCCACGCCCGGTAGCTCGCTTGTTGCGCGGTGTTGTCTGCGGCGGCAAGATGCAACAGGCTATAAGGTCCAAGGGCACCTGCAGCGTAGAATAGATCTGCATCCGGGCTCAGTAGTAAGGAGTCATCCTTCACTTGGGTGGCGAAGCTGCCGATGGTGTATGAGCCTGTGCCAAGCAATTGGATCCGCTTCACCGCATCCGTGTACATGTGGATCGGGTAATCCGCTTCCGTCTTAATTCGTAACGGTTGATTACTGTTGATATCACAACCCACGTATGGCGGAAGGGTTGTAACATAATTATTAGGTTGTGTAACCTGTCCCGACAAATTCATCGCACAACCCAATAGTCCGGCCAAAGCCCAAACTTTGATGTTCTTCTGTTTCATGGTCTTGTGTTGTTTGCACCAAGACCGAACTTGCTACTCTACGATCACGAACTTGAACGAACGTTTGCCAGCTTTTCCAAACCACTCCAGCACATATTGCCCTTTTGCCCAACCCACTACCGATAAGGTTATGTTCTCTACGCCAACAACCTTTTCCACCCTTACCGATCGGCCCAGCAGATCCACAACCCGTATGTCGCCGATCACTTTTTCTCCGAAGCGCGCATGAAGCTGGTCCTTCACGGGATTGGGAAAAATACCGCCCACAGCTCCAGACAGTTCAAGTACTAAGTTCGCCAATGGACACCCCTGAGTGCTGGTGGAGACGCAGACCTGATCGACAAGCGAATACGCCCAACCGTAATATATATCCCATGGACTTGGCCCTATGAAGGCTGTATCGGTTAGCGCATTCTGGAAATGGTTCCCGATCACAAGGTACCGATAGGCGCTGTCTGCCACGAAACTGCCACTTACCAAAGTCCAACCCAACGTATCCGTGATCACGCTGGCACTGTATACTTGTGAGTAATTTCGTAAGCCATAACCCGGCATATCGAATACCCATTCGTACGGATTCATGGTGAAAAGCATCCCTATATTACTGCTTCCAATATCGAATGGCTGTATGCCCCCGTGCGCAGCGTTCACATAGAAGCTCGCATAGTATGTTTCACCAATCAACATTGGAAGTAGCAATTCAGCGCCTACCATCTCACGGTATTCACCAGGCAAGAAAGTAGCCATCCCCACGTATGCCTGCCCATCGAATGCCTCTTGGTACCCGAAAACATTCGAGGGTACACTTGAAACGGTATCCACACAGGCATTGAAGTAGTCCGGAGTGTCATTGAAGCTAAACCAGTGATCTGGAATCGCCCCGGGTTGGAAGCCAGTTAATGCCGGAAAAACCGGGCAGCTATCTATCTGCTCAAAGCTGGGGTTAGGTACTAAATTCTGCGCTTGGCAAGGTGCCATTGCAACAAACAACAGGCAACCCAAGAGGATGCTTGCACCCACTCCGGGCCACCTGTTGTATGTTGTAGCAATCAACATTCGTTCTTTTTTCGAATTGACCGGGTAGCAAATCCGATCCAACACCGCTGGAAATAATGCCTTCGTCCGTCGCGGTCGTTGCGGCAAGGCATCCATGATGTTGCGCCGATCATGGAACGGTGGCGCGGCTTACTTTGCTTGGGCGGGCACCTTAACTTTGTACTGTTCTGTTTCGTTTACCTATGCAACTGGGTTAGGTGGGACAAGAGCAACTGGCCCCTGGTGTTTGCGCACCGGGGGCTTTTTTGTGGAGGCCATGCAGACCCTATGGGCGTAGAGAGAGAGAGAGAGAGAGAGAGAGAGAGAGAGCCGATGCGCTGTGGCGATCGGCTAGTAGGCGAGTAGTATTTATATGTAACATTCTCGCCATTGTAATGCCAAGGTACATGCGATTTCGTGTTTTGGTACTCGCGGTTGAAAAGTTTCCAGAAGACCCAAAGCGCTGTTGTGATGGATCAAGTCGTTGAGTTTCGAATTGAGCGAGGCACGCAATATCAAGGACATTTCGCGGCCTCTCATAGCCTCTGTTCGTTCGATGGCGAATCCCTCAGGAAACGCAGGGTCTCCGAAGACGGAAGACCCTGCTTTGGTTGAATCAGGTGCTTCAAGAAATTCTTCGTTCTCATGTCCTTTCGTGTTAGGTCTAAACTGAAAGGACCGGAACGATGCGTTCATTCGGTCAATACGAACTTGTGCGTTTCCACTTTTCCGCCATGCGCCATGCGCAACATATAGGCACCGCGCGCCCAAAACCGAACATCCAGCGCCCAACGATCGCTCGTGATGCGGCCCTGCCAAAGCAAGCGCCCCACAGCATCCAGCACCTCTGCCTCAGCTCCTGCCCGCTGGCCCACGATCAATTGGTCCTGGGCAGGGTTGGGGAACAGCACAGGGCCTGTCGCCTGCACCTCGCCCACCCCTTGCCCTAGGTCGCAACCACCCGGGCTGGCAGATACACAGACCGCATCCACCAAGGTGTACGCCCGCGGAAACCAAAACCACGGGTCCCCTTGTGGAGCAAGATGCAGCGTATCTGTCAAGGCATTGCTGAAGAACTGCCCGATCATCACGTACTGGTATGCACTATCAGCCACAAAGCTGCCGCTCAATAGGGTCCAGTCCACCGTATCCGCAAGGATCAGTGGATGGGTGAAATGAGCATAGTTGGGCCTCGTCGGAAAGAGGTCACCCTCTGTCCACGGACGGTCCTGCATAGTGAAAAGCATGCCCACCTTATCATTGGCCAACCAAAATTGCGGATATGAGTGATTGCCTCCAAATGCCGTGTTCGCCCGAAAGCTGCAGTAGTAGGTCTGCCCCACCTCCAAAGGTTCCAACAAAGGAGCCATCAACCATTCCCGGTAATCGGTTTGGCCACTCTGCCAGTATGTTGCAATGCCAGCACATGAGGTTCCCTCGAAGGGCTCCTGATAGGTGAAGAAATTCATGGGTAGCCCGTTGAAGGCACCATAGGGCAAACAGCTTTGAAGATGATCTGGGGTTCCATTGGCACTGAACCAATGGAGTGGTCCTTCAATACCGAAGCTCATGCTGGAGCAGGTGTCCGCTTCTTCGAAGCCTGGGTTGGGTACTAAATTTTGGCTGGCAAGTGGTAGGGCGCAAGACAAGAGGCAAACAGCCAACCATGCACGTTGCACGGCTTGCTTGAAGGTCGGGTACCTGCAACCTGTTAGATTCATTGTTCGTTCGTATCGACCAAAACCATCGTTCCGGTCCAAAACCGCTTGCGTTAATATCCTAGTCCGTCGCGAATCACGGAAAGGCATCCTTGGAGGTACTGCCAAGGGGCAGTGGCACGTTGCTGGTGGTGCGATACCTTTGTACTGTTCTGTTTCGTTTACCTTTTACAGTGGGTTAGGTGGGACATGAGCGGGCTTCGAGGGCTTCAGCCTGCGGAGTTTGGCCCCTGGTGTTATAGCACTGGGGGCTTCTTCATTTATGGGTTGGTTGCGTGGTTGGTTCTGCGGCTTGTGCCGTTCCTATGGCTTGTAGCGCGGGGTGCTGCAGCGCCGGTTGTTCTTTGCTCCGGGCTATTTCGGCTTTGTGGAACCGGTCTTGTTCGTTCGGGCCCACGACCATTCCGTTGGCGTTGTAAACCGGTTCTGCTGCTGAACACGCTCTCCATGGTCCGGGTACTTCAGCACTTGGCTGCCCATAGTGTCCATAGCTTTGGTAGATGATGATCTGCCTCGGAAATCCGGTGTAGCTGTAGCACCGTGGCCGAAGAGCCTTCAAGGCTTCCAGCAATTCCGCTTCGATGGGCATCGCCACCAGAGTTCTAAGAACGGGTATCGCTTCGGCGAAATTCGCGTCGTGCGGTCCTTGGCATTCGGTTCCGGATCCCTCCAAGTTTGGACCGGTCCACCTGCTTCGGTCGGCCTCGTTCAGCATTTCCCATTCCGCAGGATCCTCCATGGAACTAGGCATGTTCGTGTGCTGCTCTTCTGCGGCGTTCATCACCCTGAGCAGGTCTTGCGTGGTGGGTCCTTGTGCAACGCATTGCACCAAGATAAGTCCGGTGCCGAGCAGGACAATGCATCGCTGCCTTGCCTTTGCAAGAGGCCACACTGTTGCCCGTTGATCATTGTTCATGATCGCAGGTCGAGGTGGTGTGTGATACGAGGAAGGAAGCGCTAACTTGTTGGGTTGCTCGTTGCTCGTTGCTCGTTGCTCGTTGCTCGTTGCTCGTTGCTCGTTGCTCGTTGCTCGTTGCTCCTTCGGCGTACTCGGGGCGACGCATTGCTCCCTTCGGTGTACTCAGGGCATCGTGCTGCGACGCTGCGGCTTGAAGGCAAGTTGCGATGATATGAACTTCATGCACCCTCATGATCCCAAGGTAAGTGCCCAATTCGCGAATTGGTACTCGGTGTTGAAAAGATGATCGGTGGTCGAGAACAACCTTGACTTCGTGCGGATCCGCCTCACCGACCACCAGCAGCGCTACGACCGATCGATCGGGGTGCGTTTCGTGAATTCGATCCGGGTGAGTACAACTTGAGGATCGCGCCGATCGTCTCCCAGTGACCGACCTTTGCACCACAGTAATGAACCGTCTTCAGCGTTCTCATCTCTATTCCCTTGGATAACTTGAAGCATCAACTCCTACCCTACCTGCTTGCCGGGGCTGCTTGGTCGGGTACGCTAACGCTTCACTCCCAAATACCCACGAAGTGCTTGGAGATCGAACGGGTGCTGGTGGATGCGTGCAACAGCGCATGCTCTGGGGCGCAGGAGGGCGAGAACGAGATGTTCCGCTTCATCGTTGGTCCACTCCCGATCGCCTTGGCGGATCTGGAAGCTTCTTGGGCTACACCGAATGCCTTTTTAGGTTGGGTGCAGAACGCCACCTCCGCCTCGGTGACCGCGCAGCTGAATGCGACCATCACGAACTGTGGCTGGTTGGTGGAACCGCCAGGAGGTATCCTACCAGCGGGGCGGCGTGTGTTGGGCATCACCAGCACCAACCTCTGTATAGCGGGCAATTCCTTCGCCGGGCTGAATGACACGCTCTTCGTGATCTACCAAGCTCCGGGCAACACGTTCGGCCATTTCAAGAACCACAACAACGGCGCCGGCATTACCGCGTCACCCACCGGCCCGACCAGCTACCGAACGTTCCAGCTATCGATGGTATCCGAGCAGTGTACCGATTCGGTCACCTACAACCTCTCGTTGATGGTGAACCAATACGGCACCTATGGCGGTTCGTACACGGACAACGACGGATCCAGTTTGGAGGTGAGTTGGCCGGGCGCACCCACGGTAACGTATGTGAACGATGGCTGCCAAGCGCCGATCACTCCATTCTGGGTACAGATCACCACAGAGCCGGAGGAGCTACCCTGCGGCGGGACCACGGGCCTTACGGGTATTGCTTCCGGCAACATCGCAACCGTCTTCTGGACCGGCGGAACGGGCAACTTCACCAGTCCGAATGCCTACTCCACCAACTACACGTTGGGGGCGAGCGAAACGAATGGCACCACCCTCTCCTTCTGTGCAGTGAACGCGTGCGGAGACACCACCTGCACGACCATCGACCTGCAGGTAGAGGCCAATACCCCACTGACCATCACCGCCGATGGACCGACCACGATCTGTGAAGGCACCTCGGTGGTGTTGACAGCGAACGGAGGGAATGCGTACGCCTGGAATACCGGCGCAACGACCACTTCCATTTCCGTTGATACGGCCGGTACCTATTCCGTGGAAACCACCAACGCTTGCGGGACCGTTTCTGCCGATGTGACCGTTGGTATTACCGCCGCGACCGTGGCCTCGATCACCGGGCCGACCGAAGCCTGCGCGGGAGCGCCGCTGGAGTTGATCGCGTCGGGAGTTGGATCCTATTTCTGGAATACCTCTGCAACGACCGACACTGTTTCCGTTGAAGGACCAGGCACCTACTTCGTGGTCGTCTCCGGAGCATGTGGCGTGGACACGGCTTCGATCACGATCGCCGAGGCGGTAACGGTGATCCCGGGATTCAGCGCTCCGATCCGGACGGGATGTGAGCCTTTTTGCATTCAACTGACCGCGACTTCCGATCCAACCTTCACCTATACCTGGAACTTCAACGATGGCGGCACAGCCTCCGGTCCGGTCGCGGAGCATTGTTTTGCTGTGGGGATCCACGATGTGACCTTGACGGCCATACCTGTGGAGGGTGATCCACGTTGCCCCGGTACGGTGACCATGCCGGAGTACATTGAAGCCTGGGCCACTCCTATCGCGGACTTCAGTAGTTCGCCTGCCGTGGTGACGCTGGATGCACCGACCGTGCAGTTCACGGATCATAGCACCCATGCAAGTCAATTGCAATGGCAACTCGGAACACCGGAACCTTTTACTTCGGATGCATCCAGTTTCACGTACACCTTCAGCGATGTGGATTGCTATTCCATCGTTCTGATAGCGAGCAATGCGAATGATTGCGTGGACGAGAGCGAACAGGTGGTTTGTGTTGAAGATGCGTTCCTGCTTTGGGCACCGAACAGCTTCACCCCGAACAACGATGGGATCAATGACGGTTTCCAAGTGATCACGAGCGTACGGAACCCAGAAGATTTCCAGCTGACCATTTACGATCGCTGGGGGCGCACATTGGCCACCCTCACCGATAAGGCCACCGCTTGGACGGGTGAGCAGGTGCCTGATGGCGTGTACACCTGGACGGTCAGCGTGCGCGATAGCCACGGCAAGATCCAGCAACGGCAAGGGCACGTGACCCTTTTGCGCTGACCACGGGCTGCCGTTCCGCTGAGGGCCAAGCACTTCTGAATTAGCGACGATCATTTGTTGATCCTTCAGCAACTCCCACTGTGGATCCTGAAGGGCTTGATCGGATCTTCGTCCCCAGCCAAACACCGTACATGTCCGACCGGGTATTCACCTTGCTTATAGAACGCTTGCGCGCCATTGCCTCCCGCAAACAGCGGTTCAGCTACGATGTGCGCGGCAATTCCTATGTGAACGCGGATCTGGTGGCGGCCTACGATGTACCTGTCGGAAAGGATGGCCTTCCGGATCTGGAAGTGGTATTGCAGCACGCCTTGGACAATGATGCGGTCGTGAGTGGCTACCGTGATCCAGCGGACGGGAAGATGTGGTACAGCAGTTGCCGGATCTTCACCGATCGGTACAACGCGGTCACCTTCGCCAAGGCACAAGGAAAGGCAACGGTGTACAACTGGAACCGATGGGAGGAGATCGTGGTGAACGAGACCGTTGAGCGCAGTGCGTCGCCTCGGTTGGAGCCTTGATCACTTCCACCCTGCGCTGATCACTGGCAAAGCGCGACCTTCGCGCCCCAAATGTCCAGCAAGAAGATCCTTGACAGCCGCAAATTGCTCGGTGCCATGCCCCGAACGGACCTCAAGGAATTGGGGCTTCTGTACAAGGGCCTAATGAAGAAGCACCACCCGGACCGATTCCAGGACGAGGGAGAACGGGTGAAGGCAGAGGAGGTGAGCAAACACCTCATCGATGCATACCATTTCTTGGTGAGCATCCATCCGGAAACGCATGCCACGAATAAGGAGGAATTCGAGCGCACGGCCACCACCAGCGTGATCAGCGATTGGCGCTACAAGGCCATGACCTTGCACCTGATCTTCGGCGATGGCAGCGAGTACGAGTACTTCGGGGTACCGCAGAACGTGTACAACAAGTTCGTGAACAACAATGGCAACCTGCGGTTCGCACGTCGGCACATCCTCAGTGTGTTCACCTACCGCCGGTTGAAGAAAGTGGGCCCGACCGAGGCTGAAAGTTGACCCAAGTGGGTCACTCCTTCACCACGCGGAACTGCTGCGCGGAGCGGGTCAACAAGATCGTGTAGAGCCCGTTGGAAAGGTTGCTGAGGTCCAATTGCGCATTCGGGCGCAAGTTGCCCATCGCGACAAGCAGCCCTCTGGTATCCAGCACCATGAAAGGCTCCGTAGCGGAAAAGGGGGGATCGAACGTGACCAGACCGCTGGTGGGGTTCGGCAGAATTTTGGTGATGTAGCTCCTTCCTTCCTGCAAGCCAGAAGTACAATCCACCTCCTCGAGTTGTACGGTATTGGAACCACTGTTCGGGATGCAGACCACATTGTTCACGTGGTCGAAATCGATATCCGCCGGGTTGTTCAACCCCGTGATCCCCGTGTTCACACCCGTTGTAAAGGCCGGGTCGTACCGCGTGATGCGATCCGGACTCCAGGAGGCCAACAGGAAATTGCCGAGGCAGTCGATAGTGATGCCATCAATGCTGGCGAGGCCCGTATTGGAGACCAACGTCGTAGCCGCCCCACTTTCCCGATCGAAACTCTTGACGGAACCACCCCAGAGCACCACCACCAAACGCTCACCCACGGGATCCCAAACGATGCCGTTGGGTTGCGTACCGGTGCTGGGTACCAACGTGGTGAACGTGTTCTGTGCCACATCCACTTTGTAGATGCGTCCGGCACCGAAATCGGTCACGTACAGGTAGGCTCCGTCGGTCGTGATCCCGTTGACGAATGTTCCGTTCAAGTCCAGATCGAAGACCAGAACGCCGTCCGCTGTGGCGTAGCCTTTCACACCGCCGTCCGTGCAAGCGAACAAGGTATCGCCCATGAGTTCCAACCCATACGGTGGCGAACCGACACTGACGAAGGTGGACACCCCTCCATCCTGCTCCCGCACACTGATCAATTGACTGCCGGTGTTGCTGACGAAATAGCGATCACCATCGGGGTCGAATTCCACACTTTCCGGACCGTTGTATTGTGCACTAAGGGTCAGCGAAAGAAGCAAGAAGGTGAACGCGAAAGCAACACGAATGCACTGCGGAGTGGTCAGGATCATGGGGCGGCAAGGTATCGGGGCACGCCCATACGGGTCAACACGGAAAACGACCGATGTCCACGATCGGCGGTGTGCAACCTTTCGCAGTTGTTGGCAGGATCCGACCGGAACCTTGTGCAACTTGCTTCGACAGAACGATCTGCAAGGGTGAGCTGGTCGTTGCGAAGTCGGAACATCATTGGACAGCACGATCCCCGGGGATCACAGATCTTTGTACCATGAATACCACGGTCACGCAGGATATCAAGGTCACGGTCCGCAGCCGATTCGAACCCAAGCACAGCGACCCGCGCGTGGGCCGGTTCATCTTCAGCTACCGGATCACGATCACCAATACGGGCAAGGACACGGTGCAGTTGAAACACCGCCATTGGGCCATTCGGGACAGCTTGGCTGCCTTGCGTCGAGTGGAAGGTCCGGGGGTGGTCGGGGAAACACCGGTATTGCGTGCTGGGGAGGCATTCACCTATACAAGTGCGTGTGATCTGAACAGCGCATTCGGACGAATGCAAGGCTCCTATACCATGGAGCGTAAAGTGGATGGCCATCTTTTCCAAGTTGAAGTGCCCACCATGGAAATGTGCTGGCCTTGGGCATTGAACTAGGTACGAAGCAGGTTCAGATATTGAAGCCTGCCAACCTGCCCTATCTTCGCGTTCATTCAATGCATTACAGAGCGACCAGTTCCACGTTGCCAACGGCTATGCAGCTGGTCTCGACCATGGTTGCTTTCTTGTTGTGGATGATGCCGCTGATGATCAACTCCCGGAACCAGGACGCGGTGATGGATGAGTTTGGAACGCGGTCCCTGCCCATTTCGGTGGAGGAAGAGGTGAAGTCGACCTGCGCCGAAATGCATTGGGAAAATGCATTCGACGAACCCGTGCTCACGCAAGCGGTAGCGCCGATCCGCGATCAACGCGTGGAGGCCGCTTTGCACGGTGATGTGGCAGTTCCGCCTCCCAAAGCTTGATCCGTACGAACCTTGACGCTCGGACGACCCGTGCGTTGATGGCCCGGTGTCCTCGACCCTGAGAGGTTTTGGAACACCGTACCCGATGTTCAGCGATCGGGTTGCCTTTGATACGTTCCAAGATTGGTAGTTGATCAATGACACGGATCTTCAAGTTCGACCTTAGCAATGTGCGGGGCGACGTGTTCGGCGGGATCACGGCCGGCATCGTTGCACTCCCCTTGGCTTTGGCCTTCGGTGTCCAAAGCGGGTTGGGAGCTGCCGCCGGTATGTACGGTGCCATGGTCCTCGGCTTTCTGGCCGCATGGTTAGGTGGCACTCCGAGCCAAGTGAGCGGACCCACAGGACCAATGACCGTGGTGAGCGCAGCTTTGGCCGCCAACATGACCGCAATGGCCGACAGCATCGAGACAGGCCTCAGTGCGGTATTGCTCACTTTCCTGTTGGCCGGCGCGTTGCAAGTGATACTGGGCTTGGTGCGGGTAGGAAAATACATCCGATTGGTACCCTATCCGGTCGTATCGGGATTCATGTCCGGGATCGGCGTGATCATCATTCTCCTACAGGTGTTCCCGATCATGGGTCATGCCTCCCCGCCAGTGATCATTGATGTTTTCATGGAGGTCGGGCGCCCATTGGCGGGGATCGATGTACATGCCGTCCTGCTCGCCGCCGTCACACTTGCGATCATCTACCTATTCCCGTTGGTGACCACGAAGATCCCGGGTACGTTGGTGGCGCTCATTCTAGTGAGCATCGTACCGATGGTGTTGGGCTGGGACGTTCCCCGGATCGGTAGCATACCACAAGGGCTCCCCGAGTTGAAGATCGCTGGCATGTTCAGCATCGATGCGCATCTATGGAGCACGATCTTCACGGACGCTGTCGCCTTGTCGGTCCTCGGATCGTTGGACTCCCTGCTCACCTCTTTGGTCGCGGACAGCAAGACTCGAACACGACATGACAGTGAGCGCGAACTCATCGGGCAAGGGATCGGGAACATGGCCTCTTCCATCTTTGGGGGCATTCCCGGCGCTGGTGCTACCATGCGCACCGTAGTGAATATCCAGGCCGGAGGTCGGACGAGGATCAGCGGTATGATCCATGGGCTTTTCCTCCTCGTGGTGCTCTTGGGTGCAGGCAAACTTGCTGAGGAGATCCCGCTCGCAGTGCTGGCAGGGATCCTCGTTTCGGTCGGTCTGGCGATCATGGATACGCGGGGGGTGAAGCAGTTGCGCTATGCTCCGCGTGCAGATGCGGCGGTTCTGGTACTCGTGCTCGTCTTTACGGTCTTCTTCGACCTGATCCAGGCCGTTGCGTTGGGTCTTGCGCTTGCTTCACTCTTATTCATGAAGCGCATGGGGGATGAATCGTCGGACCGATCCGAGGTAGGAACAATGGATGAACTGATGCGAGAACCAAAGGACCCGGAGGAACGGGAGTTACATAACATGTTCAAAGGCAAGGTGCATGTACATAAACTGCATGGTCCACTTCATTTTGGATTTACCAGCACCTTACAGGATATGGCCGCTTCCATTCCCGATACACCCCATGTGTTGATCCGCATGCGCGAAGTGCCCTTCATGGACCAAAGCGGCTTGAATACCGTAATGGAGATCATCCAAGACCTAAGTGACAAAGGGACCAAGGTGTACATCACCGGGCTTCAACGGCAGCCCGCGCAACTGCTCAAGGACCTGCACGTTGCACCCGGGATCGTTCCGAAGGAGCATATCCTTAACGGATTCCGGGAACTCCTGCCAATAGTGGCGCAATACGAAGGGAACAGCGAGGGTCCACCAGTAAAGGGCAACACTCAAAAGGAGGAACCGAAATGAGACCATCGCTATCTGCAAGGAAGGACCAACGCTCACAGAGCAATAGGTGGTCCGCAAGTTCGACCCCTCACCGTTGAACACCCCTCTGGACCTTACAAAACAAATGATCAACAAGAATGGAGAGCTATCGCCGCCTACTTAAGAACAACCAGATCTGGGCAGAGAACTGCGTCGATCGGGACCCGGAATTCTTCAGCCGACTTTCTAAACTACAGGAACCTGAATTCTTGTGGATCGGTTGCAGCGATAGCAGGGTTCCCTCCAACGAGATCACGGGGACTCGCCCCGGTGAGATATTCGTTCATCGCAACATAGCGAACATGGTGGTGAACACCGACCTCAACCTATTGAGCGTGCTCCAGTTTGCTGTCGAGATGTTGAATGTCAAGCATATCATCGTATGTGGCCATTACGGGTGTGGTGGTGTGAAAGCCGCCATGGGCCATGATGATCTCGGGATCATCAATAAATGGCTGTACAATATCAAGGATGTTCGTCGGATGCACGCTGCGGAACTCGAAGCGATACCCTCTGAAGACAAGCGCTTCGATCGGCTCGTTGAACTCAATGTGATGGAACAGGTAAAGGATCTTGCCAAGTCGAGTATCGTACAGCGAGCATGGGCCGAACGCGGTGGACCTCACCTCCATGGTTGGGTATACGGCTTGAACGATGGTCTGATCCGTCCGTTGTGCGAGATCGAAGCCGGATCAGAGATGGACCCGATCTATCGGTTCGACGGATTCGTGAAGGTCGAACGCTGACCGAACAGGCGTACTCCGAGTGTCCGACTCGCTCGCTCGTAGGGTTTCTCTCGACCACGATCGTGCGGTGAGTGGGATCATGGATGGTCAGGACTGCTCAATGGCGGCCCTTGGAGCATTGCACGTCGCGTTCTCGATACCATTCACTCCCCCCTCGTCAGCATGCATTGCGCAAGCACCGATCACCTATCCGTTCGCGGTCTTCAAGTCGGAACGGTACGCACTTCCGCATTCTTCTAGATCGCGGACCCTCCCGGGCTCATCGTTCGCTACGTACGGATCGGTGTTCCGCTCAGGTTGAGAAGTTGAGGGCGGAACGTCCGGGTCGAGGCATCTACCTTTGCCCGGTCATTGAACGCGAAAAAGAACATGGCCAACGCAACTTTCACCCCTCCCACACCCCACAACGAACCCGTCCTCAGCTACGCACCCGGAAGCCCCGAACGAGCAGCCTTGCAAGCCGAAGTGGATCGTCGGTCGAAGGTGAAGATCGATGCACCGATGTGGATCGGTGGAAAGGCGGTAACGACGAAGGACCAGCGTAAAATGACTTCGCCCCAGAAGCATGATCATGTGTTGGGCATGGCCCACTATGGCGATGCCAAGACCGTGAAAGCTGCGATCGATGCGGCGCTGAAAGCCAAGCGGGATTGGGAGAATATGCCTTGGGAGGACCGGGGCGCGATCCTACTTAAAGCGGCAGACCTGATCAGTGGTCCGTATCGGGCACGGATCAATGCCGCCACCATGTTGGGTCAAGGCAAGAACGCGTACCAAGCGGAGATCGATGCCGCCTGTGAATTCGCTGACTTCCTGCGATTCAACGTGTCATACGCAGCCCAGATCTACAAGGACCAACCT
The DNA here is from genome assembly GCA_016710015.1 of Flavobacteriales bacterium. Classification (GTDB taxonomy): domain Bacteria; phylum Bacteroidota; class Bacteroidia; order Flavobacteriales_F; family PHOS-HE28; genus PHOS-HE28. The sequence continues at coordinate 656,001 of JADJLR010000001.1, forward strand.
GTCAGCTCGCCAGGTGTTTGGAACCGTTTGGAGTACCGTGCGCTCGAAGGCTTCGTCTTCGCGTTGACCCCCTTCAACTTCACAGCGATCGCCGGCAACCTGCCAAGTGCATGCGCCCTAATGGGAAATACAGTGGTTTGGAAGTGTGCGGATACCCAATGCTACAGCGCGCAGGTCATCATGGAGATCTTCATGCAGGCGGGCTTGCCTGCTGGGGTGATAAACCTGATCCATGTGGAAGGACCCGTTGCTGGGGAAGTGATCTTCAAACACAAGGATTTCGCGGGGATCCACTTCACAGGAAGCACAGGTGTATTCCGCCACATCTGGCAAACGATCGGAAATAACCTTCCACTTTACCGCAGCTATCCACGCATCGTAGGCGAGACCGGAGGCAAGGACTTCGTGCTCGCGCACCCGAGTGCAGATCCAGTCGTAGTGGCCACGGCCCTTTCACGTGGTGCTTTCGAATTCCAAGGACAAAAATGTAGCGCGGCCAGCCGGGCCTACATCCCTGAGAACATCTGGCCGCAAGTGAAGAAGGAACTCCTGGCCGATCTCGCCGAAATGAAGATGGGCGACCCGCGCGACTTCAAGAACTTCATCGGCGCAGTGATCGACGAAAAGGCATTCGACAAGATCAGCGGATATATTGATGGGTTGAAGAAGGACAAGAAGAATGTCCAGATCATCGCCGGTGGGAAGTACGACAAGTCCAAGGGCTACTTCATCGAGCCGACCGTTGCCGTGACGAAGGATCCAAAGAGCACCACGATGTGTGAGGAGATCTTCGGTCCCGTGCTGACCATTCATGTGTACAGTCCGAACCGGTGGATGGATACCTTGAAGCTGGTGGATAGCACAGGGGAATACGCCTTGACCGGTGCCGTGATCAGTAACGACCGTGGGAGCATCGTGCAGGCCATGCAAGTACTGCGGCATAGTGCGGGTAACTTCTACATCAACGACAAGCCTACGGGTGCAGTTGTCGGACAGCAGCCTTTCGGTGGCGCGCGCGGAAGCGGCACCAACGACAAGGCCGGTAGTTACCTGAACCTCATTCGCTGGGTAAGCCCTCGAACCATCAAGGAGACCTTCGTTCCCGCGACCGAACACGGGTACCCTTTCTTGGGTTGATGGAGAAGGAGAAGGTGGCGGTGGCCAGGTGGTAGTGGGCAGGTGTTGCAGGCGCTCCTGCATCCTGCCGATTGCTTACTGCTTACTTCTTACTTCTTAAGAACGGAACAACCGAGCACGAAACCACGTAGGAACGCAGGCCGGAGACAGGATCTCCGGCAACGCAATCCGTGGAATTCCGTCCGAAGCACACCAAGCATAAGGTCCTACTCGCCGTTTACGGAGCGCTATTCCTGCTCTGTATCGGTGTCATTGCCTTCGTCCATCAAGGCGAGCAACGTGCCCGGCAGGTACAAGGGTTGTCCCAACTGGAAAGCATCACCGCCACACTTTCCGAACAGATCCCACACGGCCATATCACGGCCTTGATGGAACGGTATGATGGCCGGGGCATGATCTTCAAGAACACCCAGGATGCTTGGTACTACGTGTTGCACGAACGCTTGCGCAAAGCGGCCGAACGAAATGGCTTGGAAGCACCATTGGAGATCCTGGTGCATGACACCATGAAGCAGGAACTACAGGTCCTAGTGACCTCGGCCGAAACACCTCGATTCCGTGACCCTTGGAACGGAGATGAAGCCTTGATCCTCCCGCACTACGAGGCTGAAGGCCATACCATTCCCAGTGCGAATGGACGACCGGAACTCATGGCATTCGGATCCATTCGCGATGTGGATGGTCACGTGCTGGGTATCGTATTCGCACGCCGTTCAACAGCCACTGTGGTCGCCGCTGCACAGACCTCCTTGTTTCGCAACATCGCCATCGCGTTGGTGGTATTCGGACTGGTCGGCTTTCTCCTGTTCCGCTACATCGGCCGATGGCTGAATGCGGACGAAGCCGCACACGACCAAGTAAAGGCGCGCAATGCCGACATGACCGATGGCATGGCTTATGCCGCCAAGATCCAACGGGCATTGGTGCCCTCTGCATTGATCTACGACGAACTCTTCGCGGACTCCTTCGTCATCGATCGGCCAAAGGACCTTGTTAGCGGAGACTTCCACTGGGTACTTCGGATCGATGACGACACCTGTTTCGTCGCAGCGGCAGATTGTACCGGCCACGGAATGCCCGGAGCCATGATGGCCACCGTCGGTTGCTCCTTGCTGAACGAGATCGTCCCCCAACATGCGGAAAAGGACCCCGCAGAGATCCTACGCATCTTGCACGCACGCATGGTGGCGGCCTTGCATCAACAAGGCAAAGAACGTGGTGCGGGCGATGGCATGGACGTAGCCCTGTGCCGTGTGGATCGGCGACAGAGCGAGATCCTGTTCGCCGGAGCCTACCGACCGCTTTATTGGCTGCATCAGGGTCAACTCAGCATCATCAACGGTGATCGGCGGCCTGTAGGCGGCGGGCACCAGACCGAGGATCGGCACTTCACCACCCACCGGTTGGCATATACCGCTGGCGACCGCATCTATCTCTTCAGCGATGGGTACGTGGACCAGTTCGGTGGGCCGGAACGAAAGCGATTCATGACTTCGCGGTTGGCCGATCTACTTGTGAAGCACCAGCAACTGCCATTGAAGGAACAGGCCGTGTTACTGGACCGCGCTTTCTTGGATTGGAAAGGGGCCGGGGAGCAAATGGACGATATCTGTATGCTCGGGCTTGCCGTTTGAACTCGGGTTCCGGTTCCAACCAGCCTCCTATCTTTGGGCTGACGGTCGAGAAGTGGCCATCGAAAGCGCGCATGGTAACGAAAGCAGAGCTGATCGAACGGCTCGAAGGAGCAGTAGCGATGGAGGATGTGGAAGCTGCATCCGAAGCCGTTGAGGGAGTCAAGGAAGCCTATGAGGCATTGATCGCAGCATCCAATGAACATTCGAGTGATGAGTCATCGGAGGATGAGGATGCATCCGACAATGCTTCTGGCGATACCACACCTGTGGCCATCGAGTCCGCCCCGTTGACGGACGAAGAGGACAAGCGGTTCAAACAACTGCTCGACTCCTTCAACCAACGCATCAACGACATCCGGCGCAAGAAGGCCAAGGAAGAAGCTGACAACTTGGCGACCAAGAAGGCGATCATGGACGAATTGAAGTCCCTGATCGCTGGTGAGGAGAACATCGGCACAGCCTTCCAACGATTCGCCGAACTGCAAGAGCAGTGGAAGACCATCGGCCCCATTCCGCAGCAACACTACCGTGATCTACAGAACGATTACTCGCACCTGCGCGACGAGTTCTTCTACCACATCCGCATCTACAAGGAACTGCGGGATCATGACCTGCGGAAGAACACGGCCTTGAAACAGGCCCTGATCAGTGATGTGGAAAGTCTGGCGCAGAAAGACAATGTGAAGGAATTGGAGCAAGGTGTGAAGGAGTATCAGGAAAAGTGGCACCAAGTGGGGCCCGTGGTCCGGGAGGAATGGGAGGAGATCCGCGACCGGTTCTCAACGGCCACACGCACCATTTACGACAAGGTGCATGAGTATTACAAAGCACGCCGCACGGAACACGAAGCGAACCTGCAAGCAAAGCAAGCCTTGGTGGAGAAGGTGAAACTGGTCACCGCAGAATTGAACGCCACCACGACCAAGGAATGGACTGCATTCACTGATCAGGTATTGGAATTGCAGAATGCGTGGAAGGCGATCGGCTTCGCCACAAAGAAGGACAACGAACGGATCTGGAAGGAATTCCGGACCGCATGCAACGGATTCTTTGATGCGAAGAAGGCGTTCTTTGACCAGTTGAAGGACCAGTTCAAGGTGGTTCGCGACAAGAAACAAGCCTTATTGGATGAAGCGGTGAGTTTGAAGGACAGCACCGAATGGCGCCAGACCGCAGACCGCTTGAAACACTTACAACAGCAGTGGAAGGAAGCCGGAAGTGCCGGCCCTAGGGACGAGAACCGGTTGTGGAACAAGTTCCGCGAAGCCTGCGATGGATTCTTCCAAGCGCGCAAGACCACCTTTGAAAAGTTGGATGCCGAACAAGCCGTGAACGCGCAAGAGAAGGAAGCGTTGATCGCCGAGATCGAGGCCTTCGCGCATACCGGCGAACGTACCAAGGACATCGAGACCCTCAAATCATTCTCCTTGCGTTGGATGAATTCCGGACGCGTATCGCCGAAGCTCTACGATGCCTTCAGCGAACGGTACCGTGCTGCATTGGACAAGCACTACGGTCAATTGAAAATGGAGGTCGAAGAACGCCGTCGCATGCAATTCCAGGACCGCATGGACGACCTGAAGAGCGCACCGGATGGCAAGTTCCATATCGAGAAGGAGAGCCGTTTCGTCAAACGCAAGATCGAAGAGTTGGAGGGCGAGATGCGCACCATGGAGCGGAGCATGGGCATGTTCAACTTCAAAAGCGCCAGTGGCGAAGCGATGAAGAAGGATATGGAGAAGAAGATCGAAAAGCTGGGTCGGGATGTGGAACGGCTCAAGGGGCAGCACCGCGAATTGCTCAAGGAATTGAAGTGAGTGAACCAAAGGAATTGCCCGTTGGCCTGGAGATCGAGGTCGCTTGGGGTGAGCAGGATGCCTTTGCCCACCTGAACAATGTGGTGTACTTCCGCTACTTCGAGAATGTGCGTATGCACTTCTTGGATCGCATTGGCGTGCTTCGTTCTCACCAAGAACAAGGCATCGGCGTGATCCTGGCCAGCACCACGTGCGATTTCGTGCGGCCCGTGCAATGGCCGTCGCGTTTGTTGGTCCGCACCGGTTGCACGGCCATTGGCAACACCAGCTTCACAATGGCATACCGCATCACGAACCAGCTTGGTGAAGTGGTGGCGACAGGTTCGAGCGTGCAGGTGATGTACGACTACGGGGCTGAACACAAGGTACGGATACCGGATGTCGTGCGCGAAGCCATTCAGGCAACACAAGGTGACTAACTTGGTACCATGTATCGGGCCTTCCCTACCCTCTTGTTACTCGGAATCATTTCGTGTTCGCCGCAGGAACCGAAGCAAGATCCTGCGACTGCCCATCTTGCGGAACCAACCACGGTGGATCTGGACGGATTGATGGGCGAGTGGGCCGATGTGCAGGATAGCGGCAGAACGGTCTTCAACGAACATTGGCACCGGGCCCCGGACGGAACATTGGTGGGACTGGGTTGTGTGCTTTCCGGAAGGGACACCGTTTTCATCGAGCATCTCGGGATCCTGCACCAGGATGGCAAGATCCAGTACGCTGCGACGATCGACGCGCAGAACTCAGGAGAAGTGGTCCTTTTCGAATTGGTGCATCGCACGGACAGTTTGGTCTTCACCAACCCGGACCACGACTATCCGCAGCGGATCGTGTATGTGCCGAATGGCCCCGATGCGTGGAACGTATTCGTTTCTGGCACGGCCAAGGGAATGCGTACCATGGACCACTACCAGTTCAAACGTAAAGTAGCGTCCGGATCCTCGGGTAGCTGATGTGGGCGCGGTTGAAGGCCAAGGCGAGCAAACTCCTTCCATGGTTGAGCCAGCTGGTAGCCATTGTGCTCATCGGATTGGTATTCTTCCTCGGAGTTCGTTCCGAGCGAACGGGCTTCGTCCGGGAGGTCATCGATCCGGGTTTCCGCAAATTGCGTGATCCGGTCCTGAATGCATTCCGCGCGAAACCACCAGAGGTGAACGTGCTGCGTATTCAACTCGACCCAGCGAACTTCGACAGCCTCATGGCACTTTCGGACAAGGCCTTGAACACCCGCTCGGTCCCTGTGGACGGGAACGCCGTGCTGATGGCGACCATACATATAGGGGAACGTGAAGTGCCCGTGGTACTTGGGTTGCGGGAAGGCACCGCTATTCCTGGAGCTTACACCACCTGGCCTTTGTACGTTCGGACCCTCCCGGGGGACACGGTCCTAGGCATGCAGACCTTCGATATGCTACCGATCGTCAACGAAGCGCCACTATGGTCCATCCTCTTGCACGCGGTACTGCGCAGTGCAGGCCATGCCTCGTTGCAGAGCGCTGTGGCCGAGGTGGAGTTGAACGAACGCTCTTTGGGACTGTACGTATTGCAAGGTCGACCGGACCACACCATGTTGGCCCGTTGGTCGCGCGGCAATGGACCGGTGCTCCGATTCGACGATGCGCTGCTGATGGATGCACGAGCGATGATGGAAGAGCGCACATTTCCCAGTTCGACCATCGGCCAAGGCGACTGGATGGCAGCACCCCTCCTGCTTCAATCGGTTGAAGGGGATGTGCTATCCGGGAGGGCCCAAAAGGCCATCAAACGGATGGAAGCATTCCGGTCCGGCTTGTTGGATCCCTCGCAGGTCTTCAACACCGATCAGGTCGCCCGTCTGCTTGCCATCAGCGAACTGCTGGGTACGCGATCCGCTCTGGATTGGTGGAACCTCCGCTTTCTCGTCGATAGCATCAGTGAAGAACTCGTTCCGATCCCATTGCACATCACCCAACGCGCACCGATCACCGCATTGATGGCCGCCGAACAAGTGGGGAACGAAGATCGAGCAGGCCGGGAGATCGTGGATCGCTTCTTGGCCGACCCGGAGATCATGAAAGCGTACATCGCCTGTTTGGATACGATCTCTGCACCCGGTTGGTGGGAACGGGAATTGGACCTCACTAAACCTGAATGGGAACCGGCCCGGATCATCCTGAACTCGGAATTCCCGAAGATCGATCTGGACACGGAGGTATTGGAACACGACCGAACGGTGATCCACCAAACACTCAACCCCAAGTCCGCTGTGCTGGCATACGTACGCGATGCACAACACACCGGGGATGGCATTGCGGTATCCAATGTCCACGCCCTTCCCGTGGATGTGCTCGGTGTCATCTGGTCTTCTGGCGACACGGTCCTCTCGCGCATTCCGCTTCAACTGCCTCCTAGACCACGAGATCGGCCACTGAAATATGCCACGATCCCCATTCGCGAATTGGACCAGACCAACACACCCGTAGAGCTGCTGGTACGCATTGGTGGAATGTCCCCCCGCAGCGAACCGATCCGGACCTGGAGCTCGTTCGGTGCGAATTGAGACATCACGAGTACTTTCACCGCCATAACCAAAACCACAGGATCATGAGTATGATGAAGGAATTCAAGGAGTTCGCAATGAAAGGCAACCTCGTGGACATGGCGGTCGCATTCGTCATGGGTGCCGCATTCACGAAGGTCACCACAGCGTTCATCAGTGGCATGGTCATGCCCTTGATCGGGCAACTGACCGGTGGGATCAACTTCTCTGACAAGAAGATCATTCTGACGGAAGGCGCAGCAGAGATCACGGATGCTTCAGGTGCTGTGACCACAGCGGCCGTTTCGGAAGTGGCCGTGGCGTGGGGTAGCTTCATCACCGTTACCATTGAATTCCTGGTGGTGGCGTTCGTCATGTTCATGGTGATCAAATCCATTAACAAGATGAAGAAGGCCGAACCTGCACCTGCACCAGCTGGCCCAAGCAATGAGGAAAAGCTCCTGATGGAGATCCGCGACGCGCTGAAGAAGTAAGCAAAGCGATGGTACAACGAGGGCCCACCTGCTATCCGCAGGTGGGCTTTCCATTTCAATATGCCTCTACACCGACCGGAACGACCCTGTGCCCGCATCGAACTGCAGACCTTCGACCGCGAAAGCGCGCTGAAGGAACCCGGAGGTGCGTGCCTCGTCGGTGGTTCCACTCCACAATTGACGGTCGTGGACCAAGAAGATCCGGTCGCAGAGTTCCAAGGCAGACCCGAGATCATGGGTGGATAGCAGAACGCCCTTGTGTTGTTCGTGCGCCAGATCCCGCAGCAGCCGCAGGATCCGAACCCGGTTCACCAGATCCAAGAAGGCCATGGGTTCGTCCAACAAAAGCATGGCCGTATCCTGCGCCAATGCACGTGCAATGAGTACGCGTTGCGCTTCACCATCACTGAGTTGCGACACGGCGCGATCCGCAAGGGGGAGAGTATCCGTGGCGATCATCGCATTCTGGACCCGGTCAAGATCCTTGGCCGCTAACCGACCGAAGTGGCCGGTCCACGGTTGTCTGCCCAAGGCCACCAAGGTGCGCACATCCAACAAGCCCACCTGCGGGCGCCCGGTCAGCACCATGGCGATGCGTTTGGCGCGTTCGTTGGCCGACAGTTCAGTCAACGGTCGGCCCTCCACTTCCACCCTCCCAGCCATGGGATCATGCAAACCGGCCAAACTGTTCAACAAGGTGGATTTCCCCGCACCATTCAAACCGATCAGTGCGACGCATTCACCGGCGTTCAAGTGGAGATCCACCCCTTCGATGAGCGGTTGTCCGCCGAATCCGACGGCCAGTCCAGTGGCTCGGAGTAAACTCATGTGGCTCGTGCCCATCGTTTACCACGCAACAAGACCCAAGCGACCACGGGAGCGCCAAGCAAGGAGGTCACCGCATTCAAAGGAATACCCACACCAACACCCGGCAACTTGATCAACAGGTCGCAGAAAAGTGCTAACACCGCACCCGTGAGGATCGTTACTGGCATCAGCACCGCATGATCGCTGGTTCGGCACAGACCGCGTGCCACATGCGGCGTTGCCAAGCCCAAGAACGCAATGGGGCCGCAGAACGCCGTGATGGTCCCAGCGAGCAGGCCCGTGATCCACATGATCCGGCTTCGGGTGGGGCGGACATCCACACCCACACTGGCGGCATAAGCTTCACCCAACAGCAAAGCATTCAAGGGCTTCACCAACCAGAACGCCCCCAACAGGCCCATCACCACCGGCACCATCAACCAACCCATTCGGCCCGGCACCACTCCTGTGAATGAACCCATGCCCCAGAGAATATATCCGCGCAAAGCACCTGCGCTACTGGCGACCTGAAGCACACTGATGACCGCTGAACAGAGGTATCCGATCATCAACCCGATGATGAGCAATGCCACGCCATCACCCATCCGACGGTCGGCGAGCATGATCACCCCTAGCACGGCCATGGCCCCGACGATCGCGCCCAGACCGACCCCGAATGCGGGCAGGACCGCAGCGCCTGATGGCACGGCCAACATCAACAATGCTACGCCCAAACTGGCACCGGAGCTTAGTCCGAGTACGGATGGTCCGGCCAAGGGATTGCGAAAGAGCGTCTGCATCAGCAGGCCACAAGCGGCAAGCCCCCCGCCAGCAAGGGTCGCGGTGATCGCTTCCGGCAAACGGACCGAATGGATGATCCGGATGGTGGTGGAACTGCCATGTCCGAACAACGCGCTCCAGACCTCATCCACCGGGATCGCCACCGGCCCAATGCACAGATGCAGCACGAAAAGGACGATGCCTACGCACAGCAAGAACGCGATGATCCACGGAACGCGTGCGGGCATCCGGCGAAAATAGTACCCACCATTTCGGAACAGGACTTGCAAGGATAGTTTTGCCCTGCCATGCGTTGGATCATTGCACTCCTTTCCCTCCTCCTGCTTTCCGCATGCGGTTCCACGCGCAAACAACTGGCCCGCGCCGACCAATACGAGCAGGGAGGCATGATGCAAGAAGCCTTCAGCGCTTATGAGGAACTGTTCGACCGACGGCCCAAGGCGGTTTCCGCCCACCTGGGTATGAAACGAACCGCACAATCGCTACTGGATCGCAAGATCATCGCTGCATCGGAGAGGTACATGGCCAATGATCTGGGCGTAGGCGACCGAAACCGCACGGAAGCCATGCAATGGAAACGCACCATGGATGGGAAAGGTCTTGCGTTGCAATGGGACGATCACGTGGACGATCAACGCCGGACCGCACAGCGGAACAAGGCCAGAACCTTGTTGGACGAAGCGAACACATTCTACCGAGAGGAGCGATTCGCTGAGGCGCAGGACATGGCCGAAGCGGCCGTGAAATTGGACCACGAACTGAAAGAAGCCGACTACCTCGCGTTGTTGGCCCAGTTGGAGCCCCGCTATCGGCAAGGTCGAAAGGCGGAGGAACTGGGGCTTTGGCGAGCGGCCTTCACACAATACGTCTGGATCACGGACCGTGATGTGGACTACAAGGATGCTTGGGATCGAATGGCTGTGGCCAAGGGGAAGGCCATGTACACGCTGGCCTACGTCCCGTTGTTCAACGAATTGCTCTACACGGTGCAACTCGGTATGCCCGGACAGGTGGAAGAACAACTTTCGGCGAATTTGAAAGCCGCAATACTGGACCTCAAAGATCCGTTGATCCTATTGGTGGATCGGGACAACACGCACGAGATCCTGGCGGAACAACAACGGAATATGCAGGGCACCTACGATGATCGCTACGCTGCCGAGGCAGGCGACCTGCTTGGTGCTCGATACGTACTGACGGGCCGGATCCTTCGTTTCGATGATATCCTGATCAAACAGATCGAGGTACAGATCCAAATGCTCGATGTACAGACCGGTCGGATCATGATGGCGGATATGGTCCGGGTGAACCGACAAGAGATCGGCAAGGGCACACCACGTGCGCAATTGCTGGAACGCGCGGCCGCACGGATCGCGCAACGGATCTCGGAATTCGACCCGGGTGCGAAGTGAATCTCCAACACTGGAGCGAGTGTCAGGGATCCGATCTTGGATCGACCTACAACGACATCAATGAACATGGGAGTGCGGATCCTTATTGCCCTGGCCTTCTTTTCTACCACTACGCTACTCGTCGCCCAAGGGTGTAGTGATGCCGGTGTGTGTACCGCAGGCCCGATCGGTGCATTGCATCTGGTCGGCGACAGTACGGTCGCAGCCAAGGAATACCGGCATTTAGCTCGGCTCACATTCAGCTATGGCATCGGCGAGCAGGGTACGACCATTGTGCAGGTGGTGCCGGAACTGAACCTCGGCCTGACCGAAAGACTTTCGCTTCAATTGAAAGTTCCTTACGTGAACGCTAGTGGTGATCTCGGCGAGAACAGCGGGGTGGGTGATCTGCTCACGACCGTTAGCTACGCATTCATCAAGGAACGTGAACGGAACTTCACGGGAATTGTCGGCATTCGTTTTCCGACAGGCAAGACCGCTGCCGATCCGATCCAACAAACGACATTCGGGTCCGACTTCAAGCCCTTGCCCATGCCCTACCAAACAGGACTGGGAACCACGGACCTTCTGCTCGGTGCCCAATACCGTCGAGATCGCTGGTCCGGAGCACTTGCCTACCAACGCGTCATGGACCAGAACAATGAGAACCTGTTCCAGCATCGTTACTGGAGCGATGAACCCGCCGCTCTGCCCTACTTCGAGTCGTTCTTTCTTGAACGTGCGGATGATGCTGTAGTTCGTGTCCAATACGCCTTCCCCTTGTGGGAGTTGACCCTTCAGCCCGGGCTTCTGGCCATTTACCACATGGACGAGGACACCCGACTGGAAACCGTCGGGAACGCGAGCAACTTGAGCGCTGATCCCATGGAACGCCGACCGATCATAGGCTCCGAAGGTTTGACCTTGAACCTTACAGCCGATGCGCGTTATGCCTTCAATGATCAATGGGCCTTGGAAGTTGCAATGGGAACACCTTTGATCGTGCGTGATGTTCGCCCGGATGGCCTGACACGCAGCTTGGTGCTGAACGTCGGATTGCGATACGCATTCTGATCGCGTGGTGGAAGTGAATACTTTGAACCGCAAAGACGCGAAGGCGCGAAGGATCCCTAGGGCCCTCTTTGCGTCTTTGCGCCTTTGCGGTTAACCTTTGTGCCCATGAAGAAGCGCCCACCCAGCGGCCTCGGCGGCCTGATGTACAGCACCAACAAGAACATCGGTACAGCCCGTGAACCGGCCACGCTTCCGTCACAACAGCAGGACCTGCGGATCCACCTTGACCGCTTGAAGGGCAACAAGGAGGTGACTCGCATCGTGGGCTTCGTGGGTAAGGATGCGGACCTCGATGATCTGGGACGCACGCTGAAGAGCAAGTGCGGCGTGGGTGGCAACACCAAGGACGGCGTGATCTTGCTGCAAGGCGACCACCGCGACAAGGTCTTGGCGTTCCTGACGGAGAAGGGGTACAAAGCCAAGAAGGCGGGGGGATAGATCATGTGGCCATGAATACATGTGCACATGGCCAATTGATCCCGGAACGAGCAATGCCGAGGTCCGCACGAACCTTCACGTTCACCGCGCCCATGGAGCGCATGACCAGCCGGTTCGCTTGGCACTACGTGGAATTTCCGCACGATGTGAACGAGCTCTTCGGCAAACGCGGGGCCGTGCGCGTGAAATGTGTGATCAATGGAGTGGCAGTGGACCGCTCATTGATGCCCACGAAGAGCGGCTACCACATTCTCGTTCTCGGTAGCGAACTACGGAAGAAGGCGGGGATCCAGAAGATGGGTTATCCGGTGCAGGTGGAACTCCGGCTGGACCCGGAACCGAACCGCGTCGACATACCGGAAGAACTGGCCGAAACGCTGGACTTCTTTCCGGAGATGAAGGCCGCATGGGACCAATTGAAGCCCGGCATGCAGCGCAGCATGTGCTACTGGGTGAGTAGCGGGAGAACAGTGGTGACACGGGCCAAACGGGTGGCCGGACTATTACGTCGCTTCGAAACGGGCGAATTCCAAGTCGGGAAATGAACGAGCCTCACCTTTGATGCCTCATCGAGAGCGCGAGGAGTAGGTAGACCGCGCCTCGACAACTCAGGGTAATCCGCACCAGTAACTGGCAGCCTCCGGATCACAGCGCTCGAACAAGGGGAGTTCCATACCGGGTTTTACCAGCATGAGTTCCCATTCATCCAGGACCTCCAGGAATCGTTGCCCATCCTCGGTCGGTTCCAAGATCAAGCCATGATCGCTCGTGCGTTCACAGGTCCGCACCAGTTCAGCGCGCAACAAGGAGCCATCACCGATCCCGGTGCGCTTGGTGAAGGCACGGATATCCATGTATCCCTGCAACAGACGATCCACGAGGTGCTCAGCGCGGTGAATGCGCCAAAGATCCCGTCCAGCATTGGCGCGCATTTCTGCAATGGCATCGAACTGCGGTCGGGTAGGCTCGGTATACGTCTCCTTGAAGGGGGCGCTCGGCGCAGGGTCCAATTTCAGCGCATTGAACAGTGCTGCGCTCTTACCGGGGCGTACCAGCACCAATTCCTTTTCGGGGATGTACAGTAGGAACTGATCGCCTTTGGCGGTCGGCACATAGCCATGATAACGCTGGAACTCGCTCCACTCCTCTCGTTTGCGCAACAACCCCAAGCGGACCAAAGGGCCAAAAGACGCATACCGACCTAAGAAATCGGACAATTCCTCGAATCCTTGTTCCCGTGACCGCTGAATGCGGTGCCAACGGGCTTCGAACACCAATGCGGACATGGTGCCAAGGTCCGGCGAGATGGCTGTGGAGTGCCGGGTAGGTAGGCAGGGGTTACGAACACCGTCTGTTTCATGGGTCTGTAAACCCGCGATCGGTAAGGGTTACGGAACGACCGGTCCGATTGGCATGCACGGGTCACACGACCGATTGATTTTCAACAATGGATCGCGGGATCATTCATCCAGAGCGGATCCCGGTTGGCCAACACCCGAAGTGGGTCAACAATTCACGGTCCCGCCGATCAAGGGACCAGCACGCGACGTACGATCCGGCCATTACCGGAAGTGACTTGCAACAGCAGCAATTGGCCATGCCGATCGGCCGTGGGAATGACCCACCCGCCATGTGCCGAACCAGACAACCGCTTTTCAGCCACCAAGGCCCCGTCCGTGGTGTATACGGCAAGTGCAGCGTTTGTTGTTCCATCGTTGAAGGTCACGACCAAGTGGTCCCCACCAGGCGATGGGATCACCGTGAAAACGCTCTCGGAAAGCACCGAGGCGATACTCGAGGTGAGGTCACAATTCAACGGATCGATGGAATTCGCTGCACCGGGTGTTGAACAGCCGACCACGAAGTCGGCATTGTTGTCGTTGGTGTCGTTGCCATCGGGCCAACGGTTCAAACTGATGTCGTCCTGATCATTGGAATCGGTGGCCGTAGTACCCGTACCTTCCACATAGCCTGACAAGGTGCCGCGATAGCTCAACACATCGAGGACCTCGTCGTTGACATTGATCAGCACGATCGCATCCATCGGGCCATTCTGGACCAAGTTGGTGGTCGTCGATCCCGGATGATCGCAGTTCAGCGTAAGACCTTGGTTTCCGCAGATCACGAAGTACTCACCTGGAGCCAAGGGTTGCCACGAGGGATCGGAGATCGACGCATACTGCACACCGGCACCGCTGCTTCCGTTGATCAGTAATACGGTGACATACTGCATCGGAAATAGCGTAGTGCCGATGTTCTTGATCTCGATGAACTCGGCATTGTCAGTTCCGATCTGATCGTAATCGACCTCGTTGATCACGATCTGTGCCGAAAGCAGATTGAAGTAGGCGATAGCGAAAACGGAAAGTGTAACGCGCATGGTAACTGGGTTGGCCACCGAAAGTAAGGATCTCCGATCAAGATTCGAAGACCAAGGACTCCGATGTTGCACCCAAGTCCAAGAGCATACGGCTCAGGTCGTCCACGAATTCCTGTGGCCCGCAGAGGTAGAATCGTTGATCGAAGTTCTGCACGAGTGCAATCAGCATTTCGCGGTCGATACGCCTTTCCCTGAACCCGATGACCCGTTGTCGGGTGAAGATCTTCAGGTAGTTCTTGCCTAGGAGTGCAGCGAGTTCCTCGTCCATGATCACATCGGTGTCCATGCGGTTGGAGTAGACCAACAGATCGCCCTTCAGTCGTTTCTTTCGCTTGAGATCGCGGAAGATCGAGAGGAAGGGTGTGATGCCCGCCCCTGCCGCGAAGAAGGTACCATTGCCCTTGTAGGTGATCGTCCCGAACACCTCACCGAGCAGCAGTTGGTCGCCTTTATGGAGCAACGCCATGTGATCCGTGACCCCCTTTCGCGGGTAGATCTTCACCACCAATTCCAGCGTGCGTGCAGTGGGCAAATTCGTGAAGGTGAATGGCCGTGCCTTGTCGCGCCAATCGTCCTGATCGATCGCGATCATGCACCCCTGCCCTGGTTTGAAGGTGAAGCCCTTGGGCTTGGTGAGCACGAATCGTTTCACATCGGGTGTGATGTACACCGTACGGATGATCTTCACAAGGTGGGCGGCCATGGGCCGCGAAGGTATGGGGCACGCCTTGCTACCAAAGCCTTGTCCGATCCATTCGCTTGGTTAGAACGCCGGATGCGCTAGGAAGAGGCTATCCTGCACGTCCTCCAGAACACTTCAGCGCTTGCTTCATTCGTGCTGGATCCATTGATGTGATCGTATCACGACCTACACGATGGACACGCAAACCATTGCCAGCAGCGGAATGTGCACCCATTCGAACATGGCACGAAACTAGTGGGATATGGGCCCGAACGACCGAAGTCGGTGATCTCCGTACTTTTAGAGAGAACAACCGTCTTCAATAAAATTCAAAGATCCGACTGTCCGAGGTCGGCCGAACGACATCTCATGCTTCAACGCCTACTGTTCTTTTTCGCCTTTCTTCCGATACTTCCTTCCACTGCTCAAAAGGGCGTTTACGATGACTTGCTGGTCCTCTACGTGGACGAGGAATATGAGAAGTGCATCTTCAAGGCGGATCGGTACACACAGAAGGACGATACGCGGCGCGACGCACTGCCCTTCTTGTATTTGAGCATGTGCTACCACGAAATGAGCAAGTTGGAGAAGTTCACTTCGATGGACGAATACAAATACGCTTCGCGGGATGCACTGAAATATGCAGTGAAATACCGCAAGAAGGATAAGAACCTGGAGTTCTTCCGCAACTACGAGGATTATTGGGCGGAACTCAACACGGTGGCCATGGACGGAGGCTTCTACTACATGGACACCAAATCCTTCAGCAAGGCCAAACGGCAGTTCCAACGCATGGTCGGCTACGACCCTGCCAACGCAGGTGCTTGGCAAATGCTTGCACTTGCCCAAGCGAAAATGAACCTGCAGCGCGACTTCGCAGAAAGCCTCAAGAAGTATGAGGAAGCACTGGCCGCTATTCCGGACATGGACCGACTACCGGAAGACCAAAAGCGACTGCTCCGTACATCGATGATCCGTACAGCGGAGCATTATCTCGAAAAGGGCATGCGCGACAAAGCCAGCGCAACGCTTGAACCAGGCAAGGATCAATTCATGGATAACCCTGAATTCAAGTCCTTGTACGACACGTTGTAAGCGGAAACTCAGTACCTCTTTACTTCTTCGTTGTCTTCTTGCGAACCGGCTTCTTCGGGGCTTTGGCTGGCAAGGTCAATACCAGGTCCAAACTCCGCTGGATCCATTTGGAAAGGGCTGCTTTGGTGGACACCGCCTCGTGCTCCACGAAGAGGAAACCCTTCATCACCTTTCCTGTGAAGTCCATGGGGCGTGCGCCCGGCAGTTCCAGCATTTCCCCATGGCGGGCCGGATCCACCCGCACCATCAGATAGCCCTTGTTCGTGATCCCCACGCACATGTTCCCGTGTACCATGAATGCGACACCACCGAACATCTTCTTGGGTTCGGCTTCCACTCCCGCGGAAAGGAGGGCATCGTGTATGCGTTGCTCTAAGAGTGGGTCGTTCGCCATGGTCGAAGCCGAAGATAGCGACCTGCACGATCCCGAAGGAGAGCCGGAGGCTGCGGACCGCGCCGAGCTCATGCACGGGATGGCGTTCCCAAAGAATAACTTCGAGCACCAACCCGATACCCATGGACCAGCCTACGACCTATGACATCGATCTTGCGGTGCAATTCCCTCACTTGGAGCACATCGATGTGCCCGCTGTGGTGGCTGCCACTGCAGAGAAGTGGGCCAACCGTACCCTCACCCAGGTGAACGACAGCGTAGTGCGGCTGGGCATGTTGGAAGGCGAATTCCATTGGCACAAGCACGACGATGACGACGAGTTCTTCTTCGTGCTGGAAGGTCAGTTGCTGATCGATCTGGAGGACCGGACCATTGAACTGAATCCTCAGCAAGGCGTGACCATCACGAAGGGTGTGATGCACCGCCCGCTCGCACCAAAGAAGACCGTGGTGCTGATGGTGGAGACGAGTGCCATCAAGCCGACGGGTGATTGACAGGAAAGACACATGACTGCGGATCTCAGTCTTCAGAACAAGGCACAGACCATCACTCCCAATCATGGTGCTCTCGCGACGAACTGACCACGAGGATCGCATCCTTCAGTCGTATGGCACTGCGCAAAGTACCGGTCCCAACGGCTAATTCATAGATCCGCTCCGGAGGCAGTTGGGTACTTGAGGGCAGCGGATCCATGGCCTGTTCCAGCGGATCATTCAGATAGCGCCGACCCTGCAACGGTGCATGCCGACCATACGCCGAATACATCGATACATTGTAATACAGCCCGTCCCGCTTCACGATCAATTCGGCCTGATCCAAGCACGACCCACCAGAAGTCATCTTTTGAATGACTTCCCCGATCCGTCTAATGACGACGGAATCGGAGGGGTCGAAACGCTCGATCAAGGGAACCAATGCTTCGGAGTGCTCTGGACGGAGCAGGAAGCTGTGCAGGATCCCGAATTGTTCATGGCGACGACTCTCATCGATCTTGCGCAACTGCAGGATCAGCAGCACCAGCAACAGCGGGATGCCCACGATCGCAAGCCAACCGCGCGGCGAAATGTGGATGCGATCAGCGTCCATTGCGGTCGGCATTACGATCCTCCATGGCACCGGCCATCCGTTCCATGCTGATCGAGGAGATGCTCATGTTCACCATCAGTACGATCAAGAAGCACGCACCCAGTACCACGCCAACGCATGCGATGATCATACCGAGCACGCGCTCCACCATGCGGCTGAAAATGTCCCAGTCCAAGATCTTATCCGCCATCAAGAGGATGATGAAAACGGACAGGACGGCAGTGAGTCCGAAGGAGAGCGCGATGCAAGCGGTCTCGATCTTCCGTCGTGGGAAGCGTATGGTCATTCGTCAGGGGAATTGATGACCCTGAGAACGAAAGAGTGTGGCGCTTGGTATGTGGAGGGATACGGATAGGTAGCCCAAGGCTACCATGAGATACAGTGGGTGGAGCGTAGCCACAGGCTACGCTCAGTGGGGGTCACTGATCGAAAACACGATCAACATCGCCAACAATTGAAATGACGCACCGGTTCGTGTCGACCCAGAAGGTCGACGCTACGGGGTGTTGATCGGAGGTCGTGGCGTTAGATCGACGCTCAATACGCACCCAACCGTTCCACCGCCTCCCACAACCTCTCTTTAGGCAGGAAACCTTTTTCCAACGGAACAGCGAACGGCACCGGCGTATCCCAACTCGCCACGCGCACCACGGGGGCATCCAAATGATCGAAACAATGCTCCATGATCAGGGCGCTCAATTCGCCGCCGAAGCCGCCGGTGAGGGTGTCCTCATGCAACACGAGTGCCTTGCCGGTCTTCTTCACGCTAGCAACGACGGCCTCCAAGTCCAAAGGCACCAAGGTGCGCAGATCGAGCACTTCGATGTCTATCGGTCCGCCGTCCGCTACTGAACGGTTGGCGAGGCTTTCTGCGAGTTCAGCGGCCCAATGCACACCCATACCGTACGTGATCACGCTCAATGAAACCGGGCTATCGTGACGGGTGGCTTCAGCTTCGCGTACCACGCGCGCCTTGCCGAACGGAATGCTGTACGGTTGCTCCGGAACCGGACCGGTGATGCTGCGGTACATCGCTTTATGCTCGAAGAACATCACGGGATTCGGATCGTCGAAGGCGGTCATCAACAGGCCTTTCGCATCGTAAGGGTTGCTCGGGTACACCACTTTGAGGCCGGGTGTCTTCACGAACCACATTTCGTTGCTCTGGCTGTGGAACGGCCCCGCTCCCACGCCTGCACCGGTCGGCATCCGCACCACCACATCGGCGTTCTGGCCCCAGCGGTAGTGGATCTTCGCGAAGTTGTTGCAGATCTGCGTCATGCCCTCGCTTACGAAATCCGCGAATTGCATTTCCATCATCGACTTCATGCCTTTGATGCTGAGGCCGAGCGATACACCCAGGATCGCGCTTTCGCAGAGCGGCGTGTTGCGTACACGCTCCTTTCCGAATTGCTCCACGAAGCCATCCGTGATCTTGAAAGCACCGCCGTACTCCGCGATGTCCTGACCCATCAACACCAAATTCGCGTGGCGCTCCATGCTTTGGCGCATGCCCTCTTGGATCGCATCGATCATGCGTTTCTCCGGGGCAGCCGTCATGCCGGGGTCGTTCTCCAATTGCGTAACGGGTCGACCCGCTGGGTCGACGCTACTGGCGCTATTCGCAACCTTAGCGTACACGTCAGCGACCTCGACCGATCGTACCGGCACCGGTTCCGGCTCTTCGAAAGCGTGCTTCAGATCCTCCTCGATGCCATCCTTCAACCGTGCGCGGATCTCGTCCCGCTTGGCCACGCTCAACACACCGATCTTCATCAACCACGCCTCGTAGTTCATGATCGGATCCTTGCGCCCCCACTCCTCGAACAATTCCTTCGGCACGTACTTCGTCCCGCTGGCTTCTTCGTGCCCACGCATCCGAAAGGTCATGCACTCCACCAGGATCGGGCGCGGGTTTTCGCGGACACTATCGGCTAGTCGGGCGAGGTTGTCATACACCTCTAGGATGTTGTTGCCAGCGATCTGCACGGCTTCGATCCCATAGCCGATGGCTTTATCCGTAAAGCTCTTCATGCGGAACTGCTCCCGACTCGGTGTGCTCAGTCCGTAGCCGTTGTTCTCGATGATGAAGAGCACTGGAAGATCCCACACGGCAGCCACGTTGACGCTCTCGTGGAAGTCGCCCTCGCTTGTAGCACCGTCGCCCGTGAAGACGATGGTGCAACGGTTCTCCTTCTTCAGCTTGTGTGCCAAGGCGATGCCATCCGCGATCCCCATTTGTGGACCCAAGTGACTGATCATGCCCACCACCTTGTGCTCCTGACTTCCGAAGTGGAAGCTTCGCTCGCGCCCTTTGCTGTAACCGGTGGCTTTGCCTTGCCACTGCGCGAACAGCTTCCGGAACGGCATGCCGCGCGTGGTGAACACACCGAGGTTGCGGTGCATCGGCAACACGTACTCTTCGTTGTGCAATACCATGGCCGCACCTACGCTGATCGCCTCCTGTCCAATGCCGCTGAACCATTTGCTGATCTTGC
Organism: Flavobacteriales bacterium; assembly: GCA_016710015.1. Classification (GTDB taxonomy): domain Bacteria; phylum Bacteroidota; class Bacteroidia; order Flavobacteriales_F; family PHOS-HE28; genus PHOS-HE28. The sequence goes on from JADJLR010000001.1 coordinate 676,247, forward strand.
CCTGGCGCAGTAGGCTCAACATCTTCTCTTCGATGATGCGCGGGTAGACCAACTTCTCGTAGGTCTCGATCAAGAATGCGTCGTTGTGTATGCCGCGCTCGAAATGGAGCTGGCGGTCTTCGGTGGTGAACGTGGACATGGTGCTGGTCCCGTAGTAGTGCGGGAGCGGACAAAGGTATTGGGAGGGGCCTACTTCCTCGTTCGTAGTTGTCAGGTGCGGGTTGTCAGTTGTTCGGACCGTCCTACATGTACCGGGCAAGCGACCCGAAGGGAAGACGAATGGAACTGCCAAGCCGATCATCGGCCGGGTCACCCCGGCTATCTTCACCGCCCATGCGTGCGCTCGGGACCGCGACCATACTGGGCATACCGCTTCGGCGCCTCCTACTCCTGATCGCTATGTGCATCGTGGCGATCAACTTTGGGTTGCGGTGCCGCATGCTGTTGCAACACCGCACGGACCTAGGCGGCGTGGAGCACAACGTGGTCCATGGTATCCAGAAGGTGATGCTGGCGCAGGTGCTGTACGACGACCCAACTGAACCGCCTTTCGATGTCATTCAATACACACCGCTGTACTATGCCGTTTGCGCCGGTGCAGGAAAGCTTCTTGGGTTGGAAGCCTTGGACGCGCGTTCCATTTTCCTGCTGAACCGGACCGTTGCTTTGTTCTTCAACCTGGTCCTATTGGGGCTGGTCTATCGCCTCGCACGTGTATCGGGCGCATCGCGTTGGACCGCCATACTCGCCGCCTGCTTCTCCTTCGCAACGCTTTGGGAACAAGCGTATGGCCGCATGGATGCCCTCTCCGGCGCAGCGGTGGTCGGGTCCTTCTTGGTATTCGCACAATGGCTTCGGACACGGAAGGATGGCCTATTGGTCCTGTGTGCTTTCGTCGCGGTGTTTGCTGCACTTGCGAAGCAGTCCGGTGTGATCGCCATGGCCATTCCGCTCCTTTACGTGTTCTTCCATCGGCAATGGCGATCATTCTGGATCCTTGGTGCTGCACTATTGTTCGCCACCACAATTGCCGTTCTCTTCGTGGCCTATTTCGGAAGGCTGACACACGCCTACCAACATCTGGTCGGCGGTTTGGCCAATGGAACAAGTTGGATGATGTGGCAGGATCTCTTTGCGCCCGCTACATACAAGTACTTTATCGGCTGGCATGTTCTGGCGGTGATCATCGCGGCGCTGGGCTTCCGTTCTCGTGATCCACATGTGCGGTTCCTGGCACTGGCTGTTCCGGTAAGCCTGCTGTTCGCCATGATCACAGGATTGAAGTCCGGATCCCGTTTGAACTATCTGCACGAGAGCCTCACGCTGACCTACATCGCTACAGCGGTTCTCATTGCTCAAGCCGAAACTGCTCGCCTCCGTGAACCGTTGACATGGGCATTTGCGCTCTATGGATGCCTCTTTGCAGCCTTCCGGACCAACAGCGCATTGGCATGGTACCGCCTAGGCGAACCGGATGCTGCATATGTTGCAGTGCTTCGAACGGATATGGCCGTTCGCGATACCCTGTTGAACGAGCTTCACCTTCAGCCCGATGAATACATCTACATCACAGAACGCGACAATTTGGAGCACTTCTTCGTTGGCCAGAGCCTGCTCACCCAAAAGGACATCGTGAGATTCAGCAAACAGCGGCTCTTCGATTATTCGGAATTCTTCGATGCCATGCAGAACGGGACGGTGCGGTTCGTGATCACCAAAAGCCCTGTCGGCCCCATCAGCATGATGGACAGCACCTTCACGGGTTGGGTACCCATCCGGACCGTGGGCGACCGAACGATCCTTACCCGTAGCGAACCGTAACGCGTTGCGCATCTTCGCACCATGTTCCGTGGACCGCTCACCGTACTGTTGCTCCGTTTGGGCTCCGTGGCTGCGCTGTACACCATCGTCCGCATACTGTTCTGGCGATATAACCTAGCGATGTTCCCCGTGCCACCTGGCATTGTCTTCGCGGGTGGGGTCCGGTTCGATGCATCGGCCATCGCTTGGATCAATATTCCGTGGGTGCTATGGGTGCTTATACAGCCACGCCCACATGGTTGGTGGGCGAGAGTTCAATTCGGTCTCTTCTTGGTGACCAATGCATTCGCGCTCTTCTTCGGTCTGGTGGACATCGGTTACTTCCCATTCAGTTTGAAGCGCAGCACAGCGGACTTCCTGAAGATCCTCACCATGGGCGGCGATACGGTCGATCTTGCGCCCACCTTTGCTCGGGACTATTGGCGCCTCGTCCTCTTTTATGTAGCGGGGGTCGCGTTGCTTGCTTGGGCTTACCACCGCATCGGTCGGTTGCAACATAGGGCACCTAAGAAACGTGCTTGGCAAGTAGGCTGGCGGCTGATCGCCATTGCATTGATCGCCTTGGCCACACGCGGAGGCACGCAACTGATCCCGTTGCAGCCGATGGATGCTGCCAAATACGGTGGAGCCAGTTACCTGCCGGTGGTGCTGAACACACCATTCACCATGCTCCTCTCCTTGGGCAAACCCACTTTGGAAGAGCGGAACTACATGCCGAAGGATGAAGCTGCACGTCGGTGGCCGGTACTCCAACGGACCCACTTCGTGCCGCCCCCTCCGGATCAGGCGCCGATGCCATTATTCAAGGATCAGCAACACAAGCCGAATGTGGTGTTGATCATCTTGGAGAGTTTCTCGGCATTGTACAGCCAAGAACTTGCTGGCGGCGATGGCTACATGCCCTTCTTGGATTCGTTGATGCGACAAGGCCTCAACTTCACGAATGCCTATGCGAACGGCCGACGAAGCATCGACGGTATTCCGGCGATCCTGGCGAGTATGCCGCAATGGATGAGCGAAGCCTTCATCACCTCGCCGTATGCGAGTTTACCATTCACATCCATGGCGAACTTGCTCGCGGCCGAAGGGTACCACACCAGCTTCTACCACGGCGGGCGGAACGGGACCATGGGTTTCGATGGATTCGCAAATAGCGCAGGTTTCGCGCGCTATGTGGGCCTGAACGAGTACCCGACACGCGATACGGATTTCGATGGGCATTGGGGCATTCGTGACCACCCCTTCCTACAATTCCACGCGCAGGAATTGGCGAAAGAGCCGCAACCTTTCTTCAGTACGGTATTCACCCTGAGCAGCCACCACCCGTACGAGCTGCCGGAGGAAGATGCGGAGCACTTCGCAGGTGGCACACAGCCGATCCATCCTACGCTGCGCTATACGGATGATGCGTTACGCGCATTCTTCACCACCGCACGAACGATGTCGTGGTTCGAGAACACGTTGTTCGTGATCACGGCCGATCATACGGCGGATCTGGAACGGACTGGATCGCAAGGCAACAAACCGATCGACTATTGGGTACCCTTGCTGTATTACAGTCCGAAGCCGACCGTCGATTGGGAGGAACGGACCTGGGATCGTCAATTCGAAGGGATCACACCGAAACGTACTGATCGCGTGACCCAACACATCGATATCCTGCCGACCGTGATGCACTTGATCGGGTACGACAAGGCTTTCTTCAGCTACGGGCACGATGCGTTAGGGCCCGACAAAGCGCGTGCGATCTGGTCCAACAACGGATTGTTCTCTATCACGAGTGCAAGCGAACAAGTTCGTTATGATGGCAAACAAGTTCTGGGCGTGATCCCGCTGCAAGAGGGGAACGACACACATCCGACTTCAACGGAAGAACTGGTGTTCGACTTGCAAGCCGCGATCCAGCAATTCAATCACCACATGCTGCGTAGCGAGTTGGTCTATAAGCCTGCGCAGCCATGAGAGCGATGGTGATCTACAACCCGCGTTCCGGGAAGAGGCGGGCTCCACGGATCAAGGCGATCGCAGACCGGATGTCGGGTAACGACACAACGCTGGACCTGCGGGAGATCGAAGGCCCCGGACATGGAACGGAATTGGCCCACACGGCCGTTGCTGAGGGCTACGATCGGGTGATCAGTGTGGGTGGTGATGGAACGAACAACGCGATAGCACAAAGTCTGGTGAACACGAACATGCCCCTAGGGATCGTGGCGATGGGCAGCGGCAACGGATATGCAAGGTCCATCGGCCTATCATTGGATCCGGAGAAGGCCTTGAGCCATGCCGTGACCGGAAAAGCACGTCCCATGGATGTTTGCTACTTGAACGATCATCTGTTCTTGGGTACGGCAGGGATCGGGTTCGATGCCCGGGTGGCGGACCGGTTCGACAAGAGTAAGAGCCGCGGAATGTTCGGCTATGCGAAGATCATTGTCCAGGAGATCTTCGGGGCACCACCGATGCGTGTTGTGGTGAAAGCGAATCATGAAACGACGGAGTCACATGTGCTAATGGTCGTATTCTGCAACACCCGCGAGTTCGGGAACGGCGCGGATATCAGTCCGGGTTCGTTGCCTGATGACGGTTTGGCCGAACTGCGCATCGTTACCAAGCCGCCCTTCCTTTCGTTGATCAAAGCCTTCGTGCAGATCTACACACACACGGCCGACAAGAGCGAGTACATCCGCAACATCACCACCCGGGAAGCCCAAGTCTGGCAAAGCGGATCGGTGGCCCATTTGGATGGCGAGCCCGTGGACGTGGGCCACGAGGTGCGCTTCCGCTTGGAACCGAAACGGCTGCTGGTGGTGGGTTGATCGAACGCGATCGATCCGTGTGTACAGCGATGCAACACGGCACGAACTGTACTTCTCCTCGTTGCGCTCGCGCGCTTTGCACAGTCCAACGCTCAATGCTTTTGCGGCGGGAACAAGGTAGAGGTCGTGGTTCCGAAGGACCCGGATGGTAAGCAGGGAATGATGCTATAGCGCATTACGGTATGGGGGTCGCCAGAGCGATCACATGTCCATCTGGATCGGCGAAATAGGCCACACGGTGCCCCCAGTCACGCTCGGTGGCAGGGTCTACGATCTGGAGGGCCGCCGATCCTGCGCGGTGCAGCGCAGCCTGGAGGTCATCCACGAGCAGGTACAATTCGCAACGCGGTACACCAGCAGCGTTCTCCGGATGCTTCAAGACAGGTGTGATGATGCGTGCGATCCCGGATCCGGGCATCAGGCCGAGCTTACAACCTCCAAGATCGAACTCGGTCATACCCGGTACGTGGAGTGTAGGCTCCTGCCCAAGCAATGTACTGTACACGGCACAGCTGTGTTCCTGATCACGCACGTAGAGGATGAATTCGACAAGCATGTTGAGATCGGATCTGAAGGTTGATGAGTTTGCACAGCACAGTGGGAGTTGGGCTTGCGTGCTGGACTTGATGCACACGACCGTCGTTCCCTTTCATCTTGAAGACGACTCGGTGGAGAAGATCTCGAAGGATGCGTTGCGAAGGTCATCCTTGTGCTCTGGACATCGAAGAAGTGGGCAAGTTCTTACGTCAGCGATCGCTGAATGGATAGAACAGCGGAGTGTATTTCGCGTTGGGTTCGGTAGCGAATAACCCCAGCGGCACCCTGATCCGAAAGGCACAATAAGCCTCATTCCCCCTTCATCTCAACACCCACTTCCTTCTTCATCCGTTCCATCTGCATCGGATTGGGGTGTTCGCGTTCACGCTCTTTGTAGATATCGAACCGCGTGGGAATCATGCGCGGCGGCCAGCTATTGTTGTTCAGGTCGCAGTCCGCGGTCTCGAGGAAGGGATCGAGGGTCACGCTCTTCACTTCCTTGCGCTTCACGAAGACCTTGCTCACCTCGTCGCTGGTCTTCCAGATCTCGGCGGGGATGCGGTCCACCTCCTTGCTACCATCGGTGTACTCCCATTCCAGGATCACGGGCATCACCAAGCCGCCTATGTTCTTGAATTGGAGTTCGTAGAGGTGGATGTCCGCGTTGAGTAGCGCTAGTTCTTCGGGTTCGAGACCCTTCTTCCACTGTTCATACTCGGCCCTGTCGCGGTCGGTGGCGGTAAGCGGATCATAGCTGTTGTAGAAATCCTGGGCGGCAGGATCGCGATCCACCACGAAGGCCACCTTGTTCTCGATGTTTCGTTCGCGGCTTAGATCGGCCACTTGATGGTCCTTGTCTTGCCGTTTCAATTGTTCGGTCAAGCCTGGATCGCGCGGATCCATGCGCTTGTACTTCAGATCGCTCAATGCAAGATCGACATGGTCCGTGGTGTAGAACCAGCCGCGCCAGAACCAGTCCAGATCCACACCGCTGGCATCTTCCATGGTGCGGAAGAAGTCGGCCGGTGTGGGGTGCTTGAATTTCCAGCGCTCGGCGTAGGTCTTGAAAGCGTGATCGAAGAGTTCTCGGCCCATGACGGTCTCGCGCAGGATGTTCAGCGCCGTGCAAGGCTTGCCGTAGGCGTTGTTCCCGAATTGCGTGATGCTCTCGCTGTTGGTCATGATCGGCTCGATCCTCGCTTTCGATCGCGCCGAAGTGGCGGACCCTGAGCCTGTCGAAGGGTCGCCCTTCATATAGTCCACGATGTTGCGTGGTTTGCCCCGCCAACTCGGGTAGTCGCGATCCCACTCCTGCTCGGTAAGGTATTGCGTGAAGGTGTTCAAGCCCTCATCCATCCACGTCCACTGGCGCTCATCGCTGTTGATGATCATGGGGAAGAAGTTGTGGCCCACTTCATGGATGATCACGCCGATCATGCCATACTTCGTCCGCTCACTGTAGGTACCGTCCTTCTCGGGCCGACCACCGTTGAAGCAGATCATCGGATACTCCATGCCAATGCGATCGGTATGTACACTGATCGCAACGGGATAGATGTAATCGCAGGTATACTTGCTATAGGTCTTGATGGTGTGCGCCACCACCTTGGTGCTGTACTGCTCCCACAGTGGATTGCCCTCCTTCGGGTAGTAGCTCATGCAGAGCACGTTGTGCTTACCAACGGGTTGGTTCTGTCCGTCCCAGATGAACTTACGACTGCTCGCGAAGGCGACATCGCGTACGTTCTGCGCTTTGAAAACCCAGGTCTTTTTCCCACCAGCCTTGGTCTTTTCCGCGTTGGCAGCCTCCTCGGGGGTCACGATCATCACAGGCTTGTCGGCACTGCGGGCTTTTGCGAGTCGACTGCGTTGTTCACCAGAAAGCACGGCACTTTCATTCTGCAATACGCCCGTAGCACCAACGATATGATCACTGGGCACGGTAATGCTCAGGTCATAGTCACCGAAGTCAAGGGTGAATTCACCGGAACCGAGGAATTGTTTGTGCATCCAGCCGCTGTAGTCCATGTAGGCGCACATGCGTGGGTAGAATTGCGCAACGGTGTAGAGGTAGTTGTCCTCCTCCTCGAAGTATTCGTAGCCACTGCGTCCGCCCACTTTCATGCGATCATTGATCGGGAACCACCAGCCGATCTTGAAGCTGTACACCGCACCTGAAGCCAAAGGCTTGGGCAGGTCGATGCGCATCATCGTCCTGTTGATCGTATGCTTCAGCTTGTTCCCCGATGCATCGGTAACACTGGTGATCCGGAAGCCGCCATCGAAGGGTTCCAACCAGCCGCGCAGGGTCTTCAGGCCCACGCTGTCCCCGATCGTCCCAGTGCGGATCAAGTTGGCGTCGCTACCGGGTTCGTAGATGTTGCCATCCAACTGCAGCCAGAGGTACTCCAGCTTATCCGGACTTTGATTGTGGTAGGTAATGGTCTCGGTGCCTGTCAGCTTCGGTGTTTGCCCTGAGCCTGTCGAAGGGTCATCGATCTCCACCTTGATGTCATAGTCAGCTTTCATCTGCCAATACGCGTGGCCGGGAGCGCCGCTGGCTGTTCGCTGCTCGTTGGGCGTAGGCAGTTCCTGATCCAGTTGGCGGAACTTGTCCCGGCCGTAGCGGGGGGAATCCTGTGCGGAAACAATGCAGGTGACCAAGCAGGCAAAGGCTGCGAGGGAATACTTGAACGCCATGATCGCGAAGGTAGTTGGCGGCTCTGAGAAACAGGCTCAACTTGGCGTACCGATCTTTGTCACCGTGAGAACCTATTTCCTCTTGCTTACCTTGATGCTCATGGCCGCTGCGCCGCACGAATTCTTCGTGTCCATTCTCACCATCCGTCATCATCCACAGGAGCAGACCCTTGACCTCACCTGGCGCATAACGGCCCACGACATTGAGTACGCGTTGGAGGACGTAGCCGAACTGAAGTTGAATTCCGACCACGAGCACCCAAAGGCAGATAGCCTATTGAACGCCTACTTTCTGTATCACCTCACACTTTTCCAAGAAGGCCGGCAACTCGCGTGGAAATGGGTCGGCAAGGAACTCGATGGTGAAACATTGTACTGCTACCTGCAAGTGGAAGGGGTCCGTTCTCCGAATGAACTCGTCGTCTCGAACACAATTCTGCAAGAGGTCTTTCCCGAGCAGCAGAATTTGGTGCATGTGGAGGGAGAGGGGCTGCCGACCAAGTCGCATACAAACATCCGCGGCTCCGGCGATCATACGTTCACGTGGTGAGCACCCACATGTCACGATATGCCCTTCACTTCGAGGTACTCCTGCTCTTCTGCTGTTCCGGTAGCGGACCCACCGCCGAGTCGGTACCAACTCTTGAAGCGAAAGACACTCCCAGTGTGAGCAAGGAAAGCATTGGAGAATTCCAGATCGCGCATAGCACCATCGCGGATACTGCGGGCCTCGAAGCCGACCTACGCATCATTGGATCCAAGCTCGGCCCACTCGATCCAAGCATCCGTGAACACCTTGTCGTCGTAGAGGTCACGTACTTCTCGTTCACCGATAGTGCGATGACCACAGTGGATGGTCAGAACCTGCGATCCGGCGTATTGATCGTGCATTCGTGCGTTGCACACGATGTACGCACGCTCTTCGAAGCGCTCCAGCGGGACACATTTCCCATCGCCAAGGTCATTCCCATCAACCGCTTCGGATTGAATGCGGACAGCACGGGTTGGAACGATCTCGCATCCATGGCCAACAACAACACGAGCGCGTTCAACTATCGCACGAAGCCGAATTCGACCGAACCGAGCAAACACGGTCAAGGCATCGCGATCGACATCAACCCATTGTTCAATCCGCTCGTTCGGCATGGAGATGAAGGCACCGCAGTGGAACCACAAAAAGGGCGTTACGACCCCACGAGGCCGGGTACCTTAACGCGATCCAATACGGAAGAATACCTGCGACCCTTAGGTTGGTCCTGGGGAGGCCGGTGGCCGAAGCCAGCGGACTATCAGCACATCGAAAAGAGCCGGGGACGTTGTGCCCATCTACAATTCAGTTTGAAGTAATTCTTGAGCCGAGCCTGACCTTGGCCGATCGATCAATGACAATGACCAAGAAGGAGAAAGCCGCCTTCGCTGCAGCCAAGCTAGGCGAGTTCTACCCGCGCACCACCATCCCGCTCGACCATGTGGATCCGTACACTTTACTGGTGGCAGTGGTGCTGAGCGCCCAATGCACGGACAAGAAGGTGAACGAGATCACGCCGTTGCTCTTCGCGAAAGCGCGCACGCCGCAGCAAATGACGAAGTTGCGGGTGGACGAGATCAAGGACATCATTCGCCCGTGCGGTCTCGCACCCGCGAAGTCGAAGGGGATCCATGGCCTCTCGCGGATCATCCTCGATAAGCACAACGGCAAAGTGCCGGACACCATGGAGGAATTGGAAGCGCTTCCATCCGTTGGCCACAAGACCGCAAGCGTGGTGATGCTGCAGGCCTTCGGAGTTCCCGCCTTTCCGGTGGATACGCACATCCATCGTCTGGCCTGGCGCTGGACCCTGAGCACCGGCAAAAGCGTGGATAGGACGGAAGCCGATCTGAAGAAGCTCTTCCCCGAAGAACAGTGGGCCGATCTGCATCTGCGCATCATCTTCTTCGGCAGGGAGCATTGCCCGGCGAAAGCGCACGACCCATTGAAATGCCCCATCTGTAGTGTGATCGGACGACGGTCGTTGTTCCGCTGACCCCATTGTGACGAGCGTCATGATCAAGCCCAACAGGATCGGCTACCTTCAGGACGAATCCAAAATACCATGAACAACACCGCGATCCTTCAGAATGAATTGATACACCGCTTGATGGCCGATCGGGAAGGGCCATGCATAAGCCTTTTGTTCCCCACCCACCGGACCATGCCCGATGCCGCACAGGACCCGCTTATCCTACGGCGCTTGGTGAAAGAGGCCGAAGAGCGCGTGTTGGAATTAGGCAACAAACGTGACATGGAGCCGCTATTGAAGCGTCTTGGTGAGGTGGAGGGATCCATCGACCACAACCACAACGGGGATGGTATGGCCATCTTCATCGCCTCGGACTTCACCGAAGTGGTGCGGCTTCCTTTCCCTGTGGATGAACGCGCTGCGGTCGACAGCACCTTCGTAACACGCGAGGTGATACGCTGGAAACTGGGTGGCGTGGAACATCATGTGCTGGTGCTGAGCACCAAAGCGGCGCGCCTGTACCAGGCCTCGAACGATCGACTGGTTGGTGAGGTGCGGGGTGCCTTCCCGATGCGCAACCATCGCTCTCCGGCCGATGCATTGGCGGCAAGTACTCCGAAAGGCCAGTTGAACCTATTGCGCGAATTCCATGTGGACGTGGACCGTGCGATCCGGGAAGAAGTCGGTCCAAAGGGCCGTGTGGTGGTGGCCTGCACCCATGAACAATACCCGCACTTGGTGGCCGAGGGCGACCATGCATCGCTCTTCATCGGGAATCTGCCCGGAAGTCACGATGAGGCGACCCCAGCCTCAGTCGTGAAAGCAGCGTGGACACTGGCCTACGAGGACCAGAAGAAGCGGCATATCGCTGATCTGGAGATCTTGCAACAAGCCCCTGCAACGCAACACAGCACCTCTGTGATCGATATCTGGAAGCAGGTCCATGAGGGCCGAGGCATGACGCTGCTTGTTGAACGGGACCTGCGAATAGCAGCGAAGGTGACCGGCGACCGCATCGAACTGGTGAACGACCCGAAGGCACCGGACGTGGTGGATGATATCGTGGACGACATCATCGAGGAACAGATCCGGAAAGGAGGTGAAGTGCGGATCCTGCCGAACGGACTGCTTGCCGAATACAAGGGCATCGCGCTGCTTCTGCGCTACTGATCCTTTCCCAGGGCTATCGGGTCTCAAGACCGCGCCGAACCGTCGATGTGTATTGGCTAGCAGCCGGTTGTCATCCACAGATGGCGCAGATGACACAGATGTCGCGCTTTCGTGCACACGGCCGTCTACGACGGCCTATCGGTGTCATCTGTGCCATCTGTGGAGAAATGAACGGATCCATGCGGACTGCGCTGTCAAAGGCATTAAGACCCGATGGGTCTGGATCCTATCCACCCATGGGGCCGCAAGAACCTACCTTTGCGCCCCTTCCATGGGAACGATCGGATACTACCTCGCCATACCGGTCATTTACGGGATAGCGTGGTTGCCATTCCCCTTGCTCTACTTCCTTTCGGACCTCACGTACTTCCTGCTCTTCAGGGTGTGCGGGTACCGGAAAGAGGTGGTGCTCTCGAACTTAAGGAACAGCTTTCCGGAAAAGAGCGAGGCCGATATCCGAACGATCGCATCCCGTTTCTACCGTTGGTTCTGCGACCTGACCTTGGAGACGTTGAAGACCCTCACCATTTCGCCGGAAACCGTGCGCCAACGGGTCACCTTCGAAGGAACGGAGATCTTACGCGACTTTGCCCAGGCGAACCAAAGCATGATCATCGTACTCGGGCATTTCGGGAACTGGGAACTGGCCGGTGCACGGTATAGCGCAGAACACGGACTTCCGCAGTTGTACGTGATCTATCATCCGTTAAAGAACAAACACTTCGACCGCTTGATGCACCGCATGCGGACCCGTCACGGAACGAAACTGTACAGCATGCAGGAGACCAGCAAGGCCATGCTTCGCGACCAGCATTTGAATACGGCGACGGCATTCATTGCGGATCAGACCCCATCACCGGAGCGGGCCTACTGGATGCAGTTCCTGAACCAAGACACTCCGGTGTTCCAAGGGACCGAAGCACTTGCCCGCAAACTGGGCTATCCCGTGTTGTACATTAGCATAACCCACCCAAGGCGCGGACACTACCACATGAGGGTGGAAACATTGGTGGGTGATCCCCGAACAACGCGTGATGGGGAGATAACAGAGATCCATACGCACCGATTGGAACGGGATATCCGGAACTATCCCGACCTTTGGCTCTGGACACATCGTCGTTGGAAACATAGTAGACCTTCCGGTGTTACATGAACGTGCAGAACGAAAAAGAACTGATCCTCGCCACGAAGCCCTTCGCAAAGGAGGTCAAGTGGAAAAGCTGGTGGCACCTGGTCTCAACGGGTATGCTGTTGGCCGGTCTGTATGCTGGCATCTTCATTCCGAAGTCGCCCTTGTGGGTGAAGTCGGTGTGCAGCGTGTTCGCAGGACTCACCATCGCCCGGATGTTCATCATCTACCACGATCATCAGCACAAGGCGATCCTTCAGAACTCCAAATTCGCCAATGCCTTGATGACCCTCTGGGGCCTTTTCGTATTGGCCCCTACCAGCATCTGGAAACGTTCGCACGACCACCATCACACGCACAATTCGAAGCTCTACACCAGCAGTATCGGCAGTTACCCGATCGTTACGGTCGAGAAGTTCAAGAGCTTCAACAAGCGGGACCGCTCGATCTACCTCTTCGTGCGTCATCCGCTCACGATCGTATTCGGCTACATCTTCGTGTTCTTCTATGGCATGTGCGTTCGGTCGTTCGTGAACAACAGGAGCAAGCACTGGGATTCACTGCTCTCCATTGTCCTTCATATAGGGATCGCGGTAACGATCATCCTTACCCTCGGTTGGACGGCGTTCTTTCTCGGTTTGATCCTACCGGCCATGATCTCTTTGGGTCTTGGGGCATATCTTTTCTATGCGCAGCACAATTTCCCCACGGCCACCTTCTCCGACAAGGATGGCTGGAGTTATGTGAACGCAGCCCTTGGCAGTAGCAGCTACATGCGGATGAACCCGGTGATGCACTGGTTCACCGGTAATATCGGCTACCATCACATCCACCACCTCAACGCCCGGATCCCGTTCTACCGCCTACCAGAGGTGTTCAAGGCACTTCCGGCACTTCAAAAAGCCAAGACCACCTCGCTGATGCCCGGGGAGATCATCCGCTGCTTCCGCTTGAAATGGTGGGATCCACAGCTCGGCCGCATGGTGGGATTCCGGGAACTGGCACTATAAGCCCCCCTCATGCGAAAAGCCCCCCGGATCGGAGGGCTTTTCATTGCAATGGGGTACGATCAATTCAAGATCAACGAGATCTCTCCAACAGGCGGAGCATTCACAACACGAAGGGCCTTGGAATAACCCAGGATCATTTGGATGGTCCCTTTGGATGGCCCGAGTTGAACTTGAAGTGGCATCTGCTTACTACGACGGGAGTTCTTTCGAAGTGTAGTGTGGGCCATGAAATAGAGGGTTTGGTTCGTTTCGTGTTCAATGAACGGGCAGTTGTTTCCCGGTATTGTACACCACCCCGTAAAATTTCATCGCTATCGCTGAAAAAGAAGTGGCGAACCCGCAGAACGGATTCGCCACTCGCTGGTCTTCAGTCGAATACAGGATCACATGCGATCCAGTGTGATCGCATTCTCCTTGATCATCTTGCGCATGTTGATCAGCGCATAGCGCATGCGGCCCAATGCGGTGTTGATGCTCACCTCCGTGTGTTCAGAGATCTCCTTGAAGCTCATACCCAGATAGGTCCGCATCATCACCACCTGCCGCTGTTCGTCGGGAAGGCTATCGATGAGCTTCCGGACATCGGCATCGATCTGCACGTTCACGATCTGTTGTTCCACGTTCTTACCGGGCTGTGCAATGGTGGCGAACACATCGTGATCATCATTGCTTCGGACCAGCGGCATTTTCTTGACCCGACGGAAATGATCGATCACCAAGTTGTGTGCAATGCGCATTACCCAAGGCAAGAACTTGCCCTCTTCGTTGTACTTGCCGCTCTTCAAGGTGTGGATCACCTTGATGAAGGTCTCTTGGAACAGGTCCTCGGTCAACTCGCGGTCCCTGACCAATAAGTAGATGTGGGACCAGACCTTCCGCTTGTGGCGCAGGAGCAGTTGTTCGAATGCCTTTTCGTTCCCTTCGAGGTAAGCGATGACCAGTTCTCGGTCAGTACGTATGCCAACCTTGGTGGCAGATGAAGTCTTGGATAGCATGGCCTTTCCCTTTTAGGTCCGTAGTTCGGAGCGAAGAATGTAGGGTAGAGGTCCTTGCTATGTAGGGGATATTAGGTTGAACAGGGCAACACTATGGCCACCGTGAGGAAGACGCAGTTGGAGGTGGAAACGTTGCTTGCGTGGCGATCATTGTCTCCGAGCCAACTTTTCTTTCCGCTGCACACCAAAGATAGGGTGAACCCCTGTCAACGGGTGAACCGTTGCCTAATTTCGCACCGCCTTTGCCTGTCCGCACACACACCGATAGCGTCCCAAATGCTGCTCAAAGCAACGGGGCAAGTCCGAAAAGTCCGTTCCGTGGCTTGATCCGGGTACAGGGTGCGCGTGTCCACAACTTAAAGAACATCAGTGTGGATATTCCACGGAGCAAACTGGTGGTGATCACCGGATTGAGCGGAAGTGGAAAGAGCAGTTTGGCCTTCGATACGCTCTATGCCGAAGGCCAACGGCGCTATGTGGAAAGCCTGAGCAGTTATGCGCGGCAATTCATGGGGAGGCTGGAAAAGCCGGATGTGGATCGGATCATCGGCATCAGCCCGGCCATCGCCATTGAACAGAAGGTGATGACCAGCAACCCGCGCAGCACCGTGGGCACCAGCACCGAAGTGTACGACCACCTCAAGCTGCTCTTCGCCAGAGCGGGCCATACGATCTCCCCGGCAAGCGGTGATGAAGTGAAGCGCAATACGATCGATGATGTGGTGGCCGGGATGCACCGCTTTCCAGAAGGCAGCATCGTACTTCTCCTAGCACCGTTGCGACCACCTGAAGGACGCGGGTTGAAAGAGCACTTTGATATCCTGCATCAGCAGGGTTATGCGCGCGTACACGATGGATCGGAGGTACACCGCATTGAAGACCTTCTGGCCACGAAGGAGGCGTTGAGTGGTACTTGGTTCCTCGTGCTGGATCGATTAACGGTAACGACCGGGGACAGTGAGAACGACAGTCGAGCAGCGGACAGTGCTGAAACCGGATTCTTCGAAGGCCAAGGTGAGTTGATCCTCCTAGGGGTCGATGGGAAAGGGAAAGCCAAACAAGCGGGCTACAGCGACAAATTCGAATTGGACGGGATCATCTTCGAGGAACCGACGCCGAACCTCTTCAGCTTCAACGACCCGGTGGGTGCCTGCCTCAAATGCGAAGGGTACGGGAATGTGATCGGGATAGACCGTGAACTGGTGATACCGGACCGGAACCTGAGCGTGTATGATGATGGCGTAGCGCCATGGCGCGGTGAAAAACTCAGTGAATGGAAAGATCATTTCATTCGGGATTGCGCCCAGTATGACTTCCCGATCCATCGTTCCATCAGCGAACTTTCCGAAGCGCAATTGGATCTTCTGTGGAAAGGTGGCAAGGGATTGGCGGGTCTGGACCGCTTCTTCCGATACGTGGAGGAAAAGAGCTACAAGATCCAGTACCGCGTACTCGCCAGTCGGTACCGAGGTAAGACCACCTGCCCGGTTTGCGATGGCACCCGTCTACGTCCGGAAGCACGCTATGTGAAGGTGGGTGGCAAGGACATCACGGAGTTGGCGCGGCTGCCGATCGTGGATTGTCTTTCCTTCTTCCAAGAACTGCGCCTCAGCGAGCAGGACCATCGGATCGCGGATCGGTTGTTGAAGGAGATCCGGAACCGGCTACAATACTTGGTCGATGTCGGAGTAGGTTACTTGACCTTGGAACGGCGCAGCAACACCTTGAGTGGAGGCGAGACCCAACGCATCGACTTAGCGACCTCCTTGGGCAGCAGTTTGGTCGGGAGCATGTACATCCTGGACGAGCCCAGCATCGGCCTTCACCCCCGGGACACCTTGCGTTTGATCGGGGTGTTGAAGAAACTGCGCGACCTAGGGAATACCGTGATCGTGGTGGAGCACGATGAGGAAGTGATGCGCGCTGCCGATCACATCATCGACATGGGTCCGATGGCCGGCTCCATGGGTGGCGAGGTCGTCTTCAGTGGCGATCATGAAGCGCTCTTATCCAGCGATGGTCTCACGGCCAAGTACCTTACCGGTCGGGAGGTGATCCCCACCTCGGCACACCGCAGAAAGGTGAAGGACAAATTGATCCTTCGCGGCGCGGCCGAACACAATTTGAAGAACATCGACGTGACCTTTCCCTTGCACATGTTCACCGTGGTGACCGGTGTGAGCGGCAGTGGCAAGACCACTTTGGTGAAACGCATCCTCTACCCTGCTTTGAAGCGTGAATTGGAGGGTTTCAGTGAGCGACCGGGTGCCTATCGCAGCTTGGAAGGCGACATCCATCGCCTGAAAGCCGTTGAACTGGTGGACCAGAACCCGATCGGTCGAAGTTCCCGCAGCAACCCGGTGACCTATGTGAAAGCGTGGGACGAGATCCGGCAGTTGTTCAGCGACGTGGATATCTCCAAGATGCGTGGATACCGCCCAGCTTACTTCAGCTTCAATGTGGACGGCGGTCGTTGCGATGTTTGCCAAGGCGAAGGCCAGGTCCACATTGAAATGCAGTTCATGGCGGACATCAGTCTTACCTGCGAAGCCTGCCACGGCAAACGGTTCAAAGAGGAGATCCTGGATGTGAAGGTCGGTGGAAAGGATGTGGCCGATGTGCTGGACATGACCGTGGATGACGGGATCGCCTTCTTCCAAGAGCAGGGCAAGACCTCCAACGCATGCCAACGGGTGGTGAACAAACTGCTGCCCTTGCAAGAAACCGGCTTGGGCTATGTGAAGCTGGGACAGAGCAGCAGTACGCTATCCGGCGGCGAAGCACAACGGATCAAACTGGCGAGTTTCCTGACCAAAGGCCAGGACGAGAAGTCGACCCTCTTCATCTTCGACGAGCCCACCACCGGGTTGCACTTCCATGATATCGCCAAGTTGCTAAAGGCCTTCGAGATGTTGATCGCCAATGGCCACAGCGTACTGGTGATCGAACACAACACGGAAGTGATCAAGCGCGCGGACCATATGATCGACCTCGGTCCGGAAGGTGGTGATGGCGGTGGCGAGGTCCTGTACGAAGGACCGCCGGACGGGATCACCGAGGTTCCCGCCTCTTACACCGGACAGCACTTAGCGGCTATCGCAACAGCGTAACGTGCCCCGTGTGGTTGTTGCCGGGTGTGGTGGCGCACCGGTCCAGCATATCGATGATGTAGTAATAGGTCCCATCGGGCACGGCATTGGAGGTGGCATTGTCCATCCCACCATTCCAACCACTTGTTAGGGAGGTGGTCTCGAACATCTTGAGGCCCCAGCGATCGTAGATCTCCATGCGGAACTCATCTATGGCCATGCCCGTGATCAGGAATGTATCGTTCTTGCCATCTCCGTTCGGGGTGAACACGTTGGGGATCTTGGCCACACCTTCGCCGGCCGCCGCGATCTGCACAAGGACGACATCTGAAACAGGACAGCCGAACGCATCGATCGCAGCGAACGAATACGTCCCCGCTTCATCCACCGTGATCGAAGGGGTTGTTTCCCCGGTATTCCATAGGATCGACTGAATGGTGAAGGACGGTGCCAAGACCGAACTCGCTTGCGAACAGGTGAACACATCTGACATGCCGGGATGCGTTGGTGTGCCGACAACCTGTACGGTATCCGCTCCGATGCACGCGCCTTCCGAAACCGTGATGGTGTATTCGCCCGGTTCGTCCACTTCGATCTGCTGGGTCGCGTCGCCGGTGGACCACAGGTACGTATCGAAGCCGGAGCCTGCATCCACCAGTACGCTCTCACCATCGCACAACGCGACGGGAGATGTTGCTTCATAGAGCAGGACGGCCGGCTCCAGAAGGATCAATTCCGTGGTGAAAACGGTATCCACACAGACCGGATCGATCACTCCGAGCGTGATGATGTATTCGCCGGGTCCCGAATAGGGATGAACTGGATCCGAAATGGTGGTTCCGGCACCATCACCGAAGGACCAAATGAATTGTGTGCTACCCGTGCTCAGGTTGAACAGTTCCACGCTGTAACCGTTGCAATCGGCCGTTGGGACCGGGTTGAATTCCGCTTCGAGGAGTGATGTACTCACCACATTGACCATGGCAAAAGCAGTATCGCTACCGTTGCAGGAACCATCATCCGAACCGATCAACATCACCTCATAACTTCCTACTTCCGCATAGCTATGGGCAACGGTAACGCCCTGCACTTGTGCGCTGCCATCACCGAAGTCCCATGTATAAAGTGTCGCATTCCCGGTTGCGGTGAAATTGAAGGGTCGGTCCAAACAGGCTAAGAGGTCCGTTGCATCCACATCAATGAAGGCTTGTACACCCTGTTCGAAATTGATCTTGAACACACCAAGGTTGCAGTTCTGGCCCATGTCCGTGCTGCTGTATGCCCCTGGGGTGGTCGGGAAGGTGCCCGAGCAACCGGCACAAACCGCTTGGTAAACGATCCCATCCTTGTCGAAGCGGCTAGTACCACCATCCACGTGCTCTGCGGAACTACCGCCGAAGAAGGTCGCATAGGTCAAGGCTGCGGCATCCGGCTCCAACACGATCAGGTAGAAGTCACTACCATCCGTGTTGGGTTGATAGGCATCGGGCGTTACCGGCAATCCAATAGTACTGCTACTGGTCACCCCTCCTCCAACAGGGTTCGTGGAACCAGCCCATCCACTGAAATAGATCTGGCCACATACGCTTACGAGGAAAGCGGAGGGTGAGATGTTCGCGTTGCCAGAGCCACCGATCCGGGTGGACCATGGAGACGCGGATAGATCGCTGGTGAACTTTTGGATGAACTGGGATGCTTGAGGGTTGGCATACACACCGGGAGAGACCGGAAAGGTCCCTGTCGTTTGCCCCACTACGTACACCTGATCATCGGTATCCAATTGCACGAAGTAGCATTGGTCGAACGACCCTGTGCCTACGTACGTGCTACTCAACAAAGAGCCGCCATCTTCCGTGAACCGGGCGATGAATCCATCCACTCCGCCATGGCTATTGAGCGCATACGGAATGCCGGACATCAGTATATCGTTGCTTTGGGTACCGCCGGTGAGGTAGATCTCGCCGATGGAAGACACCTGCACACCTAGGCCGGCATCCAGTGCGCTTCCACCATAGAAGGTCGCGAACAGCATGGTACTCAATGTCGGGTCCATGCGGAAGAGGTAGGCATCCAGACCACCACCACCCAGGATCTCCTGTGGCGCTGCAGGTGTGGTGAAAAGGTCCTCGCTCGCGGTACTCATGGCTACGACAGGTCGGTCGTTCAGGTCCATGATGATCTCTCCGCGGAAAGGGTCACCGTAGTTCCGATATAAAGGTGAACTCTGATTCAGGCCATCATTTGCAGAACCACCCACATACGTGGCACCCAACAGGGCCGTGGCAGCTGCATTGAAATGGACCACCACAGCATCAGACCCTGCACCAAACCCGAACGAATCGGTGAATGGTGGGCTATTTCCGCCACCGAAAGAATCATCAAAGCAGCCGTTGGTGGTCGGCAAATTGGACGATCCGGTCGTACCCAGAACGTACAATTCATCAGCACTGTTCACCACCATACTATGGGGTACTTCGCCGTTGTCCCCTCCGTAATACGTACTCCATACAAGCGCTGCACCATTTGATGTGAATTTGGTGATCCCCATGTCGGTTCCTGTTCCGTTGTAACTCGGATCCAGCACACCCAACGTGGTCGGATACCCGATGCCGAAAACGGTACCTGCGCCGTACAGGTGGCCCGTCTCATCATAGGTTGCCGTTGTCCCCCAATTATCGACACTGCTCCCGCTGTACGTACAGAAGTCGACCACTGGATCAATGATCAGGCGGTAACGCGGGTCATGGCCATTCGGGAAGGAATACTGCACCTGATCACCGTGCATCTTGTAGAAGACCGCAACAGGTACTTGCTCTCCGTGGATCTCCTGCCAGGCAACGGGGCGCTGCTCCACCACATCACCCGCCGAGGTCCGAATGCGCAGGATGCCATATTCCATGACCAATTCATCCTGTCCTTCGAAACGTAACGCGATCGCATCGGGGTCCGCTCCGGGATGAACGACCCAATCGTACTTCAGTCCAAGGGCACCGGAAACGGACAGATCGATACCCGGATAAACTTCATCCAAAGCGACACCACCGTGTACGGGTACACCGCCCGCCCATTTGGAACGGTCATTACCCAAGAAGTAGTTGACGTAGTGGCCCATGGTCTTGGTGCCGTGATGCGCGCGCGCATTCCCACCCACGAATTGCACTTGATAGGCATGCATGCGAAGGGGTTCGGTGATGACGCCCGGCTTTCCATGTACGCTACGCGGACCACCGGACATCAGCACATGGGTGAAGGCATCCGCCTCCACGAAAACCGCACCGCCCGGGGTATTCGCGCGGTACAGTACCGACTGTGGCCATTGCCCCAAATTCGCATGGAACTGGACCAGCGGAGCAGTTCCATGGGCCGAACCATGGTCATGTGCGGCAACCGTTCCGGACAACAAGACCAAGAGCAAGAAAGGATACGTGCGGATCATGGTGGAAGATAACAACTTGCATCATTGACGAACGAGGGCCACATCACGTTGCATGCGCTTTGCACGAACCCGATACGGACGGGCCGGGCAATTTCCAGAAAGGCGACCGTTGCTAGGTCGCCTTTCTGAGAGAACGACTGTTCGTTCACCGCAACAAGGTCACATGGCCTGTCCGGGTGGTCGAGGGTTCGTTGGAACAGAGGTCGCGGAAATCGATCACATAGTAGTACGTTCCATCCGGCACTGCGGATGCTCCATTGTCCAAACCGCCGTTCCACCCGCTTGTTTGGTTACTGGTCTCGAACATCATCATGCCCCAGCGGTCGTACACCTCCATGTGGAATTGCTCCAGTCCATCGGCAACCACCTCGAAACGGTCATTCTTCAGGTCGCCGTTGGGCGTGAATACATTCGGAATGAAATTATTCGGGCGTTCGGAAGGGAGTTGGATCACGAGGACCGCTCCTTCCACATCGCAACCGTACTGATCCTCTGCTGCGAAACCATAGACCCCGGCCTCAGAAACAGTGATGCTCGTTGTAATGGCCCCGTTGTCCCATTGGATGCTATTGACAGGGAATCCAGGGAGGAGAACGGCAGACGCGTTCATGCACTTCACCACGTCCGGCGTAGGCGGCGGCGGTGGCGCTGCGATCACTTGAATGGTCCCACTGGCCTCGCAGAAACCATCCGTCACGGTGACGACGTAATCCCCGACCTCTTGCACGTTGATATTCTGAGTGGATGCACCGGTCGACCATGTGTACGTATCAAAACCAGATCCTGCTGAAAGCTGTACGCTAACACCATCGCAAATTGCCACCGGCGACGCGGGTTGGAATGGAAGCACTGGCTCAATGAAGGTTACGGGTATGGCCGTGTCCGTGGTATCCACACAGATGCTGTTCAGTACGGTGAGTCCGACCGTGTATGTTCCAGGGCCACTGTATTCGTGGGAAGGTGCGAAGCCGTTCGCGGTGGCACCATCACCGAAGGTCCACTGGTACTGGGTAGCGCCCACCGACGTATTGGTCAGTTCAAGGAAATAGCCATCGCAACTGCTCACGGGCGTAACCTCGAAGGCCGCGAGCAAAGCATCCGGATCGTACACGTTCAAGGTGATGTAGGTGGTATCCGCCAAGTTGCACGCTCCCGGATCCGAACCGATCAGCATCACCACGTACGTCCCGATCTCCGTATAGGTCACGGAAACTTCGTTCCCCGTCAAGATGGGCGATCCATCGTTGAGGTCCCATGTGAATTCCTGTGCTTGGCCGACCGCAGTCAAATTGAAGGTCGCCGGCACACAACCCGTCTGGCTATCCGCATTGATGTTGGCTTGTACACCGGCAGTCTCGAAATCGATCTTGAACACGCCGATATCCCAGGATACGAAGTTCGTTGGCTCATAGGCCCAACTCGTGGTCTGCATGCTTTGACCACCACTACACACACCTTGATAGACGATGCCATTCTTGTCGAATCGGCTGGTACCGCCATCCACGTGGCTGCCGCCGTAGTGCGTTCCGAATAGGATATCACTCATATCCACATCGAAAGAAGCCAAGTAGAATGATCCGTTGGAATAAAGTGCATCGGGTGTCAGTGGCAGATCGCCAATGGCTTCATAACCAGATATATAGACATGGTCACAAACATCCACAAGGAATGCTACAGGTGCGAGGTTTCCAGGGATCATGGTGGTGATCGGGGCGTCAGAGAGGTCGCCGCTGATCTTGGCAATGAAGATTTTACCCCCTGTAGCGCCATACGTTCCGGCAGGGAATACAGGTACAATACCGTAGGTCTGGCCATAGATCCAGACGTCGTCGTTGCTATCGGTATCAATGAAATACGAACGATCCGCTTCAGTGGTGCCAAAGAACGTTCCTGCTACGCGTGTCGTAAGGTCCGAGCTTAGTCGAACCACATATCCATCTGTGCCACCCAAGATCGCTTCAACGTAGCCACCCGTACCAACTGCGAAATCGGAACTTGCTGTGGCTCCGGTCACGAAGATCTCGCCATTGCCAGCAATGCGCAGGCCCAGAGCGCTATCATCACTAGATCCGCCGAGATAGGTAGAGGCTAGAAGACTCGAACACTGTGGATCCAGTTTTGCCACTACACCATCTTGACCACCTCCAAGTGCAACTTGCAAGGCGCCGTCCGTTACCGGAAAATCGTTGGAGTTGGTGAATGACGTGATCAGGATATTTCCAAGTGCATCCGTGAATACTTCGCCGCGAAAAGCTTCGCCGTAATTACCATTCATCTCGTTGGTTCCATCGCTTCCGGAACCACCAAGGAAGGTGGAGCCGATGAGGTTCGATCCATCCGCCGCGATATGGACCACAACGATATCTTGACCATCGAGTGTTTGATCGAAGGCGCTCGCGGTGATCGGGAAATCTCCGGAATTCGTGGAACCCAGCACGATGAGTTCGCCAGCGGCATTGGTGATCAGGCTATGTGGGTTCTCCCCCGAACTTCCCCCTAGATAGGCCGCCCAGATCTGCTCACTGCCATCCGGGTTGTATTTGCTCAACGAAATATCCGTCCCTCCACCACCGAATGCGGTTTGGAAAGCGCCGACCGAGGCCGGGTAGGTCGGACCGAAATTGCGCGCCCCGGTATAGATACCACCGGCGTTGTCGTAGGTGGCACAGTGGCCATAATTGCTGTTATTCGTTCCGCCGGAGTATGTTGCAGCGACCAGAACAGGGTCGATCACCACGCTACGGCTACCATCCACCCCCTTCGGGAAGGCGAAGCGAACGGTCGATCCATCCAACACGAATACGCAAGGGATCGATTCACCTGCGCCATCACCGTAAAAGGCAACGGGCGCCAGCTCAGTGACATCGCCCACGGAAGTGGTCAGGATCAGTTCGCCGTTCTTACCGAGAGCCATCCCGTCAAGGCCATCGTAGGCCAGCGCCACCTTTCCGGGGTCCGCGCCCGGTGCCAGCATCACGTCGTACTTGAAATTCCCATCCACCTTGGACAGGACCACATCGATGTCTGGCCACACACTCCGTTGCGTAACACCACCATACACGCCAACACGGGACCGCCAGCGGCTCTGGTCATTCCCCAAGAAATAGTTGTGATAGGTCTCCGCCTTGTCCATTCCAACGGCCGTTGGCGCTGTTGCACCTTCGAAGCGCATGCGCCACGCATGTCCGTTGAACTGCAATCGTGCTTGCTCTTCAGGGGAGAGAAGTGCAATGTCGTGCATCTGAGCGGAGGCACTTTCCTCCAGCTTGGCCCAGGTCCAGCCCGTGCGTTCCACGAAGACGGCCGCGCCATTCACATCTGCGCGAAAGAGGACTGGAGCGGGCCACTGACCCAAGTTCTCCACGAACGATCGAGCCTGTGGGTGCTCATGTCCATGGTCCTCCGTGCCTGCCAGCAACCACGCAGGAAACAAAGCCAAGGCAGAAAGAGAAAGCAGGTATTTCATATCAGGTCGTTCCAATTCAGTTCAAATCGTTCGCTCAACGCACGACGGTCACGTGACCTTTGCGCTCATACTGTTCATTTCCGGTACAACGCCCTGTGTACTTCAGAACGTAAACGTAAACATCGTTCTTAACAGGCTGGCCATTGTACGTTCCATCCCACGGTTTATCCATTGAAAGTGTCTGGTAAAGCCGTTCTCCCCAGCGGTCGAATATCGTGAGTTCCAAGGTCTGGTCTCCATAGCCTTGGAACTGGAATGTGTCGTTGATCCCATCACCATTCGGGCTGAACGCGTTGGGTGTGAAGATCCGAACATCCTGATCAAGGAGAGAGACCTTCGCTGAATCGATGAACGTACAGCCGAACCGATCGATCACAGCGAATGAATAGGTGTCAGCTACGCTCTCGACCTCCCGAACCTGTCGGGTGCTCCCATCGTCCCACAGGTACGCTGCCGCACCATCCAAGGGGATCCGAAGCAGAACGGGGTCATCTGGACATGTGTATTCTTCAATGACCAGATCATAGACCGGAGGGTCCGCCACGAGAACCGTATCCGTCCCAACACATCCAGCGGCGTTGGAGATCGTGACCCAGTACTCGCCTACCTCGTCAACAACGATGGTCGGTGAGGTGGCTCCCGTACTCCAAAGTCGGGTTCCTTCTATCGAGCTCGCGTCCAGCTCCACGGACATTCCTTGGCACAACGCACGGTCAACGAGCTGGAAATCGAAATCGATGGGTGCCACGGTCACGTTAGTGGCCAAGGTGTCTGGTCCACCGCAGCCGAAAGGATCCCGCACGATCAGCATCACGTCATAGGTTCCAGATAGGTCGAAAACATGGGAGATCGCGGCCGTCGTGAATTCGGTCCCGTCGCCCAAGATCCAATGCAGGTCCAAAGGATCCCCTGTACTGGTACTCGTTGCATTCAGAAGGAGCTGCGTACAATCCTCCACTTGGAACCATTCCATATCCGCCGCAACGACCTGTTGTTCGCCGATCTCGATCAAAAAGAGGGTCGTGTCCGCCAGATTGCAAGCCAAGGAGTCCAATGCGATCAAGAGGACGGTGAATTCACCAGGTTGGGTATAGGTATGACTGGGCTCGAACGCTTCCACCATTGGACTGCCATCCCCGAAATCCCAGAACCAAGTATCGCCTGAACTCTCATTGGAGAAATCCACAGTGATCGGCGCACAGCCGGTATTCACGGCGGATGCACCAGCTGCATTCACCCCGGCCACGCCGAAGTCGATCTTGAACACACCGATGTCCCAACCTATTGTCTGACCGGTAGCCCAGGCCCAAGGCGTAGTCTGAAGACTACCCATTCCACTGCACACGCCTTGATAGACGACCCCGTTCTTGTCGAAACGGCTCGTTCCCCCATCCACATGGCTACCTCCGTAGTAGGTTCCGAAGAGGATATCGATGAGGTCCACGTCGAACGCAGCGAGGTAAAAAGAGCCATCGGTATATAAGGCATCCGGGGTGGTCGGAAGGCCATCTGTGGAGTTGTAGCTGGAGATGTAGATGTTGTCGCAAACATCCACGAGGAAGGCAACCGGGGTGGCCCCGCCGAATCCACCTGCCAACGGGCCAATGGTCGTAGTGATCAGCAGGTCCGAAAGATCACCGGACAATTTGGCGATGAAGATCGGAGCGTCGGGTTGGCCGTAGGTTCCAACAGGGGAGATCGGCAAGCTCCCGTCCGTTTGGCCATAGATCCAAACGTCTCCATTGAGGTCCGTGTCCAGGAAATATGACCGGTCCTCTTCGTCCGTTCCGAAGAACGTACCAGCTACCATGCTGGACAGATCGGGCGCTAGGCGTACCACGTAACCGTCGCGGTCTCCGCCTATGTACGTGGGTTGCGAGCTTCCTGCTGTGACAGGGAGATCCGAACTTTCAGTTGAGCCTGTTACCAGGATAGCTCCATCCTGCGCAACACGGATACCTAGAGCATTGTCATCTTCACTTCCCCCAAGAAATGTGCTATGGACCATGCTGCTACAGTCCGGAGTGACCGCGAATACCACACCATCTTGACCACCGCCATGTACACTCTGGAAACAGCCAGTGGTGGTCGGAAAGTCAGGTGACGAACTGAAGCTGACCACCAATATGTTACTGGCTCCGTCCAAATAGATCTCTCCACGATACTGTTCACCGTAATTCGCTCCCATACCATTCAACCCATCCACACTATTCCCACCTACGAATGTGGATCCGATCAAGGTGGCTCCATCGGCGCTCACATGGGTCACGACAATATCCGTTTGCCCGCCAAGGCTGGTATCGAACGCACCCGCCGTGACCGGGAAGTCACTGGAATTCGATGAGCCAAGGATACACAGTTCACCGAGTGCGTTGACTATCATGCTGTGCGGATTCTCTCCTGCACTTCCTCCTAGGTAACTTGCCCAGATCAGTTGGCTACCATCCGGATTGTACTTGCTGAAGGACATATCCGTTCCGCCACCTCCCATGTTGGTCTGGAATGCGCCAACGGTCGCCGGATAGGTAGGACCGAAGTTGCGCGCACCAGAGTAGATGTTGTCGTTCCCATCATAGGTGGCGCAATGTCCGTAGTTACTGGAGCCTGTGGCACCACTAAGGGTACTCGCAATAAGCACCGGGTCGATGACCACAGGCCGACTTTGGTCCACCGGAGTTGGAAATGAGAACCGCAGCACGCCATTCCGTATCCGGTATCCACACGCGATGGGCTCTCTGGCCACATCCGCATAGAAGGCCACCGGTCGCATTTCCATGACCTCTCCAACGGAGGTAGTGATGATCAAGTCCCCAGAAGGGTCGATACGTTCACCTTCCGTACCAATGTACTGGAATGCTACTTGATCGGAAGCTGATCCTGGGGCCAAGAGTACATCATACTTGAGATGCCCTTCATGAGAATAGTAGCGCACATCCACGCCAGGCCAGACTCCTCGATAGATCACCTCATCGTATCCGTCCACATGGCCTTTCCAGCGCCTCGGATCATTGCCCAAGAAGAAATTCTCATATCCAGGTCGTACACCATTCGCTTCGATGGCGAGGTCGGGAGATGGCTGATAGAATCGGGTGCGCCATGCATGTCCGTAGAGCGGAGTAGCCGACCATTCCTCGATACTCATGTTGGCCGCGTCGTGCATCAACCTGTCCGTCCCCTCAGCGTATTTCACCCAAGACGCACCATTGCGTTCCAAGAAGACCGTTGCACCGTTCACTGCGGTCCGGAATAGCACCGGGGCTTCCCATTGCCCGATATTCCGAGTGAATCGCGGCCTTGCCTCTCCATGTGAATGTGAAGCACTGACCGCATCGCTCAGCAACAAGCCCAAGAGAAGAAAAAGATGGTACGGCCAATTGCTATGCATTTTATTATGAACTCGAACAGAGTTGCCATCGATATGACGCACCGACCCCATCTGCCGTTGCCCAACCGAGGAGCCCAGCAAGCACCATGCATGAACCGCTGATCCGGCATCGCCCACTCCCCTACCGGAACTGTAGTTCGTAGAGCCTACGGTATGCCCCGTTCTGAGTCAAGAGTTCCTGATGGTCCCCTTGTTCCAGGATCCGACCTTTATCCAAAACGATGATCCGATCGGCATTCTGGATGGTGCTGAGCCGGTGGGCGATCACGATGCTGGTACGCCCTTTGGTGATACGCTCGGTAGCCTGTTGGATCAGCAGTTCACTGGTACTGTCCACGCTGCTCGTGGCCTCGTCCAGGATAAGCACCCGTGGCTCGTTCACGACCGCACGGATGAAGGCGATGAGTTGCCGTTGGCCCAAGCTCAGGATCCCGCCGCGCTCCCGGACCTCGGTGTCGTACCCGTTCGGTAACCGCTTGATGAAATCGTGCGCTTGCACAGCACGGGCCGCCGCGATCACCGCTTCGCGAGAGATCGTCGGGTCGCCCAGGGTAATGTTGTTGTGTACCGTATCGCTGAACAGGAACACATCCTGAAGGACCACGGAAATGCTCTTGCGCAGCTCGGCCAAGGAATAGGTCCGAATATCCTCACCATCCAAGAGGATCTCTCCCTCTTGGAATTCATAGGCCCGGCTCAACACATTCACGATGCTGCTCTTGCCCGACCCAGTAGCACCGACCAAGGCGATCATCTGTCCAGCGTACACGTCGAGGTCGATGTCCTTGAGTACGAAATCCTCGCCATCATACGCGAACCAGACCTTCTTGAAGGAGATGTCACCCCGCAGGTCCTTGGTGGAGCGGGTGCCCCGATCCGCGACTTGAGCTTCTGTATCCAGCACCTTGAAGACCCGTTCGCTCCCCACCATACCCATTTGGAGCACGTTGAATCGATCCGCCAACTGCCGGATGGGTCGGAACAACATGTTGATGAATAGGATGTATGCGAAGAGGTCACCGACCGTGGCCACACCTGCCAATACGTCGCGAACACCCCACCACACGAGGAAGGCCAGCGAAACGGCACTGAGGATCTCCACCACCGGGAAGAAGATGCTGTAGGCCAGGACCCCTCGAATATGGGCTTTCCGATGCTCGCGGTTGATGGCTTGGAACTTGGCATACTCCTGCTTCTCCCTACCAAAGAGTTGAACGATGGACATGGCTTGGATATGCTCTTGCACGAACGCATTGAGCCGGGCCACTTGGGTCCGCACATCTTGGAAACTTCTCTGAATGCTGTTCTTGAAGTAATTCGTACTCCAGAGTAAGAGAGGGATCGGCAACATGCTCAGGAGCGCCAGTTTCCAGTTGTACACGAACATGACCACCACCACGACCACTAGCTTGAGGATATCGCCCATGATCATGAGCAGCCCTTGGGAGAAGATGTCGTCGATGGTCTCGATGTCGCTGATCACACGGGTGACCAACGTTCCGATCGGGGTACGATCGAAATAGCGCAATTTGAACGCGAGCACCTTGGCATACAGTTTCTGGCGCAGATCGAAGGTGACGGCTTGTCCCAGCCAACTGGTCCAATAGGCTTGCACGTACTGCACCACGGTCTCCACCACCAGGACCACTACGATGGTGATGGTGATCGCCCAAACCAATGTCCATGTTCCAGCACCGACTAGATCGCGAACCACTTCGGCCATCCAAGCGATGCTGCGGGCATTCCAATTGGCACCATCGGCGAGAGCGAATAGTTGATCGTAGTTGGATGAAGCCACATCCACCAACCAACCCAGAAGAATGGGCCGCACCACTCCCACAAGACTGAGGATCACGGTGAGCAATACCGTTACACGGAACACCGTGCGATAAGGCTTGGCGAATGCGAACACACGACCGAACAACTCGCGATCGAAAGCCTTGCCTTGGACTTCTTTGGTCACCTTTTCCTTGACCGGTATGGCAGTTGATGCTGCGCTCATTCCACGGTATTGGAGGGTATGAACGGATAGCGAATGTGCTCCAGATACAGCCCTCTTGCGGAAGCGCTCTTGCCAGCCATGGAGCGGTCCTTGGCGGCGATCACGGTCAGCATGCTTTCCGGTTGTGCTTGACCCTTGCCGATGCGGATGCAGGTCCCCACGATGGCGCGCACCATGTTGCGTAGGAAACGATCGGCATGGATGCGGAAGCGATAGCCGTTGGGAAGGGTCTCCCACTCGGCCACGCGGACATCGCAGATCATGGTCTTGGCATCGCTACCGGCCTTGCAGAAGCTGGTAAGATCCTGTTTGCCGATCAGGTGCTTGCATGCTTCGTTCATGGCATCCACATCCAGTGCGGGGTGCAGCACATGGGCCCGGTCGGCCATGAAGGCATCCTTCTTTCGCAGGATGAGGTAGACATAGCCCCGCTCGGTGGCACTGAAACGCGCATGGGCATCGTCGGCCACCGGGATCACGCGTTTCACGGCGATGCTATCGGGCAACATGCTGTTCAAACTGTACACGAGCCGTTCATCCACGTGGCATTCCGAAGGGGCATCGAAATGCAGGTAATAGTCCGTGGCATGCACACCGGTATCGGTTCTGCCGCAGCCCACCACGTAGAGTTCGGGTAAATGCAATATGGTGCGAAGTGCGCGCTCCACTGCCTCCTGTACACTAGGAGCCTCCGGTTGCCGCTGCCAACCACGGAACTGCGTTCCATTGTACGCGAGTTGCAAGAAGTAGCGAGGCTTGATCTCCATATGCCGATCGGCCAGAAGGGCGCAAAGGTACTTGGTGCGTAAGGGCATACATCACCAAGCTAGAAGTGGGCCACGTCCCTCATGCCGTTAACCATCGCGCAACTGAAAGATCACTGCACGACCACCTTCACTGCGGAACCTCTTACTCGTAAGAAATAGATCCCTTCGGAGAGACGGCTTAGATCGAAAGCCTCGGAAGTGCCTGAGACCGTGCCCGTGCCGAAGGTCCGACCAGCGGCATCATTCAACCTGTAGTGATCCCCTTGCGCTGTACCAGTCAAAGTGAAGTGACCATCATTCGGGTTCGGCCCGACCGCAAGCACTGGAGTCCACGGTTCAGCAACAGTGAGAATGATCTCCGAACACCACGTGTATGGTTCATCCAGATCATCCTCATATTCGGCACAGAATGTATAGGCGGGGTCAGCGCAACCGAGAGGAGTGATCCAGATCGGTCGCAGCACACCGAAGAGGCTACCGATCCCTTCCAGCCAAACATCGTCGTTGTTCAAGTGGAATCTACGCCGCTCCCTCCCAAGGATCTGGACCGTTTCGATCTGTTGGATCACGGCGTGGTCATAGAAATAGTAGTTGTCGAAATAGGCCGTATCCCCCACCAACAGACCAAAATCATAAAGGGTCACGATCGAATCAATAGGCAGGTACTCGCCGGAGGTGCCCCAGAGAAGTACGCGTTCACCGTCCACGGCGATGCGACCAATGGAAGGTCCGAATTCACCCCAATCCAGACCAATGAATTGTACAGAGGGCTGTGCTTGATAGGTCTGTGTCTCGTAGGCTGTCCACGAACCATTGATCGGGTCCATGCAGGGCCATGCCAAGCTGAACTCGGCTCCAACATTCGGAAAGGTCCGATCGGTCTGTGAAAAGACATTCGAAGCAACCGCGAAGAAGGCCACGACCAATATCAGGTTCGATCGATGATTCATTTGCTGGTGGAGTTGCTAGACCAAATCTAGCGCTTTCTTTTCCCGCATTGTCTCCATCCCTCATCTTCGCCCCATGCGCATCGGACTCCTCAGTGACACCCATGGTTGGCTGGACCCTCGGATCCAGGAGCACTTCTCAGCTTGCGATGCGATCTGGCACGCCGGGGACATTGGCGGGAACGGTGTTGCGGAAGAATTGGCGCGCTGGAAACCACTTGTAGCGGTACATGGCAACATCGACGATGGATCCGCACGTCTGGCTTATCCAGAACATCAACGTTTCACATTGGAAGGCGTCCGCGTTTGGATGACCCACATTGGTGGAAAGCCTCCGCGCTACGACCGTGCGGTGATCGAGGAACTCCGCTCCACCCCACCTGCTCTTTTCATCTGTGGGCATTCGCATATCTGCTTGGTTCAATTCGACCCCAAGATCAATTGCTTGTACATGAACCCCGGCGCAGCGGGCAGGCACGGTTGGCACCAAGTTCGTACGGTCCTGCGTTTCAGTCTGGAGGCTTCAACGATCAAGGATCTGGAGGTGATCGAGCTGGGCAAACGCAGCCGCCTTTGAACCCAACACGGGATCGTGGATACGGAACGTACTAACGGATCGTTCTTGGTCGGACAGGCCGATACCTTCGCGAACGTGAAGAAGCTCTTGGACCGCATTCCCGAACAGTTCCGTAACCGATACAGCGTTGCGGTGCTCGCTCTTTTGGTGTGGGTCACCTTGTTCGACCGCAACGATGCGTGGACCACTTATAAGAATCGGAGGACGTTGAGTAGGATGCATGAGCAGAAGGAGTGGTACTCGTCAGAGATAGCGCGCACGAAGGAGCAACTGCACGAGCTTTCCAGTGACAAGGAGTTGCTGGAGAAATTCGCACGGGAACGGTATCTGATGAAGCGGGACAACGAGGATATCTTCGTTCTGGTCCCAGAACATCACTAGGGCACACTCCCTGGTCCAACGCAACAATGGACTTGCGCGCTGGCGCATAGATCGCGGATCAATTGCGTGGTGCGCACTTGGCGCCCTTTGGCATTCAGGTGATAGTGCGTGTCGTAGAACAGCGTATCCGGGTACACGTAGTCTTCCGTCCTGCCGATGATCTCGAATCCACTCTCGCGCAAGCCATCGCGCATGGCCTGGTGGAAAGTTGAACGGAAACTGCTCTTTGCAATGGACGGCCAAGTGAACACCAACTCACCGCCATGTGTGTTGACCTCAACGGCCAAGGCACGTACCAAGGGGTCGAACTCCTCACCGATGTACGGTTCGAAGAAGTCGACCGCCTGCTGTCGCGAAGCTTCACGCGGAGGGCGGTCCAAATGGCTGATCACATCGCCTTGTGCATTGAAGCCATTTGCCCTGTACACGGGATCCAGTGAATCGTCCTTCCAAGCTCCGCTGAGTTCCTTCCACCGCCCCTGCATCCGCATGACGGCGATCCCGACGACAACCTTGGGTCGTTGGTACCATGGCATGTAATGTAACGCCCCCAGATAGCGATCCGCTGTGAGGATATGCAGGTCGTTATCCTTCGTGGACTTGCTGTAACAGGAGTGTTCCAGTGCAACGATCACCAGGTCTCCCCGACCGATGCTTCCCTTCACTTCCTCCACCATGAACCGAAAGCCGAGACTCGCGTGGATGCTCATGTTCACCACCGGCATGCACAGGGCCTTCTCCAATCGCTCACTATCGATCCCAAAAGCCGCGTTACTCCCACCAATGATGATCACTTTGGGTGAGGGAAGCGCATCCAATCGCGCATGTTTCATGGCCACAGCTCCCATGTAATCAATGCGGGAGGCGTGCGGGCCCCAGCGATAGGCAGCACCTAGAATAGTGATCGGGATACTACAGAAAAGCAGCACCCGGATGAGCAACCGCAACGGTTCAGAACTGGAAGTAGATGAACTCATTGGGTACACTGAGATCGATATAGAGCAACAGCACTAGGGTGATCAATAGATAAATGGCCCAGCGCAAAACCACGCTACCGGGAAGGCGTTCAAGCGCATGTTCTTGTTTGCGGGCGAGCCATTCGACCACCAGCAACACGAGCACCCATCCGAATTCAGGACGAGCCAACCACTTGAGGAGTGCACCCGGATGCAAGAAGGCATTGGCGACCATGTAGTAGAGGTAGGCGAATGCGGTCCGTACCGTAGCGGATCGGAAGAAGACCCATGCCACCAATACCAGAGTGAAGGTCCAGAGCATGGATGGCAGATCCCGTAAGCTGGCAACATCGCGCCGCGCCTTTCCATTTCGCAAGATCTCGGGCACGTAGAACAGACCATGTAGGACCCCCCAAACAATGAAGGTCCAATTGGCACCGTGCCACAAACCGCTCACTGCGAACGTGATCAGGATATTCCGAAGCCGTCCCCACTTGGTACGCCAACCACCCAAGGGCATGTACACGTAATCACGGAACCACGTGCTCAGGCTGATGTGCCACCGCCGCCAGAATTCCGAAATGCTCCGGGAGAAATAGGGAGTTGCGAAATTCTGGCTCAGCCGAATGCCAAAGAGCCTTGCACAACCGATGGCGATATCGCTGTATCCCGAGAAATCGCCGTAGATCTGGAAGGCGAAAAAGAATACACCGAAGAAGAGGGAAATACCGGGGGTTGCGGATACGTCGCCAGCAAAGGCCTCATTTGCAAGAACGCCGCAGGTATCGGCGACCACCAGCTTCTTGAAGAATCCCCAGAGCATTTGTCTTAAGCCATCCACCGCAGAACCGCGATCGAATTGGCGTGGGGTGAGGAATTGCGGAAGTAGGTTCGTTGCGCGCTCAATGGGCCCGGCTACGAGCTGCGGGAAGAAGCTCACGAAGGCCAGGAATGCGATCGGGTCATGCGTTGCCTTGATGCTACCCCGCCGGATGTCGATGGTATAGCTCAGTGATTGGAAGGTGTAGAAACTGATCCCCACCGGTAGCAGGATCCTCAGCAAGGGCAAGTTGGGCTGAAGACCGACGGTGGCCAGCAGGTCATGCATACCATCCACGAAGAAATTGAAGTACTTGAAGGTTCCGAGTAGTGACAAATTAATGAGGACACTGAGGGCCACCCACCGCCTTTTGGTTCGGATGGTCGGTGCCCGATCGATCGCTAGG
This sequence comes from Flavobacteriales bacterium, assembly GCA_016710015.1. GTDB lineage: Bacteria > Bacteroidota > Bacteroidia > Flavobacteriales_F > PHOS-HE28 > PHOS-HE28. The sequence continues at coordinate 710,660 of JADJLR010000001.1, forward strand.
CCGATGAGGAAGTCGGCCACGGAACTGAAGAAGAGCAGACCTAGGAATCGCCAATCCCACCAGCCATAGAACAAGTAGCTGGCAACGAGCAGAAAGATGTTCTGTAGCCGCAAGTTCTTCGCGAACGCATACCAATACCCTAGGAAAACGAGGGGTAAGAATACGAGGAATGCGAAGGAGGGAAAAAGCATCGGTGCGGACTGCGCGGCCTAAAGTAGGGTGCAATGGCCGAGCAACTTCGTGCCACGCCTCCCGATGGACAGCCGCTCAGAAACGCACACAAATGGAAGTTGTGATCGCGGTATTGGTAGCGGATGGATGACCATTCACATCCTCGTACGGATCATTCGCTCCGCCTAGGAAGCGCCCTTCGATCCGCCAGATGGCCTTCGGGTCGATGCGCAGGTCCACACCTAGACTTGCACCCAGTGTGGTCAAGCCGTCGGTCATCACCGCACGATCGTCCAAGAAATACTCGATACGACCCACGGCCCACCATCGCTCGCTGATGCGCCCTTTGCCCATGGCCACCATGGCCAGCCAACCGTTCCACACCCGCATCGGTTTTGCACTCTTTTGCATACCAACGTCCACGGCGAGTGCCGTCACGGTCCGTTCGGTCTCCACTTGGGCATAGAGATCGTTGTAGATCCGCAGCTGGCCAGCGGCATCGGGACCCACGCTACCGATGTATGTACTCCAGTTCAGGGTAGTTCCGGACCTCGGCCGATACTGTACCTGTGTTCCGAAAGACGGGGTGGTATTCCCGTAGGATCGTTGGATCCGTTGCCAACCATTCAGCAACAAGGCGGATAGGAGCCAGCGATCATTCGGCTTGTATTGGACCCTGGCCCCGGCCTCGTAGTAGGGCGAATTCTCGGCGACCAAACTGCGGGTCAGCGTGATCTGGTCCAAGCCAATGGCACCTTCCACTCCGATATGGGAAGGAAGGATCCCGGCATCCAACCACAGGTCATGCTTTGCCGAAAGCCTCAGGCCTACATATGTCTCGAACAAATTCCGCACAAGCAAGGGTTCTAAGCCCAGATTGTACTGTGCATAGTTCCCGGCCATCAGACCGAGTACACCACGGACCCGCTGCCTTTCCACGGATGCTTGGATCAGCGCCAAGTTGATACTCGCCGTGTTGTGAACCTTGTGGTTGTACAAGAAATACGGTCGGATGTTGCTCTTGGGAAGAGACAGGTCGAAGGCGTAGTAGGCTTCCACATACGCGCTGAAATGCACACGCGAACTGTCCTGAGCACCAGCAACGGTAACCCCGACCACGCACACGGCCAGTAGGATCGTCCTTCCCGGAAAGCAACGATCGGTCATTCCAGAAAGGTGAGGATCAATGCTGATGCCCGCCTTCGCCGTGGACATGGCCGTGGGCCAACTCTTCCTTGGTGGCCTCGCGCACATTGATCACCTCCACATTGAAATGCAGCGTGACACCTGCCAAGGGGTGATTGCCATTCAGCGCAATGACATCATCCTCAACACCGATCACGGTGAACACGCCCATTTGACCACCTTCTTCACTGCCTGCCTGGAACTGCATGCCCATTTCCACATTCTGCCCGCCAAAGCGATCCTTGGGCACTTTGTGGACCAAAGAAGGATCCAACTCGCCATAGCCTTCTGCGGCAGGCACAACGGCCAACAAGGAATCTCCGGCTTTCTTTCCCTCCAACTGGCGCTCCAATCCAGGTACGATCATGCTCTGCCCTTGGATATAGGCGAATGCTTCACGACCCGCGCTAGTATCCAGCAACTTGCCATCGGCATCGTTCAGGGTGTAATGGAAGGAAACAACGGAGTTATTGGTGATGGTCATGTTCATTGCGTAATTGATCGGCAAGATAAGATCCCCTGCCAAAACAGCGGACTGGGACCACTTTGGAAATGACGAAAGCCCCGCGATCGCAGGGCTTCCGATAGTACAGCAATTGTCCTTATTTCTTGGCGTGGCAAGCTCCAGAGCACACATGCCCTTCCTCCCCGCAAGCAAAGGCATGTGCGCCTTCCTTGCAGGCATCCGTACATACGTGGGCCTTCATGGCACCATGATCGTGTCCATCACCTTCCAGATGTCCGTGGCCTTCTCCGTGACCATCTCCCGCTTCCGCCTTGGCATGATCGCAGGCCTTTCCGTCCTTGGCCATCTTGGCGCAGCAAGCTGGTGTTTTCCCATCGGCATTTGCTTCGGCCTTCGCACCCTTCTTTCCAGCGCAACACGCTTTGCCGTCGGCTTTAGCATCGCCATGGCCAGCGCAATTGTGGGTCTTCTCCACCTTGGCATCCTCCTTCTTCGGAGCATCGGTAGCGGTGGATTGGGCATTCGCGGCACCCATGATGCCAATGAACGCGAGGAGGGTGAAAAGCTTTTTCATGTTGGTTGGGTCGTTGTTAATGTACGGTCCTGACAAAGACCGTGCAAAAGAACACCATTCTTCCGAAAATGTTCTCTAAAGAGCGTTAAAAGTCCGGAAGTTGAGGGGTCCAACCGCATCGTTATCGTTATCGCTCCCATCTTCTGCATTCGAACCTCCCCGACTCGATCAGCTTCATGAAGGATGAACGACGATCAATTATTGGGGCATTGGCATCGGTAAGTCCCATAAACACTGCTTTTGCGACAACCGCCCATGAAACCTTCGGTGATCGGCTGCCAACTGCGAACTTCGCATCGATGGCGAACGATCGACTATTCGAAGGCTTCCCTCCGACAACACGTGAAATGTGGGAAGCAGTGATCCAGAAGGAACTCAAAGGCAAGGAACGAACCGGCCTGAATGTGCTTGTGGGCGATGCTACCCTTCCTCCCTTCGGCGTTGCTGGAGATGCCGACCAAGCGACTGAAGCGCGCCGCGGCCGCAAACGGAATGGGAATCCATGGCGCAGTACTGTTTCAGTGGATGCTACTTCGGCCAAAGCGAACAAATTGGCGCTGGATGCCCTAACTGGCGGTGCCGACGCTCTTGAATTCTTGGGGAAGCCGAATGACCTGAACGCCGTGTTGAAGAATGTCTGGATCGGTGCCGTTGACCTTTCTGTGGATGGTGATACCGAGATGCTGGACAGCTTGCTTGCCTTGCACGAAGCGCAACGAACTCCTGCTGCGGAGGTGAGCCTTTGCATGGGATTTTCGCACGATGCGGATGTGCGTGGATTGAAGGAGAAGGTCGCGAAGTACCCAAGGCTGCGATTGTTCAGCGTAAGTGATGGAGCCTCACGGAGTTCCGCCGAAGCATTGTTAACGGGCCGTTCGCTCCTCTCCCGCTTGCTTGATCAAGGCTTTACCATCGACGATGCCAGTGCGCATGTTCAATTCCGCTTACACCTTGGTGATGACCTGTTCTTAGAGATCGCTCGCTTACGTGCCTTCCGAGAGGCATGGTCGGCAGTGGTGCGCGAGTTCAAGCCCCAACACGAATGCTCGCACAACACCTGGATCCAAGCCATTGTAGCGTACCCCAAGGAGGTCGGTTCTCCTCATGAGAATATCATCCGTGCAACGCTGCAATCCATCAGCGCGATCACGGGTGGTTGTGATGGCCTGACCATTCCTGCTCCTGTCCTTCCGGAAGGTGATGTGCTTTCACGTCGCATCGTTCGCAACATCCACAACCTGCTTCGGGACGAGAGCTTCCTGGGTCGCGTGGCCGATCCGCTGGGTGGCAGTTACACTATGGAGAAGCTAACGGACACGTTGATCGATCAGTTGGTTGTCAGTTGTCCGTTGTCCGTTGTCGGTACGCGGAACCAAACAACTGACAACCGACAACCAACAACAGATCTCCCCAACCGCGAAGAGATCCCCGTCAAGTCCTACTACACCCGCGTGGATTTCGAAGGAATGGAGCACCTGAACTACGCCGCCGGCATACCGCCCTACCTGCGCGGACCCTATGGTAGCATGTATGCCATCCGTCCATGGACGATCCGGCAATACGCGGGGTTCAGCACGGCGGAAGCAAGCAACGCCTTTTACCGCCGCAACCTTGCCGCCGGGCAGATGGGCCTCAGCGTTGCCTTCGACCTCGCCACGCACCGCGGCTACGACAGCGACCATCCGCGCGTAAAAGGCGACGTGGGCAAGGCCGGCGTGGCGATCAGCAGCGTGGAGGACATGAAGATCCTCTTCGACAGCATCCCGCTGGACAAGATGAGCGTGAGCATGACCATGAACGGCGCAGTGCTGCCCATCATGGCCTTCTTCATCGTGGCGGCGGAAGAGCAAGGTGTTAGTTCAGAACTGTTGCAAGGCACCATTCAGAACGACATCCTGAAGGAATTCATGGTGCGCAACACCTACATCTATCCGCCAGGACCGAGCATGCGCATCGTGGGCGACATCTTCAGCTACTGCGCGAAGAAGATGCCCAAGTTCAATTGCATCAGCATCAGCGGATACCATATGCATGAGGCGGGTGCACCTGCGGATCTGGAGCTGGCCTACACGCTCGCCGACGGCATCGAGTACGTGCGCACGGGCATCGCTGCTGGAATGGAAGTCGATGAGTTCGCCGGTCGCCTCAGTTTCTTTTGGGGCATCGGCATGGACCTCTTTATGGAAGTCGCCAAGATGCGCGCGGGGCGTTTGCTCTGGGCGAAGATGTTGCAGGAGGTCGGTGCGAAGGATGCGAAGAGCCTCGCGCTGCGTACCCACTGCCAGACCAGTGGTTGGAGCCTCACCGCGCAGGATCCCTTCAACAACATCGCGCGCACCACGGTGGAAGCACTCGCTGCCGTGCTTGGTGGCACACAATCGCTGCACACCAACTCGCTCGACGAGGCCATCGCACTGCCCACCGACTTCAGCGCCAAGATCGCGCGCGATACACAGCTGTACTTGCAGAAGAATGCAGGCATCACCAAGTGGATCGACCCACTCGGCGGCTCGTACTACTTGGAAAGCCTCACGCACGAGTTGGTACACAAGGCTTGGGGACGGATCAAGGAGGTGGAGGAACTCGGCGGCATGAGCAAGGCCATCGAGACCGGTCTTCCGAAAATGCGCATCGAAGAAGCTGCCGCGAAACGTCAAGCCCGCATCGATACCGGCAAGGACAAGATCATCGGCGTGAACGCCTTCGTGACGGAGGACGAAACGAAGATGGATCTGCTCGAAGTGGACAACACGGCGGTGCGGGAATCGCAGATCACGAGGTTGAACTCCATGAAGGCGGCACGTAACAAGGTCGCGGTGGCCGATGCGTTGGGTGCGTTGACGAGGGCTGCGCAGGCGAATGGTGAATGGTCATTGGCGAATGGTGAGCGCCCCATTCACCAGTCGCCAACTCCCATTCACCAAAGCAACCTCTTGGAACTCGCCGTCATCGCCGCAAGGCACCGCGCCACATTAGGAGAGATCTCCGACGCCCTCGAAAAAGCCTTCGGCCGATACCATGCCGTGCAGCGTACGATCAGCGGGGTATATTCAGCCACAGCGATGGAAGATCCGGAAATGAAAGAGGCCATGCGCCTCGCCGATGAATTCGCAAAAACGGAAGGCCGTCGACCGCGCATCCTTGTGGCCAAGATGGGCCAGGATGGGCACGACCGTGGCGCCAAGGTGATCGCGACCAGCTTCGCCGACATCGGCTTCGACGTGGACATCGGACCGCTGTTCCAAACGCCGCAGGAAGTGGCCAAGCAAGCTATCGAGAACGACGTGCATGTGCTCGGCATCAGCAGCCTCGCCGGTGGTCACAAGACCTTGGTACCCGAGGTGATCAAAGAACTCCGCGAGACCTACGACCGCGGCGACATCCTCGTGGTGGCCGGTGGCGTGATCCCGCCGAACGACTACGACTTCCTCAAGCAGGCAGGGTGTTTTGATGTGTACGGACCTGGGACGAAAATTCCGGTGGCGGCTAAGGGGATCATTGAGGCGTTGATGGCGAGTTAATCGATTATCTTCGGGTGATCCAAATATGCTGAAGTCATGGTGCGACGATCTATTCTCCTGTCCATCACGCTAGTTCTTCTGGTCGACGGAAACTCGCAATGCACGGCCGACTTCAGCCATACCGCGAATTGGGATACGGTTTCATTCATGAACCTATCATCAGCTTCGAACGCCTATTTCTACTGGAATTTCGGCGACGGTTCTACCTCCTATGAGAGTGACCCGATCCATGTTTTCATCGAGAACGGGACCTTTCAGGTCACAATGCATGTGCATGATACCGTCAACCATTGCCACGGCGTGCATCAGGAATGGTTGTCCATTTCACGTCCGGTGGACGAAGTGTGCGAACCATACATGGGGGATTCACTATTCACCTACAACGGCTCAGACTATGTCGAGATCCACGATGAAGCCATTGGTTGCACTGGAATGTACCGATACGTTGACTGCATGGGAGCGCAGAATTGGTCACCTGGCAATTGGCACGACTTGACCGGTTGGGAGCACGCGCTCACCATGGCGCGCATCCGCTACGTGTCGCACGATTCCATCAATGGCACCGTGTTCCGCCGAGCCTACTACCGCACGATACCGTACAACCAGGATCCGGTCAACAGCTACGATACTTGTTCTGCTGATTTCGAATACGTGCTTGACTATCAACCTGGCGGTGCTGTGGCCACCTTCAAAACGCTCGGGCCTCCTGGTGCCGACACGATCTGGATATCGGGCTTTGGCAATCCCATTGCCTTGGTTGGACAGGTCTCCACGTTCACATTCCCCTACTATGGAGGACCTTCTGGGAAATGGCAGAATGTTACGCGGTATAACCATGACCCGAACTATGGATGTAACAACCGTCAGACGCACACTTTGATCATCAGGGACCCGTACTTCGTAGCACCGCCATCCTGCTTGATCGACCCTCAACCACAAGATGCGATGGTATATCAGAACGGTACTGCCCAGTTCTTCATTTCCTCCCAACCCGGCTCGGTCAAGCAATGGCAGCAGAACGCCGGATTGGGTTGGCAAGACCTATTCGATGCTGGTCCGTACTCCGGTGTGAACACAGATACCTTATCCGTTAGCAACTGCCAGAACTGGTGGAGCAATTACCAATACCGCTGTGTGGTCACCGCACCTGGGAGCTCATGCCACAACACGAGCGAGGTTGCACTACTGTCGGTAGCTGTCGGGATAGACGAATTCGTGGATGCGGGGATCATCCTATACCCCAACCCGGTAACGGATCTACTTTACCTGCAATGGGCTCGATCCTTCGGCACTTCGCAGATCGCCATCACCGATGCGCTCGGTCAGGTGGTGAATACGAGCTCCACTTCCGGCACTTCCATCGCAATCGATGTCGCAAGTCTCAGTCAGGGCATCTACCTTCTATCGATCCACTTCGGTGAACGCAAAGTTCAAGGCAGGTTCATCAAGCAGTGAACCGTACCTGCTAGTGAGTAGGCTCGTGCATTTCGCGTTAGGGACAACAGCGGAAAGCCCACAGCGAGGAACGAGCGAGGACTTTTAGCCCCGGCTCGGAGGCCGGGGTAAACTACTGGCCCGACGGCGAGCCCCGGATGAGGCTCCGGGGTGACACGCCGGAACGCCCCAATACCGATCAGGCAATCGGGCAATTCATTAAATATTATGTTGTTTTTAAACATCATAGTAAGACATATTGTACATTTATGATGCTCTTAGAAATCATAGTGATGTAACAAACCAGAAAGAAATGTGTATACTTGTGGTGTGAAAGCAACGTTGAAGAACTAATATGCCTATTACGATGGCTACGCGCAACATCAATTGGAAGCTCATGAAGGATGCCGCCGTGGTGAAGCAGCTGGGCAAAGAGTTGCGGCGCATGCGGCTTGATGCCAACCTGAGCCAGGCCGTGGTGGCCGAGCGCGCCGGGCTGGATCGCACCACCGTGGTGAAGCTGGAGGCCGGTCGTGCCGCTACGCTGATGACCGTGGTGCAGGTGCTGCGCGCCCTGGACAAGCTGGAACTGCTGGATGCCTTCCATGTGGAGCAGCAACCCACGCCGTACATGGTCGTGGAGATGCAAGAGAAATACCTGAAGAAGCAACGCAAGCGGGCCGGTCGCCAGAAGCCGGAGGTGGTGCCACCCAAACCCAAAAGCACATGGTAACGCACGCAAAAGTGGTGCTGTGGGGCCAGCCTGTCGGCCTTGTGGTGTGGGACGACAAACTGCACCGCGCCCAGTTCCAGTACGATCGAGCCTTCGCCAACAGCGGCTTGGAAGTAGCGCCCGTGATGATGCCACTTGCCAAGGCGAAAGGCGGCGAGGAGGTCTTCACCTTCGGGAACCTGCGCGACGAAACCTTCAAGGGTCTGCCGGGGCTCTTGGCCGATTGCCTGCCGGACCGCTTCGGCGATACGCTATTGAACGCGTGGCTGAAGCAACAGAACCGCGATGACGGCACGGCGAACCCCGTGGAGAAACTATGCTTCCTCGGGCATCGCGGCATGGGTGCCTTGGAGTTCGAGCCGAGCCATGCCGAGTTGGAAGCGAGCAGCGAAGCTCTGCGCGTGGATGAGCTGGTGCGCGTGGCGCGTAACGTGATGATGCAGAAGGAAGCCTTCAGCACGAACCGAAAAAAGGGCGAGCAAGAAGCGTTGCTGGACATCATCCAAGTGGGCACCTCGGCAGGTGGCGCACGTGCGAAGGCGATCGTGGCATACAACATCAAGACCGGCGAAGTGCGTAGCGGGCAGATCGATGGCTTGGATGGTTTCTCCTACTGCTTGATCAAATTCGATGGCGTGACGAACGCGGCGTTGGGCGATCCGAAGGGTTATGGTCGCATCGAATATGCGTACCACTTGATGGCCGTGGCCTGCGGGATCAGCATGATGCCGAGCACTTTGCTGGAGGAGCACGGTCGCGCGCACTTCCTGACGCAACGTTTCGATCGTATGATCGATGCGAAGTCCGGGAAAACGCACCGTCTGCACATGGCCACCTTGTGCGGCTTGGGTCACATGGATTTCAATGACCCGCTGCGTTACAGCTACGAGGAGGCCTTTGCGATGATGCGTCTATTGGGCCTGCCCTACCCTGCCGCTGTCGAGTTGTTCCGTCGGATGTGCTTCAACGTGGTGGCGCGCAATCTGGATGACCATACGAAGAACACCTCCTTCCTGATGGACCCGCAAGGCACGTGGCACCTCGCCCCTGCATACGACATCACCTTCGCGTACGACCCGAATAACATGTGGCTGCGTCAGCACCAGATGAGCATCAACGGCAAGCGGCTTGATATTACCCGGGATGATCTGCTGGCCGTGGCGAAGGACATGAACATCAAGAAGGCCGAGGTGATCATTGATGAAGTGGTGGCCGGTGTGAAGACTTGGAAGAAGTGTGCGAAGAAGGCGGAGGTGGATGCGAAACAGATCACTGCTATCGCCGGGCTTCACGTGGTAAAGATCTGATACCACTACGTTCTCAAATTGAGTCTCAGCATTCGGTCAGCAGCTCCTTTGTAAACACTGTGCTATTGTCGTGGCATACGCGGGTCGCTTGCTTTGCGACCATAGCATCATGCACGAAAACCATCAACGACGAGCTTGACCGCAAGGAGCATGTCCGATCCCACTTCCCACGTACGCAACGGCGTAGACCACGGACTCGCCGACACCATGAGGCGTACCTTTGTCCAATTCGTCAATACCAAAGTACCATACCCTCCAAAACGACCATGCATTCCACGCCCTTCTTGATCGCTGTTTGCAGTGCCTTCTTGATCACTGCATGTTCCTCGGAGCCGACCAAGACGCAGGTGGAAGCAGTTGATGCATCGCCTGCTTCAATGCCCATGGAGAGTACGCCTACCGATGGTTCGGTAAAATTGAACCCTGCACATGGAGAGCCCGGCCATGTATGTGAGCTTCCCGTAGGCGCGCCGCTGGATGGCAGTACCCCGGCAGCCAATATGGGTATCGACCCCAGCGCGACCAGTGGACCCAATTCGATCCCCATGCCGCCGCAGTTCGGCACCACACCTGCAACCCCTGGTATCGAGCTGCCTTCAGGTACGCCGAACCCGGCACACGGAGAGCCGGGGCACAAGTGCGAGTTGCAAGTGGGCGATCCGCTGCCGTAGGATCAGGCTCCGTCCACGATATTCGTTGATGAGACCGGGTCGATGTGTAACGCTGTTCCAGCGCTACCACACGCCTCTACCTTTCGGCCATGACCGTCATCCAATATGCGGATGCACACACCTGAGCCATGTCCAAGCACAAACTCGACCTCCACGACATCTTCAACAAGGGCCAGCAGATCGACCGCGCGTTGGATGAAGCGATGGAGTTCTGCGTGGACCGTCGGATCCCGATCCTGGAGATCATTCCTGGCAAGGGCAGCGGGCAGTTGAAGAAGAAGGTGATCCGCTATTTACAGCAGCCGGCGGTGAAGAAGCTCTACCACCGCATCGACAAGGACAGCGACAACTTCGGTAGGTTGTTCGTGCGGTTCAAGCACTAAGCCATCATGGGCGTGTTGCGAACCACAGGTGGTGCTTCGTGCCTTTGTCGCGGTGGGCGAAGACCTTCTCCTCCTGCACCTTGAAACCCGCCATTCCAAGGCGTCGCGTGAATGGTGGATGCGGGTGAGTAGACCAGACGGCAAGCACTCCACCAGGTCGTAGCACGTCATACGCCGACCTTAATCCACGGTGTGAATAGAGACGATCGTTGCGAGCTTGCGTCAAGCCTTCGGGGCCGTTGTCGGTATCCAAAAGGATAGCATCGAACTTCTCCCTACCACTTCGGATCAGCTCGAGCACATCGCCTTGGTGAACGATCGTACGCGGGTCCTTGAGCGGGTTTCCAGAGCGCTCGCCCATGGGTCCTTGGTTCCACTTCACTACTTCGGGAACCAACTCGGCGACAATAACCTTTCCTCGGTCGCCCACAAGCCGTAGCACTGTTGCCAAGGTGAATCCCATGCCCAAGCCGCCGATCACAACATGCGCTTCCTGTGGTTTCTTGAGTCTCTTCAAGGCGAGTTCCGCAAGCGCATCTTCCGATCCGTGATGCGCTGTGGTCATCAATTCCCCGGAAATACCGACCACCTCGATGGTGAAATCATCGTTGCGTTGATAGAACAACAGTTCACCGCCGTTGTCGGGGATCAGTGCCCGATCCAACAGCTTATTGATCCGTATCTTCATGTTCGAGATCCCTTGCGGCGTTGCCAAGGGGGTGCAAGGTTCGTGAAAGTTCCATGTGTTCGACACAATACAGTAGGAAATGAAGTGGGCCATACCTGACGATCCGACCGAAGAGAAGCGTTGGCCCGACAGTTGCCGATGCGGGGTCAACCCTGATCCAATTCATCGAGTTTGAGTTCACGACCATTTTCCACCTCCCGTGCAGAACGTACACCGAATGGCCCCAACGCCAAGATCCGCGCTGCTGCCGGCGAACTGCCCAAAGCCAAGTCCAGTGTCACTTGGGGCATGGCGTTCCGTCAGTTCATCTGGCCTAGGCGCAAGCACGTATTGCTCGGCCTGATCCTCATCGTGATCAGTCGGGCAGCAGGTCTTGTGCTTCCCGGATCCACGAAGTATTTGATGGACGACGTGGTCGCCAACCACGACATGGGCATGCTGAAGATCCTGCTCATTGCTGTGGTCGCAGCGTTGATCGTGCAAAGTGCAACGAGTTATGCACTGACCCAATTGTTGAGTGTAGAGGCACAGCGCCTGATCAGTGAGCTTCGGACGAAAGTGCAGCGCAAGATCCTTTCGCTGCCGATCGGGTTCTTCGACAACACCAAAAGTGGTGCGCTTGTTAGCCGCATCATGAGCGATGTGGAAGGGGTTCGGAACTTGGTTGGCACCGGTTTGGTGCAATTGGTCGGCGGCACACTCACCGCAGTGGCCTCGCTGATCTGGCTGATCCACATCAGTCCGTGGATGACACTCTTCACCTTGGTGCCTGTGAGCATTTTCGCCTTTCTGGCAATGAAGGCCTTCGCTAGGATCCGCCCGGTGTTCCGCACGAGAGGTGTGATCAATGCGGAAGTGACCGGACGGCTCACTGAAACGCTCAATGGCGTTCGTGTGATCAAGGGTTTTGGTGCTGAAGAACAGGAGAACAAGGCCTTCGAACTGGGTGTGCAACGTTTGTTCGAGAATGTGAAGACAAGTCTGACGGCCACGTCCTTCATCAGCAGCATGTCCACCTTCCTGCTCGGCTTGGCCAGCGCGGGCATCATGGGTATTGGTGCCACCATGATGGTACATGACCAACTGACCACGGGAGAGTTCCTTCAGTTCACGGTACTACTCGGTTTCATGATCGCGCCGATCGTGCAGATGAGCAACATCGGCAGCCAATTCACCGAAGCTTTCGCTGGGCTGGATCGTACCGAGGAGATCATGAACATGGAACCGGAAGACGATATGAACCAACGCCCAGTGGAGCTTGAAGAGCTGCATGGCGATATCGCCTTCAACAACGTCACCTTCGCCTACGAGGAAGATAAACCGGTGCTACACGGCGTAAGCTTCACCGCCCAACGGGGCAGTGTGATCGCCTTGGTCGGCACCTCCGGTTCGGGCAAAAGCACCATCGCCAGCCTCGCAGCATCCTTCCTCACCCCCACCTCAGGCACCGTTACGATCGATGGTCATGATCTGAGCACAGTGCGATTGGCCAGTTTCCGCAAGCACTTGGGCGTGGTGTTACAGGACGATTTCCTCTTCGAAGGAACGATCCGTGAGAACATCCTTTTCCCACGTCCGAATGCGACCGAAGAGCAGATCCAGAAGGCGGTGGAAGGTGCTTACGTGCATGAATTCACGGATAGGTTCGAGTTGGGCTTGGACACGGTGATCGGCGAACGTGGTGTGAAGTTGAGCGGTGGTCAGCGGCAACGGGTGGCCATTGCGCGCGCCATGTTGGCCGATCCACGCATTTTGATCCTGGATGAAGCCACGAGCAACCTCGATACGGAAAGCGAAGCCCTGATCCAGAAGAGCTTGAATGAACTGGTAAAGGACCGGACCACCTTCGTGATCGCACACCGCCTGAGCACCATACGCCAAGCCACGGAAATACTGGTGATCGAACACGGCTTGATCGCTGAACGCGGCACCCACAACGAGCTCATCGCCAAGGAAGGTCGGTACTTCGATCTGTATACCTATCAGGCGCGGATCTGATAGCTCGAAAAGCGCTCGTCGCCATCCTTGAACATGCGGGCCAGTTCGGATGAATGGTTCAATGAGCGCTGATTCTGTGGAACCTACCAGAAGCCTGCGTACCTCAGTATTCACACTTAACAAACTATGATCCAGGTCATTGAATCAATATTCATCCTGCTCTACCAGAGGGTTCGGCCGATCGGATCGCGATCACCCGATACCAGATTGAGTGATGGATAGTTAAGTTTGTATGAAGTTGAGCACCCATAGAACAACTCAACGATCAACGATCATCATTCAACCCGAACTCCATGAAAAACACCCTACTCTTCATTGGCTTGGTCGCGGCCGTAAGCACCAGTCAAGCTCAAGTAACGACCTACGTAACACAGCCCGCCGAATTCGAAGGTGCCCTTGATTTCACCTGGGCGGATAACTGGGGGATGACCCCTGACCTGAACCTCCCGGAAAACTCCATCACGGCATTCGTCGTGATCGGTCGGGATGCCACGGAAGACCAAGACTCACTGGGTTGTGAAGCCCTCGTGAATGCCGCAGAGGTATCCGGGAAGATCGCCGCCATCTATCGCGGTACCTGTGAGTTCGGTTTGAAAGCCTTGAACGCACAAAATGCCGGTGCCATTGGTGTGGTCATCATCAATAACCAAGGTGCACCTGCCGCGATGGGCGGTGGTGCCAATGGAGCGGAAGTCACGATCCCCGTGGTGATGATCTCCACGGATGCCGGAACCATGTTGCATGATGAGATCGTGGCTGGCAACGTGGAAATGCTGATCGGCAGCGTAATGGGCGTGTATGAGTTCAACCTCAACACCGCGTCCAAGCAAGCGATGATCCCCCAATACAGTGCCCTGCCCGGAGCTTTGGCCACGGCCATTGGTTTCAGTTCCGCCATGGGGACTTGGGTGAAGAACTTCGGTTATGCGGACCAATCCGATGTCTCGGTAACTGGCACCGTGACCAATGGTGGTAATACGGTTTACGACGAGACTTCAGGCACGGCGTCGGTCATTTCTGGTGACAGTGCCTTTTTCGCCTTGCCAGATTTCACGCAGGGCAACTACGATGGGTTGTACGAGGCCACCTATACCATCAACTCCCCGAACGAAGATGCTTTCCCGACAGACAACGTCTTCACGTGGAATTATTTGGCGAGCGATGTATTCGCCTACGCCCGTATCGACCCGACCAATTTGTTGCCGATCGGCGAGCAGCACGTTAGGACCGCAGATGGCATTACCTTCCAAACGTGCTCCTACTTCAGCCACCCCAATGCCAGTATGTTCACTGTGGAAGGCATCTACACCTCCGGAGCAAAGTCGGGTGGTGTTACAATGCAAGATGAATACCTCGAAGGTCGGCTCTTCGAATGGCTGGATGTCTTTACCGGCTGGAGCGATGCCACGACCAATGACATCATCATGCTGGCTTCCGGGGAGTACGTGTATGATTCCGACCTGAGCCAAGAGACCATCTACATCCCACTCCAAGAGCCGTACGAGTTAGAGGACAACAAGAAGTATTTGTTCTGCAGCTTCAGCCCCTCTGCTGATGTTTTCCTAGGCTTCGGTGAGTCACTGAACTATGAGCGTTTGCAAGCGGATCTGGATGAGCCCATCTATTTGATGACCGATGGCACTTGGGGATCATTCTCTAACGCGGACCATTGCGCCGTTGGTGCAAAGCTCACGCAAATGGTGGGCGTAGATGAGCACGACCGGGTGGAGCTGAAAGCTTTCCCGAACCCGACCTCGACATCGATCCAGATCCCCATGATCGGTCTTAGCGGCAAGGCTACGCTTCAGATCTACAACGCACTTGGCGAAAATGTGGGTGAGCGTTCCGTTGCCGTGGGCGACCGGGGCATCATGACCGTGGACATGTCCGGCATGAGCGCCGGTACGTACGTCTTCCACATGGAATTCGAGAACGGTAAGCGTTCCGACTTCCGCGTGGTAGTGTCGAAGTAATTCAGTGCAGTCCGACCGAAAGGCGGCCGCTCCGTCCCGTATGAACGCGGGAGGGGTGGCCGCTTTTCTATGAAGGTTGTGCAGAACATGGATGACGCAGATGGAACGGTTCAACGCTGATCCGCCCAATACACCACTATCTCAGATCCGCGTTGATCATTAAGAACCGCGTCATCCGCGTTCCATTGGGCTACTCCCCTAAATCCTCGTTCCACAGCTCCGGCCCGACAGCGATAGGAGCTTCCTTCATCTGCACATTCCGGAAGGCCCGGATCGGCCACCTCCTCGCCATGGGTTTTCATGGGATCCTTGCCCCGGAGAAAGTCCGCCTGCCATCGATCGCTCGATCCAATCACCTGCTTGCTCGATCAGCGGCCTCGAATGGGATCCAAGGTCGAACTTAGTTCCGTGAATCCTTGGAAATCCTTCTTGCGTGGATCGATCCGTACCGTGCTTTCGGTAGCGGTCGCCGTATTCGCGATCAGCGCTTCGGCCCAACCCTTTCCCGACGGAACCCCGTTCAGGATGGTCACGTCCATGCCCCAACTGCAGGACAGGCGGCTGGGAGTGATGGAGGAGGATGGTTTCGGGCGGGTTTGGATCGCGAGCTGGGAAGGGCTTTTCGCCTTGAACGGCACCACGGTCCAACGCATCGTTTCCGATCCTACGGACAGCACCACGTTCCCCGACCAGGTCATCCATTGGCTGGTGCTGCAAGGTGATACGTTGCTCTGGTTGGCCACGCAGAACGGCGTTTGCGCGTGGGACATCGCCAACGGAAAGGCGGTGCATCCAGCGTGGGCGGCCCCGTTCAAGGAGCGGAACATCGTCCACATCGCGATCATCGGTGAGGCGCTGTGGTTCTGTGTGGACGGCGAAATGGTCCGGGTGCAATTGACAACGGGCCGCGTTGAGCGGTATGCCTTGCCGGAAAGTGGTTCAGGCAAGGTGCGCGCGGTCTCCGTTGCCGCGTTTCCGGGCCGGTCGGATCGGGTGATCGTGACAACGTCACGGTTCGTCGCGGAGTTCTTTCCTGCCGAGGAACGCTTCGTGACCTACGCGGATGCGAACGGTTCCGACCAATACGCCACGGTGCCCGCGCTGGTGCATGCGGGCTGGATCTGGGCGGGATCATGGGGCCAGGGGGTCCGCCGGTTCAAGCTGGACCACAGCAAAGCGGAACACCTGCGGATCCGGCAAATGAACGATGTGCTCGGAGGCTACACCACGAGCGTGTGGGCGAAGGATGACAGCACGCTATGGGTGGCTTCGGAATACGGCATACTCGAACTGGACGCGCGAAGCGGATCCTTCGGGAAGGTGCATCCGATCGTGCATCCGTTCCATGCCAAGAAGCAAACCATTGTTTATACGATCCTTGGTTTGCGCGACGGCACCGCATTGGCCGGTACCGAGGATGGTCTGGCCCGCCTCACGGCCAGCCCGCATCCGTTCTCGCTGGTCGATCTTCCGGACGATGGCCACATCGGGCTGACGCCGTTGTGGGTGATGGCGATAGCGCAGGACAAGACCGGCGACCTGGTGATCGGCACGTACGACGGGCTTGGGGTCATGCGTAGGCGAGCGGGGAAATGGGAAGTGATCCCGACACCGCCGAGCGCTGATGATGGCCGCGCAGCACGCGTGAACAACATCCTGAGTGCGCGTGATGGATCGCTTTGGATCGCCACGCGCGACGGACCCATGGTGATGCCCGCAGGAGGAACACGCTTCCAGGCGCTCTATCCCGAGGAGCACTTCTGGACCGCAGGACTATGCGAGGACAAGGATGGCCGCATCTGGATCGGTACCGGCAACGCGGGCGTGATCATCCATGAACCGCGTACGAGCACGGACCTTCGCTTGCAGCACAACGATGCCGATGCGAACTCGCTCGTGAGCAACAGCGTGGTGCGCGCATTTTGCGAGGATACGCTGGGCCGCATGTGGATCGGCACGCGCGATGGCCTGAGTGTTTACGATCCCGCCACGGAGCGATCTTTGAATTTCGGCCATGACCTCAGCGAGCGCATCGGGTTCCGAACACCTTTCGTGTACAGTATTGTTCGGGACAGCAAGGGAGCCATGTGGATCAGCTTGTCCAATGCAGGAATACACCAGGTGAACGTTTCGCCCGATGGAGCTTTTTCGCAGCGGGCCTTCGATCATCGCTCGGGGATCGACCCGTCGCGGACGCTTGCCATGCGGATCGATGGACAGGACAGGATCTGGGCGGTGGACAAAGGTGTGCTGATGCTGGACACGCGTACCGGTGCATTCCGCCACTTCAACCGTGACGATGGGTTGCTCGATCTTCCCGATGGCGATTCACCCTTGCTCCCGACCGAGGATGGAAAGCTGGTGCTCGGCATCGAGGGCGAGCCGCTCCTGCAGGTGTTCGATGTCAAGGAACTCCTGGGGCCGTCGCCTTCCGCACCCATCGAATTCATCTCCATCGCGACATCGAAGGGCGAACTGCTGAACGGACGCGACGTGATGCGCCAGTTCGACCTGCGGATCCCGTACGCCGACCTGCCGCTCTATTTCGAGTTTTCCGTGATCGATCTGAGCCGGGCCCATGCGCACCGCTACGCATACCGGCTGGAGGGGCTGGACACGAGCTGGCGATCACTGGGCACCGATCGCGGCATTCGCTTTGCCGTGCTGGATCCCGGCGACTACGTGCTGCACGTACGGTCCGATATTGGCGGCGGCACCTTGGCGAATGAACGCATGCTGCGCTTCACCATCGTGCCACCCTGGTACCGCACCACTGTGGCCCGTGCCGTCGGGTTGTTAGCGATCGCCGGCATCGTCCTGTTCATCTTCCTGTTGCGCGTCCGTGCGATCCGTCGCGAAGAGCAACGAAAGACCGCGTTCCAGAAGAAGCTGGCGGAAGTGGAGATGCACGCCCTGCGTGCGCAGATGAACCCGCACTTCCTGTTCAACAGCCTCAACAGCATCAAGTATTACGCGATGACCAAGACCCCGCGGGAGACCGCGGACTACCTCGGGAAGTTCGCGATGCTCATCCGGCGCATCCTGCAAAATTCGCGGGAGGACCTCGTGCCTTTGCACGATGAACTGGAGGCTCTGCGGCTCTATGTCGAGATCGAGTCGATGCGGCTCGAGGACAAGTTCGACCATGCGATCACCATCGCCGAGGGCATCGATGAGGAGATGGTGCGGATCCCGCCCATGCTGATGCAGCCCTACGTGGAGAACGCCATCTGGCACGGCCTGATGAACAAGGAGGAACGTGGCGCACTGCGCGTGGCGATCACCGAGGAAGGCGAGGAGTTGCGCGTGGTGATCGAGGACAATGGGGTTGGCCGGAAGAAGGCAGAAGAGATCAAGAGCGCCCAAGGGCAGCGGGAACGTTCCTTCGGCATGCGCATCACCGCCGAACGCATGGAACTTAGCGCGCGAACGCTCGGCATCGACCTGCGTTCCGTTATCGAGGACCTGATGGACGACAAGGGCCGACCTTGCGGGACCCGGGTGGTGCTGCACATCCCGATCGTTCATGACACCATTACCTGAAACACGCGAAATGTCCTACACCGCGATCATCACCGACGACGAGAAGCACAGCCGCGAGACGCTGCGCTTGGAACTGGAGCAACATTGCCCGGAGGTGAAGGTGGTGGCGATGTGCAGCACCGGACCTGAAGCCGTCCAAGCTGTAAAGGAGCATGATCCGGACCTGCTCTTCCTCGATGTGCAGATGCCGCGCATGGACGGCTTCCAGGTGCTGGAGAAGCTCGGCGAGATCAAAGGCCAGGTGATCTTCGTAACGGCCTTCGATCAATATGCCATTCGTGCCTTCCGTTTCAGCGCGGTGGATTACCTGCTGAAACCGGTACAGCCCACCGAGCTCCGGGAAGCCGTACGCCGCGCCTTGGAAAAGGCGGCAACGACCGGAACGGGACAGCAGATGCGGGTGCTGATGCACAACCTCGGACCGGACGGGAGCAGGCATCCGCGCATCGCACTGCCCACGGGCGATGGGGTGGAGTTCTTCGGCGTGGACCGCATCGTGCGTTGCGAAGCGGACAGCAATTACACGCATGTCCACCTGCAGGATGCCCGCAAGATGTTGCTCTCCCGGACCCTGAAGGACGTGGACGAGATGCTCTCACCGCACGGATTCTTCCGTTGCCACCAGTCGCACTTGATCAACCCGGCACATCTGAGCAAGTTCGTGCGCAGTGAGGGGGGCTACCTGGTGATGGATGATGGCGCCAACGTGCCATTGGCCAAGAGCAGACGGGATGCTTTCCATGAGAAATTCCAGGTCTGATCCGCGCTGACGGGATCGGAGCGACAGCCCTTTCCCGTTCGGATACTCGATCGGACGGGTCGCAGGCTTGATCACCCGAATTGCGGACATGTGCCATCGGTAGTTTCATCGCGTGGAACTCCGCAAGGCCATACGACTTCCCTTCCTGATCGTGCTGCTGCACGCCGCGCCATGTGCGGGGCAGGACATCGGGCAGATCGGACAACAGAGTCCGGTGCAGTTCAATGCGGGCCTTCAGGCGCAGGCTGGCTTTTACAGCGTCAGCGGGATCGACCCTCGGCGCACGCCCTTCTTCTGGGCAATCAGCGGCACACCTACCGCCACGATCCAAGGCGTGCAATTGCCCTTCATGGTGATGATCAGCGACCAGCAGCGCGATTTCCAGCAGCCCTTCAACCAGTTCGGGTTGAGCCCCTATTACAAGTGGGCGAAAGTGCATCTGGGCTACCGCGATGTGAGCTTCTCGAAATTCTCGCTCGCCGGTTACCGGGCGCTCATGGCCGGTGTGGAACTGAACCCCGGCAAGTTCCGCTTCGGCTTCGTGTACGCGCGCTTTCGCAAGGCGGTTGAAGAGGATACGTTGGCGACCTACGACCCGACGAAGTACATCAGCAATGTCCCGGTACCCTCGTACAAGCGCACCGGCTATGCGGTGAAGATCGGGGTGGGCACCGAGGATGAACACGTGGACCTCGTGCTCCTGCGCGCACAGGACGATGAGGGTTCCATCCGCCGACCCGTGAAGACCCGATTGGCACCGGAGGAGAACCTGGTGCTTGGGCTGGTGGGCAAGGTGAAGCTCACCGAGAAGTTGCGCTGGGACTTCGATCTGGCCGGTAGTGCGTTCACCCGCGATGTGACCTCCGCCGAAACACTGGACGAAGGCAGCACCATCACCAACGCGGTGAACTCCGTGTTCATTCCGCGCACCAGCACACAGGGCCTCATGGCCTTGGAGACCGGACTGGCGTTGCGCGGCAAACGCGCACGCTACAAGCTCATCTACCGCAGGGTGGACCCCGATTTCAAGAGCATGGGCGCCTACTACTTCCAGACCGATGTGGAACAGATCACCGGAACAGCGGCGAGCACCTTCTTCAAGAACAAGCTGAGCGCCAACCTCACGCTGGGCTGGCAGCACAACAACCTGAAGAAGCTACGCACCGCCACCGCGCGTCGCATCATCGGCAACCTTGGCCTCAATTACACCAGTTCCAAGGCCTTCGGCTGCATGGTGAACTACACCAACTTCGGGATCACGCAGCAACCGATACGCCCCAGTCTCGGCGATACGGCGTTGCTTGAGCAGGTGAGCCAGAACCTGCTGCTGCAGCCGCGGCTGCAGTTCAACCGGACCAACGGAGGCCACCTTGTCAGCTACACCTTCAACTTCTTCGCCCTGAGCGACCGCAGCGATAACGCCTTTGCCAGCGCACAGCTCACCGGCATGCACAACGACCTGACCTACACCCGCAACTGGAAACAAAGGAACACGCGGCTGGGTGGCGGATTGATCTACCGCCGCACCGAAAGTCTCATCGGCCATACGGATAGTCGTGGTGTGCATCTGGAGGCCGGCCGTGCGTGGCTCAAGGAGAACAAATTGGGTACGGCGCTGCGCTTCAACTTCCTCAGCAACGACCTGCCTTCGGGTGATGTCGGATCCACCTGGCAACTGAACCTCGACCTGAACTTCCAAGTGAGCAAGCGCTTCGGACTGACGCTTCAAGTGAGCCACCAGGACAATCGCAGCGACGATCCGTTCATTCCCGCTTTCACCGAGGACACCGGCATTGTCGGTGTCGATATACGCTTCTGACCATGAACACACGCCACCTCCTCCTGCTTGCCGCTCTGATGTCCCTCGCCGTGGTCCGGGCGCAGAACCAAGTATCCGTTACGCCGGTGCTGGTGCCGCCGTACAGTTCGTACCTCAGCGACTATCAGGGCGCGCTCACCGTGAACTTGGTGAACCTCACCGGAGCTCCGCAACAGGTGAAGCTCATCGGCTCCTTGACCGGTGACAACGGGTATAGCGGTTACACAAGATCCACCTATCAGCCGGCGCAACCCATCCAACTTGCAGCGTTCGAGACGAGGCTGTTGTACGCCAACTCCCCGGCATTGTCCTTCATCGACCGGAACAATTTCCAGATCAGCGCACCGTCGCAGATCCAGTACGCGGTGATGCAAACAGGCATCCTGCCGGAGGGCAACTACGAGCTCTGCATCCAGGCCGTCGACTACACCACCAACGCACCACTCTCGCCGGAGGCACCGATCGGATGCATCTTCTTTACTCTCAGTTACGCGCAGCCGCCGGTGCTCACCTTCCCGTGGTGCGGCGAGAACATCGCAACGGCGTGGCCGGTGTTCACCTGGAGCCCGCCCATCGGCAATTTCAACCTGAGCAATATCCGCTACGACCTCTATCTGCTGGAACTGCTTCCGGGCCAGAACCCGACGAACGCGCTCTGGCTGGCGATCGATGGCGTGGCGGGCAATCCGATCACGCGCAAGGACCTCATGGTGCCATCCTACCCGTGGCAGCCCTACGATCCAGTGCTGAAGGCCAACACGACTTATGCCGTGGGCGTGGTGGCGCGCGACATCTCCAACACCATCGTGATCGAGAACAAGGGTCGAAGTGAGGTGTGTACCTTCCTGATCGAAAGCGGGCCGACCCCTATAACCGCTTCTGTTGACGGAAGCACCCTTGCCACCACTGTTTCCGTACTTCCCATCGGCCCCATCCCCGATACGCGCATCAAGGGACGGTTGGTCCATGTCTTCAAGGATAGCGGCCGCACGGCTTGCACCGATGGCTCGGGCGTGGGAATGGTGAATTTGCTGGACGGAGCGGTCGCGGTCACCAACGTACCGATCATAGCCGGGCCGGGATCGGGAACCACGGGTGGTGGAAGCGCCTCGGCCCAACCCATGGCCGGGAACTTGGTGATGGGTGCCTACAACTACTTTGGGGGCACCGGGAGCACCAGCCAGATGGACCTGGGCAGTAGTACACTGGCGGGTGCCTTGGAGTTCGCGAACCCCTTCCCCACCGAGAAGTGGATCGACCGCTTCCCGGTGAGCGCCGTAGGTGGAAAGCCGATGAAGAACATCCCCATCAAACTGGTGGAACGGGTGGTACTGGAAGGAGTGGTGTCGCGTGACGGCAATGGGATCGTGACGGGCGAAACCGATCGACTGGTGCTTGGCGTGGACCCCGTTCCAGGAGGCGGTTTCGGTGGCCTCGGACAGGGCAACAATTGGCACCAAGGCCAATTGGTCGCAACGGGCACCACCGACAGCAACGGTGAGTTCGACTTGTTCTACCACCAACCTTCCCTCACCGGTCTGCCCGTACCGGGCAGTATCGACTACTTCATAAACTTCGACAAGTACGGCCAGCCTGCGCACCAATGGAACGGCAGCACCACCGCATCAAGGGCCTACAAGGTCCTGATGCTCGAGGTGGTCTCGCCCTATTACTGCAGCCCCGATATCGAATTGTATCCGCAGCCCGGCGATAATTTGGAACTGCCCGACCAGGCCTGCTACGTGCGCAGCTACGACCTGAAGGTGAAGGTGACGCAGGGCGCATGCGATCAACAGATGGGTGGTGTCGGCGCGGCGATGGGCAACGTGCAGGTGCAAGTGCTACGGCCCACGGACCATACGACAGATGACCTGCCGGAGAACGAAGGCCAGGATCTGGATGAATCGGTGAACGTACCCGGGATGGGCACCGTTCCGCTGGTCTCCACCTGCGCATCGAAAAGCAGTGACGGCTCGGCGCTCTTCCGCAATTTGGTGGCACACTTCCAGCAGGTGCCGGACGAGTACTTGGTACGCTGCAGCACGAACAACGATCGTGGCCTGTACACCTACTACTCTTGGCAGAAGCCGTATCCCAACATGGACGCCAATGGTCCGATCGTGACACAATGGAGCCATGGTGATCCCGGCGAGCGCAGGTACTTGCGCAACAGTGGGTTCGAAGTGAAGTTGTGGGAACTACCGGTGGCGCTGGTGCCGCGATCACCGCGTGTGATCGGCCGCGTGATGGTGAGCGTGACGCAGCCCTTGCAGGATGCCACCGTAAAATTGCGCCTCTACTACGACAAGGCTCCCGGCAGTGTACCACCGGTAGTGGTGGGTTGTGACCAAAGCACGCAGAGCTACGATTTCCTGTACATGGAGTTCACGCGGAAGACCGATGCGAACGGCTTCTTCGACTTCTCCAATATCCTGGTGAAGGGTTCACAGGATGGCATGTCCTTCCTCGGTCCGCATGCGAGCATCGTGGTGAGTAAACCGGGCTACATGAGCACCATCCGGCCATTGGCCTCCGGGAACAAGCCGGGAACCTTGCCAAGTCCGTTGAACCTCAGCGATCCGGAGAACCCGAGGGTGGACCTGAAGATGGGCCTGCAATGGGACATGACCAGTGGCCTGCTGCTAGAGCCCTACGGCCTTGCCAGCGGCAATGTGGTGAACGAGAACGGCACACCCGTGCGCTGCGATGTGCAGGTGGCAGATGGTCCTTGGGGCCGCACGGAGACCGTGTTCCTTGCCACCGGTGGCGGCGGTGGAGGACCCGGCGGTTGGAGCGAGGTGCAATTCACGGCACAAGAGCGTTTCAGCGTGCCGGGACCTCCGGGCTTCCGACCGATCAAGTTGATCCCGCTCAGCGACCAGTACTTCCCGCTCACCGAGCAGCGCAACGTACCCTTCAACGTAAGCGGAACGCCCAGCGACCTGGGCACCTTCGTGGTGAAGGAGAAACGCCATCGCCTAAAAGTGAAATTGACCTCGTTCGATGGACCGGTGGCGGGAGCGATCGTGAAAGTGGATGACCTGCAACGCACCTCCGATCAGGCGGGCATCGCCTTCTTCGAATTCCTTTCCCCCGAGACCGAGTTCCGCTTGAAGGTGGACCCGCCGGGCGACATGATGCCCGTGGACCGGATCATCGTGAATCAGGTATCGCCGGAGCCGGTAGTGCTGGAGCAGATGATCGAGACGGGCACCAAGCTCACCGGTCGCGTGCGTGCCATGCCGGGCGATGCACCGGTGGCCAACGCCCGCGTTTGGATGCAGATCGGATCGGACCAGTACGGCCCGCAGCTCAACCAGGTCCTCAGCGACGAGAACGGCGAGTTCATTCTTCCCGGTGTGCCGATGGGTCCCTTCAAGGTGTTCGCGGCCAAGGCCGATCCACAGACCACTTACATCGGCACCTCGCAGGCGATCACGTACGGCATGGTGCCGGGGCCGCCGCCGTCGTTCAAGATGATCCCCGCGCTGCCCTACGCCGAGCTCACTTTGCAACGCGTTGATGACATGGACATCACCCACCTGCTCGGCTTCCCGGTGGAAGTGACCACGCTGGTGAAGAACAACGATGGCAGCTCCACCATCGGCGGCGCCTTCGTGCAACTGCCGGGCAACGCCAACTTCCGGCTGGAGGATCCTGCGCAGCGCATACCCTTCGCCAATGTGAAGGTGACACCCGGCACGCCCAATGAACAAGGCAAGCCCATCGCCTTTCCCGCCAACGATCGGGTAACCACCGACATGACGCATGTGTCCCTGAAGCTGTACACCGACCTGGACGTGACCCTGTGTGGCATGCCCGGCAGGCTCTTCCCGGGGCGTGTGAAAGTGCAGGGCACTCCACAGGGCGGCGAGGTGCTCGGAACGGTGAGCACGGAGCTTTCCTCGTTCAACTTCTCCTACGATTTCAGCGGACGATTCTACCTCGGGGCCAGTGCGGACCAACCGCTGTTCGATGTGTTCCGGAGCACCGCGCTCTATCCGCAGCGCAGCTTCAACCTGATGACCCTGAACTACACGGGCAACCAGTGGGCACCCGCCAACGCACGCTTCTCGCTCCGTGGTTTTGAGGCGCACAGTGACCGCAGCCGCTCCGTGGTGGAACCCGACGTGTTCAAGATCGCGACCGTCATCGAGGTGAAGGATGTTCCGGACATCACACCCGAGGTGTTGCAGTTGGACGTAGGCAACATCCGGGTGAACGCCACCTCCATCGAAGGCATACAAGGTGGTGGGCAGGAGCTCAGCTTCGAGCTGAACGACTGGACCTTCAAGTCCACCGCACCGTGGGTCTTCGACAACAGCTTGGCCGCGATCGTGATACCGAAAGGGATCCTCGACATGCAGTTGGTGAAGGCGGACATGACGCAGATCCTGATCCGCCCGAATGGGCTCGACATGAAGGCGCAGAACTTGGGCGAAGTGCGCCTGGGTGGCGTTGCCCCGTTGGTCCCGGAAGCCAACGCGGAATGGACCTTCGGCTACGATCCGGGCTATGTGCTCGATGGCAAGACAGGCGTATGGCGTTACGGCACGCTCACCGGTGGAAACGCCACAGTGGCCACCGTGCAGGGCCCTGCCGAACTGGTCCCTAGCAAGTTGCAGTTCTCCAGCTTCTCCTTGGTGAGCCGTGGTGCGCCGCTGGCGGAAGTGCGCGCGATCAAGCACCGCTACTACGACATCATGGATGTAACGCCCGTGGGAAGCATGCAGTTCACACCCGATGCCGTGGACCTGCTGGTGAATTGTTCCATGCAGATCAAGGGGCTACCGACCACCACGGGCTTCTTCTCCTTCTTCAAGGAGGGCGGTAAGACGGTGAGCCGCTTGAAGCCCTTGGGAGCCACGGTGACCACAGGGCGTGGCAACGTGTACTTCAAAATGGCCGATCATACAGGGGACCAAGAGATCAAGCCCGGCCAGTTCACCTGTTATGGAAAGTTCCGCATCGATCCGGAGGATGGTGCCGCGGGTGATCCGGTGTACGCCTACGGTTACCTCGATCACAAGTTGAACAACACCTACATGGATGTGATCCGCGTGGATGCCCAGAACCACAAGGGCAACACCCGACAGGAGATCCGCTTTGGCGGTTCGTCGGACAAGAAGATGCTGCTGAACAGCGGTCGGCAGACCATGGCCAGCACCCAATGGAACGAACTCGCCTTCAAAGGGAACCTGCTCAACATGGGCGGGATCGATGATGCGCCGGAGAACGAGCTCTCCTTCGTGGTGAAGGGCGCGGTGGCCCTGAGCGACGGCAAGATCTCCATGACGCAGTTGAACACACCGTTCGGGAACATGAGCATGTCCTATGATTTCGAACATGCGCGCCTCGTCGGCGGCACGTCGATCAGCAATGTCACCTTTGGCGCGGTGAACATCCTGCAGGCCACCGTGGGCATGTTGGTGGACAAGGACGGCTTCCTCGTGTCCGTCCCGAAATCGCACGTCCTGGTGCCTGCCGCGCCGTGGCCCTTGCAGGACCACCATCCCGCGTTCCTGCTCGGTGCGCACAACGCGATCCCCGACACGCTGCTTACCAACATGATGAAGGACTTCCGCCTGAAGACGCTGCCCGCGCACATGGCCGGCAAGAAGATCTCCGGGATCTACCTGCAGAACCGGCTCGACCTGCTCGATTTCTCGGTTCCGAGCATCAACCTGTTGGTGCTCGGCGTGGAAGGCCACGCCAGCTGCAAGGTGGAAGGCCGTACCTGGGTGGACCTGAGCGGCAGCCTCGGGATGGGCGGCATGGCCTATGCTGATCTCGGCATGGAGTTCTGGTTGCTCAGCCCCATACCGAACTGTTCCTCGGCCAACGTTTCCGCCGGTGTCGAAATGCTGTTCGAGGCAGCTTACCAGAACAGCCAGCTCACCATGACCGCCTGTGGCTCGGCCTCCGCCAGCGCATCCATCTGCGGAGTCGGGGACAGCGTGGACCTCACCGTGAAGGGCAGCGTGAACTCCGGTGGCAAGATCACCTTGGCACGGATCAGTGGATCATGCGGACAATGAAAAAGCGAATGACCATGAAAACCTTGAGCCTCCTTCTGGCGATCCTCGCTATCCCGTGTTTGGGTCAGCAGTCCGCGACAAGCACTTCGACCGGTGGAACGAAACCTCCTTCGGTCCAGGCCTGCAAACTGACCCCGTTATCCGCTGCCACGGAAGGTGAACGCATACGCGTCGGCTGGTGGTCACCGGCCTGCAAGGTGGCCAAGGTGCGCGTGTACCGCCGCCGCCAGCACATCGGCGAGGAGGCGGAGATCCATCCGCTGGTCGTTTCGGGCACGCGGAACGACTCGACCATCGTGTTGTGCTGGGACAGCGCGTTCACCGAACTGGGCATCTATGAGTACCGCATCGTGCCGGTGGACAGCCTCGGTGCGGAAGGTGCTTCATCGGGATGGATCGCGGCGCACAACCTGAACAGCGAAGCACAGCCTTGGATGCATTCCATCCACGCGCAAGACCTGCGAAGCGAACGCGCGATCAAGATCACCTGGCACCTGGAGAACGCGGTGCGCGCACGCGGGATAGTGGTGCATCGCGCCGTGCGCTACGATGGCCCGTACGAGCGCCTCGCCGAAGTGCCCGCTACCGACAGCAGCTACACCGATCGCGTACAACGTGTGAAGGAAACCTACTTCTATCGCCTCGAGGTCATCGATGTCGTGGGGCTTTCCACCCTGAGCATGCCGGTGCAGGGCGTGAGCGATGCGGAACCCGTAGCGGCTGCACCTACCGTGCTGATGGTCCGTGCCGATGGGAAGGGGGTGCATTTGAACTGGCCGCACGTGGGGCCGGATGCCGCGTACTACCAGGTGGAACGCGGGCTTCCGGGATCCGATGCGTTCGTGCTGGTGGGCGATGGCCTTCGGGCGGACAGCAGCGGGGCCGTGTACTGGAACGACAGCACGACGGCCGGCAATACGGTGGTGAGCTACCGGGTGCGAACGGTGAGCATCGGGGGCATCATCAGCGAGCCCTCGGAACGTGTCGAGGTGCAGACCTTCGACCTGCGCATCCCCACTTCACCAACGGATCTTGCCGTACGGCGCATGGAAGCGCAGGGCGTCATCATCTCTTGGCGCGATCCGTGGGCCGGTGAGCCGGGTGCCTTCCATGCCGTGGTGGAACGCGCCGATGAAGGAAGCGATGCGTTCTCCGCGCTGAACAAAACATCTTTGGATCCCGGAGTGATGGTGTTCACGGACTCCACCGCAGCACCGGAGCGCGCCTACCGCTACCGCATTGTGGGGGTGACGCTTGATGGCACGCGTGGTGTACCCTCGGCCGAGGCCGTGCTCGCCGGTGACGCGTCGATGCAGCGAGCTCCGCGCATGCTCATGGCCCGCAGCACGACAAAGGGCATCCAGCTGGAATGGGCCGCAGCCGCGCGCCAGGGCAAGGGCTTGAACGTCTATCGTGCGGTGGACGAAAGCGAGCCTGTCCTGTTGGGCACCGTGAAAGTCGACTCGGACGGACACTTGGATCCCTCGCCACGCACTGGAGCATTGAACACCTACGTTGTCCGCCTGGTACTGAGCGACGGCAGCGAGAGCGAACCCAGTGAGCCGGTGAGCGTGCGGTGGTGAACAGCGCTGCCATGTGCCATTATAAGGATCCTCGTTCCACGGTCCGGCTCGGCATGGAACGCAGGACCTGTTCCGCCATAGCGGAATGACGCAGATCGAACGGATCAACGCTGATACGTTCAACACTCCTTCACGTCAGATCTGCGTGCATCATAAAGATCCGCGTCATCCGCGTTCTATTCGCCGATATCCTCGTTCCACAGCTCCGGCTCCGCCGCGATGAACTCCTCCATCATCTGCACGCACTCCGGTAAGTCCAGATCGATCACCTCCACGCCGTGGCTCTCCATGAACTCCTTGGCACCGGCAAATGTGCGGCTCTCTCCCACCACCACCTTCTTGATCTTGAACTGCACGATGGTACCGGCGCACATGTAACACGGCATCAGGGTGGAGTAGATCGTGGTGCCGTTGTAGCTGCCGATGCGACCCGCGTTGTTCAGGCAGTCCATCTCGCCGTGTAGGATTGGGTTCTTCTCCTGCACGCGCTTATTGTGTCCGCGTGCGATCATCTTGCCGTCGCGCACCAGCACCGAGCCGATGGGTATGCCACCCTGTGAACGGCCCAAGCGGGCTTCGTCGATGGCAGCTTGCATGTGGGGATCCATGTGTTCGGTTGTCTGTTGTTGGTTTGTCCGTCGCGCATATCCAGCGCTCAAATGCACTAGATATCCGCTTCCAATGGGTTTTCTGGGCCCGGTGATTCCGTGGTGCTCGACTTGGGCATTCCATACTTTGTTGTCGGCTCGGCAACGCCACCACCCTTGCTCACCGATAACCCCTTGAGGTACTTGATGTACCCGTTCACCGTAGTGATCGCCTGCTCCACTTGATCGAAGTGAGTTTGCATGATCTGCTCTGTGATGATGCCATCATCACAAGCAGTTATCAAATGGTCCTGGGTCTCGTACAAGGAACCACGTGCAGTCCGGCAATAGCGGATGTTCTCCTTTTCATAGAACCTTCCATAGCCCTCGGATATGTGTGCCGTCGGGCCTCTGCTGGAACGTATGATCTGATCCACAAGGCGATACTTTTCCTCAGCAGGCCAATTCTTCACCAATGCACGGATCGCCATTCGCACCTCACGGCACTGCTGCCATGCGCGCAGATCTTTGAAGTGCCTGATGGTTGCCATATGTTGGTTGTCAGTTGTCGGTTTGTCTGTCGCACAGGCCAGGCGCGGGTAGTTGGTTGTCAGTTGTCGGTTTTTCTGTCGCACAGGCTTTGTTCGGAGTACTTGGTTGTCGGTTGGCCGTTCAGACCGTCGCACGGAACCGCGCGCAGGAATGTGCGACGGTGGACACTGACAACCAACAACCAAGCCTCTTCACCCCTTATAGTGCCTCGGCTTCTTCTTCGTCAATGCATCCGCAGGTTCCGGCACCCAATGGTGACGTCCACCGGCGAGTTCATCATCGAAGGTCTTCGGGATGTTGCCGGCGCGCGTGCGATCGCCCCAGGTCAGGTACTCCTTGCCATCATCGCGGCGCTCCATGGTGATGCAGTCCTCCACAGGGCAAACGATGGAGCAGAGATTGCAACCCACGCAGTTCTCCTCGATGATGCTCGGGATGCGGATCAGCGGATCGCTGGATAGGCCGATGGCT
Organism: Flavobacteriales bacterium; assembly: GCA_016710015.1. Classification (GTDB taxonomy): domain Bacteria; phylum Bacteroidota; class Bacteroidia; order Flavobacteriales_F; family PHOS-HE28; genus PHOS-HE28. Next base: position 741,117 of record JADJLR010000001.1, read on the forward strand.
TGGTGCGCGCCGTCCTCGCAGGCGGTGTAGCAGAGTTGGCAGCCGATGCACTTGTCGGCGTTGATCTCCGCGACGACCTTGTACTTCAGGTTGAGGTCCTCCCAATGCACGATGTTCGGCAGCGCCTTGCCGCGGAAATCGTCCAAGGTCTTGAAGCCCTTCTCGTCCATGTAGCGCTCCAGACCCGACTTAAGATCGCGGATGATGCCGAAGCCGTAGTGCATCACGGCGGTACAGACCTGCACCGAGCTTGCACCGAGCAGGATGAACTCCGCCGCATCACGCCAGTTCTCCACGCCGCCGATCCCGCTGATCGGAATACCGACCTGGCTATCCTGTGCGCAGTTCTTGAGCATGTTCAAGGCGATCGGCTTCACAGCGGGACCGCAGTAACCGCCGTTGGTGCTCTTGCCATCCACGTTCGGCATGGGAACGAAAGTGTCGAGGTCCACGCCCACCACGCTTTGGATGGTGTTGATCAGGGAGATCGCATCGCTGCCGCCCGCTCGTGCTGCACGCGCCGGACGTGTGATGTCAGAAATATTCGGGGTGAGCTTCGTGATCACGGGGACCTTTGCCACTTCCTTCACCCACTCAACAATGGTCTGCAACACCTTCGGTTCCTGCCCTACAGCGCTGCCCATGCCACGCTCGCACATCCCATGCGGACAACCGAAGTTCAGCTCGATGCCATCCGCACCGGCGTTCTCCACGTCGCGCACGATCTGGTGCCATTCCTCGCGCGTCTCTACCATCAGCGAGGCGATCACCGCGTGCTCCGGGAAGCGCTTTTTCACTTCGGAGATCTCACGCAGGTTGTCCGCTAGTGGTCGGTCGGTGATCAGTTCGATGTTGTTGAAGCCCACCATGCGGTTGTCGCGGTAGTTCACGGCGCCGTAGCGGCTGCTCACGTTCACCACGGGTACACCGAGGGTCTTCCACACGGCACCGCCCCAGCCGGCGTCGAATGCTTTCATGATCTGGTAGCCGCTGTTCGTAGGTGGCGCGGAGGCGAGCCAGAAAGGATTGGGCGACTTGATGCCCGCTAGGTTCGTTCTTAGGTCTGCCATGACTATCTCTTCAAGTATTGATCGATCCCGTGCGCCGCCTTTTTCGCTTCAGCAGCCGCGTTCACCACTTCCACACCGCCATTCACGGCATCGCCCGCAGCGAAATATTTCGGGTTGTTCGTTTGATACTGTTCGTTCACCACAAGGCGACCGCGGTCGTCGAGGATGCGGCTCTTGTGTTCCAGTTTTACGCCGCTGATCTGTTCCAGCAATTCCACTTGTTTGCCCTGTCCAGTGCCGAGAAGGACCATATCGCAAGGCTCCACGAACTCACTGCCAGGGATCGCCTCGATCTTGCCATAGGCCGCTTTGTTGCGAATGAATTTCACGCCGGTCACAGAGCCGTTACCCATGACTTCCACAGGCGTCACATTGAACAGTGCCTTCGCGCCGCTCTTCTTCGCGAGATCGAACTCGAAGCTGTAGGCGCCCATCTCCTCCGGACCACGGCGGTACGCGATGACCACACTATCAGCACCCATGCGGCAACTTTCACTGGCAGCATCCATGGCCGTGTTACCGCCACCGAGCACGATCACCTTCTTTCCGATCGGGGTCTTGTGGTGATTCATCCGCAGTTCTTCCACGAACTCCAGCGCACCGATCACGCCCTGCTTGTCCTCGCCAGGAATACCGAGCGCCGAAGTGCTGCCCAAGCCGATGCCGATGAAGATCGCATCGTAGCCCTTCTCCAGCTTTTCAAAGTCCATGCGACCGTTGATCGGCTTGTTGTACTGGACAGTGAAACCGAATTGCTCCTGCAAGTAAGCGACCTCATCCAACGCTTCTTCGTTGGTGAGCTTGTACGGGGCAACACCATACACGCACAGGCCGCTGGGCTTGGCCTTCGCCTCGAAGATGTCCACCGCGTGGCCGAGCATCCGTAGCTCACAAGCAGCTGAGATCCCCGCCGGACCCGCTCCGATCACCGCAATCTTCTTCCCGGTGTCCTTGCCGGTTCGAAAGAGTTTCTTCTTCGACCGGATCACAACGGTCGTGGCGTGTGCTTGCAAACGTCCGATCTCGATCGGCTTCACATCGCTGTGATTGTACACGCAGGCACCCTCGCACAGTTCTTCGGTGGGGCACACATTCCCGCAGGCATGGCCCATCCAGTTGCTTTCGTAGATCGTCTTCGCCGCGCCGTCCTTGTTGTCACTGTTGATCTGCCGGATGAAGAGCGGGATGTCGATCCCCGTAGGGCAAGCGGTGATACACGGCGCATCGTAGCAATACAGACAGCGCGAGCTCTCGTAGTACGCTTCCGTGTCCGACATGAGGGGCTTCTTCGGCGAGAAGTTCGCAGCGAATTCAGCTTCGGAGGTGGGTGGTTTGTATTCTGCCATTGGGCTTAACTCTGTATTCTGTTGTCGGTTGTCGGTTTTCACCGTCGCACGGGCCTCGCGCTCAATTGCTGTTGTAAAGTATCGATCTTCATCGTCGCGCGGGTCTTGCGCGGCTGGCGGTTTCAGGAGTGCGTTGGCCTTGTGCGACAGCCATTTTCTGACAACCGACAACGGCGCCCGCCTCGTGCGCTAGAGTTCCACCAACCTACCATACGTCTCCGGCCGCCGATCCCTATAGAACTGCCACGTGCTCCGAACCTCCTCGATCATGTCCAGATCGAACTCGGCGACAAGCAATTCATCGTCATCGCGTGAGGCTTGTGCGAAGATCTGGCCGCGCGGATCCACGAAATAGCTCTGCCCGTAGAACTTGCCGAGGTTCCAGGGTTTCTCCTCTCCCACACGGTTGATACAGCCCATGAAATAGCCGTTCGCCGCAGCGTGCGCCGGTTGCTCCAGCTTCCAGAGGTACTCGCTCAAGCCAGCAACGGTGGCGCTCGGGTTGTAGACGATCTCCGCGCCGTTCAGGCCGAGACAGCGGGCTCCATCGGGGAAGTGACGGTCGTAGCAGATGTACACGCCCACTTTGGCGTACTTGGTCTGGAACACGGGGTAGCCCAAGTTGCCGGGCTTGAAGAAGAACTTCTCCCAAAAGCCGCTCGTGTGCGGGATGTGGTTCTTGCGGTATTTGCCCAAATAGGTGCCGTCCGCGTCGATCACCGCGGCGGTGTTGTACAGCACGCCGGCCTGCTCCTTCTCATAGATCGGAACGATGATCACCATGTTGTACTTCTTCGCGTACGTGGCCATCAGCTCCGTGGTGGGGCCGGGCACGGGCTCCGCGCTCTCGTACCATTTGCGGTCCTGGCCGGGACAGAAGTAGGGCGTGTTGAAGATCTCCTGCAGGCAGAGGATCTGCACCCCTTCCTTGCCGGCCTTCTCGATCAGCGGGATGTGCTTCTGCACCATCGCATCGATGATCTCCGGTATGGTGCCTTCGCCCTCCGTCATCGGAAGGCTCATTTGGATTAGGCCGCTCTTGATCTTGCGTGGCATGGGGGTGAAAGCGTTGTCTGTTGTTAGTTGTCGGTTGGCCGGTCGCACGGACTGCGCGCGGACGAACGCCAATGTATGAAGCAGAATGTTTGTTTGGGCGTGCCGGCTCGAAGACTCGCCGTCGGGCTATCCGCTGTACTCCTCGCTCGAGCCTCGCTGCGTGGTGCCGCTCCTATACCTCACGCGAAATGCGGGTACCCATTAAATCATGAGTTCATTGTTTTCAGGCGAACGCCTTGTTCAATGAGCTTCGTCGAAACTTCAGAAGAATCCAGCGCGATGATATCGAACCGCACGTGTTTATAATAATCCTTCCTGAGATTCATCATCAATGAGTCACTGAAGCGATCGATCGGTTCATTTGACTTCACGCCGATGACATGGAAGGGCTGTTCTCCTTCTTGCGTATTGATGAACAGGCCCAGATAGACTTCTTCTATCTCGCGATAATGAGGGATCGAGAGATTCACAGCCTTTGTGATCAGCGTGCGATTCCTTTCAGAGGCTTTGCCGAAGAGGCTTTGAACAACCTGTAGCTCGACCGTTTTCTCCAAGAGCGACGTCTCGTCAAGGTTTGCCATTACATCGCCCGTTACATCCAGTCCTCCAGATGTGTTGACTTTGATTGAACGGAGCGCGTTGATGAATCCATTTGGCACGCTCCACCAACCGAACAATCCTGTGACAATGGTCGGTGCAATCCAGTGTTTATCCTTCTTTCCGGTTTGGACCAGATAGACCGCGGTCACGTTCCTTATGGTGAAGGCGATGGGAGAGATTGTGTAAACGTAGGTGACAAGCTTCCCACCCAGCGCAACCTCACTCTCAAGTTGTTTGAGCGTGAGTCCTTCCAGATTGGCAAGTCGGTATTTCATAAGCGCGGGGCTTTTTTCCGCGTGAGGGATGGAAGGGGAAAGCCCGGAAGCCGGTAATCCGGCTGAGGACTTGGACCGAACAGCCCGACCCGGCTGCATTTGAGCCGGGGCACGCCCAAACACTCCTTCATCTGTATTTCATATCAGCGTTCATCAGCCCGATCCGCGTCATCTGCGTTCCATCTCCTCAAAGCATTCCAGAAACCTTGTTCCGCTTCACAAAGCTCCCGTACCCCTTCTTGATCCGCACTTCGCCGTTGTGTACCGCCACCTGGCCGCGCAGGATCACGGTCTTCACCTTGCCGGTGAGTTCCATGCCTTCGTAAGCGCTGTAGTCCACGTTCATGTGGTGCGTCTTGGCGCTGAGGGTGTGGCGCTCGTTGGGGTCCAGCAGGATGATGTCCGCGTCGCTGCCGATGCCGATGGTGCCTTTGCGCGGGAACATGCCGAAGATCTTCGCGGGGTTGGTGGCGGTGACCTCCACGAACTTGTTCACGGTGATGCGCTTCTTGTTCACGCCTTCGCTGAAGAGCAGTTCCATGCGGTGCTCGATGGCCGGGTGTCCGTTGGGGATCTTGGAGAAATCCGCAGAGCCCATGGCCTTTTGCGCCATCATGAAGGGGCAGTGATCGGTGGCCACCACTTGCACGGTGCCTTGATCGATCGCGCCCCACAGCGCTGCCTGGTCCTTCTTCTCGCGCAGCGGCGGACTCATCACCCACTTGGCGCCATCGGCCTTTTCGTAGAGCGAGGCATCGAGCAGCAGGTATTGGATGCAGGTCTCTGCGAGCACGCGTTGGTTGCGGCGCGCGGCATCGCGCACGTGGTTCAGCGCGCCTTCGCAGGTCATGTGCACGATGTACGCGGGCACGCCGGTGTACGAGGCCATATCGGCGAAACGGCCCGTGGCCTCGGCTTCGGTGATCTCGGGTTGCGAGAGATAATGGTAGAGTGGCGAGAGTTTGCCTTCCGCGCGGTGCTTCTGCACGAGAAAGTCGATCATGTCGCCGTTGGTCGCATGCACCGTCACGATGCCGCCGTGCGCCTTCACTTCGTTCATCAGGCCCACCATCTGGCGGTCGTCGATCATCAGCGCGCCCTTGTACGCCATGAAGGTCTTGAAGCTAGTGATGCCTTCCTGCTCGATCATCTCCTTCACCTCCTTCTTCGTGTCGTCGTTGAAATCGGTGACGGCCATGTGCCAGCTGAGGTCGCCGTAGAGGTTGCCGTTCATGCGGCCCTGCCAGGTCTCCAGCGCGTGGCGCAAGCTCTTGCCCTGCGTTTGCAGGATGAAGTCGATGACGGTGGTGGTGCCGCCATGCAGCGCGGCGAGTGTGCCGGTCTCATAGTTATCGCTGCTGAAGGTGCCCATGAAGGGCATGTCCAAATGCACGTGCGGATCGATGCCGCCGGGCAGCACGAACATGCCTTTCGCGTCGATGACTTCCGCGCCTTCCGCTTTCAAGTCGTGGCCAATTGCCTTGACGTGTTCGCCTTCAATAAGGACATCGGCGCGATGGAAGTCGGCGGCGGTGACTACGGTGCCATTCTTGATCAGTAGGGGCATTGCTTGGGGTTCTGTAACGTGTTCGTTCTGTCCATTCCAATTGTCCAGCGATCGCTGGACAATTTCATTTCTTCGTTCTTCTGCGGCGTTTGCTCACAAGTTCCTGTTCTATCTCAGCGGTCGAAGGCAACATCTTTTGAAACTTCTTGGGCAGTGATGCCACGAGTTTGGTGTTCCATTCAGAAACACCGATGGGCTGGTTGGTTCCGCGCAACGCATACTCCACGGTCAGCTTTTTGGCTCCTTTGCACAAGAGCAGTCCAAGCGTCGGCTTGTCGTCCATATATCTGAACTGGTCGTCCACGGCGCTGAGGTAGAAACCGATCTTGCTCACGAACTCAGGTTTGAATTCGCGCATCTTCAGGTCGATCACGAAGTAGCACCTCATGCGTAAGTGGTAGAACAGAAGGTCGATATAGTAGTCGTCCCCATCGATCTCCAGATGGAACTGTCGCCCGACGAACGCAAAGCCTACGCCCAGCGACAGCAGGAATTTCTGGATGTGGTCCACTAGGCCGTTCTCCAGGTCGCGTTCCGTGGCATCGGCCGCGATGGTCAAAAAGTCGAAGGTGTACGGATCTTTCAGTGTTTGGTGCGCGAGGTCGGAATGCTCGGGAGCCAAAGTCTGCTTGAAGTTGGTGATGGCCTTGCCATGCTTTTTGTGCGCCTTGGCCTTGATCTGCAAAGCGAGCACGGACCTGCTCCAACCGAATTGGACCGTAGCCTTGGCGTACCAGAGACGTTCTTCGGGCCGCTTGAGTTTATCGAGCAGCACCATGTTGTGCGCCCACGGCAATTGCATCACGAACTGTTCGATCGGTTTTCGGTCCGGATAGGCCTCGGCGAAAGCCCGCATGTACAACAAGTTGGAACGGGAGAAGCCGGTCATTTCAGGAAAAGCGATCTCCAGATCATGCGCTAAGCGATCCACCACTTTGGTGCCCCACCCCTCTTTTTCTTGGCGCAAAAGGATCTCTGAACCAATACGCCAATACAGTTGTGTAAGTTCCCTGTGCAATGTGGCCGCAGCATTCAATTGCGCGCCTCGAATGTGTTTCTTCAGGGACGTTAGGAACTTGCCGTACCCGGACGGAGCGATGGCCCGTTCCGTAGTGGCGGAAGTCTTCTTCCTGCGTACCACGACCTTGTTGGTAGCGCTCTTTCGCACGGTCATTTTCCTTGCGGAAGTCTTCCGAATTGGTTTCTTCACCGCCATGGCACCAAACTAATACACGCCACTTTATCCCGGGACATATCGGGGTCAATGAAAGGCTTGGATCACAATTGTCCAGCAGCTGCTGGACATATTGAAGAAGCCCATTTCGACCAAGGAATAAAGGCACCTAAAAGACACCTTCTGAATTCAACAAAAGCCTTTAGTATCAAAGGACATAGCGTGAATATGTCCAATTGTCCAGCGATCGCTGGACAATTGGGATCGGACACGATCAGGAACGTCCGCGCATGCCGATCGCATACATCAGGAAGACCACCACAAAGCCACTGAACCACGAGAGTTCCTAGAACACCTGCAACGGTTTCACCCAGTAGCCGAACAAGGCCGCAAGCAGACCTGCAAACAAGGCCACCATCTTGAAGCGCGGCAGCCTACTACAACCACTTGTTCCGTTTGAAATAGACCAGCATCCCGACCGCTACTGTGAGCATCACACCCCACATGATGAAATAGGAGTATTCGTAATGCAGCTCGGGGACCACATCGAAGTTGGTACCGTAGATCCCGGCGATGAAAGTGAGTGGTATGAAGATCACGGAGAAGATCGTGAGGAACCGCATGATGTCGTTCAGCTTGCTGCTGATCGTTGTGTGGTAGATCGTGAGTTGATCGGAAAGAATGTCCCGATAGCTGCTGGTGGCTTCTGCTGCTTGGTTGATGTTGTCGACCAATTCCCGGAAGTGTACCGCATTCTTCTCCTCATCGATACAATCCGCATCGATCTTGGAAAGGTTCAGGATCATCTCCTTCGCTGGCAGGATGCTCTTCCGTAGGTGATTCAACTCGCGTTTGTATGCATTGATCTCTTGGATCACCACGCTCGAAGGGTCCGTCAACAGGCCATCCTCCAGATCCTCGATCTTGGCACCGAGCGTTCCGATCACATAGATGTAGTTGTCCACCACGATATCCAACAGCGCGAACATGAGGTAATCCGGGCCAGAGCGGCGGATCCGTCGTTTCGATGCACGGATCCGTTCGCGCACCGGTTCGAACACATCACCGGGTGTCTCTTGAAAGGAGATCAGGACGTTGTCGGTCAAGATCAAACTCAGGTTCTCCACATTGATCCCGCCTGTCCGCTCATCCTCTTGCAGCATCTTGATGGAGACGTATAGGCAATTGGCGTATTCCACCAATTTGGGTCTACCCAACGTATTCATGGCATTGGCGAGGATCAGGCTTTCGAAACCGAAGCCTTTGGCGATCGCGTCCATCACGGCTTCATCGTGCAATCCGTCCACGTTGAACCAGGTCACGGTCTTGGCATCCTGTAGCGGGATCACCTCCGCAACGGTGTTCACCGTGCGTTCATTCAACACCTCCGCATCGTAGTCGATCACGCGCAACAGCACCTTGTCCACCTTCTTCGCACCACGGAAGCGGAGTTCGTATGGTGAAACGCCGATCTCCTTCTTCTCCTTCAGGACGGTGCCTACCACCGTTCTTCCCAAGTTCCTGATCCCTTCCACCGAGAAAATATCTGGCACCTTCTTCTTCATGCGCTGTGAACCGTTGCACACGAAAGTAACTGACGACCGTTCAGGCCGGAGCATGCATCCGTATGCCTCGAAGTTCGCTGAACAGAACCTACCGGTCCAAAACACCACGAAGGCCACCGGGAAACTCGAAATCGATCTTGATCGATCCCGGTTCCAAGTACAGAGTTCAGCCGCCGTGTCCCCCACTGCGGTCAGAGGGGCATGCATGAGAACAAGGCCATTGGAAAACGTTCACGATCGCCATACCTTCAACATGTCAATGCGCACTTTCCGACAGATCGACGACGTGGTACTACTTGATGAGTCCTATCTGTATGTTCGATGCTCCATGCATGAACGGTTCATCCACCTCCAATGGAAAGGTCATGCCCGAAGCGAGGAGTACCGTTATGGACTGGACCTTGCACTGAACTTCGTGGCCGAGCGCGGCATCTTTTATTGGCTGGCGGATCTACGCACGATGACGGCCATCTTGCAACAAGACGAGAAGTGGGCGAACGAGGTCTGGTTCCCGAAGCTTTTCAACACGAGGCTGGAGAAGATGGCCATCCTGCGCTCTCAGGACTATTTCAACCAGACCAGTGTACAACGTTCATTCACTGCCGTGAACGGCAAATTGACCTTCAAGGTGGCCTGGTTCCCCGAAACGCAAGAGGCCCTTGACTGGCTGTTCCTGCGCGAGGCGGTCAGCGCTTGACCTGACCTTAGAGTGATCAGCTACTGCGCTTTCGCGGATGCGTTCGCTCCGCGCATGAGCGCCCAATACACCACGAAGGCCACCGCGAAACCGATGAACCACGAAAGTTGATACAGTACCTCCAGAGGCTTCACCCAGAAACCGATCAGCGCAGCGAACACTCCCAACGCCAGTGCCATGACTGCTGCCATATTAAAGCCCGAAGTGAAGGTGTACGCGCCTTTCACTGCGAAAAGATCAGGAATGGAGAGTGTGCATTTGCGCACCACGAAGTAGTCGGCAAGCAATATCCCGAGCACCGGACCAAGTAGGCCGCTCACGAAAATGAGGATGCCGCTGATCTCGTCCAGCAGCCACCATGGGCAGATCGCGATACCGATCAAACCGGCGATCACACCGCCCACGCGGAAGCTGATCTTCTGCGGAAAGAGGTTGCTGAACGCGTTCGCCGGTGCGATCACGTTCGCTGCGATGTTGGTGCTGAGCGTGGCGATGAGCATGGCCACTTGCGCGAAGATCACGACCACCGGACTCTTGAATTTGCTCACGAGCGATACCGGATCCCACGGCGCATCTTCCGCGATCAGCACGTCCTTGAAAGCGATCACTGCCGCGCTGGTGACGAATATGCCGACGAACGAGTAGAAGATCATGGTGCCCGGCAGGCCAATGAACTGTCCGGCCAGCTGGTCCTTCTGGCTTTTCGCGAAGCGCGTGATGTCCGAGATGCTGATGGCCATGGTGGCCCAGAAACCGACCATGGCGGTGAACCAGAGCACGTAGCTCCAGAATCCGGCTCCACTGCTTTCTCCAGTGCTGGCCGCTACTGTCAACACGGTCGACTCCTGCCCTTCCGCATTCCGGAATTGCACTTGGACGCTCGGCTCAACACCTGTCGAAATGCTCGTTGTAGTTCCGGAGATCGATGACCAAGCGATCGATGGAATGTTCTTGTACGCAGTTGGTATCACACGGTATTCTGTGGCTTTGGGTACACCGTCCAGTCCGACCAGCGGGGTCAACCGTAATTCATTTCCAGGGGTCGCATCGGCAGATGGGATCAACACGGCGGTGCTCTGCTGCAACTGTTTCCCTTGGTCCAAGGTGCTCATGATACCACCGGCGTTCTTCGCTCCCCAACCGATCAGCAGCAAGCCGATGATGATCAGGATCGGCGCCGCCCAAGTCTCCAGCCATTTGATGCTTTCGGTGCCTTTCCAAATGAAGTAGATGTTGATCAACCAAAAGACCCCGAACGCGATGAACTTACCAGCATTCAGTCCCGGATCGCCTGACTCACCAGTGGCGGCGTTCCAGATGGAATAGATCGCCAAGCCCCCGATCCAGGTCTGTACGCCGAACCAGCCGCAGGCCACGATAGCCCGAACAACACTCGGAATATGCACTCCTACCGTACCGAATGCCGCGCGCCCCTGCACCGGAAATGGAATACCATACTTCACACCGGCATGCCCATTCAACACCATCGGAATGGTGATCACCAGATTCGCCAAGCCGATGATCGCGAGCGCCGCCTGCCAACTCAGCCCAGCGCGCATCATGTACGAGGCTAGGATATACGTGGGGATGCACACCGCCATGCCCACCCACAATGCGGCGAGGTTCCACTTGCTCCAGGTGCGCTTGTCTGGCGGAATGGGGGCGAGGTCTTCGCTGAAGAGCGGTGAACGAGTGATGTCTTCCATGGTTGGCCGTGACAAGATAGCCGGACCGCGATACTTGCGTCGTTCCGCAACATCGCACGATCTGACCAGATCGCCTCATCTTTGACTGAAGCCAACCCTATGCAACGATCGATCACCCTGCTGTCCATCTGCTGTTTGCCTGTGCTGCTTGCCGCACAGCCAGCGAACGACGAACCGTGCTCCGCACTACCTCTGCCGGTAAATGAGGTATGCGCTTTTATGGTGGTGGATAATATTGACGCAACGCTCACCACAGGAGTGCCAGTGCCGAATTGCGCTAGCCTCTCCAATGCCGATGTCTGGTATTCTATCGACGTACCTGAGACAGGCTTCCTGCGCATCGAAACGGAAGCAGGTACCTTGACCGATGCAGCCATGGCGTTGTATAGTGCGCCATCGTGCGAAGGCCCCTTCACGCTTGTGGTCTGTGACGATAACGCCGGTCCCGGGACGATGCCACTTTTGGACTTGACCAGCCTTCTGCCAGCAAGCACCCTTTACCTGCGCATTTGGGGCACCAGTGGAACCACCGGCAATTTCGGTCTCTGCGCGCATGCGATGCTTGAATTTCCAGAAGGCGACTGCATCTATCAACTGGACCTGTACGATTCGTTCGGTGACGGTTGGAACGGGGGCGCACGGATGGGTTACAGCATCAACGGTGCGCCTTTCATCCTGGACAGTTTAGCGAGCGGCAGCTATGCAACACGGCTCTTTGGTGTGAACATTGGTGATGTAGTGGTCCTGAGTTACAGCGCCGGCATCTTCAACAGCGAGAATTCTATTAGCCTGGGCATATTTGGAGTGGACGGATCCATCTTCCTCGGCACGAACATGTCCACGAGCACGGTACTGTACTCCGGTGTGGTCGACTGCCAAGCACCGCCACCGATCGCCGGTGACTGCGGCTACGCTACGCCGTTGTGCGGAGACACTCTGTTTGCCCAAGGAGCACTGGTGAACGGTTTCACGGTGGATCTGGATCCGACGAACCGAGGATGTCTAACGTCGGGTGAACGGCAAGGGATCTGGACCCAGTTCACAATTGCGACCGACGGCACGCTGGCATTGACGCTATCATCTTCGTTCCAGTCCGATATCGACTTCGCGATCTGGGGACCTCTGGACAGTATCGTGTGTCCACCAGTTGGCGCTCCGATACGATGTTCGTATGCCTCCCAAGCAGCACAAACAGGCCTCTCCACAGCGGCAACGGACGTCAGTGAATCCGCAGGCGGTGATGGCTGGGTGCGATACCTCGACGTGTTGTCAGGCCAGCGTTATTTGCTCTACATCGACAACTTCAGCGTGAACAGCAGCCCCCTCGAACTCACTTGGCAGTTGGGCGACGGTGCCGCGTTGCTTTGTCCGGCCGCACCTGAGGCCCACTTCCTGGTACCGAACGCAACGATCCTGCCCGGAGGATCTGTCAACTTCATTGACCAATCCACCAACAACCCTACGGCTTGGTCATGGAGCTTCCCAGGTGGCGTACCCGATACGTCCAGTGATCAAGACCCGATAGGGATCATCTACGAATTGCCCGGCTGCTATGATGTTTCCCTCACCAGCTACAACGCCGGTGGCCAAGGAAGCACAACGCAGGAATGTGCTGTGGTGGTCGATGCAAGTACCGGCCTCGGCGAAGTGACCAATGGGATCACACTTGTTCAACAAGCTTCCGGGATCTCACTGCGGAACGCGCACGGAGGCACCATGCAGGCTTTACTACTCGATGCCACCGGTCGTGTATTGCGTAGCAAGAATGCCAGTGGCGAAGTGCACTTTCCCACGAACGACCTCAGCACGGGGCAATATCTCGTTGTTGTTACCAGTGATCACAGTACCTGGTCGAGGCGTGTGGTGATCGTGCATTGATCGGCAGATCGCACACGGCATTCGTTTCGCGTCGATCGGGCTTTGGTCAAGATAGGGGCGGGTGAATTGCGTGTGCTCCGCGTTCGCGATCGCAGTGGAAAGCCCGCAGCGAGGTACGAGCGAGGACTTGCAACGAAGAGCGCGACACGAACCCCGGTGTTTCATCCAAGTTGCGGGGGGCACGCCCTCCCCCTACGAAAGCCACCTACTGGTGCGCCTATGTTTACCAAGTCCGACTACATCGAATTCATCCTTCGCACCCATCCGCGTAATGCCAAAAGTCCTAAGGATCCGGTTCATCGAATCACCATCAAAAGCTTCTTCACGCACCCGCTTCCCGTTCTCCCAGAGAACACACGCATGACCTCCCGAACCACCGAAGAATTCCTACTCAACGTATGCGACTTTCTCGTTTCCGATTACCCCTAGTATCCGGTGTTCAACTTCCTCGGTTAGCAGTTCGAACTTCATAACAACCGGACTTGAAGTCATTCGGTTGACCTCATCGAACAGTTCAGGTGTCAGTGGGATGATCACCAGACTATCCGTCAACGAAACAATCCGAGCGTGTCCGAAAGTCCTAGCGATGGGGTCCAAAGAAGCCGTAGTGCCAAGGGATGCGTGGAGCGTGTATCCCATAACGCAATTTCAAACACACGCCTCATCAGCGATCGCAATCGCCTTGCTGATGATCTCCATCCCCTCATCCACCCCCGCCTCATCGATCGTCAATGGCGGCGCGACAAAGATCCAGTTCCAGCGCACGAAGGTGAACATGCCCAACTCGCTGATCTTGGCGGCCACCTTGTTCATAACGCCCATTTGGTCGGGTGTTGCGTTCCATGGCGCCATCGGTTCCTTGGTCTTGCGGTTCTTCACCAGTTCAATGCAACCCAGCAAACCGGTGTTGCGGAAGTCGCCGATGCTCGGATGCTTCTGCGCGAGCTTGGCCACGCTCTCGTCCACGTACTTGCCCATGCTGGCGGCGTTCTCGATCAGGTTCTCCTCTTTGTAGATGTCGAGTACCGCGTTTCCTGCGGCGCAGGCCACGGCGTGCGCACTGTACGTAAGGCCGATCGGCAACGGCTTATCATCGAAGTGCTTGATGATCTCTTCGCGAACGATCATGCCGCCGAGCGGAATGTAGCCTGCAGTGAGGCCTTTCGCCACGCACATGATATCCGGTACTACGCCGTGGTGGTCAATGCCGAACCACTTGCCGGTGCGACCGAAGCCGCTCATCACCTCGTCGCAGATGGTGAGGATGCCGTATTCGTCGGCGATCTTCTTCACTCCTTTCCAGTAGCCGGGCGGGTATTTGATGCAGCCACTGGAGCCGCTCTCCCCTTCCATTAGGATCGCAGCGATGTACTGCGGACCTTCGAATTTCACGACACGTTCCAAATGCGCCAATGCGTTCTCGGTGCACTCCTCGGGCGTCTTGCTATTCCACGGGCAGCGGTAGAAATACGGGTTCTCCACGTGGATGATGTTCGGCACGCCCTGGCTGTCGTGTGGCAAACCACGCGGATCGCCACCGGCCGTGAGAGCGCCGTATGTAGCGCCGTGGTAGCTCTGGTACAGCGTGATGATCTTGTGGCGACCTGTGTACAAACGTGCCAACTTCATCGCGTGCTCCACCGCTTCGGTGCCACCATTGGTAAAAAAGGTGCGATTCAACGAACCCGGCGTGATCTCACTCAAGGTCTTGCTCAACTTGCCGCGCGCCTCGGTGATCATGCCCGGATGCACATAGCTCACCTCGGCCATCTGCTTCGCCACCGCCTCCGCCACTTTCGGATGCCCGTGCCCGATGTTCACGTTCATCAACTGCGAACTGAAGTCGATGATCTTCTTACCTGAACGTTCGTAGAGGTAGATGCCCTTGGCGCTTTCAATGTTCAGCGGGTTCAAGCCGCTTTGCTTGCTCCAGGAAAAGATGCTGTGCTCGAGGTTGTCCTTGAGGATCTCGGCGGGCTTGCCTGCCGCGGCAGGGTTGGTCGAGGTCAGTGTCTTCATTCGAATGTGTTTGATAGAACGCAGATGACGCAGAAAGAGTGGATCAACGCGGATCTGAGAGTTGCATTATCTGCGACCGTCATTCCTTTCAGCGTCATCTGCGTTCCATTCAGCTCATCCAGTTGGTCTTCCCTTCCGGGTTCCACTTCGTCGTGGTCTTCTTCAGCTGGGTCCAGAACTCGATGCTGCTCTTCCCTGTAATGTCACAGGTACCGAATTTGCTGTCGTTCCAGCCACCGAAGCTGAAGGGTTCACGTGGCACTGGCACACCAATGTTCACGCCGATCATGCCGGCACTGGCGCGCTCCATCACCTGACGGGCTTGTCCACCGCTTTGGGTGAAGACCGCTGCAGCATTGCCGTATGGGTTTGCGTTCTCGATGTCGATGGCTGCATCCAGATCCTTCGCACGGATGATACTGATCACCGGACCGAAGACCTCTTCTTGCGAAATGCGCATGTCTGGTGTTACGTGGTCGATAATGGTGGGTCCTAGATAGTATCCGTCCTTGGCACCGCCTTCAACTTGCGGGTTGCGACCATCCATGATCACTTTGGCACCGGCCTTCTCGGCTTCTTCGATGTAACCGATGATGCGTTCGAAGGCTGCTTTGCTGATCACAGGACCGAGGTTCTTGCCGGGGATGAGCTTCTTCGCTTCGATGATCATTTGATCGATGATGTGCTCCACGGCACCCACGCCGACCATTTGCGCAGCAGCCATGCAGCGCTGCCCGGCGCAACCGCTCATGCTGGCGACCACATTGCTTGCGGTCATTTCCAAGTGAGCATCTGGAAGTACGATCAAGTGATTCTTCGCACCGCCCAGACACAACGCACGTTTCAGCGACGCGGAGGCACGGATGTACACGATCTTGGCCACCTTGGTACTGCCCACGAAGCTCACGGCCTTGATCCCGGGGTGATCGCAGATGGCTTCGACGATCTGACGGTCGCCGTTCACCACGTTGAAGACACCGTCGGGTAGTCCGGCCTCCTTCAACAGTTCTGCGATGCGGATGGCGCTGATCGGAACCAGTTCGCTCGGCTTCAAGATCATGGTGTTACCCAGCATCAGTGCGTTCGGGATGGTCCAGTGCGGCACCATGTTGGGGAAATTGAACGGTGCGATACTGGCCACTACGCCCAACGGTTTCCGCTCGATGCGGCACTCCACGCCCTTGCTTACCTCCAGCAATTCACCTTGTATCAGCTGTGGCAGGCTGCATGCGAATTCGGTCAATTCCATGCTTTTGTCCACCTCAGCATACGACTCATCCATGGTCTTGCCATTCTCTGTATGGACGAGCGTGGCCAACTCTTCGCGGTTCTTCGCTAACAGTTCGCGGTAGCGGAAGAAGACCTGCGAACGCTCCTTGATCGGCGTTCCGCTCCAACCCTGGAACGCGGCCTCGGCGGCTTTCACCGCAACATCAAGGTCCTTGGCCGAGGAAAGGGAAACGGTGCTGATCAAGCTGCCATCCAATGGCGAGCGGACCTCCATCTGCTTTTGGCCGTTCGCGGCAGGTTTACCGGCTATGTAGTTGCGGGTCTCGGGGTACTTCAGTGTGCTCGTTGGCATGTCGCTTGTGTGAAGGCCCGAAGTTACGAAGGCAATACCGGCTGGAAGTGCATGCCTAGGAAACACAGAAGCCGCTCGAATGACCGAGCGGCTTCCAATGGACCAGCTTTCAGCTCAACTCGCTTTGTTCCCACTTCCTAGGACCAAGCCGACCAACGCACCCATGATGCCTCCCATGAGCGCATTGACCCCGACATCAACAGCCATGATCATTCGCCCTTTCCAGATATTCATCATGCTGTACAAGGACAGGTCGATGCTTAACGCTATAAGCCCGAACAGCAACAGTCCTGCAATGAAGCCGGACTGGGCCGTTCCCACTCCCATCCGTGCGAGGCTCCACGCGATCAGCAGACCATAGACCAAGTTGCTCAGGATCAAATACAGAAAGTCCGGCTCGGCCTTCATCACTGCTAAAGCCCTTCTCGTTGTGTGCTCGTCCATATAGCCCTTCAACAACATTCCGTACACCAACCATCCCATCAGGAAGTAAGCGACGGCGGCGACGACGGCAGCTAGTAAGGTCTTCGTGTTCATCTGCAATTAGTTTGGTGCATCTTCAACCAAACCTATCAGTAAGGCCCACAACCGCCCGTTGGGCCAACGAGTGGTTATGAACCGGGGAAGGTTCGTTACAGAACATTCCAGGACCTCGATCGACAAAGACAAGGATCCCCCTATGATCCCCGGGCTTCTTACGCGGATCGTGCGTGCCACTATCCCTTCTTCTCCATTATCGCCTTGCACTCCACAGCACACACATGGCCCTTCTCGCCGTGTGCTTACAGGTGCTTACCATCCTTGCATTTGTCCTTGCATACCTGATCTTTCTCCATGGCCATTTCGTCCTGACCGCGATCGTCGCCACCCATCAGGTCGATCAGCGCCATCATGGAAAGGAGTTTGTGGTTCCTATTCGTGTTGGTGGATATCGAACATGGAACGATCCGGGCGGTGATCCTACCTTCGCCATTGAACCAAACACCACTGCAATGCCATCCGTTGACATCCTCTCCAAGGTAGACCTACAAATGCTGGACAATGCCGTGAACGTTGTGAAACGCGAGCTCGATTCGCGCTACGACCTGCGTGGGACGAACAGCACCGTGGAAGCCGACCAAAAGGCACTCACCATCAAGATCAGCACGGAGGATCACATGAAGTTGGACGCGATCCTGGACATTCTGCTGGAACGCAGCGGCAAACAAAAGGTGGATGTGCGCAGCTATGACCTGAGCTCAGAGCCAGTGCCTAGCGGCAAGATCCTCTATCGCATCATCAAGGTCAAACAGGGCATCGAACGCGAAACGGCGAAGAAGATCGTAAAGGCGATCAAGGACAGTGGGCTGAAAGTGCAACCCCAGATCATGGACGACATGATCCGCGTAACAGGCAAGAAGATCGACGACCTACAGGCGGTGATGGCGTTGTGCAAGGAGACCGATTTCGAATTGCCCTTGCAGTTCGACAACATGAAGAGTTGAGCCGTGGCACGCAAACGGGTGAAGCGCTCCGACTGTCCCAACTGTGGACGCTCATTGCTTGCTGCGGACAACTATTGCCCGAGCTGCGGACAGGAGAACCACACGCACAAGTTGCCCGTGCGTCACTTCATTGTGGAATTGCTCAGCGGACTGTTCAACTTCGACACGAAGCTGATCCGCACCCTTCGCGACCTGTTCTGGCCACCCGGCTTGGTGATCCGGGAATTCAATGCGAACAAACGTGCGCGCTACGTGCATCCATTGCGCTTGTACCTGTTCACCAGCTTGCTCTTCTTCTTGTGTTTGGCATGGAGTGCCACGCATTTGAGTGATGGGGAGGGTCCTGTCATCACTGTGAACAGTACAGGATCGGGATCCCTCGTAGATGAGGGTTTGACGCTGGACCTCGGGACCGGGATCATCACCGATAGTTCGATTACTGCCCTTTCCGCACGTACGAAGGTTTCCGACCACTTGATCGATAGCACGTTGTATGCTTCCGGAGTGAAGCCAACAACGGGCAATAGGATCCTGTTGAGGTTGGCCGTGAACCTGAGTGGGAGCAGTTTCAAGAAAGAGGAATTCGTGCAGCGTGTATTCTCCACCTTCAGTAAACTCCTTTTCTTGCTAGTGCCCTTGTTCGCACTTCTTCTCAAGGTCTTATACCGCCGCAGCGGGAATTTCTACACCGAGCACTTGGTCTTTGCGTTGTACTTCCATACCGTCGTGTTCCTGATCTTGATGGTGCGTATTCTCTTGGGCGAATTCGTCCACTTGGAGAAGATTGAACTCGTGTTCAGTCTACTGCCCGTGACCCTTTTATTCTGGACCCTGCACACGGTGCATGGCAATGCTTGGTGGCGTACTTCGGTAAAAGGACTCTTGCTGTTGGTGAGCTACATCGTTTTTCTCGCCCTCGGACTGAGCATTGCGGCCTTGGCAGGGGCATTGGCGATCTGATCAGGCATCGAATACCATACGTTCAACGTCTAGGGGACATAAGGACCCAACCATGCGAATATTGACCACTATCACAGGCTCATTGCTTTTCGCTGTAACAACTTTCGCGCAGACGTACTTCTACATCGATGCGATAGCTATACAGCCAAGTGACCCGACAACGATCGACCAGATGACCATAGAACTCTCAGGTGGGTTGTCGGGCACCGGTGCATACATCGCAAGTGCCAGCGCCTCGGAACAGGGCGGCATCGTATCGCTCACGATCTCTGCAGCCGATGATGGCGGCGCCACCGTGATCGTGCCGCATACCGAGAGCATACTTTTAGGGTTCTTGCCGGAAGGTGAGTACATGATCGAGATCGATGGAAATTCCATCTTGGACCTCGCTCCCAATGGCCAACACTTCTTCGAGGTGACAGCAGGTGATCCCTGCGACGCTTTGGACATCGACTTCGTTCAATGGGCGCCGTTCAGCGATACCGCATTGATCGTACGCCTGTACAACATTGGTCCGGAGCTTGTCGGTTACCCCGGTTTCGTATTGATGGATGCGAGCGGCGATACCTTGGCTGTAGAGTTGGTCAATTCCTTCAGCATCGACGGCGAGAGCTATCACGAGTTGACCGTTCATCCAGGAGCTGTGATCCCAGAAGGGCCATTCATGGGCGAACTCCATCTGTGGACCTGGTTCTTTGGAGAACTCACGTGTACGTGGGACTTGGAAATGGACCTTTGCCCACCTGCCCCCTGCGATACGCTATACCCCACATTGCAAAATTTTGGAAATGCCCTCACTTTGGGGGATTTCAGTTGGAGTATCCTCAATGAAGAATTCGAGGTTGTGGGATCGGGGACCTTTACGTTGATCGACACCGTCCAGTTCGACTTCGATACCCTGTGCCTTGCGCCCGGGAGCTACTCCATGCACTGTTCGTACGAGCAAGATCCAACAGGTGGTCAACCGTATTTCGGGGTGGCATCCTCCGCTTGGTCCGATGGCCCTCGATCGCCGTTGCTCTGGGACAGTACGTTACCGCTGGAATTCGACTTTCTTCCCGGTTGTGTGGATGGCACCAACGGTGTTCAAGATCCCACGAAAGAAGAGGGCACCAGGATCCGGCGGGTGCTGAACGGGATTGAACTAGGGACCTTGGATGGCTCTGCGATCGGTGCCGTTCAGGTCTTCAGTGCCGATGGGAAACTCCTACGTACCACGATCGCCGCTTCGAACACCTTTCGTATTGACCTTCAACATATCCCGGATGGGGTAATGATCGTGCGTACGGCGGACAAGGTCCAACGCTTCGTTTGGTCCGCACCCTGACCGGCAGAATTCAGACCAAGGTATTCGGGCTTGCTGACCGCATAGATACCACGTGGACCCAAGAGAATTAAGACATGAACTCTCCCGGCCCGAACAGGCGAAGCCCGCCTTACGGGGCGGGCTTCTGTTTGAGCTGATCTCCTAGCTTACGGGCCGGGTCAGGAACTTTTAGCGCCACAAGGCTGGTGTTCCTTTGATCAGTTAGGCCTGAGCTCCAGATCAGTGGAGCTTGAGGGTTTCAACGTCGTGTTACGCGAACAGGTTACGGTTACTGATCAGGGACCAGAGCATCCAGTGCCTTCAACACCGATCGACAGGAACGAACACGCAGTTCGGATCCTCGATCCCCTTGATGAAAACCACCTGAACAACACCATCATCAAAAGGCGATCGACACGGAAACCGGAGCAGACCCGTAGGTTACCCTTTTTCGCTTAGGCTTGCCGTTCGAACCGATGGCGCTCGATGTCCAGTGGTAGCACGCAATTGGCATTTACGATGTCCTGCCAAGGCTTGTCAATAAAATGTTTGCCGCACTCATGGAACCCTGACACCGGACATTTTCCTCGCAAAAATTCGTGCGACGGGAACATCACCCATCGAATGTGCCATGTACTCGAACCTGCACCACATACAAGAGTTCCGTTCGGCTATCCCGTTCCGTGGGATATTCGACCGTGCGAATACGAAAAAGCCGGAAGAAGGAACAAAGACACCAGATCCAATTCCTCAAGAACGATCGTAAGCGGATCGAATGGGACGAAAAGTAGACCGATCACTTTCGGCGAATGGATCCCCTCCGGACCAACAACGGATCAGAACATGCCGCCACCCTTGAGGAACATCACAAAGATGAAGGTCATCAAGAAGTGATGGAAGAGCAGCAGTGCCGTGGCGAAGGTGAGTACCTGTTTCCCGCTGGATGTGAGCTCCGGGAAGAGCTTCTTGTTATTCACAGCGATGATCGGCAAGGGAACGGTAGCCAACAAGAACGTGATGGCCAAAGCTTTGAAAACGACCACATTATCCAACAAACCAAAGAATAAGTGCGCGTAATAGAACACAAAGCCTAGGAAGGACAATAGTCCAAGGCGCACAAAGAGTCTTGCTTCTGCTACCATTTTGGGTTTGGTTTCCATGACAAAAGACGCACGGTTGGAACGAGGTTGTGTGCCATGGGGTTACACGTTATCCACAACAAGCGGTTCGGATAGGGATCCTAATCTGCTTCACGGGCCCTACGCAGACAACGGATCAGGGCCGCGATCACCGCAACGCACCCAGCCATGAACCAAGGCCATGGAAAGCGTTCCGGGATGTACGCCCTGCCTTGTTGAAGAGCCATGGCTTGGCTATCCTGCAGATCATTTTGTGCGAATAGGTCGACTCCGCTGAAGGAATTCATCAGCGGATCCAAGGTGAAGGCAAGAATGATGAGCAAGGCACCCGTGCAAAGCAATGCCCATGTCCACCCATCCACGAGGCCAACCGGGCGTTTGGATCGACCATAAAGCAGGATCACAGCCAATGCAATGAGCCCCAAGGACACTACACACGGTGCCCAGACCGGCCCTACCCACGGAACCGGGATCAAGAACAAAAGATCCCGACTGGCAAGACTTGCGGGCCAATCCAACAACACCTTCAGCCAGACATAGTAGAAAATGTCCCATACGCCGAATCCGAAGCAGAACC
This sequence comes from Flavobacteriales bacterium, assembly GCA_016710015.1. Taxonomy (GTDB): domain Bacteria; phylum Bacteroidota; class Bacteroidia; order Flavobacteriales_F; family PHOS-HE28; genus PHOS-HE28. The sequence continues at coordinate 763,118 of JADJLR010000001.1, forward strand.
AAGCGAACCGGTCCAATGCACTTCTAGCGACCAAAGCACCGGGAACGAGCAGCATCACCAAGGTCGCTGCCTCCCGCGCTACTTCCGTGGTCACCAAGGACCGATCCATGGGTACCAGCGGAAAATCGAACCCCTCGGGGTAATACAAGGCTCGGAGATAGACCACCACGGCGCTTTCGAGAAAAGCCATGGCCGCGAAAAAGACGGTCATCCAAACCACGTATCGACGGAGATCAGCGGGCATGAAAAGGCAATTGGATCTCGGCCAATAGTCCGCGATGATCACTGCCCGGCACGTGGACGGTGGTCAATGATCGGATCGAGAGTCCATTGGAGATCAATACGTGGTCCAAAGGGATGAATGCAAGTGGCCCTATGGAAGGCCAGGTTCGTTGTTGCAACGGCGTGGTGGAGCACAAACCTGTTCGATGACAGAAACGCTGATACGCTTTGTCCCAAGGCACCGTGTTCAGGTCGCCGACCACGATGGTGGCAGTATCGCTGCTGACCAGATGTTGTGCGAGGGTCTCGAACTGCTCGTTCCGTTGGCGGAAATGGTCATAACTGACCGGTGAAGTGGCGTGAACGGTGATCAACCGAATGGGTTCACACTCCACCTCGAACAGCGCTTCGATAACTGGTGTACCGACGAGGTCCATGGTCCTGACCTGCGTGAACGGATGTTTGCTGAACAAAGCGATCCCGTGATAACGCGCGCCCGGGATCACCTGAGCGAAGGGATACGTTCCACACAACCCGGTTCGTAAGGCATCGGCCCAGTCCTCCCCGACTTCTTGAACAGAGATCACATCGGCACCGCTATCCAACGCCTGCTTTATGGCTTCATCAAAGCGATGGTTGGGTTGAAGCACGTTCATGTGGAAGACGTGTATGGAAGGTCCTGCGCTCTTGTTGCTCATCTGCAAGACCGGGGTGAACGCTTGCCCGGACGTGAGTACTGCACCGAACAAGGCTGTGATGGACGTCCACCTGTACTTCTTCCAACGTGCGAGTCCCGAGATGAGTAGCAAGGTCAACGAAATGGGAAGCATGAAGGCACGCGCCAACATGGGCAGATACGCATCGGGGGCAAATGCCATAGCCACGGAAACCACCAATAACAACGTGGTGTACCGAAGGTCCCGGTACAGGAATGGCTGCATCATGACGTTGCGTTGCGAAGTGCGGAAAGGCGATCGATCCGGCGTAGCACCAGCCAAAGCGGTATGGCACCGAGGACACCAAAAGAGGCATCAATGCAGCGCCAAAAGAAGGGAATACCTCTGATCGGAGCCCAGAGGAAGGCCAAGGGCAGAACCAACAAACAACACCAAAGCCCCCACTCGATCACCCATCTGTTCTGCACTGGATCGCGATACGGGCCAACGAATGCTAGGGCGATCACCACGTGCGCGAATGCCAGCCAATCAGTTCCATAGAAAAGGAATGGATCAGTAGCTCCAACATGACCGACGGCCATTGCCGCATGTGCCGACCAACCTGCCCATGGTTCACCCCAAGCTGCGGTCACATCAGCCAACCACGCTGTTCCCCATTCCAGCGGAACAGCGCTGAGTCCACTGATCACCAGCGCAAGCATGAAGAACAGGATCCAACGCCGGATGGAACGAAGGTCCGTACTCATTTGGGATCGGACATTGGGTGGAGTGCATTCGCTGTTCGCTGGTCGGCCAAATTCCATTCTTGCCAATGCTGTTGCGCCACACGCTGCTCGAACAGATCGCGTTTCACATCCAATTCCATTCGGAAGGTCTGCGGATCAAGATGTTCCACCCAGCGCACGGTATTGGATCGGTGGCGGGCCATTTGCCCTTCCACTTTGTCCAGATCGGCATACAGGAGCGGCAGCACCTTGTCGGACATGGCGAGGTAGTTGTCCACGTCGATCTCGCCTCGATTCCAATGGCCCAGATTGAAACGCACGATAGCGCTATCCCAATCGACAGTGGTCAAGGCGATGAGCACCGTGAACATGGCCCATCCATTTACGCGTGCGAGGTAGAAAAGGCTCTTCTTGTCGCGCACTTTGAAATAGAGTGTCACCAAGCCGACCAAGACCAAGCCGAGGAACACGATGACACCGATGCGCTTGTATGCCAGCCCGTGAAAGGCGATGTACTGGTAGTTGCGGAGGAACACCGAAATACCCAGCACAAGGTTCTGTCCCACCCACAACAAGGCCAGTGTCCTCAAGCTCCTAGAGCGGGCGTAGAAATTCATGTTGTTCCGGAAGAAGTACATCAGGATCACCATGCTCAACAGAATGCTGATGATCAACATCCACGTTCCTTCATGCACGAATTGCTTCAAACTGAAATCCACCGGGACCTCGAAGCCGAACCAAAGCCACTGGACATCGATCGCATTCACCACGACCAACAGTAGGTTCACCAATACCAACAGGATCACGCCCATTCGCCGTTCGCGTTCCAGCCCATCCATGCTGCGCGGCGAAGCCCACTGTGGCAAACGCCGCCGTGTCCGCACCAGAACATCTTGCCACTGGTCTTCCATCTCGATCACCATTCGGGGTGCAAAGCGAAAGATCGAACCAGCACAGGCCAAAAGGCCGAACAGGAGGAAGAACGTGTGTGCAGTGAAGATGTTCGAGAGCGCATCGCTAAGGAACTCCCAAAGACCATCCATGAATCCAGCCGTCAAGTGGTCGAACTTGGGGTTGCCCGCACGATAGAGTTGTGTGAAAAGAAGCAGCAGCAACAAAGGCAGCGCCACCAGCTTCACCCAGCGCCAGCCTGTTCGTGGCACACCGTTCACGTTCGGCAACCGATCCAACCTACCCAGCGCAACGAATGGTGTCATCAGGATATTGGTGGATGCGTGGAGAAGGGAATAGAACAAGGACCTTAGTCGAGCTTCCTGAGCCGCAGCCGAGGAAACCACCAGTGCGAGTATGGCTACCGCCATGGCCAAAGAACTGTGGTGAACAACCACCATGATACCGGCCAGCAAGGCACCACCCATCGTCATTCGGGCGGTTCTGGAGAGTCCATTCCAACCGGTTTTCGCGACCAGAACGACCAACACCAGCGCGATGAAAACGAGCAGATCTAGACCGAGTGCCCGTTCCCAGAACAAAATGTCGAATGCCATTACCAAGAACAACAGGGTGATCGGATCACGCCAGCTGCGCAGTGAGGATGCCGGAATTGTGGTGGTATCCATGGGTCAGGGTTTGGGGATCAAGCGTTCAATGGCATCCAGATGTGCGCGAAAGGCCTTTGTTCCCGGTATGGTGGCCCGGTAACTCGTGTTGGGCCGCTTACCGATGAACCGCTTGCGGACCTGCACGTATTTCAATTCTTCCAAGGCAGCCAAGTGGCTTGCCAAATTCCCATCGGTAACGCCCAGCAGTTCCTTGAATTGTGCATGATCGATCCATTCGTTCACAGCAAGCACCGCCATGATGCCCAAACGCACCCGACTCTCGAACGCTTTGTTCAGATCCTCGATCATGCGCGTTCAGCTGGTACTTCGCGCTCGTACCGCAAGTACATGAGCGCACCGTAAACGATGTGCAACACGCCGAAGCCGAGCGCCCAGAACAACAAACCAGCTTCGAGCCAGAACAGTGCAACGAGTCCGAGCGCGAGTTCACAGAAGCCCAGCCAACGGATCTCGTCAAGGGTGAATTTGCTGGCATTGATCAAGGCCAGTCCGTAGAAGATCAACGTAGCCGGTGGCACAAGACCCGGGAGCCCGTAATGGAAAAGGGCAAGGCAGAAGATGCCTCCGACCGCCAATGGGATCAGCATGTTCCACATCAACCGACGCGCACTGGCATCCCACAGGTACTGACCCGCTTTACGGCTGCGACGCCACGTGAACCAACCTGCTCCAAGCAATGCTACAAGGAGCACCAAGGCCGCATCGGTGATCAATGTGATGAGCAACGCATTCGCAGCCGTGTAGGACCCGCCGGTGCCGTAGGTGAGCACATCCCGTGCAGGCCCGAGCGTTTCGTTGATATGGTAGCGCGCCAACACGGCACCGACCAGCGCTACGCAACCAGCGAATACCCCGCTCAGCCCACTAAGACTAAGGAAACGGGTACTTCGATCCATCAACCCACGGATATGGGCGAGTTCCTTCAAGTGTTCATTTTGATCCATCACAAAGTACTTTGCATTACAAAGTAACGAGATCATTCCATGAACATTGCATGGACTTGGAAAATACTTCGGAAACGGATCAGTGCATGGACACCATGGCCAATGCCGCACCAACAAGTACGGCAACGAAGCGGGCCGCGTTGAACCGGTGTTCGGGAGCACTTTCAAAGATGATCGTGGTGCTGATATGCAGAAGCATACCGATCGCCAGTCCCAACATGTCGTGCAGGAAGTGATGGCCCATTCCCTCCCCGACCAGCACACCGGTACCGATCCCCAAGGGTGCTGCCAGCGCGAAGAGGACCAACATCACCCAACTCATCCACGTCCCAGTTCCAGAGCGCAGGAGAACGGTGGCAAGGGCAACTGCCATGGGCATTTTATGCAGGAGAACGCCGAATAGGAATGGAAGATCCCCAGCCACATCCGGGTCCGCGAACGGGATGCCTTCTGCATACGAGTGGAGGCATAGACTGAGCAAGGTGATCAACGGAAGGCCATGCCCGGGCTTTGCGTGTACATGGCCATGCTCGATCCCGTGACTGAAGAATTCCAGTACCACTTGCAACAAGAACCCGCCGAGCACCCAAAAGCCGACCTGCATGCCCTCTTCCGCATACAATTCCGGCAGCATGTGGAGGAAGACGATACCAAGCAGGAAGGCACCGCTGAACGAAAGCAAGAGCCTCAGCCACCTCGCTTCGGGTTTCAGAACATGCACCAAAGCACCCGATACGAGGGGCATTAAGAAGAAGGCCAAGGCCGTGATCAGGATCATGATATCGGTTTGCGCATCCACAATACGAATCTCTGGGACCGGAGTGGGTCGAAGGGCAGCAACGCAGGTCCATCGGTCCTGTCATCGATGGTGAACCCGGCATCGATGGCCATTTCTTCCAATTCAGTAGCTGAAAGGGCTTGAACGCGTTCTTCGAAAAGGTGGTCCTCCCCTTGGTCCGAAACCTTGATCCGTTTCACGAAAACGCCGTCCTCGTAGGTCCGAGCGAGGTTGAACTGGACACCCTTCTTGGATAAGGTCTCGGTCGCTACCAGTTCACGGCGCGTCAGTTCAGAATTCATGAAATCCAAGATGAACCTTCCGCCTGGTTTCAACGCGGCATGGGCAGCGCGGAACACGGCCCGGTCATCCTCCAGCCCATCGAAGTAGCCCAAGCTGGTGAACAAGCAACAGACCCCATCGAACACGCCGTGCGCATATGGTTCCCTCATATCATGCACACGGAACTCGACCTCGGGGACGAGCGCACGTGCCTCAGCGATGCTCGCACCGGAAATGTCGATCCCTGTCACATCGAGTCCTGCTAGTGCGAAGAATCGGGCATGCCTTCCACGGCCACAGGCCAGATCGAGGACCTTGCTCCCCTTCGGGAGCTCCCACCGATCCACAATGGCCTCGACCCAGGTCTGTGCATCATCTGCGTCCCTGTGGCCGTACAGAAGCGCGTAGTAGCGGGTACCGAACCAATGCTTGAACCAACCCATGGGATGCGAACTGTCGAGCCGCGAAAGTACCCGCCTGCGGTCGGGTTGACAATTCGGTGGATAACTAGCGGACGACCGGAAGTCGCTATCGGGAACAGTTCGTGTTCTTTGCAACTAGGAGACCGACCCCATTGCAGGTCTGCCGATGATCGAACGGATACATGACCTCTACGACGAGTTGGAGCGCCAACGCGTGATGTTGTCCTTCAAGGGTGCCTTGTCCCCCGACCTGATCACCGCACTCTTGGGTGCTGTGGAAAGGAAGATGGAGGGATTGGAGAGCGACCCACGGACCCGCAAACGAGTGTTCAATGTGGTCATGGAGTGCCTGCAGAACCTGTACCACCACAATACGAAGCTGCGCGAGGACCAAGAACGTCCGGATGCTGCTCCGGAACCTCAAGGAGTTGTCATGATCGCCCACATGGACCGTGGCTATTCGGTCCTCACGGGCAATTTCATGGCCGGGATCGAAGTGGAACAATTGAAGAACCACTTGGACCGGATCAACGGCTTACCAGCTGACGCCCTTCGTGAATTCTACCGTGAAACACTCGCGGATGGGAAGTTCGGGCGAAACGGAGGAGGCGGGTTGGGAATGATCGACATTGCCCGCAAGAGCGGCGGTAAATTGGAATATGGCTTCGTGCCATACGACAAGGACAGCGCCTTTTTCAGTCTGAACGTGAACGTGACCACCTAGAACGCATTACCCATGGAATCGCTGCAATTGGAAGGCAACCCAAAGACCCCGACGGTGAATTTCGACCCGGAGACCGGCCTGTTCGAACTGAAGGGACGATCCATACCGGAGAATTCGATCGATTTCTACAAACCATTGATCGACTGGTTGGATCGTTATGGTCGATCACCGAAGGCAAAAACAGCCTTGCACGTTCAATTGGAGTACTTCAATACCAGTTCATCCAAGTGCATCCTGGACCTGTTCAAGAAATTGGAGGGGATCCGAGCCACGGGGAATGAAGTGACCGTTCTCTGGCATTATGAAGCCGATGATGAGGACATGCTCGAAGCCGGGGAAGATTATGCCGGCATCATCAACATCCCTTTCAAAATGATCCAGATCGAAGAGGTGGACGGGAATTGACGGAACCAGAGTAACAGGGAAGCCCTAGCGCTGGCCGGGGCTTTTTCGTTCACTGGAGTTTCCGTGATGGGATCAGCTTCAGCAGACGCGGAAAGAGTTCACCGTAGAGTGTGGCCACCAAAAGCAGCGCCATACCCCACAGTACGAGAACATTGGCGAAAAGTGTAGGCACGCGGAGCCCGGCGATCCATTTCGTAGGGGCGTAGAATTGGGCACCGAAGAATCCACTGTGCACCGGTTCCAGATAGATCGGATCGCTTTTCTGGATCAGTTCCCCACGATCGGCAACGATCACGTTCACATCATTCTTATTCGTGACCACGTCGGCAAGGCTCTCGTTTCGGTACGAATCCAGTAGTTCGAAATAGGTGGTTCGCAGTTCGGGCGTGGCGGTCATGGCCGCGATCCGTTGCTCTTTCTCCGCCTCTGCGGCCTTGTATACGCTTCGGTAGTGCTGGGTCAGGACCTGCAAGCTCGCTTCCACGTCATCCAAGACCTCGGCGGAAACCGCACCTGCCGTCAATTCCTCGATCCGCTCGAAACGGTACCCATTGATCTGCTCCGATGCTTTCTGAAGTTCGGTCCGGATCACCCCTACTTCGTACGCGACATCAACGTTCTCGGTATGGCCTTTCAGTGCGCGTCGTACGCTGCCGATACTATTCTCCAACTCGCGCACCCACAGGTCCTTCTTCCAATTGGCGGATTTCATCCGTTGGTCCAACGCATAGAAGCCGGACTCGTACGCATTGCCCATGAATTGTGTCACGGCCAAACCTTCATACGCCCAACGGGAGGCCATCACATTTCCGAGGAGGGGAACACTTCGCTCGGATGCGAACCAAGGGTGCAGTTTATCGAACTTGACGATGATGCCGCTGAACAGCAATTGGGGAATGATCAATACCGGGATCATGATGTAGATGACCTTGGCGCTATTGAAGCTCGCACTGACGTTGAGGCCCAGCACGTTGGCGAAACAGGAGGTGCTGAATAGTAACAACCAATGTTGCGCGTGCATCCCTTGGATCCCCAGTACGGCATGGCCCACGGCAACGAACAAGAACGTTTGCAGGGCACTGATCAAAAAGAGGATCCCGATCTTACTGAGCAAATAGCTCAGCCAACTCAAGTCCAGGAATTTCTCGCGTTGCAGGATCTTCCGGTCTCGGATGATCTCCTCCGCACTAACGGTCAGACCAAGGAAGAGTGCAACGATCACCGCAATGAAGAGGTATTGCGGAATGTTGTCGTTCTGGCGGAACACATATTGCCCGACAGTGCCGTGGCCCGTCCGGTAGAACTTCAAGAAGAACGCCATGAGGAAGGCCAATGCCGGGGCCTCTACCAAATTGATGAGCACGTATTGGCGGTTGGCCAACTTGCTCAAGAGGTCCCGTTGGAAATAGACCTTGAGCTGGCGGATCCTATCGGGAACGGCGAACGTGCTCTTTGGGATGGATCGCTCTTCGGGAACTTGTGCCACACGGCCATCCATCTGGGCCCGGAACACTTCGTTCCACGCCTCCGGACTGATCCGGCGCTGGTCCGTTTCGTTGCCATACTCGTCCACAAGCTTGGCCTCTAGGATATTGAAGATCTGCTCCGGGTTCACGTTCCCACACGCATTGCACTGGCCCACTTCACTATTCACCTGTCCGGTCACGCGTTTGAAATAGACCACCGCATCCACCGGATCGCCGTAGTACACCGGGTGCCCTTCTTGGTCCATGAGCAACAACCGATCGAATAACTTGAAAATATCCGATGAAGGTTGGTGGATCACCACAAAGACGAGCCGACCTTTCAATGCGAGTTCCTTCAGCAGGTCCATGATGTTCTCCGAATCGCGAGAACTGAGGCCGCTGGTGGGTTCATCAACGAATAGTACGCTCGGTTCGCGGATCAATTCCAGGGCGATATTCAAGCGCTTCCGTTGACCACCGCTGATGGTCTTCTCCAAGGGGCTTCCCACCTTGAGGTCTCTGGTCTCGTATAGGCCAAGGGTCTGCAACATGCGCAGAACGCGTTCGCCCACTTGCGCATCATTCTGGTTGCCGAAACAGAGCTTGGCGTTGAAGAACAGATTCTGATAGACGGTAAGTTCCTCGATCAGCAGATCATCTTGGCTGACGTGCCCGATCACACCACGGATCCGGTCGCGTTCGGTGTGTACATCGACCCCATTGATGGTCACATGGCCACGACTCGGCTTGAGGTTGCCATTGAGGATATTCAGAAGTGTACTCTTCCCACTTCCACTGCCCCCCATGATCCCGATCAACTTTCCGCCGGTCTCTGCGAGTTTCAGTTCATGCAGGCCCAAGCGACCATTCGGGAACGCGTACTCGATCGCATCTGCCTTGAACACGATGCGGGACCGCTCGCCTTTGGTCATGAAGGCGGAGAGGATGTCGCTATAGTAGATCGGTGCCCCTTCGGGCGGGCGAACGCTGGAACCGTTGCTCAACACATAGTGGCTATCGCTCGCCATGCGCTGGCCGTTCAAGAGCACTTCGCCTTGGCCGGTGTACCGCATCACATACAAATTCACACTGGGAACGTGCAATACACGCAATTCACCATCCAATCCGTGGGCATGGATGTGCCGAGAATTGGCCATGGTGTTCGACATGGCAGCGTCGATGTACAAGAGGTGCGCTGCATCCGGTCGCTCGTTCTGTTCACCATCCACGAAGCGGCGGCAATGGGCGAAATCCTCATGCCCGATGTTGAAGGTCTCGGCAACGGTAGCCACGAACTCCGCCTCCTGATCACTCACCTCCTCGTTCGCACGGATGAATTCCAAGAGGTGTACCAGCACCACGAACTTTTGATGTTGGTTGAGTTCCTCATTCACTTGGGTGCAGATCTTGAGGATCTTCACGGAGTTGAGCGATGTGCGCTTACGGCCGCTTCGACTTTGACCACCGCTGGCATGGAAGGCTTGTACGAACGCTTGGTAGCGCGCCATGTGGGAGGCGGCCATTTCCGAACTGAACTGTTTGCGCAGGAAGCGTTCCAGGATCGCCGCATTCTCCGGACGCGCGCCATCGGCCACGGCATCGCCCTTGGCAATGATGGCGAACAGTTGCAATAAGGCTTTGAGTATCTTCTCGCTCATTCGATCCCCCGGTGCTCGACCTTGGGTACACCCCAAAAAAGAGCGCCCCTCTTTACGTAAGGGACGCCCGAAGGTTGCGAACGAGAAGTCTACTTCTTGAAGCCGATCAGCATAACGGCACAGCCGCTACCGGCCTTGGAAGGATCAAGCGACGCTTCCATTTTCACATCAATGGTGTTGGTCACGGCCAGATCCCAATAAGGCGCATTGCCCTGATCCTTGTTGGTGAATAACACATTGCCATCCTTGTCCACAACGGAGAAGAGCAACAAGCCATCGGAATCGCCGCTGCACGCTGCCACACGGTACGTGGTTCCGCCGAACAAGGTCAAGTTGAATTCTGCCAGTTCATCGCCTTGCAACAAGGCACGGTAGAACTGACCGTCCGGGATGTATTGCGCTGCGATGTGCTTTTCGCACCGCTCGGCAATGGTACCGCACATGTCTTGGGCCTGCGCACCGAAACCGGCGGCCAAAGTGATCAGAAGTAAGGTCCTACGCATGGGTCAGGCGAGCATCATGTTGCGAATGGCCGTCACCTTGGCCAAGATGGCCCCGAGCTTATCGGCCGGAATGGAGACGGTACTGGTACTGTTGATGAAAGTGGTCTTGGTGGCCACGTCGGTCACGGGAGCTTGAAAGGCGTATGTGGCCGTTACACCACTGAAGAGCAACTGCAACTCCTTCATGGCGGCCACCACACCGGTAGCAGCTTGCTCCTTGTCGCTGGTCTCCAACAATTCGACCAAGGCATTCAAGGCATTCTTCTGCTCGCCGATCCGATCCATAAGGGTCTGATCCTTTGTGGCTGCCGGATCACTGATGGTCAAATACAAGGATTCGATCCAGCCACCAGCCAATACCAAGGCACTGACATCGTCACGCTGGTTGTTCTTCAGGTACTGGTCTGCCGCCCTGAATGCCGTTCCACTGAACTGTAGTAGACTATCCTCACTTCCGAGGTTGGATTTGAACCGATCCAACAGCGCACGATCGAAGGAATTGCTCAACTCCAATTTGTTGCCCAGCTTCTCGATCGCCTGCATGGTGGCCATGGCACGCTGACCGTCCTTATGAACGGTGACGTACGCGAGGTCCGCGCCGTAGATCCCAAGGATAGCGCTTTGGGACACCTTACCAACGACCGACCCACCCTTGTCCAAGGGCGCGGTCAGATCCTTCTGGTACTTGAGGCCCGCTTTGCGCATGGGCAAGGCGGGCTGGACCGGCGATGGAGTACTGAAGATCTTGCCTCCCACATTGAGCAATTCGGTCGCCTTGGGTGTGGTGTCCACCGCTAAGGTGTCCGCATGGCTGTCCGTGGAAGAGGATCCCGACCCGCCACAAGCGACAAGTAAGGCGCTCGCAGCAAGACCCAGGACTAATTTCGTTGTGATAGGCGCGGTCATAATGGCGCAAAAGGTGTTCGTTATCCGGGTGTCGAAGGTAGGGGCATGGTCGGGGCGGCTTTCCCAGAGAGCGGTGCAGTTTTCAACAACCGAACTGGAAAGTACTACCAACGCACTATCCGTGCACCTTTCAGGGCATACCACAGAATGAAAAGATAGCACGGCACCATGATCCAATACGCCTGTTGATAGCCGACGGAACTCTCTGCCAGCATACCATACAATTTGGGCAGCACCGCACCGCCGACTATGGCCATGACCAACATGGCACTGGCGATCCGGGTATGCTTGCCCAGCCCGTGGATCGCCAAGGGCCAGATCGCAGGCCACACCAGTGCATTGGCCAAGCCCAAAAGAGCGATAAGGACCACCGTAAGCGGCACGGTCAAAGCGATCACCTGTAGCTCCACCAGATCGACGAATGGAATACGGGCCGAAAGTCCGGCAGGGATGAATATGGCCGCGATGGTGATGATCACACCCACCACGGCAGAGATCGCCAATGCCTTGGATTGTGATATGAAGCGCGGAATGGTGAGATTCCCGATGAGGTAACCAATTACCATCGCGATCAGGGTCAATGCGGTAAAGTACTTCGCATTGGAAAGTGGAACACCCAACGATTCACCGTAGAGGCCGATCGTGTCCCCCGCCATGACCTCCACCCCGACATAGAGGAAAAGGGCGATCACCCCGAACACCAACCGCGGATACGCCAGAACGCTCCCCTCCGTTCCTTCCTCCTTCTCCAATTCGAGTTCGGGCAGCGGTGAAAAACGCACCAGGAGGGCCAAGGCCAGCAGAACGGTCGCCATGAAGGCGTACGGGACCACCACACGGCCAGCCAACTCGTTCAAGAGGCCGGTCCGCGCGGACGCATCGAATGTGGCCAATTGGGTCGTCAGTTGGTCCGCATCGGCCAGGATCACGCTGGAAAGTATGATGGGGGCAAGCACGCCAGCGACTTTGTTGCAGATCCCCATGATGCTGATCCGCGCGGCAGCACTTTCGATCGGTCCCACCACCGTCACATAGGGGTTGATCGCCGTTTGCAGCAAGGCCAATCCGGTCCCGATGATGAACAAGCCAGCTAGGAACATGGCATAGGAGCGGGCACCGGCCGCTGGGATGAACAACACTGCACCCACGGCCATCACCAGTAGACCGATCATCATGCCCCTCTTGAGGCCCGTACGTTCAAGGATGTAGGCCGACGGTAGCGAAAGGAAGAAGTAGGAGATGTAGAATGCGAATGGGATCCATAAGGCCTGGCCCGTAGTAAGCTCGCAAGCGATCTTCAGGTACGGGATCAGCGTGCCATTCAGCCAGGTGACGAACCCGAACAAGAAGTAGAGGGCACCGAGTATGGCGATCGCAGATGCCGAGTGAGCGGAGCGGGACATGCGGTGAAAGTACCGGCGGCCTAAACGCCCCACCCATGGCATGACGACCCAACGTGAACAGTGGAATGTGGATGTCGATCAACCAGATCAGTCAGCCCGGATCACCAATTCACCGATCGTTTGTAGTAACGTGGGAAGCGGATGGTCTTTCGCACCTCTTGGTAGTACTTGTTCCAAAGCGGTGTGGAAAGGTCGTACACATCTTTCTCCGTTTCCTTCTCGTGGATCAACCTGACCTTGGCCGTGGCATTGTCGTATCGTACCCGCTTGCGCTTCATATCAATAAGACAAGGTGAGTCCAGAAAATGTTGCCCACCGTTCCTCGTTCGGACCGTACCGGGCTTCGCGTCATTCGACCGATGCTCCCACATGGGCCACCTTTGCACCCAGAACCGGTCGCTTTGTTTGCCGATGTGATCCTCCCACTGGCCGTCCCAGGCACCTTCACGTACGCCCTTTCCAACGAACTGGCGCAAGTGGAAGCCGGTATGCGTGTGGCAGTTCCCTTCGGCCGTGGGAACAAGCTCTATGGCGGAGTGGTGCATCGGGTCCATGCCAATGCTCCAGCTGGCCGGAAGGTGCGGAGTGTGCTTTCCGTTCTGGATGCTTTGCCTGTCGTTCGCCAAGAGCAATTGGCCCTATGGGAAGGCATCGCCCGCCACTACATGTGTACGATGGGGGAAGTGATGCTGGCTGCATTGCCCGCTCAACTCACGCTTTCCAGTGAAACAAGGTTGGTGGCGGGCCCACGGGTGGACCAGGACTTCTCGGACAACCCCGGAGCGGTATTCCTGCTGCAAGCTTTGGAAGAAGGCCAAGTCATGACCTTGTCGCAAGCGGGCGAGCTCTTGGGACTCAAGAACCCCTTGCCTGCCGTAAAGCGGCTCATGGACGGTGGTGCCCTGCTTTTGGAAGAACAACTCAAGGAGGATTGGAAGCCACGCATGGCGGCCTATGTGCGCTTGGCCCCCGAAGCGCGAAGTGAGGAATCGCTTCATGTCTGGTTCGATCGTTTGGTGAAAGCGCCGAAACAACTCCATGTCCTAATGCGGTTCGTGGAACTCAGTCGTTGCCTCTCGGAAGATCCGATCGAGGTGGAACGCGCCAAATTGATGCATGCGAGTGGTGCCACCTCGGCAGTATTGAACCAATTGGTGGAGAAAGGACTCTTGGAACGGTATGAGCGGGAAGTGGGTCGGCCGGATCCAGCACGTGGTATGACGGAGATGCCAAAACTTTCCGCTGCGCAAAGCCAGGCGCTGGACGAGGTAAAAGCCGCTTGGCACGATCGCGATGTCGTGCTCCTTCGCGGGGTTACTTCATCGGGAAAAACAGAGATCTATACCACGCTGATCGCCGAGGCCTTGGAACGTGAGCAGCAGGTCCTGTACCTGTTGCCGGAGATCGCGCTGACCACGCAGATCATCACACGCCTTCGGGAACGCTTCGCCGACCACATCGCTGTTTTCCATTCGCGGATGTCCCAACACGACCGCACAACACTGTGGATGCAATGCTTGGGCCCGGATGCACCACGGGTCATTATCGGTGCGCGTTCGGCTCTCTTTCTCCCCTATCGGAACCTCGGACTAGTGATCGTGGATGAGGAGCATGACCCCAGCTACAAACAGCACGATCCTGCGCCGCGCTACAATGCGCGCGACATGGCCGTGATCCTTGGTGGCCTGCATGGCGGTAAGGTGCTTTTGGGATCCGCCACGCCGAGCATGGAGAGCCATTACAATGCACGCACCGGGAAATACGGATACGTGGAATTGTTGGTCCGTTTCGGAGATGTACGCATGCCGGTGATCACCCGGGTGGATCTGCGGGATGCCACCAAACGGAAATTGGTGCGCGGGCACTTCACCGCCACCCTCATCGACAGCATCCAATTGGCGTTGGACCGCCGTGAGCAGGTGATCATCTTCCAGAATCGACGAGGCTATGTGCCCGTTTGGCAATGTGAAACGTGCGGCTGGGTACCGGAGTGCGACCAGTGCGATGTAAGCCTGACCTACCACAAATTCCACCACCAACTCCGGTGCCATTACTGCGGTCGCCAGTACCCTCCGCCCACCCATTGCGGGAGTTGTGGAGGTTCGCGGTTGCGCATGCTGGGATTCGGCACAGAGAAGATCGAAGAGGAATTGGGGGAACTATTCCCAACAGCCACCATCGCACGGATGGATCAGGACACCACACGCGGCAAGAACGCCATGGAGCGGATCCTGACCGCATTCGGACACGGGGCGGTGAATATCCTGGTAGGTACCCAAATGGTGACCAAGGGCTTGGACTTCGATCACGTCAGTACCGTAGGGATCCTGAATGCGGACAACCTGATGCGCTTCCCTGACTTCCGGGCACATGAAAGGGCTTTTCAGTTGATGGCCCAAGTTGCAGGCCGATCGGGTAGGCGGAAGGAGGCTGGCAGTGTGATCATTCAAGCGCAGGATGTGAACCATCCGGTACTGGATCTGGTGGTACTCCACGATGTGGATGGCATGTTCGAGCGCGAACTGGAACACCGCAAGGCCCATGGCTACCCGCCGTTCCTTCGTTTGGTGCAATTGACCTTGAAACACCGCCGGGAAGACCGGGTGGCAGCTACGGCTTTTGCCTTGGCCAATGCGTTACGCGAACGATCAGGGGACCTGATCCTCGGCCCGGAGATCCCGGTGGTATCGCGTATCCGGGATAAACACTTGCGCCGCCTGTTGGTGAAACTACCCCGATCGGACCATCAGCAGAGCAAAGACAGAGTGCGCGACACCATCGATCTGATCTTCAGTGATCCGGCACATTCCGCAGTGCAACTGGTCACGGACGTGGACCCGATGTGATCAAAGCACTACGAATCGACCCCGGAGTCGCTTGTTCTCCACGGTGGCCTCGTAGACGTAAACTCCTGCTGGCCACGCCTCCGAAGGCACCTCCAGACGATCACCGTGACCCGTGACATCGTGGACCAAGCGGCCGTTCGTGGACCAGATCCTCAATCCCACGCGCACCTCCGGGTCCACTCGTAAGAGCAAGGTGCCATTGTTCGGCATGGGCGAAGGAAAGATCCGGTGCTCCACGGAGTACAGACGCTTCAGATCGATCCGCTGGATGGAAGAGGATCCGTTCGAGCCGAGTTCCAACCGGTAGTACGCGGTGGTCAGCTCCGGTGGGTCAAGATCCGCGTGCCGAAAGAAGGTCGGTGTCGTGATGGATCCGCATAAGCCACTGAGCACGCCGATCTCCTCGAAATTCAGGCTATCCCGCGATCGTAGGATGCGGGTGCCGTCACACGTATTCCCGCTCACCATGGTCCAGTCCAAGGTCACCTGCCCATCTCCTTCCGTAAGGTCGAAATGCGACAAATACGGATGTTCTTGCGCGCACAGGACAGCATTCCCGACGAAAGCGAGAGCCATGAGTCCTATGCGCAGACCGATCATGGTGCCAGTTGGTCGTTCGCGAGTTGAGCCATGAATACCTGCCAAATAGTCGACCCCGGCGGATCAGCCTGACAGCTTTGATCAATGTTGTTCACGGGCAGAGAGAACGTGATCGAACGGGCATGAAGTGCGATGCTTCGATCCTTTTCGCCCCGTCGGGCACCGTATTTCACATCGCCCTTGATCGGAAACCCGGCGGCGGCGAGCTGAACGCGGATCTGGTGGAAGGCCCCACCGACCGGAGTCAATTCCAACAGGCTGTATCGATCGCCTTGCACGAGGACATGCACATGCAAGGTCGCCACATCGTCATCCGGAGGTGTCGACCCCTTTACGCGTGCCTTGTGTGCTTTTGCATCATGCACCAGCACATGCTCCAACGTACGATCCTCCGGGAATCGCCCTTCCACGATCGCCCAGTAGGTCTTCTTGACCAATCGCTCGCGGAATTGGGCGCTCAACGTGGCGGTAGCCTTCTCATTTCTACTGAAGAGCATCACGCCGCTCACGGGTCGGTCCAATCGATGGACCAGACCGATGGAAGGCTCATTGCATGCTGTGCGCAGGCTGGAAAGCAGATCGGGATCACCTGTCGGATCGGGCTGCACTGGAACACCTGCCGGTTTGTAAACGGCTAGCACATCCTGATCCGACCAAAGGATCTGGACCTCCATACTTCAGTACTGCTCCTCCGAATTCGGGAAATCCTTGGCCCGTACGTCCCGAACGTATCCGGCCACGGCACCTGTGATCACTTCATGAAGGTCCGCGTAACGCCGCAGGAACCGAGGGTTGAACTCCTTGTTGATCCCCAGCATATCATGAAGTACGAGCACTTGTCCATCCACCCCGTTCCCGGCACCGATGCCGATCACAGGAATGGTCACGCTCGCCGCCACCTCCGCAGCCAGTGCCGCAGGGATCTTCTCCAGCACAAGAGCGAAACAGCCCGCTTCTTCAAGAAGCTTGGCATCCGCGCGTAGCCGATCAGCCTCTTCCTGTTCCTTGGCCCGGACTACATAGGTGCCGAACTTGTAAATGCTCTGCGGGGTCAGCCCCAGATGGCCCATTACCGGTATGCCGGCAGTGAGGATCCGTTGGATGGAGGTGATCACTTCCCGTCCGCCTTCAAGCTTCACGGCATGGGCACCACTTTCCTTCATGATGCGGATGGCCGAATTCAGTGCGCCTTTGGAATTGCCCTGATAGGTCCCGAAAGGAAGGTCCACCACGATCAGCGCGCGTTCGCTTCCTCGCACCACACTGCTGGCGTGGTAGATCATCTGGTCCAGAGTGATAGGAAGCGTTGTTTCATGCCCGGCCATCACATTGCTGGCACTATCGCCAACCAGGATCACGTCCACCCCGGCACCATCCACCAGCCTGGCCAAGGAGTAGTCGTAGGCCGTCAGCATAGCGATCGGTTGTCCGCTAGCCTTCATCTCCAGCAACACGTGGGTGGTCACGCGCTTCACATTCTTCAAGCCGGTACTCATGCGTCAAAACTACCAACGGTTCAGGCAGTCGATACTTTTAGAGCGCATCTCAAAATTGTTTTCTGGAAGCGAGCGGGTTGGATCGTGCGACCAGATGAGGCGCAAAAGCCAAGCATAGCATGAGCTACGTGAGGCTTTTTGCAACGAAATATGGGCGCGCGAGGCCCCCGTGCAGCCCGAAGGATGATTTTGAGATGAGCTCTAGGATCAATTCCTCCTCTCGGATCACCTTCGGAAGTGCAAGACTGGAGAGGTATCGGTCGGCCAAGTGATCGGCATACCTCCGCTGGCCACCTATCTTTGGCCACCACTCGCCAGAGTATTTGAGCAACAGACCGTATGAAACGAACCGCCATCACTTTCGGGCTTGCGGCCACACTTTGTGGTTGCAGTTCCGAATTGGACATCAACGCGCCGTACAAGGACATCACCATCGTTTATGGACTCTTGGACTCGCGCGATCCGATCCAGTTCATCAAGGTGAACAAGGCCTTCTTGGGTGAAGGGGACGCGTACGTGTTCGCACAGATCCCGGACTCCAACGAGTGGGGCGATGCCGTGGGGTATGCCCGTGTCCATCGAAAGTTGAACGGACAAGTGGTGGCCACCTTCGACTTGCGCGACACCTTGATCACGAACAGCGAGCCTGGTGATTTCTATTCGCCCTACCAACGATTGTACTACTTCGAGGATCCGTTCCGGACCACGATCCAGGAGGGTGGTTCTTCTACCACTTTGTATCTGGACAAGGATAGCGAGTACGAATTGGAATTGAATGTCAAGGACCAGATCATTCGTGCCACCACCGACATCATCGATGATTTCCGTTACCTAGGACCCGACCCCGACGTGACCCACCGTGTTGAACTGATGTTCCAGAATTCCTACGGCACATTCGAGCTCAATTGGCGGTCCGGCATTCATGGAAAACGCTATGTCGCGAGTTACCGATTCAACTACCGGGAAGTGCGTGGTACGGAGGTGTCCGATATTCGCTCCTTCACGATCCGCTTAGGGACAAGCGTCAGCGACGATTCCGGGGAAACAGAGTCCATGTACGCCACCATGGACGGTCAATCCTTCTTCAATGCCATTGCGAGCCATGTGCCTACCGACCCAACGGTGACCGCTCGGAGGTTCGTGGGATTGGACTTTCTGGTATCAGCTGCGAACGATGAGTTCCATACCTACTTGACCTTGGATGAGCCCGTGACCGGGATCATCGAGGACCGTCCAGAGTATACCAACGTGGAGAACGGTTATGGACTGTTCGGTTCTCGCTACACCAAGCCATTGATCGGTAAGGCCCTCAGTAGCAACACCATGGCCGAACTTGCGGATGGAAGTATCACCTCGCATTTGAATTTCTGCACCGAGCATCCATTGGATGTAAATAGCTCGTTTTATTGTCCCTGACGATCTGTCCATTTGTCAGTATCGAAGCCCGCTGGATAAGCGGGCTTCGAACGTAATGGCAGGTCTTTGTCGGGAACCCAGCCATGGCATGGAGCTTGTCCGAAGCGGTCGTCGCCCGTAACTGAGCGGGCTGATGAATCCGAAAAAGCATGAGCAAGATCATTGGGATCGACTTGGGAACCACGAACAGTTGCGTCGCCGTTATGGAAGGCAACGAACCGGTGGTGATCGCGAATAGTGAAGGCAAACGCACAACGCCCAGCATCGTAGCCTTCGTGGAAGGTGGCGAGCGCAAGGTGGGAGACCCCGCCAAACGGCAAGCCATTACCAACCCGACGAACACGGTCTTCTCCATCAAGCGCTTCATGGGCAACACCTATGAGGAAGATGCGAAGGAGATCGCCCGCGTACCGTACAAGGTCGTGCGTGGTAGCAATGGCTTGCCACGCGTTGCGATCGGAGATCGCGAATTCACCCCGCAGGAGATCAGTGCCATGATCCTGCAAAAGATGAAGAAGACCGCTGAGGATTACCTCGGCACTACGGTGACCGAAGCGGTGATCACGGTACCGGCATATTTCAACGACGCACAACGGCAGGCCACCAAGGAAGCTGGCGAGATCGCTGGCCTGAAGGTGCGCCGGATCATCAACGAGCCCACGGCAGCAGCCTTGGCCTACGGCTTGGACAAGAAACACATCGACCAGAAGATCGTTGTATTCGACTGCGGTGGTGGCACCCACGACGTAAGCGTCCTAGAACTGGGCGACGGCGTGTTCGAGGTGAAGAGCACGGATGGCGATACGCATTTAGGTGGCGACGACTTCGATCAGGTCATCATCGACTGGTTGGCTGATGAATTCAAGAACGATGAAGGTCTGGACCTCCGCAAGGACCCGATGGCGTTACAACGTTTGAAGGATGCTGCTGAGAAGGCCAAGATCGAGTTGAGTTCCACCACGAGCAGTGAGATCAACCTGCCGTACATCATGCCCGTGAACGGGATCCCCAAGCACTTGGTACGTTCCCTCACCCGTGCCAAATTCGAGCAATTGGCGGACAGCCTGATCAAACGCACCATAGCGCCTTGCGAAAGTGCCTTGAAGAACGCGGGACTCAAGGTATCCGATATCAACGAGATCATTCTCGTAGGCGGAAGCACCCGTATCCCAGCGATCCAGGACGCGGTGAAGAAATTCTTCGGCAAGGAGCCGAGCAAGGGCGTGAACCCGGACGAAGTGGTCGCCATCGGTGCGAGTATTCAAGGCGGTGTGCTCACCGGCGAAGTGAAGGATGTGCTGCTCCTGGATGTTACTCCTCTCAGCCTCGGCATCGAGACCATGGGTGGCGTGATGACCAAGTTGATCGAAGCCAATACCACGATCCCGACCAAGAAGAGCGAGACGTTCAGCACGGCGAGCGATAGCCAACCCAGTGTGGAGATCCACGTGCTACAAGGGGAGCGCCCCATGGCCAACGGCAACCGCACCATCGGTCGTTTCCACTTGGATGGCATCCCACCGGCACCACGCGGCACCCCTCAGATCGAGGTCACCTTCGACATCGATGCAAACGGTATCCTACATGTTGGTGCAAAAGACAAGGCCACTGGGAAGGAACAGAGCATCCGCATCGAAGCCAGCAGCGGGCTGAGCAAGGAGGACATCGAGAAGATGAAGAAGGAAGCGGAATTGAATGCCGATTCCGACAAAGCCGCCCGCGAGACCGTGGACAAGATGAACCAGGCGGACAGCTTGATCTTCCAGACCGAGAAGCAGTTGAAGGAGTTCGGCGACAAGATCCCTGCGGACAAGAAGCAGCCGATCGAGGATGCCTTGGCCAAGCTGAAGACCGCGCACGAAGCGCAGGATATGCCAGGTATCGAAAGCGCAACGGGCGAGTTGAACACCGTATTCTCTGCGGCTAGCGAAGAAATGTACAAGGCGACCCAAGAGGCCCAAGCGAATGGGACCAGCGGAGGCGCTCAGGACAACAGTTCGTCCACGACCGATGCCGAAGTCACGGATGTGGATTTCGAAGAAGTGAAGGACGACAAGAAATAAGGACGGCACATACGTACAAAGCCCCGCACCGGAGATCCGGTAGCGGGGCTTTGTATGTGGGGCTGGATCACCCTTCAATTCACAGCGGCCACCTTTCCGTCCAGATACGCCTCTTCCTTGACGACCGCGCCCGAAGCATCGTAATAGACCCAGGACCCGATCCGCTGCGAGTCCATACGCGAAGGATCGTAGCGTGCATGGCCTTCGCATTTCAATGCCCCTCCTGGGTAGAATTCCTTCTGCACGAACTCCACTCGCTTCTTATCCACCAACTGCAACTGGCTGATCGGCTTTCCATCCGCAGCGAAGAGGTCCATTCGGATGTAGTAGGGTTCCGACCGGTGGCGTTCCTCGGCATAGCGCAGTACACCACTGAGGTAATGATCCTCATAGGTAATGGACAGGCCATTAACGTACTTGGCCTCAGAGCGTAACTCGCCATTGACGTGATAAGTGCGTTGAACACTTTTCACCGCATCGATGGAACGGAATTCACGTTCGAGCTTTCCGTCCGAATGATAATTCTTGTATAAGGTCAACTTCCCTTGGTCATAGTACCCACGGTGCTTCAGCGTACCATCGGTGTATTGGTCCTCTACCCAACCGATACACGGGTGACCACCGCAAAGGCGGATGGAGTCGCCACCCAGAATGGCGTTCATGGCCTCATAGGCATTCAAGTCCGATGCGGGATCCTCCCCCACATCGCCCATCGCATAGTGCTCGTCATGGGAAAGGAAGTTGGATTGAGCCGTGGCAGAAAGGCCAACCAAGACCGGTACCACCAGTCCAAAGCGGAAAATGGAATTCATGACCCCATATAACGGGGCCTTGGGCCAAGGAGTTACGACTTCTTCTGCAGGCGTGCGATGCGGAACCCGATGGCACCTTGGAACACGGTCATTACCGGGCTCAACAGATTGAAGAAGCAGAACGGGAGGTACGCAAGCGTGGCCACGCCGAGAACGGACCCCATATACGCTCCGCAGGTATTCCAGGGTACAAGCGCGGACGTGACCGTGCCACTGTCCTCCAAGGTGCGGCTCAACACCTTCGGATCGAGGCCTCGATCCCGATAGACCGGAGCGAACATGCGGCCCGGAAGCACGATGCTGAGGTACTGATCCGAAGCGGTGGCATTCACGAAAATGCAGCTTGCCGCCGTAGTGGCGATCAAAGAACCATCGTTCTTCACACGGGAGATCAGAGCCGCCGTTATGCGTTGCAGGAGTCCTGCGCCTTCCATCGCACCGCCAAAGACCATGGCGCAAAGGATCAACCAGATGGTCTTGAGCATCCCGAACATGCCGCCTGCCGTGAGCAGCTCGTCCATGGTGGCATTTCCCGTTACCACAGCACCGCCGCTCCCCATGGCACTGAGCACCACCTTGTAGGATCGAAAGGCGAATGAATGGCCGGGTCCTGCCAATTCATCGATCAGCTGCGGTTGGAAGATCGCGGCGAAAACGCCACCCAACAAAGCCCCGATGAACAAGGCAGGAAGTGCGGGCACCTTCCGCCAGATCATAACCACCACGGCAAGCGGGACCAAATACAAATACCAACCGATGTTGAACTGTGATGCGATGGCTGCCTCGAAGGAGGCGGTATCGACCCCTGCTTGGGAATTGTCCGTGAACAGGCCAATACCCGCGAAAACGACCAGGGTGATGCTCATGGTAGGCACCGTGGTATTCAACATGTACCGAATGTGGCTGAAGAGGTCCGTACCAGCCACGGCGGGTGCCAGATTCGTCGTATCACTCAATGGGCTGAGTTTATCGCCGAAATAAGCTCCACTGATCACCGCTCCGGCCACCAGTCCTTCATGGAACCCCATGGCCCGGCCGATCCCCATAAGTGCGATACCCACCGTAGCTGCGGTGCTCCACGAACTACCTGTGGCCAACGAGACAACCGCACAGACCAAGCAGCTCGCGAATAAGAACACCTTCGGCGATAGCAGTTGAAGACCGTGCATGATCATGGCCGGAACCACGCCACTGATAAGCCATGTGCCCGCCAATGCCCCGATCAACAAAAGGATGACGATGGCACCAAGTGCGGTTTGGATACTCCGCAGGATGTGGTCCAACAGGTCCGAGAATGTTTGGCCATTCCGCAGTCCGATGAGCAGTGCCACAGCACCACCGAACAATAGAGCGAGCTGATTGGGACCGTCCAAGCCTCCATCGCCGAAAACGATCAAGTTCAGGACCAAAAGACCGACCAAGAAAAAGATCGGCAAGAACGACAGCAAAAGCGAAGGGGGACGAGATGCCATCTGCCGCCGAAGATAGCCGGGCATCGGCCCAATGGGATCCGACCGAGTCTGGAACAAAAGGTGGACCTCCTCCCATTCTCCTAGGTATGCAGGTTTGAATGGATCGGGAATGAAAGTCGTTAAGAAGCGCTTTCAAGAAGCGAACCATCACTCATCGACAGAAAAAGGTCATTCATCGGCTAGACCGAACCGCCGAAGGAATGCACCATGGTGATGAACAACCGTTCTGCATTCACATAGTCAACTCATTATCAGGATATTGACCGGTCATACCGTATTACCAAGGATCGCCCTGCGGCTCCAGTTGAGATTTCACCGTAACCTCATTCGTCGATGAATAAACTAGGATAGTGTGAAAAATAACTTGATCCATCGATGTTTTTCACTTGACAGAGGATGCCTGACTTGCAGAACTTGCGCTCGATCAACCAAAAACGAATCCATATGAAACACTCTCCACGGCCGTTTCTTTCCAATCTGGAACACGGTACACGAACCCCCTATCGTAAAGCCAGGATCAAAAGCGAATGGCGGCCCTTCCTCCTGATCTTGGTCCTACTGGCTTTCATGCCACTAGGGTCTTGGGCACAGTTGGTCTCCACGTACAATAGTTCAAGCACCTTCCTCGTACCCGCTGGGGTCACAGAAGTGACCGTGGAATGCTGGGGCGGAGGTGGCCGCGGCGGAAGGCAAACTTCAAATGGTCGTGGCGGAGGTGGCGGCGGCGGCGCATATGTCCGCAGTACGATCCCAGTGATCGCTGGCAATACCTATACGGTTACCGTTGGAGCAGGAAGCTCCAGCACCAGTGCTGGTGGCGACTCTTGGTTCGGCACATCTTCGACCATTCGTGCTAAAGGAGGCTCATCTGTCGGCAACAACAGCTCGAGCGGTGCCAATGGTGGTTCCGCTGCGGCTTCCATTGGGAGTGTAAAATATGAAGGCGGCGATGGAGCCAATGCACCTAGCTCGACTGGGGGTGGCGGTGGATCCTCGGCTGGCATTTCAGCGAACGGTGCCAATGGTTCCAACCAAAACGGTGGAAATGCTCCTGCCGGTGGTGGTGATGGTGGTAATGGAGGGAATGGTGGTTTCCTTTCGCCTGGGAATGGAAGTGCAGGATCATTGCCAGGTGGTGGTGGTGGTGGTGCTGAAGAAGTTACATTATCCGGAGACGGAAATGGAGGCAACGGTGGCGACGGTCGCGTCGTACTCACCTATACACCATGTGTTGGACCCACTGTTTCCGTAACACCGGGTTCACCCTCCATTTGCTCAGGGGGCAGTGTATTGCTAACGGCATCAGGAGCTTCGGCCGGTTACACTTGGTCTCCGGCAACAGGTCTGAGTTCGACGTCGGGTGCTACGGTCACAGCAAATCCCACTTCGACTACGACGTACACGGTCATCGGTTTGAATACGGGATGTGGCGCTTCTGGTTCAACGACCGTAACAGTCATTGTAACCCCAGGACCAACGGCAGTTACAGCTAACAGTTCAGCCAGCACCGTTTGTACCGGAGGCCCCGTTAATCTGACCGGCGGTGCCACGAACTTGTCTTCGACGATCTTGACCAACGACTTCAACAGCGGCCTTGGTACTTGGAATACCACGAACAACTCGAGCGGTGGCACGCCTGCCTTGGCAGACTGGACACCTCGGCCCGATGGTTATAACGTTTCATCGAACACTTTCCACAGTAACGACAACAGCCAGTTCTTCCTAAGCAACTCGGATGCACAGGGTAGCGGCGGTACGACAGAGACTATTCTGTCCACGCCTTCATTCAGTACGCAAGGGTATTCTACGTTGAGTTTGAGCTACTACCATTTCTTCCGATACAACAGTGGCACGGACGACCGGGCACGAGTAGAAGTATCCACGAACGGTACAACTTGGACGATCCTTCAAACCCATTCTTCCACGCAAGGGAGCGCAGGCGGTTTCTCGAACGCCACGGTGAACCTGAACGCCTACACCAACCAACCTACGCTATGGGTGCGGTTCCGGTACAATGGTTCCTGGGATTGGTGGTGGGCCGTTGACAACGCAGTTATCTCCGGCACACCGACGGCATTAATGTGGGCATGGACTTCCACTCCATCCGGCTACACCTCTTCCGCTCAAAGCCCAACTGGAGTTGCGGTGCCAGCCAGCAGGACATTCAACCTTACCGTAACTGCTGGGAACGGATGCACGGCTACTGCGAATACAGGCTCAGTGACCGCAGTACCAGTTCCAAATGCAGGGGGCAACGGCACTCTTGTGACCTGCAACAATGCGGCACCGACCAACTTGTTGAGCCAACTGACCGGCAGTCCCAATGGCGGAGGTGCGTGGAGCGGTCCAAGCACGGTGATCGGAGGCATGTACGACCCGGCCACCATGGTTGCCGGTGTGTACACCTACCTCGTATCCGCTCCACCATGCACGGCCGCATCTGCTACCGTGACCGTAACGGAGAACACCGCTACCGCATGGTACGCCGATGACGATGGCGATAGCTTCGGTGATGCAGGCGATATGGTCATGGCCTGTGGAGCACCTGCTGGCTATGTGGCAGATAACACGGACTGCGATGATAGCCAGACCACCTACGCAGACAATGACGGTGACGGATTCGGTGCAGGTGCTCCGGTAGCATGCGGCGTAGGGAACAACAGCGACTGCAACGATGCAGCGGTCCTTCACGCCGATCTGGATGGTGATGGATTCGGTGCTGCGGCCAATGCGCCATGTGGCATAGCGGACAATAGCGATTGCGATGACAGCCAAGCACTGTACACCGACAACGATGGTGACGGATTTGGTACCGGTACGCCTGTTGCCTGTGGCGTTCCGGACAATACCGACTGTGACGATAGCCAGATGCTCTATGCCGACACCGACGGTGATGGCTACGGAGCTGGAGCACCCGCAGCCTGTGGTGTGACCAACAACAGTGACAACTGCCCGAATATCGCTGGCCTTCAAGGCGACTACTGCGATGTGAACAATGGCGTTGGCTCGTTCCTCTTCGGACAGATCAACGGATCCTGCGCTTGTGTAGCCGTACCATGCACCGAGACCGTGACCATGGAGTTGCGCACCGATGCATTGAGCAGCCAAGCCAGCTGGCAGATCCTGTTGCAGAACACCGACCAGGTGGTTTGCCAATTCAGCGTGCCGGTCAATGGCATCACTTCGCCGATCACCGAGAACTGCTGCCTGCCTGTAGGGTGCTACCGTCTGCGCGTAAGCGATAGCGGTGGCGACGGTTTCGTGAGCGGTGGCATCACCGGTGGTTACCAGTTGCGCGAAAGCGGAGCTGCCGGTCGTCGTATCATCGACAACCTCGGCAACTTCACCAACCTCGCCGGTGGAGCGCCCGATGTGAGTGCACTCGCAAACACGTATGAAAATGGAGCCTTCTGTGTTCCTGTTGGCAACGACCGCCCGATCTTCAGCAGCTGCGACAAGCTGGACTGGGTGACCAACAAATTCATCGTGGCCACTGAGAATGTTGCAGTGAGTGGCCAATACGGTGTCACCAACAACACCAGCGGTTATGTGTTCTGGTTCTTCGACCCGAACGGCACATACAGCTACCGTCGGTTCCGCAGCCATGGATCCAGTGATGGGTTCGGGGTTGGTCCCCTGCGTGCCAACCACTTCCGCTTGAATGCGTGGACCAATACGATGGCCACCCCACACCTCCCGAACAACGTACTCCTGAACGTGCGCATCCGCGGTCGGGTGGCTGGTGTGAACCAACCTTTCGGACCTGCTTGCCTGTTCAAAATGGATGCGATCCGTGCGGCATGCCCGATCGTGAAGCTGCAGGATAACCCGTTGAGCAATGACTTCAGCTGCGGCGTGAACAAGTTCTTCGGTGGATCCAACCAAGGCGGGAACCGTTTGACCGTCAATCCTCCGCAACCGATACCTACGGTGAGCAGTGTGAACGTGCGCTACCAGATCCGCTTCCGCAACGGCGAGTATCCGAACCCAGGAGGTTGCATCGTACGCCCGCCGCAGACCAGCCCAACGTTCTTCCTGAACTGGAGCGCGGCCAGTGGCACCCAACTGAAGTGCAACACCCAATACGATGTGGATGTGCGCGTAAGCTTGGACGGTGGTGCTACTTGGTGCGTGGGTAATGCAAGCTCTGCTCCGGCCCTGAACTGTGCCGATCCTGGCGATCCGAGTACTGCTTGGGGTAAGGTGTGTGCAGTGAACATCACCACCAGCACCTATTGCCCAGGTCCGATGCAAGGTGGCAGCAGCAGCATGGCTACCCAAAATGGTCACCTCACCATGTACCCGAACCCGAACCGTGGTGAGCAGCTCTTCATCAACCTCACGGAGGTGGATGCCGATGTACACACCGTAAGCGTGGACATCTATGACATGACCGGCAAGCGGGTGACCGCGCGCACGATCGCGGTGCAAGATGGTTTCGTGAACGCGAACATCGACCTCAACAACGAGCTGGCCGGTGGCCTATACGTGGTGAACATCACCGCCGGTGAGAAGACCTATACCGAGCGACTGGTGATCCAGCAGTAAGGTCAATTCCAACGGAACGAAAAAGCCCCCCGTTCGCCAAATGGTGAACGGGGGGCTCTCGTTTTGGGTGGCTCAAGGTTTGAAGTCCGCGTACAGAAGGTACTTCGCGCGGATCCCGCGAAAACGATCCAAGTCCGCTTGCCACGAGGCACGGATCGTCGCTACATCCGCACCCGACACGATCTGCTTCTTCAAGGTGGCTGTCCCCGCGAGTTTGTCAAAGTAGGGAGTGAAGAACGTGGACCGATCCATCGCATGGCTGTACATCTCAAGCAACCAATGCAACTCCACTCGGCGATCCAATCGTGCTTGGATCCGACCATACTCGCGCAGATCGAAGCCTGTACACAATTTGCCTTTGTGCGGTGGCGACTTGGAAGCCGGAGTGGAGTGCGGCATGAACTCAAAGCCACCGATCGGACAGCCCGGATAGCCGATGCATTGGAAGGGCTGGTCCGTTCCACGACCCACGCTCACGATGGTGCCTTCGAACAACCCCAGCGAAGGATACAACTGCACTGCGGCATCATTGGGCAGGTTCGGTGAAGGCCGAAGTGGCAGGGAATAGACCGTATCATGCGAATAGCCCATGCACGGCACCACCGTCAGATCACAGGTCACCCCTGCCTTCAACCACCCTTCCCCATTGATCATCGTGGCGAATTCGCCGATCGTCATTCCATGGACCATGGGCACCGGATGCATGCCGATATAGGAAGTGAACGCCGGGTCCAACACCGGGCCATCCACATAGAATCCGTTCGGGTTCGGGCGGTCCAGAACAATGACCTTCTTCCCTTCCTCGGCAGCGGTCTCCATGATGTAATGCAGCGTACTGATGTACGTGTAGAAGCGCACTCCGACATCCTGAATGTCGAAAAGCAGGACATCAATATCAGCAACTTGCTGTGATTTGAGCTTCTTGCTATCTCCATACATCGAGAGTACGGGAAGGCCGCTCTTCAGGTCCTTACTATCCTTCACCAATTCGCCATCACTCGCTTCACCGCGGAAGCCATGTTCTGGCCCGAACACTTTTACAACGTTCACCTTCAAAGCCAACAACGAATCCACCAAGTGTGTGTGGCCAATTCGACCGGTCTGGTTGGTGACGACCGCGATCCGTTGTCCCTCAAGCAACGGCAGGTACACCTCGGTGCGCTCTGCCCCAACACGAATAGCAGGCTCCTGAATGGTTCGCACTTGCGCGGTTTGCGCATCTATGCACCCACTCATGAACAGAATGGCCCAAAGGGTGGCACCTATCTTCGCCCAAGACCAAGCGTCCCTCGCCTTCGTGAACCTATCACACTTCATCGCTCGTCGTATCCTGGTGGACAAGGACCGGGCCGAACGCTTTTCGCGTCCGATCGTGAGTATCGCAGTTCTTGGGATCGTCATCGGCATGGCGGTCATGATCGTTACGGTGGGGATCACCACGGGATTCCAGCGTGAAGTGCGCACGAAGGTAACGGGCGCCGGTGGCCACCTCCAGATCACGGCCATCGGTCAAGTGGACCCGAAAGAAACGCCCAGAGTGGCGATCGACCAGTCCTTTTATCCGTGGTTGGACACGGTGCCCGGTATCGCCCATATCCAAGTATTTGCCACACGGCCGGGCACCATAGCAACCGACCAAGAGATCTAAGGAGTAGTGTTGAAGGGCGCGGGCTTGGACCACGACTGGACCTTTCTCCAAAAGCACTTGCTATCCGGAACGATCCCTGCGATCAACGATACCGCAAGTCCCATCGACCTGTTGTTGTCCAAGTACCTCAGCGATCGGTTGCAGGTCGAGGTGAAGGATACGATCACGGTGTACCTGGTGCAGGGTCACAACGATATTCGGCCAAGGAAATTCCGGGTTTGTGGCCTGTATGAAACGGGTTTGGAGCAACAGGACCATCAACTTGTTTATTTGGACATCCAGCACCTTCAGCGATTCGCCCAATGGGGTTTGAAAGCGGAACTCATGGTGTATGACACCACGC
Source organism: Flavobacteriales bacterium (assembly GCA_016710015.1). GTDB lineage: Bacteria > Bacteroidota > Bacteroidia > Flavobacteriales_F > PHOS-HE28 > PHOS-HE28. Next base: position 793,060 of record JADJLR010000001.1, read on the forward strand.
ATTCCAGCGGACTCTACATCGAGGGACTGGGATTTGGCGGTGATCGGATATACACGTACAACTGGTCCGGAACGAACCTGCGTGGCAAAGGACCGCACTGGGTGGATGTCCCTGCACAAGGCGACACCATGATCACGATGATCTTGACCGATGCGGACCACACCATTGCAGATACGGCCTGGGTGCGCATAAGCAGAGCCTCGTCGTTCTATCTCGGAACGGGAATGACACAAGCAAAGAGTACTGAACTCGCACCTGGTTTCGACGTGGAGCGGGGCGGTAGCGGAGGAAGTCATACGAAGTATTGCGGCGGGTTCGAGGTGACCTTGGACCGATCCGAGGACCTGATGGTGATGGACGATCTGGTATACCGCGAATACCTGGATGTGGGCCTTCGCTCCTTGAGCGTTCGTGACCGGTTCCCGGAGATCTTCGCTTGGTTGGAATTGTTGGACACGAACGTGATCGTCATCATCCTACTCATGATCATCGTTGCGATCATCAACATGACGAGTGCCTTGCTGATCATCATACTAGAGCGGACCCCGATGATCGGCGTGCTGAAAGCGTTGGGAAGCAGCAACGCGAGGATCAGGCGGATCTTCCTGATCGATGCAGCCTACATCCTCGGCATCGGGATCCTACTGGGCGATCTCCTCGGGATCGGGCTATGCTTGGTGCAGCGGACCTTTGAAGTGGTGCGCTTGCCGGTGGAGAGCTATTATGTGGACGTGGTCCCGGTCCACTTGGATTGGCAACCGATCGTCTTGTTGAACGTAGGTACCATGTTGATCTGCATACTCGCATTGGTTGTGCCCAGCATGCTTGTTACGCGGATCGCGCCAGCAAAAGCCATACGCTTCGATTGACTCCCGGAAGGTCCGGATCGGTCGGGGTACATTTGCCCAACGACCGAGTGGTCGCATGAACATGAAGATCCACGACAATATCCTCACTACCATTGGCAACACGCCTTTGGTGCGCCTCAACAAGATCACGAAGGAGATCTCGGCCACTGTTCTGGCCAAGGTAGAAACCTTCAACCCAGGCAACTCCATCAAGGACCGCATGGCCCTGAAGATGGTGGAGGATGCCGAGAAAGCCGGCCTGTTGAAGCCGGGAGGCACCATCATCGAAGGCACCAGTGGGAACACAGGGATGGGGCTGGCGATCGCGGCCATCATCAAAGGCTACAAGTGCATCTTCACCACCACGGACAAGCAGAGCAAGGAGAAGGTGGATGCATTGCGCGCGTTCGGTGCAGAAGTGATCGTTTGCCCAACGAACGTGGACCCAGAGGACCCCCGCTCCTACTACTCGGTAAGCTCCCGCTTGGTGGCCGAGACCCCGAATAGCTGGAAGGCCAACCAGTACGACAACCTCAGCAATAGCCAAGCCCACTACGAAAGCACTGGCCCCGAGTTGTGGGAACAGACCGAAGGCAAGATCACGCACTTGGTAGTCGGTGTTGGAACAGGAGGAACCATCTGCGGTACGGGACGGTACCTGAAGGAGAAGAACCCGAACATCAAGATCTTCGGGATCGATACGTACGGTTCGGTCTTCACCAAACTGAAGGAGACCGGTGAATTCGACAAGAACGAGATCTATCCATACATCACCGAAGGCATTGGTGAAGATTTCGTGCCGGAAAACGTCAAAATGGAGATGATCGATCACTTCGAAAAAGTGACCGATCGCGATGCCGCTATCTACACCCGTAAGATCGTGCGCGACGAAGGCATCTTCGTGGGGAATAGCGCGGGCGCGGCCATCGCGGGTCTGCTCCAGATGAAGGACAAGTTCAAAAAGGACGATGTGGTGGTGGTGATCTTCCACGACCACGGCACGCGCTACTTGGGCAAAATGTTCAACGACGATTGGATGCGCGAGCGAGGCTTCCTCATTGAAAAGAAGCCTACCGCTGGTGATCTGCTCAGAGGCAAGGACCTTCAACTCCTCAGCGTGGAGGCCGATGAACCTGTGTTGAATGCGATCGACAAGATGCGTAACCACAACATCGACCAGATGCCGGTGTTCGAGAAAGGGAAGCCCGTCGGCACCATCACCGATGCACGCCTATTCGACGCGATCCTCGAGGATGCCGACGTGCGAACGCAAGCCGTGAGTGTTGTGATGGGTCCGGCCCTACCCGTATTGGGGCTTGATGCGACCCTTGATGAAGTGTGCGCCCGCCTTGGTAACGGTAGCCCAGCGGTCCTTGTGGAGCAGTTGCATGGTTACGGCATCATCACGAAGCAGGACATCATTGGGAAGTTGAAATAGGATTCCGTAGCCACATGAGCGACCCCGGCGATGCCCTTCAAGGAATTTGGACCTTGTTGGATATGTTCGGTAGTCTGGTCAGAAAGATCATACGCGGGAACCGAACAACCTTGCCCAGAGAATGGCGCTCTAGGGACAACGGTTGGTTAGGCTTGACCACTTTGGTCATGATCATCATATGCGTGCTCTTGATCTGGGCTTTTATTGTGATCTGAACGATGTCCATTTTCACCGACCAAATGGGCCATCAGGTCGAAGTTCCGGATCAGCTCCAACGCATCATCTCCCTCGTCCCTTCCCAGACCGAATTGCTCTACGATCTCGGCCTCGGAGAACGTGTCGTCGGCATCACCAAGTTCTGCATCCATCCGGAGTCGTGGTTCAAGACCAAGCATCGCATGGGCGGCACCAAGAAGGTGGACATGGGGAAAGTACGGGCCTTGAAGCCTGACCTGATCATCGGGAACAAAGAGGAGAACGCGAAGAAGGACATCGAGGAATTGGCCAAGGAATTCCCAGTCTGGATGAGCGATGTGCGCGACTTGCCCAGTGCCTTGGACATGATCCAACGCATCGGGGCATTGACCGGGACGCAGGAGAAGGCAGAGAACTTGAGATCTGGCATCGATGCTGCCTTCGCAGGCTTGAGAAAGCATGAAGAACCGCGCACCGTCGCCTATCTGATCTGGCGCGAACCCTTCATGGCGGCGGGGCAGGGCACCTTCGTGAACGATATGCTGGAACGGTGTGGGCTTATGAACGTTTTCGATGAAGGAGACGCGCGCTATCCGGAGTTCAGCGTACAGGATCTGGCAGAGGCGGATCCCGAGATCGTATTGCTCTCGTCTGAGCCGTATCCCTTCACGGAAAAGCACATCGCAGAGATCAACATGATCCTGCCAAGCGCACCCGTCCAACTGGTCGATGGCGAATTCTTCAGTTGGTATGGTTCTCGCTTGGAGCACGCACCCGCGTACTTCGAGCGCCTATTCCCCGTTTGAGCGGGCGATCGGGAAGTTCCCGGCTACTTTTGCCATGCACTGCCGATGTCCCGGATCTCCCTCTCCATCACGTTGTTCTTGACCTTGGCCATTGTGCAGGCCCAGCGCGTGGGGTTGGTACTCAGCGGAGGTGGTGCGGTCGGAATGACGCATATCGGGGTGATGCAAGCGCTGGAGGAGAATGACATTCCCATCGATTACATCACAGGCAGCAGCATGGGTGCCTTGATCGGGGCGCTCTATGTCTCGGGATGGTCACCGTGGGAGATCGACTCACTCTTTCGCACAGAGCAGTTCCGTGTGATGGCTGAAGGTGGCATTGAAGCCCGCTACCAATACTACTTCAAGCAGGACCCATTGGATGCTTCGTTGATCAGCTTGAAGCTGGACTTGGACACCACCCTGACCACTTCACTCCCAACCAACTTGCGCAGTCCCGCATTGATCGATTACGAACAAATGCGGGGCTACGGTCCGGTGTCGGCGATCGCCGGATACGACATGGACAGCCTCTTCATACCGTACCGCTGTGTGGCATCGGACATCACCGCACAACGATCCGTGGTCTTTGCACAAGGCGACCTGGCACAAGCCGTTCGGGCCAGCATGAGCTATCCGTTCTACTTCAAGCCCATTCGTGTAAATGGACACTTGATGATGGATGGCGGGCTCTATAACAACTTCCCGAGCGATGTGATGTACGACACCTTTCTCCCGGACTTCATCGTGGGCAGCAACGTGTCCTATAACTCCCCACCGCCCAGCGAGGACGATCTGGTGAGTCAACTTCGGGCCATGATGCAAGAGCGCACCGAGTACTCCATCAGTTGCGAGCAAGGTGTGATCATTGAACCACGGACCGCCACGACCCTCTTCGATTTCAGCGACCCCTCCATTCCCGTGGCCGATGGCTATGCGGCAGCCATGGCGCAAATGCCGATCATTCTGGAACAAGTCCACCGGCGCACACCTCGGGCCGAGCTGGATGCCCGACGCAAGACTTTTCGAGCGAAGCTGCCCCCCATGGTCTTCGATCAAGTTCGCATCCATGGACTCACCAAAGGCCAGACCCGATACGTGGAACAAAGCCTTTTGCGCGGCGGTGGGCAACTCGACGCTGTCACGCTGAAGCCGAAGTACTTCCGATTGGTCGCCGACCGGAACATCGCCATGCTCTACCCCAAGGCAACATGGAAACCGGCAACAGAGCGCTTCGATCTGGACCTGTACGCCAAAGCGGAGAAGGATCTGGAGGTGCGTTTCGGTGGCATGTTCTCCTCTCGCCCCATAAACACGGGCATGATCGGCCTGCGGTACAACTTGTTCGGCAGTTCCAGTGCACATGTGGAAGCCCTCTCCTATTTCGGGAAATTCTACGCTGCTGGACAGGTGAACTTGCGGGCCTACCTCTCCACGAAAGCGCCGATCTATGTGGAGCCTCAGTTCAACCTGCACCGCTGGGATTATTTCCGAAGTTTCAGCACCTTCTTCGATGAGGTGAAGCCATCCTTCATCGTAACGCGGGAAGCATTCGGTGGCGTGAACTTCGGATTGGGTATGGGGAATAAAGGGTTGTTGAAATTCGATCTGCGCATGGTCGAATCCTTGGACAAGTATTACCAGATCCCGGACTTCTCTGGCCAGGACACGGCCGATGCGACCACGTTCAAGCATTTCACGACCGGATTGATGCTGGAGCGGAATTCCTTGAATCGGAAGCAGCATCCCAACGCCGGAGAATCGTTGAAGGCCTCGTTCCGGTTCGTGACTGGGGATGAATTGACGGACCCTGGCTCCACAAGGATCAACAAGGAGATCGACTTCCGCGAGTACCACGACTGGTTCGTGGCGAAAGTGAAGTTGGATCAGTACTTCCTGCCTAGGGGTGTTTTCCGGTTCGGCATACTCGCCGAGGGAGTATTCAGCACCATGCCCGCCTTCCAGAACTATACCGCCAGCATCATTCGGTCACCGGCATTCGAACCGATCCCGGAAAGTGGGACCTATTTCATTGAACAATACCGTTCTCCAAAATACATCGCGGGTGGCGTTCGCACCATCATCGCGGTGGCAAAGAACAAATTCGATCTGCGCTTGGAAGCATTCGTTTACCAGCCGTACGAACCATTCATTCGTGGGGAAGACAACGAACCGTTGCGGGTCGCAGCCTTTACGAAGCGCTACTACCTCGGGTCCGGCTCGATGATCTACCAAAGCCCGTTGGGGCCGGTCTGGTTCAACCTCAGCTACTTCGATGGCCTCAAGGAGCCGTGGGCCTGGAGCGTGAACTTCGGTTACATCCTGTTCAACCAAAAGGCGCAGGATTGAGTCTGATGATCGACCACGCTTTCCTCGATGTCTATGAAGCCGCTGCTGGTGATCCGGACCGAGTTTCCGCAGAGAACAACGGCCTGGTCGGTGCAGCGTGGACCATCGCGGATGAGCTGCTACAGGACCTGCACATGATCAAATTCGGATACACCACGGAAGGCTACGACCGCCATGTGGAGCGCCGCTTGAAGGAGGTTTGTGCGGACGAGAGCGTCGTTGAGCGTTTGAAGGGGTTGCGGTTGTGAACAAAGCGCGATCCCGGATATGCTTGGATCAAAAGCACGAACGAGAAAAGCCCTCCGATCTGGAGGGCTTTCTGTTCTACGTGTTTTACGATCAAGCCTGCGCGGTAGGTCCACCGAAATTCATTGGTATCTCGGGCATTTCCGATTCGTGGATGTTGCCGTGGACAGCCTCGAACTTCTGGATGTTGTCCGTTAGCGCACGCATGAGACGCTTGGCGTGCTGGGGGGTCAATAGCACGCGGGCGCGCACTTTCGCCTTGGGTACTCCAGGCATCACACGAACGAAATCCAGTACGAATTCCGAATTGCTGTGCGTGATGATCGCGAGGTTGCTATAGATACCGTCTGCCACTTCCTCACTGATCTCGATGTTCAGTTGATTTGGGCGGGGTTGATCCTTCTGGTCTGCCATGGTCAAAATACTGTTCCGAGTATGGAGTGGCGAGTACCAAGTGGCGCATGCATCCATCAAAGGACATGCACCACTTGTCACTCACTACTCGCCACTCATTATTCGTTCACCTCCTCGGCTGCCACGCTCTGGGTAAGCATGCGCTCGTACTCGTCCTTGTTCGCTACAATGGTGGATTGGTAAGCACGCGCTCCTGTACCGGCGGGGATCAAGTGACCAACGATCACGTTCTCCTTCAGTCCGTTCAAGTGATCCTCTTTCGCACTCACCGCTGCCTCGTTCAGCACCTTGGTGGTTTCTTGGAAGGAAGCCGCAGAGATGAAGCTTTCGGTTTGTAGTGAAGCCCGGGTGATCCCTTGCAGCATGGTCCGAGCCGTGGCGGGAGCCGCAACACGGGCTTCCGCCAACTTCTGGTCCTTGCGCTTCAGGACGCTGTTGTCATCGCGCAGCTTACGCATGGTCACGATCTGGCCCACTTTCAAGGTATCGCTGTCACCGGCTTCAGTGATCACCATCTTGTCGAAGACCTGATCATTCTCTTCCATGAATTCGATCTTGTTCACGCTTTGGCGCTCCAAGAACTTGGTATCCCCTGGATCTTCGATCTCGACCTTACGCATCATCTGACGCACGATCACTTCGAAGTGCTTGTCGTTGATCTTCACTCCCTGCATACGGTACACCTCTTGCACCTCGTCCACCAAGTATTCCTGAACGCGGGTAGGGCCTTGGATGTTGAGGATATCGCCCGGAGCAATGGAACCATCGCTGAGCGGTTGACCGGCCTTGGTGAAGTCGTTCTCCTGCACCAGGATGTGCTTGCTCAGTGGCACGAGGTAGAACTTCTTCTCTCCAGTACGGCTTTCCACGATGATCTCGCGGTTACCCCGCTTGATCTTGCCGTAGGAAATGATACCGTCGATCTCGCTCACCACAGCTGGGTTACTCGGGTTACGAGCTTCGAACAGTTCGGTCACACGAGGCAGACCACCGGTGATGTCACCGCCTTTGCCGGAGCTACGGGGGATCTTCACCATCACATCACCAGCGTCGATCTTCTTACCGTCCTCCACCATGATATGCGCACCAACCGGCAGGCTGTAGCTCTTCAGCTCCTCCTTGCCTTTCGGATCCATGATCTTGATGGTCGGGTTCTTCCGCTTATCCCGGCTCTCCACGATCACCTTCTCAGCAAAACCGGTCTGTTCATCGATCTCCTCTCGGTAGGTCGCGTTCTCCTCAATGCTCTCGAATTCCACCTTACCGGCGAGCTCCGATATGATCACCGCATTGTACGGGTCCCAGATGCAGATCACATCGTTCTTCTTGATCTTCTTACCGGCCTTGCTGTACATCATGGCACCGTACGGGATGTTGCTCGTCGTGAGCACGATCCCGGTATTCCCGTCCACGATGCGCATCTCGGTACTGCGGCTGATGACCACTTCGGAATCTTCCCCTTTGCGGTCCTTCTTGTTCACTGTACGGAGTTCATCGATCTCCAGTACGCCATCGTATTTGGCGCGGATCTCGCTTTCCTCGGTGATCTTTCCAGCCACACCACCCACGTGGAAGGTTCGCAGGGTAAGCTGTGTACCGGGCTCACCGATGGACTGAGCAGCGATCACGCCTACCGCTTCACCCAACTGTACCATGCGGCCGGTTGCCAAGTTTCGGCCGTAGCACTTCACGCACACCCCGTGCTTCATTTCGCAGGTGAGAACACTTCGGATCTCCACGTCCTCGATCGGACTCTCGGCGATGGAACGGGCGATGTCCTCGTCGATGTTATCGCCACTGGCCACCAGCAACTCACCGGTATTGGGGTGTAACACATCATGCACCACCGTACGTCCAAGAATACGGTCGTAAAGGGTTTCAACCACTTCTTCGTTCTTCTTCAATGCTGTGGCCACCAGGCCACGGAGCGTTCCGCAATCCTCGTTCGTGATCACGACGTCCTGGGCCACGTCGACCAAACGACGGGTGAGGTAACCCGCATCGGCGGTCTTCAGAGCGGTATCCGCCAGACCCTTACGGGCACCGTGGGTACTGATGAAGTACTCGAGGATGGACAGTCCCTCTTTGAAGTTCGAGAGGATCGGGTTCTCGATGATGTCCTGACCGCCACCGCCGCCGCCCTTCTGGGGCTTGGCCATCAGTCCACGCATACCGCTCAACTGGCGGATCTGCTCCTTGGATCCACGAGCGCCGGAGTCCATCATCATGTAGATGGAATTGAAGCCCTGCTTATCGTTCTTGATATGCTCCATCAAGGTGAAGGTCACCTTGCTGTTGGTGTGTGTCCAGATATCGATCGTCTGGTTGTACCGCTCGTTGTTGGTGATCAGGCCCATGTTGTAGTTGCCCGTCACTTCATCCACTTCGGCCTGCGCGGCTTTCACCAATTTCTCCTTCGCTTCGGGAATGACCACATCATCCAAGTTGAAGCTAAGGCCACCTTGGAATGCGCTCATGAATCCGAGGTCCTTGATGTCATCCAAGAACAGTGCGGCTCGCGCCGTTCCGGTCTCTTTGGTCACAAGGCCAATGATGTCTCGCAGAGCCTTCTTGGTCAGCACCTCGTTGATGAAGCCCACCTCATTGGGGACCACTTCGTTGAAGAGCGTCCGACCACAGGTGGTCTCGATGATGCTGGTCTTGCCGTTGATATCGGCCCAACGCAATTTGATGAAGGTGTGCAGGTCCAATTGACCTTCGTTGTAGGCGATGATCACTTCCTCAGGGCTGTAGAAGGTCCGTCCTTCTCCCTTCATCACACGCTCTTCGTCGGTCTTGCGGCCTTTGGTAATGTAGTAAAGGCCCAACACCATGTCTTGGCTAGGGACCGCGATCGGTGCGCCGTTCGCCGGGTTCAAGATGTTGTGGCTGGCCAGCATCAATAGCTGTGCTTCCAGGATCGCCGAATTGCCCAAGGGTACGTGTACGGCCATCTGGTCACCGTCGAAGTCAGCGTTGAACGCCGTACAAACGAGCGGGTGCAACTGGATCGCCTTGCCCTCGATCAGTTTGGGCTGGAATGCTTGAATACCGAGGCGGTGCAGGGTCGGTGCACGGTTGAGGAGGACCGGGTGGCCCTTCAACACATTCTCCAGAATATCCCACACAACAGGCTCCTTCTTATCCACTATCTTCTTCGCGCTCTTCACCGTCTTCACGATACCGCGCTCGATGAGCTTGCGGATGATGAATGGCTTGAAAAGTTCAGCGGCCATGTCCTTAGGCAGACCACACTCATGCAGTTTCAATTCAGGGCCCACAACGATCACCGAACGTGCGCTGTAGTCCACACGCTTACCAAGGAGGTTCTGACGGAATCGGCCCTGCTTGCCCTTCAGCGAATCGCTCAAGGACTTCAGAGGGCGGTTGCTTTCGCTCTTCACAGCGCTGCTCTTGCGACTGTTGTCGAACAAGCTATCCACGGCCTCCTGAAGCATGCGCTTCTCATTCCGCAGGATCACCTCCGGTGCCTTGATCTCCATCAAACGCTTCAGGCGGTTGTTGCGGATGATCACACGACGGTAGAGATCATTCAGGTCGGAGGTCGCGAAACGACCACCATCCAGTGGCACCAACGGGCGCAACTCTGGTGGGATCACGGGAACCACCTTGATGATCATCCACTCCGGATTGTTGCTCCGGCGGCTGATGGCATCGCGGAAGGCCTCCACCACGTTCAGTCGCTTCAAGGCCTCGTTCTTACGCTGTTGGCTGGTCTCGGTGTTCGCCTTGTGCCGCAGGTCGTAGCTCAAGGTGTCGAGGTCCAGTCGACGCAAGAGGTCGTGCAGGGATTCTGCACCCATCTTCGCGATGAACTTGTTCGGGTCGGTATCGTCCAAGTGTTGGTTCTCCTTACCCAGCACTTCCAAGATATCGAGGTACTCCTCTTCGGTGAGGAAGTCGAGGTGTTGCACAGCGATGCCTTCCTTGTTCACGGCGGTACCGGCCTGGATCACAACGTAACGCTCGTAGTAGATGATCTGGTCCAGTTTCTTGGTGGGCAGGCCCAACAGATAGCCGATCTTGTTCGGAAGGCTGCGGAAATACCAGATGTGGGCCACAGGAACCACCAACTGGATGTGGCCCATGCGTTCACGACGCACCTTCTTTTCGGTCACCTCCACACCACAACGATCGCAAACGATCCCCTTGTAACGGATGCGCTTGTATTTCCCGCAGTGGCATTCGAAGTCCTTCACCGGTCCGAAGATGCGCTCGCAGAAGAGGCCATCACGCTCCGGCTTGTAGGTCCGGTAGTTGATCGTCTCCGGCTTGATCACTTCACCATGGCTGCGCTCGAGGATCTGCTCGGGGCTGGCCAGGCTAATGACGATCTTATTGAAGTTGCTATTCAGCTTTACTTCCTTCTTCATGTTCTCGAGTTGCTTGCTTCCGTTCGACGTTCAGTTGCTCACCGAGTGGATCACTCGAGTGAAACGTTCAGGGCCAAGCCACGCAATTCGTGGAGTAGCACGTTGAACGATTCGGGGATGCCCGGTTGTGGCATGGGATCCCCTTTCACAATAGCCTCGTAGGCCTTCGCACGACCGATGACATCATCGCTCTTTACGGTGAGGATCTCTTGAAGGATGTGGGCGGCACCGAAGGCCTCCAATGCCCAAACTTCCATCTCACCGAAGCGCTGACCACCGAACTGGGCTTTACCACCCAGTGGTTGTTGAGTGATCAAGCTGTACGGTCCGATGGAACGGGCGTGCATCTTATCATCCACCATGTGCGCCAGTTTGATCATGTAGATCACCCCAACGGTAGCGGGTTGGTCGAAACGAACACCTGTGCCTCCATCGGTGAGGTAGGTCTTGCCGTTGCGCGGTACCCCCGCTTCGTCGGTCTCCACGTTGATCTGGTCGTGCGTAGCCCCATCGAAGATCGGCGTTGCGTACTTCCGGCCAAGATTCTTACCCGCCCATCCGAGAACGGTCTCGTAGATCTGGCCCAAGTTCATTCGACTTGGTACACCCAGTGGGTTGAGGACGATGTCCACCGGCGACCCGTCATCGAGGAACGGCATATCTGCATCGCGGACGATCTTGGCTACGATACCCTTGTTCCCGTGGCGTCCAGCCATTTTATCGCCCACCGTCAGCTTCCGTTTGGCAGCCACATAGACCTTGGCCAGCTTCACGATACCCGTTGGCAATTCATCACCGATGCTCACTTGGAATTTCTTCCGCTTGAACACGCCACTGATGTCGCTGTGACGGATGTTGTAGTTGTGGATCAATTGGCGTACCAGTTCGTTGGTCTTCTTGTCCGTGGTCCACTCGGTAGGGTCCACCGTAATGAAGTCCACGCCTAGAAGCACCTTGGCGCTGAACTTCACGCCTTTCTTGATCTGCTCCTCCTTGTATTTGTTGAACACGCCGTTGCTGCCCTGCGTGCCCAAGAGGGTCATCATCTTATCGATGAGTTCATTCTTGAGTGTGGCCAGTTCCTTGTCCTGCTCTTTGTCGATCTGTTCAAGTACGGTCTTCTCGCTGCCCTTGGACTTCTTGTCCTTAACGGCCCGTGCGAAGAGTTTCTTGTCGATCACCACACCCTTCGTGCTTGGTGGAGCCTTCAAGGAAGCGTCCTTCACATCACCGGCCTTGTCGCCGAAGATGGCGCGCAGCAGTTTCTCTTCCGGAGAAGGATCGGTCTCTCCTTTCGGAGTGATCTTACCGATGAGGATATCGCCTTCCTTGATCTCTGCACCGATACGGATCAGACCGTGTTCATCCAGATCCTTGGTGGCTTCCTCGGAAACGTTCGGGATATCGGCGGTGAGTTCCTCCAAGCCTCGCTTGGTATCCCGCACCTCCATGATGTACTCATCGATATGGATGCTGGTGAAGATGTCCTCACTGGCCACCCGCTCGCTGATCACGATCGCATCCTCGAAGTTGTATCCTTTCCATGGCATGAAAGCCACTTGAAGGTTTCGTCCGATGGCCAACTCGCCATCTTGGGTGCCATAACCCTCACACAGGGTCTGTCCAACCGTCACCTTTTCGCCCTTGCGAACGATCGGGCGCAGGTTCATGCAGGTGCTCTGGTTGGTCTTCAAGAACTTGGTGAGCTTGTACTCCTTTTCGTCACCATCGAAGCTCACAGTGCGTTCGTCCTCACTGCGCTTGTATTCGATCACGATGCGATCGCTGTCCACGCTCTTCACCACACCATCTCCTTCGGCCACGAGCAACACGCGGCTGTCGCGCGCTACGAGTTCCTCCAGACCGGTACCCACGATCGGCGCTTCCGGACGCAAAAGTGGCACGGCTTGACGCATCATGTTCGATCCCATCAACGCACGGTTGGCATCGTTGTGCTCCAGGAACGGGATCAGCGAAGCGGCGATGGAAGCGATCTGGTTCGGCGCCACGTCCATCAGGTTGATCTCGTTCGGCTCCACCACAGGGAAGTCGCCCATGAGGCGGGCTTTCACACGTGCGGTCAGGAACTCACCCTTGTCGTTCACCTTCGCATTCGCTTGGGCGATCATGAGGTTATCCTCTTCCTCCGCACTCAAATAGGTCACATCGGACTTCATGTCCACCTTACCGTCCTTCACGCTGCGGTACGGGGTCTCGATGAAGCCGAGGGTGTTGATCTTGCTGTACACGCAGAGCGAGCTGATCAGACCGATGTTCGGTCCTTCCGGTGTCTCGATGGTGCAAAGGCGGCCGTAGTGGGTGTAGTGAACGTCACGCACTTCGAAACCAGCACGTTCACGGCTCAGACCACCGGGTCCAAGCGCCGACATGCGGCGCTTGTGGGTGATCTCACTGAGCGGGTTCGTCTGATCCATGAACTGGCTCAACTGGTTCGTTCCGAAGAACGAGTTGATCACCGAACTCAGGGTCTTGGCATTGATCAGATCGGTCGGGGTGAATACCTCGTTGTCACGCACGTTCATGCGCTCGCGGATGGTGCGGGCCATACGGGCCAGACCCACGCCGAATTGGGCGTGCAACTGCTCACCAACGGTGCGTACACGACGATTGCTCAAGTGGTCGATATCGTCCACATCGGCCTTCACGTTCACCAATTCGATCAGGTATTTGATGATGAAGATGATGTCCTCCTTCGTCAGTACCCGAACGCTCAATTCACTCTCCAGACCGAGTTTCTTGTTGATGCGATAGCGTCCCACCTCACCGAGGTCATAGCGCTGTTCGCTGAAGAACAACTTGTCGATGACACCACGTGCCGTTTCCAGATCGGGTGGTTCAGCATTCCGCAACTGGCGGTAGATCACCTCCACAGCCTCCTTCTCGGAGTTCGAGGTGTCCTTCTGCAAGGTGTTGTAGATCAGCGCGTAATCGGCAGCGTTGATGCCGACCTTGTGCAGGATGATCGTTTTGGCACCGCTTTCCACGATCTGGTCCACGTGCTCTTCTTCGATGATGGTTTCGCGATCGATCAGCACCTCGTTCCGCTCGATGGACACCACTTCACCGGTATCCTCGTCCACGAAATCCTCCACCCAACTCTTCAACACTCGAGCGGCGAGCTTGCGGCCCACGGCCTCCTTCATATTGGCCTTGGTCACCTTCACCTCATCGGCGAGGTCGAAGATGTTGAGGATGTCCTTGTCACTCTCGAAACCGATAGCACGCAGCAAGGTGGTCACTGGCAACTTCTTCTTCCGGTCGATGTACGCATACATGACACCGTTGATGTCCGTAGCGAATTCTATCCAGGACCCTTTGAACGGGATGACCCGGGCGCTGTACAACTTGGTCCCGTTGGCATGTCGGCTTTGGCCGAAGAACACACCAGGGGAGCGGTGCAACTGGCTCACGACCACACGCTCGGCTCCGTTCACGACGAAAGAGCCCTTCGGGGTCATGTACGGGATCTGGCCCAAATAGACATCCTGCACGATGGTCTCGAAATCCTCGTGCTCTGGATCGGTGCAGTAGAGCTTCAACTTGGCCTTCAGCGGTACGCTGTAGGTCAAACCGCGCTCGATGCATTCGTCGATGCTGTATCGAGGAGGATCGATGAAGTAATCCAAGAACTCCAACACGAACTGGTTGCGCGTGTCGGTGATGGGGAAATTCTCACTGAACACCTTGAAAAGGCCTTCGCTTTGGCGATGTTCAGGGAGGGTCTCGATCTGGAAGAAGTCTTCAAAACTCTTCAGTTGGATATCGAGAAAGTCGGGATAATCGATCGACAGCGGACTGGAGCCGAAATCGATGCGCTTACTTTTCTTGGAGCTGGTCTTCGCCTGGGCCATGGGTGCGGAATAATGAAGAACGAGACGACCGAAATGAACAACGGATCCGGATTCGAGACTACCGCTCTCCAACACCTGGATCAAGGTGGAAGAGAGCGTCATTGTACGCCGCTAGGGGCGTGGGTCACAGAACAGCCGGAAAGGCCCGCCTTGGGGCCTCTCCGTGCTGCTATGTGCAAGCGCGATCAAGTGCTTACTTGACCTCAACTTCTGCGCCGGCTTCCGTGAGCTGTTGCTTCAGGCTCTCAGCGTCCTCTTTCGAGACACCTTCCTTCACCGGCTTTGGAGCACCGTCCACGAGGTCTTTCGCCTCTTTCAGTCCCAGACCGGTGAGTTCCTTTACGAGCTTCACAACGGCCAGTTTGCTCTGACCGCCAGCCAAGAGGATCACATCGAAGCTGGTCTTGGCTTCAGCGGCATCTCCACCACCTGCAGCAGGGCCAGCGGCCATAGCTACGGCAGCGGCTGCCGGTTCGATCTTGTATTCGTCCTTGAGGTAAGTGGCGAGTTCGTTCACCTCTTTCACGGTGAGGTTCACGAGTTGGTCGCCAAGTGATTTGATGTCTGCCATCGTTGGTTGTTTGTTACAGTAGAGAAAGGGAAGCTAACTGTGCGTAACGCGTTTGGTCTTTTTGTTGGGGCGCGATCTCTCACGACCGTAATAACTATGCGGCTCGTTCTTCGAGTGTTTTGAGAAGGCCTGCGATCTTCTGTCCTCCACTGCCTTGCAGGCCGCTTAGAACGTTCTTGAGCGGGCTTTGGAGCAAGCCGATGATCTCGCCGATGAGTTCCTCTTTGCCTTTGAGGGTGCTCAACATCACAAGCTGGTCATCGCCGATGAATACCGCCTCGTCGATCCATGCGCTCTTCAGCACAGGTCTGGTGTCCTTCTTACGGAAGTCCTTGATCATCTTGGCCGGGGCATTGCCCTTATCGGCGAAGAGGACGGAGGTCTGTCCTTTCAAGGTGAGGATCACTTCGCTGTAATCACGGCCTTCGATGCGCTCCATGGCCTTCTGAAGGAGGGTGTTCTTCACCACCTTCATGCGAATGCCACTCTTGTGGCACGTACGGCGGAGGTTGCTCGTGGCCTCTGCACTCATGCTCGACGTATCTGCGAGATAAAGCACGTTCGTGGCCTTGATCTCTTCGACCAGCACTTCGATAGCCTGGTCCTTTTCAATTCGGGTTGCCATTGTTCTGTGCTGTTATCAAACGGCCACGGTACGGGTATCTACCAATACTCCGGGGCTCATGGTGCTACTGATGCTAATGCTCTTGATATAGGCCCCTTTGGCGGTGCTGGGTTTCAGCTTCACCAGGGTCTGGAGGATCTCGTGGGCGTTCTCGCTCAACTTGGTCGCGTCGAACGAGGCCTTTCCGATCACCGCGTGGATGATACCGGCCTTGTCCACTTTGAAATCGATCTTACCGGCCTTCACCTCATTCACGGCCTTGGCCACATCCATGGTCACGGTCCCGGTCTTGGGGTTCGGCATCAATCCGCGGGGTCCGAGAACACGGCCCAAGGCACCCACTTTGGCCATTACGGCAGGGGTGCAGATGATGACATCAACTGCGGTCCAGCCACCTTTGATCTTCTCGATGTACTCGTCCAGACCGGCCATATCGGCACCGGCGGCAAGGGCCTCCTCGCACTTGGCGGGGTCGGCAAGCACCAACACGTTCACAGCGCGGCCTGTGCCATGCGGCAGGCTCACCACTCCACGAACCATTTCGGTACTTTTCTTCGGGTCAACACCCAAGCGGACAGCGATGTCTACGGTGGCGTCGAACTTGGTGGTGCTCACCTGCTTCACGATCTCTGTCGCTTCTTGCAAGGAATACACCTTGGTTACGTCGAACTTGGCCAACGCCTCCTTACGCTTCTTGGTCAATGTGCTCATGGCGATGGGTTTAGAAGGGCTTATCCCCGGTTACGGTCACACCCATGCTGCGTGCAGTGCCGGCCACCATGGTCATCGCACTATCGAGCGAGAAGCAGTTGAGGTCTGGCATCTTGTCCTCGGCAATGGCCTTGATCTGGTCCCAAGAGACGCTACCCACTTTCTGACTGTGGGGAACACCGCTACCACCCTTGATCTTGGCGGCTTCAATGATCTGCACCGCAGCTGGCGGGGTCTTGATCACGAAATCGAAGGACTTGTCGGCATAGACGGTGATCACGGCAGGCAATACTTTGCCAGCCTTGTCCTGCGTACGCGCATTGAACTGCTTGCAGAAGTCCATGATATTGACGCCTTTAGCACCGAGTGCTGGGCCTACTGGGGGCGACGGGTTGGCCGCTCCGCCCTTGATCTGCAGCTTGATTAGCGCTGCTACTTCTTTTGCCATTGTTCTTGATTTGTGTCCTTGTTAACGCTTTCCTCTCGGTCGGCTCGGACTGGTTTTCGTTTGTTGGGGCGCGAGATCTCGCGCCCTTACTCGCTTCATATCAGACTTCCTTCTCCACCTGCATGAAGCTCAGTTCAAGCGGGGTCCTCCTTCCGAAGATCTTCACCATCACTTTCAGCTTCTTCTTTTCGTCGTTGATCTCCTCGATCACCCCATTGAACCCGTTGAAAGGTCCATCGATCACCTTCACGCCCTCACCAACGTGGTAAGGGTTGTAGTTGGACTCTTCCGTCTCCGCCAATTCATCCACAGTACCTAGGATGCGGTTCACTTCGCTTTGGCGCAAGGGAACCGGATCCCCTCCTTTCTCGGAGCCTAGGAAACCGATCACGTTGGGCAGATTCTTGATGCTGTGCGCGATCTCGCCGGTCAGGTCCGCCTCCATGAGCACGTACCCTGGAAAGAAATTGCGCTCCTTACTTACTTTCTTGCCGTCGCGTATCTGGTAGAACTTCTCGGTCGGGATCAGGATCTGTGCGATGTACGAACCCATGCTCTTTGACCGGGATACCTCCAGATCGATCATTTCCTTCACCTTCTTCTCCTTACCGGAGATGGCGCGGATCACGTACCACTTCTTTGAGCCGTCCGCCATGACCCTAGGAACCAATGAGTTTGTAGATGAAGCCGAGCATACCTTTCCAGAATCCGTTGTTCGACATGTTCTGTACGCCGAAGATGTAATCCATCAGGAACACGATCAGGGAAATGAGCAAGGCGGAGATCAGGACAACAATGGCGCTGGACTGTAGATCCTTCCACGTGGGCCAACTCACCTTGTGCATGAGCTCGTTGTAGCTCTCCGCGATATAGGTCTTGAAACTTGCCATTGATCTTCCGGCTTGGGTCGCTGTTGGCACGGGTGGCAGGAATCGAACCCGCAGCCTAAGGTTTTGGAGACCTTCGCTCTACCAATTGAGCTACACCCGTAGTATCCTGATCCTTGTTCTTCTTATCGGCGGCGAGGGCCGTCATGCTCGCGCGTGACGGCCCTGCCTCCGAATGGTTGATCCACTTACTTGATGATCTCCGTAACCTGACCAGCACCCACGGTACGGCCACCCTCACGGATAGCGAAACGCAGACCCTTGTCCATAGCGATCGGAACGATCAATTTCACACTGATGGTCACGTTGTCCCCTGGCATGATCATCTCACGACCAGCTTCCATGGTGATCTCGCCCGTTACGTCCGTGGTACGGAAGTAGAATTGTGGGCGGTACTTGTTATGAAAAGGGGTGTGACGACCACCTTCCTCCTTCTTCAGAACGTAGATCTCTCCCTTGAACTCGGTGTGCGGAGTGATGCTACCGGGCTTCGCGATGACCATACCACGACGGATCTGGTCTTTTTCGATACCGCGGAGCAACAGACCCACGTTATCACCAGCCTCACCGCGATCCAGAAGCTTGCGGAACATTTCCACACCCGTGCAGGTGCTTTTCATCTTTGCTCCTGCATACCGATGATCTCCACTTCCTCGCCGGTCTTTACCACGCCGGTTTCGATACGGCCCGTAGCAACGGTACCGCGACCGGTGATCGAGAACACATCCTCCACGCTCATCAGGAATGGCTTCTCCACTTCGCGCGGTGGAACAGGGATCCAAGTGTCAACAGCATCCATCAATTGCATGATGGAGTCGACCCACTTCTCTTCGCCGTTGAGGCCGCCGAGTGCGCTACCACGGATCACCGGGGTATTGTCCCCATCATACTCATAGAAGCTGAGGAGTTCACGGATCTCCATTTCGACCAGGTCGAGGAGTTCCGCGTCATCCACCATGTCCACCTTGTTCATGAACACGACGATCTTGGGTACGCCAACCTGACGACCAAGCAGGATGTGCTCGCGGGTCTGTGGCATGGGACCATCGGTAGCGGCTACCACCAAAATGGCACCATCCATTTGCGCAGCACCTGTGACCATGTTCTTCACATAGTCAGCGTGGCCTGGGCAATCCACGTGTGCGTAGTGACGGGCAGCCGTCGAATACTCCACGTGTGATGTATTGATGGTGATACCGCGCTCTTTCTCCTCGGGTGCGTTATCGATGGAATCGAAACTGCGCATCTCCGATAGGCCCTTACTGGCGAGCACGGAAGTGATTGCTGCGGTGAGGGTGGTTTTGCCATGGTCAACGTGGCCGATAGTGCCGATGTTGACGTGCGGCTTGTCCCTTTTGAAGGTCTCCTTTGCCATGGTCGAATGGATCTAAATTGTTGTTGTTCTTCGTTCGTTATGTTCCTTACTTCGCTGTACCGGCCGAACCATGGTAAAATGGTCATGTAGCGTCAACCTTATCCATTTGAGCCTTTGCCGGGAATTGAACCCGGGACCTCTTCCTTACCAAGGAAGTGCTCTACCCCTGAGCTACAAAGGCCTACGATCGTTCCAAAAAGCATCCTACCAAGGGCGAAGGATGCGGCAGAGCGGGAGACGAGACTCGAACCCGCGACGTTCAGCTTGGAAGGCTGATGCTCTACCAACTGAGCTACTCCCGCATGAACGGATGCATAGATAGGTCCGGTTCGAACACATCCCGGATGGGACATGTTATCGGCTCCGCGGAAATGGTGGGGAGAGCAGGATTCGAACCTACGAAGGCGTAAGCCAGCAGATTTACAGTCTGCCCCCGTTGGCCGCTTGGGTATCTCCCCTGTTCCTATTCACGGAGCCAATGGACGGATTCGAACCCCCGACCTGCTGATTACAAATCAGCTGCTCTACCAGCTGAGCTACATTGGCCTGTACAACAATAAAAAGAACGGTTTCCACCCCTTTCCGGAACGACCAAGTCCCGAATTGGGCCTGCAAATGTAGTAAGAATCCGAACTCCACCAAACAAGCCGAGCCACGACTTTCATCGTGGCCCGACCAAACCGCCAAAAGGCGATGGTTTTCGGTGAAAAATGAGGGTCAGGAAATGCTGCGCATCTTCTCCTTGGTCCGCTCGGCTTGCACGCGCAGGGCCTCAATTGTATTCGCTGCGGCTTCCTCGAAGGTCTTTCCTTGCCGTTTGGCGAAAAGGTCATTACCGGGTACAGCCAAGCGGATCTCCACCACCTTATTCTCACGGTTCTCTCCGTCATGCTCCAAGCGGAGGAAGACCTCGCCGGAATGGATGCGGTCGTTGAATTGGGTCAGTTTGGCCAGTTTCTCCTTGATGAAGTCGACCAACTTGGCATCTGCTGTAAAATGGATCGAATGGACGTTCACGTTCATGTTGAATGGTTCTTTGATTCGTTTCGGGGTCACTGTCCACCGCGCGGGTGCGCCGTAGCGTGGACCTTTCGCAATTTCTCTACCGTGTTATGAGTGTACACTTGGGTCGCGGCGAGGTTGGCGTGGCCCAGCAACTCCTTCACCGCATTGAGGTCCGCTCCATGTTCAAGCATATGGGTGGCGAAGGTGTGGCGCAAAACGTGGGGGCTTCGTTTCCGTTGCGAGGTGACACCACTAAGGTAATGTTTCACCAGCCTTTGTACGGAACGGCGTGCCAACGGTTCGCCTTGCTCATCGGCCAGTAAAGGGCCATTGGGATCCACTGTTCCCATCACAGCCCGATCCACTACGTATTGCTTCAACTCCCCTACGAGATCCGGACCGATAGGAATGATCCGCTCTTTTTGTCTCTTGCCCAGTACCCGTAGACTTCCACCTCGTAGGTCGGCATCCGAAATACGCAGCCCGATCAATTCGGCCAGTCGCATGCCGGTACTGTACAGCAAGTCCATCACCAACCGGTCGGTGGCCCCTCTGTGTCCAGGAGGCCACTCCAGGTCCTCCATCAACCGTTCCATGCCTTTCTCCTCCACGAATTCGGGTAAGCGTTTAGGGGTCTTCGGCGGATCGATCAAGGCTGTGGGCTCGATGGTGACCGATCCGACCAAGCGTGCGAAACGGTAGAATCCGCGCAGGGAACTCAGTTTCCGGTTCACGCTGCGTGCGCCGATGTCCTGTTCCATCAACTGCATCATCCAGGCACGAACGGTGCGGTCCGTGGCAGCCTCTAGGCCGGATACTCCGAAGCTGGCCAGGAAGGCTTGGAATTGTTGCAGATCCGTGTGGTAGGCCGATACGGTATGGGGGCTGTACCGCTTCTCGTAGGTGAGGTGGTCGACGAAGCGTTCCAACAGCATTGCGCCGAAGTTAACGTCACTGAGCAGGTCCTTCGTACGCATAACGACCGGAACTTCTCAGTTGGAGATCGTCAATTGCATTCAGCCCGATCGGCTCCACCGGCACTGGAGTACCGCAAAGGACCATAGCTCGAACAAGGTCCCCATGGAACGAAAAAAGCCCCATTGCTGGAGCTTTCTGTTATTTCGAGTGGATGCTGGACTACGCCTCGTCCGTCTGCAATGTCAGCTTGTAGGCTGCACGGATCATTTCCTTGCGGCGCGATACCGAAGGCTTGGTGAAGCTTTGACGCTTGCGCAATTGACGCATCGTCTGGGTACGCTCGAATTTCTTCTTGAATTTCTTGAGCGCCTTGTCGATGCTCTCGCCTTCTTTGACCGGAATGATCAGCATGTTTCCTTTTCGCTTAGGGGGTGCAAATATAGTTGACATGGGGAGAGTTGCAAGGGGTTCGGAAATTTGGTTGGGTCTCAGTTCGAATTTGGCCCCATGCTCAGCGGCCACAAGGACCCATCTTCAACTCGCGCAAGCCGAAGAATACGGTACGACCCTCAACCTGATCAACCCTTCAACACATTCCGGCTAATGACCAATTTCTGGATCTCGCTGGTGCCTTCGCCGATGGTGCAGAGCTTGCTGTCGCGGTAGAATTTCTCCACCGGAAAGTCCTTGGTATAGCCGTATCCCCCGAAGATCTGGACGGCTTCATTGCTGGCCCAGACGGCCACTTCACTGGCGTAGTACTTCGCCATTGCCCCGGTGGTGGTCACTTTTCGACCGTTGTTCTTTTGGAAACTCGCTTGTTGAATGAGCAGTTCCGAGGCTTCGATCCGTGTGGCCATATCGGCCAGTTTGAAGGCAATGGCTTGGAAGTTGGCGATGGGCTGCCCGAATTGTTGGCGCTCCTTGGCATATTTCACGCTGGCATCGAAAGCCCCTTTAGCAATACCCAAGCTCAAGGCAGCGATACTGATGCGGCCCCCATCCAGGATCTTCATCGCCTGCTTGAATCCTTCCCCTTCTTTGCCAAGGATATTGTCCTCCGACACGCGGCAGTCCTCGAAGATCACTTCCGCGGTCTCACTGGCGCGCATGCCGAGTTTGTTCT
Source organism: Flavobacteriales bacterium (assembly GCA_016710015.1). GTDB lineage: Bacteria > Bacteroidota > Bacteroidia > Flavobacteriales_F > PHOS-HE28 > PHOS-HE28. Next base: position 815,267 of record JADJLR010000001.1, read on the forward strand.
CTTTCTTACCCGCTTTCATACCGGGTGTTCCGCGTTCTATCACGAAGGTGGTCATGCCCTTGCTATCCAGCAGATCGCCCGTGCGCACAATGGCGACGACCACATCACTGCTCTTGCCGTGGGTGATCCAGCACTTGGTCCCATTCAGCACCCACTCTTTGCCCTCCTTCTTGGCCGTACACTTCATGCGCATGGCGTCGCTGCCTGTGTTGGGTTCGGTGAGTGCCCATGCTCCCAGCCATTCACCGGTGGCCAATTTGGTAAGCCACTTCTTCTTTTGATCGTGCGAGCCGAAGTAGTTGATGTGACCGGTACAGAGGCTGTTGTGGGCTGCTACACTAAGGCCGATGCTTCCACAGATACGAGCCACCTCCACGATGGTCTCCACGTATTCGTTGTATCCCAGGCCGGATCCGCCGTATTCCTCCGGAACGAAGACACCCAACATCCCCGCAGGGCCGAATTGCTTGGTGAAGAGGTCCTTCGGAAAGTGCTGACTTTCATCCCACTCCATGACATGGGGGCGCACTTCACGTTCGCAGAGGTCGCGCACGGCCTGTGCGATCATGGTCTGGTTCTCGGTTCGGCTGAATTCCATTAGCGTAGTGCCTTGAAGGGCGAGAGGGTCAATACGTAACAAGCCGCACCACCTCAGCCCCGTAGGGCTTCAAGCGGTCCATGCCGTTGAGAAAGGATAGTTCGATGAGGAAGCTGAAGGCGGCTACCACCCCCCCCTGCTTTTTGATCAATTCAGCGGCAGCGGCCGCAGTACCTCCTGTTGCCAGCAGGTCGTCGTGGACCATCACCCGCATACCGGGCTTCACACTGTCCACGTGCATCTCCACTTCTGCGCTGCCATACTCGAGGTCATATGCGTAGCTCACTGTCTTCCAAGGCAACTTGCCTTTCTTCCGCACCGTAACGAACGGAATACCGAGGGTCATGGCCAGCGGCATGCCGAAAAGGAAACCACGGCTCTCGATCCCAGCGATCGCATCGATGTGATGATCGGCAAGCGCCTGACGAAACCCAGCAACGGCGGCATTGCTCAGGGCAACATCTTCCAGTACAGGGGTGATGTCCCGGAACAGGACGCCCGGTTTGGGGAAATCCGGTACCGCACGGATGGCGGTCCTGAGCCTATTCTCGAGTTCGTTCACTCCACGGAGAGGTAGGGTGCAAGTTTACGGAAGACACTATCAACGACCAGTGGGCAGCCTTGAATATCGGCGACGGTAGCGAACGGACCGTGATGTGTGCGATAGGCCACCAGTGTCTTGGCCAGCTTCCAGCGCACATACGGATGTGCAGCCAGGTCGTCCGCTGTGCAAGTGTTGATCGGGATACGACGGACCAGCGACGGGTCCAGGGTCAAGAGCTCTTTCAATCGCAGCACGGCGTCCGGCTTATCACGGAGGATGTATACTTCGGCCAATTGGTCCAAGGATACGTACCCACCCAACACTTCCCGATACTTCACGATGCTACGTGCGAAAGCCGGACCGATACCGCGTACCGCGATCAACCCAATGGTATCCGCGCTGTTCAACTCGACCGTTCGAATGGTCCACTCGGAGTGAGTGGCGCGCTCTGGGTAAGGCCCTTTGCGTTCCGCATGTTCCTTCTCCCATGCTCGGTCCTTCTTGGGATACGCCTTACGGGTGAGGCTGTCCGGCAAGAGGATGAACGGTTCCAATCGGGCGAACAATTCCGGCTTGATGCTGTACATCCGTCCGAGGTCTTTCTTGGTCCGGAAGTGTCCACCCTTGTTCTGGTACCGCTCCAATCCATCGATCTGCTTATCGGTCAGTCCCAGCGCCCGCCACTCTTCACGGCCAATGGTATTCGGGTCGAACGGAAATGGTTTGATCTCGACGGTATCGTGTTCGGTTTCGAGTTCGGTGATCCAAGCGGCCATCTGGGCTTCCATAGCGGCCATGTCATGCACCTTGGGTGGCCGGAACCATTGCAAGTAGCAAACGATAACGGCCAGAATGAAGAGGAGAAGAACGAGTACCGTGATCCCGCGCCGTTCATCGCGGTGCATCGACAGGAGGTCCTTCAAACCCTCCTTCCATCGCGTTCTCCTTTTCCGCGCCATCGCATGGATGACCGGGGATGACCCGGCCCGCTATTGATCGTTATCCGTATAGCTATCCGGTTCCGGTCTGGAAGGTGTGGTCAGTACCCGATAGAAGAAATAGACCGTGATCGCGATCACGGTTAGTTGTGTGACCAACAAGAGGCCGAGTGCATCGCTATTCATGGTTGGTCTGGTTCGAGGGACTTGATCGCTTCCTTGCTGCAAGGTAGACCAGACCAGCGAGTGCGGCGAAAGTGGTCGTGAGCAGAAGACGGGCGGCATTGGTGTAGAACCGGCGGTCCTCCAAACGGGCCACCTCGGTAGGATCCGTTGCGGCGACGAGTTGTTCATGCAGCCCCGCATTGGTAATGGTCTTGATGATGGAGGCATGGTCCAACTGCCATCCTTCGCCACTGAACAACGAGACGAATGCAGCGGTCCAATCATTGCCAAGTGGTGTGAATACGGCACCGAGGAAAACGAGCAACAACATCAACGGTGTCACGTACTTGATGATGAATTTGTAGATGTTCGGCACCTTGAGATCGGAACCGGAGAGCAATTCCCTCCACCCTTTATCGATCCCGAACACCCAAGCGAACAGGATGGATTCTGCCAGTGCAAAGACCACCAGACTCACGGTGCCCGCCCAGTAATCGTACTCGTCGAACACCCCGTGTTCATAGAAGATCACAGTAGGAAGGCCCAATGCAAGTACGATCGCCCCAAAACTCCAAGCGCCTTTCAACCGACCCCAACCGAACTCATCGCGCATGAAGCCCATCCATGGCGTACCCATGGCCAAGCTGCTGGTGATTCCCGCGAAGAAGAGCAAGCCGAACCACATGACCCCGGCCACCGTGCTAAGGATCGGCCCCCATTTCTCGAACAAGAAGGGCATGGTTTGGAAGGCCATGCCGAAACCGGCGTTCTCCTTTACCCAATCGAGCCCGAGGTAACCGGCGGCAATAGGGATCACGATGGAAGAACCGAGAACCACTTCGACGAATTCATTGGTGAACCCGGCGCTCACCGCGTTCAAGGCCACATCGTCCTTGCTCTTCACGTATGCCGCATAGCAGTGAATGGTGCCCATGCCCACGCTGAGTGTGAAGAAGATCTGCCCTGCTGCAGCCAGCCAAACCTTCGGATCACTGAGGCTGGAATACTGGGGTGTCCAGAGGAAATTGAGGCCGTCCCATGCACTGGCGTTGGGCACTTCGGCACTGGCACCGCTGGCACCCAAGGTCAACCCACGTATGGCGAGGAATGAACCGAATACGAGCAGCAGGGGTATCCCGATCTTGGCAGCGCGCTCCACGCCGGCCAAGCCTCGCGAGAGGATGAAGGTATTGAGCAGCAGACAGAGCACATAGAAGACCACCGCTTCGTATGGTATGCCGGTCAGGCTCTTATCGATGTCCACATACTTGGAGAAGAATTGGGCCACTTGGGTCTGGCTCATGCCATCGAACGTGCCGATGATGCTGTGCCACACGTAGCTCATGGTCCAGCTTTCAATGTAGCAGTAATAGGATGCCACAGCAATGTTGGTGAAGATGCCGAAGACACCGAAGTATTTCCAGAACGCCTTCTTGGTCATGCTATCCAAGATGAAAGGCGTACTGTGGTTGTTGCTACGACCACCGAAACGGCCCATGCTCCACTCCACCCATAACAACGGAATGCCCATCAATAAGAAGCACACCAAGTAGGGAATTATGAAGGCCCCGCCACCGTTGTTCACGGCTTGGACCGGAAAGCGGAGGAAGTTGCCAAGGCCCACAGCATTCCCTGCCATGGCGAGGATGAGTCCAACGCGAGAGCCCCACGATTCGGTTTGTCCTAACGCCATGATCCCTTCAGATCGGCACAAGATAGGATCTTGCATTTATCAGGCAAGGCACACCTGTTCCAAGGTCTGTCAACCGAGTTGCGCCTTGAGGACTGCGAGCCCTTCCTCGAAGCTTCGCGGCGAATACCCCAACTCCCGACGCGCCTTATCCAGGATGAAGCCCGTGCGGGGTGGGCGTTTCGCGGGTTGGCCCAAGGAGTCGCTCTGTACAGGAGTCACAACGGAAGTGTCCAGAAGAAAGAACGCCCCTACACGCTGCACGAGTTCCAAGATGCTCATGCCATCCGGGCCGCTCAAGTGGAATACACCAGTGGCCCCACCTTTCGCGATGCTGATGCAACCATCGGCGAGATCCTCAGCGAGGGTCGGCATACGCCATTGATCGTCCACCACCTTGATCGGCTCCCCTCTTTCCAGAGCTCCTTTAGCCCACAGGATGGGGTTGCTCCGGCTAAGGCCTTCCGCGACACCATAGACAATGATCGTTCGGGCGATGGCCCATTTCGCGAGACCACTATCGGCGACCAGGCGCTCGCCTTCCAACTTGCTATGCCCGTATACGCTGAGAGGTGCCGGTATGTCGGTCTCCTTGTATGGGCCTTTCGTTCCGTCGAAAATGAAATCAGTGCTCAGGAAGATGAAATGGCTTCCGTGCCGTTTCGCGGCTGCCAGAAGGTTCTCCGTTGCTGTGACATTCTGGAGCTGGCACAAAGGCGGGTCCAACTCGCAAGCATCCACGTTGGTCATGGCCGCAGTATGGATGATCACATCCGGTGTTGTGGATCCGATCATCGCATTCACTTGGGTAGCATCTGTAATGTCCATGGAACGATACGCATCGTTCAACGGCTCGGGTGTGCGGTCCTCTCCTCTGCTTGTCGCGATCAACTGCACGTCGGGGTCTTTCCGAAGGGCGGCCACGAGTTTCTGCCCCAAAAGGCCATTGCTACCAGTGATCAGGATCTTCATACGGTGCGAAGAAAGGCTACACACTTGGAACTACGAAAGGAGAGCCCGTCAATACTTCCATTCGCTCGGAAGTGATCACTGCTTGCCTGCGACCCATTTCGGGGTCGACCCACCCTGATGCAAGGTTGAACAACGATACTGGGGATCCCAGCGGTAAGGGGTACGCGAATTCCGCCGATCACAGGTCCCACACCGTGCTGCGCCGTTTGAACGGATGCTTGATGCGCTCCTTGTGCTGGAGAACGAAGGCCATGAAGAGGTAGGCCACGAGGTGTACACCTGCGGTGATGAAGCTTAGGTAGATGAAGGTCAACCGGACCTGCTCCGCCTTGATGTTGAGCTTACCCGCCCACCATTCGCATACGCCGAATGCCTGTTTTTCGAAATAGGTCTTGATGTTCGCGATCATCACTTCGGGCCCTGCCTGCTAGACGGCATTCTTGAGTAATTGGTTGCCAACGCGACAAGATAAGCAACGACGTGGGGTGCAGTAAAGGTTCTTCAACTCCAACAAGGCTTGTCCGCGACCGGCGGTATCGGCATGGACATTCAATTCCGCCCATTGACGGAGCAAAGCATTGCGTTCTGGCGGTAGCTGCTCCAACAGGTTCATGGCCCGGTCTGTATACGCTGGCCGACCCATTACGCGGCCCAAGGCGAAGAGTGTGGGCACGATCGCATTGATGATAAGGTGATCGCTTCCAGCACGGCCCATGCGTTTTGCCCGGGTGTGACTTGGCACGTCGAACGTATAGTGGGTGGTCCAATAGGTGCTGGTTCCCACGTCCAGCAGCGCGTGGAGTGGGGTCACTTCCTCGTGCGCCAAAAGCTCGGAGAGATCCCCATCCGTATGGATCAGCAGTTGGGCGAATTGAGCGATGCGGATGGTCGGGAAATTGACCGGGCGCATACGGGTGAACTTCCAAGCGGCCAAGGGATTGGACCGCAAACCATGCAGGTGTGCCAATGCACCGTATTCCGCCTGCAACGCACGCGGATGATCATCTACAAGATCCGCTTGCAACATCCCTGCTTGACCAAAGAGCAGCGCTTCGATCCGCAGCGCATCATCGCGGTACTTCTGGAGCAGCTTAAGGGGCAGCGCGTGGGCCAACATGCCGAAGGGATCGGCGTTCACTTTCAGGCCAAAGGCCTTGGCCACCATGTGGTACAGGGTCTCCGTTGGGTCGCCTTCCAATCGGTGGAACAGCGCTTCCACCTCGGCGGCTTTGCGTTCCAAACGTTCCACCAGGACGCGCTCCAGCCAAAGGCTCCAATGATCCGCACCCACCCGCTGCAGCATGGAGGCGCAAGGCACGAAGCCCTGATCGCGCATCAGGGAAAGATGGACCGCGATGCTTTCCTTTGAAATGCGTGCATGCAGTTCCAACGTGGGCGGTATGGCCCCATTGTTCATGCGGATGTCCAGATCATGGGCATGTACCACGTGCAATACCACACTACCATACGCCGGGTCGAATTGATGCCCGTGTGCATTCCAATCGCTGCTGCGCAGGTGGACTTCCACCGCCCCGATCCAAAGCTGACCATCCACCCGCACCTCGGCCCCGAGTAGATCCGGGCCGCTGTCCTGTTGGATCCGCCCTGGGCGAATGATCTCCAAAACCCGACCATCGGTGGTTCTCAATGAACGGCCATCGAACAAGCGCTGTTCCCAAATGAACTGGAGCAATTCTTCGCCATACGGAAAAGCGGGATCCAGCATCATGTCCGGATGGACTTCACCGGCGAATGGGTCCGTAAAGCCGCGCTGCACTACGTGCAGGCGCGGAGTTTGCTTGGAATCGGGAAGGGCCGACGCGGTCCCTTTCGGAGGTTTCATACGATCCCTATTGACGGTTTTTCTGCCGATCAGGACCGCAAAAGATAGATCCCTTATCCGGGTGTTCCAACAGTTGCCAACGCACGCGCCATGGATGCCTGAATGGTCTGCGCAGCGCGACGAGCACTCGATATGGCCTCTTTGCCTTGACCGGCGTATAGGATGCCCCTGCTGCTGTTGATAAGCAGGCCCCCATCCACGGTCATTCCGGCAGCGAGAACCTGTTCCAGGTCTCCGCCTTGCGCCCCGACCCCAGGGACCAGGAAGAAGTGCTCTGGAGCGAGCGTACGTATCCGCGCCAGGATCCCGGGACGCGTGGCGCCTACTACGAACATGAGTTCCTCCGGAGAACCCCAACCTGCTGTACGCTGGATCACGTGTTCATACAAGGGCTTTCCATCGGCTACGAGGAATTGGAAGTCCTCCGCTCCCGGATTGCTGGTGACCCCGAGGACGACCGCCCATTTGCCGTTGCGACCCAAGAAGGGTGTGATGCTATCACGGCCCATGTACGGTGACAAGGTCACGGCATCCACATCGAGCGTGTCGAAGAAGGCTTCGGCATATTTCCGCGCAGTATTCCCGATGTCCCCACGCTTCGCATCCGCAATGATGAAACAATCGCTTTTGCTGCGGATATAGGCGATGGTGGCCTCTAGGTCCAACCAGCCCTCATCGCCGAGTGCTTCATAGAAGGCCAAGTTCAGTTTGTAGGCTACCGCAAGGTCATGTGTGACCTCCACAATGGCTTCATTGAATGCACGGACCGGATGGCTTTCCTGTTTGAAATGCTCGGGCACCAAGTGTTCCTCGGTATCGAGGCCCACGCAGAGCATGCTTCGCTTGCGACGAATGATGGAGATAAGTTCGGATCGGTTCACGGTCAACAAAGTTCGTACTCCGATACGATCCGGGACATGGGGGGATCAAAGGCCTGCCTCTGCCTGAAGCTTTTCGGTCCGTTCGGCGAGTTGCAGGGCATCGATCAATTCCTCCAGATCCCCATTGAGGACCTGCGGTAGGTTGTGTACGGTGAATTCAATGCGGTGGTCCGTCACCCTGCTTTGCGGGTAATTGTACGTGCGGATCTTGGCACTGCGATCCCCGCTACTCACTTGGCTTTTCCGGTGGGCGGTCATTGCCGCTTCCTGCTCACGGACCTTGTCCTCGTACAATTTGGTGCGCAACATGTTCATGGCCTTCATGCGGTTGCCCAATTGGTTGCGTTCGGTCTGGCACATCACCACCAGGCCCGTGGGTAGGTGTGTAAGCCGCACCTTCGTTTCCACCTTGTTCACGTTCTGGCCACCGGCACCACCACTGCGCGCGGTCTCCATCTTCACATCGCTTTCCTTCAGGTCCACGTCGGTCTCTTCGGCTTCTGGCAGCACGTTCACCGTGGCAGCACTGGTGTGGATACGGCCACTGGCCTCGGTTGAAGGCACACGTTGAACGCGATGTACACCGGCTTCGAATTTCAACACGCCATACGCGCCATCGCCGATCACGTTGAAGACCACTTCCTTGTACCCGCCAACGGTGCCCTCACTCACGTCGGCCACTTCCACACGCCATCCACGGTTCTCGCAATAGCGCGTGTACATGCGGAACAGGTCTCCGGCGAAGATGCTGGCTTCATCACCACCGGTCCCGGCGCGCACTTCCATGGTGCAGTTCCTAGCATCGTTCGGATCCTTTGGAACGAGCATCATACGCACCTCCTCCTCCATCGCTGCGATCGCTACCCGTGCGCCATCGCGTTCCGTGCGCGCCATGTCCAGCATTTCCGTGTCCTTCTCCGTACGCAGCATGTCCTCCGCACCAGCAAGGTCTTCGTGCAAACGCTTGAAGCGATGGAAGGCTTCTGCGATGGGCTCCAGATCCCGGTAGGTACGGTTGAATTCAATGAACCGCTTCTGGTCGGCGATCACTGCCGGATCCGCCAGTTGTTTGCCGATCTCCTCGCGGCGATCGAACAGGGTGGCCAGTTTGGAAAGGAGGTCGCTCATGGGTAAATAAGAACCGCAGAGGGTGCTGAGCACGCCGAGGAGTTCGGGTCAGTGATAGGTGAAAGTCCCGTGCGGACCGGTCAACACGACTTCTTTTTCCGGTGCCGCCTCCACCCTTCCGATCACGTGCGCATCGATGGCGAAGGCCTTTGAAATGGCGATGATCTCCTCAGCGCGTGTTTCTGGCACATAGAATTCCAATCGATGCCCCATGTTGAAGACGCGGTACATCTCCTTTGGATCCGTGCCGCTCATGCGCTGGATGGCTTGGAACAGCGGCGGAATAGGGAAAAGATCGTCCTTGATCACGCGCAAGGCGTCTACGAAATGCAACACCTTGGTCTGCGCGCCACCACTGCAATGGACCATTCCATGGATCTCGGAGCGCATTTCCCGCAGGACCTGTAACACCACAGGCGCATACGTTCGGGTGGGCGAAAGAACTGCCTGCGCCATGTTCAGCGGGGTTCCCGGCAAGGGGTCCGTCAATTGCGCTTGACCTGAATAAACCAGATCGGCAGGCGTTCTTGGGTCGAAGGTCTCTGGGTACTTGGTGGCCAGTTCCTTCGCGAAAACGTCGTGGCGAGCACTCGTCAACCCATTGCTCCCCATACCAGCATTGTACACCTCCTCGTAACTGGCTTGTCCATCGCTGGCCAGTGCCACGATCACATCGCCGGTCTGGATCCGTGCGTTGTCGATGACCTCACTGCGCTTCATCCGGCACACTACGGTACTGTCCACGATCACGGTGCGGACGAGGTCCCCAACATCTGCGGTTTCCCCGCCGGTGCTGTGTATACCGACCCCCAGATCGCGCATGCGCTGGAGAAAGGACTCCGTACCTTCAATAAGCGCAGCGATCACTTCACCTGGGATCGACCGCTTGTTACGGCCGATGGTACTACTGAGCAGGATGCCATTGGTGGCTCCAACACAAAGCAGGTCATCGAGGTTCATGACGATCGCATCCTGTGCGATACCATGCCACACGCTGATATCACCGGTCTCCTTCCAATAAGCATAGGCCAATGCGCATTTTGTTCCAGCACCATCGGCGTGCATAACGATGCAATGCTCCTGACTGTCCGTGAGGCGATCGGGAACCACCTTACAGAATGCTTTGGGGAAAAGGCCCTTATCCAAATGAGCAATGGCCCGGTGGACATCCTCTTTCCCGGAAGAAACTCCGCGTTGGGCGTAACGATCGGTGGTCATGACCGAAAATGAAGAAGAGCACCCTTACCGGATGCTCTTCTTCTATGCATGCGGCCTAATTGGCCTGGGGTACGTAGTCATAGCTCAGCACCTTGAAATCCGTTCGGCGGTTCTTCTGGTGGGCAGCTTCCTTCTCCTCCTTGGTGGCCATCTTCTTGATGGCTTCATCGCTGATCCGTGGCTCCTCAGGACCGCGCCCTACAGGCACCATCCGTACCGGGTCGATCCCTTTGGTCACCAAATAATTCACACAACTCTGCGCCCGCTTTTGGGAGAGTTCCATGTTTCCTCCTTTGTAACGCCGGGTCGGGCGTGAGTCCGTGTGCGAACGCAACTCCACGATCATGGTCGGGTTATCGATCAAGGTGCGGTAGGCCAGTTCCAGAGAATCCAAACTTGCTGGTACCAGGGCGAACTCATCCACCTCGTACAACACGCTAGGCAGGTCCACGACCCCACCAACAATGGCGGGTTGTAGGAAGTACTCTTTTACGAAAGTGGTGCTCTCTTCCAAGCCCACGGTGGTCGCTTGGTCCTTCACGACCAGATAACCCTCCTTTTCCACCAAGACGCTGTACGTGGTGTTCTCCTTGATGTAGCGGTCCTTGCCATTCTCAACGAAACTGAAACCGCCGTTGTCGTCGGTGATCGCGTCGAAATTGCTACCGTTGGTCCCAACCACACTGATCTTCACTCCTGGCAACGGTTGGCCGTTCGCTTTGTCGAATGCCGTTCCCTGAAGTGCGAAGATCATATCCGGCAAGTAGAAACGCCAGATGTCATCCTGCCCCTTGCCACCGGCCCGGTTGCTGGTAAAGAACCCGCGCTCCTCTTCGCCTTCGAAGGCAATGCCGAAATCATCGGAGGAACTGTTGATGGGTGAACGCATGTTATCCACGGCGCTCCAAGTGTTCTCCCCGGACTTTTCTGCCCGGTAGATATCCATGCCGCCCATGCTGGGCCGACCTGTTGAAGAGAAGTACAGAGCACCATCCTGCCGCACGAAGGGGAACATCTCATCCTTGGCCGTGTTGATATCCGCTCCGAGGTTGGTCGGTGCGCCGGTGGGCATACCGTCCTTATCGAGTTTCACGATGTAGAGGTCCTTTCCGCCCTTGTGACCGGGCCATTTCATATCACTGGCGAAGATCATCGCGTCTTCGTTCACGGTCAGTGCCGGATGGCCGATCGTGATGGTGTCATTCTTGTCAGGGCGCAGGGCCAGGATCACAGGTTCTGCGTAGTTGTTCCCCACTTTCTTGGCCACCCATATATCACAGCCATAGACCTTCTTCTTTTCCATGGGGCAGCGGGTGAAGTACATGAGGTTCCGCTTTTCGTTGAAGATGGGTGCACCCTCGTTGCCCGCCGTATTGATGGAGATGGGCAGTTTCACAGGTTCACTCCACTTGCCCAAGCGGTCCCGGCTGCTGGTGAAGAGGTCACTGAAGCTTTCTCCGATGATCTGGTCGGTCTCCGTACCCGTAGAACCAGGACGGGTGCTGGTGTAGACCACCATTTCATTCTTCTTGTCCGCGAAGGCCGGTGTGAAATCATACTGCTGGGTATTCAGCAGCACCTCAGGGTCCACGCTATACCGCGTTGGAGAGTCCTTCCATTCTTGCGCTTGTTGGCATTCTGCAATGCTGGCATCCGCCCGTACATCGTTCGCCTTCTTATCCTTGAACCGGTTGTACGAAGCGATGGCTTCGGCATACTTGCCATCCTGCTTCAACATGTCGCCGATGTACAGGTAGGTAATGGGATCGGTGTACTGGGCCTTGTTTGCCTTTTCGTACCACACGGCCGCTTGCTGCGGATCACCGATGGCGCGGTAGGCTTCACCCACCTTGAAGATCAACTCGGCCTTGGTGCTCGCCTTCTTCTCTACCGTGTACGCCTTCTTGTACAGTTCGATGGCGTTGAAGTAGAAGCCTTTCTTGAATGCGTCATCCGCCTCCTCCGCGAGCTTGGTCTGGGCCGCAGCAGTAGAAGCGAAAACGAGACTGACGAAAAGGCTTGCCAGGAGTTTCCTTGTGGTCATCGGATACGAATGGATGATGAGGTCCTTTTTGGTTCCGGGCGAAGATAAGCAGATCCCTCAATGACCGACATCTCCAAAAAGAAGGTGCTGAACGTACTGGAAAGGCCGCCTTATCGGGTGAACATGAGTTCCCGCATCTTGGGAAGTGGCCACAGTTCATCGTCCACCATCAACTCCAACTTGTCGGAGTGGTAGCGGATCCGGTCGAACAAGGGTTTCACCTCATCGCAATAAGCGATGGCCTTCGCCCGGGTATCTTTCAGGGCATTGGCCTTCTTCCGCTCTTCGGTCATCTGTTCCACCAAGGTCATGATCCCACTGATGCGGTCACTCATCTCCTCGATCAACTTGATCTGGGTGGCAGCGGTCTTTTTGGCCTTCTCTGCCCCGAACACCTCACGCAGGCCGCGCACGTTCTCCAATAACCGGTTCTGGTAAGCGATAGCGGTAGGAACGATGTGGTTCTGGGCCAGATCCCCGCAAACACGCCCTTCGATCTGGAGCTTGAGCACGTAACTGTGCAGCTCGATCTCGTGGCGTGCTTTGAGTTCCACCTCGCTCAGCACACCCATGCTCTCGAAGAGCTCCAACGTCTCCTTGCGCGACCAAACGTCCAACGCACGCGGTGTGTCGGCGATGTTGCTGAGCCCGCGCTTCGCCGCTTCCGCCTTCCATTCATCCCCGTACCCGTTGCCTTCGAAGCGGATGGCCTTGCTCTCCATGATCAGGTCGCGGATCACCCGCAGCACGGCCTCGTCTTTCTTCACCCCCTTTGCAATGGACGCATCCACGGACTTCTTGAAGGCTTGAAGCTGGTGGGCGACAATGGTATTCAGTACGGTCATGGCCGCTGCACAATTGGCGCTGCTGCCCACCGCCCGGAACTCGAATTTGTTCCCGGTGAAGGCGAAGGGACTGGTCCGGTTCCGGTCCGTATTGTCCAACAATACCGAAGGAATGCGGCCAATGTTGAGTTTCAATTCGGTCTTGCTCTCGGGGGACATCGCCCCTTTGATATTCTTCTCCAAGCCGTCCAGCAACTTGGTAAGGTATTCGCCGATGAAGACACTGATGATCGCCGGGGGTGCTTCGTTGGCACCAAGGCGATGGTCGTTGTTTGCACTTGCAATACTGGCGCGAAGCACATCGGCGTGGCTGTGGATGGCCTTGATCGTATTCACGAAAAAGGCGAGGAACAGCATGTTCTCCTTCGGGGTCTTCGCAGGCCGCAGGAGGTTCTTTCCGGTGTTGGTCGCCAAGCTCCAGTTGTTGTGTTTGCCGCTACCATTCACACCGGCGTACGGTTTCTCATGGAAAAGCACCCGGAACTGGTGCTTGCGGGCCACCTTCTCCATCACATCCATGAGCAACATGTTGTGATCCACCGCGAGATTGAGTTCCTCGAACACGGGCGCGCACTCGAACTGGTTCGGGGCTACTTCGTTGTGCCTCGTCTTGACTGGAATTCCCAACTTCAAGGCTTCGGTCTCGAAATCGCGCATGAAGGCCTGAGCGCGGTCCGGGATGCTACCGAAATAGTGATCCTCCAACTGCTGTCCCTTTGCAGGCAAGTGGCCGAAGAGGGCGCGACCGGCCATCATGATATCCGGTCGAGCGTAGTAAAGCGCCTCGTCGATCAAGAAATACTCTTGCTCCCAACCGAGGGTACAGGTCACCTTGGTCACGTCCTTATCGAAGTATTGACAAACGGCTGTAGCCGCTTCATCCACGGCCTTGATGGCACGTAGCAGCGGCATCTTGTAGTCCAAGGCATCGCCGGTGTAACTGATGAAGATGGTGGGAATGCACAGGGTGCGGCCAATGATGAACGCGGGACTGCTGGGGTCCCAAGCCGTGTAACCACGGGCTTCGAATGTGTTGCGGATGCCGCCATTCGGGAAACTGCTGGCATCGGGTTCTTGCTGCACCAACATGCTGCCATCGAAGCGTTCGATACTTCGGCCGCCATGGATCGGTTCGAAGAACGCGTCATGCTTCTCCGCACTGGTACCCGTGAGTGGCTGGAACCAGTGTGTATAGTGCGTGGCACCCTTGGTGGCGGCCCATTCCTTCATGCCGCTAGCCACTTGATCGGCCAGCTTTCGATCGATCCGTGTGCCCTCCAAAATAGCCTGTCGCACAGCGTAGTACGCGTCTTCGATCAGGAACATGCGCATAGCATCCTCATTGAAGACATTGGTTCCGAAATACTCACTGATCTTGGCTGAAGGTGTTTCGACCACTTTGGGAGAACGGTTTCTTACTTCATTGAGCGCGGCATGCCTCATTCGGGGGGGTGTCATCAGTAAAGTGGTGTTTCTGGCGCGAAGGTATGTTCAGAATTAGGGGGGTGTGGTAAAAGTTGAATACTTTTTACCCCATCACCCTCCAAATCGAAAATTATCACCGGTGCGGTTCCAACGGCATTTTCCACTTTCACTGAACAAAGCGTCCAAAAGACCTCCGTGGTCGATCACGCAAAGGCCCAGTGCAGCGGGAATGATCCGCACACCCTCGGATCGATCAGCTCTCTGGAGGTGGTGGCCCCTCCTCTTTCGGAGGATCCTTCGGAAGGTCGGTCTTTCGCGGCACCTCGCCCTCCACGGTTTGTTGGAAGGTTCGCCGCTGTTCAGCGACAGTCCGTTGGATATCCGAAGCACCCCGTTGGATCTCGCGTTGCACCTCATTGCTCGCATCGCGAACTTGCCGCATGGTACGGCCCATGGTGCGGGCAAGGTCCGGTATGCCCTTCGAGCCGAAGAAGAGCAATGCGAAGAGCATCACCATGATGAACTCGCCACCGCTGATATCGAAAAGAAGGGGGAACACGGTCCAAAAGTAGGAAGTCCCGCCACGGGGGCAGGACTTCCATGAAAGTATTGATGGCTTATGCTTTGGTCTCGGACTTCTTCCCTTTCAAGAGATCCACGACCAGCGAGCTGGCCACGAAAACGGAGGAGTACGTTCCTACGAGAATACCGATGAACAGGGCGAAGATGAAGCCTTGGATGGACACACCACCGAAGAAGAAGATCACGATCAGTACCAACAAGGTGGTCACCGCCGTGTTCATGGTACGGCCCAAAGTGGAGTTGATGGCCTTGTTGAACACCACTTCGTTCGTCTCTCGTTTGTGATCGAGCATGTATTCACGGATCCTGTCGAAGACCACCACCGTATCGTTGATGGAGTAACCGATCACGGTGAGGATCGCTGCAATGAAGGCCTCATCGATCTCCATCGAGAAAGGCATGATCTTGTAGAGCAACGAATACAATCCAAGCACGAAGAGAGCATCGTGCGTCAAGGACAAGAGACCGGCCAAGCCGAATTGCCAGTTGCTGAAGCGCACGGCCACATACAGGAAGATGAAGAGCAAGGCGAATCCAAGAGCGGTCACGGCACTGGTCTTGATGTCGTCACTGATCGTGGCATCCACTTTCCGGGATTCGATGATCTCATAGTCATTGCCCAACGTCTTCAAGCCTGTTTCGAGCCTTCCATCTACGACATCCTCCACCCCTTCACCACTTGCGGCGGACATGAAGTTGGTCGTGATCTTCACCTGGCTGGATCCGCCATAGGTTTTCACGTTCACGCCACTCTGGAGACCTTCCTCCGTGACGAAATTGGGCTTCAAGGCGCTTTCCACGGCATCCACTTTCACCTCATTCTGGAACTTCACCACGTAGGTTCTTCCACCACTGAAATCCACGCCCCAATTGAATCCATTGGTGAACATGGAAACGATCCCGATCGCGATCACAATGCCACTGACGGTATAGAAGACCTTTCGCTTGGCCATGAAGTCGAAGTTCGCATTCACGAAGATGTTCTTGCTCCACCCCGTCCACACGCTGAAGGGTTTACCCTGCTCCAAGCGGCGCGAAATGATCATCCGCGAAAGGAAGAGTGCGGTGAACAAGGACGTGAGGATACCCAGACCGAGCGTAGTCGCGAAACCACGGATCGGGCCGGAACCGAAGATGTAGAGGATCACCGCTGTGATCAACGTGGTCACGTTGGAGTCGATGATCGCCGACATGGCGCCTTTGAAGCCCAGGTCCACAGCGGACTTGAGCATCTTGCCATGGCGTAATTCCTCCCGGATCCGTTCATAGATGAGCACGTTCGCATCTACCGCCATACCCATGGTAAGTACGATACCCGCAATACCAGGTAGCGTAAGTGCGGCTTGCAGGGAAGCGAGCGAGCCAATGAGCACGAACAGGTTCACCAACAAGGCCAGATCGGCCACCCAGCCGGCGGTGTTGTAGTAGAGGATCATATAGATCATCACGATCAGCAAGGCGATCGCAAAGGAGATCATGCCCCACTTGATGTTCTCACCACCGAGCGATGGTCCTACCACCGTTTCGTCGATGATGCGCGCTGGTGCTGGCAGAGCGCCGGCCTTCAGGATGTTGGCCAAGTCGTCCGCTTCTTGGATCTGGTTGTTCAGGTCACCGGTTCCCATGCTGATGCTGGATCGGCCACCTGCGATCTCGGATTGAACGATCGGTGCGCTATACACCAATTCATCCAGCACGATGGCCACGGCGCGTCCCACATTGTCGCCGGTCATCACCTTCCAGGTCTGTGCTCCTTCAGCATCCATTTGCATGATCACCTCCACATCGCCTTTCATATCAAAATCCTGATAGGCGTTGGTGATGGAGCTACCATCCAATTTGGGCTCGCCTCCACGCGGAACACGAAGTGCGTAAAGGGTGAGGAATTGTGCGCTCCCTCCCTTGGCCAACTCGAAGGTCTCGGGCTTCGCTCCCCACACCAACTTCACATCGGCAGGCATCAAGGACTTCGTCGTCGGAGATTTCAAGAAGGCATTCACTTGTGCGGTATCGGCCACGAGTGAGCTACCGAGCACCGCCCCACGGCTCTGGCTCGGCTGGAATACAGAGAACAAGGGGTTCTTCTGACGTGCTTCGGCCTTCTCAGCCTCGGTCATCTCGTCGAAGCTCTTGGTCGTGTCCGTTTCCAACGCATCGGCGGTGTCCGCATCGGCACCCAGATCAAGCACGCGCAAGGCCATGCGACGATTCTGCGCACGTCCTTCCTCGGTATCGTTGTTGGCCACAGGATGTGCCGGTCCGTAACCTTCGGCTTCCAAGCGATCCGAGGCGATCCCTTTGGCGACCAATGCAGCGGTGACCGCTTCGGCGCGTTGTTGGGAAAGCGCCTTGTTCATGGTGGAATCTCCCGTGTTGTCGGTGTATCCTCCGATCTTCAACCGAACGTTCGAGTAAGCGTTCATGATCTCGACCAGATTACCCAACTGGCTTTCAGAGTTGGCCATGTCGATGGTCGCGCTACCGGTAGCGAAAGTCACCCGGTCGAAATTGAACCACGCGTCCTTATCCACCGCTTGGCCGCTGGTCAAGAAGCCGACCAGACCGCTTTCAACCCCTGTTCCAGCACCTTTGATCTCCACGCCAGAGGTCAGGGTGTGGGAGAATTCGGGAACATCGGCGGTATCCGATCCCATCGCCAAGGCACCCATTCGGTCGTTGGCATCCTTCAAGGAAGGGAATACCTGTTCATTGTCCGCCGTCTCCCAGAACTGCAAATTGGCCGTGCTCTGCAACACCTTGCGCACACGTTCCTTGTCCTTGACACCGGGCAATTCGATCTGGATGCGACCAGAGAAGGTCTGCTTTTGAATGCTTGGTTGGGCCACGCCGAACTTGTCGATACGGGTGCGGAGGATCTTCTCCGTGTTGTTCAAGGCCGTAGTAGCCTCGCCTCGCAATGCAGTGAGGTAGTCCTCATCAGAGCCTTCCCGGTCGAAGATGCCCTTGCGATCGGGGCTGTAGAAGATGGCCGAGAGCGGGCCATGGTCCGGGACCTTGGCATACTCTTCACCGAAGAGGGTGATGAAGTCCTGATCGCTGTTCTTTTGACGTTCACGCGCATTGGCGATCGCGGTCCGGAATGCGGGATCTTCGCTGTTCTCGCTCAAGTTGACCACCAACTCCGGGATGCTCACCTCGAGGGTAACAGCCATACCGCCGCGCAGATCCAGACCCAAGTTGATCTCCTTCTCCTTGCACTCGCCGTAGGTATAACCCAGGATCGGGTACACCTTCTCCTCGCTTCGAGCGCGGAGGTAGCTGTTCTCGAACTGGATCCGCAAGGCATCACGGTCCTGGCCTTCATTCCCCGGTATGGCGAGGACGGAATCGGCCTTCAAGTTGCTTTCTACTCGAGCCTTTTTCTCCATACCGGAGGTAAAGACCGAGAATGAAAGCTGATACGTACAAGCCAGCGCCAGCAGGATGGTGAAGATCCAAAGCGCGCCCCTATTCTGCATGACCGATGGTTTTTCTTAAGAGGCGGCAAATATAGCGTTGTTGCCCATCGGAGGAAGCAATGCAGCAACGACGGCCATTCCCCGACGGTAATAGGGCCGACTTGACCGGTTCTTGGATCGCACGATGCGCATCTTCATTGGTGAACAGGATACGCCGGACATCACCACCTTTGTACCGCTCACCATGAAACACCTGTACATCTTTACACTGGCCGTGCTACTCGCGGGCAGCCTGCACGCACAAACGGATCTGGAATTCGACGGTACGGTGCCGGTCACCCGAATGGGTTCTCCGCTGCCCCTCGCGTGGGCCGGGGGTATCAACTACACCCAAGTGGGGCAACTGGATCTGGATCAAGACGGCCTCAAGGACCTGTTCTTCTTCGATCGAACAGGGAACAAGATCACCACTTTGCGCCATACGGGAGGCTCGGGAACGAACGCTTATGAGCTGACCCGCGCATACGATGCGGTCTACCCTTTCGCTCAGTTGCATGATTGGGTCCTGCTTCGGGATTACGATTGCGACGGAAGGGAGGACATCTTCAGCTATTCCCAAGCGGGCTTCTCCGTGTACCGCAACACCTCTACTTCGGCGGGTCTGGCATTCGAACTGATCACGTTCCGGATGCTATGCGACTATGTGTTCAGCGATGGCTCATCGCAGATCACCAACCTGTATGTGAATGCCGATGACATTCCGGGCATCGTGGATGTGGATGGCGATGGGGACCTGGATGTGCTCACCTTCCACCAATTGGGATCCTATGTGCAATACTACAAGAACCTCACCTTAGAGGAATACGGCACCTGCGACAGTTTGGACTTCGTGCTGCGCAGCGGTTGTTGGGGTCGATTTGCTGAGAATTCGTCCACCAATGCGGTTTCATTGAATGTGGAATGCCCCTACCCGGTGCCGAATCCAGAATTGACCGGGCCGGATGAACGTGCACACGCAGGCAGCACGGTCACACCGCTGGACCTGAATGGCGATGGAGTGATGGATCTGCTATTGGGCGACATCGCCTTCCCGAACATGGTGTCGCTTACCAACGGTGGCTCGGTGGATGACTCGTTCATGACCTCGGAGGACCAAACCTTTCCGAGCAGTGATCAGCCAGTTGAGCTTCCCATTTTCCCAGCCGCCTTCCACTTGGATGTGGATGGCGACGGTAAGCGCGATCTCTTGGTTTGCCCCAGTGCGCGTTCATTGGCGCAGAACTATCAAGGTGTTTGGTTCTACCACAACGCGGGAACCGATGCTGCACCGGTGTTCGAGTTCCAACAACCGGATCTGTTCCAGAACCGAATGCTGGAATTCGGAGAAGGGGCGTACCCGGTGCCGTTCGACCACAACGGAGACGGACTGATGGACCTGATCGTGGCCAACAATGGCTATTTCCACCCCTCGGGTGACCACGTTGGGAAACTAGCCTTGCTGGAGAATGTAGGCACACCAACAGCTCCGGCATTCAATATGGTCACGGACGATTATATGGGGCTGAGTACAAGCGGGATCGGCAATGGGATGTATCCTGCCTTCGCGGATGTCGACGACGATGGGGACTTGGACATGTACATCGGTGATGAAGGCGGCAAGCTCCACTTTTACCGCAACACAGCGACAGGGGCCGTTGCACAATTCGCTTTTGCCCAAGCGAACGTGGCGTATACCTCGGGTGAAGGCATCGACGTGGGCCGTTTTGCCACACCCCAGTTCGTGGACCTGGACCAGGACGGACTCTCGGATCTGGTGATCGGGGAGCAAAATGGGAATTTGAACTACATCCGGAATACAGGGACCGCTGCGCAGGCCGCTTGGACCTTGGTAACGGACAGCCTTGGGCGGGTGCGTACCAACACCGTCTATACCCTAGGGCATTCCGTACCCGTGATCTTCACTGGCGAAAGTGGCGATCGCGAATTGCTGGTTGGTTCAGAGTCGGGATGGCTGTGGCATTACACAGGGATCGAAGGCAATCTGGAGGGTACTTGGACCTTGCAGGACACCAGTTTTCAGGACTTGAACGAAGGCTTCAGGGCAGGCCTTTGTGTACACGATCTCACCGGAGATGGGGAATTGGATCTGGTGATCGGCAATTTCCGAGGTGGCATGTCCTTCTGGCGAAGCGATGCGATCTCATCCATCCGGTCCGCAACGGGATCGACCACTGCGCAAGTCTTGGCCAAACCCAACCCTACGCAGGGACTTGTGGATCTCGAAATATCGACCGCACTACCCATTGGAACAGCATGGGTGGTACGGAACACCTTGGGTCAGGTGGTCCAACGCATTATGGCGACCGGCCCACGAACCACGCTTCAGTTGGAAGGCTGCCAGCCGGGTCTCCACGTGATCACGGCGGAAGCGGCAGGATTCCGTTCGGAACCGGTCCGTGTCATCGTGCAGGGTCACTGATCCTCTGTTCATCGAAAAGCAGAACGGCGCTCCTTTCGGGCGCCGTTCCACGTTGAAAGGGTCTGATCCTGTATCAGGCGGTCACGTTCATCTTATCCATCACCTCCATCACCTCCTTCACGGCCACAGCACTGGAATTGCAGAGTTCCTGCTCCTCCTTGTTGAGCTTCAGTTCGATGATGCGCTCCACTCCGTTCCGACCGAGGATGACCGGCGCACCCATGTAGATGTCCTTAAGGCCGTATTCGCCTTGCAACCAGACGCAGCATGGGAAAACTCGGCGCTGATCCCGCACGATCGCTTCCACCATCTGCGCAGCGGCCGTACCCGGCGCATACCACGCACTGGTGCCGAGCAGGTTCACGATCTCGCCACCGCCTTTCTTGGTGCGCTCCACGATGGCTTCGAGTTTGTCCGCATCGATCAATTCAGTGACCGGGATGCCACCAACCGTGGTGTAGCGTGGCAGTGGTACCATGGTATCGCCATGGCCACCCATCAGAACCGCTTGGATATCCTTGGGACTCACGTTCAATTCGGTGGCCAAGAAAGCCCGGTAACGTGCGGTATCCAGGATACCCGCCATACCGAACACCCGGTTCGCCGGGAATTTGCTGTTCACGAAGGCGCAATAGGTCATCACATCCAGGGGATTGCTCACCACGATGATGATGCAATTCGGACTGTGCTTCACCACATTCTCCGTAACGCTCTTCACGATGGCGGCGTTCGTCGCGATCAGGTCATCGCGGCTCATCCCCGGCTTGCGCGGCAGTCCGCTGGTGATCACGACCACATCGCTGTCGGCCGTTTTGGTGTAATCGTTCGTACTACCCACAATGCGCGAGTCGAACAGATTCACAGGTGCGGTCTGCCAGATATCCAAGGCCTTCCCCTCGGCAAATCCTTCCTTGATGTCCAAAAGGACCACTTCATTCGCGAGTTCCCAACGGGCAACGGCATCGGCGCAGGTCGCGCCCACATTCCCGGCCCCTACTACGGTGACTTTCATGTCGATATGGATTGGATGTTAGTCGACTTTGGGGCATCAGAAGCCCCATAAGGCGGTGCGAAAGTAGCACCTTCCAAGGCAGGCGCATGAGCTTGTGGATAACCCGGACACGACCCGATGCGACCCGAAGGCGATCGGGAGGCATCCTTTTTCGTTCCTTGCGTCTACCTATTGAGCATGGCTATCTTACCGGCACCAATGCAACGGACGGTCACCCCACCTTCGGCACCCAACAAGGCCTCATTGCGCCTTGTACCAGCGGTGGATCAAGTGGGGCCGGACCAGACGTATGCGCCGTTGATCGAGGGTTGCTTGAAGGGGGAACGCCGCGCGCAACAGCGCGTGTACGAACTGTTCTACGGGAAGATGATGGCCGTGTGCTTGCGATACACCAAGAATACCGACCAAGCCAAGGACATCCTGCAGGATGGATTCATCAAAGTGTTCAAGAGCGTGGTGAAATTCAACCGTGCGGGCTCTTTTGAAGGGTGGATCCGCCGGATCATGGTGAATACGGCCATCGACCACTTCCGCCGCACCAAGAACTCCTACTTGCTACTTGGTGAAGAACGGAGCATCGAGGATTTCGGTGATCAAGATGAAGAAGATACCCTGGCCGAAGAGGAGCAGGATGATCGGATGGATCTGAAGCCTGCAGACATCATCAATGCCATGCAGAAGCTGACGCCCGCCTACCGGACGGTCTTCAACCTGTATGTATTCGAGGAATTGACCCACAAGGAGATCGCCGATGTGCTGGGAATCAACATCGGGACCTCGAAGAGCAATCTCGCCAAGGCGAAACACAATTTGAAAAAGCTACTTACGAAGGAGCAACGGCTCCATTAATGGTCTGGAACATGAACGGTCCCAACGAATTCGAACGATCGATCAAGGAGGCGCTTGAACCCTACGAGGTGCCCTACAATTCTGCCGATTGGGCACAATTGGAGCGCAACTTGGTCCAAAGCTCTGCCAATGGCCGGGTGAACCGATCGGGTTTCTATGCCCTCCTTCTTGGTGGATCCATCGCTGCGGCAAGCAGCATCTTCGCCATTCTATCTCCCACCTCATCATATACGGACGGTGGAGCAATGAACGGGGCGACATCAATGGATGCGATGCCTGTTCGGGCGGAGGTATCCACACGAACCATCGTTGCGCAACAAGAGCCGATCCAGGAACCGGTATCCGCGCCAGCGATCTTGGTGATGACCAAGAACGACCAGACGCAGCTCGTTCGAAGCGAACCTATGGCCATTGCCGCACCTGTGAAGCCTAAAATGGAGGTCGGCGCAGGAAAGGGATCGCCCATGGTGCGCCCCAGCATGACCGAAGGATGCCCTGGGACCTTGATCGAATTCGCTGCGGAGAATCTTCCCGAGGAAGGGATCTACCTATGGAACTTCGGTGATGGCAGTTTCTCCAACAAGCCTACCCCGAACCATGCCTTCGCTAAATCGGGAAGTTTCGAGGTGATGCTCTCCCACTCCTCAAGCGGTGGTGGCAACATCCACAACAAACCAGCTGCGGATCGGATCCTGATCTACGAGGCTCCCGAGGCCTCGTTCAGTACCCTGAAGCAAGAGTATGACAACACGGTACCTTCTGTTCATTTCGAGAACCGCAGCATGGGTGGACGATCCTATGAATGGGACTTCGGCGACGGCGCCACTTCAGCGATCGCACATCCGGACCACGTGTACAAGAAAGGCGGACTTTACACCGTCAAACTGACGGTCACCAACAACAACGGTTGCGTGGACCGCACCGAGCGTACGGTTCGGATCGACCGGGATTACGACCTGTTGGCCACCAAGACCTTCTCGCCAAATGGGGACGGCGTGGATGATCTCTTCATCCCCGAAGCATTGAAGACCCTTGGCGTGAAGTTCAACCTCTCGATCTTCCAAGCCCAGACCGGAACGCTGGTCTATGAAACGACCGATCCGCAGCGCCCGTGGAACGGACGGATCTCCAACAAGGGAGAACCCTGCGCATCTGGGGATTATGTGTGGATGGTGGAGATGAAGGACGGCGAGAAGTTGGGCGGCACGTACAATGGCTCACTGAATTTGGTGCGTTGAGCCTCCGCTATCACACGGATAAATGCCCCGGAGAACCTTCGGGGCATTTATTTTTGTGCAAAAGCAACGATTTGTTGAAAGGATCGGTCACTTGGACAGAGATCAGGTCGAATTCTTGAGGAACCTTTCATTCGCAGCCCCCCCCGCGCAACTATCCCGCATCCGTATGATCAACAAAACGATCAAATCACTTTCGGTCGGACTGGTCCTTCTACTCCTATTCGCGCTTCCTGCTGTTGGCCAGCAGTTCAGTATTTCGGCTGGTTCAGTGAATACCTGTTCAGGCATTTTGGAAGACACCGGTGGACCTTCCGGTCAATACAGCAACAACGAGAATTTCACCGTGGTGATCTGCGCGGACAACCCGGGTGACGCGATCTCCTTGACCTGGGTGGTCTTCACCCTGAGTCCTACAGGCCCGAACCCTCCTGACCGGATCCAGATCTGGGACGGAAATTCCACTGCGGCGACCTTCTTGGGGGAGTACTCGGGCACTTCCCTGCAAGGATTGATCACCTCGGCGACCTCTTTCAATACCACGGGCTGTCTGACCGTGAGGTTCATTTCCAACGGGAATGGCACCGGGAATTTCGCAGCATCCATCACCTGTTACACCCCATGCGAACGCCCCACCGCTGTGGGCACCATGAGCGAAGGCAGCCCTGCTAGGATCTGTGTTGGTGAGGTTTTGGATTTCGATGGCAACGGATCCTATGCGGCCCAGAACTTCTATGTCGCCTCGTACACGTGGGATTTCGATGATGGGGAAACCTTCAACGGACCGGTCACATCGCACAGTTTCGCCGAACCCGGCGAGTATGTGGTACAACTTTTCTTATTGGACGACAACGATTGCGCAAGTGCCAATCTTGTGGACCTCCAAGTGTTGGTAAGCACCACGCCCAGTTTCGCGGGGACCGTGGAAAGCATTCAAACCTGCATAGGTGCCACGGTAGACCTGAACGCGGTGGTGACCCCGGTAACATGGACCGGCATTCCCGAAGCGAACTTCGGCGATGGCGTGTACTTACCGGATGATCTTGGTCTGCCCTTCACCAGCGAGTTGAACTTCACGCAGTTCGAACCGGGCCAAATGTTGACCAACGTGGCGGACGTGCTGTCCATCTGTGTCAGTTTGGAGCATTCGTTCATGGGCGATCTCGTGCTTTCGGTGACCTGTCCTGGAGGGCAAACCATCATAC
Source organism: Flavobacteriales bacterium (assembly GCA_016710015.1). Lineage (GTDB taxonomy): Bacteria > Bacteroidota > Bacteroidia > Flavobacteriales_F > PHOS-HE28 > PHOS-HE28. Next base: position 840,339 of record JADJLR010000001.1, read on the forward strand.
TGCACCAGCAAGGTGGCGGTGGAACCTATTTCGGTGATGCGAACGACGGTGATAGCAATGCGGATCCGGTAGCCGGTGAATGCTGGGACTATTGCTGGAGCCCGACAGCGACGTTGGGGATCATGGAGGATTGTGCCCAGTTCGGCCCTACGCCCAACACCATGCCTTCCAGTCAAGGAACAGCACTGAGCCCGGGCACGTACAGCAGCGTACAGCCTTTTACCAATTTGCTGGGGTGCCCATTGAATGGCACATGGACCTTCACCTCCACCGACCTTTGGGGAGCGGACAATGGCTTCCTCTGTTCCTGGTCTTTGAATTTGAACCCGGCGATCATCCCGGACGTGACCCAGTTCACCCCGGATCCTGGTACGTCCACATTGGATAGTGCAAGCTGGACAGGCGATTTCCTTGTCTCGGACCCCACGAACCCATTGAGCGCTCAAGCCACACCGAATGTACCGGGTGATTTCGACTACACGTTCATGGTGACCGACGATTTCGGCTGTAGCTACGACACCACGATCACGATCACGGTACCCCCGCTGATCGAACTGGATGCCGGGCCGGAACTCGCTCTCTGTAGCGATCCTGTTCCAATGGCTGGTATGATCACAGCGAACGGACCACCTTCCAACTGCGATTGGACACTTACGCTGTATGAAGCCTTTGGCGACAGTTGGAATGGAGGTGCCAGCCTCGCGGTGACGATCGACGGGGTAACGACGAATTACACGGTGCCTTCAGGTCCGGAAGAGTTGAGTTTCACCTTGAATGTGAGTACGGGATCGACCATACAACTGACATTCACCGCTGGAACCACGTGGAATAACGAGAATTCATTCACCTTGTTCAACGAACTCGGAGGCACGGTCTACGCCAGCCCGGATGGCCCTCCTACGGGTGTTGCATACAACGACGTGATCGTATGTGGAGGAGGCACCACACCGGTCACCTTCGAATGGTCGCCGACCGATGGCTTGACGGATCCTAGTGACCCAACGACGGATGTGTATGTAACGGAGCCCACGTGGTTCTACCTTACGGTGTACCCGGCAGGTAACCCGGAATGTGCGGTGATGGACAGTGTTCTAGTGGTCCCCGACCCATCCATCGATGCCGGTCTTGCCAATGCGATCACCCTCTGCGCCAGCGACCCGATCATCCAATTGACGGATTCGCTCGGCGGTACGCCTGATGCAGGTGGCGTATGGACCAGCGGCATCGGTACCGTCGTGCCGAACACCTTCGATCCCGCGACAGGACTTACGGATGTGTACCTCTACACCGTGACCAGCATTGCAGGCTGCGTAGCCACCAGCACCTTGGACATCACTGTGATACCATCGGATGATCCGACCTGTTGTGGTGTGGTGGACGCTGGCGAACCTGCCTTCTCCTGCGATTTGACCATCGCGCTTTCTGCAACCCCCGGGAATACAGGTGTCGGCAACTGGGTGGGACCGACCGGGGCCGTATTTGGAAATGCCACAGACCCGATCACCACTGTGACCATGCCTGTTGGCAATGGAGGAACGCATCGCTTCTATTGGGAGGAGAACGACGGCGCATTTTGCAACTTGAAGGACAGCGTGGACATGACCTTCACCGATGCCTATGTCTTTACACCCACCTTGACGGATGCGCTCTGCTTCGGCTATTGCGATGGCATCGCTGAGGTCGATGTGGTAGGCGGCAACTCCGTTGGTGGCTTGAACTTCGCTTGGTCCAACGGCCAGCAAGGGATCGACCTGAACACCATCGAAGATCTGTGCATGGGTGACTACACCTTGACCGTTGCGGATGACAATGGATGCGAAGGGTCGGTGACCGTGAACATTGCCGAACCCATCCTCTTGGAGATCGATTCACTGGCCCACCAACCGGTCACCTGTTCCGGAGATTGCGACGGTGTCCTTGAGGTGTACGATCCCGAGGCCGTCGAGTACAGCTTCGATGATGGAGCGAGTTGGTCGACCAGCAGCCAGCGAGTTGACGTATGCGAAGGGTTCCATGCCATTCGCATCAAGGATGCCATTGGCTGCTTCGGTAGCGGAAACATCGTTGTGAGCGGTCCACCACCTGTGATCGCGAACTTCGGATGGGGCCCGAATCCGGCGAACGTGAATGCACCGACGATCACCTTCGGCAATTTGTCTGCCAACGCGGAGCGCTATTTCTGGAACATCGATGAGCAGTTCTCCAGCACCGAAGCCAACACTGCGTTCACCTTCAGCAACAAAGAACCGGGCATGTACGAAGCCTGCTTGATCGCGTACAATTTCAACGATTGCCCGGACACAGCCTGCCAAATGGTGGTCATTGATGACGTGCTCTTCACCTACGTCCCCAATAGCTTCACACCGGACGGTGATGCGGTGAATGACACATGGGGCATGAGCATGAACATTCCGGTGATCACGGATTTCGAATTGATGGTCTTCGACCGATGGGGCCAACTGGTGTACAATACCTTGGATCCGTACAAGCCGTGGTTGGGCAGCTATCAGAACGGCGGCGAGATCCTGAAGAGTGATGTATACGCTTATCGCATCCTTTACGGGGTCCGGAATACGGAAGCACGCAAAGAGATCGTCGGGCACGTGACCTTGATCAAGTGAACGGGATCGATACAGGACGGACGGTCGGATCGGTGGATCGCGAGGCTCGGTCTTGCAGCCCTGAAGGACGATCTGCCAACCTGCAGAAAGGCGATCCGCGTGATGCTCATTCCTGGATCCATCTTATGGAATGCAACGTGCGCCGATCCGTAGCGATGCTCATCGGTCTTCTATTCGGCCTCATCGTCCTTGGCCAGAACACTGGAGATTGCTTCAATGCCATTGCGGTATGCCAAGGGGTCTATACCGAAGAGAACAGCCCTCCTGGCGAAGGGGACCTCCCGGATGAGATCAGTGCAACCTTATCGTGTTTGGGTGGTGGCGAGGTGGATGGTCAGTGGTACACGTTCACTGTTGCGAATAGCGGTCAATTCTGTTTCTCCATCCTACCGAACAACCTCGCCAACGATTATGACTGGGCTGTTTTCAACTTGACCAATGCGAGTTGTTCGGATATCGCGACCAACGCTTCGTTGGAGGTGAGTTGCAATTTCTCTGGAACACCGGGGGTGACCGGAGCGAACGCCCAAGGCGGTGCACAGAACAATCCGTGCATACCGGTACAGACCGGACAGACGTATGTACTCTATGTGAGCAACTGGTCGCAATCCACCTTCGGCTATACCTTGAACACGCAGATCCCGGGAAGTACGGCAAGCATCTTCGACAATGCGCCACCCACGCTTACCACGACCATCAACGTGGAATGCCCACGGACCGAGGTGGAATTCGCGTTCAGTGAGCAGGTCTTGTGCGCCAGTGTTCAATCCACGGACATTTCGATCACCGGACCGGGCGCGACCTATACCATCACTGCGGTCACCAGTGCAACGTGTGCGGCCGGAGGTGATCAATCCAACGACTTCGTAGCTGTGGTCTCACCATCCCTCTCAGGAACGGGCCCCTTTACCATGACCATTGCCGGAGAAGTCTTGGACCTGTGCGGGAACGTGAGTCCCATCGGGGCTTCGATCACCTTCATGTTGGACGAGGAAATGACCTTGGAACTGACTGCAGAGCCGACCAACTGTGGCGGGCCAGGAACAGGTGTACTCACTGCTGTTCCCGTGAATGGCCAAGGCCCCTTCGTGTACCGATTGAACGGCGGATCGCCGCAGGTGAACAACGGTGTTTACGATGACTTGGCCGCAGGCATCTACACGATCTCGGTGCTCGATGCGTTGGGATGTACAGCTTCCACCGAAGGCGAGGTGGTAGTTGCATCGGATCTGAACAACACCATCACCGCAACGAATGTGATATGCTTCGGACAAGCAAATGGAACAGCGATCGTGCAGACCACGGGTGCGAATGGTTCTTGGAACTATACGTGGTACGATACGAACCAAGCCATCGTGCGCACCACGTTGAACAGCGCGGGAGACATGTTGACGGCCGGGCCGGGCATCTATACGGTGGTGGTGCAGGAGATCCTCCCTGGTGTAAACTGTGCGGATACCTTGACCGCCGAGATCACCGAGCCAACGGAATTGATCTGGATCACAGTGCCTGCGGATACCACCATTTGCCGAACGGGCGTTGCTGTGTTGAATGCGGAAACCACCGGCTGAACAGATCCGGTACAACTGGCCTGGACCCCTGCCCTGAGTGGACCCGGCCCACACCTGGTCAGTCCAACAACGAACGCGGTCTATTCGGTGCAAGCGACCGATGCGCATGGATGTACCCTACCCGCGATGCAAGCAACGGTGAATGTGCGTGCCCCACTTTCGAGTCCACCACTTGAAGCATTCACCATTTGCAATGGCGTGCCTTTCACCATTGATGTAAGTTCCACGACAGGTGGCGACGGTGACCTGGTGTACCAATGGAACAATGGTGCGCCGGAAGCGCCGATCATGACGGATACGCTCTACATGAGTACCAACCTGTGCTTGACGATCCACGATGGTTGCGAAACACCACCGCTATCTTCTTGCGCGACCATCACCGTATTGCAAGCCCCACCCTTGCAGGTCATTGCGGATTCAGTACTTGGTTGTCCACCGTTCCAATTACGCTTTGCGCTGGAGGACACCTCGGGCATGGCCTCCGTTCTTTGGAATTTCGGCAATGGCGTATCGGTCACTGGTGCGGACAGTATCGACTACATCTACCCCACCGCTGGCACCTTCGATGTCACAACAACGGTGACCTGGCCCAACGGTTGCGTAACGGACACCACCATCATCGATATGATCCGTGTGATGCCGATACCCACGGCGGATTTCACATGGGCACCCAACCCACTTACGGTGTTGGAGCCAGTGGCGCGATTCATTGAATTGGCAGCACCGAACGAGGAGGACTACGCTTGGGACTTCTTTCAGTTCGGTACGTCGAATGAAGCCGATCCTGAAGTGATCTTCCCGAATGACGTAGGACGGTACTATCCGGTACAATTGCGTGTGGCGAATGCACTGGGGTGCATGGATTCCGTGATCCATCAAGTCCATGTGGAAGATGAATTCCTTGTGTACGTTCCCAATGCATTCAGTCCGAATGGCGATGGGATCAACGAACTCTTCGGTGTTTCGGGCAATGATCTTTCATTGGACGAATTCGAACTCCGGATCTTCGACCGTTGGGGCCATGAGGTATTCGCCGCCACCGATCGTCTTCGATATTGGGATGGCACGCTCAACGGTAACGCACTGCCGAACGGCGTTTACAATTGGCGCTTGAACATCCGATCGAAGCAAACGCTTCAGAAGCGGATCATGTTCGGACATGTGACCTTGCTGAGGTAGTCGATCTCTGCTCAACTGACCGGTCGATCTCAGGCATTGGTCATGTGGATGAACCTGTTCATCCAATTTCCTAATTTCCAGTGCTATGGGTACCAAGTAGCACCTATTTTACGGTCGCATTAGGAGTGGACCCAATAACGGTGATATGAGGCTACCCTACCATTCGTCATTCGGTGCGATCAGTGATCAGGATCCTTTACACCTGCTACTGCGCCTATTCGTTCGATCACTTTGGGTGATCCTTCCCATTTGCTTTCTGGTTCCAAACGCTGCGCAGGGCCAAGCATTCCCCATTTTCAATGGCACGGTGAATACGTGCGTGGGAGCGTTCTTGGATAGCGGCGGCGAGGGTGCGGTAGGCTATGGGAACAACGAGAACTATACCTACACCATTTGTCCGGACAACCCGACCGATGCGATCTCGCTTCAGTTCCTGACCTTCAATCTGAGTGCTGCAGGGGCTGCACCAGGAGATCGCATGTTCATATACGACGGGAACAGCACTGCGGCACCTACCCTGGGGAACTATGCCGGAACCGCGTTGCAAGGCGTAACCGTAAGCGCTTCGCCGCTGAACAGCAGTGGATGCCTCACCATTGTATTCGAATCGAACAATACCGGTACTGGTGTTTTCGCTGCGAGCATTTCGTGCTACACCCCTTGTGCACGACCAACGGCGATCGCATCGATGAGCGAAGCAGCACCCGCCATGGTCTGTATCGGCGAGGCCGTGACCTTCAATAGCACGGGATCAATCGCTGCACCGGGATTCGCGATCGCGTCCAGACAATGGGAATGGGGAGACGGCACCTTCCAGAACGGCGCACCTGCTGTGGCATCGCATGCCTATTCCGCCCCGGGAGCGTACACCGCACAATTGTACTTGGTGGACAACAATGGATGTGCAAGCACCAATCGTGTGGACCTTGAGGTACTGGTCGGCACGGAACCGGACTTCATCGGGACCGGAGGCGATGTACTCGGCTGTGTTGGTGAAACGCTGTGCTTGGACGCGGTAGTGAATGCCACCACATTCAATGAGCTACCTACCGGAGATCTGGGCAATGGGGTCTTCTTGCCGGACGATGTTGGATCCTGCTTCAATGCAGAACTCACCTTCACCCAATTCGCGGCAGGGCAAACATTGAACTCGATAAATGACCTACTTTCCATCTGTGTGAACATCGAGCACTCGTTCATCGGGGATCTGGTGGTGAATATCATCAGTCCCACAGGGCAGACCGTTACGATGCACCAACAGGGTGGCGGTGCAACCTTCCTCGGTGTTCCGGTGGACAATGATCTACAGCCGAATGCGCAAGGCACCTGTTGGCAGTATTGTTTCAGTCCAAGTGCGACCAACGGAACGTGGGTGGACAACGCTGGGGGCACGTTGCCGGCGGGGACCTACGAAAGTCTGAACAACTTGAATGGCTTGATCGGTTCACAGTTGAATGGGATCTGGCAGTTGCAGATCTGCGATCTCTGGGCTTCGGACAACGGGTTTGTTTGCGATTGGAACATTGATTTCGATCCGGCGCTTTTCCCCGATCTCTTGGAATTCACACCCGTGTATGGCACCGATTGTGACAGCAGCAGTTGGAGCGGGCCGAACATCGGTTCTGCCACAGCGAATTGCCAAGGCATCTGCACCACACCACCCGGCCCAGGCAACTATCCGTATGTGTATACGGTAACGGACAATTTCGGCTGTACCTACGATACCACCGTGGTCATCAGCGTGATCCCACCACCGGTCGTGAGTGCCGGACCGGATGCCTCAACATGCGCGGCACCTGTGCAATTGGGAGCTTCAATAACCAGCGGCGGTTTCCCCACGAATTGCACTTACGAATTATGGCTTCGCGATTCTTACGGAGATGGATGGACCTTCGGTTCGAGCATCACGATCATCGTGGACGGGGTGTCCTCCACTTGGACACTGGGCGATGGGGATCTCGGTTTCGTAACCATTGCAGTGAACAATGGATCATCCATCGTACTGGACTACGATGCTGCATTCCTATTCAACGGAGAGCAAGGCTTCACTTTGTTCGATAGCAACACCGCTCAGGTCTACAACTCTCCGAACGGGCCACCCAGCGGCATTGCTTGGTCAGGAAGCGCATATTGCCCAGGTGGTGGATTCACCTACAGTTGGTCCCCGACCGCAGGGCTATCGAACCCCAACATCGCGAACCCCATCGCTACGGTGGCCGGTACCACGGTCTATTGCGTAACGGCATACCAAGATGGGCATCCGGGATGCCCGGCAACGGATTGCATGACGATCACGGTGGACAATACCGTCGATGCCGGAGGCAATGGAACCATTACGGTGTGCAGCAGTTCCCCTTCCTTCGGATTGTTCCCACTGATCTCCGGAACACCGTTGTCCGGTGGCACCTGGACAGCACCGGATGGCAGCCCGCACAGTGCAACTTTCCAACCGGGAACGGATGTTCCTGGGATCTACACATACACGGTGGTCGGTTCCGGAGCCTGCGGAAGTGCATCAGCCAGTTCCACCGTTACGGTGTCTGTGAACCCGCTACCGAACGCCGGTGCGAATGCCAACATCGTGGTGTGTAGCACCGATGCTTCCGTGAACTTGTTCACGCAGTTGGGAGGCACACCTGAAGTGGGAGGAAGTTGGAGTGGTCCAAGTGGATCCGCATTCACCAACCCGTTCAACCCAGCTACTGGAAGCGCTGGCACTTACACCTATACCATTGCCGGTGTTGCGCCTTGTCCAAGTTCGACAGCGACCGTAACAGTCACTATCCACGCTCCGCCGAACGCAGGTAACGATGGACCATTGACGCTGTGCAGCACTGGTGCTCCTGTGTCCCTTTTGAATGTGATCGGCGCTGCACCTGGTGGGTCCTGGTCAGGTCCAAGTGGTTTGGCTGGGGATGTATTCGACCCGGCAACGAATGCGGTTGGGACCTACACCTACACCATCCTTGGTACAGCACCCTGTCCTAGTGCAACTGCGGATGCGACGGTTACCGTTCACACACCACCGGACCCCGGAACGGATAGCGCGATCACGCTTTGTTCCACAGATGCAGCGGCTTCACTCTTCGCACAACTTGGTGGAACGCCTGATGCGGGCGGCACATGGAGTGGACCGAGCGCTGTGGTCGGTGGCATGATCGACCCGGCCACGATGAGTGCTGGTGCGTATGTCTACACCGTCGCAGGCACTGCGCCGTGTCCGGATGAAACCGCTACCGTTACCGTAACGATCAATACACCGCCAGATGCAGGTAGTGATGGAAGCATTACGCTTTGTTCCACGGATGCGGCGGCTTCACTCTTCGCACAACTCGGTGGAACTCCCGATGCTGGTGGCACATGGAGTGGACCGAGCGCTGTGGTCGGTGGCATGATCGACCCGGCCACGATGAGTGCTGGTGCGTATGTCTACACCGTCGCAGGCACTGCGCCGTGTCCGGATGAAACCGCTACCGTTACCGTAACGATCAATACACCGCCAGATGCAGGTAGTGATGGAAGCATTACGCTTTGTTCCACGGATGCGGCGGCTTCACTATTCGCACAACTCGGTGGAACTCCCGATGCTGGTGGCACATGGAGTGGACCGAGCGCTGTGGTCGGTGGCACGATCGACCCGGCCACGATGAGTGCTGGTGCGTATGTCTACACCGTCGCAGGCACTGCGCCGTGTCCGGATGAAACCGCTACCGTTACCGTAACGATCAATACACCGCCAGATGCAGGTAGTGATGGAAGCATTACGCTTTGTTCCACGGATGCGGCGGCTTCACTCTTCGCACAACTTGGTGGAACGCCTGATGCGGGCGGCACATGGAGTGGACCGAGCGCTGTGGTCGGTGGCATGATCGACCCGGCCACGATGAGTGCTGGTGCGTATGTCTACACCGTCGCAGGCACTGCGCCGTGTCCGGATGAAACTGCTACCGTTACCGTAACGATCAATACACCGCCAGATGCAGGTAGTGATGGAAACATTACGCTTTGTTCCACGGATGCGGCGGCTTCACTCTTCGCACAACTCGGTGGAACTCCCGATGCTGGTGGCACTTGGAGCGGACCGAGTGCTGTAATTGGTGGCATGATCGATCCGGCCACGATGAGTGCTGGTGCGTATGTCTACACCGTCGCAGGCACTGCGCCGTGTCCGGATGAAACCGCTACCGTTACCGTAACGATCAATACACCGCCAGATGCAGGTAGTGATGGAAGCGATCACGCTTTGTTCCACGGATGCGGCGGCTTCACTCTTCGCACAACTCGGTGGAGCTCCCGATGCTGGTGGCACTTGGAGCGGACCGAGTGCTGTAATTGGTGGCATGATCGACCCGGCGACCATGAGCGCTGGGGCTTATGTGTACACCGTTGCAGGCACTGCGCCGTGTCCGGATGAAACCGCTACGGTCACTGTAACGATCAACACACCACCGGACCCCGGAACGGATAGCGCGATCACGCTTTGTTCCACAGATGCAGCGGCTTCACTCTTCGCACAACTTGGTGGAACGCCTGATGCGGGCGGCACATGGAGTGGACCGAGCGCTGTGGTCGGTGGCATGATCGACCCGGCCACGATGAGTGCTGGTGCGTATGTCCACACCGTCGCAGGCACTGCGCCGTGTCCGGATGAAACTGCTACCGTTACCGTAACGATCAACACACCGCCAGATGCAGGTAGTGATGGAAGCATTACGCTTTGTTCCACGGATGCGGCGGCTTCACTCTTCGCACAACTTGGTGGAACGCCTGATGCGGGCGGCACATGGAGTGGACCGAGCGCTGTGGTCGGTGGCATGATCGACCCGGCCACGATGAGTGCTGGTGCGTATGTCTACACCGTCGCAGGCACTGCGCCGTGTCCGGATGAAACCGCTACGGTCACTGTAACGATCAACATACCACCGGATCCTGGAAGTGATGGCGCGATCACGCTTTGTTCCACAGATGCAGCGGCTTCACTCTTCGCACTACTCGGTGGAACGCCCGATGCCGGTGGAACTTGGAGTGGACCGAGCGCTGTGGTCGGCGGCATGATCGACCCGGCGACCATGAGCGCAGGGGTGTACACCTACACTGCTGCTGGTACGGCTCCATGCCCGGATGAGACCGCTACGGTCACCGTAACGATCAACATACCACCGGACCCCGGAACGGATAGCGCGATCACGCTTTGTTCCACAGATGCAGCGGCTTCACTCTTCGCACAACTTGGTGGAACGCCTGATGCGGGCGGCACATGGAGTGGACCGAGCGCTGTGGTCGGTGGCATGATCGACCCGGCCACCATGAGCGCTGGTGCGTATGTCTACACCGTCGCAGGCACTGCGCCGTGTCCGGATGAAACTGCTACCGTTACCGTAACGATCAATACACCGCCAGATGCAGGTAGTGATGGAAACATTACGCTTTGTTCCACGGATGCGGCGGCTTCACTCTTCGCACAACTCGGTGGAACTCCCGATGCTGGTGGCACTTGGAGCGGACCGAGTGCTGTAATTGGTGGCATGATCGACCCGGCGACCATGAGCGCAGGGGTGTACACCTACACTGCTGCTGGTACGGCTCCATGCCCGGATGAGACCGCTACGGTCACCGTAACGATCAACATACCACCGGATCCTGGAAGTGATGGCGCGATCACGCTTTGTTCCACAGATGCAGCGGCTTCACTCTTCGCACTACTCGGTGGAACTCCTGATGCGGGCGGCACTTGGAGTGGACCGAGCGCTGTAGTCAGTGGCATGATCGATCCGGCGACCATGAGCGCTGGGGCTTATGTGTACACCGTTGCGGGCACTGCGCCGTGTCCCAATGAAACCGCTACGGTGAACGTCACGATCAACCCTGCCCCGGACGCAGGCGTGGACGGATCCATCGCGCTTTGCATCACCAGTCCTGCGGTGTCACTTTTCGCTCAACTCGGCGGTACCCCGGATGCCGGAGGAACTTGGAATGGACCAAGCCCTGTGATCGGCGGACAGTTCGATCCGACCACGATGACCGCAGGGGCGTACATCTACTCCGTGAGTGGCATCGCCCCATGCCCTTCGGATCAATCTACGGTCACGGTGAACGTGGTCACCAATCCGGATCCCGGAACTCCCGGTGCAGCCACACTTTGTTCTACGGATGCAAGCATCGATCTCTTTGCAACGTTGAACGGCACACCGGATGCTGGAGGAATATGGACTGGACCAAGTACAGTAGTTGCAGGACAGTTCGACCCAGCGACCAATGCCGCTGGTGTATACACCTACACGATCGCAGTTCCACCGCCATGTGTCAGCGTTTCTTCCACCGTGACCATCACACTCGTTCAACCACCGAATGCCGGTACCGATGGATCCCTTACGCTCTGCATCAGCAGCCCAGCAACATCGTTGTTCACTTCGTTGAATGGCAGTCCGAATGCAGGTGGAACGTGGTCAGGTCCGTCGCCGGTCGTTGGCGGACAGTTCGATCCAGCGACGATGACCGCAGGCGACTATTTGTACACCGTGAACGGTACTGCACCCTGCCCTTCTGCTAGCGCAACAGTAAGTGTTAGTGTGGCAACCAATCCGGATCCCGGAACTCCCGGTGCAGCCACACTTTGTTCTACGGATGCAAGCATCGATCTCTTTGCAACGTTGAACGGCACACCGGATGCCGGTGGAACATGGACTGGACCAAGTACAGTAGTTGCAGGACAGTTCGACCCAGCGACCAATACCGCTGGTGTATACACCTACACGATCGCAGTTCCGCCGCCATGTGTCAGCGTTTCTTCCACGGTGACCATCACACTCGTTCAACCACCGAATGCCGGTACCGATGGATCCCTTACGCTCTGCATCAGCAGCCCAGCAACTTCGTTGTTCACTTCGTTGAATGGCAGTCCGAATGCAGGTGGAACGTGGTCAGGTCCGTCGCCGGTCGTTGGCGGACAGTTCGATCCAGCGACGATGACCGCAGGCGACTATTTGTACACCGTGAACGGTACTGCACCCTGCCCTTCTGCTAGCGCAACAGTAAGTGTTAGTGTGGCAACCAATCCGGATCCCGGAACTCCCGGTGCAGCCACACTTTGTTCTACGGATGCAAGCATCGATCTCTTTGCAACGTTGAACGGCACACCGGATGCCGGTGGAACATGGACTGGACCAAGTACAGTAGTTGCAGGACAGTTCGACCCAGCGACCAATACCGCTGGTGTATACACCTACACGATCGCAGTTCCGCCGCCATGTGTCAGCGTTTCTTCCACGGTGACCATCACACTCGTTCAACCACCGAATGCCGGTACCGATGGATCCCTTACGCTCTGCATCAGCAGCCCAGCAACATCGTTGTTCACTTCGTTGAATGGCAGTCCGAATGCAGGTGGAACGTGGTCAGGTCCTTCGCCGGTCGTTGGCGGACAGTTCGATCCAGCGACGATGACCGCAGGCGACTATTTGTACACCGTGAACGGTACTGCACCCTGCCCTTCTGCTAGCGCAACAGTAAGTGTTAGTGTGGCGACCAATCCCGATCCCGGAACACCCGGAGCGGCCACACTTTGTTCTACGGATGCAAGCATCGATCTCTTTGCAACGTTGAACGGCACACCGGATGCTGGAGGAACATGGACTGGACCAAGTACAGTAGTTGCAGGACAGTTCGACCCAGCGACCAATACCGCTGGTGTATACACCTACACGATCGCAGTTCCGCCGCCATGTGTCAGCGTTTCTTCCACGGTGACCATCACACTCGTTCAACCACCGAATGCCGGTACCGATGGATCCCTTACGCTCTGCATCAGCAGCCCAAGTGAGTCGATGGTGGTCGCCCTGAACGGTGCGCCAGATGCAGGTGGAACATGGAGCGGACCCAGCGCTGTGGTCGGTGGCCAATTCGATCCGTCGACGATGAACAGCGGTTTGTACACGTACACCGTTGCAGGCACAACACCATGTCCTGCTGCATCCTCAGACCTTGCTGTGGTAGTGGTTGCCGCTCCTGATGCCGGCCTTCCGGGTAACGCGATCCTATGCGCGATCGATGCAGAGATCGATCTCTTCGCCGAGTTGGGCGGTACGCCGGATGCCGGTGGTGCATGGACCGGACCGAGTGCAGTGGTCGGTGGGTCCTTCGATCCAGCGACGATGGCAGCGGGCATCTATACCTACACGATCAGTGTTCCTCCTCCGTGCGTCAATGCGAGCAGCACGGTCACCATTGATGTGATCCAACCACCGGACGCTGGAACGGATGGCAGCTTGGTGTTGTGCATCAGCAGCCCGGCCGGATCGTTGTTCACTTCGTTGGGTGGCTCGCCTCAAGTGAGCGGTACTTGGAGTGGCCCTAGTGTTTTGAATGCTGGTTCATTCGACCCGGCCACCATGATACCGGGCATTTACACGTACACCGTTAGCGGAACCAGCCCCTGCCCTGCCGATGCCGCCACGGTTGAAGTGACCGTAGTTTCCACACCCGACCCCGGTGGTCCTGGCTTCCTAACAGCCTGTGCTTCGGATGCGCCTTCGGATCTCTTCACCCGTTTGGAAGGAGCGCCGGACAGCGGTGGCACATGGAGCGGACCTGGAGGTGTAATGAACGGCACCTTCGATCCAGCGACCGATGCACCTGGTGTGTACACATACACGATCAGTGTACCACCTCCGTGCAGCAGTGTCAGTTCAACGGTCACTGTTGATGTGATCCAACCACCGAATGCTGGACTCGATGGTAGTATCACGGTGTGCGCAACCGGTGAAGCCGTAGATCTCTTCGGCATACTGAATGGAAGTCCTGAGATGGGCGGAACATGGACAGGGTCTGGCGGAAGTGCATTCGACGGAAGCTTTGATCCAGTGATCGATCCGGCCGGTATCTACACGTACCAAGTTGCGGGTACATCACCTTGCCCCGCAGATATCGCCTACGTTACCGTTGCGATCACAAATGAGCCCTTTGCAGGAAACAACGCGATCTTGAATCTCTGCACCGCAGGATCGGCCATCGACATCTTCCCCAGCCTCGGCGGCGCGGATATCGGTGGAACATGGTCCGCACCCGGCGGTATCTCTTTCGACGGAACCTTTACTCCTGGCACGAGTCCGAGCGGTGCGTTCACCTACACCGTGATCGGAACGGATCCGTGTCCATCAGCATCGGCCACGATCATTGTGGATCAACTCTCCGATCCCTTCGCAGGTATCGATGGAGCCATGACCTTGTGCAGTTCGAATGGCGTTTTCGACCCATCGACCGCACTTACTGGATCTCCTGATCTTGGTGGACTCTGGTATGCACCGAACGGCACCATGGTGACCGGAGCTTTGGACGCATTGAGCGCCGCCCAAGGAACGTATACGTATGTGGTCACCGTACCTCCCCCTTGCGTGAATGACACGGCCTTGGTGGCCATCACGATCATTCAAGCTGTGGATGCGGGAGTGGACGGCAGCATCACCATTTGTTCGGATGAAGTCGCATTCGACCTCTTCGATCAACTCGGAGGAAGCCCGGATATGGGCGGCACTTGGCAAGGCCCGAACGGCGTTTCAACGGGCACCTTCACGCCGGGCGAGGATGCGATGGGCACGTACTCGTACACGATGCTAGGAACATCCCCGTGCCCGAATGATTGGGCGATCGTTGTGGTGGATGTTGAACCCTTGCCGAACGCAGGAACGGATGGCGCAACGACCGTCTGCCCAGGTGCTCCGAACGTGAACCTCTTCGCGCTGTTGGGCGGATCGCCGGATGCGGGTGGGAGTTGGACCGGTCCTGGAGGTCTCGTGAACAACGGCATCTTCGTTCCTTCAACGGATACTCCTGGCGTGTACACCTACACGGTCTATGGAACGGTTTGTCCGAATGTGAGCACCACTTCCACAGTGAGCATCTTCACAGTGCCTGCGCCGAACGCCGGTCCGGACCAGATCGTTTGTGCCTTGACCACCACACTGAATGCCACCGGAACCTGGGCAAGCGGTGTTTGGACCGGGCCACCGGGTATCCAATTCGAAGATCCTTCATCACCGACCACAATGATCGCGGCAGCACAGGGAGGTAGTTACGAACTGATCTGGACCGTGATAACGTCTGATGGTTGTTACACCTTGGACAAGATCACCATCGTCTTCACGGATCCGATCCTTCCAACAATGGCGATCACGGATGCGATCTGCTATTTGGCGTGCGATGGAACGGCCATTGTTTCTGCAACAGGAGGCAACGTGGAGCCGAGTGGATACAGCTACCAATGGTCCAATGATCTGGCGGGCAACGTGCCGATGGCGAACGGGATCTGCGCAGGCAGCTATACCGTTACCGTACTGGACACGAATGCATGCGACGTCACGGTCCCCTTCATCATTGGCGAACCCGAACCGTTGATGATCGATGTCATCACCACCACGCCAGAAACCTGTCCGGGTAGTTGCGATGGCACCCTAACGGTGATAGACCCGGAAGGCACCCTGTTCAGCATTGGTGCCACTTACGCGGAAGCGAACCTCTTTACCGGTTTGTGCAGCGGGCCCTATGCCGTACAGATGATGAACGCCAGTGGTTGTGTGGCGAACGGTGCCGGGGTAGTGGGTTCACCATCACCTGTGTTGGCGGATTTCGTCTTCGGTCCGGACACCGTCTTCATCGATGATCCGGTAGTCGATTTCGCCAATCATTCCACGCCGAATGCGATCACCTTCCATTGGGATTTCGGAGGGATCGGCAGCAGCACCGATGCTGACCCGACCTTCACGTTCCCCGGTGGCCTTGGTGACCTCTATGAAGTATGCCTTACCGCCATGGATGCCAACGGCTGCGCGGACTCGATCTGTGCGCCTGTTGATGTGTTGGACATTCTGATCGTCTATGTTCCGAACGCCTTTTCGCCCAATGGCGATGGTGTCAACGATGATTTCCTACCGATATTCAACTTACCGTGGGTCGTGGATTATCAATTCATGGTCTTCAACCGTTGGGGGGAACAGATCTTCGGCACGGACCTGCCCGGTAAACCATGGAATGGAAACTATTCCGACGTGGTTTCCCAAGAAGATGTCTACGTCTGGAAGCTCATTTGCAGGGACAAGTTCAGCGGTGAGCGCATTGAGCGCATTGGGCATGTGACCTTGTTGAAGTAGGTAAGCGCAGCCCTGTGGCATGTAACTTGGCGGACCATCCTCAAGGATGCAGACATGACCGAGTTCATTTTGAATGATCGCACGATCCGTACGGATGCGCCATTGGGCACCGTCCTCTTGGATGTGATCCGATACCACGAGCATTTACCGGGCACCAAGATCGGCTGTCGCGAAGGTGATTGCGGCGCGTGTACGGTACTCGTTGGCGAACTGAAGCCCCTCGACTCCGCTCGGGGTGACCAAGTCGAATACCGATCGATGACCTCCTGCCTGCTCGCGCTGGCGAACGTGCAAGGGAAGCACATCGTAACGGTGGAAGGATTGAACATGGACAAGCTTTCGCCGGTACAGCATGCGATGGTGGATGAAAGCGGCACGCAATGCGGTTTCTGCACGCCGGGCTTCGTGGTTTCGCTGAGCGGATGTTGTTTGTCACATGAGAGCGTGACGGAAGATCTCGCGATCCGCGCGATCGACGGGAACATATGCCGCTGCACGGGCTACAAGTCCATCGAACGGGCAGCCTCCATCATTGCCGAAAAGCTGACGAGGAAAGATGTCTCGGATCCCTTGAAATGGTCCGTGGCGAACGGATTCCTTCCCTCCTATTTCACGGAGATCGCAACACGGCTTCGTGCGATCACACATCCAACGCCGCTAGTACGGGCGCGAGATCTCGCGCCCCTCCTTGGCGGTGGCACGGACCTCTACGTGCAGAAACACGATACGATGCATCATTCACCGATCCGCTCGGTGTTCAATGATGAAGCTTGAAGGGCATTCGCATTGAAGGTGATCAATGCATCATCGGCGGGGCATGCGTAGCAAATGACTTGTTAGCGTCGGAAGAATTACGATCTCATTTCCCGAACATTGAGAAGCACTTGCTGCTGGTCTCCTCTACGCCCATCCGCAACA
Source organism: Flavobacteriales bacterium (assembly GCA_016710015.1). GTDB lineage: Bacteria > Bacteroidota > Bacteroidia > Flavobacteriales_F > PHOS-HE28 > PHOS-HE28. The sequence continues at coordinate 857,769 of JADJLR010000001.1, forward strand.
TGGGCACGGTGGCCGGCAACTTCGTGAATGCATCGCCGATCGGGGACTTCACCATCTTCTTCCTCGCGCTGGACAGCACGATCACACTGCGTGATGCGAAAGCAGGAACACGTGATGTGATGTTGAACGCTTTCTACAAGGGCTACAAGCAGCTCAACAAATCGCCCGAAGAGATCGTGAGCTCCGTGCATTTCACCTTGCCCTCGAAGAACACGCGCTTCAACTTCGAAAAGGTGAGCAAGCGTACCTATCTCGACATCGCCAGCGTGAACAGCGCAATCCGTTTGGAATTGGACGGTGAGGTGATCCGCGAAGCGCATGTGAGTGCTGGTGGTGTAGCACCTGTTCCGAAGTATCTGGCGAACACCTCTGCCTTTCTCGTTGGTAAGCCGATCACCAACGATACGGTCCGCGCAGCGATCAAGGTGATGAACAATGAGATCGCGCCGATCAGTGATGCACGTGGCACTTCGGAGTATAAACGACTGTTGCTGCGCCAACTCTTCTTCGCGCACTTTTTGGAGTTGTTCCCGGAGCGTTTCACCTTGAAGGAATTGGTGGCCACGCCTCCGTATGAAGCTTCGGCGGATAAGACATGAAGAACATCGACAGCAACGGCCACGTCACCGGGCGATCGATCTACCTCGATGATATCCCGGTGCAGCAAGGCACGCTGTTCGCACTGCCGTACGACGCGCCATCGGCCCATGCGCACATCAAGAAGCTAGATGTATCGAAAGCGGCGGCGGTTCCGGGCGTCGTGCGGATCCTGACGTACGCGGATGTTACCGGCGAGAACCAGATCGGCGGGATCATTCCGGACGAACCGCTGTTCGCAGGAAAGGAGATCCACTTCTGGGGCATGCCGGTGGCGTTGATCATCGCGACTTCCGAAGACATTGCGATCCAAGCCCGCAAGCTGATCACGATCGAATTGGAGGAACTGCCGGTGATCACCGATCCACGCGAAGCACGCGCGAAGGGCGAATTGATCATCCCGCCGCGCACCTTCAGGTTGGGTGATCCAGGAAAAGTGTGGACTGAATGCGCGCATGTCTTCGAAGGTCGCGCCGATACGAATGGCCAGGAGCACCTCTACATCGAGACACAAGGCGCCTATGCCTACCCGACCGAGCACGGCAGTATCCGGATCTCATCGAGCACGCAAGGGCCAACTGCCGTTCAGCGCACGATCGCGCGTGTATTGGGAGTGGCCATGCACAAGGTCGAAGTTGACGTGACACGTCTGGGCGGCGGCTTCGGTGGTAAAGAGGACCAGGCATCGGCGTGGGCGGCCTTGGTAGCACTTGCAGCCTATGTGTTGAAGAAGCCAGTGAAGCTGGCCATGCATCGCATGGACGACATGCGCATGACCGGCAAGCGGCATCCGTACAGCAGCGATTTCAAGATAGGACTGAGCAAGGACCTGAAGATCCTCGCGTACGAGGCCACCTTCCACCAGAACGCTGGAGCCGCTGCGGACCTCTCCCCAGCCGTGATGGAGCGCACACTCTTCCACGCCACCAACAGCTACTTCGTTCCGAACGTGGAAGTGACCGCCTATTGCTGTCGCACGCACCTGCCGCCCAACACGGCGTTCCGAGGTTTTGGTGGTCCACAAGGCATGTTCGTGATCGAGAGCGCCATCGCGAAAGCTGCACAGGCATTGGGTGTTTTGCCGCGTGAGATCCAACAGCGCAATTTGTTGAAGGAAGGAAGCACCTTCAGTTACGGCCAGATCGCCGATCGCGTATTGGCCGATCAAGCATGGGAGCATGCTGACAAGTCGTTCAAGTTCGATGCGTTGCAGAAAGAGGTCGATGCCTTCAATACAAAGAGCACATCGCATGTGAAAGGCATGGCGATCATGCCGATCTGTTTCGGGATCTCGTTCACCAACACACCGATGAACCATGCCCGGGCGCTTGTGCATGTGTACCAGGACGGTAGTGTGGGCGTGAGCACCGGTGGCGTGGAGATGGGCCAAGGCCTGAACACCAAAATGGTGCAGGTGGCGGCGGAAGTCTTCTCGATCGATCCATCACGCGTGAAGCTGGAGAGTACGAATACCACGCGCGTCGCGAACACCAGTCCAAGCGCGGCCAGCGCAACTGCGGATCTCAACGGCAAAGCGCTGGAGATCGGTTGTACGGCGATCCTTGAGCGCATCAAGGAGAAAGCATCGCGCATGTTGAATGCGAAGCCGGAGGCAATCACGATCGTCAACGAGCAGGTGCTGAACAACGGCAAGGTGACAGACCTCGACTGGAAGAAGCTGATCCACGCATGCCACTGGGACCGCGTGAACCTGAGCGAGAGCGGCCACTACGCCACACCGGAGATCCACTTCGACAAGACGAAGGAGAAGGGCCATCCCTTCGCATATCACGTCTATGGCACGGCGGCCGTGCTCGTCACCGTGGACCGTTTGCGTGGCACCTACGTTGTGGATGCCGTGAAGCTGGTGCACGACTTCGGTAAGCGCATGAACACCGCGGTGGACATTGGCCAGATCGAGGGCGGGCTGGTACAAGGCCTCGGTTGGATGACGATGGAGGAGATCGTCTACAACGACAAAGGCAAGCTCCTGAGCAACGCACTGAGCACCTACAAGGTGCCCGACATCCACAGCGTGCCGAAGGAGATCACGATCGAGGCGCTACCGACCGACGGCCACCCGCTGGCCATCCGCCGCAGCAAGGCCGTGGGCGAGCCGCCGTTGATGTACGGGATCGGGGTGTACTTCGCGATCCAGAACGCGGTGAAGGCCGCGAATCCGAACTACGCCCTGCGCTTCGATGCGCCGTTCACGCCGGAGAAAGTGTTGATGGGGTTGTATGGGCAGATGGAACGCAGATGACGCGGATGGTTATGATTAACGCGGATCTGAGAACGCAGGCTTCCATCAGAGATACATCGCGCGATAGACAATGGTTTGGCCTTGCTGACCCGCGAGCTTGGATACACACTCATCAAGGCGGGTGTAGACCCTGAACTTTCTGCGGAGAACCTTCTCGTTTACCGGAACAATCGAGCTGAGAAGCAACTGGAGATCTGTGCTGACGAGAGTTACTTCCATTGCGAGATAATGCGCCTACTTCATGGCACACCTGCTCCATACTCAGACAAGCAGAACTGCATCGGCTTCGAGGATCTCGCGATATTGGAGAGCGATGGTACCCACGACCACTTGGCCTACTTCGCGGGTGGTTCAAACGGGTTGAATGGAGTACTTGCGACTACGATTTCCCTATTCAATAGGCATCGTGACTTTCTCTCCACGAACGCGTGGGTGGACACGCATCGTTTGTCCGCCATTAAACGCTCAAGACTTGAACGTTCCTAAATCGACAATTACACACCTGCCGAGAATAAGAGGGAGATGTGCTTTGACTTGTTACGCGAGCCATATCGAATTGCGCTTCCCCAAGGCTATCGACTTCGCTTTCTACAACCTAGACTTTGCCCTATCCACGGCAGTCGATCCTTGATATGTTCATCGAGAAGGGCAGGAAGGCATAGAGGATCTTTCAGCAGGATTCCGGATTCTATTCTGGTTCTTTCCGATAGGGATGACCTTTGCCAGCATCGACGATCCGACAGTCGCTCAAACCGGGTGGACCTTGAGGTGATCTGAAGTTGAAAGCCGCGCGCTCGCGTGAGGGATAGGAGCAAGTAGCCCGCAGCGAAGCGAGGACTACTGCGGATAGCCCGACGGCGACATCCTGAGCGAAGCACGGGCCCAAGGACGAAATAGAACGCAAATGGAACGCAGATAGGGCGGATCAACGCGGATAAAGCCAGCTCAGCCCCACTTAAGATCCGCGCTCATCATAACCATCCGCGTCATCTGCGTTCTATCCTTTCCTCCTCCCCTCCAAGATCTTCAAGAACGACCGCGTCCGGATCTCCGCCAACGACAGCCCCGTGGCCAGCGCCTCCGCCTCGCTGATCGCGCCGCAGTTGAGGCCGCGCAGGAAGTAGTTGAGCAGGCCCTGACCGGTCGCGGCATCGTCGAAGACATCGCTGGTGAGCGTGGCGCGGGCGGCGCGTTCCACGAAGGCTTTGAGGCGCGCGGCGGCATCGTCGTAGCTCTCCAGGAAGAAGCTGTAGACGGCGGCATAGCGCATGGGGAATTGCGCGGGGTTGAGGTCCCAGCCCTGGTAGAGGCCTTTCCAGAGCGAGTGGCGCGTGTGGTCGTACGCCTTCTTCCAGTTGCGGTGTACCACGGCCTTGTTCTCCGCGCGTTGTTTCGGTGTGAGCTTCTTGCCACGATGTGGGCCGATGGGCATCACGTTGGTGGCGCCATCGCTGAGCCAGATGCCGGTGGCGCCAAGCGCGACCTTCATCATCATGTGCGCGAAATCGCAGACGGCGTGGCCCATGTCCTGGTACTTCGCGGTGATGTTGTTGGCGGCCGTGTAGTCGTACGTGCCGAAGGCCGTGGCGATCATGCGGCCCTTGCTGGCGAGCACATACTTGCGCAGCGGGTTGCTGCCGTCCGCACTGATCACGCTCTGCGTCGTCTCCACCATCATCTCCATCTTCAGTGCGCCTTTCGTGATCTTGGTATTGGCCTCGATCACTTCGAAGAGTTGCACCAGCGCCGTGATCTGCTCGGGGATGGTCACCTTCGGCAGCATCACCACGAAGTTGTCGGGCAGCTTGCCGTTGGTCTTGCTGGCGAGCGTGGTGAGGAAGATGTCCAGCGTGCGCGCGCCGCGTTCCTTCAGGTCCTCGGTGAAGGGCTTGATGCGGATGCCGATGAAGGGCGGCAGCGACTTCGCTTTCATGCCCTTCGCCACTTCCAGTGCGGCCTGCACGGCGGTGGCGTCCTCCTCTTCCCAGCTGCGGTTGCCGAAGCCGTCCTCGAAGTCGATGCGGAAATCCTCCAGCGCTTCGGTGCGCAGCTTGTGGATCACCTTGTTGTAGGTGGCGTAGGCGAGCCAGCCGGTTTCCTCCTTGCGCTTGGCGGGCGATAGCTTGTCGAAACGCTTCACCAGCTTGGCGATGTCTTCTGCTTTCTTCGGCAACTTCTCGTAACCGGGTAGTTCCAGCGCACGAGCGAACTCGGTGAAGTCGGCGGCGTTCTCCGTCAACGTTTTCAGCGCGGCGTTGGCCATCTTCTGCGCGGTGTCCGCAGTGAAGAGGTCGGCGCCGCCGTACACGGTATGCACGGGCTGACGGTCGGGCCGGTCGCCGGGGTAAATGACTTGGAAGGCCTTGTTGGCCTTGCCGAGGGTCGTAAGAATGCGGGACCTGTCCTTGGTTGGAACGCTGAGTTTCATGAACGAGTAATGTCTAGAAAGATGGTGTAGTAAAATGGATCAACTCCCCCGATACGTCGAATACCCCCACGGGCTCAATAGCAGCGGCACGTGGTAGTGTCCATCGGCGGCCAGTTCGAACACCACCTCGATGTAGGGGTAGAAGCTCTTGGTCTTGTTCTCACTGAAGTAGGCCGAGACATCAAAGCGGATGCGGTAGGTGCCTTGGGCGAGTTTCGTGTCCTTGGGCAATAGATCGGGTACGCGGCCATCGGCGTTGGTGCTGCCCATGGCGATGTCCTCCCACTTGTGCTCGGCGGTGGACTGTTGCAAGGTGATGCGCACACCACGAGCGGGCATGCCACGGGCGGTGTCGAGGATGTGGGTGGAAATGGTGGACATGATGGTCTAATTAACCGCCAAGGCGCAGAGACGCGAAGAAATGCAACTCCCCTGCGCCTTTGCGTCTTTGCGGTTGATACTCACGCTAGAAGTTTCTTCAGCCGCAACCGTGTGATCTTGTTCTGTTCACCCGCCGCGACCAGGATCTCGTCCTTGGGGTCGTTCTTCATTCTGGCTTCGAGCATCGCAAGCATCTCGCCCGCACTCTTGCCGGTGGCGTTCACAATGAAGATGTACCCGTACTTCTCCTCGTAGGTGGTATTGCCTTCGGCGAGCTTTTCGATCACGGCCAGGTCAGCACCTTCTACCCCTTTCTGCTCACCTACCGCCCATGTCTTGGTATTGGCGTACTTCCTCGCGAGGCTTTCGACATCGCCGATCTTCGGGTGGTGAGTGAAGGCTTCCTCGTAGTCATCCACGTCGCATTCCTCCCAGATCGTGTCACTGGTCTCGATCACCTCGGCAAGGCTTTCATAGGGCCTGGCATACACCATGCGTTCCACCCACTGGGCAGCACCGCAACATTGCTCGAACGCCGCAGTTGCATCGGCTTCGGAGAGACGGTTGAGTTGGTCGATAGTCATGTGGAGAGGCAACCGCAATGGCGCGAAGACGCAGAGAAAGTAATCAATATTTCCTGTTCGATGCCTTTTGGCGTGATACACATGCGATCCGGAATTGACCGCAGCATTGCATCCGCACTTTCTGCGGCCATCATCGCGATCTGCGTCATCTGCGTTCCATATCACTTCGCTATCGTTCCCCAAAGCCGCATCCGGCTCACGCCACCGTCGGGAAAGATATTCAAACGTACGTGCGACACGGCTTCCTTGCAAACCAGCTCCTTTTCGTAGCTGTGCTCGTGGTCTGCTTGGAGCTTGGTGCGTTCGATGATGGTGGACCACTTCGCTTGAGAAAGGTCATCGCTTTCGCTCATGCAGCCTTCCAGCGTGAAGCTGTCCGGGTAGTTGCCCTTGAAATGGCAGGTATCGATCAACGCCTTCTTGATGATGCCCTTGTGCGCGAGCCGCACGATCACCCAGTCGCGATTGTTGGGTGTGCGGTTACGCTTGGTCTCCCAGCCATCGCCCATGTTCACGCCGCGACCGGGCATGAGCAGGTTGTTCATGTGGCTGAAGAACATGTCGTTGCATTGGATGGAGAGCGCGCCGTTCTGCGCTGCGGCCAGGTCGATCAGCTCGTCGGGCTTGGTGCTGGACCAGTCGCGTTGCACCTCGCCGTAGACCCGCAGCCGGGCCACGCCGCCGTCGGGGTAGATGTGGAGCCTAACGTGAGTGACGAGGTTGTCGGTATTCGGTTGTTGGTTGGGCTGTCGCACATTCCCACGCGCGTTGGGCGGTGCGACGGACGAACTGACAACCGACAACTGAGTTCCATGTGCGCTGGACGGTGCGAAGGACGAACCGACAACCGACAACTGAGCCTCCACCAAATGCTGCGAACCCGGGTTAAGCACTGTTCTCGGCAGCACCTCCACCCAATCGTTCCCCTCCCCGTTCTCGTTCTTCAGTCCATCCGGCGCATAGCACGCCTCGATGGAACAGGCCTGCGGCTGGTTGCCGAGGAAGTGCGCGGTATCCACATCGAAGCCCTTGATCACGCCCGCTGCGCCGAGTTGGATCACAGCGATGTCATGCCCTTCCGTGCGCTTGCGGCGACTTTCCCAGCCGTCCATCCACTTGCCGCGGTCGGTGTACTTGTCGGCGATGAAGATGGGCTTGCTGGGCTTGATCAGGTTCTCCTTCTCGGCGAAGAAGTCATCGGTACACCACAGGACCTTACCACCGAAGCGCTCGGCGGCGAGGTCGATGAGGTGGGTGAAGGCGGGGGCTGAAGCTTTCGAGTTGTCCATCCGTTGATTCAAACTAATTCCAGAACTGCCACCACTTCTTGGTGGACACCGAGGCCTTTGGAGATGTCACTGGTACTTTCCAGTAAGCGGCCTCCTCTATCTCTTCCCGGCTGCGACTGTCCGCGAACTTCAAGTAACCCATGTCATCAGCCTCGCCAGTGAGCCTTATGCGTCCTGAGTCGAGCAAGTCCAACACCCGCTGAATGTCAGCTTCAATGGCCGGATAGAATCGAGCCGCTACTTCGAATTTCCGCTCACCTATCCGATACGTGTCCGAGTCCAACGGCAGCCCGTATCGGAAAGCCAAGCAATCTAAGAAATAGTACCCCTTGCAGTAGAGGTCATAGAACTTGATGATGCCTGCAACGTAGTCGCCCTCTCGCTTCATCACCCCCGACAATAAGTTCCTCAGTTTCCAAGTCTCGTACTTGCCAAGGTCAATGTGCTTGCGAAGCAGCTTAGCCAACTCATGGCTCGCGCCGGACGCCTTGTAGCTCAACGATATGAAATCCAAGTACTCATCCTCCGGAACGATGGGTTCCAGTTCCTTACTACTGTATAACCACTGTTCGAATTCCTGAATGGGAGTTTCACCCTTCAGTGTTTTGAAGAACAGAAGTTCGATATGCTCCGGCAAGACGATCATTTGGACAATAGCGCCTGCATGTCTGTCACAGGGCTGAAGCTACCGCTCCCATAAATCGTGTTCCCTTCTACAATCGTCCGCTCCACCATCCCATGGAATGTTCTCCCCGCATACGGCGTGAGCTTGTGCCGATGCTGGATATCCTCCTCCTTCACCACAAAGCTCGCCTCCGGATCCCAGATCACCAGGTCGGCATCGCAGCCGGGAGCAATGCGGCCCTTCTGCTTCAAACCAAGGAATTGGGCTGGGTGCTCGCACAGCAGTCGCGCGACATCCTCTAACGAAAAGCCGCGCTCCTTCGCACCCGTCCAGAACGCGGGCAGCCCGAACTGTAGGCCCGCGATACCACCCCAAGCCTTCATGAAGTCGCCGGTCTGCTGCTCCTTGATGTCCGGTGGTGCGGGGCTGTGGTCGCTGGCCACGAAGTCGAGCGTGCCATCCTTCAGCGCTTGCCAGAGCAGCTCGTTGTTCGCCCGTTCGCGGATCGGCGGTGCGCACTTGTACTCCGTGGCGCCATCAGGGATCTCTTCCGCGCAGAACAATAGGTAGTGAGGACAGGTCTCGGCAGTGATGCGCAGGCCTCGCTTCTTCGCATCGCGGATCAACGGCAGGGCTTGGGCAGCGGAAACGTGTACGATGTGGACGTGGACATCGAACTCCTCGCTTAGGCGGATCATGAGGGCGATGGCGTCGGTCTCCCATTTGGCGGGACGGGATGCGAGGTAGGCCGCGTAAGAACGCGGTTGGTTGTCAGTTGTCAGTTGAGGCCGTCGCACATCTCCCCGCGCGCTGGCCGGTGTGACGGATGAACCGACAACCGACAACTGAGTTCCACGCGTGCTGGCCTGTGCGACAGACGAACTATCAACCGACAACTGCCCCCCCTGCGCGTCGGCCGGTGCGACAGATGAACCGACAACCGACAACGGAGTCTCCAACTCGCAGTGAACCAACAAGGTCGCTCCATGCTTATTCAAAACAGGCATCGCCCTCCGCAGATCCGCTTCGGTGACGTTCGGGAATTCGTCTATGCCCGAATGCGTGATGAAGGCCTTGATGCCGAAGACGCCGGTGTTCAGTAGTTCATCGAGGTCGTCGATGTTGCCGGGATCACACCGCCGTAGAAACCAACGTTGACGTGCAGCTTTCCTTTCGCGGCTTCCAACTTCAGCTTCAGCGCAGCGGCAGTGGTGGTGACCGGGCTCGCGTTCAGCGGCATCTCGATCATGGTGGTGATGCCTCCGGCGGCCGCGGCTTTCGTGGCGGTCTCGAAGCCTTCCCACTCCGTGCGCCCCGGCTCGTTGATGTGAACGTGTGCGTCGATCACACCGTGCATGATCACCTTGTCGCCAACGGTTTCGAAGGGGATGCCTTCTTGTTGCACGCGACCGGGTATGACTTCCTTGATCTTGCCTTCAGCGATGACGACGGTGGCTTCGATCACACCTGTTGGGGTGATGACGCGGGTGCTATGGATCGCTACGCTCTCCATGGATCTGATTGAACCGCGGAGCACGCAGAGGACGCGGAGAATTGCATTTCCTCAGCGCTCTCCGCGCGCTCTGCGGTTAAAAGTATTTCAGCGGTCATTGCGTTTTCGCTCCTTGCAGGATCCACCGCTTCAACACCGTCCGCTCTTCCTCCGTCATCCCGGTCTTGTTGCCTTGGGGCATGGTATGCGTTCGTACCGCGCGCGTCATGATCTTATCGGCCATCACCTGGATCTGCTCGGGGGTATCGTACATCACGCCGTTGGGTGCTGAGGGCCATTGGTCATCCGTGGGGTTGGCGCTGTGGCATTGTACGCAACGCGCTTGGATCACGGCGTTCGCTTCTTCAAAGCTGACGGGTATCGTGACATCCAGACTCTCCTCGAATGCGGGTGAGATCGCCATGCTCAGTACCACCAGTGCAAGGATGCTGATCACCAAGACCCACGTGCGTTTGATGCCCCGCTCGAGCAGGTTCCAGTAGTGCTTGATGCCCGCACTGGCCACCATGATCACCATCAGGATCAGCCAATTGCCACTGTGCCCGAAGGTGCTCGGGAAGTGATTGCTGATCATGATGAAGACCACCGGCAAGGTGATGTAGTTGTTGTGCAGGCTGCGCTGTCCGGCCTTTTTGCCGAGTGTTGCATCCAGCGGTTGGCCGGTCTTCGCGGCGCGTACCAAGGCTTTCTGGCTGGGGATGATGGTGAAGAACACATTTCCCGCCATGATCGTGCCGAGCAACGCCCCCACGTGGATGTACGCTGCACGTCCGCTCAACAAGTGTGAGAGTATGAACGTGATCACGCCCAGCACCACCACGCCCACCAGCGCGAACAGGTCCTGCCGCAACACCAAACGTGATCTGGACATTGCATCGTAGATCACCCAACCCAGCACCATGGAACCGATGCCGATGGCCAATGCTTGCGGTGTTGAAAGGGCCGCAACGGTGGGGTCGATCATGAACGCTTTTGCATCGGCGTAGTACACGATGAACATCAGCGAGAACCCACTGAGCCATGTGAAATACGCTTCGTACTTGAACCAATGCAGGTGTTTCGGGATCTCCTTCGGTGCCACCTTGTATTTCTCCACGTAATAGAACCCGCCGCCGTGTATGGCCCAGAGATTACCGGCGAGCTCATCGCGCAAGCCCTCGGTGCGGTTCAGGTTGTTCTCCAAAAAGATGAAGTAGAATGAGGCCCCGATCCACATGATGCCGGCGATCACGTGGACCCAGCGCACGGCGAGGTTGAGCCATTCCATCGCGTAACCCTGCATCGGTGTGCCCTGAGCGGCGATGTACGCGAGGTAGCCGCCTAGCAGGAGCAGTCCGAAGAATTTCGAGGCTTGGCGCGAAGCGATAGCGGTGGAACGGACATCCTCCAGATCGAATCGGTTGCCGGGTGATAAGCTATCCAAGCCCAAGCGTTCCTTGAGTTTGTTGGCCAATTGGCGAAACCATAAGAAGAGGACCAGGAACAGACCAAGCAGGGTGGCGACCGCGAGCTTCTCCGGGCTGGCATCCAGCTTCTCGAGGAAGGTCGGTGCGGATCCTTCCTCTGTAACCGACGCGCGCATGACCGAAGGATCGTCAAGTCCAATGGTGTCCACGACAGGGATCTCCGCCCGGACGACAAGCGCCCAGCCAAGGATCAGGAGAAGTATTACCAAGCGCCACATGCCAACGAAGATGCGGCATCTGTAGCATTCACACACCAGCCCCTGATCCCGATACCTTTAACAGATGGACGTGGATAAGGAACTGCATCTGTGGCGGAATGCCCTAACCGCGCTTGTGCGTGGCGAACAATGTGTGCTTCTCGTGGTGGTGGCGAGTGATGGTAGCAGCCCTGGTCGAGCTGGTTTCAAGGCTCTGGTCACTTCAGAGGGTGCGCTGTTCGGCTCCATTGGTGGGGGGAGCATGGAACACAAGTTGGTGGAGTTGGCGAAGGTGCGTATGACCCAAATCTCCGGAGGGTCTCCTGAGGTACGAAGGAACCCTGCGGCCACCGACCCAGCACACGTAAGGTCCTCTGCGAGAGACCCGGCGGAGGTTTTGATGAGCGAGGCTGAAGCCTTCCCTTTCCTCAAACGTCAGGTCCACCGGGCTGATGAACCGACCGATCGTTCCGGCATGATCTGTTCCGGCGAGCAGACCGTCGTTTTCTTCCATCTCGACCAAACCGTTCTCCCGCTGTTGAAGCACATCACGGGCCATCTGGTGAATGGACGGTCGGTCGCCGTGCAGCTTGGCCCCACCGGTATGCGAACAGACGACATTCCCGGGCCTTCCGAGCACCTCGCATTCCAACGAAACTCGGACACGGACTGGACCTTTTCAGAGAGGCTGGGTGTTGAACAGCGCATGGTCATTCTAGGGGCGGGGCACGTCGGCTTGGCACTCAGTCGAACGATGAACCAGCTCGGCTTCCACGTGCATCTGATGGACGATCGCGCCGACCTGAACACCATGGATGCGAACCAATGGGCGCAAAAGCGTTCTGTGGTGGAATACGAAACCATCGGGCACATCATCAGCGACGACCCGGAATTGTATGTCGTGCTCGTCTCCTTTGGCTACCGGACCGATGACATCCTCGTGCGGCAACTGATCCGCAAACGCTTCAAGTACCTCGGCATGATGGGCAGCGTGGAGAAGATCAAGACATTGATGGATGGGCTGCGGAAGGATGGTTTCACGGAGGAGGAGATCGACCGTGTGCGAGCACCGATCGGTGTTCCCATTGGAAGCAAAACCCCCGAAGAGATCGCTGTGAGCATTGCGGCCGAGATCATTGGGGTGAAGAACAGCACAGCATTTCGAGATTCCATCCCGGCTCGAGGTCGGGATGACAGCCCGGAATGACGTGCCCCTTCAAAGCAAAAGCCCCGGTTTCCCGAGGCTTTCGCATAAGACAGAAGACAGTCCTGCATAAGACGATCCTCACACGTCCAACTTCGCGTAGATCGCGTTCTTCTCGATGAATTCGCGGCGAGGTGGGACCTCGTCGCCCATGAGCATGCTGAAGACGCGGTCGGCCTCGGCACCGTTCTCGATGGTCACTTGGCGGAGTGTGCGGCGGCTAGGGTCCATGGTGGTTTCCCACAACTGTTCGGCGTTCATTTCACCAAGACCCTTGTAGCGCTGGATCCCAACGTGAGCATCCTTGTTAACACCTTTCATACGCTCGATGGTGGCATCGCGCTCTGCATCGCTCCAACAGTACACTTGCTCCTTCCCCTTTTTCACGAGGTAGAGCGGCGGTGTTGCGATGTAGAGATAACCCTGCTCGATCAGCGGCTGCATGTGGCGGAAGAAGAAGGTCATGATCAACGTTTGGATGTGGCTGCCATCCACGTCGGCATCGCACATGATCACGATCTTGTGGTAACGCAGCTTGTCCATGTTCAGCGCCTTGCTGTCATCCTCCGTACCGATGTGGACACCAAGCGCCGTGTAGATGTTTCGGATCTCCTCGTTGTCCAGGATCTTGTGTTGCATGGCCTTCTCCACGTTCAGGATCTTACCCCGAAGTGGAAGGATCGCCTGGAATTCACGGTTACGCCCTTGTTTGGCTGTTCCACCCGCAGAATCTCCTTCGACCATGAAGAGTTCGCTGGCGCTGGCATCCTTGCTTTGGCAATCGGCGAGCTTACCAGGTAGGCCACCACCGGAGAACGCGCCTTTGCGCTGCACCAGTTCGCGAGCCTTCTTGGCGGCGTGCCGGGCGGTTGCGGCAAGGATCACCTTGTCCACGATCTGCTTCGCGTCTTTCGGATGCTCCTCGAGGTAGTTCTCGAGCATCTCGGCCACGGCCTGATTCACGGCGCCCATCACCTCGCTATTGCCCAACTTGGTCTTTGTCTGGCCCTCGAACTGCGGCTCTTGCACCTTCACACTGATCACACACGTGAGCCCTTCTCGGAAGTCATCTCCTGCGATCTCGAATTTCAGGTTCTTCGTCGCGCCGGTACCGTCCGCATATTTCTTCAGCGTACGGGTCAGGCCACTGCGGAAGCCTGCGAGGTGCGTTCCTCCTTCATGCGTGTTGATGTTGTTCACGTACGAATGCAGATTCTCGCTGTACGAATCGTTGTACACCATGGCGATCTCCACCGGGATACCTTGCTTCTCGCCCTCCATGTAGATCACTTCCTCGATCAATGGTGTTCGTGTGCTATCGAGATAGCGCACGAATTCCGGCAGGCCGAGCTCACTGAAGAAGGTTTCGGATACGAAGCTTCCATCCTCGTTGGTGTGGCGCTCGTCGGTGAGGTTGAGGCGGATGTTCTTGTTCAGGAAGGACAATTCGCGCAGGCGGGCTGCCAGCGTGTCGAAGTTGAATTCGGAGACCTGGAAAATGGTCGGATCGGGATGGAAGGTGACGATGGTGCCACGTATATCCGTGGTACCTACTTCCTTCACATCGTACTTCGGTTTGCCCGCGCTGTATTCCTGCTGGTAGACCTTACCGTCGTGATGCACTTCAGCAAGTAGAAAGTCGCTCAACGCGTTCACGCAGCTCACGCCCACGCCGTGCAGACCGCCGGAGACCTTGTAACTGTCCTTGTCGAACTTTCCGCCGGCGTGGAGCACGGTCATCACCACTTCGAGGGCACTACGGCCTTCCTTGGCATGCATGCCCACGGGGATGCCGCGACCGTTGTCCTTTACCCGGACGCTATTGTCCGGCAGGATGGTCACATCGATCGTGTCGCAATGACCAGCCAAGGCCTCATCGATGGAGTTGTCCACTACCTCGTACACCAAGTGATGGAGCCCTTTGGTGCTGATATCACCAATGTACATGGCCGGTCGCTTCCGTACCGCTTCGAGACCCTCAAGCACCTGAATACTATCGGCTGAATAACTTGCCGCTTCCTTCTTCTTCTCGCTCATTTCCACTGCTGTGTCAGACATGGTTCCGGTAGGTTCTACGCCCCCTTTTCGGAGCGCACGCGAAGATACCCGATCCCCGTGGGTATTTGAGCGGTTTTTCCCAACAGTGACGCGGCGTTTGTTGATAATTAACAGTGCCTCGGAACTTGGTCGTCTCGGCTGATAATCGTATGAAATGGACGAACGACCCCAGAGGTCGACCGAAGCGAAGTGAACGGCACCTCCAGCGCGGTTCTCCAATGCCGACTCCGGGGAAGATCGTCGTTCCCCTTACCCCAGTTCACATGAGGCACTACAGCCTGATCCATGCGATCCAGAAGGACAACCCGATGAAGCCGGGGATCAGCCCTTTACAGCCCGAACATGGAGGTATAGCGATGGATGGGTCACCTTTCCACAATGACCTTGCTGTTCATGATCAACTGGCCGCTTTGGTCCCGTACCTGAAGGAAATAGGGGCCAGTGGGAAGCTTCCCCAAGTGCACCACAGGTTGATAATTCGTCCGTATTACCGATCGGCCCAAGGCATCAAGAACCTCGACCGTCCGAGCTTCTGAAAGCGTTGGCAGCCATAATTCATCAGCTGTCGGATTTGGACGAACTTGGTACGATCCAGAACCGAGGTGTTCGAGCACAGCGGTTGGAGGAAGATTGAAAGCGGCCAGCGACAATCGGACCTGACCATTCACCTCGGCAAAGAAACCGCTCAGGATCAGAAGGTCCCCGAATTCCTCGGCATCAATACCGTAGCCCCCGAAGTTGAAGGTCGCGGAGAAGGGACCCACGACACCCGAGACCGGGTCCACATAGGCGAATCCTTGCCTGTCCTGACCACCGATCGCGCCAGCACCTTCGAATACACCAGTGATCATCAGCTCTCCATGTCCGCTCCATTTCAGTTCGGAAATACGATCGTTCGCACCGGGGTTCCATGGTAACGCAGCCCCAGTGATGGTGGAAACCGCTGCCAGCGCATCTCTTGGTTCACCCGAAACCGTATGGCCCTCTGCGGACTGAAAGTGTCCACCGATATACAGGTTCTCGCCAGTAGGATCCAGCAGCAGGGAATACACCATCGCCGTTGAAGTACCGATGGCGACAGGTCCAGCGAGAGGAGCTGTCCAAGCCGTCGCGTTATTGGTATTCATTGACGTGGATAAGGCGGCGATCCGGTCGCGCGGTTGTCCGCCGATGGTACTATTGTCCGCTCGGAACGAACCACCTACATAGAGCGTAGACCCATCCGAAGAAAGGGCCATCGTGACCACGGACCCTGCCGTGCAATTGGGATCCCATGGTAAAAGTTCGGTTTGTTGGGGATCCGCATTGAAAGCCGCCAAGCTGCTGCGTTGCACACCGTCCACGGCGGAGAAATAGCCTGCGGCGTATAGTACACTGCCATCCGGAGAAAGCTCGATCTGCGAGACCTGTTGATCGGGTCGTGGACCCCACGGCAATGCTAGGGCCGTATTCACATCCAAAGCGACCAGGTGCTTGCGTTGCTGCCCACCGATCATTTCATTGAAGCTCCCAGAGCCGTAGAGCACTTGGCCATCTGGACTAAGGGCGAGATCGGAGATGGAACCATAATCATTCACTGCCCCGGCATCCCAATCCGTGGGTCGGCCAGTTACGGGATCCATGGCCATCAGCTTGTTCCTGACCTTTCCCCCGATGCTGGTGTACCAACCACCAGCGAATATCTTGGAGCCACTCACCGTGAGGGTGTAGATATCGCTGCCTGACACGGGATCCCAATCCGTCACCGCAGAACTGGTCATATCCACTGCTGCGATATGCCTGCGCACCATACCGCCGATCTCGGTGAAATCACCACCGACATGGACCACGTTGTCGTGCAGGGCAACGGCGAGCACATCTTCATCGGTGTCCGCCACCCAATCCAGTACCGAACCTGTGGGGAGATCCACCGCACCGAGATTCTCTCGGGGCAGACCACCAAGCGTGGTGAATTCGCCACCAAGCACCATGATATCGCCCTCAATATCCATGGCCCTTACGGCACTGGATGCGACTACGGTCCAAGGCAGGAGCGAGAAGGTGCTGGTATTGAAGGCGGCGGTACGGGTACGCGATTGGCTAGCAATGGTGGTGAAACTCCCTCCGATGTAGACCGTGCCACCATCTTCGGAAAGCCTCATGGCGAATACCTCACTGCTTGGGTTCGGGTTCCAACTCGCGAGTTCACCCGTCACTTTGTCTACTGCTGCGAGGTAATTCCGTTGCACACCGTTGACCGAGCCGAATTTCCCGCCCATGATCAAGGTCGACCCAACAACAGCCATGGCTTTTGCCCGCGGGAAAAAGGCATCGCCGAGTACCGGCGCGAAAGGCAAGAGCGCACCGGTCATTGCGTTGACGGCCGCCACACCCGACCGGGTTTCTCCGGCCACCGTTATGAACGTCCCGCTCATGTATAATGTGGACCCATCCAAAAAGAGGGACATCATGGTCCCATCACCCACGTCCACCTGCCAGCTGTTCAAGGCACCGTTCGCATCGATGTGCGCGACTTTGGAGCGGGCTTCACCACCGACCTCAGAAAACACCCCGCCTATGTACCAACCACCCGCACCATCCGGAACAGAACATTCAACCGTACCGTTCGGCATGGGAAGGCCAAGGGTCGGTTGGCCAAGTTCAAGATCCAGAAGAGCACCATATGTGACCACCGGTCCGATGTAGTTGAAACTACCCGCCATATAGATCACTGAACCATCTGTGCTCGGCACCATTGCAGAGACCGATCCACCGGCCGTATGCCACCAATCGGTGTTCAGTGTTTGTGCGTGAACGGACGTATCGGGTAAGACCACCAGGGCGATGAAGATCACCAAGCAGAACCGAAGGGAGGAAGGGCGGCGAGTTGAATTCATGGCATGAGGTATGAATTGAAGAACGTGATGCTAAGCGAACACTGCGCATGAAGATATCGAATAACCTACTGAAAGGTGAACAAGGCGGCGAAGATGCCCCGCGTAGCTCGAAAAGTTGTTGGGGAAGCCGCTCAGAACGAGTACGTCGCTCCGCCGATCAGTAGACCGCGTTGAACAGGGTAGCGGTACCAACGCTCGTACTTACTCGCGCTCAAATTGCTCATATCCACGAACAGGCTGAGGCGTTTGGTATAGCGGTACTCCACCCCCAGGTGCAGATCCAAGTAGCCATCCAGATCTTCCACGGCGGGGTTGATGATGAAATCAGCGCTTGCATCAGCAGGGTTCGCGTAATACGCCGCCTTCCGTTGTCCCAAGAACTGGGCTTCGACATTCACGATCAACTTGCCCTGCAGGCTGTAGGTGGCACCAAAGGCGAGTTGGTATGGCGGCAGGTTCCACGCTTCGATCTGATGATCCGTGGTGTAGGTGGTGATATCGATCCGCGCATTCATCCGAAGGGCATCGTCCGCACGGTAGTTCAGTTGGCCGCTCAGGTTGAATACACCCACCCGGTCGTACACCACGGCCATACGATCCCCGAATGGCGCACTGGACCCGGTAACGAAGAGCGGTCGATCTTCCATGGCGCTGATACTGGCGCGCACATCGAAGCCAAGCGCATTGGAGAAACTGCCTCGCATGCCGCCAAAGAGGTCATACAACTGGCTGCTGTTCTTGAGTGCCGGACCACCGATCAGCCACGGGTTCTGCCGCGTAAGGCTGCGCAAGCTGTTCCGCTGCCGCGCACCTTCCAATCCGAGGTAGGGCACCAGAATATCATCGAACAAACTGTAGCTGAGGTAGGCTTTCGGATAGAAATGGAAGCTGGTCTTCCCTTGGGCATCGATGTAGATACCGGCACCCACATCCACCACATATTTATCACCCCTACGGGAGATCTGCGGCGTGAGGCCAACGAGTGTCCCGTTGGTCCGCGTATCGCCGAGGGTGGCACTGCGCACCTCACCGAACAGTCCGTTGGTGGCCACTGAACGATAGGCGTTGTTGTCGATCAGGATGCCTAGGCCGTAGCGATCCCCTTGCTCGGCCTTGCTCAGTTGGGTGGTGATCCGCACGTTGGTCTCGCGGCTTTCGCTGAGGCTGCTGAATGCATGTACCTCCAGGCCGATGTCGTGCGCCACCATCGTGCTGTCCTTGTACAAGCTTCGGATACGTCCGGCGAAACCGATGTCGTTGAAGATCTGCTTCAATGCATCGACGGGTGGTTCCGGCACGTTCGCGATGGCTTCCTCGATGCTATCATTCTTGGTGTATCCGTAGTAGCTCACACGCCTGCGATCGTACATCAAGCGGCCACCGACCTCATGGTTGCGTAGGTAGTGGTTGTAATAGCCATCCACATTGTTGAAGCTGTATGTACTTGGACCCACATCATCGATCCCGCCGTTGCTACTCAGGTGCTTCACATGTAGTCCGTACGCGTTGTCACGGGAACGTGTCTGGTCGAAGTACAACTCACCAAGTGGGGTGGTGTACAGCCCGAAGCCTCCCTTGACGTAGCCTTTGTAGAGGCGCTGTTGCGGTTGTACCACGTTCAATTTCGCGGCGGCAATGCTATCCACCGTTGCAGGAATGGAGGCCTTCACCGGCAGCACATCGAAGGAAACAGGAAGTTCCGGAAGGATGGTATCGATCAGCACTGGACGAAGATCGATCTTCTTGGCATCGGCGATCGTAGGGCTGAAAATGCCTTGGATCACATATTCACCACCACCGGGACCTTGGGCCACTAGAGCGATGGTGGTGCAGGCGGCCAGACCTGTGAGCAGGGAACGTTGCATGGAACTTCTCATTCACCATCAGGGATTTCAGTGCCGGGCATTGGAACGAAGAGGTCCTCTTGCGGCGTGGGGGTGGTCTGTTGTACCTCACTCGCGTTGATCGCATCGAGGCGTTGGCGTGCTTGGGCCACCAGGTCGGATTCCGTGCTGTTATCGATCACTGCTTGCAACGTGGCCTTGGCTTGGAAGCGATCATCCAACTGCACATACACATCGCCGAGCAGAATGAAGCCTTTCGCTTTCCAATGGTCGTACGAAGGGTACTTCTTCACCAGATCGAACACTTCTTTCTCCGCATCGCGGTGCTTCTCTTGGAGGAAGCGGACATAGGCCATGTTGTATTTCGCCTCAGCACCCAATGCATTCGAACTGTTGGTCGTGATGGCCTTGAACTTGGAGTAGGCCGCATCCAGCTCATTGCGGTCCAGCGCACTCTTGGCAGCGACCAATGCCGCTTCCGCTCTCAAGTCTGCAGTGGCTTCCGAGTTGGCAGCTACCTTTTCCGCTGCCGTGGCTGCTTCGACTGACCGGCCGAGTGCGAGCAGGGACCGCATCTGTCCCACCTGAGCGGCCAAGCGATTCTGAGGGAAACTGGCGACGCTCTCCAGGTGCACGAAATAGGGCAAGGCACCTTCATATCGCTTGTCGCGGAACAGGATATCACTGGCCCCGAACAAGGCACTTTCCATGAACTGGCCCGCCTCTGCAGCGACCACCGCTTCCAACTCCGGCAAGGCCTGCTGGTATTGGCCGCCACGGTACAAGCAATCACCTCGGTAATAGCGCGCATTCAAAGCGAAGGCTCCCTTCGGGTATTTGTTCAGGTAATCGCCAAAGGCCCCGATGGCCTGCGCGCACTTCTCATCGAAATAGAGCTGCTCCGCACTGCGGTAGTACTTCTCGTCGAGATCCAAGGTGGCGGGATCCACGAAGGTCAACGAGCGTAAATAGGTCTCGTACTCCGCCACGCGCCCTTGCTCCACGAAGATGTTTTCCAGCGCGGCCAAGGCATCGCGTGATCCATCCATCGTGGGATACTTGGAAACGATGGCCTTGAGCTGATCGATGGCATCCTGTGTATTCCCTTTCCGCTTTTGGATGGCGGCGGACTGCAACATCGAAAGGCGCACATGCGGACTGTTCGGATGCTGCGTGATCACCTGGCCGTAATAACCCAGCGCTGCGTCATCATTCTCCAGATTCACATAGGTCTCCGCGATCTGGAATTTGGAATCTGCCGCGTAGGCGGAATTCGAATTGGTGCTCAACAGCTTCTTCAGCGTAGTGATCTTCTCGTTGAATTGGCGTTGCAGTCCGAGGCAGACTCCTTTCTGGTACTGGGCATAGTCCGTCTCATTGGCTCCGGTGCGAATGGCATCGTCGTACCATTTCACAGCTTGCACGTTGTCCTTTCCAACGAAGTAGCAATCGCCGATCCGCAGCATCGCATCGGCACGTTGGCGAGCTTCGCCCTGCTTTCCGGCCACGTACCGGCGGAAGGAAACGGCCGCTTCATCGTACTGCTTCATCTTGAAGTAGGTGTACCCCATGCCGTAACCGGCCTGCTCGTACAGATCGGTGGCGTATGACCCGGTGGAATTGCGGAGGTCATCGTACTTCCGAAGCGCTGCGGGGTAGTCTCCTTGCCCGTAGTACGCCTCCGCCATCCAGAAATGTGCTTTGGCATTCACGCTTGGATCCACCGGGAATTTCAAAGCACGTTCGAAAAAGAGCGCAGCATCCTTGTACATACGCCCTTCGTACAACTCCACACCACGGTCGTAGGCTAGCTTTTGGTAGGCGCTCTGTAACCGGATGTCCTTCTGCGGGATCTCGTCCAACGAAGCCAAGGCTTCCTCGTAGTTCTTCGTCTTCAGATACACGTTCAAGAGGAACTCGTATGCCTCGCTGCGTCGCGGGGTATTCGGATAGGTGCGCAGGTAATTCTTCAGCGCATTGATCGCTTCATGGTAAGGGTCCAGACTGAGGTCGTAAGCGAGTTTCGCGTAGTTGAAGAGGGCGTCCTCGGTCACTTTCGGATCCTTCCCGATCTCGTAGGCGCGCTTGAAGGCTGTGCGGGCGTAGTTCTTCTCGTTCAACTTCAGGTAACAATCCGCCATGTGGTAAGTGGCCAATTGGGCCAAGCTGTCGTCGGCATTGGCCACGAGGTTGAATTGCGCCAAGGCCTTCTGGTAGTCGCCGCCCTTCATGTAGCTATAGCCCATGATGTAGCGATCCTCGCGACCCACACCGACCCTTTGGATGCTCTTCTCCAAGAACGGGATCGCTTCGGTGTACTTGCCGGACCGGTAATTCGCTTCCCCGGCCAGCCGGTTGATCTCGCTGCTGCGCTTCACACCTCCACCCTCTTCCAGAAGTGGCCCTGCGTAAGCGATCATCTCGTCATACTTGCCCTGTAGGAAGAGGATCTCCGCGATGTAGATGGGCACCACCTTCCCGAAGGTCTCATCGTCCTTCAACTTCTGGAAACCGGTCAGTGCGGTCTCGTAGTTACCGCGCTGGTAGTTGATGTGGGCCGCGTAATAGGTGGCAGGAACAGCGTAGGCACCGGTGGTGTTCTGCACTTCAGCGAACTCGGTGAGGGCCCGATCGAATTGGTCCTCTTGGAAGTAGGCATAGCCCCGCTTGAACCGGAACTCCTCCTGATCCGCAGGCCCCAGCGCAAACCGATCCACCTGGTCGCTCCAGTACAACGACTCTTTCCACTTCTTCTGGGCGAAGGCGTATTTGAACAACTCCAGCTTCACCACGCCCACGTGCAGATCCTCTGGATGCTCCTGCATGAACGCGTGCAACCGATAGCCCGCATCATCATGGAACAGGCGAACGGCACAGAGGGCGCTGTAGAATTCGGCTTCGGTGCGATTCGGGTCGTGTACATCGCTAATGCGATCCACTACGCGCTCCAATTCGTACTGGGCAGGACCGAACTTGGCCTTGTCGAACAATTCCAAGGCATGCACCAGGTCGGAGTTGCGGTGCTCGAAGTGCGCAGGCCGTTGGGCCACAGCGCCAAGCACGAGTCCGAGCAGTCCGGCGAACAGCACGGGCAGGCGCCTACGGGAGGTTGAATGGTCGTTCATACAGCGATCAAAGTTCTTGGGGAGGATCCGGCCTTTGCAGTACCCTCTTGGGTCTTTGTCCACGCGCGCGTGTTCACGTAGCATTGCGATCGACCGTTCAGCTCCTTGCACCTTGGTACAACGGCAACCTTCGTTCCGAAATTTCGACCTTTGGCCCCGAACGTTTCCTTTGTGTGATCCATGAGTACCAGCCCCATCATCCTCCTGCACGGAGTGCGGATCTTCCAGAGTGAGAATCTGATCTTGAACAATGTGGACTTCACCGTCTACAAGGGTGAATTCCTCTACTTGATCGGTCGAACGGGGACAGGAAAGAGCAGTTTGATGCGCACGCTGTACGGTGATCTGCCCTTGAAAGAGGGTGAAGGCCATTGCTGTGGCTTCGACCTGAGCAGTTTGAAACGTTCACAGGTCCCGTATCTCCGCAGGAAGATCGGTATCGTGTTCCAGGACTTCCAATTGCTCACGGACCGTACGGTGAACGACAACCTGCTCTTCGTGTTGAAAGCCACCGGATGGACCGACGGCAAACGCATGGACGAGCGCGTGCAGCACGTGTTGGAGAAAGTGAGCTTGGGCAACAAGGGCTACAAGATGCCACATGAATTATCCGGCGGCGAACAGCAACGGGTAAGCATCGCCCGGGCATTGCTGAACGATCCTGAATTGATCCTGGCGGACGAACCGACCGGGAACCTGGACCCGGAAACCACGGGCGAGATCCTGGACCTCTTGTTCGAGATCAGCCACAGCGGCCGAAGTGTGATCATGGCCACACACGATTACACGCACATGAAGAAGTTCAACACCCGTGTGGTACGCTGCGAGGATGGGAAGCTGCTGGAAGTGAGCGCGGCCCCTGCGGTTTAGAATGAGGATGAGGATGAGTGGCGAGTGATGAGTACAGAGTGGCGAGTCTGGCGTACCGCATTCCAGACTCGCCACTCGTCACTCACCACTCCATACTCGCCACTCATCAAAGGAGCCCCACGATCAATTCCGCATTCTTCCGGTTGCTGAAGCGTTCCTCCAGGATCTGCACGCGCCGTTCGATGGCCTGACCGTTCGCAGGTGCTGCCATGCAGGCCAGAATGCTTAACCGCATGGCCTCCGGGCTGTCGTGTACGTGACACAATTCCGCAAGGCCCGTGCCTTCGACCATAGGACTGTTGCACACCACGTGTCGTCCGGTGAAGAGGCAGAGCAGGAGCTTGAGCTTGATGCCCGTAGCTTGAAAGGTGGGCAGCACGTTCACTTGTGCTTCGCGCACCAAGCGATGGATCTCCTCCGTACCGATATTCTCGCGCAGTTCCACATTCGGTGACCGCGCCACTTCGCGTTTCAGTTCGCGGCTGGCATCGCTACCGGCGATCACCAATTTGATCGACATCCCCTTGAAGACCTTTTGCACCAAGTACAGCGCTGCTTGATCGTTCTCTGCCACGCCCAAAGCGCCATGGTAGAAGGCGAAGTCCCCGAGGCCACCCGCCACGTCCACAGCGCCGCATGCGTGGAAGGCCGGCACATGCACCACATGCTCGAAGTGCTCCGCAAAATAGGCCTCGTCCTTGGGTGAAATGGCCAAGATGTGATCCGCCTCGCTCAGCACCGGCTCGAAGCGTTGCAGCTTCCGGGCTTCGTTGTTGAAATAGGTCCGGCGGAAGGCATTTCCTTCAGCCTTGGCCAATGCCATGTAGTAGTCATGCTCCACGTTGTGGGCGCGCACCAGCCGCTTCCGCCCATGCAACCGAGGGTCACCCAAATGATAGCAACTGTGCAGACCTTCGAAGAGGATCGGATGATCGTCCTTGAGCAGCCGGTCCATCAAGACCTCGCTTCGTCGCCCAACGACCACGTATGGCAAGGCATTCAACAACTGGTGCTTGCCCGTATGGCGTGGATAATAGTGTACCGAAGCACACATCGCCTCGAGTTCTTTCGCTTGCGACCGACCGTACTCAAAGCAATGTAGGTACACCTTCACCCCCAACTCAGCCAAGGCCTTCACCTTGTGGTACACGTCTATCACACCACCGTAATTCGGCGGCGCAGGAACATCAAAACTGACGATATGGAGGTGGCGTTCAGCCAATTGATCGGAATACCGCTCTCAACGTGGCCACTTCGTGCGCACCATCCAGCGAATGGGCCGCGAAAATAGCATTCTTGCGCAAGGCTTCAAGATGCCCAAGGTCCGCTTGCAAGGCACGCACTTCGCGCACGATGAGATCGGGGTCCACTTGTGCGATGACCACTCCGGCCTCGAATTTCCGCACGATACCCGCCACCTCCGGCAGGTCTGACACCAACACGGGGATGGAAGCACGGAAATAATCGAACAACTTGTTGGGCAGACTGAAGCGGTAGTTGAGGTTCGTGTCCTTATCCAAAGAGAGGCCCAGGTCGGCGTTTCGGGTGTACTGCATCATCCGCTCGTACGGCATACGCGGCAGCAGGCGCACGCGTTCGGAAAGGCCATCTTCCAGTACCATGCGTTCCAGCACTTGCCACGCATCACCCCCGCCGACCAAAAGAAGCAACGAATCGGGTAGTTCGGCCATGGCCGCAACCGCTTCCTCCGCACCGCGTTGCACATTGATCCCGCTGCCTTGCATGATCAGTATGAAGCGGTCCGTCGGAAGTCCCAGATCCGCCCGGCTCGGCAAGGATCCAAGATCACGGGCCATTGGAATGTTGCGCACCACTGTGGGAAGGATCCCGTAACGCGTGTGATAAGCCTTCGCAATGCTGTCATTCACAGTGACCACGTGCTTCAGCTTCGGGAAGATCCAGCGCTCGATCGCCAACCAGATGCGCCGCACCCTTGGCCGTTCCACCAACTCCGGCACTTCGGTGAAATACTCGTGGCTATCGTACACCAATTGCGAACCCTTCAACCGGGCAGCCATCCACGCCGCAAGCAGTGTATCCAAGTCGTTCGCCACGATGAGCGAAGAGCGCCGGAAGATCAGCAGGAGAAAGAGCCGCAGGTTGTATTCCGCATAGAACCAAGCGCCTTTCCGGAACAGCAGACGCATTCGGTGGGTGCCATAAGGACGATCCAGCGGCAAGGATCCGGGAAGCGCCCGGCCAACCAAAAGCACAGCATAGCCCAGCTCTTGCAGGACGGTACAGGTGCGGTGGACACGGTTGTCCGTACCCAGGTCGTTGGTCACGGTGACGATGGCGCGTGGCATGCTTTCCCCCGCGCACTGTGAACAAGCCCGGAGGATGGTGCCCAAGGTAACGGAGCGCACCCAGTAAACTTGTCCTCTCGCTATGGCCTTGCAACACGACCTCGACCTTACCCCGTACAACACCTTCGGCATCGCGGCGCGGGCGGACCGTGCAGCACCCTTTCGCAACGCGGATGAATTGCGGGGTCTGTTAGCTGATCCAATGGTCAGTGGCAACCCGCTTCTGATCCTTGGCGGAGGAAGCAACATCCTCTTCACGCAGGACTTCCATGGCACGGTACTGCGAAATGAAGTGCCCGGGATCGCGGTGGTGGAGGAAGATGATACTCACGTTCGGGTGCGTGCAGGAGCGGGTGAGACCTGGCACGAATTCGTGTTGCACTGTGTGGCGCGAGGCTGGGGCGGTGTGGAGAACCTCTCCCTGATCCCCGGCAAAGTGGGCGCGGCACCCATGCAGAATATCGGTGCGTACGGCGTGGAGATCAAAGACACATTCGATTCGTTGGAAGCGCTACGGATCGCGGATGGCGAAGTGGTCCTATTCAGCAAAGAAGCATGTGCGTTCGGCTACCGCGAGAGTTTCTTCAAGCGCGAAGGCAAAGGGCTTTTCGTGATCCTTTCGGTCACCTTCCGGTTGAACAAGGAGCCGGTGCTGAACACGAGCTACGGCAACATCCAGGAGGAACTGGCGAAAAAGGGGATCACAGAGCCGACCATCCGGGATGTGAGTGAGGCGGTGATCGCGATCCGACAGAGCAAACTCCCGGATCCGGTCGAATTGGGCAACGCGGGCAGCTTCTTCAAGAACCCGGTAGTGCCGACCGAACTCGTGGATCGCATCCGCGCGCAGGAGCCGGACGTGGTGGCCTATCCCGCTGGCCCCGGCATGCAAAAACTCGCAGCCGGGTGGTTGATCGAGCGTGTTGGACTAAAAGGATACCGAAATGGACCGCAGGGTGTCCACGATCGCCAAGCCTTGGTACTGGTGAATCACGGTGGTGCCACTGGCCAAGGCGTCTTCGCATTGAGCGAGCACGTCCTGCGCACGGTGAAGGAGCGCTTCGGTGTGGAACTGGAACGCGAGGTGAACATCGTGTGATCCGAGAATACCTCTCTGATGGATCGTCCAGCGCACGGTCAGGTCGGGGCTGCATCGGTGATCGATCCGTGGCGATGCACGTCTGGAGTCCTCATCTTCGTAGCGTATGCGGAGGTTCTGGATGGTCTTTGGATCCGTGCTCCTACTCATCGGAATGCACGCTTGTACCGATCAACGGATGGTGACGGCTCCTGCGGTATACAGAGGTCCCACTCCGGTCGGCTTGGTGTACCCGCGCTGGGCCAGTGACACCGCGCACTACCCGAATATCCCTTATGACAACCCGATGACCGAAGAAGGCATCGCACTGGGCCGACGTCTGTTCTACGAGCCGGCACTCTCCCGAGATGGCACGGTGTCCTGCGCTTCCTGTCACGTACAGGAGCATGCATTCAGCGACCCGCGCCGCTTCTCCGTTGGTGTGGACGGTGAAGCGGGGCACCGGAACGCCATGGCCTTGGTGAATTTGGCCTGGTCCCATTTCTTCTTCTGGGATGCACGGGCCATGAGCTTGGAACGCCAAGCACTGGAACCTGTGAACGATCATTTGGAGATGCTGAACGCGTGGCCCGAAGTGATCCAACGGCTCAAGGAACTGCCCGGCTACGAGAACCAGTTCGATGCAGCCTTCGGCACCATTTCCTTCGATAGTCTGCATGTGGTGCGTGCCTTGGCGCAATTCGAACGCACCTTGATCTCGTTCGATTCGCCATTCGATCGATCCCACTATGCGTGTGACACCACCGCACTCACAACAACGGAACAACGGGGCATGGGACTCTTTTTCGGTAAGGCACATTGCGCGGATTGCCACGAGCTGCCCGTATTCCAAGACCACGGGGTGATCAACATCGGCTTGGACAGCGTGCTGGTGGACAAAGGCATGGGCGCACGAACCGGGATCGAATGGCACATGGGCCGATTCAAAACACCCACCCTGCGCAACATCGCTACCAGTGCCCCGTACATGCACGATGGTCGCTTCCGCACGTTGGAGGAAGTGGTCGATTTCTATGCGGACGATGTACACCTGAACACTCCCAATTTCGATGACCACATGTTCGCTTGGAAGCTCGGCGTGGTGAAGTTGGATGCACAGGACCGGAGTGATCTCGTCGCCTTCCTGCAGGCACTTACGGACAGTTCGTTTCTGACGAACCCGGCGTACAGCGCCCCGAATTGAGTCTCTTTAAGCGTTGATCCCGCATCTTCGCGATCCAACGATGATCCACATGCTCCGGTCTTTCCTGCTCTTCACGCTACTCTCTCCGACTTTCCTGTTCGCGCAAAAGGCGCTTACGCTGAGCGATGCCGTGTTGAAAGCGGGATCGGACTATGCACCCGAACGCATTCGCGGGTTGCAATGGATCGAAGGTTCGCCCACGTACAGCTACGTGAAGGGGGATGTACTGATGCGCGGCACGCTGGGCAGGAGCATCGATACACCGATCACCGACCTCGCCGCCTTGAATAAGATGATCAGCGATACCACACTGATGAAGTCGATCCCAGCGATCACGTGGCTCGCATCGGATCAATTCCGGTTCATGCACAACGGGAAGCTGTACACCTACCGACCAGGATCGAAGGCCGCCATGTCGCTCGCGCTGCCCGCGGAAGCAGAGGATCTGGACATCGAACAAACCACGGGTGCCGTTGCTTTCACCATCGACAATGATCTATTTGTCGCGCGCTCCGGAGCGGATGCACCGGTCCGTATCACCAAGGATGGCGGGGATGGGATCGTCAATGGCAAGAGTGTGCATCGCCAGGAATACGGCATCACGAAAGGGATCTTCTGGTCTCCGAAAGGTGATCGCATCGCGTTCTATCGCATGGATGAGCGCATGGTCTCGCCATACTACTTGGAGGATATTGGCACCACCCCCAGCACGTTCGACAAGATCCGCTACCCCATGGCGGGAGATAGCAGCCACCACGTCACGGTCGGCGTATTCGACCTCAACACAGGCAAGACCACCTTCCTACGCACCGGCGGACCGGTGGACCAATACCTAACGAACATTTCGTGGGATGGGACCGGCGAATATGTACACGTGGTCCACTTGGATCGAAAGACGGAGAACCTACGGTTGGTGCGCTACGACCCGAAGACCGGCGCACCTTTGGCCACGTTGTTGGAAGAACACGATGCGAAATACTTGGAGCCGGAACATCCGGCGCGATCCCTGAAAACACGGGCCGGGCAATTCATTTGGCAAAGCGAGCGCGACGGCTGGGATCACCTCTACCTCTACGACGCTAAGAAGGGGCTTGTGCGTCAGCTGACCAAGGGCGATTGGGCGGTGAAAGAGGTTCTCGGGATGGACGCTAAGGAGTCGTCGCTCATCGTGGAAGGCACAGGGACCATTCTGCCTGGACGACCAACGGGGGCGTTGGAGACACACTTGTACCATGTGCAGATACCGAGCGGAAAGACCACGCGGCTAACCAGCGAGGCGGGCACCCACCACGGCAAATTGAGTTCGGACGGCTCCACGCTCATTGACACCTGGTCCAGCCTAGAAGTACCGTCGCGTGTCGTGCTGCGCGATGCACGCAGCGGCAACGTGATGAAGGAATTGTTGAATGCGAAGGATCCACTGTCGGGCACAACGGTCGGCACCATCGAACTGCTCACAATCCCGGGTGCGAAAGGCGATCAATTGAATGCACGCATGATCAAGCCTAGCTATTTCGATGCCAGCAAGAAGTACCCGGTCCTGATCTACCTGTACAATGGGCCGCACCTCCAATTGGTGAACAACTCCTACATGGGTGGTGCAGCGCTTTGGATGATGGAAGCCGCGGAACGTGGATACCTCGTATGGACCGTGGACGGCCATGGCAGCGACCATCGCGGACGTGATTTCGAACAAGCCGTACACCGCCATCTCGGCGAATTGGAAGTGGAGGACCAAATGCGTGGAGTGGAGTTCTTGAAAAGTCTTCCGTACGTGGATGGCGATCGGATCGCGGTGCATGGTTGGAGTTTCGGCGGACACATGACCACCGCTTTGCTAACGCGACATCCGGGGGTCTTCAAGGTCGGAGTGGCTGGTGGCCCCGTGATGGACTGGCGCATGTACGAAGTGATGTACACTGAACGATACATGGACATGCCCGAGGAGAATCCGGAAGGCTATGCGAATACGGCCCTCTCTGCACGGGCCGGTGAACTACAGGATGATCTGCTCATCATCATCGGCGGAAAGGATGATGTGGTGCTTCCAGAGCATGCGTATACTTTCTTGAAAGCATGCGTGGACCAAGGCACCCCAGTAGAATTCTTCGCCTACCCGGACCATGGGCACAACGTGCGCGGAAAAGACCGATTACACCTGATGACCAAAGTGATGGATCACATCGATTCCCGCATCCACCCGGAGCATTGAACGGGAACCCCATGTTAGCTCACGCATACGGCGGAGCACCCCGTTACGAAGAACTAGCTTCGCCCTGAAGTCAACGCATGATGAAGATCCTCGCCACACTCGGGATAGCTCTGCCATTGGCACTTTCGGCACAATCGATCCACATCATCGATGTCGGCGGTTATGGGAATGATACGCCGCTTCCCTACTACAGTCCAAATGCGATCACGATCCCAATGGGCGATGTCATTCGTTGGTCCAATTCATCCGGAACACACAATGTGAATGGCACCGCACCTCTCTTCCCGGACAATCCGGAAGGATTCTACTCCGGCGAACCGGCGAATGGCACATGGACCTACTCCGTGACCTTCACCATTCCCGGGATCTATCACTATCAGTGTGATTCCAAAGGCCATGCGGACACCCAGACCGGTACGATCATCGTGGAATCGACCGAGGGTATCGGTGAGCCGTTCGGTCTTTCGGCCATCGTGGTATTCCCTTCACCAGCCACGGACGAGTTGAAGGCGGATGTTGCAAGCCGAAACATCGTCCGCGCCGAGATCATCGGGATGGATGGTCGAATGGTCTCCGATCCACACTTTACGAATACGGATGTCCTTCGCATTCCCGTGTCCGAATTGGCGGCTGGGAATTACCTCCTTCGTTTGACAGAATCGAACGGAACGAGCACATCGTTGCGCTTTTCGAAGAAGTGATCACGGGGTTCGGACCACCCGAGCCACTTGTTGGCGTCCATCCGAATAAGTAAGCACCACAGAATAGGTGCCCGGTGGGTATGTTGCCAATGGGATATTGAAAGCCCGCTTCCCTTGGGTCAAAGGTCCTTGATACAACAGGTCCAGCTCCTGCCCGAGTGCATTCAAGAGATGTACCGCGACTTGGCTATCCGATTCCAATTCCACCCACATCACCGCTTGGTCCGATGTGGGGTTCGGATAGAGATACAGCGCATTCGCCATCCCCGAAATGGAGTGAATGCTTGCCGTCGGATCAAAGGGAACGGCCAATGTGGCGAACGTGCCGATGGAGAGCTTGGCCAGCTTCTCGAAGTAGGGCACATCGAAGTACTCCACGCGATCATTCGGTGTGTGGTACTGTGGATTTCCATCCGCACCGAATTCTTCGATGATGAGCACTGCACCGTAACCAGCGGTCCAGAATGAAGCGTGGTCGCTATAGATGGCACCAGGGTTCGTCAGCAAGAGGTCGATGTCGATGTTATACCGATCCAGAACGGCGAAGACGGTATCGCCGATCGCCATGGAATTCGCTACCGGGCGCACATGAACACGGGCCTTGGTATCGCCGTTGCCATCGTACGCGATCGCATCCATGTTCACCACACCACGGATCACTTCATCATCTGCAGCCATGGCTTGCGCGTAATGGTTGCTCCCGACCTTGCCCTGCTCCTCCTCATCCCAAAGTGCGAACACGATCGTGTATGCGAACGGAATATCCCGCAGGATCCTCGCCGCTTCCAACACGGCCGCGCAACCGCTACCGTCATCATCCGCAGCAGGGGCTGCGAACATGCCAGCGGGCATGGCATCGTAATGGGCACAGAGGATCACGATCTCGTCCGGATACAACAAGCCCTCTTTCGTGACCAGGATATTCCGGCCTGTTGCGGTGAACGGCTGCTCTTCCGTGGTGTAGCCCATGTCCACGAAACGTTGCTCGTAGTACTGCTGGGCTAAGGCATTCCCAGCATTGTCGCGGTGTCGGCTCGTGATCAGAACGGGACCACTTCCCAGATCCACCGAAACTTCGCCGGACATTTCCTCCACGCTCTGGATCATCGCCTCGATATCCACCGCATCGATGATCCCTTGAATGACAGGATCCTGACCACTCACCACTGAAGCGAAAAGAAGGACGATGGACAAGATGAAGGTTTTCATGTTCCGTTGATCGAGCGAACGCGTTGGAAGGGTTCAATGCATTGGACCGACTCAGAAGGCCACTACCCGCTCCACGAATCGTTGTGTACCGGCTTGGATCACTACCATGTAGGTACCCGAGCCTCGTGGCAAGCGAAGCTGCCAAGTTGCAGCGGTGGTCGGTGGACGTTGGGCGATCAAGGCTCCACGCACATCATAGACCTGCACTGCTGTGATCCGCGCATCCAGACCATCGATCCGCAAAACGCCATCGTTCACCGGGTTCGGGAAAACGCGGATGCCCAACTCGCGCAGGTCATCCACACCCGTTGAAAGGTCGATGATCTGCTGTTCTTTCACCAGCACCGGGGCAGCGCCTTCGGCTTCGTACATGGTGCGGAACGAACTGATCTCCGGGGTCACCACATCGAACATCTCCTCCATCCATCGGGGTGGTGCGCTTTGGTACCACACCCTGCTGCGGATCGTGATCACGCCGGTGTACCCTGCCATGGCCACGTGGTAATGGATACGGTCGGTGCCACTGCCTTCCGTCCCGTTCGCGTAGCGGTTGAAGTCGATGTCGCTCGGCGGAACACCGGCCACCAACGTCGTGTCGTAGGTCATGTGCGATGTACTGAACCCCAAGGGGACCAAGCGGTTGTCCTTCAACGGTTCCTTAGCGCGTTCCAGCACCGTGGTCTTGTTGCCGTTCACATCGGCCATCACCATTTCGTAGATCTGCGCTTGGTCCGCAGAACGGATCACATCGTAGTGTGGCTCCCACGACTCGTCGTGTCCCATCACCTCATAGGTATCATCCCAGCCACCACTGCGGAAGAGCGTATCGCCCACAGCATTCTCCACCACCAATTCCACGAACGCACGTCGCGCCGGATATCCGCTCGGGAATTTGTGCCCAGCCAAGTTCGTTAGCTGCACAGCGATGTACGCCGTGTCCGCTGTACGGTCCTCCACCTCGGTCGCCAACAGCAGGGTCTGGTTCTGGAGTTGACGGGTGGTACGCGCAATGGTACTGTCGAAGTGAACGCCGTTCGCCGTAAGCAACAGGTCTTGGCGGTTGTTCTTGAGCAGGCTGAGCATGAACGTATTCCCTCCAACGAAGTGGTGCTGACCATACGGGGAGCGGTAGTATGGCTCCGAGTCCAAGAAGTCGTACAGGGCAGAGATCACCATGGGATCATTGATCCGGGGCATGTGGCAGCCCTGACAGGTCACTCCACC
Source organism: Flavobacteriales bacterium (assembly GCA_016710015.1). Taxonomy (GTDB): domain Bacteria; phylum Bacteroidota; class Bacteroidia; order Flavobacteriales_F; family PHOS-HE28; genus PHOS-HE28. Next base: position 891,044 of record JADJLR010000001.1, read on the forward strand.
TCCTTCCGGATCCTGTTCGGGATTGAATACCGAATTCAGCCACTCGTGGTAGGTGGCCTGTTCCACGAAATGATCACCGGTGAAGTTGCCATCCAGATCAGCGGTTTCTGTGACCAAGGTGTGGCAACCAGCGCACAAGCCGGCATCATGGATGTGAGCACCATACTGTGGTAAATACCCCACGAATGATTCCATGGGTTCGACAAATAGATTCTCGTCATCATAAGGCCCGTAGACCACATCATTGGTATCAAAGCGGAGTTCGCCGGAGAACAACAGTCCGATGCTTTCCGCGCTCTGCATATGGCAACTCAAACAGGAAACACCGTCCAAGGCCAAAGGGTCCTGCACCATTTCACCGATGCTGTAATGGCCACCCCCGGTCAAGGTTTTATCGAATCGGCCCAACGGTGCGTGGCACGAGGTACACTTGTCCTCCAAGGCCGATTGATGGGCGGGGTTGACGGCCACTTCATGGCTCACCTTGGCGCGCCAGAACGGATCCTTCGCGGAATTCCCCATCATGGTGGAACGCCACGAATCCACCGGATTCACATCTTCCCCTGCCGCGTTGTGGTTCGCCAGAACGGACGGGATGTCATCCAGCCCATGGCAACCATCGCAGGTACCACTGCCTTTGAAGAATGTATTGCCTTCGATCGGAAGATCAAAACCACCGCGCAATCCACGCAATTCCGCTGCGCTATGATAGGCTTTGGCTTTGGGTAGCTGGCCTTGGCTCCATCCTACAAAGAGGACAACGGTACCCAACACACCAGCAATGATCAAAGACTTGGAAAGTAGAGGAGCATTCATTCGCATGGCATCGAGTTCGGCCCCAAATTAAGAGAAGTACACGGCGCCATGCACCGGCGTGGGCAATGATCGCGCTTACTCAAAGAGGTCAGCTATCCAAGGTTCGCCCTCAGGCTCCCCGTTGCGCACTCTTCCGCATGGCGGTCGCTTTGGCTTTGCTCCCACTCTTTGGTGCAGCCTTCTTGGTACCATCGGCCTTGACCGCCTTCTTGGTCGCACCACCTTTCACGGCCTTGGTCTTCGCAGTCTCCTTCTCCTCCTTCTTGGCTTCTTCCTTCTTATCGAATTCACCGGCCTTCAGCAATTGGTCGTACCAAGAGAAGAGCTTTCGTACATCGCTCGCGTAGATCCGCTCACGGTCATGGTCAGGCAAGGCCTCGCCCAACTTCGCGAAGAGCTTGTCCTCGCTTTCCTTGGGATCCAAGCTGGGCTTTCCCTTTTCCGCTTTGTAGAGCCCTTCCAGCACTTGCTTCAAGGGAACATCATCCCCCGTGGTGAACATGCTGATCTCGTCCAGCGAACTCACTTTTAGGCTGCTGTGTACTGGTGCTCGCTTACCGTCGAGCAAGGACTCAGCGATCACCGCCTGACGACTTTGTGCAACTACGCGGAACAGGCCGGACTTGCCGGACACGGAAATGATCTTGGTGAGGTCCATGCTGTTGATTGAAGGGGTAAAGCTAGTGCAGGTTGGTTGAATGTTGAGCGTTGATGGTCGTGTTCCGCAGCCAAAGGGTCAGCCAGCCGAAGCGATCGCTCGTTCCATCACTACGGTTACTGATCGCATGACCAACTCTCAACATTCAACCATCAACCCCTTCAGGTCTTCTGCTTCTTCTTCCGTGCAGCTGGGAAGAGGATGTTGTTCAAGATCAGTCGGTAGCCTGCGGAGTTCGGGTGCAGACTGAGATCCGTCGGCGGATCATTCACCATGTGCTGATAGTCCTCCGGATCATGCCCCCCATAAAAGGTCCACTGCCCCAGCCCGAATTCACCGTGTATGTATTTCACGGTGCCCTGTGCCTTGTTCTCACCCATTACGAGTACACCGGGTTTCACCAAGCTCCTGCGGAATGCGGTGGTTTGCCCCATGAATCCGCGCACCACTTGTTCGTGGCTTTGGCACAACATGGTCGGCACCACGTCCCACTTCGCACTGAAGTCGAAGAGTGTGAAGAAGTCCCGCGTCTGCCCGATACCGTTGTGGATGTCGGTGGCATCGATGTTGCTGAATTCGTACACCATCGGATCGGTCACCAACCGGAAATCCTTGAAGGCGAATGTGCGACCGAAGTCGATCTTGTCTTGGGCTTGCGGGTCGATGGGGTCGTGATCGAACTCCGGTGTGCAGATGTCCACTCCTTCGGCGGACAAGGCGATGTCGTACGAATCGGTACCGGAACACATGGTGAAGAGATAGCCTCCACCGGACACGTAATCGCGGATCTTCAAAGCCACAGCCAACTTCATCTGGCTCACCTTCGCGAAACCGAGCGAGGCCGCCATCTCCTCGCTCTCCTTTACGCTCGCTTGGTACCATGGCGCACTGCGGAACATGCGGTAGAACTTGCCATACTGGCCCGTAAAATCCTCGTGGTGCAGGTGTAGCCAATCGTATTGGGGCAGCACCCCTGCGATGATCTGCTTGTCGTAGATCCTTTCGTAGGGGATCTCTGCGTAGGTCATCACCATGGCTACCGCATCATCCCAAGGTTGAAAGCCATCAGGTGCATACACGGCGATCTTGGGTGCCTTCTCCAGCTTCACAACTTCCATATTCACCTCTGGATCTCCGATCTCAGCGAGAATGGCATTCGCTTGTCCATCGGCAATGATCTGGAAGCTGACACCCCGGATCGTGCATTCCTTTTCCACTTCGGTGTAATGGTCGATCAGAAAACTACCACCCCGGTAATTGAGCAACCATTCGATGGAGGCCTCGCGGCCCAAGGTCCAGAAAGCGATGCCGTAAGCCTTCAGGTGGTTCTGCTGCGAACCATCCATGGGGATCAGCAGCTTCGTGGCGTTGGCGCTGAACGAAACCACCAAGAGCAAGAACAAGAGCGTAGGGCGCGAACGGAACATCGTGCTAAAGATAAGGCGATGCCAAGGGGCAAGTCACCGGATGAAGGTCCACCTGCAAGAGACGGACCACCGAGGTTCAGAACGGTGTCTCGTCCAGGTCCGTATCGTCGTTCATCCGACTCTGCTTGGTGATGGTGCGGAACGGATTCCCTTCGAGCCCATCACTTCCTCCTTCACCACCGAAGTTGCCGGACATGCTTTCGAGGTCCGTGAACTTGGCCAGTTCCGGAATGAAGCGCAAGCGGACCGTATCCACCGCACCATTCCGGTGCTTCGCCACGATCACTTCACCGATGCCGAGCGTACTGCCATGTTCGTCCTCGTGGATCTTGTAGTACTCTGGTCGGTAGAGGAAGCAAACGATGTCCGCATCCTGCTCGATCGCACCGGATTCGCGCAAGTCGCTCAACATGGGCCGCTTGTCGCCGCCACGGGTCTCAACGGCACGACTCAACTGCGAAAGGGCGATGATCGGGATGTCCAGTTCCTTGGCGATGCTCTTGATACTCCGGGAGATGCTGCTGATCTCCTGTTCGCGGTTGCCACCCCTGCTATCCCCTCCTGCGGTCATCAACTGCAGGTAATCGATCACGATCAGGTCCACGTTGTGCTGGCTCTTCAAGCGCCGGGCTTTGGCGCGCAACTCGAAGATGTTCAAGCCAGGGGTATCGTCAATGAAGATCGGTGCGTTCGTGAGGCGCGCAATGTGCTGGTGAAGGATGGTGAACTCCTGATCCGACAGATCCCCCTTCCGCAGTTTTTCACTGCTGATACCCGCTTCACTAGCGATCAAACGGGTCACGAGCTGGGTGCTACTCATCTCCAAACTGAACACCGCTACGGCACGCTTGTGTTCCACGGCAATGTTGCGCGCCATGCTGAGAACGAATGCCGTTTTACCCATGGCCGGTCGCGCCGCCACGATCACCATATCGCTGCGCTGCCAACCGGCCGTAAGCTTGTCCAACTGGATGAAACCCGTGGGCACACCACTCACGCCCCCGGTCTTGGTCTTGGCATTCTCGATCCGCTCAATGGCCCCCTGGATCAGGTCACTCATCGGCTCGTAGTTCCGCTTCAGGTTACCACTGGTGATCGCATAGAGATCTTGCTCCGTCTTGTCCAGCAGGTCGAAAACGTCAGCGGTGTCATCAAAAGCATCGCGTTGCGTATCGGCACTGATGCGGATCAACTCGCGCAAGATGTGCTTCTGACTGATGATGCGCGCATGGTACACCACGTTGGAACTGCTGGCTACCTTGTTGGTAAGCTGGCTGATGTAGAACGGACCGCCCACGATATCCAAGTCCCCGCGCTTCTTCAACTCTTCCGTCACCGTAAGGATGTCGATGGGTTGATCGTTCCGGAAGAGACCGAGGATGGCATCGAAGATCTTCTTGTGGGCTTCCACATAGAAGCTATCGGGTTGCAGGATATCGATGGCTTCGTTCACCGCATTGCGCTCCAACATGAGTGCACCCAACACGGCCTGTTCCAACTCGGGGGCCTGCGGCGGCAGCTTTCCTGCGTCCAGAGCGCTATCGATCAACGAAGAAGAGCGCCGCCCAGCAGTACCGCGGGGTCGATCGGTAGAACGGGTGTTGGAGAATTCGGTCATCTTTCATGAACGCGGACACCAAGCCGGTCCGGAAGAGGTCCGGACGAAAACGGGAATGGATGCCTGCGGGGTGAGGCGCAAAAATAGTCTGGCAACGATCGCTTCCGGATCCGATCATTAACAACGCGCAACCATACGATCAACAATCTGATCGTGGAGAGATTTCCAGTAATATTTCGGAACCGCGTCCAGCCTACCTTTGATCAAGACCATGCGGCCCAAGCACCTATTCCTCCTACTATTCCTTGTGCTCCTTGCTCTGGGATGCAAGAAGGACAAGGACGGAACAGCACCGTCGGTCCGGATCATTTCTCCGACCGAGGGGGAGACGCTGTCCATCCCGGATACGTTGTTGGTTCGCGTGGAGGTGTCCGATGACCATATTGTGGAAAGCGTCACCATCGATCTACTGAACGCGGACGGCATCTCGGTGGTGACCAGTGCTTTGGTTTCCGTGCAAGGCCCATCCGCAACGGTGGAACGCGAGCTGATCGTGAATAGTGAACAATTGCTCAGTGGCACGTACACGGTCGTGGCACGCGCAACGGATGGGCACAATGACGGTCGCGCCTTTCGATCGATCCAACTGCTCGAAGCTCCGTGGCGTTTGCGTTCCATCTTCGTTGCTCCGCCATTCAGTACGTCCACATCCACCATCCTGCGAGTGGACAGTGTGGGCGCGGTATCGAGCTTCATCACCCTTCAAGACTTCAACGGCATCGCTGCGGATGGTCGGTCGCAGCACCTGATGGTGGCTGGCTCACAATTCGCCCCGTTCCAAGCCATACCGACCAATGGCGGCAACGCTTGGCAGATCAACGTGAGCCAGAACGATGCACCGGAACAATTCGCGGCCATTACCGTGGACCCATTCGATGGCATCACCTATTTCAGCACGCGGGAAGGTATGATCCGGAGTTTCACCGGGACGGGTTCCTCTCGCTTCAACGCGCAATGTTACTTGGGCCATCGGTGTGAAGCCGTTGTGGTGCTCGGCGATCGTATCGCCACTTGGCAGCGCGCCATCGTCGGTGGAGCCCAGGTGCTGGTGGCCTACGGTCCGGCCGGGACCGTTCTGGCATCGCTCCCGGTGGAACACGAACGCATCGGACTGTTCCGGATCAACGAGACCAGTGTGATGCTCTTCTGCAACGAAGCCGGTGCGGGGTTGATCGAACGCCTGAATATCGATGCCGCAGGAACACCGGACCAATACACCTTTCCGGAAGGACCCATCGTGGCCGTGGCTCGTTTGGATGCCGATCGGTTCGCGGTCGCCTTACCAGAACAGTTGGTCATCTATCGCTCCAGCACCCAAACGACCTTTGCATTGGCCGATCTCTCCGGGATCTCGGCACTGGCCTTCGACCCAGCCACTGGATCACTTTTCGCTGCTCAAGGGAGCACGCTACTGACCCTGGACCCGAGCAGTGGGCAGACCGTTGGCAACATCACTGTTGGTATGGACATCGGCAGCATCCACCCCTTGCGCAACCGCTGAAACTCAGCGCCTGCCTTTGGACCGCGCCTTGTGCACAACGCCCATCGCGAAGAATTTCTTTGCCCGGCGATCGACCAGTTTTTCCGGGTCCAATTTGACCAATTTGTTCAGGTGCTTGATCACTTCGGACTTCACCTTCAGACCAGCCGCTTCGGAATCGACATGCGCACCACCAACAGGTTCTTCAATGATCCCATCGATCAGCTTATTCTCCAGCATGTCCTGCGCAGTGAGCTTCAGCGCCGCAGCAGCCTGCTCCTTGTAGTCCCAACTCCGCCAAAGGATGCTGGAACAGGATTCCGGCGAGATCACCGAGTACCACGTATTCTCCAGCATCAACACCTTATCGCCTACGCCGATGCCGAGCGCACCTCCAGAGGCTCCCTCACCAATGACGATGCAGATCACGGGGACCTTCAATTGCACCATTTCGAACAGGTTCCGCGCAATGGCCTCACCCTGTCCACGTTCTTCTGCTTCTAACCCGGGGAACGCCCCAGGCGTATCGATCAGGGTGATGATCGGTTTGTTGAACTTCTCAGCCAGCTTCATCAGGCGCAGGGCCTTGCGGTAGCCTTCGGGATTGGGCATACCGAAGTTCCGGTACTGCCGCATCTTGGTATTGATCCCTTTCTGTTGGCCGATGAACATCACGGTCCGTCCGTCGATGGAACCGAACCCACCGACCATGGCCTTGTCATCCTTCACCGTACGGTCGCCGTGAAGCTCCTCGAATGTGCCATTGGAGATCACGTCGATGAACTTGAGCGTGTATGGGCGATCAGGATGCCGACTCACCTGCACGCGTTCCCACGGTGAGAGCCCGGTATAGATGGACCGTCGCGTTTCCGCGAGCTTCTTCTCCAGATCCTTTAGGGTGTTGGCCACGTCGACCTCACCTTCAGCGGCCACCTCCTTCAACTTCTCGATCTGCTCCATCACGGTTTGGATGGGCTTTTCGAATTCCAGGAACGTATGCATAGCGTTGCGTTGGATGGGCGAAGGTAGAAGGAACCGGCTCCCGTTGTGGTGGTGCATTAGGCCAATACCTTCGCACGGCATGATCGTGTTCCCACCAGCGAAGATCAATCTCGGCCTCAACGTGGTCGAACGAAGGCCCGATGGGTTCCATGAGATCGAAAGCATCCTAGTGCCGATCCCGCTCTATGATGCGCTTGAAGCAGTGATCGAGACCGCGCCGGGGTCCGCCCCGCTATCATATACACGCACCGGCCTGGAGATCAGCGGGGATATAGAGAGCGACCTGTGCTACAAAGCAGTGATGCTGCTCGGAGAGATCCGCAGTTTGCCGAACCTACGGCTGCACCTGCACAAGGTCATTCCTATGGGTGCCGGTCTGGGAGGCGGTTCCAGCGATGGGGCCCATACCCTCCTGCTGGTCAATGCACTCTGCGAATGCGGTGTATCGTTGAACGAACTCCATGATCTCGCTGCGCGTTTGGGTAGTGATTGCCCCTTCTTCTTGACACCCAATTCGAAATTGGTGAAGGGCCGTGGAGAGCGGTTGACCGAGATACAGTTGGACCTGAAAGGGAACTGGCTCGTTCTGGTGGATCCGGGTATCCACGTATCGACCGCCGAGGTGTACCGGAATACGGAACCTACCGGAGTTCAATGGAGCGAAGTGCAGCGCGCTGAACTGAAGCTGACCCACTTTCGTGAACAGCTTCCAAATACCATGGAGGCCTATGTATTCAAAGCCTACCCCAAGGTGGCCGAATTGAAGGACCGACTGATCTCCGCTGGAGCGGTCTATGCTTCCATGAGCGGGTCAGGATCGAGTGTTTTCGGTCTATTCGAACAAAAGCCGGTACCGATGGATCTTCCGGAAGGCTATCGCCAATGGACCTTGCAACTGTAATACAGCTACGGGCAGGAACATTACTCCTCCGGCAGAAGAAACAGAAAGCCTCTTGACCGCAACGCTAGTTCTTGTCCAAGAACGCCCGCAATTCATCGTGATCACGGGGCTTTGCGGCAATTCGTCCTTGGCGGTCCAGCACGAAAATGGTCGGCGTCGCTTTCACGTTGAAGTCCTTGGCCCCTTGATCTCCCCAACCCATAAGGCGCGTGTAAGAAGGCCAGGTGATCGATTCCTCCGCGATCGTGGCAAAGAATTCCTCTTCGGTAGCGTCCAACGCAATGCCGATCAGCTGAAAATGCTCAGGCAATTCATCTGCCACGACTTGCCTTAGGCCCGGCATCTGTTCATGGCAGTGATCGCACGTGCTGGAATAGAAGAAGATCGCGGTATGATCATGCTTCGGCCATACGTCCGAAAGCATGGTGGTGTCCTTGATCCCCGGACGCACCAATTCAATATCCGGAGCAGGAGCGCCGATCGCCATGCGCATTTGGGCAGCCGCGATCTCCAATAGGGTTGGATCCGGTGGATACAAAGAACCAGCACCGACCACATAGCGATCCACCAGGTATTGTGCCAGGTCATCCGGACCATAGGTCGCGAAGATGTCCACCAAATGATGTCGCATGTACGTCCAGCAGGCCGCGTTCCTTTCGGCGAATTGAAGGAGCGAGTCACAGGCATCGTGCAACGAGAACTCGTATTCGACGGCCGTGCTCTGCAGATAGGTGACCACCGCCTTCGAAAAGGCGGCACTCCGCAAGGTCCTTGGGTCGGCGAAATCGAATGCTTCCCGTATCGAGTCTCGCCCTAGCGGTATCGCAGCATCTAGGCGATGATCCACTGCTACCCCGAATGCGAATTGGCCGTTGGGTGCCAGCATAGCCAAGCTGTCCAAGTCGTTCCGGAGAGAAACGCGAAGTGCGCTTTCTTCCCGATCCAAACGCCGTATCAGGCCAGTATCCAATGGAGAGGCACCTAGCCTTTCCTGCTGGATAGCAGATGCGCGTTCCTGTGCCTGGCGACTCAGCCCCTTGTACGTCCACAACCGT
>JADJLR010000001.1:902500-1040643 GCA_016710015.1 Flavobacteriales bacterium
ATTTGGGGACCTTAGCCGATGGTCTGGGTTATTTCCCTTTCGCGCACGGACCTTAGCACCCATGCGCTCACTCCCGGATAATGAAGTTATGGCATTCGGAGTTTGTCCGGGTTTGGTAGGCGATGAAGCCCCCTAGCCCGATCAGTAGCTCTACCTCCATAACTGTACGTCCGAGGCTGCACCTAAATGCATTTCGAAGAGTACGAGCTATCTCCCAGTTTGATAAGCCTTTCACCCCTAACCACAGCTCATCCGAAGACTTTTCAACGTCTACCAGTTCGGACCTCCATTCCGTGTTACCGGAACTTCATCCTGGCCATGGTTAGATCACTCAGGTTTCGCGTCTGCCGCCACTGACTAAGCGCCCTGTTAAGACTTGCTTTCGCTTCGGCTACGGGGCTTAACCCCTTAACCTTGCCAGTGACGAGCAACTCGTAGGCTCATTATGCAAAAGGCACGCCGTCACCCTCGAAAGGGCTCCGACCGCTTGTAGGCGCACGGTTTCAGGGTCTATTTCACTCCTCTGTTCGAGGTGCTTTTCACCTTTCCTTCGCAGTACTGGTTCGCTATCGGTCTCTCAGCAGTATTTAGCCTTGCCAGATGGTTCTGGCAGATTCAGACAGGATCTCACGTGTCCCGCCTTACTCAGGATACCACTAGGTACAGCATGCATTTCGTGTACGGGACTATCACCCGCTATGGTCCAACTTTCCAGAAGGGTTCCACTACACATACTGATTCCACATTGTGGTCCTACAACCCCGGTTGCGCCGAAACGCCCCCGGTTTGGGCTGTCCCCTTTTCGCTCGCCACTACTAGGGGGATCACTACTTGTTTTCTTTTCCTCCAGGTACTTAGATGTTTCAGTTCCCTGGGTTCGCTTCCTTTTCAGGATAACTGGTCTTCAACCAGCTGGGTTGCCCCATTCGGAGATCCACGGATCACAGGTCATTATGCACCTCCCCGTGGCTTATCGCAGCCTATCGCGTCCTTCATCGCCTCTGAGAGCCAAGGCATCCACCGTACGCCCTTAGTAACTTTTCGATCTTCTCAAGATCTTAATTGCTCGGTGGACCGATCACTCGGTCTGTTTTGGTTTGTCCAACAACATGTCAAAGAACGGTGCCCTGGATGGGCATGCTACTTCCTTCCCGCTTGAAAGCGTTCGTGAAGCCGCATAGTGGAGAATATCGGAGTCGAACCGATGACCTCCTGCTTGCAAAGCAGGCGCTCTAGCCAGCTGAGCTAATCCCCCGTTTGCCTATCCCGTGGTAGTCCTGCGCAGATTTGAACTGCGGACCTCTACATTATCAGTGTAGCGCTCTAACCAACTGAGCTACAGGACTATGGAGATGGTAACGGCGGTACCGTTAAGAAGTATTATCCAACTGAGAGACAGCGGTGTCGCAAGCCGCATTGCTGCGGCTAACAGAGACCTGTCATTTACTCTAAAAAGGAGATGTTCCAGCCGCACCTTCCGGTACGGCTACCTTGTTACGACTTAGCCCCAGTCACCGGTTTTGCCCTAGGCAGCTCCTTGCGGTCACCAACTTCAGGCACCCCCGGCTTCCATGGCTTGACGGGCGGTGTGTACAAGGCCCGGGAACGTATTCACCGCATCATGGCTGATATGCGATTACTAGCGATTCCAGCTTCACGAAGTCGGGTTGCAGACTTCGATCCGAACTGAGACGAGTTTTGAGGATCCGCGTCCGATCACTCGGTAGCTTCCCTCTGTACTCGCCATTGTAGCACGTGTGTAGCCCAGGACGTAAGGGCCGTGATGACTTGACGTCGTCCCCACCTTCCTCACCGTTTACACGGGCAGTTTCTCTAGAGTCCCCGGCATTACCCGCTGGCAACTAGAAATGGGGGTTGCGCTCGTTATGGGACTTAACCCGACACCTCACGGCACGAGCTGACGACAGCCATGCAGCACCTCGCACGTTGTCCGAAGAAGATCACGTTTCCGCGACTGTCAACGTACGTTCGAGCCCTGGTAAGGTTCCTCGCGTATCATCGAATTAAACCACATGCTCCACCGCTTGTGCGGGCCCCCGTCAATTCCTTTGAGTTTCAATCTTGCGATCGTACTCCCCAGGTGGATCACTTAACGCTTTCGCTAGGTCACTGACTGTGTATCGCCAATGACGAGTGATCATCGTTTACGGCGTGGACTACCAGGGTATCTAATCCTGTTTGATCCCCACGCTTTCGTGCCTCAGCGTCAGTATCGCCTTAGTAAGCTGCCTTCGCAATCGGTGTTCTGTGTCATATCTAAGCATTTCACCGCTACACGACACATTCCGCCTACTTCAAGCGCACTCAAGAGCGTCAGTATCAATGGCAAGTTTACAGTTGAGCTGCAAGATTTCACCACTGACTTAACGCCCCGCCTACGCACCCTTTAAACCCAATGAATCCGGATAACGCTTGCACCCTTCGTATTACCGCGGCTGCTGGCACGAAGTTAGCCGGTGCTTATTCCTCCGGTACCGTCAACCCAGGACACGTCCTGGGGTTTCTTCCCGGTTAAAAGCAGTTTACAACGCGTAGCGCCTTCTTCCTGCACGCGGCATGGCTGCGTCAGAGTTGCCTCCATTGCGCAATATTCCTCACTGCTGCCTCCCGTAGGAGTCTGGTCCGTGTCTCAGTACCAGTGTGGGGGATAACCCTCTCAGGCCCCCTAACGATCGTAGCCTAGGTGAGCCGTTACCTCACCTACTAGCTAATCGTGCGCATGGCCATCCTTTACCGCCGGAGCTTTCAAAACAAAGTGATGCCACCTCGTTTATTATGGGATATTAATCCGGATTTCTCCGGGCTATCTCCCAGTAAAGGGTAAGTTCCATACGTGTTACGCACCCGTGCGCCGGTCGCCGCCAATGTATTGCTACATCGCGCTGCCCCTCGACTTGCATGTGTTAAGCCTGCCGCTAGCGTTCATCCTGAGCCAGGATCAAACTCTCCATTGTAAATGTTCGTTCGATCTGGTTCTTGACGAGGTCTCTCATGTTGATCATTTCGATCACAAGGACACCTGCTGTTCTCAGATTGGACAATAAGTCAAAGAACTGTATCGGGTGAGGCCTTCGCCTCTTCCAATCTTGTTCAGTTTTTCAGCACTCTCCTTGCGGACATTTCCGCGAGAGGGACGGCAAAAGTAGGTGCTTTAGAGATACTTCCAAGCACTTGTTGAAAATTCTTTTCCAACCCCCTGCTCTCTCCACTACTTCTCCCCCTCTTGGGTAGCGCTTCAAAGAACGTTTTTCTGAAAGCGGCTGCAAATGTAAGGACCTTTCCCACTCCTACAACACCGGCGCAAGAATATCTTCACTTTTCTCCTCAGGGTGTGCTTACCGCAACGGGTAAGACCTTGCCGTTGAACAACTTGTGTCCATTCAAAATAAACTCCGCGATGTAGGCTCCCATGTCCGCAGGGCCCACTGGAGCCGTGAATCCCGGGAAAGCAGTCCGTAACATGTCCGTATCCACCGCTCCAATGGCCAAGCAATTGCTCCGTATCCCAGATCCCTTGAACTCTTCTGCAAGGCATTGTGCCATACATGCCAAGGCGGCTTTACTTGAACTGTAGCCCACCAATCCAGGAAATTTGGCCGCGTCCTGGAAGCCACCCATACTCCCGACGTGTACGATGTGTCCGGGTGGATCACCAGAAAGTTCGGGTGCGAGTGCTTGGGACAATTCAAGCGGCACGAATACGTTGATGGCGAAGAGTCGTTCGAGGTTGGTACGCTGGTGTTGGCCCATAGGCGTGGCATCCAAGACCCCGGCGTTGTGCAACAGCCCGTGCAACCTTCGCCTACCCACTTGTGACTTGATCCGTGCCACGGCATCCATTCCAAGCAGGTCCAACTCACAGCGTTCGCAACGACTTTCTTCGGTGGCCGATAGCTCCAATCGTCCCAGATCGCGCCCAACGGCGATCACCCTTATGGACGGGTCCGTGAGTAAAGCATGCATGGTCGCTGTACCAATGCCCTTTCCGGCACCGGTAACGACCACCAGTCGTTCTTCTCGTTCCATAAGCTACGCCCGCTTCGTGGTTAGTTTTGGCCGCACGATCTTCACCGCGACCTTCCGGCTAAAAGTACAAGCATGTCGTTGATCAGTTGGAATGACCTTCTACTTGGCAACTTACCAGAACGATGGCTGCAAGCAACTTCGATCCTGCTCTTGGGCTGGCTGTTGGCCAAGTCCATTTCGTGGTTCGGATCAGTGATTCTCCTGAAACTCGCATCGCGCAGCGCAAATACCGTGGACGATGCACTCGTAGTCGCCTTGCGACGCCCTGTTGTGGTACTGGTCACGGTGTTGTCCTTCGTGGTAGGCTATCAACAACTGCAATTCACAGAACGGGTGGATCTCTGGATGTACCGCGTGTTCCACGTCGCGGTCGCGTTAGCGGTAACGTGGACGTTCGCCCGAGCGATGGATGCCATCATCCATGCCTTCTTGGGTTCACGGAAAGCGGATGGACAGCGTAGCGATAAGGACCAATTGATCCCGGCGGTTCGCAGCGGGGTGAAGATCCTGATCTGGGGCTTGGGTGTGGTGGTCGCCCTGAATAATGCTGGATACGACGTTAGTGCGTTGCTGGCGGGTATTGGGATCGGTGGCCTGGCCTTGGCGATGGCGGCGAAGGATTCGGTGGCCAACATCTTCGGTGGCATCACGGTATTCACGGACAAGCCCTTCCGTACCGGAGACCGGATCCGCATCGAGGGGCACGATGGGGTGGTGCAGGAGGTGGGCATCCGAAGTACGCGGATCAAGACCTTGCAAGGGCCCACCGTGGTGGTTCCGAACTTCAAGTTCACCGATAGTGTAGTGGAGAATGTGACGATGGAACCTTCCCGCCGTGTGGCCCACGAGCTGGGGCTGGTCTATGAAACATCGCCGGCCAAGATGGAGGAAGCGCTCGCGATCCTGAACGGTTTGGTGAATGAGAATCAAATGATCTTGACCGAAGAGCGATCGGTGAGCTTCACGGCCTTCAAGGATTTCTCCTTGGGGATCCAGTTCATCTATTACATCCGCAAGGATGCGGACATCTTCGCGACACAGACCCGGATCCATTTGGAGATCATGCGCCGATTCGCTGCGGCCGGACTCGAATTCGCCTACCCTACCCAAGTGGAGTATTCTCGTTGACCGGTCACTTGGACTTTCGGCGTGCTTTCCTTACAGCCTCCTGCTTTTCTTTCTTTTCGATCATCGTCTTCCTTCGCTCCAGGACTTCGGGGTCCAATACATCGCCGACGTTCCGCATTTGGCGCAGGACCCATTGTTTCCGACCGAGCAGGTATCCCGAAGGGCGGTTGCAATCATACCGCCGCGGTGCAGGTAACGTGCAGGTGATGAGGGCGGATTGTTCACGCGATAGCTTGCTGGCAGGCTTGTCGAAGCAATGCTGGGCCGCAGCCTCTGCGCCAAATACCCCCTTTCCCATTTCGGCCACGTTCAAATACACCTCGAGTATCCGTTGCTTGGTCCATAGGGTCTCCATCAGCAGCGTGAACCAAGCCTCCAAGGCCTTTCGCACATACGTACGTCCCGGCCAAAGGAAGACGTTCTTCGCAGTTTGTTGGCTGATGGTGCTTCCACCTTTGATCCGCTTGCCCTTCTTGTTACGCTCCATGGCCTTGCGCATGGCCTCGAAGGAGAATCCATTGTGCGTCATGAACCGTTGGTCTTCTGAGGCGATGATGCTAAGTGGCAGGGAACGGGAGATGTGATCGAGACCCATCCGTGTACGTTGAATGCTCCCTTGTTCATGCGCCTGGTCCACCATGACCCATGTGACCGGGGGGGCCACGATACCGAGCAGTCCCACCCAAAGAACAGAAACGACCAAGAACCAAAAGGAGCTGGCCAAGAACCAACGAGCCAGAAGACGCAACGAACGCATGGGACCGCAAAAGAACGACGCGATCCGATCCCGCAACGTGTTCAATTCGACTTCTTACCTACGACCTTACCGTGGTAGTACACCAAAGCTGTACCTCCACAGATGAGGACACTGATAAAATACGGCAAGGGATTCTCACCCCAATCAGCACCATTGATGACCTTATCTACGAACCAGCCGATGCCAAGACCCAGTCCGACGCCAAGGCTCGTGAGTCCTATGGCAAGCGCGGAACTTCCTTGAGCACCTTTCTCCAGATCATCTCGGGTCAAACCCTTTTCGATCATGGCCATGCGTTGGCGATGCCAAGCCATGACAGCGACGTAGACACATCCGAAGGTCATGGCGAAGAGAGAAATGGGGATGAAGACTTCTGCGGCGGGGGAATTCATGTGCGTTCGTGTTGGTTCTGGTGCATTCGACGCAGCCTTTTGTGAATCGGTTACACCGCTCATCCGCTGGACGCTTTCAGTTGGACCGATCCCACCTTCCGCCTGTGGAACATTCGTCCCGAACCGGATGATGGATACCAACTTCGTAACCGGAGCGATCCACGCTGCGTCCCATCACCCGACCGTGAACGAAGCTCAAGCCATAGCACAAGTGAAGCAAGGAGACCTCCATGCTTTCACGTGGCTCATGGGCCAGTACAAGCATATGGTGTACACGGTGGTACATCGAGTGCTACGCAACGCATTGGATGCCGAGGAAGCGACACAGGACACCTTTGTCAAGGTCTTCGAGAAGTTGTCGGATCATCAAGGGGAGAGCAAGTTCAGTACGTGGTTGTTCAGCATCGCCTACCGCACGGCCATTTCCCACTTGCGGAAACGGAGACCTGCAACAACGAACCTCGATGACCTTGGCAACCACGCCCCTTCGGCAAGGGATCGTGACGTGATCGGATCAACGGATAGAACGAATGCTGTGACCGCCGCACTTGCGGAACTCCCGGAAGTGGACGCCAGCATCGTAAGCTTGTATTACCTAGAAGAATTGAGCGTGGAGGAGATCGTAACCGTTACCGGCTTGGGAGCGTCGAATGTGAAAGTGAAGCTGCACCGGTCCCGAAAGCGGTTGCTGGAGATATTACAGAACGAATTCAAGGAAGAAACATGGACGCTGGTCGGAAATTGACGGAGCATGAGGCGGACAGGGCTTTGCGCGGTCTTTTCATGGCCCATGGCCGGTTGACCTGCCCGGTCGGGGTCGAAAAACGGGTCCTTGCGCAGTCGAAATCGACAACCATCACGATTCCCATCGTACCGCCGTTGATCCCGGCCAGGGCATGGGCTGTATTAGCAAGCTTGCTCGGGATCCTTCTCACCATTGTGATGATCGGCCCAAGTCGAACCAGCGTTCCGAACACTGAAGTCCTCGTCCCGATGCATCAAATAACAGGCATGCTCACCTCGCCTTGGCCGTTACTTGGTGCCGTTTGCATGGGCGCTTTTCTAACACTCCACGCGTATCTCGCGCACCGACGAATGGTGAACGGTTGAAGAAGGCGCCTATATGAAGCGCTTCACTGCTTCGATCGCCCGGTCATAATCCGGCTCCCCTCCTAATTCGGGTGTAACCTCCAAGTACTGGATCACTCCGGCCTTGTCGATCACCCACGTGATACGCCCGAGCGTACCTGCCATTACACCTTCAGCGATCGCGGCACCCCACACATGTGCGGCATCGTGATAACGGAAGTCGCTACCAGTAAGCACGTTCTCGATGCCTTCGGCGGCGCAGAAACGACCCAGAGCGAACGGAAGATCCATCGAGATCGAAAGCACTTTGGCTCCTAAGTCAACTGCGCGTTGGTTGAACGTACGGGTCTCCAGCGCGCATGCGGCCGTATCAACACTAGGGAATGCGATCAGAAGCACGACATCGCCTTTTAGATCCGCGAGTGTGCCCTCTTGCCGATCCTTGTTCACATATCGGAGTGTCGGTGCGGTAGTGCCCACTTGTGGGAGCGGACCATGGAATGCTGGTTGTGCCATATCAGAAATTGGTCTTGGGGTGAAATTGAAAACACAGTTCGTGAATGATTCGGATCACAGCTCCCGCATCGCGTTCGGGATCGCCTCCTCGTACACCTTTCGTGCATCTTCAATGGTTCCGAAGGGCGAATCGTCCACCATCAGCTTGCCT
The DNA here is from genome assembly GCA_016710015.1 of Flavobacteriales bacterium. Classification (GTDB taxonomy): domain Bacteria; phylum Bacteroidota; class Bacteroidia; order Flavobacteriales_F; family PHOS-HE28; genus PHOS-HE28. The sequence goes on from JADJLR010000001.1 coordinate 910,581, forward strand.
TTGGTAACATGACCGAGCAACACGAATGGTATGCGGCTGACTCGCATGAGGTCCAAGAAATCGATCTCCTCGTCCTCGTTGACGGTGACGATGGCACGTCCTTGCGCTTCTCCAAAGAGGAATGCATCCGGCCGGATCTCGCTGTCGGTGATCACATCGAATCCGAGGCCACGGGGTAGCGCCATCTCGACCAACGTGGTCCAAAGGCCACCCTCGCTGATATCATGTGCTGCGTTGATCAGCCCTTTGCGGATGAGGATGAGCAGCATGGTGTGCAATCGCCGTTCTTCCTCCAGGTCGAAATACGGGGCCGGGCTGCGTTCCACGCCGTGGTGGCGCACCAAGTATTCGCTGCACGCGATGTCCTCCACGTTCTGCCCGAGGAGGAAGATGAGGTCACCCTTGAACTTGAGATCAAGGCTCATGCGCTTGGTGATGTCCGGAACGATGCCCACCATACCGATCGTGGGTGTTGGAAAGACTGGAATGTTCCGTTTCTCGGTCACAGTATGATTGTAGAAGCTGACGTTCCCCCCGGTAACGGGAGTGTCGAATGCTCGGCATGCCTCACCCATGCCTTTGATGACTTGCTCGAACTGCCAGTACACCTCCGGGTCATACGGGTTCCCGAAATTCAAGCAGTTGGTGACACCGCAGGGCTCGCCACCGGTGCATGCAATGTTGCGGGCAGCCTCACTCACCGCGATCATGGCTCCTTTGTACGGGTCAGCGAAAACGTACCGACTGTTGCAATCCACGGTCAAAGCCAATCCTTTTCCCGTTTCCCGTATCAACACTAGGCCAGCATCACTGGGGGCATTGGTGCTCATGTTGTTGGTGCGCACCATGGTATCGTACTGCTCGCTCACCCAACGTTTGCTGGCAATGTTCGGGCTAGCCAGCAGGTCATAGGCCACACGGCGCAGGTCATCGGGTTCTTCGATCTTGTTGATGTCGAAGCGGGCGTTCTCCTTGATGTATGCGGGTTCCTTCGATTCGCGTACGTACACCGGCGCACCACCGCCCAAAACGAGGCTCTCGGCAGGGACCTCCGCCACGCATTCTTCGCCATGGAAGAAGCGGATGTTCCCTCCTTTGGTTACCGTACCGATCTCCACACAGTTCAGATCCCACTTCTCGAAGATGGCTTGCACCTCGGCCTCCCTTCCCTTCTTCACCACCACGAGCATCCGCTCTTGCGATTCGCTCAACAGGATCTCCCACGACCGCATGCCAGATTGACGAGTAGGCACCTTATCCAACTGAATGTCCATACCTGCGCCTCCCTTCGCACTCATTTCACTGGTGCTGCACGTGATCCCTGCGGCACCCATGTCCTGCATACCGATGATGGCATCGGTCTGCGCCAATTCCAGTGAGGCCTCAAGAAGCAACTTCTCCATGAATGGGTCACCGACCTGCACTGCAGGTAGGTCGTCCGTACTGGTCTCCGAGATGTCCTTGCTGGCGAAGGAGGCCCCGTGAATGCCGTCCTTCCCGGTGGCACTGCCAACGATGAAGACCGGATTGCCCACCCCGTGGGACGTTGCGCTGATCACTTTGTCGGCCCGAACGATACCCACGCTCATCGCATTCACCAAGGGGTTGGTGGTGTAGCAGGGATCGAAATAGACTTCGCCACCGAGTACTGGCACACCGAAGGCGTTCCCATAATCGCCGATCCCCTTCACCACACCGCGCATGTGCCAGCGGCTGCTCTGTTCCTTGGTGATGTCCCCGAAGCGCAAGGAGTTGAGCTGCGCGATCGGTCGTGCACCCATGGTGAAGATGTCCCGGTTGATCCCGCCAACACCGGTTGCTGCTCCTTGGTACGGTTCGATCGCACTGGGATGGTTGTGACTCTCGATCTTGAAAGCACAGGCCCATCCATCACCGATATCCACCAAACCTGCATTCTCCTCTCCGGCCTCAGCGAGAAGTTTCGGGCCGCTGCGAGGCAAGGTCTTGAGCTGTTTGATGGAGTTCTTGTACGAGCAATGCTCGCTCCACATAGCGCTGTAGATACTCAGCTCCGTGAAATTCGGTGTGCGACCAAGGATCTTCTTGATCCGGTCGTACTCCTCTGGGCGCAGGCCCAATTTCTGTGCGGTCTGTACACCTACGGATGCGGTGTCTGGATCGGTGGTGGTCGTACTCATCGGGGGCGCAAAGTTAGCGGGGATGGATCGGTCTGGGCACACTGATCCAGGGCTATCGCCTCTAAATACATTCCGCACCAGGTCTGTTGTTTCTGCGACCCCGCTGGGGTCGAACACGTTCGTCCGACTCAAATTCTATTCTCTGTGACCCCTCTGGGGTCAACCCATAAGGAGAATGACCAGTGCTGCGTTCTGACCCCAGAGGGGTCACAGGAATTAGAAAATGCTCCCCCGATGGGAGAACGACACCAGCGGGGTCGCAGAAAACAAGAGGCGATAGACCTGGGCACTGATCACACCGCACACAGGCTTGCATCTACCTTGCGCACTTTATGGCAGGCAGCCTACTGGCCATCGGATATACCGCACTGCTCCTACTGCTGATGCGGCGCACGCACTTCTTTGCCCGGGTGCCAGGGCTTCCTGTGCAATGGATCAGCGCGTTGTTCCTGTTGAAGATCGCCGCCGGAGTGGCTCTTTGGGCGGTCTATACCTATGTGTACACGGACCGATCCACAGCGGACGTTTTCAAGTACTTCGACGACAGTGCGCACATGTTCAAGGCGCTCCATGAACACCCCTTGGATTACCTGCGCATGGTATTCGGTATCGCGAACGACACCCCCGAATTCCGAGACCTGTATTACCAGGACATGAACAATTGGGTTCGACACTACGAGAGCAACCTGTACAACGATGCGCATACCATCATTCGCTTCAATGCCGTGGTGCGGCTGTTGAGCTTCGGCGAATTCCATGTGCATACGGTGATCGCGGCATTCCTGTCGTTCACGGGTCTAGTGGGACTGTACCGGGCGTTCGTGAAGTTCCTTCCGGGCATGGAAAGGGCCCTGATGGCAGTTGTGTTCCTCCTCCCGTCCGTGTTGTTCTGGGCCAGTGGGGTGATCAAGGAGAGCCTGCTTTTCTTCGGCCTCGGCCTGCTGTTGTACCAGATCGCCCAATGGGGAGAGCATCGCTTGCGTTGGCGCGACCCCTTCCTCTTGGCCTTCACGATCATCATGCTTTTCTTCCTGAAATTCTATGTACTGATGAGTCTGCTGCCAGCCCTGATCCTGTTCAGTTGGTCGCGGCTTTCGATCCGGCCTGGACTTGCCCTCAAGGTCCTAGTGGTGTACGGACTCTTCATCCTTGTAGGATTGAATCTCCACCACATCGTTCCAGGCATGGATGTGCTGGGCATCCTTACCATGAAGCAGCGCGATTTCGTTGGTCTGGCCATTCAAATGGATTCCGGCAGTTTGGTAATGCCGAAGCTGCTCCTGCCGGATGTGTGGCTCTTCCTTTCACAGGCACCGTATGCCGTGTACATCGCCTTGCTAGGACCTTTGGCACACGCGGGTCCAGGGCCTTTGGGCCTGCTCTCGGCCGTGGAGAACTTCGCATTCTTCGCGATCCTGGCCTGTTGCCTGTTCTACCACCGTCCATGGCATGCCGTGGACTGGACGCTTCTGGTGGCCATGCTTATGTACATCTTGGTACTTTCCGTTGTGATCGGGTGGACCACACCGGTGATGGGTGCCGTGGTGCGGTACCGTACCCCACTGCTCCCGTTCCTGCTGATCGCAGGCTTGTTGGTCATTGATCGCGAACGGGTGGTCCAAGCGCATCCGTGGTGCCGAATTCTACTTTCCGCATGAAGATCCTATTCACGATCCTACTCGGTCTGACGATGACCGCTTGCATCCACAGTGAAGAGGCCGACCTCGTGGTACACAATGCGCGGATCCACAGCATGGACGAAGGGAATACGTCCTACCAGGCCATGGCCATCCGCGATGGACGCATCGTGGAACTGGGTCCCGAACAACAGATCCTGAACCGGTACGGGTCCAAAAAGCATTTCGATGCTGCTGGACGAACGATCTACCCCGGATTCATCGACGGGCACTGCCATTTCCTGGGTTACGGATTGAACGAACAAAAGCTGGACCTCCAGGGCGTGAAGGGGATGGGCGAGATGATGGAGCGCGTAGAGGCTTATGCTGAAGCACATCCGGAGAAGAATTGGATCATCGGCCGTGGGTGGGATCAGAACCTGTGGCCCATGCAGGTCTATCCGGACAACGCGGAATTGGATCGGCGTTTCCCGGACCGACCAGTGCTCCTGCAACGCGTGGATGGCCACGCCGCACTGGTGAACGATGCAGCCTTGCGGGAGGCAGGCCTGGACGTGCATGCGCCGATCGCAGGCGGCCAAGCCCTTATGAAGGATGGTCGATTCACAGGTATCCTGCTGGACAATGCGGTATCCGTTTTTCAGCGGATCTTCGACGATACGGACGAAGCCACCAAACGGAAAGCACTACTGACAGCGCAAGCGGATTGCTTCGCTGTGGGATTGACCATGGTCTGCGATGCCGGGCTGGATGTGGGGAGCATTGAGCTGATCCGAACGATGCAGAAGGAAGGTGCGCTGAAGATGCGGATCTATGCGATGGTGGCGGATTCGCCGGAGAACCTAGCGCACTTCGAAGAGCACGGCCCCATCGAAGAAGAGCGCTTGACTGTGCGCAGTGTCAAGGTGTATGCGGACGGTGCCCTGGGTTCTCGCGGCGCTTTGTTGAAAGCACCGTATTCCGATCAAGCCCATCACCACGGGTTGCAACTTGCTTCGGTGGACCACTTTCGGGAAGTGGCGCGCTGGTGCGATGCGCACGGCTTCCAAATGAACACGCACTGCATCGGCGACTCGGCGAACAAGCTCCTACTGGGCATATATGGCGAAGTTCTCGGCGGCCCGAACGACAAGCGCTGGCGGATCGAACACGCACAGGTCCTAGCACCGGAAGAACGACCGAAGTTCGCAGCATACAGCATCATCCCCAGCGTACAGCCTACACATGCCACAAGCGATGGACCATGGGCACCGGACCGCTTGGGGCCGGACCGCATCGTATACGCTTATGCCTACGAGGAATTGCGCAAGGCCATGGGCATGCTCGCCTTGGGCACGGATTTCCCGGTGGAAGGCATCGATCCGCTACAAACCTTCCGATCGGCGGTGTATCGTGTGGATGCGAAGGGTGAACCGACCGGAGGCTATCATCCGGAGAATGCACTCTCGCCTATGGATGCGTTGCGCGGAATGACCATCTGGAATGCGATCGCCAGTTTCGCCGAGCATGAAGTAGGATCCCTTGAGGTAGGCAAGCACGCTGACTTCGTTGTCTTGGATGGCGATCTGCTGAAACTGGATCAGGAGACCAGCGGAAAGGTGCGGGTGAAAGCGACGTTCGTGAACGGAGAGCAGGTTTCAGACTGAGCGCACCCCGTTCATGCGAACGTCAGGGTACTTTCACGAAGCGCTGCGACCAAGCCCCTCCATGATAATGGATCCGAATGGTGTAGGTGCCTGATGCCAGGCCGACGAGTGGGATCTGGATCATGGCCTTGGGCGAATTGATGCGTTCCCGCCGAACCATCCGGCCGTCCGGCGAAAGCAACTCGATCATGATCGGACCATCCACTGATGCCGGGGCCTTCACATAAATCACATCCCGAGCCGGGTTAGGCTGGATCGTGAATACATCACCAAATGCGTTCTCGATCCCGACAGTGATCACTTGCTGTGGTTCACTCAAGACGCTGCAACCGTTCGCGGCGAACACTTCCACTGTGTAGAAGCCAGGTACCTCGACGATCAAGGTTTGCTCCGTGGCTCCATCGATCAGCCCACCATCGAGGTACCACTGATAGGCTGGGGCCGGTGAACTGGTGAGCAATGCACCATTCATCAAAATGTTGGGTTGCGTCGGCGCGGACAACACGGTGAATTGAAGTGTATCGCTGAATGCCTCGCATCCCGTTGCACTGATCAGCGTCGCACTCAATTCTCCGGCGGAATCCATGAGGTAAGGAAGACCTTGACCGCCATTACTCCACAAGGCATCGACGAACCCAGCAGACACGGTCACCTCGGCACCTTCACCCTCGCAGAAACTGGTCGACTCGGTGATCAAGGGAGTTTGGTTCACCAGCGTGGCGAAGGCATCCAATTTCCCGGTCCCCCAGCGTTCGTTGGGAACGGTACCGGTGAAGGCATCGCTTCGTGTATTGGCGCGGATCACCTCAACGATCTCCAAGGCTGTTGCCGTGGGGCACTTCTCCAAGTAGAGCGCGGCCGTACCCGCTACCACCGGAGCCGCCATGGACGTTCCACCGTTGCGGGAGTGCATTCCTCCGGGGTCCACTTTCCAGCCGTTCTGGTTCTCGATGATCCATTGGAGACCGGCCAATGTCAGAGTGGAGAAGGTGATATCTCCCGTGGCCGCAACGTCCGGCTTCAGTCTTCCGTCACGTGTTGGTCCAGAACTGCTGTTCAGGGCGATGTTGCCTTCTTCACCGGGTACGGTCTGCGGATTCCCCGCGTAATCCGTGTAGGCGACCTCGTTGCAATAATTGGCCACGGTGACCACATTGTCCAAGCATGCCCAAGAATCAACGATGTGCTTCCGGAGGTCGGGAGCGACGTAATGCGCCATGGCCGGGTAGGCTTCCGGAGTGGGGAATGGCAATCCCAGCGGCGCGGCCAGCATCGGTCCGATCACATTGGACGTGGCCGTGTAGGTGGTCAATGTCCAGCTATCGAATTGACCACTTCCGGTGGTCATGAAACGCCACATGTAGCTGGCTGAATCCGGAGCTTCCATGAAGACCTGGAGTAACACTTGGTCTCCGCGCTCTTGGGCATAGAACTCAACAGTGCCCAACTCATTGCCGTCCACGCTCATCAAGGGCTCGATGATCGGGGTGTTCAAGGCTTCGGCAAACCCATGGAACTCCGTGCGTCCACGGTAGGTCAAGGAAGGTGCTGGGCGATCCGCTCCCAATGCGAAGCGCACATCAGCGAAGTCCTCCTGATCCGCCCATACTTCGAAATAGAGATTGGGGAACGGGAAGATGTTGTACTGCGGGCCATTGGTATTGGTGGTGTACCACGTGAAGCTGGTATCGGCATCCACGGTGGTCTCGGTGTGGAAAGGGAAGTTCCCATTGGAGTTTCCACAAGCCGCCACCATGGCTCGTCCACCTTGTTCGTTCAGGAGTTCTTCGATCAACAGGGCCGCTGCGTCCTTTCCATCATGGGAGCCCGAATAGGAACCTACACTGGCGTTGATCACCACGGGTTTTCCTTCCTCCTCGGCCACCGCAAGGATGTACGCTACTGCGTCCGCGACGGTCGCTCGCCAATTGGGTGTACCGAGTGCGGAAGCCACGATCACGATGTCCGCATCGGGTGCCACACCCTTGTGCCGCCCATTCGCAAAGGCATTGCCAGAACCGGTGCCAACGACCGTTGTACCGTGCCCGGTCGCCTCGTCGCTGGGTAGGTCTCCGCCAACTACCAGATCATCCGTGGTCCATTCGCTTCCATAATCGAACGGTGCCGGTGCCCCTTCAGGACCGTTGGTCACATTCTGATCCCAGTACCGCAAGACCCGGCTCCGTCCGTTGGCATCACGCAGGTCCGGATGGGTCACATCCAATCCTGAATCGATATAGCCCGTGATCACCCCGTTGCCCGTGTACCCATGGTTCAGCGGGGCCAAACCCTGTTGCACTTGGTTCACCCGGTTCTTCACCCGCATGGAGTCGTTCATCAAGCGACCGGTTTGTAAGCTGAATTCGAAATGATCCACCGCCGGGGATGCGGCCAATTCCGTCACACGGCCCACGGGCACACGTGCGCTCACGAGCCGTTCCATACTCAACTTCACATGACCACCGACCGACCGCACCGCCTCGGAAACGGCCTCACGATCGCCATGTATGAAGAGGTTCACTTGCTCATCGGCGGAATGCGCTTGCTTCAGATAGGTCCGCAATTGGATATCCATCTTTCTGGATTGTGCGGACACAGAAAGTCCACAGACCAACACAGCGAATAACGATAGGATGGTACGGTTCATCATGGAACCAAAGTTAGGGTGTGCTTGCCTGCGTCAACGTCGAATAGGTCGGTAATCGGGGCAAGAAATCCACGGATCCGCGTTCATGGTCGACCGCACAGCAATAGTGCTTCAAGCCATTCGTCACCATCAAGTAGCGTACCTGAAGGGTCTTGTTGTAGCGGGCTGCCTGCTCGAATGTCCGCTGATCCACTTTGATGGAAGGCGATTTGCATTCCACGATGAGCACTGGCTGACCACCGTTGCCGTACACCACGATATCGGCCCGTTTGGAAAGGCCATTCAGTACCAAAGGCACCTCCACCCCCACCATCGCCATTGGGCACTGAAGGTCATGTACCAAGTAATTCAACACATGCTGTCGGACCCATTCCTCCGGGGTCAGATCCAACCACTTGCGCCGAAATGGATCGAAGACCAAGCGGCCGTGATCCCCTTGCTTAGTTTTGACACCGTGGTCCGGCAGGTCCAGTACTTGCTTCTCCATCCCAATTCCCTACAAAAGTGCGAACCAAACAAGAGATCGTAAGCAACTGGCTCCCCCGCTACACCGGGCTGGCCTTGGATGCCTTCAAACCGCATATCCTGCTGACCAACTTCGACAATTACCTGGACATCTTCTGCGAGCAGACCGGTGCCACCATTCCGGTCACGGACAAGGCGATGAAAGTGGCCGTTGCCGAGGACATGGTGATGATCAACTTCGGGATGGGCAGTGCCAATGCCGCCACGATGATGGACCTATTGAGCGCCATCTCGCCCAAGGCCGTCCTTTTTCTCGGTAAGTGTGGTGGATTGAAGAAGAAGAATGAACTGGGCGACCTTGTACTCCCGATCGCAGCGATCCGGGGTGAGGGCACGAGCGATGACTATTTCCCACCGGAGGTACCGGCTTTGCCAAGTTTCATGATCCAGCGCGCACTCAGCGGTGCTGTTCGCGATCGGGACCTCGACTATTGGACCGGCACGGTGTATACCACCAACCGCAGGGTGTGGGAGCACGACGACGACTTCAAGGACCGCTTGCGCGTGTTGCGCGCCATGGCCATCGATATGGAAACGGCGACCTTGTTCATGACCGGGTTCGCGAACGAGATCCCCACCGGTGCGTTGTTGTTGGTGAGCGACCAACCCATGGTATCCGAAGGCGTGAAGACCAGTGCCAGCGATGTCAAAGTGACCCACAGTTTCGTGGAGAGCCATGTGCGCTTGGGTATCGATGCCTTGCGCGAGATCATCAACGAAGGCCGGTCGGTGAAGCACTTGCGCTTTGAATGAGCACATTGGAGGGCTACAAGAAGATCATGACCGACCTGCGAGCCGGCACCTTCAAGCCCGTGTACTTGTTGCATGGTGAAGAATCCTTCTTCATCGATCGGATCAGCATGGAGGTGGAGCGCCTCGCTCTGGAGGACCACGAACGCGATTTCAACCAGACCATACTCTACGGCCGCGATACGGACCCGGATCTGGTGAAGGACACCTGCCTGCGCTATCCGATGATGGCGGAACGGCAACTCGTCGTGGTCCGTGAACTTCAGAATTGGCGGATCGATGCGGTGGAGAAGCTGGAATCCTACTTCTTGAAACCCACACCTACCACAGTGCTGGTCCTCTGCTACAAACACAAGAAGGTGGACGGTCGAAAGTCCATCTTGAAGTCCGTGACCAAAGGCGGTGGCCAGGTGTACTTAAGTGACAAGGTGCGGGAGGACAAACTGCCGGACCTACTGATCAGTTTCGCGAAGAACCAAAAGCGGCGGTTGGGTGGAGCGGAAGCCAGTTTGCTCGCCAACTACTTGGGCAGTGATCTGGCAAAGGCCATGAAGGAAGTGGAAAAGCTCTGCCTCGTTACGGACGAAGGCGGGGTGATCAGTAGCGAAGTGATCCAACGATTCGTGGGGATCAGCAAGGACTACAACATCTTTGAACTACAGAACGCCATCGGAACGCGGAACGGTGCAAAGGCCCAGCGCATCGCGGCGCATTTCGCCTCGTCCCCGAAGGACAATCCACTGCCCGTTACCTTGGGTGTTCTGCATGCATACTTCACGAAGCTTGCTCAGGTGCATGCGTTCGCGGGAAAGAGCCAGTCCGAGGTAGCGAGCGCCTTGAAGGTGAACCCCTACTTCGTAAAGGACTACATGGCCCAGTCCCGCAACTACTCGATGGGGCGGATCGTGGAGGCACAGCGCCACTTGCGTCAGTGCGATCTGCGCAGCAAAGGCTTGGGTGGGGACGGATCGGATCCTGGTGAGCTGCTGCGCGAATTGTTGGCCAAGGTCATGGCTTGAGTCGTTGCCTTCCAATATCCTTTCCTGAACCGTTGCGCCCCTTTCGTTGGAACAGTCCAACCGAACGTCCGCGTTGGCCTACCTTAGCCGCCTTTGCAAGGAATCCTATGTCACGTGTGATCAAGTCCCTCGTTCTTCTTCTCGCCTTCCTGCCACTGTTCGTTGTGGCCCAGACCGGCAGCATTCGTGGTTTCGTGTACGATACGAAAACCGGAGAGCCCATCATCTTCACCAACGTGATCTTGAAGGGGACCACCATCGGAGCGGCCACGGATGTGAACGGGTATTACTCCATCAATAAAGTGGAGCCTGGCCGATACACGCTGGAGGTGACGTATTTGGGCTACGACACGGTGCAACAGTCCGTTTCCGTAGCCCGGGATCAGATCATCATGGAAAAGCTCTTTCTCACGAAGAGCGCGATCCAAATGCGGGAATTCGAGGTTCGCGGGGACAAGCAGGAAGCGCAGACCCAAGTCGGCATGGGGGTCACCAAATTGACACCACGCCAGATCGAACTGGTACCCACGATCGGTGGCGAGGCCGACCTAGCACAATACCTTCAAGTGGTTCCGGGGGTCATCTTCACCGGTGATCAGGGCGGGCAGTTGTACATCCGCGGTGGTTCGCCGATCATGAACAAGACCATGTTGGACGGGATGGTGCTGTACAACCCGTTCCATAGCATCGGCTTGTTCAGTGTATTCGACAACGACATCATCCGGAATGCGGACATCTACACGGCCGGATTCAATGCGGAATTCGGTGGCCGCGTGAGTTCGATCATGGACATCACCACGCGCGATGGGAACAAAACACGCCTGAGTGGAAAAGTGGCCGCAAGCACCTTCACGGGTAAGGTCATGTTAGAAGGTCCATTGAAAAAGCAGAAAGAACCCGGCGGCGGATCATCCTCCTTCCTGCTGAACATGCGGCACAGTTACTTGGACCGCAGCAGCAAGATCTTTTACGAGAATGTCAAGGAGGACGGATTGCCATTCAAATTCACGGATGTCTTCGGCAAGGTCAGCTTCAACGGTGAGAACGGCAGCAAGGTCAATCTCTTCGGCTTCAACTTCAGCGATGGGGTCCGCTACCAAGGGGTGAGTGATCTGGGCTGGAACAACTGGGGTGCGGGCACACACTTCGTGTTGGTCCCTTCGGGTTCTGCCGTGCTGATCGATGGCACTTTCTCAATGAGCAACTACGCCATCGAACTGAAAGAAGGTGAATTGAAACCGCGCACAAGTGATATCGGTGGATTCAACGGTGCCATGAACTTCAAGGTCTTCAATCGGGAGGACGAGATCAAGTACGGTGTGGAGGTCCTAGGCTTCCGAACCAATTTCCAGTTCTATAACAGCTTGGGTCGCGAGTACAAACAAGAACAGAATACCTCGGAGATCGCTGGGTACACCTCCTACAAGAAGGTTTGGAAAAAGGTGGTGATCGAACCAGGTCTACGCTTGCACTATTACGCTTCACTCTCGGTCGCCAACGTGGAACCCCGCTTGGGCTTCAAGTGGAACATCAACGACAACTGGCGTTTCAAATTGGCCGCTGGCCGCTATAGCCAGAACCTGGTGGCCGCCAACAGCGACCGCGACGTGGTCAACCTCTTCTACGGATTCCTCTCCGCACCGGACAACTTGCCGCGGACATTCACTGAAAAGGATGGTACCGTGCGCGATGTGAAGGACCCCTTGCAGCGCGCGAACCATTACGTGGGCGGCATCGAATTCGATCTGACGAACGAGCTAACGGCCAACTTCGAGGTGTATCTCAAGGACTTCCGTCAAGTGACCAATTTGAACCGCAACAAGATCTTCAACGACACGCCAGAATTCAGTGACCAGCCGGACAATCTGAAGAAGGACTACATCATCGAGAGCGGTCAGGCGTACGGAGCCGACTTCCAGTTGAAGTACCAACGGAACAACTACGACATTTGGGTGGTGTACAGCTACACGTACGTGGATCGCTTCGATGGGCTGGTGAGCTACAATCCGGTGTGGGACCGTCGCCACAACATCAATTTCGTGGCCAGCCACTCCTTCGGCAAATTCAATTCGTGGAAGGCCAATTTGCGTTGGAACTTTGGATCGGGCTTCCCCTACACCCAAACGCAGGGTTTCTACGGGTCGGTGCCTTTCAATGGCGATATCAACACGGACTATACCACCAGCAACGCGGACCTCTCCATCCTCTTCGGCCAGTTGAACCAAGGCCGCCTTCCGACCTACCACCGCATGGATCTTGGGATCACCAAGATCTGGCGGTTGGATGAGAACCAGCAGGTGGAACTCGACCTGAGCCTCACCAATACCTACGACCGGGCGAACATCTTCTACTTCGATCGGGTCCGGTACCAGCGAGTGGATCAGTTGCCCCTGCTGCCTAGTGCAGGGGTGAGCTACCGATTCTGACCCTGCTGAAAGGCGCTGTCCCATCGGTCGATCCGCATATCGGGAACGAACTGCAAGGCAGTTGAGTTCGTGAGTTGCGGTCGGATCACGCCAAGTTCTTAGCCTTTATCCACAGGGAAGTCCCGCTGTTGCCGAGTGGTTTACCTTTACACACCGTGATCACACCTCCCAATTCAGGGATCGATCGCAAAGTGATGACGGGATCCACCAAGTACATTTTCGTTACCGGAGGCGTGACCTCCTCGTTGGGCAAAGGCATCATCAGTGCCAGCCTAGCGAAGTTGTTGCAAGCGCGTGGGTTCACGGTCACCATCCAGAAACTGGACCCCTACATCAATGTGGATCCGGGCACGTTGAATCCGTATGAGCATGGGGAGTGTTTCGTAACGGAAGATGGTGCGGAGACCGACCTGGATCTGGGCCACTACGAGCGGTTCTTGGACGTGCCCACCAGCAAGGCGAACAACGTCACTACTGGACGGATCTACCAGAACGTCATCAGCAAAGAACGCCGGGGCGAATACTTGGGCAAGACCGTGCAGGTGATCCCCCACATCACCGACGAGATCAAGGCCCACATCCAAGCCTTGGGCCGCAAAGGCATCTACGATTTCGTGATCACCGAGGTAGGTGGCACCGTGGGCGATATCGAAAGCTTGCCCTACGTGGAAGCCATTCGCCAACTGAAGTGGCAGAAAGGAAAGGATTGCCTAACGATCCATTTGACCCTGCTCCCCTTCCTGAGTACCACAGGCGAACTGAAGACCAAGCCCACCCAGCACAGCGTGAAGGAACTGTTGAGCCTTGGCGTACAGCCGGATGTGTTGGTATGCCGCACGGAACACCCCATGCAGAAGGGCATGAAGGAGAAGATCGCCTTGTTCTGCAACGTGGATGCGCAAGCCGTGATCGAGAGCCGCGATGCGGATACCATCTACGATGTGCCTTTGATGATGCAGGCCGAAGGCTTGGACCAAGTGGTACTTCAAAAATTGGCCATTACCGGCTATCCGGAGGTGGACCTCACGAAGTGGAAGGACTTCCTGCGTCGGTACAAGGAACCGAAGAGCGAGGTCCACATCGCGCTGGTGGGCAAATACGTGGAATTGAAGGATGCCTACAAGAGCATCAAGGAAGCGCTGGAGCATGCGGGGGCCGAGAACGAGACCAAAGTCCATATCAAGTGGGTCCACAGCGAAAAGGTCACTCCGAAGAATGTGGCGCGCCACCTGGGTGGATCGAGCGGCATCTTGGTGGCCCCCGGCTTCGGACATCGCGGGATCGAGGGCAAGATCGAGGCCATCAAATTCGCACGGGAGAACAAGATCCCCTTCCTCGGCATCTGCTTGGGCATGCAGTGTGCGGTGATCGAATTCGCTAGGAACGTGATCGGGTATACCGATGCGAATAGCACGGAAATGGATGCAGATACCAAGCACCCGGTGATCGGGATGATGGAGGATCAGAAATTGGTGGAGAACAAAGGCGGCACCATGCGTCTTGGGGCCTACTCCTGCAAGCTATCCGAAGGATCCTTGGCCAGAAAGACATACGGACGCAAGGACATCTCGGAGCGGCACCGGCATCGGTACGAATTCAATAATACCTACCAGAAGGCCTTCGAAAAAGCAGGGATGCTGGCCACAGGGATCAATCCGCAGGCCAAGTTGGTGGAGATCGTAGAAGTGAAGGACCACCCGTGGTTCATCGGGGTGCAGTTCCATCCGGAATACCGAAGTACCGTGGCCAAGCCGCACCCGTTGTTCGTTCACTTCGTTGCTGCAGCCATGAAGCAAGGTGCCACACCGATAGTGCGGGTAGAGGAATCGGCAGAGAAGCTTTAGGCGCGGGTCGTGCAGACATGGGCACTTGCCCACATGTCCACATGACCACATGCTTTCCTGTCCTCAATAGAAGTACCAGCCGTCTATCTTTGCCGCCCTTCTGTCACACCTAGCTTACCCGGTGAAGGCATCTCATGGATAGGAATTCGATCATAGGCTTCATTCTCATCGCTGCCATTCTGGGTGGCTACACGTGGTACAGCATGCCCACCGCCGAGGAGCAGGCGCGCATGCAACGGACCCAGGACAGTCTCGCGACCGTGGCCATTGAGCGCCAAGGCCAGGAGGCCGAACAAGCCCTGAAGACCCAACCCGAAAAGCCTGCTGACAAGCTGGTGGCTGCACCTGTGCTGGCGGAAGGCGATACCGTCGCAACGGACAGCTTGCTGATGGCTGCTCGGGATCAACGCTTCGGCATCTTCCACCCTTCGGCAACGGGCACCAACAAAGAGGTAGTGATCGAGAACGACCACCTGCAAGTGGCGCTATCCTCACATGGTGCAAAGCCATCGGTCATCAGACTGAAGGAATACCTCACGCACGTAAAGACCCCGCTCTACCTCGCCGACCCGGACAGTGGGAACTACGAGTTCAAGTTCATCATCGGCAACCAGGACATCAGCACCAACGATCTGTACTTCACGGCAGAGAAACAAGGTAAGGACGGCGTACGCTTCACAGCGGCCACCACGGATCCGGCCAAATTCCTGCGGATCACATACACGCTGGATACCACGAGTTATTTCATGGATGTCCGGGCGGAGGTCGTCGGAATGGACGATGAAGTGGATGCGCGCAACACCGTCTTCAACTGGGAATTGGTGGGCTTCGCCAACGAGAAGTACCGCACCGGTGAATTGCAGAAATGCGGTGTGTACTACAAGTACTTCAGCGATAGCCGACAGTACCTGAGTGAGAGCAAGGAGGACGAGAAGAAATTGGAAGGGCGTACCAACTGGATCGCCTTCAAACAGGACTTCTTCACCGTGGCCTTGATCAGTGCAGAAGGCTTCGCCGGGAACGGATCGGAACTTGCCATTACACCGCTGGAAGACGTGACCCACACCAAGAGGTACAGCGCCAAGCTCTTCTTCGAGAAGGACCGGGATGCCGAAGCGAACGTTGCGATGAAGCTCTACTTAGGGCCCAACCACTACGGCACGTTGCGGCGCACGGAGATCCCGGAGTTCGACAACATCATCGACCTGGGCCCGTACATCTTCGGGTGGATGAACCGCTGGTTGGTGATCCCGATCTTCAATTTCCTGGATGGCTGGGGTTGGAACTACGGCATCATCATCCTAGTGCTCACCGTGGTGATCAAGCTGCTCCTGATGCCGCTGACCTACAAGAATTTCGTGAGCAGCGCCAAGATGCGGGTGCTGAAGCCGGAGATCGATGCCATCACGGAAAAGCACAAGGATGGCGATGCGCTGAAGAAGCAGCAGGCCACCATGGAACTGTACCGTAAAGCCGGCGTGAACCCAGCCAGTGGTTGCCTGCCCATGTTGGTACAAATGCCCGTGCTCTTCGCCATGTTCCGATTCTTCCCCAGCAGCATCGAATTGCGGCAGCAGAGCTTCTTGTGGGCCGATGACCTCAGCACCTTCGACAGCATCTATTCGTGGAGTGCCCAGATCCCATTGATCAGTTCGATGTACGGCAACCACATCAGTCTGTTCACCATCCTAATGGCGGCCAGTACCATGGTGTACACGGCCATCAACAGCAATCAGATGCCCACCCAGCAGGGCATGCCGAACATGAAGGTGATGATGTACCTCTTTCCGGTAATGATGTTGTTCTTCATGAACAGCCTCCCCGCCGGCTTGAGCTACTACTACCTGCTTGCCAACCTGATCAGCATCCTGCAGATGACCGCCTTCAAGAGCCTGTTCGTGAACGAGGACAAGATCCGTATGCAGCTGCTCACGAACATGAAGACACCCAAGAAGAAGAGCAAATGGCAGCAGCGTTTGGATGACATGCAGAAGCAGCAACAAGCCTCCCGCAAACGTTGACCGAAAGGACCGCATTGCTTTTGGCACGCGATCGGAGTACCAAGAACAAGAACGAACCACCATGCAAGCACGCTTCTTTCCCTTCGTGATCCTGATCGCTGGCCTTCTGCTGGCCTGCGCACAAAAGCAAACTGTCACCACCACCAAGACGGCTCCAACTCCACCTACCGAGCCACAGACCAAAGGCCACTACGACGGGCCCCGCTTTGGTGGTCCAGGCAAAACGGACTCGCTGTTCTTCAGCATGGAGCGCACGCCCTGCTTCGGGCAATGCAAGGCATACCGCATCAACGTGTACCGCAGCGGATACGCCACGTTCGAAGGGCGTTCCAATGTGGAGCTGGAAGGCATGCACTTCGGACATGTGGGAAAGGACACGTTGGCGACCCTGTTGCGCGAAGCCGAGAAGATCCAATTTTTCGAACTGGAGGATAAATACGACAGCAACGTCACTGACCTGCCGAGTTCGATCATCCGCATCGTCGGGGGCAACCGGGACAAGCGCGTCTATGCGCGGGTCGGTACCCCAGCGAAGTTCAGAAGCTATTTCGAACAGGCGGAAGGCTTGCTCTTCCCCCTGCCTTGGCACCCGCTGCCGGCGCAGGAGTAGACCAACCGTTCAGCCCACATCGTGCGGCGTGTAACGCGGCCATTGCCATGGCGGTCAGGGTGGTTACCTTTGTCGCCCCTCAATAGACCTGATCCCCATGAAGCGTACCCTCTCGCTGCTCACTGCAGCCATTCTGTTCTTTGCCACACAAGCCCACGAAGGCATGTGGCTGCTCAACAAACTGAAGCAGATCAACGAAGCCGAAATGCAAAAGCTCGGCTTCAAACTGACGGCCGAGGACATCTACGACATCAACAAGAGCAGCCTGAAGGACGGCATCGTGCGTTTGGGCGGTGGCTTCTGTAGCGGCGAAATGGTGAGCGCCGAAGGTCTCTTCCTGACCAACCACCACTGTGGCTACGACGCTGTGCAAGGCTTGAGCAGCGTGGAGCACGACTACCTCACCGATGGTTTCTGGGCGAAGACCCGCGCAGACGAGAAAGCCGCTGGCTTCAGCGTGAGCTTCTTGCAACACATCGACGATGTCACAGAGCGCGTGAACGGCGAATTGACCGCTGACATGAGCGAAGCGGACCGCAATGCCAAGATCGAGGAGATCGCGGGCACGTTGATCGAGGAAAGCAGCAAGGAGAATGGCCTCAGCACCGAATTCAAGGTGATGTTCGAGGGCAATGAATTCTACCTCTTCCACTACAAGACCTTCCGCGATGTGCGTTTGGTCGGGGTGCCACCAAGTGCCATCGGCAAATTCGGTGGTGATACCGACAACTGGATGTGGCCGCGCCACACGGGCGACTTCAGCATGTTCCGTGTGTACACCGGTGCCGATGGCGAACCTGCCGATCCCGCACCCACGAACATCCCCTTCAAGCCGAAGCACCATTTCCCCGTCAGCATCAACGGTGTGAAAGAGGGCGACTTCACCATGATCATGGGCTACCCCGGCAGCACCGATCGTTTCCTCAGCAGCCATGGCGTGAAGCTGGGCTTGGAACAGGAATTCCCAAGTCGTGTGAAGGTGCGCCGTGCAAAGCTGGACATCTACGAGGAGTTCCAAGCGCAGGATCCTGTTGTGCGCATCCAGTACGCCAGCAAGCACGCATCGGTGAGCAACTACTGGAAGTACTTCATCGGCCAAAGCCGTGGCTTGAAGCGTTTGCACATTGAGGAGAAGAAGCAAGCGCAGGAACGTGAGCTCATGGATTGGGTGAATGCCGATGCCACGCGCAAAGCGAAATACGGCGACATCATGACGGACTTGGAGAGCGGCTATACCGAGCGCGCCAAGTTCGAGAAGGCCAATGTGTACATGCAGGAAGCGGCTTTCGGGAGTGAAGCGGTCATCTTGGGCTTCCGTCTTTTCGGCTTGAAAATGCAATTGGCCACAGACCCGAAGGATGCACCGAAAGTGGCAGCGGCCGTGGCCCGTGCGCAAGCCGCATCGGATGAATTTTGGAAGGACTACAACCCCGCGACGGACCAGAAAGTGACCGCCACCATGTTCCGCATGTTCCACAGCGATGTGGCGCGCGACCTTCAGCCGCAAGTCATGAACACCATCGAGAAGAAATACAAGGGCAACTTCGATGCGTGGGCCGCAGCGTTATTCAAATCCAGCATCCTTACGGACCAAGCACGGATGAATGCCTTCCTCGCGAAACCGTCGTTGAAGGTCTTGGACAAGGACCTCGGCTTCCAGACCTCGGAATCCTGCTTGAACCATTACCGCAACTTCCTCGCTCCGGCCTTGTCCGCAGGCGACGAAAGTTTGGAGCGTGGTTACCGGTTGATGGTGGCCGCCATGCGCGAAAAGAACCCCGCCAAGAATTGGTATCCGAATGCCAACAGCACCATGCGCCTCACCTATGGTCAAGTCGGTAGCTACGTGCCTGCGGATGCCGTGTTCTACGATTACGAAACCACGGTGAACGGCGTTCTAGAGAAGGAGGACAACACGAACCCTGAATTCATCGTACCCAAGCGCCAGCACGAACTGTTGATGAAGAAGGATTACGGTCGTTACGCCAATGAAAAAGGCGAACTCATCACCTGCTTCATCAGCAACAACGACATCACTGGGGGCAACAGCGGCAGCGGTGTGTTCAACGCCAGCGGCGAACTCATCGGCATTGCTTTCGATGGCAACTGGGAAGCTATGAGTGGCGACATCGCCTTCGAACCCGAATTGCAACGCACCATCAGCGTGGACATCCGTTACGTGCTGTGGACCATCGACACTTTCGCAGGTGCCAGCCACTTGGTGGACGAAATGACCTTGGTACAGCGCAAAGCCGAAGAGGTGAAGGTGGATGTGCCCGTGGAAACGGTACCTGCGCCCAAGAAGCCGACCAAGACGGTTGCGCCGGTGAAGAAGAGCTGAGCGAACCGCTGTGAAATGCAGAACGGCGACCAGAGTGGGTCGCCGTTCTGCATTAATACCCATTCAACATCCAAAGTCCTCACTATCTTCCACCAGCCATGTCGCGCTCTCAGCTACCAGATGCTCTACCCGAGTTGGTCCGTGAAGGACTGATCAGCGCAGAGCAAGCGGAACGTATCCGGGCGCGGTACCCGGTGGAGCCAAAAGAGCAGTCCAGTAGAATGCTCTTGGTGTTCGCCATTCTGGGGAGTTTGCTCGTTGGCCTAGGCATCATCCTCATCATCGCGCACAACTGGGACGATCTGCCGCGAGCAGCTCGTGTAGCGCTTGCGTTCGTGCCGATACTACTGGGTCAAGTCCTTGTCTTTGTCGCCATACGCAGGCAAGCAGGCAATGCCGCATGGCGCGAAGGCAGTGCGTTGATCCTTGCTTGCGGACTCTGTGCTTGCATCGCGTTGATCAGCCAGATCTACCATATCAGCGGCAGCTTGGAGGGCTATCTCCTCATGTGCTCTTTCCTCATTCTGCCTTTGCTCTACATCCCCGGTTCCATCACGGTGGCCTTGGGGTATTTGGCTATGGTATCGTGGTACGGTTGGGCGGTGCGTTTCGAGCATTTCGGCAACACGGATCGGCCGTGGATGCTGTTGCTCCTGTTGGCGGCGGCCGTGCCCTTCTACTTTCTGGAAGCACGACGGAACGGCACGGGAACGGGTTTCTGGTGGCTCAGTTTGTTCATGGCACTCACGGTCGGTTGCTGCGGCATGTACTTCTACACCGACTGGGGTCGATACCATGTGCTGGGCATCACGGGCCTTGCGGCGGCATTCACCTTGGTCCCATGGACGCACCGGGGCCTCGAACTACGGACCTGGCCGTGGGCGCTGATCGGCGGGAGCACGATGCTGGGTGTATTCGCGGTATACAGCTTCCGACCGATGTGGGAGGATCAATTCTTCCGCAACGACCAACAGCACCAAGACTGGCCTGCGGTCATGTTCCTATTGAGCATTGGCATAGCGGCCTATGTGCTTTCCCTTCGCGTTCGGAAACCGCTTGAACGTTGGCCCTATCCGGAAGGCTTGTGGCTCTTCTTGGCGTGTTTTGCAGTGGGTTCGGTTTCGCCGACATCAGCGGCCATCGTGGTGAACTTGACCCTTCTACTCATGGGGGTCGTCACTGTGCGCCGAGGGATCGAAGCGGATTCGTTGAAGCGGTTGAACCTTGGGCTCACGATCATCGGCATCACCGTCCTGATGCGTTTCTTCGACGCGGACCTGAGCTTCGTGATGCGTGGTCTTGTGTTCATCGCACTCGGCTGTGCCTTCCTGTTCATGAACATGCGCATGCTGCGCCAACGCAACAAGGATGTCCCGTAAGGTGCTGCTATTCGGTTTCGTTGCGCTCATTCAACTGGCGGTACCGGTCTGGATGATCGTGGGGCATGAACGCGTGCGGAATGAAGGTGTCCTCTTCAAATTCAAAACGGCACCGATCGATCCACGCGATCCGTTCCGGGGGGAATACGTGCGCCTGGACTTCGCTGCGGAGAGTGGCGAATGGATGATCGCAAATGGTACGCAAACCGGCAACACCCGCGCTTACGCCTTGCTCGGCACGGACGATGAAGGTTTCGCCACGGTGACTTCGCTGCTCTTGGAAGCGCCGAGTGACGCACCTTATCTTCCGATCATCTTCTCCACATGGGGCGA
This sequence comes from Flavobacteriales bacterium, assembly GCA_016710015.1. Lineage (GTDB taxonomy): Bacteria > Bacteroidota > Bacteroidia > Flavobacteriales_F > PHOS-HE28 > PHOS-HE28. The sequence continues at coordinate 931,918 of JADJLR010000001.1, forward strand.
TGCGGAGATCACGCGCATCCGGTTGCCCTTCGATCGGTTCTATTTGGAAGAAGGCGATGGCAAGAAGACCGAAGACCTGTTGACACCGGAATGGAACGGTGATGAAATGGTGCCGACGCTACCGTCCTACGCCGAAGTGCGGATCCTGAGTGGAGAAGCCGTGATCACCGATCTGATCGTCGGCGACCGATCGATCCACGAATGGCTGAAAGAAGTACCGTGAGCTATTTCGGCACCAGCCGGATCACATGTTCCCGCGCACATTCGCCGGGTTCGAGGGTGAGCACCTCACGGTATTCCAGATAGCCGTTCTCGGAAAGTCTCAATTCCAGGGCTCCGGTGGTGCGCACAAGGAATGCATAGCTCCCTTCCGAATTGGTTTGGGTGATGGCTTGGCGCTTGCCGTTCGCATCATACCATTCCACTAGCGCTTCCAGTATGGGGGTTTCCGTTCGCGCATCCAGAACGCTGCCATGGATCTGTACCCGCAAGGTGTCTTGCGCGCACAATGCGGACACCGACACGAGCAGGCCAAAGAGAAGACCGATCACTCGCATCAGGGTTGGAGTGTTGGTCCGTTGGAAGCGTCCATCGTTACATGCGACCGATCTTCGGCACAAGCGATGGCGGCACCAACGGCAGCCATCACCGGCGCGAACATCACCCCGATGAGCGGCACCTTCATGAAAAGACCGAAGAGCGCTCCGTTGGCCAACACAGCACCGATCCGGTCATTCACGGCCTTCACGCTTTCACTGATGCGCATCCGTTTGCGTTCGAAAACATAGTCGAACATACTGAAACCGTAGAAATATGCGGAGATCACGAAGAGCACCACGAAGGTCACGGGAGCCAGGATCGGTAGCACGAAAGTGAGGATCCACAGGCCAACGGTGATGGACAGTTCCAAGATCCCGTTCCGTGCCGCGATCAATGCACCACGCAGGGCATCTTTCATCAATTGGCTCCAGCTGAACGGAAAGGTGCGTCCGGTCAGGATCTCCTCGGTGCGTTCGCTGGCGTAGGCCAACAAGGGCGACAACAAAATGAGGACGATGTACTTGTTGAGGATGAAGAGCACATAGGCCACGGCCAACTTCAGGATCAGTCCCAAGACGAGATCGCTCGCACCATTGAGGAAGGTCTTCACGTTCGCCCACCAACCGGATGAAGCGGTTTCCACGGGTATCTGCAAACGGGTGGCCAACGCTGCGCCAAGATCCTCCACCGGTCCTTTCAGCAGTGCCACTCCGCCTGAGGCAAGCAGGATCCACAGGAGTACAGGAACGAGGAACATCCAGCCCATCCCGTTGCCCAGTACAAAGCGGAAAGCACGAACGGATCCATTGATGCCAAGGCCCAGGTCGCGGAGGATGGACATGGTACAAAGATGGGTTGAAGCTTGTCCCGCTTTTCTGCAGCGCACGGGAATTGAACCTTGAGACCTAAGGGTACCTCGAAGTGCCTCGAACGGATGGCACAAGTGCTTATCGTCCTGGGCAGACAAGGCGCGACGAAAGGAAGTTACCCATAGGTAGCTGACTGAGGAGAAGCAACTGCTTCATCCCGCGCTATGCGGGAGCCGGATGACCAAACGAGAAGTGCTTGCCCGAAGGGTCGGCCCATAGGTCGATGCACTTCGAGGTACCCCTACGGCTTGAAGCTTAAATCTTGAAACTTGACCATCCTCCTAGAAGACCGTGCCGTACGAATGGCGGGATCCTACCTTTGAGCACGCATGGAACTCGACCCGCTCACCGCCATTTCCCCCATCGACGGCCGCTACCGCGACCGCACGCGCAATTTGTCCCGCTGGTTCAGTGAGCAGGCCTTGATGCGCTATCGACTTCAAGTGGAAGTGGCCTACTTCAAATTCCTCTGTGCCATACCGCTGCCGGAATTGGAGGGAACGCCCGTGGTGAAACTCGCGCCTGTAGAAAAGCGGATCGCCACACTGAGCACCAGCGATGCGCAACGCATCAAGGACATCGAGAAGGTGACGAACCACGACGTGAAAGCGATCGAGTATTACTTGAAGGAGCGATTGGAGGAAGTGGGCTTGGCGACGCAGAAGGAATTCGTCCACTTCGCGCTAACGAGCCAGGACATCAACAACACCGCACTCCCCCTATTGATCAAGGATTTCTTGTTCGAAGGTTACCTCCCCTCGATCATCGCGGTGCGCGACCGGCTGCACGGTCTAGCACTCGATTGGGCACGCATCCCCATGCTTGCCCGCACACACGGCCAACCGGCCTCACCTACTTCCCTCGGCAAAGAATTTCAGGTCTTCGTGGAACGGCTGGACCAACAGTTGAAGATGCTGCGTGCTGTTCCATTCACCGGCAAATTCGGTGGTGCCACCGGGAATTTCAATGCGCACCATGTGGCCTATCCGGAATTGGATTGGACGCAACTCGCGGATCGGTTCCTGCTGAACGACCTTGGTCTGGAACGCTTACATTTCACGACCCAGATCGACCATTACGACAACCTGGCCGCACTCTTCGATGGCCTGCGTCGGATCAACACCATCCTGATCGATCTGTCCCGGGACCTGTGGCAGTACATCAGCATGGACTACTTCCGGCAACGGATCGAACCCGGCGAGATCGGGAGTAGCGCGATGCCACACAAGGTGAACCCGATCGATTTCGAGAACGCTGAAGGCAACCTCGGTATGGCGAACGCGATCTTCGTTCACCTCAGTGAAAAACTACCGATCAGCAGACTGCAGCGCGACCTTACGGACAGCACGGTGACGCGCAACATCGGCACACCGATGGCCCATACCATGGTCGCCTTGGATGCCATCCAGAAAGGTTTGGGTAAACTGCTGCTGAACCAACCCGCCTTGGATCGCGATCTCGATGCGCATTGGCCCGTGGTGGCAGAAGGCATCCAGACCATCCTGCGCAGACACGGCTATCCGCAGCCATACGAGCAACTGAAGCGATTGACACGGGGCAAGGAACGCGTGACCCAGGCGGATATCGCAGCTTTCATCGATGCGTTGGACGTGAGCGACGCGATCAAGGATCAATTGAAAGGGATCACACCGCGCAACTACACGGGCATCGATCTCCTGAGTCGACATATCGACTGAATCGTCAGATCCCGAATTCGACCTGGAACAAGGCCGTCCAACTGTTCCCAGGACCATCGGTGGCCATATTCCCCTTCAACCAACGGTAGCCGGTATAGCATTGCAATTTGATGCGGTGCCCGTTGAGGTAACGTGTCGCACCAAGCAGCATTTCTTCCGTGGTGGATCGGTCCTTCGAAATGCGCGCATCAGGCGTGATACGGGTATACCGAAGGGCGAACTCCAACTGACTCTTGAGCACCCGACTCAGCTGTCCGTTGAAGCCGGTCCCTGTTCGGATCAAGCGGACATCATCCAATGCGTTGATGGTGATCGGATCATCACACCGCCGATCGAAGTACTCCGCGAGCATCGCCCAACCCCGGTACTTCACCATGGCATCGGCGATGCTGGTGTGCATATCCCGAGGTGCATAAAGTGGCTTACCCAATTGGCCGCCGGTCCGCATTGCCCGGTCGTTGAAGCTGTACGTTGCCCCAAAGGACACTTTCGGTTTCGGTTCGAACTCCAGATCGCCCTCGCTGTAGTCCCCGTTGTTCGTGAACTTTCCGAATGGCAGCCATTCCAATCGCCCGGTGTAGGCCATGCCTGAATTACCGGATGCCGCACCACGCCCATCCCCAGAACTCAGCGCAGCCTTCAATTGCACCTGTTGCGCGGCGAACGGAATGGTCCAATAGCCGAACACACCGAAGTCGCGATCCAAGGTATAGGTGGAGTTGGCGATGGACCGATCCGGAAATTGCAGGTTGCCGGAGCTGACCACGCGCTCCCGATTCCCGGGCAACTTGCTTTGGCCGAAACCGAAGTACACGTTCTCGGTGGCGTGGTAGTACACCATGGCATCCCGCACCGGCTGGGCGATCCCTTCAGACTCTTGATCCAGATCAGCGCGTGAAAAATTCAATTGGATGTAGTACCGCAAGCGCTTGTCCTTCACGTAACCATCCAGGCGAAGTCGCAAACGCCTTACGCGTGCATCCACAATGCCTGCGCTCAGATCCTCACCACTGACGCTCGTATACCCGAGCCTGTTCTGCATTCGGAAACGGAAGTTCATCAGGAACAACGGATCCTTGGAGATCCGTACCCCGTCTTGCACGGTGATCAATGCCCGTTCATCGCTTTCATTCTGGGCATGGCCCACGGAAGTCCAGCAAAATGCGATTAGACCGAATGCAACTCGTTGGAAAAGAGGACGCATGCCGTGTAGAAATGGGATCAGCGTGGCAAAGAACGCTGAAATACCACGAGGTCGTTAGCAGGGATCGCATCCAACTCCAAGGCGCGCATCATGCTGATCAACTGCCCCCGGTGTTGTGTACTGTGATTGAAACAGTGCAGGAGCATTTGCCACCGAGGTTGTGCATGGGCGTTGCCCCGCAAGTCGTGGTAGGTCACGGTCTGGGCCAGGTCATTCGGATCATATCCGTGTACCAGATCCTGCAAAGCAATGGTGTACTTCAACAAGGAGGCGATCGCTCGTTCCTCTTCCGCTGGCCATGGACAGGTCGCATTTTGTAGCCGTGCGGTCCAGGTGGCTTCAGCATTGCGGATGTGCAGGAGGGTCGCTCTCAGCGTGGGAAAGCTGCTGGGTACAGGTCGATCGAGCACCGCATCACCTTCTGTTGCCAACCGTTCAACAAAGCGCGTATTGGCCCATCGGTCGTATTCCGCATAGTGATCCAACAATACCTTCATGGGTCCAAAGGTGGATAACCTTGTTCAAAATAGGTTGTCGCGCTTCGTCGATCCGTTCCCTAGTTCCATCGAACTTCGCAGGAACTAAGAGACCATGATCGCAACACTGTTCGGGAAGAAGAAGATCACAGAGGAGAAGCTGTCGAACATATTTGTGAATGCAGCGATAGAGCTCACTGAGCATGGCTTCGCTGCGGTGGCTGCGGAGGTCAATGAATCACCGGAATTCGATGTGAACCCTGCGCTTGCCGAAACCGACGACCGTGCGTTCGGGATGATCGTGCTCGCGGCGAACTTGATCGAGGCCAAGCGGGTACTTGGTCCGGGTGTTGACAAACGCATGTGTTCGTTGGTCGTTTCGAAGTATGCGCATGCCTTAGGCGAGGAGAACACGGACCTGGAGAACGAAGTCCGCAGTCTACAAAGCCAGATGGAACGGTTGAATTTCCCGAGCAAGAACACGGTGTATGCCATGAGCAAGGTGCTCTTCCACAGCTATGACCTGTTCTGTTTCCAGGATCCGTACTTCCGGGAGATCCGGGTGCCCAACCCCATCATCCTGAAGCGCTTGAACGGGCTGATGGGCTATTTCCTGTGGAATTGGGCCGAGGTGAACGAGCAGTACCGGATCGTGTAGATCGGATCCCCGGACCACGCAGTTGGTGTGGCATCGCAGTCTTCGGATCGCATTCATACCAATTCGCAGTACAGAACAGGCCGTGCTGAGGGATGACCCATTCGCCACGGCATCTTCGATCAACTGATCTTGAGCTGATCCACGGCCATGGTGACGATCTGCTCGCCGATGGCCAGAGCGGCCGTTGCAGCAGGAGACGGAGCATTGAGCACATGGATGTGATCACCACGGCGCTCGATCCGGAAATCATCCACCATGGTCCCGTCCTTGCCCAACAACATGGCCCGCACCCCGGCCCTTCCCGGCTTCAGGTCGTCCATGGTCAAGGTGGGGATCAGGCGTTGCAGGGTGCGCAAGAATAGGCGCTTACTAAAGGCACGGCGGTATTCGTTGATGCCGTAGCTCATGTTGTTCAGGAAGAGCTTCCAGGTCCCCCCGTATGAGAGCGCATCCATGGTGTCCTTGAAGTCGAAATCGGTCTTGCTGTAGCCTTCTCGCTTGAAGGTGAAAACGGCGTTGGGGCCGCACTCGATGCTACCATCCGTCATCCGCGTGAAGTGGACACCCAGGAAAGGGAAGCGCGGATCGGGCACCGGGTAGATCAGGTGCTTCACCTTGTGTTTCCCTTGTTCAGTCAGGTCATAGTAGTCGCCACGGAAGCCAACGATTCGTTCTTTAACGATAGCGCCGTCGGCACGTGCCAAACGATCGCTTTGGAGTCCGCCACAGAAGATCACGTAACGCGCTTTGTGGGTACCCTTTGAAGTCGAGATGTCAGTGACACCACCGGCCTGTTCGCTTCCACGGAATTCTTCACCCAGACTCACCCAACTCAATGGCTGCAACGCCAATGCGATGGATGCCATCTTCTCGGTGGCACCCCGGAAATCGATGATCCCCGTACAACCGACCCGCACACCAGCGATCCCCTCACAGAACGGTTCGATCTCCTTGATCTGCTCTGCGGTCAACCGCTCCATGTCCTCGATCCCGTTAGCGATGCCCGTCGCATGGATCTTCTCCAAACGAGGGAGTTCATCCTGATCCGTGGCCACGATGAGTTTCCCGCAGATGTCGTGTTTGATGCCGTGTTCCTTGGCGAAGGCAACGAGTTCCCGGCGACCGGTCACGCAATTCTTGGCCTTGAAACTTCCCGGCTTGTAATAGATCCCGCTGTGGATCACACCGCTGTTGTGTCCGGTCTGGTGGTCAGCCAATGCGTTCTCCTTTTCCAGGAGCAGGATCCGCATAGTGGGAAAGCGGGTCTGGAGTTTGTAAAGGGTGGCCGCTCCTACGATGCCACCACCGACGATCACCACATCCCAAGTCGCGTTGTCGCTCATGCTGTCGAACTTGCCGCGAAGGTAGTGGGCGGTCACTCGTTCACGGCGATGCGTTCCACCTCCTTGCTCGGCACCATCAACAGGAGGATCAAGCCAACCACGAAGAAACTTCCGATGATGATCACCGTGTTGCGCAGATCGGCCGTGAGCTGGTATACCATGCCATAAGCGAATGTACCCAGCACGGTACTGAGGTAGAAGCTCACGTCGTAGAAGGAGAAGTACGAAGCGTGGTCGATGGTCTCGGGGAGGAACTTGGAATAAGTGCTCCGTGACAGGGCTTGGCTACCACCCATGACCAATCCTACACCGGCAGCTAGGATGTAGAACTCGTGCGCCCAATGGATGGTGTATGCCATCACACACAACAAGATCCATACAGAAGCACCGATGACCAATGCCCCAATGTTGCCGAAGCGTTTGCTCAGCCACACGAAAAGGAAGGCCCCCACCACGGCAACGAGTTGAATGATAAGGATGCTGATGATCAGGCTGGCATCGCTTATGGCCTCCACCTTACCGTCCGGCCCGATCTGCTGGATCTCTTCCTTGGCATAGGTCACAGCGAGGTACATCACCGTTTGAATGCCCATGTTGAGTACGAAGAAGGCCATCAAGAAACTGTTCAATCGTTTGGTGCTTTGCAGTTCACGCCAAACCTTGCGCAATTCCTTGTATCCATTGGCGATGAGGTTGCCTTGGGGCCTTCGCCCGTACGGGTTGTCCGGCAGCACTCGGAAGGCGAATTGCGCAAAGACGACCCACCAGATCCCGACGGTAACGAAGGTCAACCGGGCGGGCCATCCATTGGTATCCGGAATGCCGAGGAGGGTATGCGTATCGGATGGATCGGCTTTCATCACCATCAGCAAGTTGACGATCAATAGGAACACGCTTCCGATGTAACCCATGGTGTAGCCACGGGCACTGATGCGGTCATGATCCACGGGTTCGGCGATCTCCGGTAGAAAGGCATCGTAGAAGATCAGTGATCCGCTGAAGCCCACGCAAGCCATCATGACCATGCCCAGACCCAGCCAGAGTTGATCCACGTTGAAGAAGAAGAGCGCTGCGCAGCTTACTGCACCGAGGTAACAGAAGGCTTTCAGGAACTTCTTCTTCTGTCCCGTATGATCCGCGATGCCGCTGAGTATCGGCGAAATGATGGCCACCAAGAGAAAGCCTGCGGAGAGCGCATAGGAATAGAGCGATTGGGCGGGAAGTCCATAGCGCGCCTGCACGATGTCCGCACCATCCACCTCGGTTATGGCCGCATAGAAGATGGGAAAGATGGCCGAGGTAATGGTGAGCGAATAGACCGAGTTGGCCCAGTCGTACATCGTCCAACCTCGAATGATGCGCGGATCGCCTTTCACCATGGGCCAGTTGCTTGATCAGAGGGTGCGGGTGCGAGGTGTGGGGGTGCAGGGGTGCAGGAGTGCAGGAGTGCAGGAGTGCAGGAGTGCAGGAGTGCAGGGTGCAAGGTGAAGAGGTGCAGGGTGCAAGGTGCAAGGTGCAGAGGTGCAGAGGTGCAGGGTGCAGGGTGCAGGGTGCAGGGTGCAGGGTGCAGGGTGCAGGGTGCAGGGTGCAGGGTGCAGGGTGCAGGGTGCGGGGTGCAGGGTGCGGGGTGCGGGGTGCAGGGTGCAGGGTGCAGGGTGCAGGGTGCAGAGGTGCAGAGGTGCAGGGTGCAGGGTGCGGGGTGCGGGGTGCAGGGTGCAAGGTGCAAGGTGCAAGGTGCAGAGGTGCGGGGTGCAGGGTGCAGGGTGCAAGGTGCAGAGGTGCGGGGTGCAATGTGAAGTGATGCACTGAGGAGGGGTGCAGGATACACTGTTCGCCATGCAGGTGTCACGGCTCGCGGCGGTTGAATGCAGAATGTCATGGATGCTAGAGATACCCGACCCAATAGCCCAGTGGGATCAGCCAAGGTGCAATGCTCTTGAGGTGATCTTCACGCATGGCCTTCATCAAATTGAATATGGTCGCATTCAGATGTATGCAGTGGCCACGGATCTCGATCACTTCTTGCGGGGTGAAGTAACCGAATCGTTGGCCGAGTATCACCATGGACCGGACTTCGTTGCAAGAAGACCTTGCGATCCTTAGGAAACGTCTGAAGTCCTTGTTCGATCCACGATCGAAACCTTCAGCGATGTTATTCGAGACCGAGATCGACGCACGGTGGATCCGATCACGGAATGCAAAGTCCTTGTGGTCACGGAATTTGGTATGGATGATGACGGAGAGATCGATGGCCTTTTGCCAAGCAATGATCTCTTCAAAGTCCTTGAAAACAGCCATGGTGTTGGTTTTTGGAAAGCTAACCAAAGAAAGCAGGACCGCAGCCCTCTTCCACCAGACCTACCCCAAGCAACATGACTTCACTATTCCACCTTGCGCCTCTCCACTAAGTCTACCTCAGACTGCACTTCTGCACCTTGCACCTCTCCACTAAGTCTACCTCAGACTGCACTTCTGCACCTTGCACCTCTCCACTAAGTCTACCTCAGACTGCACCTCTCCACCTTGCACCTCTCCACTACGTTTACCTCAAACTGCACTTCTGCACCTTGCACCTCTCCACTAAGTCTACCTCGAACTGCACTTCTGCACCTTGCACCTCTCCACTAAGTCTACCTCGAACTGCACTTCTGCACCTTGCACCTCTCCACTAAGTCTACCTCGAACTGCACTTCTGCACCTTGCACCTCTCCACTAAGTCTACCTCGAACTGCACTTCTGCACCTTGCACCTCTCCACTAAGTCTACCTCGAACTGCACTTCTGCACCTTGCACCTCTCCACTAAGTCTACCTCGAACTGCACTTCTGCACCTTGCACCTCTCCACTAAGTCTACCTCAGACTGCACCACAAGCGCGGAGGCAGCCGCTGCAACGCCGAGTGTCGGAGCCCTACTTCACCAATTCAATTTCGACCCGACGGTTCTTGCTCATGCCCAGGTCCGTACCGGAATTATCGACGGGCACATCACCAGCCTTGGCATCAACAGAGATCCGTGCGGCATCAATGCCCGCCTCGATCAGAGCATCCTGAACTGCTGCTGCACGTTCCTTCGCCAACTCAAGCAGGTCAGGTCGTACGCGCGTCCGTTCCATTTCCGTGGCATCCATGTGGCCCACGAGTTTCACCTTGATCGTGGGATCCAATTCCATGTTGTCCACCATCTGGTTCAACCGTTCTTCCATGCTCGTATCGAAGCTGCGCTGGAAGCGCTTGAAGTAGAACACTTGGTTATCCACTTTCTCTGCGGGTCTCCAACTGGGGTTGTTCGTGCCTTTCCAGCTGAAGATGTACTCGCTCTCGGCTTTGTCCAATTGCTCGCAGGTACATTCCCCACGATTCTTGATCGGATACACCTCCACATTATCGATGTAGTAATAGGCACTGAACATCTGCGGCCGGGATTCGCCACGTGGACGTTTGGTCTTCGCGTTCGGGGTCTTCTCGGTCGCCGCAAAATTTCCGAGGATCAGGTATTGCTCGTACCCATCTGCTTTGTATACACCACATACGCCCTGCCAGCTGAACATATCGTCGTACAACTTGGTCCGCAGGTTCGGAACCTTCACTTCGTAGGTGAGGCTGCTTTCATCGTCCTTCTCGACCTTCTGTTTGCTCAAGTATGCGCCCAACTCCCCGGTCGAGTACTTGCTCAGATCACCAAGGGTGGCGTAATAGCGCACGCAGTACAGGGAATCCTTCTTCATGGGTTTCACCAACTTGGACTGGAGGTACGAACGGGGTTCCTTGTTCTGGTAGCTCCACATACGGATACCCGCATAGTTGATCCCGCTCAGTGCGGACTGCTCACCGGCGAAGTTCTTGGGCGAGGAAACATTGCTCTCCACGGTCGCGCTCTCACTGAACAGGTCCGCGTTCTCCTTGGTGGGCGAACCCCATCCTGTTGCGTAGATGATGCCTCCAGCACGCTTCAGCTTCTTGCCTTCAACGGCTTCGAAATCCCCGTTCGGGACCATGTTGCGGTCCAAGTCGAAATCTTGAGCGAAGGTGATGGTAGTGCCAATGACGGCAAGGGAAAGGAAAAGTGTTCTCATTGTTCGATCAATGTGGAGCAAGTTACATGTCCTTTCGGATCACGACGGGCTGAATTGCGAAGACCGTGCCGGAGCTCGGTCCACCAAAGAGAAAGGCGGGTTTCCCCACCTTTCAATGCCACAGCCAGCGGTCATTAGAGGCCGAACATGTACGCCGCTCGGATGCCGAGATAGGAGGAACTCCCACCGGTCCCGGAGATGATCTGATAGCGCAACGCCACATCGATATTCTCCCCTACGACATATCCTATCGCAGGTGCAAAGCTCAAATTCGTATCCGAGAACTTTTGCTCTGGTGTGGTGGCTGAAACCCCAAATAAAGTGGTGGTGTATCCCGGGATCTTGTAGCTCATTGAATGGATACCGACCAGACCCATGGCATAGAATCCTTCCTGATCGTTCGTGAAGTAATACTTCGCGCCCACCTGAATAGGGATCATGGTCCAATTTCCTCCTTCAACCGTGACCAGACCATAACTCTGGTCCTTTCCTGAAAAGCTCATGAAACCAGCTTGAACGACCGCACCGATATTATCCGCCACCGGTAGTTCGAACCCCAATGAACCACCAATTCCGAAGGAGGTCGCATTGCCGAAATTTCCCAACGGAAGGCCAACCTCCAAACCTGCGGAGATCAGATTCTCCTGAGCGGAGACCGCCGTGAAGCCAAATAGGGCCAACCCGGCCAAGATCATTTTGATGTTCATGTTCATGGGTGTGTTGTTGGTTCTCGATTTGTCCAGTGCTCTGGTGGAGCAATCTACTTTGGTTCGGTAATATAGTCAATGATCAATTCTTCGTCATTTGGATCGCGACGGATCACCCGTTCTGCTGTGCCCGGATAAGGTTCAACGCGCTGCCGGCCTTGAACCATTCGATCTGCGGGGCATTGTAGGTGTGGTTGCAGGTGATCGTGTCCTTGGTCCCGTCCTTGTGGTTCAGCACCACGGTCAATTGCTTGCCGGGCGCGAATGCCGTGAGGTCGGTGAAGTCGATACGGTCATCCTCCTGCACCTTGTCGTAATCCGCCTCGTTGGCGAAGGTGACCCCGAGTAGGCCTTGCTTCTTGAGGTTGGTCTCGTGGATGCGGGCGAAGCTCTTTACGATAACGGCGGTAACGCCCAAGTGGCGTGGCTGCATGGCGGCGTGCTCGCGGCTGCTGCCTTCACCGTAGTTGTGGTCCGCCACCACCACGCTGGGTTGCTTCGCTGCCTTGTACGCACGTTGCGTCGCCGGTACTTCACCGTATTCACCGGTGATCTGGTTCTTCACCTTGTTGGCCTCGCCGTTGAAGGCGTTGATGGCCCCGATGAGCGTGTTGTTGCTGATGTTGTCCAAATGACCCCGATAGCGCAACCATGGCCCGGCCATACTGATGTGGTCGGTGGTGCATTTGCCCTTGGCCTTGATCAGCACCACCGCGCCGGTGATGTTCTTACCGTCCCATGCGGGGAACGGTTCCAGCAATTGGATGCGGTCACTGTCCGGCTTCACCACCACTTCCACGCTGCTGCCGTCCTTGGCGGGGGCTTTGAAGCCGGGGTCCTTCACATCATAACCCTTGGGTGGCATCTCCATGCCCTTCGGCTCGTCCAGCATCACCATTTTGCCTTCCTCGTTCATCAGCTCGTCGGTGAGCGGGTTGAAGTTGAGGCTGCCGGAAATGGCCATGGCCGTCACCAGCTCCGGGCTGGCCACGAAGGCGTGGGTGTTGGCATTGCCGTCGTTGCGCTTGGCGAAGTTGCGGTTGTAGCTGGTGAGGATGGAGTTCTTCTTTTCCGGATCCTTGTTGTGGCGCGCCCATTGACCGATACACGGTCCGCAGGCATTGGCGAGCACTAGGCCTCCCATCTTTTCGAAGGTGGCCAACAAGCCATCGCGCTCCGCCGTGAAGCGCACTTGCTCGCTACCCGGAGTCACAGTGAATTCGCTCTTGGTCTTCAGCTTCTTATCCACGGCCTGCTGCGCGATGGATGCACTGCGGGTAAGGTCTTCGTAACTGCTGTTGGTGCAACTGCCAATGAGGCCCACTTCCAGTTTATCGGGCCAGCCGTTCTCCTTCACCGCCGCGGCGAATTTGCTGATCGGCCAAGCCAGGTCCGGTGTAAATGGGCCATTGATATGCGGCTCCAGTTCGTTGAGGTCGATCTCGATCACCCGATCGAAATACTTCTCCGGATCGGCATACACCTCGGGGTCACCGGTGAGGTGCTCGGCCACCTTATCCGCCAGTTTCACCAATTCCGCGCGACCGGTTCCGTTGAGGTAACGGCGCATGCTGTCGTCGTAGCCGAAAGTGCTGGTGGTGGCACCGATCTCAGCGCCCATGTTGCAAATGGTACCCTTGCCGGTGCAGCTCAGGCTTTCCGCGCCTGGGCCGAAGTATTCCACGATCGCGCCTGTGCCACCCTTCACGGTGAGGATGCCCGCCACAACGAGGATCACATCCTTGGCGGAGGCCCATCCGCTGAGCTTTCCGGTGAGCTTTACGCCGATGACCTTTGGCATTTTCAGCTCCCATGGCAGTCCGCTCATCACGTCGCAGGCATCCGCACCACCCACGCCGATGGCCAACATGCCCAATCCGCCACCGTTCGGAGTGTGGCTGTCGGTACCGATCATCATGCCGCCGGGGAAGGCGTAGTTCTCCAGCACCACTTGGTGTATGATGCCCGCGCCGGGACGCCAGAACCCGATGCCGTACTTGTTGCTGATGCTTTCCAGGAAATTGAATACCTCGTTGCTCTTCAGCAGCGCTTCCTGCAGGTCCTTCTCGGCTCCCACGCGGGCTTGGATCAAGTGGTCGCAATGCACGGTGCTGGGCACTGCCACGGTGGTACGTCCCGTGGTCTTGAATTGCAAGAGCGCCATTTGCGCGGTGGCATCCTGCATGGCCACGCGGTCCGGTGCGAAATCGACATAGTCCTCGCCACGCTTCAGCGCCTTGGTGGCCGCACCTTCCTCTAGGTGGGCATAGAGGATCTTCTCCGTAAGGGTGAGCGGCTTGCCGAGCGCCTTGCGTGCAGCCGCCACGCGTGAAGGATAGCGGTCGTAAACCGCTTTGATCATTTCGAGGTCGAAGATCTGGGACATCTGTAGGCGATTGCTTGTGGTTTCGGGCCGCAAAGGTAAGTACCATGGAGTAGCCCAATTGGGTCATGCCATGAACGCAACGTACGGGTCCACCACCGGCGGCCCCGCACGTCATATCGCTGAAATCGGCTAGAGTGGTGTCGTTGCCACCATCAGGTTCTGCAAGAGTTGTTGGTTCTCTGCGCCATCGTCGTGGAACATGCCCGAGAGGTTCAGTCCGTTCACGAGTGCAAGGACATTCACTTTCAAAGCGATGTTGAAGGTCGATCCTGCGGCGATATCCCCGTGGATGTGCATGTGTGCATGCATCGGCATCATGGCCGCACCGATGGAATGATACTGGAACATTTCACCCATATCCATGGTGTTGTTCCCATTGGCATCTACGAATCCTTCGAATTTGACGAACATCCTGCCCGCTGCGGTATTCCAAGACCAGGTCATATCATTATCGTCCAGCGGTGCAGGCGCGGTCATCTGATCCGGGTATCCGTAGCTAGAGGCACTATCCAAGCCGAGTTCGAATGCCACGTTATGTACATGGCCTGGTGTCATGGTTCCCAACTCGAATTCGTTCGTTGCATTCAAGGCATCCACCAGCACAATGTCATCGTGGAATTCAGCAACGGTATTGTCGTCGTCATCAGTGAGGTGCATATCATGCGAATAGAACTTCAATTTGGTGATGCGAACAGCGTTGCCTTGTCCGTCATCGAAGGTCACATTGGGGTCGAAGGCAGAAGTCCCATTCACGAAGGTGTAATTGACCTTCACTGCTGCCGTGGTCGGCGTAGGGTCAGAAGGGGTCGGCGTGACCGGATCATCCTTCTTGCATGCGGTGATCGCCAGCGTCAATAAAGCGACCAGAGTGAGTTGTTGGAGTTTCATTGGAGTGTTAGTTCTTGTTGATGTTGAACGTAAGCCCAACCACAACGCGTTGTTGGGTGGGTGTGATGAACTCGCCCACTTGGTTCAGCAGGGCATGCTGGTAATACGCTGAAAAAGACATTCGCTTCCACCACACCCGTATACCGGCATGGCTAAATACGGTGAGGCCACCTGTTCCATGGTCAGCGACACCTTGCACGTGATCCAGCCCCATCCATTCGCCATAAGCACCAAGGGCTGGTGCGAAACTGAGGGTATCGGTACCAAAGCGATGGAAGACCTCTGTCGTGGAGCTGAATCCATTTCCAAGGTGATATCCCACGGAATTCGACCCGTTGAAACGAGCCAACCCGCTGACACCACCTCCTGTACGACCTCGGCGGACGGAGTACTCCACGGAGAACAAGGCATCCCACGAGCCAGTGCCCAATTGCACATCGGGACTCACGGGCACATCATCTATCTGGAGGTCATTCTTTCCGAGCGGCGCCTTCACCCCACCACCGACCAGGAACCGATGGACGTACCGGTGGTCCTTGATATCTCGGGTATTAGCGAGCTGGTAGCGGATCATGGCGAAAGGGTCTCCCATTCCATACGCATCCAACACTTGGAAGTTATTGATTCCGCGGTACGTATTGGTGAGCGGAACGCTTGCCAGCAGGAAGAACCGTTCACTCAACCGAAGGTCGGCCCGCAGTTCGGCTACTGTCACGATCTCCTCCATCGGCACGGTCACATATGGCACCCCAACCTCTATATGCCCACCATGCTTCGGGAGCAGTTGAGAGGTTAGTGGCACCTGTGTAATACCCTCCATGATGCGGCTGCGGTAAAACAAGCCGATGGTGCTTCGCCGATCGTTCGGTTGCACACCTAGGAATATGCCACATACATCGCATGCTGTGGCGGTGAACGGCACACATAGCCAAAGCCATGCAGCCCATGTTCTGATCATTGTTCAAATGAATTGGATCCTACAGAATACCCGCGTCTGGCCATAGCCGAGGCAGGCTGTCCTGTTCAGATCCAAGGCACAGGCTCACAGGCAGGAATAGACCGGTCCAACGGTTGCACGATCAACTCCGGATAAGGGGTCGCAGACCGATCTTCGACGCAAGCTGGTCGTTCTTCGACCACCGGCACTTTGGGTTCGAACCGGCTTTCGATCCGATCCCCAGGGAACTCTTGTTCGGCGTTGTGCTCAAGCACTTTGAAACGTTTGCTCAATTGGCATTCGCCGTGGCAAGTACGCATCGCCTCTACCACGTCTTGCTGCACGCACAACTCCTTGATGATCGACGCACGATGCACATGGAATTCGACGAGAATGACGACAGGGGCCAGGATCACTGCGATGAACACGCTAAGGACAGAACTGGCTACGATGCGTTTCACGAGGGCAAAAGTAGGTGGATTCCGGATGAAGTGGGTTACGAACATCATCCCTATGGCCCGTGCTGCGAACGAACATCGGCGCCGCCACGTTGAATGGACCTACTTTGGCATCCTTCGGATCAATTCCAATATACCATGCACGCGGGACATCGATCCACCTTTGTCGAAGTGATCCGCTGGACCCGCAGGGATATCTTTTGGTACCTGCTGATCGCAACCATTCCCACGTTGCTTTACCAACTGTTGCGGTGGACCTGGCTCACCATTCCGTGGGTGCCGATCGCATTGGTGGGCACGGCTGTGGCCTTCATTAGGGGTTTCAAGAACAACGGCTGAGTGATCGCTAACGCGAAACGAGCAACTTGGTGGATCCGATGCAGCCGGATCGATCGTACACGCGCACCGTGTACATGCCCGGTTCGAGATCACCGATCCATACCGTGATCAGCCCCGTTGCTGAACTCACTTCTTCCCGCATGGATCTCCCCAACGCGTTCGCAATGGAGACGACCACTCGGCCCATCGTCGTCGCGGGTAGTCGCACTTGAACAAGTTGGTCGGCGGGGTTGGGGAAGACTGTCGATCGGTATCCAACAATTTCCTTCAACCCTGTCGGAAGATCGCCGAAGATCCGTTCGTGGTTCTCCGCGAAGGAGTACGAGCCATTGCAATCGGATGCCGCATCCCAATTGATGCTCCAGGTCATCAGACCACGGAGATCAGGATAACCCGCAGCTTGCTGCAAGACATAAGCCCCTGGTTGCGGACCAAGACCTAGGAGGTAACGGACGGCATCGAAGACCACAGCGGTATCCGCATAGCCTCCGCCTGCCGCATTGGCACAAGCAGGAAGCGCTACGGCGACCTGATCCGGGCGCAAACCTTCGAAGATCCCACCAGCAGTGGAGAAGCCTTGGATCACGGCCTCTGTTTGGCTGACCATGAAATCAGCCGTGCCCTGCATGTACAGCGCACCGTCCAAGCCGAACATGCTACCGCTGTTATACAGTTGCACTTGCAGGACATCGATCGAATCGCGCAAAGCGTGGATCACAGGTAGGTAGGCACCCCAAAGACCACCGAATGCGCTCATTCCACCTTGCACATACGCCGTTTCAGGAGCCATGGTGAGGAACAACTTCAGATCATTCTCCGCCCGATAGGCAGCCATGATGGAAGCGATCGCATCGATCAAGCGCACGATGGTCGGATCGACAGGCATCGCGATCGTTCCGCCGGTGATCGACACAGAGGAGCCTTCCAGATCAATATCCATACCGTTGAATCCGTATGTATCGATGATCCCGATCATGCTGGTCACGAATTCGTCGCGTTCCTGATCCGTATCCAAATGGACCGGCGCGTTGGCCCCGCCGATACTGATGGAGACCACCTTTCCTGTTTCGCGGAGCTGAGCCACATGCGCGATGAATTCAGCAACGGAATTCCCGGATGGGGAGAATGACATCGCATGACCACTTCCGACCACCGGTTCTGCGAAAGAAACCGCGACAACATTGTACCGTGGATCGATCTGATCCAACGGCAGGTACGGCGCAGCCCCATCGTTCCAATTGTGCCAATAGCCGATCAAGGCAGGAGTTGGCTGGGCGTGTGCCAGTGTGCATTGGAGACCGGCGAGGATCAGGATCAGAACTGAACGCATCCAAGGGTTGCTAGGGCATCAAAATAATGGAAGGAATGCCGTCCCATGAAAAAAGGGCCTCGCGGCCCCTTCTTCAATTTCGCACTATTGAGGATCACTCTTCCACCACCTCGAAAGGGATGGTACGCACCACGTCGCGGTGGAAGGTCACCTCGGCCTCGTACTTGCCGAGTGCTTTGATGGCCTCACCTTTCAGTTTGATGCTCTTGCGATCCACGTCGAAGCCGAGTGCACGGATGGCATCGGCGATCTGGATGGTATTGACACTTCCGAAGATGCGTCCTTGTTCACCGGCCTTAGCGCCGATCTTCAGGATCGTATCACCCAAGCCTTCGGCCATTTTCTCGGCTTCTGCCTTGATCTTGGCGATCTTGTGTGCGCGTTGCTTCAGGGTCTCGGTCAACTGCTTCTTCTCGCTCACCGTAGCGCTCACAGCGAGGCCACGGGGAAGCAGGAAGTTGCGGGCGTAACCGTCTTTCACGTTCACCACATCATCGGCGAAGCCGAGATGCTCAACGTCTTGTTTCAGGATGACTTCCATGGTCGTGCAGCGTTGAGGGTTACTTGAGCATATCGGCCACGTATGGCATCAAGGCCAGGTGGCGGCTACGCTTGATGGCTTGACCCACCTTGCGCTGGTACTTGAGGCTGGTGCCGGTGAGGCGCCGTGGCAGGATCTTGCCCTGCTCGTTCACGAAACGCATCAGGAACTCCTCATCCTTGTAATCGATGTAGGTGATCCCCATCTTCTTGAAGCGACAGTACTTGTCCTTCTTGGTCTCGATGGCGATCGGGGTGAGATACCGGATCTCGCTATTGTCTGCCATGGCTTACGCGTTCGTTGGTTCTACGGTCTCCTTCTTCGCGCTCCGCTTGGTGCGACGTTTCTCCGCGAAAGCGAGGTGGTGCTTGTCCATCACGATGGTGAGGAACCGGATCACCCGCTCATCACGGCGGTATTCGGTCTCGAGCTTGGCCACGAGCGCAGGCTCGCTTTCGAACTCGATCAGGTGGTAGAAGCCCGTGGACTTCTTCTGGATGGGATACGCAAGTTTGCGCATGCCCCAGCTTTCTTCATGGTGGACCTTACCACTGCCTGCCTTCAACAGGTCTTTGAACTTTTTAACCGTCTCCTTTGTCTGGTCCTCAGACAAAACGGGAGTTAAGATGAAGACGGTTTCGTACCGGTTGGTCATGCCTTTCGGTTGATTTGGGCCGCGAAGGTAAGGCATCCTGTTGATAAATTGAGCGTTACGAGGGTTGAACATGGCTTACCAGCCCCCCTTTGGGGATCGGATCTTCCCCTTGCGCCCATTTACCGTGACCTTGTCCAAGCACAGGATCAAGACTTTTGAACGATGACGGTAGATCACTTCCCACCTACGAAGGTCGGGTTATCTTCGCGCCACCTCCATGGAACAATTCGTCGTCAGCGCCCGAAAGTACCGTCCGGCCACCTTTGATACGGTGGTGGGGCAGGAAGCGGTGACCGAAACGTTGAAGAACGCCATACGGAGCAAGCATTTGGCCTCAGCCTTCCTATTCACCGGGCCGCGTGGGGTAGGTAAGACCACCTGCGCGCGCATCCTTGCACGGACGATCAACTGCGAGAACCTGGGCGATGATCTGGTGGCCTGTGGAAAGTGCCAACCATGTAAGACATTCGACGAGGGCCATAGCTTGAACATCTTCGAGCTCGATGCGGCCAGCAACAACAGCGTAGAGGACATTCGGAACCTGATCGTCCAGGTCTCCATCGCCCCGCAAGTGGGCACCAAGAAGGTGTACATCATCGATGAGGTACACATGCTGAGTGCCCAAGCCTTCAACGCCTTCCTGAAAACATTGGAGGAACCACCCTCCTACGCCATCTTCATCTTGGCCACCACCGAGAAGCACAAGATCATTCCCACCATCCTGAGCCGTTGTCAGGTATTCGATTTCCGCCGGATCACGATCTCGGATATCAGTCGGCATTTGGCATCCATTGCGAAGAGTGAAAAGATCGAAGCGGAGCCGCAAGCATTGCACGTCATCGCGCAGAAAGCGGATGGTGGACTGCGCGATGCGCTCAGCATCTTCGACCAATTGGTGAGTTTCAGCGGCCACACGCTCACGTATGCGGACGTGGTGAAGAACCTGAACGTGTTGGACCACGAGCACTACTTCAGCTTGACAGAAAGCATCGTGCGGGGCGATATCCCGGCGGCCTTAGTGGAATACAACGCCATTCTGCAGCAAGGATTCGATGGACATTTGTTCGTGTCCGGTCTGGCACACCATTTCCGGGACCTCTTGGTAAGCCAAGATCCCAGCACCCTTCCTTTATTGGAGGTGAGCGAGGAACTTACCGTGCGCTATGGAGAGCAGGCCCAACAAGTGGATCGCGAATTGCTCGTGAAAGGTTTGGACCGTTTGGCCCAATGTGACAGCCAATACAAGTCGAGCAAGGAACCACGTTTGTTGGTGGAGTTGATGTTGATCCAACTCTGCAGGATCAACGCCGTTCCGAACGCTGCCGTGGAGGCATCGGCTCAAAAAAAAAGTCCTGACCTGACTGCGGCTCCAGCCGCCTCAACTGTGGTAGCTGAACCTTCGTCTTCCCCACCACCACGCTCTCGGTCTGCTACTGTTTCTGAGTCAGATCCGAAACCTGTTCAGGCCAAGTATGTTCCCAAACGCAAATTGGCCAATCAGGTCAGCATCAAGGACACGGTGACCGCAGCAATTGCGGAAGCTCCACCAACCCGTGAGTTAGAGGCGGACATGGGCACGGGCATGCCGGCCTCCTCCAAAAAAGTGAATGCTGCTCTTCTTTTGCAGGTTTGGCGTGACTACGCCCTCCGCCTAAAGAAGAATGGTCGCGACAGTTTGCATGCCACACTGATGGCCAACGAACCTACCATCCTTGGCCCTAGCCAGATCGGCTTCACCATTGTCAATACCGTGCAGGAGAATTACATGCGCGAGGAAAAGCCGGAGCTACTTGGGAACCTGCGTCGACAACTCGACGATCCAGGGTTGGATCTTGTGGTGACCAAGTTGGAAGCCGTGGTGAAACCGCGATACACCAATTTGGACAAATTCAAGCTGATGGCCGAGAAGAATCCGGCTTTGTTGAATCTGCGTGAGGCTTTGGACCTGGACTTGGGTTGAACTGACACGTGGTCAGGTCATCTGATCCATTGTGAATAAGGTGATCATTGAATGAGGGTGGCAATTCTCTTTTGTTGTTTGCACAGTGCGATCGTCCTCGCGCCAATCCACCGATACGACAGAGGTCAAGAATGGCACGTACTGGGTGGTACAGAGAGACGCCAAGGGCATCCCAGTGAACGCAGTGGTCCTCTACGACACGACCGGCAGAATGGTCTGTCGTGGTTCGTACCGTGGAGGGCTTGTACATGGACCGATGATCTACTTCGATAGTACGGGCACTAAAACGCGCTTGGTGACCTACAAGAAAGGCAAGAGGAATGGAGCGGAATACGTGTACTACCCCAACGGAAAAACGCAAGTGCAGTCAACCAACCGGAACGGATGGCCTCAAGGCCGAAGTACGAGCTACTATCCCAATGGCCAAGTGGAATGGACGAAACAATACCGGGATGGAAAGCTATTCGGCGAGCGCGTTCTTCGGGACTCTACTGGTGCCTTGTACAATGGCGACTACCTGACCGAATACCAGTCCGGGGCACGCTACACGACGAATTGTATCAATGGTCGACCCCATGGAGAATGGAACATGCTAAGACCGAACGGAGAGATCAGTTACACGGGGCACTACACCAATGGATTCCCGGACGGCGAGTACATCTACTTCGATAATGATGGAAAGATCTTCCGAAAAGAATACTACGAAATGGGGAAGTTCATTCGCAGTACACAACGCGGTGCCAATGGTGCTGCCACCCCCGACCAATATCCGTGATAGCTTGGTCCATTCGATCTACGAAGGCCATTCTCTACCGGTTACCTTCGCGGCGGGGATCCACAAGACCAAAACACGTAACACAATAGCATGTCGAAGATCAAGGTGAGCAAGCCCGTAGTGGAGTTGGATGGCGATGAAATGACCCGCATCATTTGGAAATGGATCAAAGACCAATTGATCCTTCCATACGTGGATGTACCCATCGAGTATTACGATCTGGGCATGGAAAGTCGGGACAAGACGGACGACAAGATCACCGTGGATGCGGCCAACGCGATCAAGAAGCACAGTGTTGGGATCAAGTGCGCTACGATCACTCCGGATGAAGCGCGTGTGGAGGAATTCGGTCTGAAGCAGATGTGGAAAAGCCCGAACGGCACCATCCGCAATATCCTTGGTGGCACCGTATTCCGCGAGCCCATCGTGATCAGCAACATTCCACGTTTGGTACCCGGTTGGACCAAGCCCATCGTGATCGGCCGCCACGCTTTCGGCGATCAATACCGCGCTACGGATGCGGTGATCAAGGGCAAGGGCAAACTCACCATGACCTTCACTCCAGAGGATGGTGGTGAAGTGCAGACCTGGAATGTGTACGACTTCCAAGGAGGCGGCGTGGCCATGAGCATGTATAACACGGACGAGAGCATCGAAGGCTTCGCGCACAGCTGCTTCAACCTGGCGCTACAGAAGAAATGGCCGCTCTACCTGAGCACCAAGAACACGATCCTGAAGAAATACGATGGTCGCTTCAAGGACATCTTCGAGGATGTCTACCAGCAGCATTTCAAGGCCGAGTTCGACAAGGTCGGCATCGTGTACGAGCACCGTTTGATAGACGACATGGTGGCCAGCGCGATGAAGTGGAGCGGCGGGTACGTGTGGGCGTGCAAGAACTACGACGGCGACGTACAGAGCGACACTGTTGCACAAGGCTTCGGATCCCTCGGTTTGATGACCAGCGTGCTGGTAACGCCCGATGGCAAGACCATGGAGGCCGAAGCGGCACACGGCACCGTTACACGCCACTTCCGCCAGCACGAGCAAGGCAAACCCACCAGTACCAACCCGATCGCCAGCATCTTCGCATGGACACGCGGACTAGCATTCCGTGGCAAGTTGGATGGCAACCAAGCCCTGATCGACTTCGCGACCAAGCTAGAACAGGTCTGCGTGAAGACGGTCGAGAACGGCCACATGACCAAAGATCTCGCCGTCTGCATCCACGGTGACAAAGTGACGACGAACGATTACCTCACCACGGAGAAATTCATGGCTGCGTTGCGGGAGGAGTTGGAACGGGCATAGAATTGAATACAAATTCAAAGTTGAACGGGCCTTTCGGGGCCCGTTCTCTTTTCCGGACCTTCGTGCAGTGAGTCAATTCCAACGCAACATTTTCTTGGTCGCCGTGGTGGCATACCTCATTACGGCGTGGTGTAGCACGGGCTACCACAGTGCCGATGAGCACTTCCAGATCGTTGCATTCGCGCAAGCCAAGTTGGGCGAGTTGCCCATTGCGCATTTACCGTGGGAGTACGATACTAGGATACGCTCTTCGTTTCAGCCCTGGATCGCCGTCGTGGTTTTCAAAGCCGCTGGTGCATTCGGTGTTCAGGACCCCTTCATTCGCGCTTTCTTCTTGCGGCTCCTGACCGCTGGTTTGGCATTGGTCGCCATCGTCGGGTTCGTGCGGGTCACCTTGCCGACCGTCCCGGATAGCTATCGAAAGGCCTTCATCCTCCTCTCCTACTTCCTTTGGTTCCTACCCTTTCTGCATGTGCGATCCAGTAGCGAGGGCTGGTCGGGGATCTTCTTGCTCTGCTTCGTTTCGACGATCCTGCTCTCCGAGGAACAGAGGTGGTGGGCCCTGCGTGCAGGAGTTTTCGCGGGCCTTGCGATCCTTTGCCGACCGCCTGTGGGGTTGATCGTAGTTTCACTTTTGGCATGGATGGTCATGGTGCGCAAGCAAGGATTTCGCTCCGTGGGAGCATTGCTCGCTGGTATCGCACTGGTGCTGGCCATTGGTGTACTCTTGGATTCAGCATTCTACGGTGAACCGACCTCAAGCACGTGGAGGTACTTGCAGATGGGTTTCGCCGGTGATCCGGACCATCGGTTCGATGAATTGCCTTGGTACTACTATCCACCTTGGATCATCAAGTATGGTATACCGCCGATCGGTGCGCTGATCCTGCTTGCGTTCGTTGCGCTTTGCTTCTACCGACCGCGCCATTGGGCGGTTTGGTGTGCGCTTCCCTACATCGTGGTGCATAGTTTCATTCCGCACAAAGAACTGCGCTTCCTTTATCCATTGGCGGACTTCGTTCCCTTGATCCTTATCCTCGGATCGGCTGAACTGGCCGGATTCTTTCCTTCATCGCGGATGCGGCCGTTGGTGCGCATGGGGACGGTGATCTTGATCGCCATGAACCTGACCGGGCTGCTCGTGGTGATGATCACGCCGGCAGGAGAAGGCCGTGTAGTGCTCGCGAAAGCGCTTTACGGAAGAACAACGGAAAAGCAGTTGCGATTGGGCTATCTCATCCCCCCGGAGAACGCATGGCGGATCGAGTTTCCGGCCTTCTATAAGCCGGATGGGATCGAGGAAGTGCTGATCGACCCAGGGGATGAACAAGCCTCGATCGTAGTGCTTGATCTCCTTATCGCGCATCGGGAAGAAGCGTATCTCTTCGCGGAACGGAACGGTTCGACGATCGACCGAATGACAGCCACCGCACCACCGTTCACGGAAACATTGATGCGTTGGTACACGTGGAATGAAGGTGCGGCTCCGTGGTACTTGTACCAGGTTTCTTCTGCGCAACATTGAGCGAGGGTGCATCTTTGCCCGCGCTGTTCAGCAGGAGATGGCCCATCGAGTACCCCGCGTCGTAACCCACCGAGATCTGGACCGTTTGGCGATCCCGGCGATCATCAGCGGCATTGCCGAACCGGTGATCTCCTTGGTGGACACGGCATTCGTCGGTCGGCTGGGAACAGCGGACCTCGCAGCGGTCGGTATCTCCAGTAGCTTCTTCCTGTTGGTGGTGTGGGTGCTTGCACAAACGCGCAGTGCCGTGCTGGCCGTTGTTGCGCGATACTATGGCGAGCAACGCGTGGATGCCGTACGGGAGTTGGTCCCCATCGCCGTGTGGATGAACGTGGTCGTGGGCATCGGCTTCTTCGCCTTGACGAATGTGTTCGCCGAAACCATCTTCAAACTCTACAACGCTGACGGCGAGATCCTGCAGAAGGCGGTGGAGTACTACCGCATCCGCAGTTATGGCTACCCCATCGTGCTGGCCACCTTCGTGATCACTGGTGCGTTCCGGGGGATCCAGAACATGCGCTGGGGCATGTGGATCAGCATCCTGGGTGCGGGGGTCAACCTGGCCTTGAATCCGGTGTTGATATTCGGTTTCGGGGCGATCGAAGGGATGGGCATCGCGGGCAGTGCATGGGCCAGCCTGATCGCGCAAGTGGTCATGTTCGGCACGGCGGTCTTCATCATGGTCCGGCATACGCCATTCCCGCTGTTCCCGAGTTCATGGCATCATCCGGAATTGCTCGGATTGTGGCTACTGAGCGGCAACCTCTTTGCCCGGACCATTGCGTTGAACATCTGCTATTACATGGGCAATCGATTCGCGACCGGATATGGCGTAGCGTACATCGGTGCACACAGCATCGCCATGCAGCTCTGGCTGTTCAGCGCTTTCTTCATCGATGGATATGCCGCTGCAGGAAGCGTGTTGGTGGGTCGACTGGCCGGCGAGCGGAACTGGAGCGACCTGTACCGGATGAGCTGGTTGGTGGTACGCAAGAGCGTGTATATCGGATTTGCACTCGCCGTACTCTTCGCAGTGGGATATACCGTGATCGGCACCGTGTTCACGACCGATGTGGCTGTGCTGACCTTATTCCACGGGATATTCTGGATGGTGGTGATCACCCAACCGATCAATTCCATAGCCTTCGGTTTCGATGGGATCTACAAGGGACTTGGGCTCGGAAAGGTGCTGCGCAACGTCTTGTTGATCGCCACCTTCGGCGCGTTCATCCCCGTAATACTGGTGACGGATGCTATGGATTGGCATCTGCTTGCGGTATGGACCGCATTCTTGAGTTGGATGTTCGTGCGGGGCTCGCTCCTCGCAGTACACTTCCAAAAGAACTACGGCGCTAGAGCGATCCGAAGGCGGGCATTAACTTCGAACGCATGAATCGCATCCTCTTATACGTGCCGTTCGTCATGCTCTGTACGCTCGGTTGCACGCGTGCCGTGGCGCAAGGCCAGGACACCACCACCAAGCCGAAGGATACACGACCATTGCGGGATCGCATTTGGTTCGGAGGTGGCGTTGGTCTCTCCTTCGGAACGGTCACGGCGGTTCAACTGGATCCCCTGATCGGTTACAAGGTGGACAAGGAAGGCAAGCTATCCACTGGACTCGGCGCGAGCTATTGGTATTTTCGGGACAACCGGTATACGCCGCCCTATGATTTCAAGGCATACGGATATCGGATCTTCAGCAGGTACCGGGTCATACCGCAGGCATACATTCACACGGAGTTTCTGCACATGAACGTGGAAGCGAATCGCTTTGGAGCGTTCACTGAAGTGCGCCCGCGGGTATGGGTGCCGCATCTGTTGGTCGGTGCGGGTTACGTGCAATCGCTCGGCGGTCGCAGTTCCATCTACCTCCAAGTGCTCTTCGATCTGATCCAAGACCCGAACAGCATCTACTTCAACCAAGGGCCCATCTTCAGTGGTGGAGTGGGGGTCGGTTTTTAAGGTCCGATCCGATCCAACAACTTCGCGCTAGGATACCATTCGCATTGCCTTGGACCACTGCACGGTCCTTTGGCTTGCTCCGCCGACAGGCCAATATCCATGCATCTTCTGGTCCGATCGTTCACCTTTTCGGGTGGTTCTCGATATCCTCTCAAAGAACCAAAACCCGAACCCATGAATTCCTACACCACCCGCTTTGCGATCTTGGCCTTGGCCATGTCCACGACATTCATCTCTTGCAAGAAGGACGACCCGGATCCCTGTGAAAACGTTACCTGCTTGAACGGCGGCACGTGCTCGGACGGAAATTGTTCCTGTGCCACAGGTTATGAGGGCTCCACTTGTGGAACTGAAGTCCGGGGCAAGTTCATTGGCTCTTATAACGGAACCCTTTCATGCCCAGGGACCAATGGCACCGTACTGATGACCGTTACATCGAGCGCCGCCGGGATCACAAGTGTGGTGTTCAGCGATGGCGTTGATACATGGGTCGGAACCGTCAGCGGCTCGAGCGTGAGCATCGCTACCCAAACGATCAGTGGTGGCACGACCATAAGCGGTAGTGGGCAACTATCTGGCTTGCTCTTGAGCTTGAATTTGAACCTGAGCGGGAACACGTGTACCTACACGGGAACCAAGCAGTAATAACCCGCCCACAATAAGAAAGCCCGCCGATCAGCGGGCTTTCTTATTGTGGGCCGAAAGATCACCCGCATCACATGAAATGTCTGCTCATAAAGGCTCTACCAGAACCGGTCTTCAGGTACTTCTCGAAGTCGAAAGCTTTGTACTTATCGGCAAACCCGAAAGCGGCGATGCAGACTACTGGAAGCCGACTTTTTGTGAAATGAACACCGCCATTCGCGAGCCGTTCCATTCGTTGGGTCAGGTCGCTGGTACAGCCCACGTAGTAGTGACCATCAGCGCATTGCAGGGTACCTCGAAGTATGTAGACATGGAAAGGGAATTCCATTCGAAAAAGGGACGTTGTTCACTATCGCCTCACGGGCATAACGATCGGGAGGCCGAACTTACTTCAAGCGCACACCTGCATGACCTCATGGGTTGAATAAGCTGTGGAGTACCTGGTCTTGATCCCGTGGACCGCGTCCGCCGTAGCCTCGCCGCAGAACCAGATCCCAAGCGAATGCCAAACAAGGGCGAAGCCCGCCTTCGCACCGTCCTGCTTACGCAGAACGGTGCTTCGGCGAGGCGAAGGTGGAGCCGGAGGGGATCGAACCCTCGTCCAAACGACCGCAACATGGGCTTTCTACATGCGTAGCCTCTTCATTGGTTTTCGACCGGCACCTGGGGAAGGGCACCCCAGTGTCGACTTAGGTCCAGTGTCTTACCTGTGCTTCGGACCACCGCACAGGCCAGTCTTCCATGATGACACCTCGAAGCCGGGAAGGAGGTTGACGGGCCTCCCCGAGAGGTACTCGTTCGCGGTACTGTTATTCGCGCGAATTAAGCCGAATAGCCTTGGGCTATTAAGCTGCGAGAGCGTAGTCGTTGTTGCCTGTTACAGCATTGTGGCACTGGGATACGGGTCGCACCACACACCCGGCATGCTTACACACATCACGAAGCCGCTGTCGAATCCATGTCGGCCCCGAGAAATACCAAAGAACTGGTGCAAAGATACGGTATGGGCTTGCGCAATTCCGCAGATCGCCCTGACCGGGAATCCTACATTTGTCGCCCCTCGAAATGGCAATACCCTACAACAAGATCGGTGTTATCCGTGAAGGCAAGCAGCCAGCGGATCGCCGTGTTCCATTGACCCCGGCACAGTGCAAGGAGGTCATGCAGCGTTTCCCGGAAGTTGACCTCGTGGTTCAACGGAGCGGTGTCCGCGCATTCAGCGACGCGGAATACGAGGTCTTCGAGATCCCGCTGGTGGATGATCTGGGGGACCGCGACCTCATTCTCGGTGTGAAGGAAGTGCCGTTGGACATGCTGCTGGCAGAGAAGGCCTACCTCTTCTTCAGCCACACCATCAAGGAGCAACCGCACAACCGTAAACTACTGCGGACCGTATTGGACCGCAAGATCCGTTTGATCGACCACGAGCTGCTCACGAACCCACACGGCGAACGGGTGCTCGCTTTCGGTTATTGGGCCGGCGTGGTAGGCGCGTACAACGCCATGCGGGCTTGGCAATTGATCCATGGAGGTCCGGTCTTGAAACCCGCGCACGAATGCCACGATCTAGAGGAACTGGAACGGCACCTGCACGCCTACCCGTTGCCCAAAGGCCTGCGGATCGTTCTCACCGGTGGCGGACGTGTCGGTAAAGGTGCCATGGGTGTGCTGGAGCGTGCTGGTGTAGCACGGATCACGCCACAGGCGTTCCTGTCCGGCAGCGATCCTGCCCCGTCCTACACCGTGCTTGGTTCGGCGGACCTCTACCAGCGAACCGACGGTCGACCGTTCGACAAAGCCGCATTCCACCATGACCCGAGCGGGCATCGCGCGAACTTCCTGCCATATGCCCAGAAAGCGCAGATCTATCTGGCCTGCCATTTCTGGGATCCACGGGGACCGAAGATCTTGAGCAGTAGTGATCTGAAGGACGAGGAATTGACGTTGGACGTGATCGCGGACATCAGTTGTGACATTGGTGGCCCGATCGATAGCACCTTGCGTGCAACGACCATCGCGGCTCCGTTCTTCGGTTATGATCGATCCAATGGAACGGAGGTCGCAGCGGGGACACCAGGCACCATCACCGTGATGTCCGTGGACAATTTGCCCTGTGAACTACCTCGCGATGCGTCGGAAGCCTTCGGACGTGACTTGATCGAACGTGTTCTACCAAGTCTGTTGCGGGAAGATCCCGAAGGGATGATCGCCCGTGCCACCATCGCGGAGAATGGCCGTTTGGGTCCATTGTGCGATCACTTGTCCGCGTATGCTGCGGGTTGAGCATCGCTCAAGCGAAATCCAAGGAGAGCTCGAGCGCCAAATGCACGGTCGCATCGTCATGCGCTGTGCTGTGTACCACCATAGGGCGGGCGCTCTTGCGGGCCATCGTCAGTAGCCCCAAACCGGCCCCACCCCGTTCGGTGCGGCCTTCATTGGCGAGCAGTTTCAAGAAACATTCACGTAGGTCAGCCTCATCCATGTCGTTCAGTACTTCCACCCGGTGGGATAGCAATGCGGCAGAGGCGGCCGGCAACGTATTTCCGATCACGACCCGGTAATGGCCATCACGCCGCTCCAATAAGGCGAAGCCACTGTCCGCGAACTCAATGGGCGTGTGCCGATGGATATTCTCGAGACCTTCCACCAGCACATTGAACAAGCGCTTTCGAATGGAAACCCCGTCCCTCACGGCCAAGGATCGTGCTTCGGCGATCTCGACCAGTTCGTCCAGCTTGTTCCGATCGACCGGCCCGGCGTATTCGAATACCACATCACACGCTCCTCCACGTGCTGATCGCACGAACAGGTCATTGGCCCAATGCCTAGGGTCCGGTTTGGAAGCGCCGTTGCGCATGCTCTACGAAACGAAAGTCGAAGGGTTGATCATCATCGACAAAACAGTGAATAGTGGCGATATACGCAGCAGAAAGCCCAAAGGTTCGCTTCTTGGACAGGTTGAGCTTTCAACACCCGCATGGTAGCAGAATTAGGGTGCATGCCTTACCAGTAGAAGCGCATTCCGCCACCTTTGGCCGTATCCATGTCCGTACTGATCGTCCCAAAGCACCGCATGTCCCTCCCGACCATGGCATCACGCTGCTTCGTGGCCTTCTTGCTCTTCGCAGTGTCGAACATCGGAACTGCACAACTCGCTCCGATCCAAGTGCGATTCGAACCGCGATGTGATCTGGTCACCGGCTATTTCTCCTATTCCGGGACCGATGCCGTGAGCTATGCGTGGACGTTCAGCGACGGAGGAATCAGCACGCTGGCCAGTCCTGTACGCACCTTCCCATTCGGTACGGAATTCACCGTGACCTTGGACCGCATGGATGCGAATGGCGAGTTGGTCACCTTCTCCACCACCTATCTTACCCAGGACCAATTGGAATCATCGCATGTCGAATTCCCGAACGTCTTCAGCCCGAATGGCGATGGGGTGAACGACCAATTCACCGCCCTCAATGACGAGTTATTGGGGCCGTGCGCCGAACTCCGGATCTACAACCGGTATGGCCAACTCCTGTTCGAAAGTCCCGGAGGTGATCTGCGGTGGGATGGAACCTCCTTTGCGGGCGAACAGGCATCCTCCGGGATCTACTTCTACTCCTTCACATGGGGCACGGCGATCCTGAACTCGACCGTTACCTTGGTACGCTGATCGGCCTATTGTAGGGTCGATCACAGGCAACCATGATGGATATTCGATCGTTCCTCACACGCCATTGGTTCATGCTGGCATTACCACTGATCCACGCATGCGGTGTTGGTTGCGTTGATGGTACCGGGTCGGTCGCAACGCACGTCATCGACGTGACGGCATTTCAGGGGATCCAGGTCCACGGATCCATCAACGTTGAAGTGCATACCGGGGCGGATCAGAAAGTAGAGGTGGTCGCGCAACGCAACATCGCCGACCTGATCGAAACCAAGGTAAAGGATGGGGTCTGGACCATCACCACCGAGAAGTGTGTCGACATCGATGAGACCATCCTTGTTCGCATCGTCACGTCCGGGTTGGACCACATCGGGATCCAAGGATCGGGGGATGTAACGGTAAAAGACCCCTTGACCGTGGACGTGCTTTCGCTGGAAGTGCAAGGCAGCGGCACCATCGTTACACCGGTGCAGGCCAGCCGTATCAGTGCGACCGTGCAAGGTTCGGGTGACATTCGCATGCACGGCACCTGCCAGGTACTGGAAGCCTCGATCCAAGGCAGTGGAGACATCAATGCCGCGTCCATGACCGCGACCCGTGTGCAAGCCACGGTAACCGGAAGCGGCGATATCCACGTGCATCCTGTGGATGAACTCGATGCATCCATTGTGGGGAGTGGAGACATCGTATACAGTGGAAACCCAAAAGTGGAGCAACGGATCACGGGCTCCGGAACCCTTGAACGGCGATGACCTTGCAGCATGTGCTGATCGCCGTTTCTGCATGCGTTGCATTCGTCGCATGTGACACACCGCCGAGCGAAGTAGCGGAACGTGTGGTACCTGGTTCGAAGCCATACGAATTCAGTACCGTTGATGACAACATCCAGAATGATACCCTGCTGACCCAAACCACGTTCGACCTCGGGGATAGCACCTTCATCATGGTGGCATCCAACGTGGTAGAGACCTTCGAAGGGTTGCGGCTGTACAGGTACCGGTTCACTGCGGATAGTACGGTGGAGCGGATCGCCACGTCATCTCCCGGCTACGATAGCTGGACCATGCTACCGACCTTCTTCGCGTTGGATAGCGTGCGACCGACCGATGCTCTTTGGGTCTTGGCGAACTTCGGCGAAAAGGAAAGCTGGGGCCAGAAGTTGATGATACTGGACTGGGAATTCACCGACCATGGCTTCTTGGATGTGGCCTTGCCGGAGCGGGTTCAAGAGGGCGATAGTTCGCTGCTCAAACGCCGAAACGTGGCTCCGTACATGCGCTACTGCGAAAGTGGGGACACGGCGGTATTCCTATTCGCCTGTGATAGCGTTTACCTCTACGACGATCAAGCCGGAGGTATGGATCAAGTGGTCGCGGCCGAGCGTTTGCGCTTTACCTTCCATCGCGACGAAGGTTTGGCGCTTTGGTTGGATGGACACAAGCGACCGGTGAAGAAACCGTCGTAGTGCGATGACCGCTCAGTTCATTGACTCGCCATCCGCCGTCATTTCTTCTTCATGCAAGGCGGGATACGCGGGGTTCAACGGGCGATATGGCGAAGTATTCCTACACGGAAGGAAAGTGAAGGGACCGTGGAGCTAGTTCAGGGACCTATGGGTCGCTACTCTACTGGATCGTTGGGGACATACCACGTATGCCCATATCCACCACGGCCTCCGCATCCAACGGCTGGAAGACGTTGTGGCCGGTCGTCGTTCTCCTCCTTCTTACATGCTCCAAGGAGCACAGCCGTGCAGTAGGATGTGGACGACCCGTTAGGATGCGTATGGGGTGAAGTTGGCGTATCGAATGGACAAGAACGATGCCTTCGAGCTTCGAAATGAAACTTCGTTAAATAGTATGCACGCATACTTTATCTGATTACATTGGTGGCCGAAGTCAACCTGTGATGAAGCCTGAAGAAACGATCGACTTTCCCATCCGCAAAGTGTGGAGCCGTATTTCCCGCATCTACAACAGCGAAGCGAACAAGTACGGTGGCACGATGGCCATCGGACAGATCCTGCTGAGCATCGATCCACAGGGTACGCCCAGCACCAAGCTCGGGCCCAAGATGGGCATGGAGAGCCGCAGCCTCGTGCGCACGTTGCAAACGATGGAAGTGGAAGGCCTGATCAAACGTATACCGTGCAAGGAGGACAAGCGCGTTGTGCACATCCACCTCACACCGAAAGGAAAGCAGATGCGCGATGTGAGCCGCAATACCGTGATCCAATTCAACGAGGCTGTGCAGAGCCGCTTCACAAAGACACAGCTGAACAACTTCCGTCAGGTAATGGTGGAGCTCGATCGCATTCTCGAACAGGAACAACTCTTTTGAACCGCAGAAATACGATGAACCGCAGAGGTGCAGAGAACGCAGAGATGAAATACGCTGTTGTAGTGGGCTGCGTCTTGGGCTTCATCAGCATTCCTCCGCGTCCTCCGCGCACTCTGCGGTCAACCCTTTCAAACACTTCGTGGTAAATGACCAATCGTAACATCAAGAAAGTAGCCGTCCTCGGATCCGGCGTTATGGGATCACGCATCGCGTGCCACTTCGCCAATGTGGGATGCGAGGTGCTGTTGCTCGACATCGTCCCGAAAGAGGGACCGGATCGGAACAAGATCGTCAACGAAGCGCTGGCCTTCGCGCTGAAGAGCAACCCCTCTCCCATCTATGACAAGGCCTTCGCGAATCGGATCAGCACCGGCAACTTCGATGATGACCTTGCCAAGATCAAGGACTGCGACTGGATCATCGAAGTGGTGATCGAGCGGCTGGACATCAAGCAGCAGGTATTGGCGAACGTGGAGAAGCACCGCAAGCCCGGCACGCTGATCACCACGAACACCAGCGGCATTCCGATCCACGCGATCGCTGAAGGACGTAGCGAAGATTTCCGCAAGCACTTCTGCGGCACGCACTTCTTCAACCCGCCTCGCTACTTGCAATTGCTGGAGATCATCCCCGGTCCGGACACGGATCCCGCGGTGCTGAGCTTCCTCGAGGACTACGGCCAGCGCGTGCTCGGCAAGGTCACCGTGCTGTGCAAGGACACGCCGGCTTTCATCGCTAACCGCATAGGCGTGTTCGGCATCATGGGCCTGTTCCATTTGGTGGAAGAAATGGGCCTCACGGTGG
The DNA here is from genome assembly GCA_016710015.1 of Flavobacteriales bacterium. Taxonomy (GTDB): domain Bacteria; phylum Bacteroidota; class Bacteroidia; order Flavobacteriales_F; family PHOS-HE28; genus PHOS-HE28. Next base: position 966,005 of record JADJLR010000001.1, read on the forward strand.
AAGAGGTCGATCGCTTGACCGGTCCTGCACTGGGTCGTCCGAAGAGCGCGACATTCCGCACGGCGGATGTGGTGGGCCTCGATACGCTGGTGCACGTCGCGAAGGGCGTCCAGGACAACTGCCCGAAGGACGAGCAGAACGCGCTCTTCACCATCCCCGGCTACTTGCAAAAGATGGTGGAGAAGAACATGCTCGGCAGCAAGACCGGCAAGGGCTTCTTCTTCAAGGACCGCGCGAACAAGGGCGAGATCATGGCGCTCGACCTGAAGACGCTGGAATACCGACCGCAGGTGAAGCCCAAGTTCGCCACCATGGACGCGGCGAAAAAGGAGGACGACCTGATCAAGCGCATGACCATCCTCTACGATGGAAAAGACAAGGCCGGTGAATTCTACCGCAAGAGTTTCCACGCGCTGTTCGCTTACGTGAGCCACCGTATTCCGGAGATCACGGATGCATTGTACAAGATCGACGATGCCTTACGCGCTGGCTTCGGCTGGGAACTGGGGCCATTCGAGACATGGGATGCGGTGGGCGTGAAGAAGGCGATGGACGCCATGAAGGCCGCGGGCATTGCGGTGTCACCATGGGTAGCCGATATGCTCGCTGCGGGGCACACGTCCTTTTACAAGACGGAAGGCGGCAAGCGCATGTACTACGATGCCGCGAGCAAGAGCTACAAGGCCATCCCGCGTGCGGAAGGCATGATCGTACTGGCCGACCTGCCCGAGAGCAGCATCGTCTGGAAGAACAAGAATGCCACCGTGCGCGATCTCGGCGACGGCATCCTCGCGGTGAGTTGGTCGAGCAAGATGAACACCTTCGGCGCGGAGGTGATCCAAGGCTTGAACAAAGCCATCGACCTCGCCGAAGCCGGTTACAAAGGCCTCGTGGTCTACAACGACGGCGCGCTCTTCAGTGCGGGTGCCAACGTGGGCATGATCTTCATGATGGCTGTGGAGCAGGAGTACGACGACCTCGACATGGCGATCCGTCAATTTCAGAACACCATGATGCGCATGCGGCTCTCGTCCATCCCCGTGGTGGCTGCGCCGCACCAACTTTGCCTCGGTGGTGGAACGGAACTCTGCCTGCACGCCGACAAAGTGGTGGCGCACGCCGAGACCTACATGGGCCTCGTGGAATTCGGTGTGGGCGTGATCCCCGGCGGTGGCGGCACAAAAGAATTCGCGCTGCGCCTCAGCGACGAACTGCACGAAGGCGACATGCGCATCAACCGCTTCCGCGATCGCTTCCTCACCATCGGTCAGGCGAAAGTGGCCACCAGCGGGCACGAAGCATTCGCGCTCGGCTACCTACGCAAAGGCCAGGACGAAGTGATCGTGAGCCGCCAGCACCAGCTCGCCTACGCCAAGGCCTGTGCGCTGGACATGGCCAACAAAGGCTACACCCAGCCGCCGATGCGCAAGAACATCAAGGTCCTCGGCAAAGAAGCGCTGGGCATCGTGTACGTGGGCGCCAACAGCATGGAAAGCGGCAACTACATCAGCGCGCATGACACACTGATCTCGCAGAAACTGGGCTTCGTATTGGCCGGCGGGGATCTGAGCGAGATCACGGAAGTGAGCGAGCAGTATCTGCTGGATCTGGAGCGGAAGGCGTTCCTCGAACTGTGCATGCAACGGAAGACGCTGGAGCGCTTGCAGTCGATCATCACTACTGGGAAAGTGCTTCGCAACTGATGAACGCGGTGAAGCATAGTGGATGTTTGGGCGTGCCCCTCGCAAAGCCTCGGGTCGCGCTTTCCGCTCCAAGTCCTCGCGCGGATTACCGCGCTGTGGGCTTTCCGCTTCAATCGCTCACGCGAACCAGTCCAATAGATGGTTCACGAACAAGCCAAGACTTCTACTTATTGCGAATTAGGCGGAGGTTGCTTTGCCCTCTTATTCGCCACACCAACGAAAAGATAGATCAAGTATGCAAGCATGACACCGCCGAAAATGGTACCCTGCATGTCTTTGTTCAACTCAAGAAGCTTGTAACTAAACCAAATTCCTGCTATCCCAAGAGCAAAGGCAAAAGTCAATCCCAAATAATTCAATCCGTGCTGCAGCCCTTGTTCGCGAAAACTCAGCTTCATGCCTTTCTCATGCATATTATGACGGAATGTCAATTCTTTTCCAGCAGATTCACGAATAAAATCGGGAAGTTTTGGATCAACTTGGGCATACCTGCCCAACTCTTCTGGACTAGGAATCAGCCTGTCATCAAGCTCCTCAGAAAGCTCAAATCGCTGTCCTGCCCCACCTTTCAACCTCCTGTGCTGCTTCGCCATGTTCGCAATCTTCGCTAGAACTTTTAACTATCGCTCTTGCAGTGTTCCTCTTATAGAGGTTGAACACTGTGGCGTAGTCGCCAAGATAACTAGCCAAGTCATAGCCAAAGCTACCGATGTCGATAACTCCGTCAGAGGGATAGTAGTGGGCAAGTCTCTTATGATACTCAGCGCTCCCACGACTGTACGAACCCTCAAACATCACCGGAATTGCTTTACAGGTGTGAGAAAGGAATGTGATGAAGTGCTTGCTCATGATTCGGGTACAAAGTTAGTGATCAAACGATCGATCGTTGATAAGAGTTGCAAACATCTCCCTGTCAACGAGTTGCACATGTCCCAAGAATTGACTAATCATATGACGCAGAATGGCCAATTCAAGCGACAAACTTACTTATCCTTGTTATTAGAACAACGTACTTGTAAGTCATTTATTATCAATTCTTTAGATACCCCCACACTTCGCGTGAGGGATAGCAGCGGAAAGCCCACAGCGCCGTCTTCGGCGCGAGGACTTGCAGCGCATAGCCCGACGGCGCGCATTTGGCGCCGGCACGCCCAACCCTTCAATACCTTCGAATTCGAGGGAATTGGAACGCCAGTCGCAATAGCGAATTGAGTCGCCATGGCAAAGAAGAAACGCACCCGCACCATCGACATCGAGATCGACAAACTGACGAACTCGATCGAGGAAGTTGCCACCGGGAAGACCGTGGCTACGCATGTGGGGCTCGTGCTTCCGGAGGACAAACTGATCCGTGCCAAGGACTGGCGCTTCGATTGGATCAAGGAGCTTGAACAACCGCACCACGAGGTCTACGCGTTGACCGCCGAGCCGCATCCTGGCATCCCGCAAGGGTTGATCAGCTTGGAGGACAAGGGCGACCACATCCACATGCACCTGCTGGAGAGCGCCAAATTCAACCAAGGCAAGGGCAAGCTCTTCATCGGTGTACCGCCGAACCTGGTGGCCCATGCTTGCCGGATCTCCTTTCTGCGCGGGTATGGCGGCGTTGTAGCTTTCGTAGCCAAGACGAAGCTGCGCCAGCACTACATAGACACGCTTGGCGCTGAGGTCATGCGTGGTGACCGGCTCTTCATTGGCTCCACGAGCGCGGCCGAACTCGTTGAACGCTATTTCAAAGGGCAATGAAAGCGAAACCCATCCTCGAACCCCGGAACGTTGACCTCACCCTCGATGGTGGCGACCTGTCAGCGGCTGACCTGAAGGCGTTCCGCGCCTTGCTCCATGAGCGAAGAGCGGAGATCACCCGCGCCCAGGCGAAAGCAGATGCCCAACCTTGGATCTTGGAGCCTGTTCCAACGCTGCAACAACTGGTGGCATTGCAGCACAAGCAAGAAGAGGCCAAACACCGCAAGCGCGATCCTTTGCCCGAGGGCATCATCGACATTGATGAGAGCGGGATCGGGGGGAGTTCAACCGAACAAGAGAGCGCATACACCAGCGCATACATCTGGAGCACTCACCAGACGAGGAAGAGGTACCAAGACATGGGGCACGCGCTCAGCATCGCCCTCGAACCGGCACCGAGTTGGAGCAAGGTCAAACAAACGAACAGACGTAAGAAATCATGAACGCATACATCATAGCAGCATACCGAAGCGCAGTTGGCAAAGCGCCGCGCGGCAAGTTCCGTTTTACCCGTCCGGATGAACTGGGTGCGCACGTGGTGCGGCACTTGGTGGCCAGCGTGCCCGGGCTTGACAAGGAGCGCATAGACGATGTGATCGTGGGTAACGCCACGCCCGAGGCGGAGCAGGGCCTGAACATCGGGCGCATGATAAGCCTGATGGGCCTGGACACGGACAAGGTGCCGGGCATGACGGTGAACCGCTATTGCAGCAGCGGCAGCGAGACGATCGCGATCGCGAGTGCGAAGATCCACAGCGGCCAGGCCGATTGTATTGTGGCCGGTGGCGTGGAGTGCATGAGCCCGATCCCCTTCGGTGGCTGGCGCATTGTGCCGAACGCCAAGGTGGGCAAGGGGCACCCGACGTGGTACTGGGGCATGGGCCTTACCGCGGAGGCCGTGGCGCGCGACTACAAGGTGAGCCGCGAGGACCAGGATGCCTTCTCCCTGAAGAGCCACGAGAAGGCGCTGGCCGCCATCGCCGCCGGGCGTTTCAAGGACGACATTGTGCCCTTCGAGGTGGAGCGCGTGTTCCTGGATGCGAAGGAGAAACGCCAGGTGGAGAAGTACATCGTGGACACGGATGAAGGTCCGCGCGCGAGCACGATCGAGGGCCTGGCGAAGCTGCGTCCGGTGTTCGATGCGAAGGGCACGGTAACGGCGGGCAACGCCAGCCAGACCAGCGATGGCGCGGCCTTCGTGCTGGTGGTGAGCGAGCGCATGCTGAAGGAGCTCGGTGTGAAGCCGATCGCGCGCCTCCTCTCCTACCACGTGGCCGGCGTGGAGCCGCGCATCATGGGCATCGGCCCGGTGGCGGCGGTGCCGAAGGCCATTGAAAAGGCCGGCCTGAAGCTGAAGGACATCGAGCAGTTCGAGTTGAACGAGGCCTTCGCGAGCCAAAGCCTGGCGGTGATCCGCGAGTTGGGCCTGGACCCCGCGATAGTCAATGTGAATGGTGGAGCCATAGCGATGGGACACCCGTTGGGTTGCACTGGTGCGAAGCTCTCTGTTCAACTCTTCAATGAAATGAGAAGGCGGAAGCAGAAGTACGGTGTTGTTACCATGTGTGTTGGTACCGGACAAGGTGCAGCATCAGTGTTCGAACTCTTGAACTAATAACAATGGACAATGGGATCGTGAATCCCGCCAAATGCGCGGGACAGGCTGTGAACGGCGGCGCGATCGCCATGGGGCATCCGCTGGGCTGCACCGGCGCGAAGCTGAGCGTGCAGTTGTTCAATGAGATGCGCCGCCGCAAGCAGAAGTACGGCGTGGTGACGATCCCGCTACGGCGGGACAGGTCGTGCGTGGGGACGGGGCAGGGAGCGGCGAGTGTGTTTGAGTTGCTGAACTAAGAGAACGATATCGTGCGTTGACGCACCATGAAATCCGTCCGCTCAATAGCTGCCATCCCAGTACTCCTCACAGCAATCGCTGTCGAAGCCCAAGATCTCACGGCGCTTGCAAGTCGGTATGACTCTGTCGCCTTCTACCCTGATTCATCGATCAAAGGACTCTACAATTTGCGAAGAGGTCTACTAAATGGCGAGGCCATAGAGTTCAACGAAGCGGGCTTGCCAACGGACATCGGTGTGTTCAAACGTGGCAAGCGCCACCGGATTTGGATATCGAGCGATGGCCACACGGTGAAGTACAAGCGAGGTGAACGGCAATGGGGTAGCTACCCTGGTTGTGGAACGGGATGGCGCCGCGCGAGGACTTCCTTCCAGGAACGCTATGCAGAACTGATCCGAGTACTATGAAACCCGCGACCTCCACCCCCAAGAACGGCCATTGCAAGTCCTACTTCAAGCACGGCAGCCTGTCCGTATGTTGTTCAATGCGCGTTGGCGAAAAAGCCCACTCGCTTTCCGCGAAGACTCGCGCGGATTATCGCGCTGTGGGCTCTCCGCTGCAATCGCTCACGCGAAATGCGGGATCACGTTGGTCATGAAGCGTTCGGTTACCATAGATGGATCGCGCTTCGGGAATCTGATGGAGTCCGTCGATGTTGCCATACAGGTGTATGGCAAACCGCACCATACAGCGGTCACACTACTTTCGCTTCTCCGGCATTCGGGGGAGCATATAGCTAAGATCTGGTTCATTGAAGAACGTAAACAGCCGTTCGGTGCGGAGTTCACGGTCATCCGCAACTACCTCGGTGATCGAGTCAGGTACTATCGTCCACCTATCTGGTTAGGGTCAGCACAACTTCCCTGGCGTGGTCTACATTGCTTTCGGCCGCTCCGGTGGTCGTTGCGTTATCAGTATGCGTGGGAAAAGAGCAGGCAACGTTACCTCTACATCACGCATAACGATGTCCTGTACACTGGGAACATCTTGGCCCCCATGCTTGATCGCCTCCAAGGGCATCTGGCCGCGGGTCCCGTAGGTCAATGCTGGAATTGCTCTGCGAGCGCCGCCGGTATCTGTTCGCCGAGTTCATTCATGTCGTACAGACCGACCTACTCAGAATGGCTCAGGCTTTCCAGCCAGTATCCCGGGGCCCGTGCAGACAGGTATCCGCAAGTGGTTGATCCTGACCAGCCTTGGCCGCTCCCGGAATGCCGTGTGAACGAATGGACACTTCTGGTTGATCTTCTCAAGGCAAGGGCGGCAACGATGCCTCTTGGAGATGCCGTGCCGATCGGAGCATCATTTGGGATGGATACAGGAACCCAATGGTTCCATGATGTCATGAATGCGGGGCACCACATTGCTCACGTAGATACTTTCGCCTATGCCCGGCACGCATGGGCCAGTTCCACGGGTGGAGGGTTTCCGGCCTTGTCCGATAGAAAGGAGTACGACCGTGGTGAAGCGCTGGCGTTCGAACACCTACGTACTTACTACCCAGACTTCTTTCGACTGGTACAAAAACAATGAGTAGGCACAGCGTATGTTTTTCAATGCGCGTTGGCGAAAAAGCCGTCACCCGCTGAATCCAATCCTTCACTAAAGCTTCGGATTACAAAGCATGAGCGCCCTGCTACCCTCCTCCACGCTATTTGAACAACATCAGATCCGTCGGCTCTATGATGATGCCACGGAGACGTGGTGGTTCTCGGTGATCGACATCATCCAAGTCCTCATCGACCAACCCGACTACCAGACCGCACGCAAGTACTGGAACAAGCTGAAAGGCAGGCTGGATAAGGAAGGAAGTCAGTCGGTGACAAATTGTCACCGACTGAAATTGGAAGCCGCCGACGGCAAGAAGTACCTCACCGACGTGGCCACCGCCGAGACCCTATTGCGACTGGTCCAATCCGTTCCAAGCCCGAAAGCCGAACCGATCAAGCTCTGGCTGGCGAGGGTGGGCTTTGAGCGCATCGGAAATGGCCGAAAACATAGCGCCCGTAGAAACTGGCATTGGAATCGTCCTAGCGAGAAGTGGATCAGACTCCGCATGTGTCTCATCCCGCCTTCAGCGGGGATGGGCCAGGAAACCTGCCTACGGCAGGCAGGCGCGCAAACAAGCCTGGCTGCCGTAGGCAGCCTCACAGACTATTGGAAGGACCACGACATCAAGGAAGGCGAAGAGTTCGCGATCCTGACGAACATCATCCACCAGGAGTGGAGCGGCGTTACCGTGAAGGACCACAAGACCATCAAAGGCCTGAAGACCCAGAACCTCCGCGACCATAACCTGTCCCGCCTTAGCGGGATGACCGAGGCCGAACTGATCTTTACGGCATTGGCCGAGATGAGCACGCGGCAGATCGCCGAGACGGAGCAGGCCGTTGGCATGCCGAAGAACAAGGTGGCGGCGAGGAAAGGCGGCGGTATTGCAAAGAAGGCACGACTTGAACTGGAGGAGCGAACTGGAAAGTCCGTAGTAACGGGTAGTAACTTCCTGCCGCCGAGCAAGAAGAAGATCGCCCCGAAGAAGCGAGCGAAGAAATCATGACCCCCTCCAGGAACATATCCAACTTCGTTTTCCAACCGGTGACAAGTCGTCACCAGTTGAACTGGGCTGTGGGCAGGGATCCAGTCGGTGTCGGATCGTCACCGACTGGAATGGAGCACGGGCAACCGGTTACAGATCGTAACCGGTTGGATCGATCACCTCAACTGGTAACAGATCGTTACCAGTTGCAGTCGGTTACAAATTGTAACCAACTGACTTTCGAGGTCGGACATATCCGTAAATATCCGCAAGTAGCCGAAACGTATCCGCAAACAACGGATGCGACCCCTTCAGGGTCGAATGCCTCCGTGACGGAACAAATGCAACAGGCTATGACCCCTCTGGGGGCGAGTGCCTTGGCGGTGGGCCTATGGCGGGTCAAGGTCTGGTACAATAGATCCAAAGAACGACCTGAGGTGGAAGGCCTGACCCCGGAGGGGTCACAGCCATTAGAAAGGAAGTGTCCCCATGTCGCCACGACCCCGGAGGGGTCGCAGCCGTTGTTCCGCGTGAGGGATAGCAGCGGAAAGCCCACAGGCCTGATTGCGAGGAGGAACGACGAAGCAACAGGCCGAGGACTTGCAGCGAATAGCCCGACGGCGCGCATTTGGCGCCGGCACGCCCAAACATCTATTACAACAAACACGTTAAACCACCGGACGGCTATTGATCATCCGCCTACGCCAGGTCCACGGCGGAAGCATCTGATCATCTGATCGCCCCATCATCTGATCTACACCATGGCAACCGAAACGAAAAAGGCCCTCCAAGGAGGCGAATTCCTGATCCGCGAGAGCGACCCGCAGGACATCTTCATTCCCGAGGAATTCAACGAGGAGCAGCGCATGATCGCGCAGACCTGCCCTCGAGTTCCTGCAACAGAACGTGTGGACGCAACTGGATGAGATCGACTCCTTGAAAGAGGGGCTGATGCCGAGCCTGCTGGACAAAGCGGGCGAACTGGGGCTGCTGGGCATCTCGGTGCCCGAGGACCTGGGCGGCTTCGGCAAGGACTTCGTGACCACGATGCTGGTGACCGAAGTGACCGGTGCCGGGCACAGCTTCAGCGTGGCGATCGCGGCGCACACTGGCATCGGTACGCTTCCGATCCTTTACTATGGCAATGAGGCACAGCGCAAGAAGTACGTCCCCAAGCTGGCCACGGGCGAATGGAAGGCCTCCTACTGCCTCACTGAACCCAGCGCGGGCAGCGATGCCAACAGCGGTCGCACGAAAGCGGTGCTGACCGACGACGGCAAACACTACATCATCAATGGCCAGAAGATGTGGATCACCAACGGTGGCTTCGCGGACATCTTCACAGTGTTCGCCAAGATCGTGGACCCAAAGACCGGCAAGGAGGACGACAACCTGAGCGCCTTCATCGTGGAGAAGGACTTCGGCGGCATCACGCTGAATCCCGAGGAGAAGAAAATGGGGATCAAGGGCAGCAGCACCAGGCAGGTGTTCTTCAACGACTGCAAAGTGCCGGTGGAGAACATGCTGAGCGAGCGCGGGAACGGGTTCAAGATCGCGGTGAACATTTTGAACATCGGTCGGATCAAGTTGGCGGGCGCGGCGCTGGGCGGTGCGAAGGCCGTGGTGGACCAAAGCGTGAACTACGCCAACGAGCGGCAGCAGTTCGGTCGTCCGATCAGCAGCTTCGGTGCGATCCGTCAAAAGCTCGCGGACCAAGCAACCTATTGCTACGTGGTGGAAAGTGCGACCTACCGTTGCAGCCAGGACATGGAGCGCGCGATCGAGGACCTGAAGGCCGGCGGTGCGGATCATGCACAAGCATTGCTGAAAGGCGTGGAGCAATACGCAGCCGAAGCAGCGATCCTGAAAGTGGCCGGCAGCGAGTGCTTGGACTACGTGTGCGACGAAGGCGTGCAGATCTATGGCGGCATGGGCTACAGCGCCGAAAGCCCTGTGGAGCGTGCGTATCGCGATAGCCGCATCAACCGGATCTTCGAGGGAACGAACGAGATCAACCGCATGCTGACGGTGGACATGCTGCTGAAGCGCGCGATGAAAGGTCAGCTGGATCTGATGGGTCCTGCGCAGCAAGTTGCCGCTGATCTGATGGGTATCCCCGACATGCCGGAGCCGGATGATTCGTTGCTCGGCGACGAGAAGCGGATGGTGGCGAACTTCAAGAAGGCCGTGCTGATGGTGGCCGGTGGCGCCGCACAGAAGCTGGGCTTGGAATTGGCGAAGCACCAGGAGACATTGATGCACATCGCTGACATGGTGATCGACACCTACCTCGCGGAAAGTGTGTTGTTACGCACCTTGAAGTTGGTTGAGATGAAAGGCGCGGATAGCGTGAAAGAGCAGATCGCGATGACCCAGCTTTACATTCACGATGCTGCTGACCGCATTCACAAGTACGCGAAAGAAGCGGTGAACAATTTCGCCGATGGCGATGAGCAACGTGCGATGTTGATGGGTGCGAAGCGCTTCACGAAGGCGACGAACCTCAACACGGCCGAACTGCGTAAGGCGATCGCGAAGAAGATGATCGCGGAGGGGAAGTATTGCTACTGATCGTCCGACGAGACTCCGGGGCAAGCTCGGAGTGACATTTTGGATGAACGCCGAAGTGGAGGGATCCACATCGGCGTTCTTCATTGGCCCGCATGTGCAGTGAACGCATAGAGGCCAACGATGTCGTCTATGCAGTTGTATGCTCAGCAATGATCGGTGCAGTCCACTCTCGAACGAACTTTCTAGCCGAAGGAGATTCCTTCCAAACAGGAAGTACGCCTGACTTGGAAAGGAAAATCTCTGGCTTTGGGAACTGCGCCATGTGACTCGATACAAAGAAGCACCAGACCATACCACCAAGAACCGTCCGATAGCACGGATGGCCCTGAAATTTCTTCGCCCCCTTCGTTGGTGGAAGAATCACACTACCATACTCAGGGATACTGTATGCAACATGTTCAGTGAAACAGGCATACTCGTACGGCTCTCCCGGATCCGAACGGTCCAACATTTCCCGAAGTCGATCTTCGTGCTTCCGTCCAAGATCAACGTTGCTGAATCGATCATGCTTGGTAATTCCCAACCGCCAGATCAAAGACATCTGGAACAGCTTGAACTGGGAGTATTCCACTCCAGGGTATTCCATCCGATCACCATGATCGATGCCTTGTGGCGCGCGATCAAAAAGTAACTCCTTCACGTACTTCTCCCAGTTACCGAGCTTCTGCTCACAGCTCCAGCATAAGAGATGCTCGCGGAGCCCCTTCTGTTCAATCCGCGATGAGTTGGTCGTGTTCGAAGAGAATATCTGAAACCGTCCATTCTCATATATCGGCTTGTAGAAGAACTCCGAAATGATGTGAGAGTTCTGTAGTTCCTGACCTGGCTTCAAGCAAAGCTTACAGGTCCCAATGATCTTCTTCTTAGCCATTGTTGCCTGATCTGTTCTTCTTCCCCGCCTCCACCAACTTCTTCTCCTCTCCCACCAATCTGCGTTGCACTTTCTTCAGGTCCTCGGCTGCCGGTAGCTCTTCTGGTTTCACGCCGCGCTCCGCGAGCATCTTGCGCACTGCGGCGTTATTGTCCACATGCTCCTGGATGATGGGATCCTGACCATGCACATCCTTGTCCACGACATTGTGACCAGTTAGTTCGGCGGCGAAGTCCTTCGCCTTGATGGTAAGTGTCGGAAGGAAATCCGCCAGGGGTCGTTTCTCCGGAACGCCAAGTCTTCGCTTCATATCACTGGTATTGGCTCCACCGAAGAGTGCCTGATCGCCTTTGGAACGCAGGATGCCAAAACCACGGTCATCCACTCCACGTTCGTAAACGATCCCCGAAAGCTTCTTCTCGGACTTTGTCAGTTTCTCACGCGCGGATACGCGAGCGACATCCAGCATGCGCTTCTCGATCAGCTCCTGCTTGCGGGTCTGCACCGCGAAGTAGGTTTGCGCAAAGGCGATCTCCGGCTTGCTGGGATCACCGTTTTGGGCAATGAGCTAACACGCATAACGGGTCAACGCCAGGTCTTCGACAGGTCGTTCCGCGCCACTGCCCAAACCAACCATTTTCGTGACATCACGAAAATGGTCCCAACCTTGGCCCCGCTGCCTTCACACGCCTTTCTGGCACGCTCCAGAGCTACTTTGAAATTCTCCCAACGAGCGTATCCCAAGATGACTTGCAGCTCACGTGCACTCCAGCATTCGACACCTTCGTGGATGTAGCACGCTTCTTCGAACCTGTTGAAAAGCGCATCGATCTGTTCCTTGTCCATCGTTGACGTGTTTTCTGTCGGTTATCCGACAGACAATGTACCAATTCCATCGAAATGGGTTGTAGCATTTATCCACAAAACGTTCGAGTGATAACAACCTTGCACGTCAGGACGATCGCTCCACTTCGCCTTTGCTCTTGCCCACCTCCCGCTTGCTCCCTCATTACCTTCGTCTTGATGATGATGAGATCCCGTTGGTTGCACTTCCTGTTCATCGTATTGCCTTATTCCGCTGCTGCGCAGATCACCATCAACGTGGATGCATCCAACGTTACCGGTTCAATAACTCCGTTGTGGGGCGATCACTACGAGATGCACTTGCTTACCGGAGCGGGCGGAAATCCCAGCGTCGTCGGGCCACATCTCCAGTTCATTAACGATCCCGGTTTCGACGCTGATATGGCTTTGTTGAAGCCGCGTTTCATCCGCGTTTCCACTGCTCGTTTTGATGATCCCGGCAGTGCTGACCACTACTCCACCGACACAACGGTATTGAAGAACCTATGGACGGAGTTCTATCACGGTCCGAATTCAATGAATGGTGCGAACAACCTCGGCAACTACGATTTCAGCTATGTGGATTCGTTGATCGATGTGGTGCATGCCATGGGCGCGGAGCCGTTCCTGGACATGGCTTCGATGCCCTTCACGCTGGCCAGCGTGGATACACCGGCCTATTATCCGTGCATCTATTGGAACCCGCCTTGCCACTTGCTTGGTTGGGACAATGGGATCCGCCAAGCGCCACCGACCGATCCCTTGGTTTATAGCCGTGTGTTCTATCAGCTTGTGAAACACCTGTACGTCACGCGCAATGTCAAGTGGTTCGAGGTGTGGAACGAGCCGGACCAGTTCCCCGGACTTACGCCGTTCTGGGACGGCACCGCTGCACAACTGCACGCCATGATGGCCGCGCTGGCCGATGAGATCGGAGACGATCCCGCACTGTCGCCACACGTCAAATTGGGTTGCTGCAGTTTTGCGATGCAGAGTTTCCTGAACCTCTTCCCCGTCCAGTTCCTTTCCATTGCACGCGACAGTTCCACACGGATGGACTTCATCAGCGTCCACCCCTATTCCGCTGATGCGTTCGGGGGCTACGACAGCACGAAGGCGAGCATTGCACAAGGTTGGAAGAACACCTTCTTCCCAAACTCGGATCTGATCAATGCGGAATGGGGCGTTCTCAACCCTGCGTTCGGAGCAGCAGGATGGAACAGCTTGGACTATGGCTTGGACCGGATACGGGGCATCATTGAAATGAACGACCGTGGCTTTGTAATGGCACATGCCGCGAGCATGACCGATAACGATACCACTGCCGCGACCTGTTGCTTGGGCATGTTCTATTCCAAGCCGACCTTCGCTCCCAAGCCCGCCGCCTTCGCATACATGGCGATGAACCGCATGTTGAACGCCACGGACCGGATAGCATGTGCGATCAATGCTCCGCACTTGGCACTTGGCGGTCGTACCACGAATGGGGACACCGTGTACGTGGTGCTTCCCGCTCCGGACCCCGGGCCGGATACGGGAACGGTGGAACTGAACATTTCGGGCCTGCCCTGGACGGAAGGGCACGTGGACCGGTACGAGCTGACCATGACCAGCTACGACAACGACGAGGTGCTCACGCTCGTTGGTTCGGGCACGATCAGTTCCGGCAGCTACACGGGATCCGTGGAATACACCAGTGATCAAGGCGATGGCCGGTTGATGCTTTGGGAATTCGTGCGTGACAATGTGGACGGGCTTGCGGAAAGGGAACGCGCACCGATCCAGGTGGTCCCGAATCCCGCCCGGAACGTTTTGCGTCTTGTAGCCGATGGATCGCGCACGATCACAGATTGGCGGATCCTGACCCTGCAAGGTTCGTCCACAGGACTCTTCGGCGATAGCGCTGAACGGATCGATGTGGGCGAACTCGCCGCTGGCACCTACCTGATCGAGGCATCCTGTGCGGACGGCAACGTGATGCGTGCCGTGTGGATGAAGCAATAGACGCAGTACGGTAGCCGGATCGCCGGAGAAGATGCACGCGAAACGCCGTTGTGGCGGACAAAAGTCCTACCCTTCCCGCAGCAACTTCTTCAGGATCACGACCTGCCCCATGTGGTAGTGGGCATGTTCGATGATGCCGTGCAGGTTGCGGTACCAGGTACCATACTTGGGGTCCGCCAAGTTGCTCTGTAAACGCTCCTCCGTTATTTGTTCCACCATCGTTGCGAATCGCTCCGCATCGGCCCATATCTGATCCAGCATGCGTTGCCAATCTGCATCGCTCGTGATCGGCGGATGGTCGAAGCTGAACTTGTCGTGCGCGTCGAGTGGCCCACCCTCCAGCACCTGAAGCACAGCGTCTGCGAAATAATGGATGTGGAAGGTGATCGCTGCGATCGTGTTGAAGGATCTCTGCTTCATGGTGGCCTCCTGCCACGTGACATCCGCTAGTGTGTCGCGCAAGTTCACGCTGGTCCAGTTGCCGCCGAAGTGGATTTCGCGAAAGTGTTTGGCGATACTGCTCGATCCTCCCATTCCTGATGCGACTCAGCACAACAAATTGTAGCGCACCAGCAGCCGTTCTCCATCACGCCAACGGATCCAACCCGTCGGTACGATACGGTCCGCCAAGCCATCGGTGGAGACCATGAGCCAATCCCCACGCACGGCAAGCGGGACCAGCAAGGCGTTGGCACCTTCGGCGAGTATGGCGGCGTGGTCCAATGGCTTCAAACGGACCGGGTTCGTTTCCGTGTCGATGATCTCTACCGTGTTCACCGTACTGATGAACTCCGGCCATGTTACGAAGGTCAGCTCATTGCGGTCCACCCAGCGCGTGGTGCCATCGATGCTGTTCACCTCCACCTCCATCCAGTTGCGCGAAAGCGTGATCACCTTCAACAGCAGGAGGCCGTAGTCCAACTTCAGGTGGGCCGGAACGAACCATGGCGGTGCCGAGGTGATGTCGACGAAGTGCTCTCCTTTCGCGAACACCAAGCTGTCCGTTGCGGCGAACATGCCGGGGACCTGGTCCATGTCCGGCCCGGCGTAGAAGTGGAAGGTGCCGAGTTCCATGATCGGTGCCGCCATGCCCAAGCCAAGCGCGGGGTCGCGCACTTCCTCAGTGGTCGCAACGTTCTCAATGACCGAATGCATTGACGCGAACATGACCGGTGCGTTCGGTGCGGTTGGTTTCAATTGCTTGTAGCGCTCCTGCTCGATCTCCCAGCGTCGGTCACTTTCGGCCTTGATCTTCATGAAACGCCACGTCGCCCCGGCAAGCAGGATCACCGCAAGCGGCCCGATGACCGTCAAAGCGCGAAGCAATCCTCTGCGTTCCATACGGCGCGCCAGGAGGATGGCCGCAATAGCAATGATCACCCCGCCGAAAAGCCCATAGAACGCTACTATCGCCGCACCGGCCATCCCGTCGGCCTTGCTGACCGAAAACCTGCCAATGAAAGCCCCTGCGAACAGGCCGAGGACCAAAGCGCACAGCACGAACCCGACTGCTGGAAGCAGCTTCGAGGACTTGCTCTCTTCGGTCATCGCGCGATCAACTTATTGCCCCATGACCTTCTTCATCGCCTCCAGCGCGGCTGGATCCATGCCCTCCAATCCTTCCATACCTCCATTCATCATCATGACCTCCATGCCGAGTTTGGCGATACGCGTTCCATAGGTCTGGCCGATGGTATTGAACTCGGACCAACACTTCATACCAAGTGCCTTCTCTCCGCGCTCCTTTATCCGCTTGCTCAAGTCGCTCGCCTTATCCGAGAATTCCTTCTGACCATTCGGGTCGATCTTCTTCGCAGCGATCATCTCCTTCAACGCCGATTCATAATCCGCCATCAGGTCACGGAACTCACCCACGAGTGGATCACATTCCGCCGCTTCATCCATCGCTCGCTCCTCCTTCTGCTCCGGTGATCCATTCTTGGGTTCGCTGGAGCACGCAGCGAGGAGGGTCATCGCCAAGAACAGGAATAGGTTGGTCGCAGTTTTCATGGTTCAACAGGTTTGGGAACTGCGAAGTTGATCGATCCGGACGAACCTATCAAATCAAGGCCTTCCAAGCGCCTTGGATCATGCTCGGATCTACTCCGTGTACCCCGATATGGATCAAGGCTGAATGCCCAACGCCGATGTGAGTCCACCACTTGCACGCAGCAGTATCAACTCCGCCACTTTGGTATCGAAGCCCGAGACGACGGACTGCCTTTCCGCATTCGCCAGATCCAACTGCGCTTGGCGGAATTGCAACCCGGTAAGCTGTCCGGCCTGAAAGAGTTCGCGGGTGCGCTCGAAATTGATCTGCGCTGTGTTGACCGCATCGGATTGGATCCGCAGGACTTCGCGTTGGCTGCTCCACGTTGCGTATGCATTGCGCACATCACGCTCCACTTGCAAGCGTGCCTGTTGTTCCGCTATCACCGCATTCTCCGCACGCAACCGTGCAGCTTCCATTTGGGTGGTGATGCGACCACCGTTGAACAACGGCACACTCACTGTAAGACCACCATTGAATCCCTGGGTATAGGTACCAAGCACTACACCGACCTCGTTCTTCTGATCATTGATCCCGTATGCTGCATTGAGATCGAGCTTCGGCCAGCGCAGGGCTTTGGCGATACGCTGGTCCACCTCTGCCGCTCGCACTTGAGCTGTGGCTGAAACCAACAGCACGTTCCCGTTCATGGCCTCTTGCACCAATTGATCCTCGGCCAATACGCGTACATGGTCCACACGACGCGATACTTGCATACTCGTTGCAGAGGAGCGGCCCATCAACACATTCAGATCCCTAACGCTTCGATCCCTGCGCTGCTTGGCCAGGATATAGGTGGTGCTATCCGCCTGTAGGTCGACCTTGGCGTTAAGGACATCGAGTCTCCCCACTCCACCCAGTGACGCTTTGCCTTCTTGTCGTGCGAACCGGTCCGCGCTGATCTCAAGGATCCGTTGCGTGATGGCGACATCCTCGTCCATCGCAGCAATGCCGTAATACAGCGCGATCACTTGGGAAAGTGTGCCTTCCACCTGAGCTCGTGTACGGAGGTCCGCAAGCAGCTCGTTCAGTTGCGCACGTTCATAGGTGGCGAAGTTGCCCATCCCGTTGAACAGCGTGTATGCCAATCCGACCTGCCCGGCCAAGGTGGTACTCTCCACCCCACTCCGCTCCACATCCTGAATGCCCGGCGCGAAATCAAGCTTGGAATACTGGTTGCTGTAGTTGGCCCGTCCACTGGCATCGAGGGAAGGCAGTAGACCTGCATTTCCTACAGTGGCCTGCGCTTGGGCGATGGCCGCATCGTTCTTCGCGATGCGAATGCCGTGTTCATTGGCCATTGCGAGTTGGATCGCATCGGCGAGTTGCAGGGTGTCCTGTGCGAACACACCGGCGATGAACAATGATGACGCACTAAGCGCGAGTGTCCTCCAGGTTCTCATAGGGAAGTTCTTTCACAGCAGGTTCGTCGGCTTCGGGAGTTGGCCACTCGGCGTACCATGCCCACCAGCGCAAGCGGCGGATCTCATTGAGCCCGGCCAATAAGGTTGGCAGAACGATCAGTGTTACGAAGGTGGCGATGGCCAATCCGTATGCGACCGTCACCGCCATGGGGATCAGGAATTGCGCTTGAAAGCTCTTATTCAAGGTGATCGGCAACAGTCCGGCAACTGTTGTCAAGGAAGTCAGAAGGATAGGCCGCAGTCGTGAGAGGGCCGCCGTTCGCAACGCCAAGTTGAAGGTCATGCGTTCCTTCAGGTTTGCATTGAAGGTGGTGACCAGTACAAGCGAATCGTTGACCATGACACCGATGAGCGCGATGGCCCCGAAGAAACTGAACAGGCTGATCTGCACATCGTGGACCCAGTGGCCCCATGCAACGCCGATGAAACCGAGCGGGATGCACAGCAACACCATGAGCATTTGCCAGAAGCTCCGCAGTGTGATCACGATCAACGAGAACATGATGATGAGGGTGATGGGCATGATCCTGGCTGCGGAGATCCCGACCTTCCGGCTTTGCTCCCCTTGTCCTTCGAAGCTGTAGCTGAGGCCTGGATGCCGTGCCAACAAGGGTACCATGATGTCCGAGGCGACGAGTGTGGTGGCATCCGTCGAACTCTGTGCGCTATTGGCCATATCGGCCTCCACACGCACTTCACGCTTTCCATCCAAGTGGCTGATCGCACGGATCCCGCGTTCGATGTGGTAACTCACCAGTTCGCTCAAGGGCAGTTGGCGACCGTCCGCAGTTCGGATGCGCATGTCCTCCAGATCACGGAGTGAAGCACGTTCATCTTCCGCATAACGCACCCAGATCTTCACCTCGTCCTCACCCCGTTGCACGCGTTGTGATTCCAGTCCGAAGAAACCTTGGCGCACTTGGCCCACGACATCCTGCAAAGTGAGACCTAGCAGTTGGGCCTTGTCCTTCAGCTTCAGTACCACTTCGCGATTTCCCGGGCGATCGCTATCGACCACATCGCGGAGCATGGGAAGTTGGGCCAATTCATCCCGCAATTCAGCTTTCGCGGTGTTGAGTTCCGCAAGATCATTGCTGCGTAGCGAAACGGAGATCGGTTTACCAAAGGCACTGGCCAGACCGAAAGAGAGGTTCGAAACACCGGGTATGGCACCAGCACGTTCGCGCAGGCGATTGGTCAACTCTTCGCTCTTGAAGCCACGTTTCTCGCCATCCAACAGAATGATGTTCAACTTGCCTTGTTCTGGACGTGGGCCAAGGATGGTTTGCACTTTCAACACGACATCAAGGCTATCCTCACGTCCTGCACTCAACTCATCGTTCACGGTCCAAACGAGTTGTTCGATCTTCTGGAGTTCCTGGAACACGATCTGCTCGCGTGTACCGGTCACCATCTCGAGATCCACGGCCACGTCATCGCGCTCGATCACCGGGAAGAAGGTGGTACGGATGATACCCGCACCCACCGACCCGATCGTTAGTGCAAGAATGAAGAATGCGATGCCGATGGTGAGCACCTTGTTCCGCATGATACGGTCGAAGAATGGGCCGTACCGCTTGTCGCGCAGGTTGCCCATCACACCATTCATGTATGCTTCCAGACGATTCTTCTTACCACGGCTGAGACCCCTACTATGGGCGATGTGTGCCGGTAGGATGTACGCCGCTTCGATCAATGAGAAGACCAACGTACCAATGACCACGAAGGCCAGCGCCGGAGCGAAATCACCCAAGCGCCCTTCGATGAAGAAGAAGGTGCTGAAGGCGGCGACCGTGGTGAGCACTGAACTGATCACCGCAGGCAACACTTTGTTGATGCCGATAAATGCCGCTTGGATCGGCGGAAGTCCGCGTTCGTACTCCTGATAGATGCTCTCGGTGATCACAATGCCATCGTCCACGAGGATACCGACCACGAGGATCATCCCGAAGAGCGACATGACGTTGATGGTGATGAAGCCCGGTGCGAGTATGAACATGCCCGCGAACGCCACTGGAATGCTGAGTGCTACCCAGAAAGCAAGACGCCAGTTAAGGAAGAGCGTAAGGACGATGATCACGAGGAGGAAGCCTTGGGTGCCATTTTCAAGCAACATGGCGATGCGTTGACGGAGTACGATGGTGGCATCGCTGATCAAGGTCGCCTTCACCGTGGTGTTACGTCCGCTGAAATCGGTCATGTACTTGTTGGTGGCATCGGCGATGTGGAGGATGTCCTCGCTGATCGTACTGCTCACGTTCACCACCACGCTGGGAATTCCGTCCACGTAATTGCGGGCGGGATCATCGGCCCATGCATCGCGCACATCGGCCACGTCGCTCAAGCGCAGCACACTTCCATCCGATCCAGCGCGGACCACGGTATTCTTCAAGCCTTCCGCATCCATGCGCTTGTCGCGCACACGGATCAGAAGCTCTTCGTCAATGGTCTTGATCTTACCGCCGGTCACATCCAGATTCGCACCTCGGACAGCGAGTGACACTTGTGCGAAAGAGAGGTTGTTCGCACGCAGGTCTTCTTCCCGCAGCGCCACTTCGATCTCTTCCAACGGGAAGCCGGACAGCTCCACTTTGCTGATGCCTTCGGTGGAGCGCAGGTCCTGTTCCACGCGGCGTGCAACGGTCTTCAACGCTTTTAGATCGAGACCTTCACCACTCAACGCAAAGCTCACTGCAGGCCGGATGTTCTCCAATTTGAAGGTGCGTATCGGCTCCATGCCATCGGGCAACGAAGGGATCCGGTCCACAGCATTCTTCACGTCCTGTACTACGAGGTCCGTATCGAAACCCTTGATCACATCAATGGTGATCACACCACCGTTCTCCTGGCTCAAGCTGCTGATGCGCTCCACTCCGGTAATGCCTTTCACATCGTCTTCGATCCGCAGCACGACACCCTCCTCCACCTCTTCCGGAGCAGCACCTGGGAAGATGATCTGCACTTGGATGGTTCGACTTTCTGCCTCCGGGAACAACGAACTGCGCGTTGCCTTCCATCCGAAGAAGCCGAAGATGAAGATCAGGATCATCACGGTATCCACCGCGACGGAGTACTTCAGGAAATATGCGGTAAGGCCTTTCATGGAATAGAACAGGTTGGAACGCAACGATGCGGCGACGCAACGTTTTGTCCGATATCATTCGCCGATCCCAAGAACGGTAGGGCGCCGCGCAACGGTAATGGAATATGGAAGGTCATTCTTCTATTAGGCCGTTCACCACCCGCCTGATCCCATCCTTCAGGAGGGGGGTGTTGAAATTGATGAGTAATCCAAGTCGGTTATCGGTCAATTTCAAATATGTCTTCAGCTGCATTTTGAAGACCGGATGTATCTCTTGTGCAGCCTTGACCTCGATCATAACCCTCCCGTTCACCCATAGATCCAGTTTGTAGCCGGCGTCCAACTGCATGCCGCGATATTGAACAGGAAGATGAACTTGACGACGCACGTCGAACCCCATATCCTTCAATTCGAATTCAAGGCAGGTTTCGTACACACTTTCCAAAAGGCCGGGTCCAAAATGACGATGAACACGAAATGCAGCTTCCACTACTCCACTTGCTATTTCATTCTCATGCATTGTCGACATCTCTCGTTCCGTGTTTCTTTTCAACCTTTCGTTGCGCCGTAGCGTCGTCGCGTTTCATTCACTTGTTACAGGTGCTACACGCAGTCCTTCGTATGCACCGCTGAGGCGATCCGTCACGACCACCTGACCATTCGCCAAGCCACGCACAACGGCCTGCTCAACCCCTTGGTGCAGGATCTCCACGGGCATCTTCACCAAGGCGGAATCCTTCACGGTGTATAGAGAGCCATCTTCCAGCAATGCACTGCGCGGTACAGCAACGGCATCGCTCAATGCACCGGCCTCGATGGATCCGGCGAGATATTGTCCATCACGCAGGTCCTTGCCATCCACTTGCACGAAGAGCTTCACCGTTTGTGTAGAAGCGTCGATGTTCTCGCCCGCTCGAATGATGCGACCGCGCCACGTGCCGGGACCTTCCGTGCTGGTCAGCCGAAGTGTATCACCGATGTGGACCAGCGTCAGTTCGCCTGCGCCGATCGCGGTTTCCAACTCCAACGAACCGGGCGAGATGAATTCACCCAAGCGAGTTCCCGGTGTGACGATCGTACCGGGTTCCACCGATGCGCTCACGACCACACCATCGAAAGGCGCGGTGATGTTGTATTTGCCAAGCCGCTCATACAGCGCACGGATACCGTAGTACTGATCAAGGAGACCGCGACCGGCCATGTAATTCCGTTCTTGCTCATTGGCCAACTTCGGCAGCTCCGGCAACAGCCCTTCAACGGGCACACTTTTCAAGTAGGTCTCCCATTTGGCAGCGGCATCCGGAATATCGATCCGCAGATCCGGCACCAGTTGCACCAAGGTCCTGAGGAAGGCACTCTGCTGTGCGTTCACTTGTGCACGTACTTCACCGTTGTCGATCTGGAGCAGTACTTCGCCTTTGCGGAATGTTACTCCCTCGCGAAAGGTCGTCCCAGTGCGTTGTACGGTACCACCGACCTCGGCGGTGATCAGCATGCGGTCCACGGCGCGTAGCCGACCCGTGATGGGAATGCTCAAACGCACAGGCCCGTTCTGTGCGGTCAATGTGCGCACAGCACGTGCTGCGGTGATCACCTCCATGCGGTCCGGTGTCTTCTTGCTATCCTTCAAGACCTTGCAGGTACCGATGCCGCCCACGATGAATAGCAGGCCGAGGATGATGGTGAGTCTTCGTTTGAACAGGTCGTTCATGCGCGGATGGATCGGATGATGAATTCGGGAACGGACTTTCGGCGCTTTTGGATCATTCGGCGGAACGCCTCGTCCGAAATGCCGTGGATGTGCTTAAGCATGGGTTGCGCGATGAAAGGATGTGCGCACAAGGCCATGATGTTCACCAGCAGCTCGCGTGGATCGATGTCGATGATCTCGCCGTTCTTGCGGGCTTCTTCCACCATGTGCAGGAAGCGCGCACGGCTCTCCTTCCCGCGATCCACGAAATCGGCCAGGCCCTTCGCATCCCGGTTCAATTCGTTGGCGATGAAGAGCGGCAACATGGGTTCCTCTATCATGCGATCCAGATAGGCGGTTACGAAAGCCTCGATGGCGGGAAAGAGGCAATCGCATTGCTTCAGGGAATCCCAAATGCAGCCGAATTGGCGTTGGGCACTTTCCTTGAACACCCCTTCGAACAAATGTTGTTTATCCTTGAAATAATAGTGTAGCAAGGCCTTGTTGATACCCGCCTCTTCGGCCACTTCCTGCATTCGCGCGGCCGCCATGCCTTTCTGCGTGAAGACCTTCCGGGCCGCATTCAAGATGCGTTGTTCGGTATTCACTTGACTGGTCATGCGTGTTACGGGCCGCAATATTAACCATTTGGTTAAACCAGATCAGATAGAACTGCGGAACTACCTTCGAGGCATGCGAACGATCCACTTCACGCTACTCTGTGCTTGGGGTACCGTAGGTGCACAGTGGTCCCAGCTTCCCGACTTCCCGGGTACGCCACGGGACGACGCGGCCGCCTTCACGGTAGCGGGCAAGATCTATGTTGGCACGGGGCGCGAGGTGGGCTTCGGATACACCAACGATTGGTTCTGCTTCGACCCTGCTGTGGAGAGTTGGTCGGCGATCTCGTCGATGCCTGCGAGTGGGCGACAATACTGTAGCACGTTCACGATAGCCGATACGGGATTCGTTTTCGGAGGTACTGGAGAGGCCGGCGCGAACAGTGAATTGTGGGCCTATCATCCGGAAACGGATCAGTGGGTACAGAAAGCATCGCTTCCAGATGAAGCCCGATATGCCTGCGTGTCCACCTGGATCTACTATCAGGATGCGCTTGTTGCAACGGGCATGTTGGCAAGCGGTGTGCCCACGAACGAGGCGTGGAAATACAGATCGTTCGATGATACGTGGGAGCCCTTATCACCTGTTCCAGGGCCTGCGAGACATCGCGCTGCGTGCTTCGAATCCGGTGGTGGTATGGCCATCCTAGGGGGAGCGGACAGTGCGTTCAATGCCCTCAACGATGCGTGGTGGTACCCCGGCTTTTTCGAGACCGGCGAATGGTATGCGAGCGATGACCTACCTGCCCCGCGATACGGCGCGGATGCCAGTGGGAACAGCGTGTATGTGCTGACCTGCGGTGCTTCCGACGGAACGGTATTCCACGCGGAAACGTGGAAACAACTGAACGGTTGGGAAGCGGTTGCTCCATTCGAAGGAGGTACGCGCAGAGGTGGAGTGGGCACCGGGATACTGGGTCCCCAGAGTTGGGCAAGTGCATTCTACTATGGCCTCGGACTTGATGGGACGTTTGCGCGACGGAACGATTGGTGGCGATTAGACGTTCCTGTTGGGGTCGATGAAGCAGAACCAGAGAGCACGTTCTCCATCTTCCCGATCCCAGCGAACGACGTGATCACGGTTCAATTGTATCCTACGGCAGGCGCCTCGGAACTGATCGTTACGACGATGGATGGGCGCACCGTTCTTCGGGACCGTATTTCGGCCACGCACACTTTACTCGACCTTTCAATGATGGCCAACGGATCTTACCTGCTCACTGTGAGCACCGAGACTGGATCGGCCACACAACACTTCGTTGTTCAACGTTGATCCAACATGCATTTCCTTTCCCCAGACCTTAACGCCTACGCCGAAAGCCATACCGCGCAAGAACCCGACATCCTCCGGGAACTCGCGGAAGAGACCCGGGCGAACATCGAGTTGCCCAATATGCTCAGCGGGCATCTACAAGGTCGGTTCTTGAGCATGATCAGCAAGCTCATGGTACCGAACTTGGTTTTGGAGATCGGCACCTACACGGGTTACTCCGCGCTTTGCTTGGCCGAGGGAATGGCAGCGGATGGGGTGTTGCATACCATCGACATCAATATACGGTTGGCCTCCATGGTGGATCGGTACGTCAAGAAAGCCGGGCTCCAAGACCGCATCCATCAACACCTCGCTGCGGCCACCGACGTGATACCGCAGATCAAAGGCACCTTCGACCTGGTCTTCATCGATGCGGACAAACCGAACTATTCGAATTACTTCGACCTGGTGATCGACCGTGTTCGCTCTGGTGGTTTGATCATTGCAGACAACGTATTGTGGAGCGGCAAAGTGCTGGCACCCGAGGCCGATCAGGACAGCGAAACGCGCGGACTCGTGGCCTATACCTGCAAAGTGAAGAGCGATGCACGAGTAGAAAATCTCTTGCTTCCGGTGCGTGACGGGTTGCTTGTGAGCCGCAGGAAGTGACCACTGTCAGGAGCCTTACCTTGGAGAAGTACCAACTTCACGGGATCATGGAAGCACAACTATTCTACAAGGAACTGGGTCGTTTGTTGTACGCGATAGCCGCAGCGGATGACCTTGTCCGGCCGGCAGAGGTGGAGACCTTGAAACGCATCGTCAAGGAGGAACTCGTTCCCTTGGAGGACAGTACGGACCACTTCGGCACGGATCAGGCCTTCATCACGGAATTCGAATTCGATGTCCTGTCGGAACGCGATGCCACGGCCGATGAGGCCTTCGACTCGTTCGTTGCCTACATGGCGCGTCACCATCACGACCTGCCCGAGGAGCGCAAGCAGTTGATCTACCGCGCGGCGGACGCGGTCGCCAGCGCCTTCCACGGCGTTGGAAAGAAGGAGATCCCCTACTTGGCCAAACTGCACCATCACCTCGAGCAAACGGCCTGAGCATTCTTCGTCGCGCTATCTTGGGCCGTTGCATTTGGCCCGATGATCGACCTACGTTCCGACACCGTTACCCGACCCACTTCTGCCATGCGAGCGGCCATGATGGCGGCCGAGGTGGGTGATGATGTCTTTGGGGAGGACCCCACGGTGAATGCCTTGGAGGAACGGATCGCCCGGCTGTTCGGACATGAGGCAGGCATGTTCTGCCCAAGCGGTACCATGGCGAACCAGATCGCGGTGAACATCCACACGCGTCCGGGTGATGAGGTGATCTGCGATGAAGGCGCACACATCTATCGGTACGAAGGTGGTGGCACCATGGTGAACAGTGGGTGCAGTGTGAAGTTCGTTCCGAGCGATCGCGGGCGGTTCACGGCCGAACGTGTTCAAGAGGCGATCAATGACGACCAACAGTGGTTGACCCGCACCCGGCTGGTGAATTTTGAGAACACCTGCAACCGTGGCGGTGGTGCTGTATGGGATATTGCCGAAGTGGATCGGATCAAAGCGATCTGCAAAACCAATGGCCTGGCATTGCACATGGATGGCGCACGCATCTTCAACGCCATGGCCGCGACCGGAGAGAGCCCTGCGGACTGGGGCGCTCGTTGCGACACCATCTCGATCTGTTTGAGCAAAGGTCTGGGAGCGCCCGTCGGGTCGGTATTGATCGGAAGCAAGGAACTGATGCGACAGGCCCGCCGCGTGCGGAAACGCTTGGGCGGCGGCATGCGCCAAGCCGGCCTCTTGGCGGCCGCGTGTCATTACGCCTTGGACCATCACGTGGATCGTTTGAAAGATGACCACCGACGTGCGGCACTACTGGAAGCCAAGCTGCTCACCCTACCCTATGTTTCCTCCGTGATGCCCGTTCGTACGAACATCGTGATCTTCACATTGGCGAATAAGCAAGCTGCCGAACCGTTCCTAGCCAAACTCAACCACCGCGGTGTACGTGCCGTGGCTTTCGGGCCCAGCATGGTGCGAATGGTACTTCATCTGGACGTGGATGACAAGGACATCAGCCACGTTATCACCCAACTGACCGACCTGCAATGAGATCGCGCATCATTCCTGCACTTCTCGCCTTCCTAGCCTCTGCTGGATGTGCACCGCCGCAATACTTGCAAAAAGGTGTGCAGGATGGAGTGCAGCTCGCATACCGCTGGAACCATCCTCCGGGAAAGCCCAGCGAATTGTTATTGAAGTTGGTGAACACCACGAACCAGGACAAGTCGGTGGATCTCATCATCGACCTCAGTTACCAAGGCCTCACCGTAGAAACGATGGAGTTGGATACATGCATCCGCGCAGGCCGAACGATGAATGGCAAACTGAACGGGGTGTACTTCATTCCTACGCGACTCACCACTGAGCAAATAAAAAGTGGCGATGCGGTCGCGGAAATGACCAGGACGATCATCGCCAAGAGCATCTGTCCATGAGCAAGGTTCGATCCGGCCGTACGCTTCTCATTTCGATCGTCGGGGTTCTGGCGATCGGTGCCGGACTGCTCCTTTGGGCGATCTCGTCCATGCAAGAGCGGAAGTCGGCCTTGGGCGAAATGGCGTTGCTGCGTACGCAGCAATTGGTACAACTCCGGCTGAACGGACTCTTCAGTGAAATGGCCGAGGACATCCGAGAAGAGGCAGCTGCGATCGAGATCTCGGACAGCACCGTCGTGTTCGACAGATGGTATCCTTTGCTGCGCACACATTGGCCGATCCTTTCCATCAAATTGGCCAACGAGGTGGGTGACGAACTTGCATTGATCCGAGAGGACAGCACCTTCTTGGTGACCCGCACCGCAGCAGGATCGGTGGATGGGCCACCGATCCTGATGAGGTACACCGGTGGACAAAGGCTTGAAGTGACCGAAGGGCCGTGGTTGGACCATGAAGACAACGACCCACGCGAAAGGGTGTGGTTCAGCAAGGCCTTGGAGGAATCGCAGAACGAACCTTGCTGGACCTTGCGACCACCGGAAACGGACGGTGACCCGATGCTCCAAGTCTCGTATTTGATCCGCGATGAGAACCCCGATCGACCGTATCGGGTGCTGATGTTCACGGTGGACCTCACGCGTTCCTCTTGGCTCGATTCACGGTCCGCCGCACTAACCCGGCCGGGCATACTCCTGCTCGATGATGAAGGCAGATCCTTGGGCCATGTGCGCGGGCAGGGAGATGAGCAAGTGGAAGCAGCCACGGACCTCGCTGAAAAAGCGTGGCAGACGAAGAAGACATTCGCCCCTTTCACCGTTCAGGTGGGAGACCAGCAATTCGGTTGTTCATTCATGCAATATCCACTGAACGGCCAGCAGCTGAACACCGGTGTGGTGCTGAACACGGACCGCCTGATCGACTGGTTGCTACCGGAATGGAGGGTGTTGATCGCGAGCGCCGTCTTCCTGCTCGTGCTGATCACGCTGCTGACATGGGCCTACTTGAAGAAGCGTTCCTCCGATGAGAACCTGCGCAAACAGACCAGGCGCACGCGAACGCAGGAGGTGAAACTGGCCAAGGCATTGGGCGAACGCGATGTGCTGAACCGCGAGGTGCATCACCGGGTGAAGAACAACCTGCAGGTGGTGAGCAGCCTTTTGAACCTACAAGCCACACGCTTGGAAGACGGTGCTGTGAAGAGCGAATTCCTGCGCGGTAAACGCAGGATCGACACCATCGCCTTGGTCCACCACAAGTTATACGGCCTTGTGGATCTACGGAACGTGGATCTGTTCCGCTTCTTCACCGATCTGGTGAAGGCACTGGCCGAAATGTACCTACCACAAAGCCGTCAGGTGAGCTTCGAGGTGAACACCGACCATACCAAGGCGGATCAGGATACAGCGATCGAACTGGGCATCATCCTGTGCGAACTCGTGTCGAACAGTTTCCAGCATGCTTTCCCCTACGTTACGGGCGGCCATGTCGAGATCCGTGTTAGCCCAATGGATGGAGACCTGTACAGGCTAACGGTGAAGGACAATGGAAAAGGGATCACCGACGATGCGCGTGAAGGGACAGGTAAGTTGGGCTTGGAGATCGTAGAAGCCTTGTCCGAACAATTGGACGGTTCGTTCCATGTGCAAGTGGACGGCGGTGTGTTGTTCGAAGTGCTGTTCCGCATGCGGCATCCTTCTCCCATTTTGCCGGATACGGATCGGGAAGTTGCGGGCACGGAAGAGTGATCTATCGGATCCACTCCAACTCCACCCTGCGTTCGCTGGGATCGCGGCCCGAACTGCGGCTATCGCCATAGTAGTTCACCAGCAGCCGTTCCGCTGAAATGCCGCGCTGCATCAGGTAATTGCGCACCGCATGCGCCCTCAGTTCGCTCAACAGAAGATTCTGATCAGGGTCTCCGGTGCGATCCGAATAGCCGGTCACCAGCACACGTTGGATGGATGATCGCGCAAGCTGTTCGAACACTTCGTTGAGCAGCACACGGTACTCGGCATTGAGTTGGGTGGAGTTCCGATCGAAACGGACCGTGATGTTCCGACCCACCAGATCGCTCAAGTTGGCAGATGGATTCTCCTCTTCTGGAACGTTGGACCGCACATCGCGCACTTCCAAGGTCAGCCCGGCCACGCGGTCCTCGATATCGTCCAAGCGATCACGGATGGCCCACAATTCACGGCGTTGGTCCATGCGATCGATCCGTTCATTGATCCCGTCCAATTCCACCTTCAACCACCGATCACGTTTCCGGAGTCGCGGCATTTCAACGACATCCTCAGTGACATCCTCGGAGCGCTCGGCCATGGCTTGCATCAACCGTTGACCCAAGGCCGGATCGATGCCACCACCGCCGGTATCCGCAAGTTGCAGATCCAGCGCACAGAGGTAGTTCTCCTCATCGAACACGGTGCCACACGTGGAGTTGATCCACACTTGCGAGCCCGGCTCTGCCACCGCATTCCCAAGCACGGCAACACTTGCCAAAGGCAACAGGTCGGCGCGCAATTGCCGCTCCAATTCCTCCCGCTGGCTGCGCACGTAGAAATAGATGGCCAGGTACTTGTCTTGATCCTCTCCGGCATCCACCCCGTAGCGGGCTTGGCTCCAATCGATGTGCGTGAGTCGCGAGAGCTGCATCCGGGTGGGTTCGCTCAACTGATCGAATGCATGCGGTACACCGAGGTCCTCCGCAGCGGAACGCACCATGGCATCGATCTCGTCCGCGAGCTGATCACTGGGCACATCGCTCACCACGCCTTGTTTGGTGAAATGAACACGCGCATCGAGGTAGGCACCGATCCCGGCCTCCATCAACCGATCGAGCATCAACCGCAGCCGATCATCGGGAGCGGCGGTCCGCTGGATCTGGAATACGGCACCGGCACCCGGCACACCACGCCAAACCGCTTGGAACACCGGCGTAGGACTTTCTGGATCTTCGGATGTGCCGAGCACGATCACGTTCGCACCGGCACTTTCGCCGGTCAATTGCAGGGCCTGCGCATGGAGTGCATACGCCAAGAACAGCCCAAAACAGAGCATCAAGAACCTAGGATGTACAGGAGTGGCACGCATTCAGGCCCCGAAACTACCGGGTCGAGGAACGCCAGTCCAGTTCGGACATGGGAAAGATCTCAACGATCACGTCCGATCCCGCGCTAGAACATCGGCCAATTGCCGCCGTTCCCGGGCCCAACGGTACGCGGCCTCGCGCATGGTGAAGACCCGAAATGGAAAGGCTGGTCGCTCCACATGTTTGAACAATTCGGCTTGCGCCAAGCCCGTGCGGTCCGTAGCGTAGAGGGCCACAGGATGTCCGTTGGAACCGCAAACCCGGCGCAGGAATGCGCGTGCATGGTCTTCCACCCAGACCTGTTCCGGATACTCCATCACTACGGGTGCGGCGCCGGAACGGTCCAGAGCGGCCACCAAACGGATGAATTCCTTCATATCCCGCATGCGCACTCGCGCCCCTTTGGCGAGCACCAAATGCAACACCCCATCGTCCTTCCACAGTTCGAAGGGTTGATCGAACACCGGCTTCTCCCACGCTTGCATGCCGAAACCTACGCAGCAAGTGCCCAAAACGCACGGCATCGGACCGATCGGATCTTAACAATGATCGTGGAAAAGTCAGCGGAGCACCTCCGGGACAGGGTCGCCAACGGCCGCATCCGGTAAGGCACAACCCACGATCATGCTGATGGTGGCCGCGATATCCGACACGGTCGTACGCCGCACCACTTCGCCCGGCTTGATGCCTTGGCCGAAGAAGATCACCGGAACATGGGTATCGTAATTCCAGCTGGTGAAATGCTCGCTGCCCTTTCCGCCGTATTCATCCACGGTGTCCATGTGGCCGGGAAGGAAGCTGTACAGGATATCGCCACAGCGGCCCGCCATGTAGCCGTTCGCCACAGCCTCTCCGAGCGACCCAAGCGCCGGACCGTGCGCCAGATCACTGGCCAACCAAGCATCAGCAACACCGGGTTGGGCTTTCACGAAGTTCCGGATCCGCACCATGTAGTCCGTGGACTTGGCACTATCGGGTAGGTAGATGTGGCCATTGATGATGCGGTCCACGGTGTATCTGTTCGTGATCCGATCCGGGAAAAGATCCAGTTCGTTCGAATAGAGCGAGTCCAGTTTCGGTTTCCAACTTTGGGTATCCACGTAACCTGCACTGCCCTTCATGTCCTTCACGTATTGGGGCACATCCACCGCCCCGTGATCGGCGGTCAGGAATAGCGTGTAGTTGTCGGCACCGACGCGTTGGTCCAATTCGATCAAGAGGCGCTCCAATTCCTGATCCAAGTGGATGTACATATCCTCCAACTCCATGGCCCGCACACCGGTGTAGTGGCCCAATTCGTCCGTAGCCCCATAGCTGATCGCGAGCAGATCGGTGGTCACATCCGTGCCCATTTCCTCACCGATCAACGCAGCAATGGCCATGTCCGTGGTGATGGTGTTGCCCCACGGCGTGTACTTGATCAGTTCCATGCGCTTGGGATCTTCCTTCCACGTGCTCAAGTCGTAGGGGAATGTGGCCTTGGTGTTGGCGACAAAGGATCCCTCGTACGCATTGTCATCCGGTAGGGCGAGGTGATAGCGTTCCACAGGAAGCATTGGCTCCCACTTCCGGTCCAAGTATTTCGGCACCAATGCGCGTTGGTTGAATGCTTTCACCCATTTGGGCAATTCGGTCATTCCGTACCAATCGCTCGTAACGAATTCGCCGCTGGAATAGGACATCCAATACGCGGCATCGCCGGTGCGCCCGATGGGTAGCATGCTTGCGCGATCCTTCAGGGCAACGCCGATGGTCTTGCCCGCCCCATCCGTCCGCCGTTCGATCTCGTCGCCCAGCGTAGTGGCCAACAGGCGATGCGGCGAGCGGCGAAGGGAACCAGCGCCAATGGTGCGCGCGGCGGAGTCCGTCATCACATAGATCGTTCGGTGTGTGGCGCGGTCGTACGGATGATTCGCAACGATGCCATGCCGACTTGGTGTGGAACCGGTGTAGATGCTGGCGTGGCCCGGAGCGGTCTGCGTAGGCACATAGGTGTAATGCGCATTGCGCAGGAAAGCCCCTTCGTGGATCAGACGTTTGAAACCACCGTCCCCGAAATTGTCCCAATAGCGGTACAGGTAGTCCACGCGCATTTGATCCACCACCACACCGATCACCAAGCGTGGCGGTGCTTCCCACGTACGCTGCGCAGTGGAAGTGGTGGCACACATTGCCAAGGAGAGCAGAAAGAAGGTGCGCAGGGTCATGGTGTGCGAGCGAAGAAATAGAAGAGCATGATCCCCAGCGTTACGGTAAGGAGCACATTGATCATCGCGAAGCCGAAAAGCCCGTTGCGGATCAACAGGTAGTTCTCGTAACTGAAGGTGCTCATGGTGCTGAATCCTCCGCACAGCCCGATCGCCAGCAAGGCCTGCCAGGTCCCCTTGCCCGTATGCAGCACATTGAAACGCATGATCAACCACGCGAGCAAGGCCGTGGCAAGGAGGTTACTCGCTAGGGTGGCCCATGGGAAGAGGGGCTTGGTCTGCACCAGCAACAGAACACGGGAGACCGCGAAGCGCAGCACACTGCCAACGCCACCGCCGATGAAGATCGCTAACCAAGCATTCATGCGTGTTCCCTTGAAGCAACGAGTCCCACATAGATACGGCCCACGAGGAAACCGACCAGTGTACCCCAAAGGCCACCGACCAGAACATCACCGGGATAATGCACACCGAGGTAGACGCGGCTGTACGCGATGAGTGCGGCCCAGAGCAGCAGGGCGGCCGTGGCCCAACGCGGTGTACTCCGCAAGGCCATGCTCATGAAAACGGCGATGGCAAAATGATTGCTCGCATGCGAGGAAACGAAGCCGTACTTGCCACCACACGAGGCGTACACCAGGTGGACCTTCCCTTCCAGCAGCGGCTCGAAGCACGGGCGCAGGCGTTGCACGGTCTCTTTGAAAAGCAGGACCGAACCCTTGTCCGCCATGAAGATCAGCAAGGCGATGGAAGGCACTGCCCAAGCCAAACCGCGCCATCCGAAACGCCGTTGCAGAACGATCAACAACAGGAGGTATAACGGGATCCAGATGAACCGATCGCTCACGACGCGCATCACCTCATCCGCCCAAGGCGCATGCAGGCCGTTGAGCACCAAGAAGGCCGCTCGATCCAAGGCTTCGAGCTGTTCCATCGTATTAGTCCACGTGGTTCGCAGGGAAGGTGCTATGCAATCGCTTCCACAGCATGTCCTTCAATTCGTTCAAGCCGGTACCGGCCACACTGCTGATCATCACATGCTTCACGTTGCGCGGTAGCTCCTTCGCCAACTGTTGCATCATCACCTCGTCGATCATGTCGCACTTGGTGATGGCGAGCATGCGCTCCTTGTCCAACAATTCCGGAGAATACTGCTCCAGCTCATTGAGCAATATGGCATACTCCTTCTTCACATCCGCGGTATCCACCGGGATCATGAAGAGCAACACGCTGTTCCGTTCGATGTGGCGCAGGAAACGCAAGCCAAGACCCTTTCCCTCATGCGCTCCTTCGATGATGCCCGGAATATCCGCCACCACGAAGCTCTTGCCATCGTGGTAGGAAACGATACCGAGGTTCGGCACCAGCGTGGTAAAGGCAT
Source organism: Flavobacteriales bacterium (assembly GCA_016710015.1). GTDB lineage: Bacteria > Bacteroidota > Bacteroidia > Flavobacteriales_F > PHOS-HE28 > PHOS-HE28. Next base: position 999,488 of record JADJLR010000001.1, read on the forward strand.
AATCCGCGATCTTGGGTTTGGCCGCGGAGATCACACTGAGCAAGGTGCTTTTACCGGCGTTGGGGAAACCGACCAGGCCCACATCGGCAAGTACTTTCAATTCCACCGCGACCCACTTCTCGATCCGGGTTCGCCGGGCTGCGCGAAACGTGGGGTTTGGTTCGTGGCGGTCTTGAAGTGCTGGTTGCCCTGCCCACCACGACCACCGGGAAAGAGGATGTACTCTTCGCCGTCCTTGGTCACTTCGCAAAGCACTTCGTTGGTCTCGTCGTCCTTCACGATCGACCCCAGGGGCAGTTCGATCACCTGGTCCTTGCCACTGGCACCGGAGCTCTGGTTGCTGTAGCCCACTTGGCCATCCTCCGCGATCACGTGTTTGGTGTAGCGCAGGTGCAGCAAGGTCCAGAGCTGTGCATTGCCCCGCACGATCACATGCCCTCCACGCCCGCCGTCGCCGCCATCGGGGCCGCCTTTGGGCATGTACTTCTCGCGCCGCAGGTGGCTGCTGCCCTTGCCTCCTTTACCGGAGCGGCATTCGATGCGGATGTGGTCGATGAAATTCATTCGGGCGCAAAGGTCGCGATTGGCGGCTCGATGCCAAGCAGCACGAAGTCCGATCCACCTGTCTTGCATTCGTAGTACCTTCATTTCTGCCAATTCCCATACCATGAACCAACTCCAACGCCTTGTGCTTAGTTCTTTCTTGGTTTTGGCCGGAGTAGCTGGTCAGGCTCAAGCCTACATTCCGGACCCCGTGATGCGGGACTGGTTGAACGAGGTTCTACCTGGATCCGTAGATGGTGCCGGGGTCATGGACACGTTGCATGCAGGGATACCCCTGTTGGATACGGTCATTTTCTCAATTCCTGGCATGGGAAATTCAGTCGACCTGTTCGGACTACAGTTCTTGGATGCCCTGGTCCGTTTCAACGTAAGCGCATATGCGGACCTGGTGGCAATGAACTTTCCCGCTACACTCGAGGATCTCACCATCAGTATATCAACTGGTTCCGTCACTTTGGGGACCCTCCCTGAAAGCTTGGATCGAATGGTCGTTGGGTCCAATTCTGCAGGATTCTCACTTGACATCCTCGCCATGCCGGATTCGATGGGATCCATGTTGTTGGTTGAACTCACCGACCTCACCTGCGCATCTCCGGGCTATGTCGAGTACTTGCACATTTCATTCGCCATACCTTCCACTGAAGACATTTCATTACCGGCGATCAACACATCATTCTTGTGGCTCGATTACATGTCAACTGTCGCCTATGATCTATCTGCAATGACCGCTTCGTCTGTGTCAATGCCCGCCTTCGGTGTTTGGTCGGAGTTGGAATGGCCCGCTGGGGTTCGGAGCATTACCATGGATTTTATCACAGGACCTTTGCCAGCATGGCCCTCCACACTGGAGTTTCTTCGTATGGGCCTCGTAGAAGGCTGTCTGCCGCCATTCCCGAACGGACTGTCCACTTTACACTTCACCTCTAGGACACCATGCATCCCGAATTGGCCAGATTCGCTGGTCTCGATTTATCCGAATTTTGGTGAACAGATCACCGAAGCCAACGCAACGTTTTGCTCCGTCCTCAACAGTACGTGTCCTGGATCCTATCCGGGCATCAGTGGGCGTGTCTTCGTGGACACCGATGGTGATGGGCAGTACGACCCCGGGGAGTCCGGCCTGCAACAAGCGAACGTGACCGCGCAACCCAATGGCAACACGGTGGGCTGCGGTACCGATGGCCTATGGGAGATCGGCGTAGCGCCCGGTGTATACGTCGTCAATGCTGCTGTAAACTATCCCTACCTCGAGAGCATGACCCCGGCAACACACAGTGCCGATGTGCAGGTGATGGGGAGCATCGATGTCGGCAACGATTTCGCCGTTACACTCACCCCCAACATCGCCGACCTACGAACATGGCTTTGGGCAGTACCCGCACGCCCCGGCTTCGACAACCGGCTTTACCTCACCTGCCAGAACTACGGTACCATGGCGTTGGACGCCGAACTCACCCTCACTTTTGATGGTGACCAAACATGGGTAGGCAGTTCCATCACACCTGCATCCACCACAGCGACATCGGCCACGTGGAGTTTCCCTGCCATGTCCATCGGCACCACGACCACGTTGACCGTTGATCTGCATACAGCGGCAACCGTACCGATCAACACCCCGATCGAACACCTGCTCGTTGCCAGTTCGCCGATCGCGGATGAAACGCCGGAGGACAATGCCGCACACTTCTCGGATATCGTGGTGGGCAGCTACGACCCGAACAATAAACTACTCAGCCCCGCCAAGCTCTCCCCGGAAGTGGTGGCGGTCGGAGAAACACCGATCGAATACACCATACGCTTCCAGAACACGGGCACCTACTTGGCCGAACGCGTAGTGATCCTGGACACGCTTTCCGAGGACCTGCAATGGGCGAGCATCCGCTTCTTGGACAGCAGCCACCCGAACCACTGGTACGTAACGGATGGCGTCCTGCACGTGATCCATAACGACATCAACCTACCGGACAGCACGAGCGATGAAGCGGGCAGTCACGGCTTTGTGCGCTTCAGCATATTGCCGAACACCAACCTGACCAACGGTAGCGTGATCGAGAACATCGCGCACATCGTCTTCGATTTCAATGCACCCATCATCACACCACCGGCGGTGTTCAGTGTGGATGTGCTGGCTAGTGTCGCGGAAGAGGCAGGAAACGCATTCCGCATCTACCCCAACCCGGTGCATGACCGCTTGTGGATCACGTTACCAGAAACACACGAACCGGTGATCAACTACACGATCACTGATCTGCTCGGAAAGGTGCAAGCGAGCGGTGCGTCAACCAGCGGTGGTGTGAATGTACGCGAACTCGCTTCCGGATTGTACACGTTGAAGGTGGATCACCTTGGTGAACCGAAAAGCGTGCGTTTCGTGAAGGAGTGAGCACGTCTCAACTCCGACCCTCGTTCATCACAACAAGCAACGATGGCCACGTGTCAGGAACCAACATGTCGCACATGACCACATGACCACATGTCCACATGACCTCATGCCCTACCCAATGGCCTTCACCAACCGCGCCGTGATATCTGCTAGCGAACCAACACCGTCTATGGCCTTGTACTTCCCTTGGGCCTTGTAGTAGTCCTTCAAGGGTGATGTCTCGCGTGCGTAAACGGTGATGCGCTTCCGTGCGGTGGCCTCCTCTTGGTCGTCCACCCGGCCGCTGGTCTTGCCGCGTTCCAGCAACCGTTTCACCACTTCCTCTTCCGGCACTTCCAGCGAGAGCATGGCCACGATGGGTTCGCTCTTGGCGTTCAGCATTTCATCCAAGGCCTGCGCTTGTGCCTCCGTGCGTGGGAAACCGTCGAAGATGAAACCGGGGGCTTCGTTGTGGGCTTCCATCATGTTGCGGATCATGCCGATCACGATGTTGTCCGCAACCAGTTCGCCGTTGTCCATCAGTTCCTTGGCGGCGAGGCCCAATTCGGTCTCGGCCTTCAGTTCTGCGCGGAGCAGATCGCCGGTACTGAGGTGAACGAGGTTGAATTTCTCGATCAGGAAATTGCTCTGTATTCCCTTGCCAGCCCCGGAGGCCGAAGAGGACGATGTTCAGTTTGCTCATGGTTTCTGTTCGATGATGCGGTAGATGCCCGGTAGGTTACGCCCCAGACCGTCGTGGTCCAGGCTTGGATCCTACCACGAACGCATTGGGAATGCGCACCGCGACATGTTCAATGGGAATGGTCTGTTCGTAGGCGTCCGGTTTGAAGAGCAAAGTGGCGATGCTCACACTGGCCGGGTGATGGTCCGCCAAGGCCTCGAGGATGTGCTTCACCGTATTGCCGGTATCCACGATGTCCTCCACCACCACCACGTGGCGGCCTTCGATCCGTTCGTTCAGCCCGATCAGATCCGTAACGCGGCCGGTACTGCTTGTGCCGAGGTAGCTGGCCACCTTCACGAAGGTGATCTCGCACTCGATATCCAACCGTTTCATCAGTTCGGCCGCAAAGAAGAAAAACTGACCTGCCGCCGGGGTTTTGCACCAGAGAGGAGCGGGCTTAGGCCGCAGCCATTACTCTGGTCACCTGGTTCGCTCTTGCTGCTTTCGCCGGCGGAGCCGATCGCACTCACCGTGAAAGTAGAACTTACCGGGCTCTAGGCGATCCACATTGAACCGTTGCTTGTGGTGCCGCTCACCAAGGTCCACACATAGGGGCTGTTGGTGGTGCTGATGTACATGTTGTACACACGCGTTCCCGAAGGCCCATTCCACCCAAGCTTGCGCGGCCACGGTGCTGGTAAGGCGGCTTGCAACCTTGGTGGGTGGGGGCAACTCGCCAAAGGTTCGTTCTCGCCGCATCGGCAGGCCGGGGTGAGGAGTTTGGACTTGTCACCGGCGGCTTCACCGTTGATCGAGTCACAGAGCTTTGGCCAACTGCGCCATCAACACATCCTCTCAGCGATCCGCTCGGGGCCTACAAGTTCGTGGTCTCCGGTGCGGGCCATGGTAATGGCACTGTCCAGTGTATCCGCTGCGTCTCCACTCGGCCACCTGCGCCGCCAAAGCGGTGAAGTTGGCGTTGCCTTTCATCTTCGTGACCGTGAACCGCGCTTGGTCCAATTTGGCCAGGGTGCTGGCCCCCTCTTTAGCCGTACAACTACTCTTACTATTTGTTTCATGACGGTATTGAATGGTCCGGGTTGTTACCCGGGTTTGAACTCCGGTCCGAACGAAAAGTCCGGTTTCCGGGGTCGGCGTTGTCAAAGCGCCTTCCAGACCAGTGAATCGCAAAACGCCGGGAAGCGTGTTGCAGCCCATTCGTCGAAATTCTTGCAACACCATGCCCAGCGCGGAAAAGCGTTGTGTGCCGTGCCCTGCGCGTGGGCAAAATGTCACGTTTTTCGGCATATGCATTCGCATTGCCGCAAATGCAGCAGGAATGCGGCTGTTCTTGTGGCATTTGCCACCCCTTCCGCAGCATGTGCGCACCTTCCAATGCACCTGCGGCCAGTGCCAGCACCCACCGCCCGTGCGGTGGCACCTGGTCCACCTTCCGCTGCACGCACGGCCTGTACCACGGCACCAGATCGCCCAAGCCACAAGCCGAACGGCCTATGCAGCAGCACCTGGAAGCCGGTGCCACAGCACAGGCCACTTTCGCCGCATTGCCGCTGTGCGGCCTACGCAATACGCCATTGACCAACGAACTTCCAGCCCATGCCCACCGAACTGAATCCGTATCTACTTTCGAGTAATGGTGCGCTTGGTCGGGTTGGCCGTGGGAGTTTTCGTTCATGGGCGCGCATGAGCATGTGAGGGTATCGTGCTGCTGAGCCACCGGCGCTTACTCTGTTGCCCATGGCCCCCATGCGATATAAACCAAGGCTACCGCACCCGGGCCCGCAAGACCTTGTGCAAACAATGGGTGCGCGGCCCGCCGTTTCGTGCGCCGCACAGACCCCCTGCTTGGCCGGTCCCTACCACTATTATGCTGGCAGGCCGAGGCCGTGCGCGTGGTGCCTTGCGGCGGGCTGCTGTACCCCAAGGACTGTGCGGCCAGTTCTGCTTGCAGTTCCGGTTGCGCCGCACCCGCAGCTTGACCAATGTGGAAGCACTCCACTTCTACTACAAGGTGGGTGTGGTTGCCGCGTGCGGCGCCCTGGCAGCCGCCTGGTGCCCCAAGCTGTGGGCACCCATCCCCGCCGAGTGCCTACAAGTGGTCCGCTGGCTTAGCAGCGATGGGCGGTTCTGGAATGTGGAAGTGAGGGTGGTGGCGGAGGTTGGCAGGGGCTGTGCGGAGATCGATGGATGGTGTACTTTCATCATCGCATGATAATGGAAGCACAAATGGAAGACAAGAGTTTCCGGCTACGAGGCCGCAGGGTCGTCCAGCACCGGCTACTCGCCGAGCGGGCCAGACCTATTCTATGTCATTTGCAAGCATTACGATGAGTTTATTTTAGGCATGAGGAACTCCAGGCATGTGCCAAGGGCGACGTGCCCCCGACACATGTTCATGCCCGTCGTTCATCGCGCCTATCCTGGCAGGTTGCTCTCCAGCAGAGCCTACTTCCGTTTGGGCGCGATGCACAAAGTTGCAACTAGTGGTTCAGGTCGTTGTTATCGGTCGCCGTTCGTAGGGCCTGTTGTTCCGGATCACGCGCACACGCGATGCACGAGCTTGTTGCGCACCGCATTGACCACCAGGATCGGCTTCTTGCCTTCAGCACGCTTGCGCTCGAAGTACTGGCGCAGTTCACCGGGTTCGCGCACACTTACCAGCGCGGACATGTGCAGCAAGGTCTTGAGCGACTTATCAGCTTGATGCGACACTTGGGTGCGGCCACGCACGCTGCTGCCTGAGCCTGCGCTCGAAGGGTGCGACACCGGCATGGCACGAGGCTGGCGCGGCGTGTTGAAGCGTGCAAAGCCATCGGTGCAGGCCACCCAGGTATGCGGCGAGCTGCGGGCCAACGCCGGGTATGGTGCGCAACCAGATCGTACTGCCGTTCGGTCTGTGGATCGGTCCCTGATCTCGGCAAGGATCAGAGGCATCCACATGGGCCACGAGTTGGTCCTCAAGCTGATCGTCGCTTGTCGATGCGATCGAACTCGGTCCTTAGCCGGCGGTCCATATAGCGGTTCAGGTCCGTGATGTGAGTCCTATGCCTGGCCCGGCTACGCACTAGGTGGTTCCTACGTGTGATCAAATGCTTGAGCCGGTCCAGCTTCAGGTTCTGTGCTGTGAACAATCTGGCTTTCTCATGGAAGGTGCGTGCATACTGCGCGATGCGCAGGGCATCCACCTTGTCGTTCTTCACGCGCTTGATACCCATGCTCTGCTGGATGTCGTTGGGGTGCGCCAACCAAGCATGCCACTGCTGCCCAACGATCAGGTTCAGCATCATCAGTGTGTAGTGCCCGGTTGCTTCCAAGCAGATCAAACTCTTGCCCACCTCCACACCGTGACGCTTACTCCACTGACCCATCAACTTCATCACCGCCTTGCGGTCGTTCTCTATTTGCACGCTCTCAAGGTGCGTGCCTTTTCCATCCAGCAGTGCGAAGTCTAGTGTCGCGCTGCTCACGTCAATGCCTATCCAATGTTCCATCAACAGTTACATTTGGGTTGTACAAACGATCGCTGGAGAGGCTGAGCGACAGGTCCGATGCTCCATGACTCTAATAGGCCCTTACGCCTGCAATTCTATCCGGAGCCTAAGACCTGAGATGACCATGGGTACCGATAGGTCTCATAGGGCTGTTCCCTATCTGCGGAGTTGGTTCACCCACGGCCAGGCTCAGTTCTCTTCAGTGATCTATCACTCGACAAGGAAGCAACTCCTTATCGACCGTGCAAGACTAGAGCCGGCGGAGGTTTGGTGGCGGGGTTGCGATCAGTGCTCACCCTGCGGAGGTTTAAGTACGATGCGCTCGGCCAACTTACCCAAGCCCAGTTCGCAACGGTGAATGCACCTGTGCAAGACCAGAATTCTACGTACCTCCCACCGAGCTACACCCCCAGCACCAACTACAAACTTTGGAACCTCACCTACGACAAGAACGGCAATCTACAGACCCTCGACCGGAACGGACGCGGTGAAGGCTTGGCCATGGACCACTCGCCTACACCTATGCACTCGATGGCAATGGCCACAAGACCAACAACCGCCTGCTACAGGTGACCGATGAGGTAAACACCAGTGCTTATCACACCAGCTTCCAACTGCCTGCTGGCCAAGGGTCGAACAACTACAGTTACAACGCCATGGGCCAACTGACCGGCGATGCGCTGGAGGGCAAGTACTACACCTACTACGCCAATGGAAGGGTAAAGGCTGTGCATGCTGATGCTGCGAGAACCCAGACACTGGCCAGCTTCACCTACGATGCCGCTGGGAACCGTCTTTTGAAGGTGGCCTATGCCACCGATGGCACCACCCCAACGGAACGCACCTGGTACCTGCGCGATGGCAGCGGCGGTGTGATGAGCTACGCCATAGAAGATGTGGCGTTACAGACCACCACCGAGGAATTGCCCATTGCAGGTGTTGGCAGCTACCTGCGTGCAAGCTTGAGGACGCGCTACGAAGTGAGCGACCACCTGGGCAATACACGAGTCTCCTTCACCACCGATGGCAATGGCGATGTGCTTGTAATTGAAGCGCACGACTACTACCCTCACGGCGGCCTCCTTCCTGGTCGACAACTGAGTGGCACCGGCGGTAGCCCCCTCGCCTACCAAGGCCAGGAATATGACCCAGAAGTGGGGCTCACCGCTTTTAACCTACGCCAATACGATGGGCGCATAGGCCGATGGCTCACCACCGACCCTTACGGCCAGCACCATAGCCCCTACCTGGCCATGAGCAACAACCCGGTGAGTTTCGTGGATCCGGATGGGGGGTATGATCAGCGGGACCGACTTATTGATGAAATATGGGATTCGGGCTTGGGGCTCTCCGCAGCGTTCTCGAATTGGGACGAGTACTACCTCTATCGGGACGAACAGGACCAGTATGACCAGGGATACATGGTGGAGGATTATCAGGCCTACTATTCCTACCAGTACTGCCAGTGGAGGCAGGTGGTCACCATAGGTGGTAGGTCCGAGAGCGTATTGATGCAGACGAAGCGCAGCCATGAACGCATCAATGTATACATCTCTAGACGGCATATGACCACTGGAGAGCGCATCTACGAGCGGGTTTCGCGCAATTTGAAACAGAGACCCGGCTACTTCGATGGTATGGGTACAGAAATGGCATCGGGCTTCATGGAGACCTTGCACACCTCGTTGGACCTTGTTGGTATGGCACCAGGCATTGGCGAAGGGGCCGATGTCGTCAATGGCTTGATCTATCTGGCCGAGGGAGACCGTTGGAACGCAGGCATTAGCTTTGCCGGTGCCGCTGTGGTTGTCGGTGGCCAGGCCATTACGGGGGCCAGGTTGATGGCCAAGGGGACGGCTGGTGCCGCAAAGACGGCAACTCGATGGGGGCCAACAACTGGAGCAGGCCCATTGGGTGAGAGAATTGCCGCTACGTTCAGAGGCGGTTCATACACGGAAATGGTGACGCAGGAGGCGACTACACTTTACCGGGCTTACGGTGGAAACGCTGAAGAGCTTGGTTCGTATTGGACGCGAACCGCTCCGACAGGTCCGCTACAAACGAGAATTGATGGTGCTCTTCTTCCTAAGTGGGGCAATACCGCTGAGAGTGTTTCTAGGATTACGGTTCCAAAGGGGACTACGATTTATGACGGATTTGCCGCCCCGCAAGGAAACCTAATGGGAGGCGGCAGCCAAGTGTTCATCCCTCAAGTAAATCCACAATGGCTAGTGAAATGAAATCGTGCCCTTGGGAACGCATCCCCGACTTCGACGGGTGGTCTGAATTTGAGCGCTTCGAAGCTTGGTTGAAGGACCAAGTTGCGGAAGGGGTCGCTGAAGAATGCTCTGTTTTGAAGCCGTATAGTGAGGCAGCCTGCTTGAAGGAAAAATGGTTTGCTCACGTGCCTAGCGCTCAAGTTTGGCGGCTGGTCTGGCCTGAACCTCCCTTTGCTGGAGTTTTTGAAAAAGTCACCATGTAAGAGGGTCCGTGCGAAGGATGATGCGATGTATTTAGTGATCTTTATTTGCCGCTACAGCTCCCCAAGATCTGGTACATGGGAAAGGAGCAACCCATAGCACACCTCATATCCGGAAGATGAGAAAGTGCAAATTGACCCAACCTCAGAACGTAGCGAAGCTCCGCAAGCATGAGATATGGCCAAAGGGCTAAGTTCAATCTGGATCTACTGCAGCTTCCTATCAAACCCAGCTTTCGATCCTTAGAAACCGTCGGGGGCGCCGGGGGGGTGTGAGGGCCGTGCTCAACGGTCCACGACCAATCGGTTCGCCAGACGCTTGCCTTCGCTGGTGCTGGAAAGCAGGTAAAGCCCCGGTGCTGATCGTATATGCTCAACACAGCACGGTCAGTGGTGCTTTGTTGGGAAAGCACGATGCGGCCGCTGGCATCTAGACCCACGCAGGGTGTCCGCTGAGTCAGTGTCAAACCTCTGCTGGGTCTCGCCAACGGACGCGTGAAGGCTGTGCATGCCGATGCTGCGCGAACGCATACGCTGGCCTCCTTCACCTATGATGCCGGTGGCAACCGCCTACTGAAGGTGGCCTATGCCACCGATGGCACCACCCCTACGGAAAGTACTTGGTACCTACGCGATGGAAGCGGCGGGGTGTTGAGCTATACCCATGTGGATGAGCTGTTGCAAACCACCACCGAGGAATTGCCCATTGCCGGAGTAGGCAGCTACCTGCGCGCAAGCCTCAAGACGCGCTACGAAGTGAGCGACCACTTGGGCAATACACGAGTCTCCTTCACCACCGATGGCAACGGGGATGTGCTTGTAATTGAAGCGCACGACTATTACCCGCACGGTGGCCTCCTCCCAGGCCGGCAACTAAGCGGCACCGGCGGTAGCCCCCTCGCCTACCAAGGCCAGGAATACGACCCCGAGGTGGGCCTTACCGCCTTTAACCTGCGCCAATACGATGGGCGCATAGGCCGCTGGTTGACCACAGACCGTTTTGGCCAACACCATAGCCCCTACCTGGCCATGAGCAACAACCCGGTGAGTTTCGTGGATCCGGATGGGGGGTATGATCAGCGGGACCGACTTATTGATGAAATATGGGATTCGGGCTTGGGGCTCTCCGCAGCGTTCTCGAATTGGGACGAGTACTACCTCTATCGGGACGAACAGGACCAGTATGACCAGGGATACATGGTGGAGGATTATCAGGCCTACTATTCCTACCAGTACTGCCAGTGGAGGCAGGTGGTCACCATAGGTGGTAGGTCCGAGAGCGTATTGATGCAGACGAAGCGCAGCCATGAACGCATCGATGTATACATCTCTCGCCGGCATATGACCACTGGAGAGCGCATCTACGAGCGGGTATCGCGCAATTTGAAACAGAGACCCGGTTACTTCGATGGCATGGGAAAAGCTCTGGCCTCGGGCTTCATGGAGACCTTGCACACCTCGTTGGACCTTGTTGGTATGGCACCAGGCATTGGCGAAGGGGCCGATGTCGTCAATGGTTTGATCTATCTGGCCGAAGGAGACCGTTGGAACGCGACAATTAGCTTTGCCGGTGCCGTTGCAGTAGTTGGGGGGCAGGCGATCACCGGAGCGAGGTTGTTGGGAAAGGTGGCCAATGCCCCAATACCCAAGCCCCGACTTCCTGGGCCAACCATTGATCCACTGACCGGACAGCCCGTCGGACGGTTCATTGGCAACCAAAGTGGACCGCCAATGATTGAACCAGTCGGGGGGAGTACGGTATCGGCTGGCCGAGGTGGTGTCGATACGCACACGCTTTACCCGAATGGATCGAATTATCAGCGACTTAATCCGGTGGGACACCCTAATAACCCAACACCACACGCGCATGGCCACGCACTTGGCACTGGTCCGGGTATGAATGGCCAAGGTCCATCGCTCGACAGATCGGGTAACGTCGTACCTTGGAATAGCACTGATGCACACTGGCCTTTCCCTTAATAGTCCACATGAACCCTGAACAATTTCTACAATCAATTTATTTGGGCGACCGTGCATGCAAAGCGGTGCACATCGAATCGTTAAGGAGACAGATTGCTATCCAAGTCGACGTCATCTCCCGACTGAAGCCCGGCACGAAGACATGGGGGTTCTTCTCTGAGGCGGACATACCGAATGGTTGGCTGGTTTTCGGCGATGTTCGCGCTGTTCGTTTTGAACCTGCTGGCCCCGTCCCGAACGATCTCATTAATAGTATTTCAGTGAAGCTTCTAGATCCCTGCGAAGATTCTCCGAAATACTTATTTGAACTCTCCATTGATTCAGTGGACTCAATCGGGATCCATACTGAAGTTCTTCTCCAAATCGAAGCAAGTAGCCTTCATATAGAAGACCCGAAGGGTCAAGTATCATCATCATTTTAGTCCCCTGCTGGCGCGAATTCTAGACCTCCGCAGGGTGAGCACTGATCGCAACCCCGCCACCAAACCTCCGCCGGGTCTGTCCGCTGCTCTTGAGCGGACGACCCTGCGGTTTCGAAGACGGTAGCTCCGCTACCTTCCGGCATGGCCGTGCGGCGCAAACGGGAGAAGGACCACGCAGTGTACTTCGGAACATTCACTTGCTACCAGTGGATCCCCTTGTTGCACATGACCAACGCTTATGACGCCGTGTACAAGTGGATGCATATTGCACACGGTCTGGGCTACCGTTTCTTCGGGTATGCCATCATGCCCAATCACTTCCACTTCGTGATCCGGGTACCGGAAGGTGGGGCGGTGAACACCGTGCTAGCCAACGGCAAGCGCTTCTTGGCCTACGAGATCATCGAACGATCCAAGGCGCTCGGTCTTGACGATGTGCTCCTGCAACTCCAGCAGGGAGTTCGGGCTTCCGACAGCGCACGCAAACAGAAACACCGGGACTTCGCCACCACCACGGACCTGATCGAACTGTTCGATGCCCGCATGATCGAGCAAAAGCTGAAGTACATCCACGCCAATCCGGTGAGTAAGAAGTGGCATTTGGTGGATGATGCGGTGGAGTATCCGCACTCCAGCTTTGCTTCCTACGCCGATGGCCGGAACCGTGAAGCTCCGTTGGATGCCTACCAAGCGCATGGATACCTGGGCGGAAAGGGCGCCCCGTGGTAAAGCGAAATACCGGGTTCGTAATTTGGAGGCACCATGAGTGATGATGTCGGATACGGGAAGGTACGTGCGGCTACGTGGCCGCAGGGTCGTCCAGTACCGGCTACTCGCCGGGGCGGGACAGACCTATTCTATGTCATTTGCAGCATTACGATGAGTTTATTTTAGGCATGAGGAACTCCAGGCATGTGCCAGGGCGCGTGACACATGTTCATGCCCGTCGTTCATCGCGCCTATCCTGGCAGGTTGCTCTCCAGCAGAGCCTACTTCCGTTTGGGCGCGATGCACAAAGTTGCAACTAGTGGTTCAGGTCGTTGTTATCGGTCGCCGTTCGTAGGGCCTGTTGTTCCGGATGCACGCGATGCACGAGCTTGTTGCGCACTGCATTGACCACAGGATCGGCTTCTGCCTTCAGCACGCTTGGCTCGAATGCGGCGCAGTTCACCGGGTTCGCGCACACTTACCAGCGCGGACATGTGCAGGGTCTTGAGCGACTTATCAGCGATGCGCGGTGCGGCCACGCACTGCTGCCTGGTGCGCTCGAAGGGTGCGCAGGCATGGCAGGTGGCGCGGCGTGTTGAAGCGCAAAGCCATCGGTGCAGACGGGCCAACGCCGGGTATGGTGCGCAACAGATCGTTGCGTTGGTCCGTGGATCGGTCCTAACATGGCCACGAGTTGGCCGTCGCTTGTCGATGCGTCGAACTCGTGCTGGCGGTCCATATAGCGGTTCAGGTCCGTGATGTGTGTCCTTCGGCCCGGCTGCACTAGGTGGTGGTCCTGACAAATGCTTGAGCCGGTCCAGCTCAGGTTCTGTGCTTAGGCAATCTGGCTTTCTCATGGAAGGTGCGTGCATACTGCGCGATGCGCAGGATCCACCTTGTCGTTCTTCACGCGCTTGATACCCATGCTCTGCTGGATGTCGTTGGGGTGCGCACCAAGCATGCCACTGCTGCCCAACGATCGGGTTCAGCATCATCGGTAAAGTGCCCGGTTGCTTCCGCAGATCAAACCTTGCCCACCTCCACACCGTGACGCTTACTGACCCATCAACTTCATCACCGCCTTGCGGTCGTTCTCTATTTGCACGCTCTCAAGGTGCGTGCCTTTTCCATCCAGCAGTGCGAAGTCTAGTGTCGCGCTGCTCACGTCAATGCCTATCCAATGTTCCATCAACAGTTACATTTGGGTTGTACAAACGATCGCTGGAGAGGCTGAGCGACAGGTCCGATGCTCCATGACTCTAATAGGCCCCTTACGCCTGCAATTCTATCCGAGCCTAAGACCTGAGATGACCATGGGTACCGATAGGTCTCATAGGGCTGTTCCCTATCTGCGGAGTTGGTTCACCCACGGCCAGGCTCAGTTCTCTTCAGTGATCTATCACTCGACAAGGAAGCAACTCCTTATCGACCGTGCAAGACTAGAGCCGGCGGAGGTTTTGGTGGCGGGATGTCGATCAGTGCTCACCCTGCGGAGGTTTAGGAACATACTTTGATCCACATTTGAACGGCAAACGATAGTGCGCAAATTCCTCCATAATTTTGGGTGGCTCTTCTTATGGGGCCTCATAGTCCTATTGGTTTTTCAATGGCGGAAGCGCGATAGTGATCGATTGGATCGGTTTGGGAAATACACGATTGCAATGACCACGAAGTATTATAGAGCTGCGTCTGGTGATAAATATGTTTCATACGAGTTCAAGTTCCATGGTGATCTCATTCACAGAAGCAGTGGGGACCATCTGGACTTTGACCTTAACCGGCGCTACTTCGTACGATTCGATTCCACCAATGCACGCAACAGCGAATTGCTAAGCACTCCATTGGTACCAGACACGTTGTTGAACATTCCCCCAGGGGGCTGGGCGAGCTTGCCTGTCCCGCATTAGCATTCGGCAAAGTTCGATCCAGACCTTGGCAGGTTGTCCGCCCGCAAACCTCCGCCGGCTCTAGTCTTGCACGGTCGATAAGGAGTTGCTTCCTTGTCGAGTGATAGATCACTGAAGAGAACTGAGCCTGGCCGTGGGTGAACCAACTCCGCAGATAGGGAACAGCCCTATGAGACCTATCGGTACCCATGGTCATCTCAGGTCTTAGGCTCGGATAGAATTGCAGGCGTAAGGGCCTATTAGAGTCATGGAGCATCGGACCTGTCGCTCAGCCTCTCCAGCGATCGTTTGTACAACCCAAATGTAACTGTTGATGGAACATTGGATAGGCATTGACGTGAGCAGCGCGACACTAGACTTCGCACTGCTGGATGGAAAAGGCACGCACCTTGAGAGCGTGCAAATAGAGAACGACCGCAAGGCGGTGATGAAGTTGATGGGTCAGTGGAGTAAGCGTCACGGTGTGGAGGTGGGCAAGAGTTTGATCGCTTGGAAGCAACCGGGCACTACACACTGATGATGCTGAACCTGATCGTTGGGCAGCAGTGGCATGCTTGGTTGGCGCACCCCAACGACATCCAGCAGAGCATGGGTATCAAGCGCGTGAAGAACGACAAGGTGGATGCCCTGCGCATCGCGCAGTATGCACGCACCTTCCATGAGAAAGCCAGATTGTTCACAGCACAGAACCTGAAGCTGGACCGGCTCAAGCATTTGATCACACGTAGGGAACCACCTAGTGCGTAGCCGGGCCAGGCATAGGACACACATCACGGACCTGAACCGCTATATGGACCGCCAGCTAAGGACCGAGTTCGACCGCATCGACAAGCGATGATCAAGCTCGAGGACCAACTCGTGGCCCATGTGGATGCCTTGATCCTTGCCGAGATCAGGACCCGATCCACAGACCGAACTGCACATGTCCGCGCTGGTAAGTGTGCGCGAACCCGGTGAACTGCGCCAGTACTTCGAGCGCAAGCGTGCTGAAGGCAAGAAGCCGATCCTGGTGGTCAATGCAGTGCGCAACAAGCTCGTGCATCGCGTGTGCGCTGTGATCCGGAACAACAGGCCCTACGAACGGCGACCGATAACAACGACCTGAACCACTAGTTGCAACTTTGTGCATCGCGCCCAAACGGAAGTAGGCTCTGCTGGAGAGCAACCTGCCAGGGATAGGCGCGATGAACGACGGGCATGAACATGTGTCGGGGGCACGTCGCCCTTGGCACATGCCTGGAGTTCCTCATGCCTAAAATAAACTCATCGTAATGCTTGCAAATGACATAGAATAGGTCTGTCCGCTGCTTTTGAGCGGACGGCCCTGCGACCCAGAAGAAGAGCATGGATACGTGGTCGAAAGGGCGACCCGTGGTGAAGCGAACTTGATCATAGCTGGGAACGCAGGACTTCACCCCCACCAACCCGACTTCTCCACATCCCACCTGCACCAAAAGCAGGAACCACTACATTCGGTGCGATGCGTTCAACGATCACCGCGCTCTGCTTCGGCATCGTGCAATTGGCCAGTGCCAGTGGCGAAGGTCAACCAGTGGGTGCGCGCTTCGCGGGCATGGGCTATGCGGGGATCACCGTGGCCGACCTGTGGAGCTTGCGCCTGAATCCGGCCGGACTGGCGGGCTTGGACAAGCCCATGGCCGGGGCCTTCTACCAAAGCCACTACCTAAGCCAAGACCTTGCGCAACAAGGATTGGCCGTGGCCATTCCTTTGGGCAAAGGCACCTTGGGCATTGGTGCGGATCGTTTCGGGTATTCGCTGTACAACGAGACCAAGGTGAGTGCATCCTATGCCATGCGCTTCGGCGAAGGGCTGCGTGCTGCGGTGCAACTGGATCACATCGGCGTGCGCTTGGGCGAGAACTACGGAAGCAGCAGTGTCCTCGCGGCCGAGGTGGGTGTGCAGGCGAAGGTCACCGATGAATTGTGGATCGGGGCGCATGTGTACAACCCTACGCGGGCCTTGCTCGGCGGACCGTACGATGAACGCATCCCCACCTTGTTACGCGTGGGCATGGGCTACACCTTCAGCAAGAAACTGCTGATGACCTTGGATGCCGAGAAGGACATCGACCGCCAAGAGCGCTTCCGCATGGGAGTGGAATACCATCCGAACGACGTCCTATACCTCCGAACAGGGATCAGCACCGGCGCCGTGCAAGGCCATTTCGGCGCGGGGATACGGTACAAGCAGTTGGACATCGATCTGGCGGTATCCGTGCGTTCGCAGTTGGGTGCCACACCGATCCTGGGGCTGAACTACCGGTTCAAATGAGGGCCTGCGCGGTACTGCTCCTCCTCTTGCTGTGCGGTGTTTCGGCACGCGCACAGGAGGATGGTGTGCCGCGCGATGTGATCGAACAACGGATCGAGGCGGCCGCCGATCAACTGGGTGGCGAAGTGGACCTCACCACCCTCTTCGAGCAGCTCACCGATCACTACAAGGACCCGATCGACCTGAACCACACGGATGCACAGGAGTTGAGCACCTTGCTCCTGCTCACCGACATCCAGATCAGCGCGATCCTACAACACATCAAGCAGTACGGCAAGTTGTTGAGCCTGTACGAACTGCAGACCGTGGACGGCCTTACCCCACCGGTGATCAACCTGATCCGACCCTTCGTCGCCGTGCGCGAGAACCCCTACCAAAGCACCGCGAGCATCAAGGAGATCTTCGCGAACGGGACCAGCGAATGGACCACCCGGAGCACCATGAACATCGAGTCGCGCAAGGGCTTCATGGATCGCGGGAACATCTTCGGCAAGGACTACACCGACCCGGACGGTGATCCGCTTCCCGATTTCGATGACCCGCGGGTGGTGGATTCACTCCGACAGAACAACAAGGTCTACCTCGGCAGTCCGTTCCGTTTGTACACACGGTACCGGTTCCGCTACCGCCAGAACATCAGTTTCGGTTTCGTGGCGGAGAAGGATGAAGGCGAGCAGTTCTTCAAAGGGCGCAACGAACAAGGTTTCGACTACTACAGCGCGCATCTGTTCATCCGTGGCATCGGCAGACTGAAGGCCTTGGCCTTGGGCGATTACCAAGCGCAATTCGGACAAGGCCTCACGTTCTGGAGTGGTTTGGCCTTCTCCTCGAAGAGCAGTTTCAGCATGAACGTGAAACGCAACGCCACCGGGCTTACACCGTATGCGAGCGTGAACGAGAACCTGTACTTGCGCGGCGGTGCGGCCACCTTTTCACTCACGAAGAAGTTGGACATCACGGGCTTCGTTTCCAGCAAGCGCATCGATGCCAATGTGAGCACCTCTTCGACCAATGTGGACAGCCTTGGCAACAACTTGGGGAACGAAGTATTGGTGAGCAGTTTTCAGGAGGATGGCTTCCACCGCACGAACAGGGAACTGGATAACAAGGATGCCTTGGGCGAGCGCGTCCTCGGCGGTCACTTGCGCTATGCCGATCGCGGATACAGCGTTGGTGCTACGGTGGCACATGTGGAATACTCCGGCAGCATTGCACCGAACACGGCCACGTATCGCCAATTCGTTTTCAACGGAAAGGAGAACACCACAGCGGGTGTGGATTGGAACGTGCTGTACCGCAACCTCACCTGGTTCGGTGAAGTGGCCACCAGCGCCAATGGTGGCAAGGCCATGAACACCGGCTTGCTCATGTCACTGGACAAACGCGTGAGCATGAGCTTGCTCTACCGCAATTACGGTCGCAACTACCAAGCCCAGTTCGCCCGCTCCTTCGGGGAGACCATCGATCCGTGGAATGAGAAAGGGCTGTACACCGGCATCGAGATCCGTCCGAGCCGACAATGGACCTTCAATGCCTACTTCGATCAGTTCAGCTTCCCGTGGTTGCGCTACCTCACCGATGCACCGTCCGCCGGTTTCGATTGGCTCGCACAACTGAATTGGAAGCCGAGCAAGAAGATGGAGATGTACGTGCGGGCCAAGCACCAGGACAAGGCGATCAACACCACCGTTGATGTGGATGGGATAGACCCACTGGTGCGCGCGGCACAAACGAATTACCGAGTGAATGCGAGCTACAAGGTGAGCGATGCAGTGAGTTTGCGCAGCCGTGTGGAGACCATCGATTTCCAACGCGGAGCCTCACCGCTGGAGCATGGTTTCCTCATGTACCAGGACATCGTGCATCGCCCAAAGAGCAGTCCGCTGGAACTCACCTTCCGTGTGGCACTCTTCGATACCGACACCTACAACGCGCGGATCTATGCATACGAGAACGACCTGATCGGTGTATTCAGCATTCCAGCATACTATGGTCGCGGGATGCGTTGGTATGCCATGGCACGCCTCACCCCGCTGCGGCGCGTGGACATCTGGCTGCGCTATGGTGCATTCATCTACCAGGACCAGACCGTGATCAGCAGTGGCTTGCAAGAGGTCAGTGGCAACATGCGAAGCGACCTGAAGTTGCAGGTCCGTTGGATCTTCTAATGGCCTTGCATCACATCCGCTTGGATCACACGAACCCCAGCGCCATCTTGAGCGGCCAGACCATGCCGCGTTTGGAATTCCGACAAGCCCTGTTCCGTTCGCCGTTGCCCGGTTGGCAGAAACGGTTGTACAGTGCCGCCTTGGTGGTGACCACCGTGGCACATGGACTGGATGCGCGACGGTTGGCAGTGGACCACCAGGCGATGCGTTTCAGTTTGCTGTACAACCCGACATGGCCGGAACCCGTGTTCCTGGACATCCGGCATTGGCCGTACACGCCATTGGAACTGCGCGAAGACGCACCCGTGACCAGTTGGAGTGTGGAATTGCGTTTGCGCGACTTGCGGTTGGGTCCGGAAGAATGGGTAGAGGTCGCATTCCTGGGTTGAATCAAACGGTCCATCGCCGCTCCCTTTCCAATCGTTCATGCCCACGAATGCGGCATCGGTGCGATGTACCTTTGGCCGGTTCGTTCACCGCCATGCGCATTCCCCTTCTGCTCCTCTTCGTATTGTCGTTCTCCGCGGGCCGTGCCCAACTGAACAACTGGGACCCGAGCTGGTACCCCACGGACACCGCACTGGTCTTCCACGACGACTTGGACTATTACCTGAACGCATACAGCAAGGCCGACATCAAGAAGATGCGGAAGCAGGTGAACATCTGGCACATGAACTTCGACAAGTTGATGCGCGCCACCATCCGCGATCT
This sequence comes from Flavobacteriales bacterium, assembly GCA_016710015.1. Classification (GTDB taxonomy): domain Bacteria; phylum Bacteroidota; class Bacteroidia; order Flavobacteriales_F; family PHOS-HE28; genus PHOS-HE28. The sequence goes on from JADJLR010000001.1 coordinate 1,019,279, forward strand.
CCGCACGTACAGCGAAGGCGGAGGCATGGTACCACGCACGCACGACTTCACCTTGCCGACCGCACAGAATGGAATGCCATACACCTTGAGTGCGAATCCGGGCAAGATCCGCGCTTTCATGTTCGGCAGCATCACCAACCCACCTGCCCGCATGCAAGTGGAACAGTGGCAGCGCTTGGCGAAGAAGTACGCCGGCAAGGATGTCCAGTTGTTCGTGATCTACGGCGATGAGTTGCACCCCGGGGACCACAAGGAATTCAAAGCCTACCCGAAGCCCAAGAGCGAATACGAGAAGTTGGCCTACGCGCAGGAATTCGCGCAGTTGAGCAGCCTCCCGGTATTGGTGGATGGCCTGAACAATGCCACCTACGATGCTTACGGCAAAGCCCCGAACGGTGCCTACTTGGTGGATGCCGATGGTTCCCTCGTATTCCGAGGAACCTGGGCCGATGCGCGCAAGATGGAGCACATGATCGACACGCTCCTGAAGTGGTACAAGGCCGGCAAGCCGAAGGAGTATTTGCCGCAGTAGATCTGGCTTCCACAGAAGAAAGAGAAGACCATCCGCAGATTTCGCAGATGGGGCCGCTTACCAGCGGCCTTTTGTTCTACTCAGAACTCTTCGATCGCTGCGCTCACCCGCCTCCACGTGAGCCGGTAGGCGAACCCATCTGCGAAATCTGCGGATAACCAAGAGGCCGTTAGGCCGACCATCCACCCCATCTGTGGACGCATCCAACCATCCCAACAGTCATCCCAATGAGCCGGTAGGCGAACCCATCCGCGAAATCTGCGGATAACCAAGAGGCCGTTAGGCCGACCATCCACCCCATCTGTGGACGCATCCAACCATCCCAACAGTCATCCCAATGAGCCGGTAGGCGAACCCATCCGCGAAATCTGCGGATAACCAAGAGGCCGTTAGGCCGACCATCCACCCCATCTGTGGACGCATTCAACCATCCCAACAGTCATCCCAATGAGCCGGTAGGCGAACCCATCCGCGAAATCTGCGGATAACCAAGAGGCCGTTAGGCCGACCATCCACCCCATCTGTGGACGCATTCAACCATCCCAACAGTCATCCCAATGAGCCGGTAGGCGAACCGATCTGCGAAATCTGCGGATGAACTCTCACACCTTCATCAACTTCCATTTGCCGCGTTGGAAGATGATGGCGCAGAGCACGGCCAGGATGCTTTCGCTGATGGCCACCGAGGCATACACACCTACCGGTCCCCAGGCCAAGACCAGTGCGAGGAAATAGGCCAAGGGGATCTCGATGATCCAGAAGCAGATCACGTTCAACCAGGTCGGTGTCAAGCTATCCCCGGCCCCATTCAATGCTTGGGCCAGCACCATGCCGTAGCCGTAGAAGAAGTAGCCCAAGCTGATCACCCGCAGCGCGAGAATGGCATACCCATCGGCCGCGGGTCCTTGGTCGAAGAACGAAACGATCCACGGCGCTGCCGACCAGAACAGGACGGTGACCAGCACCATGTACGCCATGTTGTAGTGTCCGCCCCACCACGCCCTGCGCGCTGCACGATCCGGTTGCTCCGCACCCAAGTTCTGGCCTACGAGGGTCGCAGCGGCATTGGCCATTCCCCACGCCGGTAGCATCGCCACGATCACGATCCGCACCGCCACCATATATCCGCCAACGGCCACCGTTCCGAACATGGCAATGATGCGCACCAGGAATACCCAGCTCAAACTGGCGATCAGGAATTGCCCCACACCACCCAAGGACACCTTGATGATCCCGCGCAACACCTTGGCCACGGGACGTACATGAGCGCGGGTGATGCCGAAGTTGCCACCGGGTCGGATCAGGTTCCACAACAGGAATAGCACGCCGATGCTTCGACCGATGGTCGTGGCCACGGCGGCGCCATACAAACCAAGCGCGGGGAACGGGCCAAGACCGAAGATGAGCGCAGGGTCCAGAACGATGTTGATGCCATTCGCGATGGCCAATGTGCGCAACGCGATCCCCGGATCCCCCGCACCACGGAACACCGCGTTGATCGCGAACAGCAAGGTGACCACCAAGTTGCTGGCGAGCATCAAGCGGGCATAGGGTGTGGCGACCGCAAGCACATCGGCTCCAGCGCCCATCATCACCAAAAGTCGCGGCGCGAACAACGCTGCCGGAATGGCGAGTACAAGGCCGAGGACAATGGCAAGGAACAAGCTCTGGCCTGCCGCGATCCGTGTACCGGGTCTATCCTTCGCACCGGTGCGCCGTGCCACCACCGCCGTGATCCCCATGCCCAAGCCCCAGGCCATGGAATACACCGGTACCATCAGCGATTCGGTCAAACCAACGGTCGCGGTGGCCACCACACCGAGTTTGCTCACGAAATAGGTATCCACCAAAGCGAAGAGTGCCTCCATCCCCATTTCCAGGATCATGGGGATGCTGAGCAGAACGATCGCGCGCCGCATGCCCATTGCGGTGTAGTCCTGTTCCTTACCGGAAAGGCTTTCCGCAATGACCTTGAACAAACGACCGAGGAACATGGGTGGTGGATCCGGGTGCAAGATCGGTATCAGAGCGACGCTCGCGGCCGATCCCACGGCTCCATTCCACACGGATCCGTTCAAACAACGCGTGAATTCCGCTCGGCGCACCGCACACGGCCCGGTAGTTTTGTTCGCATGCTTCGTTCACTCTTGTTTTCCGGTCTGTTGATCGGTTCCGTCACGTCTCCAGCACAGAACCTACTGCAACGTTTGCAGAACGATACCATGCCGAACCTCGTGGCGAATCCCGGCTTCGAGGAGACCGTGCGCACCTATTGCAGTTGGACACAGGATCCGGCCAAGTTCAACGCGAACATGAGTGCGTGGAGCAGCCCCACGCAGACCACGCCGGACCATTTCAGTACGAACAACGATCCGGACTGCTGGGCCCACCCGACCAAACACAGCAAACAAGGCACGCACGATGGCAGCGGTATGGTGGGCATCAAGACCTACGGAAAAGGGAACACGCCCACCTATTGGCACGAATACGTGCAAGGCACACTTCCTGAACCGTTGACCGCCGGGGTACGCTACATCGCCGAGTGTTGGGTGGTGCGCGCACAACGGAGCAACGAGGCGAGCAACAACATCGGGATCGTCTTTCAGGACGCGCCGATCGCCACGCGCGATTGCCTGCCGTTGTACATCACCCCGCATGTGAACGAAGAGAAATTGGTGACCGGCGGTTGGCACAAGGTGAGCGGCGTGTTCGATGCCATCGGGACAGAGCAGTACATCTTGATCGGCAATTTCTACGGTGATGAGGTCACCACGCACGAACGCCAACCCGATGGCGAACGCGGAGCGTACTACTTCGTGGACGATGTGAATGTTCGCATTGCGCCGCCCGGAACCAAGCTCACCCCGAAACCGAAAGAGAGCGTTCCGCCGCCGCCCAAGAAGGTGGTGCCCGACCATTCGAGCAGCGCGACCGTGGACATCCACGAAGTGGAGCCAGCTGTCGGCACCCGTGTTCGGTTGGACAATGTGCAATTCGATTTCGACAAGGCCACGTTGCTTCCTGGCCACGAAGATGAGTTGGACAAGCTGGTGGATGTGATGACGGACTACCCGTTCGTTCGCGCCGAGATCGAAGGTCACACGGACGACCAAGGGAGCGACTCGTACAACCTGCAACTGAGCGACGATCGCGCCAAGGCGGTTGTGGACTACCTGCTGAAGAAGAAGGTGGATAAGGAGCGCCTCACGTGGAAAGGCTATGGTGAAAGCAAGCCCCTAAAGCCCAACACGAGCGAAGAGAACCGCGCGGTGAATCGGCGGGTGGAATTCAGGGTGGTGGAGCGGTGACCGATACGTCTTTGAACAAGGTGTAGCATTCTGTGGAACAACCACGATAAACGCAATGAGCATTGCTAATCACGGGTGCTGTGCAATAACTTCACCACGTACATCAGAGTGAAGCCACGAATCAAACCCTACTTCCATGTATCGACCAATCCTCACGCCACTGCTGTTCCTTTTCACTTTGGGATCAGGCATCGCTCAGTACATCCCTCCTGATTTCTATCTTGAAAGGTATATGCCCTCCATCGGTTTCTGGAAGAACCATGGACAGGTTCGAGGAACTGACGGAGTAAAGAGAGATGACGTTAAGTTCTATACCCTAGGTTCTGTTCCTCTGGCTTACATGCGGACGAAGTCACGAGTGTCGTTTACACTACCCGTGGTTGATACCCTTATATCAACTGTCGACACGCTCTATCACATTGAAATGGTTCCGTATGGAACAGAAGCGGCACAGGTTGATCCTGTTGGTGCAGTGTTGAAAGATAGCCATTTGAATTACCATCTACCGCATTGCGGGAATACAGGAATCGCAAACGTAGAGGGATACAGCAGAGTGTTGTATGAGAACATATTCCCGTATGTGGACCTTCATTTCTACAGTGGTGGTTTTGGTCAGAAAATGGCGCTAGTCTGCAGGCCGGGAAGCAATCTTTCACAGGTTAAACTCCGCTTCAATGGCCAGGACAGCTTGAATACGGACCTATGGGGCAGCCTAAAACTCTATTCAAACGGAAAGTACTTCGTTCTACCCGAAGCGATAGCCTATCAAGTGAATGCGGACAATTCCTTGGAACCAGTATCTTGGGGTGCAACGTACACGGCAGATGAAGATATGGGCATTGTTGGCTTCTATAATGGCGCATATGACCAATCAAAGCCGCTTGTACTTCTGATAGGACCACCGCCTGCCATTGGAGGTCAGATGATTACACCCGGTGTGTGTTGGAGCACATATTTGGGCGGTGACGGTCGCGATGAGATAGAGGATAGTGATGTGGACGAAGCCGGCAACTACTATGTCGCTGGACGAACTGAATCTCAGGTCCTCAACTTTCCTATACAAGCGGGGGTGGTGTATTTTCAAGCAAGCCCGATGGCCTTCATCAGTAAATTCACAGCCAATTATGAGATACTCTGGTCCACCTATTACGGTGGATCATTTGGTTACCAAAGTGCAAGAGCCTTGCGGGTGCGACCGGGTGTCGAACCGAACATTCTTGTTGGCGGCTTCACTAACGCGGATGACCTCTGGACGGTCGACCCTGAAGATGACAGTTATTTCAACGAAAGTTCATCACGAGGCGGTTTCGTTGCGGAACTGAATTCTATTGGGGCAGCTATTTGGTCCACGTACATAGGTGACGGCAATTTTAACGTGTTAGATATTGACCTACATACGAATGGAAAATTCGCCATTGTGGGCCAAGCAGAAGGGCAGACCTTGCCGATTGAACAGGAAACAGCAGACCCCAGTGCACAACACTGGAACTATGTTGGTTCCCTCGATCAGAACACCCCTGGTGACGGATACATCGTCCTCTTCAATGCAGAACGAAGAACGATCTGGTCCACATACCTAGGTGGGAATTATGGAGAGTCGGCCGAGAATGTTCGGTTCGGTGACCATAAGCTTGTCGTTGCTGGTCAAACAACTAGCACGAACATCCCGCTCAAAGATGGCGGTAACGATGCTTTGGATGAGGACTGGCATGGCAGTAGCGACATCTTCATCATGGAGTTTGATCTGGTAGGTGAGTGGAAATGGACCACGTACTTTGGAGGCAGCTTGGGTGAATCCATAGGCGACCAAGGCATGGCTATCATGCCGGGTAATGGCGATGGCAAAGAGGACGTCCTTATCGTTGGCATGTCCTCCAGTTCTGACCTACCCTTAGAACCGGGGCCTAACTGGCATGACATTACCTACAAACCGGGCTTGCAGGGATACATTCTCCGTATAAATGGAGAGGATCGATCCATCGAATGGTTGACCTATGCAAAAGGACTTGGAACCAATTCGGATTACACGCATCTGAATTCGGTTGTGACCGACCCGTTGAACCGGATCTTCGTAGGTGGTTTAAGTTGGGATCCGACTTTCGTACTTCAGAATGCGGACAACCTATACTCGGCCTCGGGGATCTATGGTGTCGGCGATGCGGTACTCATGTGCTTCTCGGACGAACAGGAATTGCGCTGGTCCACCTATTTCGGCGGTCAAGAGGGCGGCAACTTTGGCGATGATGTGCGAACCCTAGCGATGATGGGAACGGACCGCCTTTATGCTGCGGGCACTACCTATTCGGCGTACAGCCCTATCTCCTTTTTCCCCTTCACTGACCCTGTAGGTGATGATGACTGGTTTGATAACACGTTCTATCCACAGACCGACGCATTCACAGCGGCTTTTTGTATTGATGGGTTGCTCACGGGTGTCCAAAACCTAGCAGACTTCCGAGGCACCTTGCGTGTTGAGCAATTGACAGGGTCAGAAGTTCGCGTTTCCGGCTTGACTGGAGCCGGTAACGCTTACCTATGCGATGCACGAGGCCGCGTGATAGACAGCATTCGACTACGTTCCGATGAGAGCATTTGGCATTTGGATATGGCTGGTCATGCCAATGGTATATATGTGGTGAATGCACCTGGAGCGGGTGCCGCACGTATCCTCAATCAGCCATGAACCCGCGTGGGGTGTATATACTATGTGCAGTACAGTACCTCCTGCCAGTTTTGATCCATGCACAATCTTGGACTAGTGCGGCCGTTCCAGGCAATGTCCTGAACATACGGCAGGTCTACGCTAACTCCACACGTGATACCATCTATTGCGGTGGCGCCATCGAAGTGGATGAAACAATAAATTTCGCCCTGACCAATCCGGTGATGCGCTATGCCCAAGGACGCTGGGACACCCTTGGCGTGTTGCGCGGACTCATACACTCAATGGTTCTCTACCGCGACACTCTGATCGCCGGTGGGGAATTTCTCGCAGCGAGCGATTTACCCTGCGAGGGAATCGCCTATTACGATGGTACCCAATGGCATCCATATGGTGACCTCGAACGAAGTGTGCGTCGTTTACGGGTATTGGACAATGAGCTCTATGCCGTTGGTGGTTTCGACCTCGCCGATGGGCAACCAGCACCGGGGGTAGCGAAACGCGTCGGGAACAGTTGGCAACCCGTCGGGTGGTTCAACAATCAGGGGAGCATCCTCGATATCGCCAAATTCAACGAGAATCTCGTCGTGATCGGTAATGTCGACATGGATCAAGGGCGGGGCATTGCAGAATGGAACGGTGCAAGCTGGGAACTACTCGGTCCAGGTATACTGGGCGGATTCTCCGGCGGGCAATGTCTCACGGTGTACCAAGATCAGCTTTACGTTGGCGGCCAGATCTCCATCACGGCAGGCAACGCAGGACAGAACATCATGCGCTGGGACGGCGAACAGTTCCACCCGCTAGGCCAGGGCATACAATGGTGGGCCGGGAATACAACTTCAATTGCCACGGTTCTCAACATGATTGAACACAATGGGAAGTTGTTCGTTGGTGGTGGTTTCCGCGCAGCAGGCGGCGTGGAAGCAATGGGGCTAGCCACGTGGGACGGCTCCGAATGGTGCGGCGTACATGGTGATTTTCAAGGTGCAGGCGGACTGTGGGCTATGGACTTCTACCAAGACACATTGTTCGCCGCCTGCGGTGCTGTGTTCGAAGGTGACTCGGTGAACCGGGCGGTAAAGTTCATTGGACAAGAATATGAGCAGGTTTGTAGTGGGCAAGTAAGCGTTGAGTCTAATGACCTTGGACCAGAGATCTCTCTGCACCCTAACCCAACTTCTACAACGATCCAAGTACAAGTTCCATTTAGCGGACCAACGCTGTTATTCGTCCACAATGCACTTGGCCAAGAGTTCCGCCGGAAAGAGGTCAGGCACCCTTTGGGAACGGACTTAAAGATCGATGTCTCTGACCTGGTCCCCGGTATCTATTACGTATCGTTACGGAGTAGCACTGGCCTACCTTATTCATTGAAATTCGTTGTGGAACGCTAAGAAGAAAGCGGCCCACAACAGCGGACCGCTCACTTCCGTTGCATCACGCAACGTACCACTCGGGGTGCTTAGGCGTTGACCTGCTGCTCCTGCATGATCCGGTTGGCCAGATCCAGGATGCGCGTGTCGTCCAACGCCACCACGCCACCGTCCGGACCGGATTCCAGATGCACGCCCATGGGTTTACCATTGGGGTGTCCGTATCCACCGAAGTAATTCCAAACGGTCTCCACGTTCAAGTCCAACTCCTTAGCGATCCGGTGGATGCTGCCATCGGGTAAGGTGTCCTTGATCTTCCGCAGCTCGTTGAAGGTGATATTCATGATGGGAAGTGATTTTGGTTAGGTACGCCATGAAGGTACATGCAATAACGTCCTTTTCCAACTCCGGATCGGCACGGTCTTGGGTCAGGGCGCTATCTTACCGACCATGCGCTCTCCTGCTGGTGTCCCCCTGCTGGCTTGCTTGTTAAGCGGACCGCTGATCGCGCAGCAATACGACCTCCGGACCTTCTCCTTGGAGCAGGGATTACCAAGTGCATCGGTCAACGCTTTGTGCGAGGATCTGGATGGTTTCCTCTGGATCGCCACCGACGGCGGTGCAGCGCGCTCCGAAGGCTTGCGTTTCGATACCTACGGCCAGGCCCAAGGATTGACCACCGACGAGGTGACCGCATTGCACGCCGCCCCGGATGGCCACGTGTGGATGGGGTGTCGGGATGGGGCCATCGCCTGTTGGTTGGCCGGTCGCTTCACCGTGCATCCCTTGGACGAAGCCTATCCGCCGACCGCAGTGGAAGCCATGGTGGAAGACGCGCAAGGTGATCTGTGGGCGGCCATGCCCGGTCTGGGCATTCTTCAATGGAACGGAACGAAGACCCGACTGTGGACCACGACCGATGGCCTACCTACGCTACATGTGAACGCCTTGGTGCTGGACCCCAAGGGCCGACTGATCGCGGGAACGGACAGCGGCCTGGTGATCCGGCAAGGCGAACGTTGGATACGGGTTGCGGCCGACAATTCGCTTCCTTCCTTGCGTGTTACGGCGATCTACGCGGACAGCTCGGGGCTGTTGGTGGGCACCAACAAAGGCTTCACCGAACTCGGCCCGGACCTGGCACCGTTGCCCTTGGATGAACGCTTCCTGGGCATTTTCCCCGTGGCGCTTCCGGACCTCCGCATCCTGGATCTCATTCGGGCACGCAACGGCGACCTCTGGCTGGGCACACCCACCGGCCTGATCCATTTGGACAAGCACAACGGGCAACCCCGCGTGAAGTTGATCGCAGAAGCGAATGGCCTTGGGCATTCTCTGGTGCGCCACGTGTTGCAGGATCTTTCGGGTGCGGTTTGGGCAGGTACCGGATTCGGTGGCATCACGAAATTCACGGGTGATGCCTTCGTGCATTTCACCGAACGCGATGGCTTGCGATCGCGCATCGTGAGTGCCATACACCGCACACCGGATGGTTTGTTGTGGCTGGCCACGGCAAGCGGCGGCGTAGCCTGTTGGAAGCCCAGTGGCTTGAAGAACTATGGGCCTGCTGAGGGCCTGATCGACCCCTATGTACTCGGGCTTTCCGAAGACCGGAGCGGCCGCCTCCTCGCGGGTACGGCGGCGCATGGCCTGTTCCGCCTAAAGGGACGAGCGGTTCCACCACGTCGCCTTGGGTGGGTCGGAAGTGGAACGCGTCAATGCCATCGCCTTGGACGAAAGTGGACGTTCGTGGGTCGCCACGGATGCCGGCTTGTACCGAGAAGACAACACGGGCACATACACCTTCGTGGAAGGCCCGCGCATCTCGATCAGTGATCTGGAAGTGGCCGGTGATACGCTGTGGGCCACCACGGTGAAAGGGCTCTACCGCACCATGAAAGTGGGCGAACAGGTGCAGCTTCTACCCGTGCCGTTCTTGCAAGGGCGGATCCTCACCACGTTGGAACGCGATGGTCAAGGGAATTTGTGGATCGGCAGCAAGGAGCACGGCCTGTTCCGGTTGAATGGCAACAGCCTCGACAGCCTCACGACGCACTCCGGGTTGAGTTCCAACGCCATCGAGCAGGTGTTGTTGGACGCGTATGAGAACGTATGGGTCGGCTCTAGGCGCGGCATCGACCTCTTGGAATTGGACGTTCTGCAAGAGCATGTCCTTTCCGTGAAACACTACGGCACGGACGAAGGCTTCATCGGGCTGGAGACCTTCCGGAATGCGAGCATGTTGGACACGGACAGCACACTGTGGTTCGGCACCTTGCGCGGCGCTACACGCTACGATGCGCGCGAGGTGTTGCGCGATCCCCGCGAACCGAACATCCACTTCACCGATCTGCGACTCTTCTACGAGAAGCCCGATTGGGCACCGTGGTGCGACAGTTTGGGGCGAAGCGGCCTGCCCGTACACCTGCAGTTGCCACACGACAAGAATCACCTCACCTTCTCCTTCACCGGGATCTCCTTGGCCTACCCGGAACGGGTGCGCTACCGCTACACCTTGGAAGGGTATGATCCGGATTGGTCGCCGATCACCTCCACGGACCGGGTGGTATACAGCAACATTCCACCGGGCGACTACACCTTCCGCGTATTGGCACGGAATGCCAGTGGTGTATGGACCGAGCATCCAGAGAGCTTCGCTTTCTCCATTGCTGCACCCTTTTGGGCGACCACTTGGTTCCGCATCAGCGGTGGCACCGCGTTGCTATTGGGCTTCTTCGGCTTCGTACGGCTGCGAACACGCAACCTGCGTAAGGATCGCGAACGGCTGGAAGGCATGGTAGAGGTGCGCACGCGCGAACTGGCCACCGAGAAGGAACGCAGCGATGCACTGTTGCGCAACATCCTGCCCGCATCCACCGCCGAGGAATTGAAACAGCACGGTGCGGCCGAAGCGCGACGTTACGATGCATGCACCGTCCTGTTCAGCGATTTCAAGGATTTCACCAATTTCAGTAGCGCCATGGACAGTGACACGTTGGTGAGCGAACTGGACCACTACTTCCGGCTCTTCGATCAACTCACGGATACCTTCGGTCTGGAGAAGATCAAGACCATCGGCGATGCGTACATGTGCGCCAGTGGGATCCCGGAACCTACGCCGACCCATGCTTTGAACGCACTGCTCATGGGCTTGGGAATGTTGAAGGCCGTGGAACGGAGCAATGCCGAACGCGCGGCCAAGGGACGGATCGAATGGCCCATCCGCATCGGCATCCATACCGGACCGGTGGTGACCGGCGTTGTGGGCGAGAAGAAATTCGCCTACGACATTTGGGGCGATACGGTGAACCTGGCCAGCCGCATGGAAAGCCATGGCGAAGCGGGCAAACTCAACATCAGCGGGGTCACATACGCCCAGGTGATGGACTACGTGGAAGTGATCCCGCGCGGCCCGATCAAAGTGAAAGGGAAAGGCGAGTTGCACATGTACTTCGTGGCACGCCTGAAGCCCGCATACAGCGCGGATGCTGCGGGGACCATACCGAACGAAGCGCTGTTGGCGGTTGCTGGCCGGGTTGCGCAGTGATCCTCCGAAGCGCATTGCGTTTTCAGCATACCGACCACCGGGATCCTTCCGAGGTGGGCGAACACCAGCCGATCCGCTAGCCCTTCCAAACGAAGTGCGCAGGGGGCACGGTCCATTCCTTGCGCTCACCGTCCACGACCTTCACGGTGATGGTGAACGGTGTACCGGGCGGCAGGTTGGCGATCATCGAGAGCATCTCTCCGGTGAAGGCATCACCCTTGGCACGGAGCTCCGCATTCTTGCCCTTGCAGTCCTTGATACATACTGCCACTTCCACGACCTGCGCCGATGGCACACAACCCATCAACTGCACACGCTGCACCGAGCCCCACTCCGCATGGGTGATATCACCGGACGCTTTGCCCGCGATTTGAATGGAAGGTGGGCCACCCAAGAAGGTGATGGCCGAATTGGGAACGGCATGTGTAACCGGAAGCGTTGCGGGGAGTGTGAACAGCCCGACGAAAGTGAGTGGGATGAAATAGAGCATGGTGTATGGTGTTGATCCAATTCAATAATGCTTCGCCCTTGTGAAGGTAACGGTACCTACGATCCGATGGCCACTTGAAAACCCGGCACGAACCGAGTGAAGAGGAGGACTTGGAGACACCACGAGGTATCCTTATGGGTACCACAAAGCACCTCGCTCCGGCAGCATCATCGCTTCGCGTTGACTCTACGAGGTACCCTTATGACACAATGGCGGTTTTCGCGGATGCAACTTCCACTCTGCTGCGAGCAATGCGGGCTACAGAGCAAACGAAAGGCGCTTCGGGCCAAGCAAAGCAAGAGGATGGGGCGGACACTACGGGATCACTGATAAACAAAGCGAACTACGCCAGACGAGAACACGGATAACGGTGAAGCATACGGCCAAACCGCACACGCACCGGACGGAACCTGCGAGACGAGATACACCCCACACTAGGCAATGTGCATACCGCATGAAGCGAACAGAACAACCACCACCTTGTTGTTGGTGACCGTACGAAACAAGCGAGGCTACCAGGGCAACAATGGCAGATACATGCTGAACGATCGAGACCATCGCCGGGGCAAATGGAACAACCAGCGGAACGGATGAGCCGAACAACTGCACAACGAACGACGCAGATGAAGCAGGAGGCGCTACCAGCGCAGCACGAGTGCCACGACGGATAGCAAACGGCCTGCAAAGTGAAGACGGAGCCAATCCACCGAAGCCAAAGCGGACACCCTGCTAAACAAAACGCGGAACGCGGAAATATGAAAAGCTTGCGAAAGACGAAATGGAAGCTACCGGTACACAAGGTGCGTTGATGCGAACAACGGATCAAGTCAATAGGCTACCGAAGGACCACAGGGCCGCACGGATGGTTTTGAAACGGGGAGAATGTGTAAAGGGTACCACGAAGAACCTCACTCCGGCGGCATCGGCCTTTCGGCCACCCCTGCGGCAAGCACTTCTCGTTCGGTCATCCGTTCGAGGTTCTTCGAGGTACCCTAAAGCGGATCCAACAGAACCAAATGAAGGCGAAAAGGGGGGCCGTATGGGCGGGAACGGCAGTGGTCCAATGGGCACGAAGCTCACTGTTCGTCACAAATTTCAATCTTTCAGCGGCCTATTTGGAAATCCAAAAAGGCACCTTACATTATTTATAATGTATGGAATGAAAATGAGTATTCATATAGAGTAGCAACAAGTTATCAATAGAGATATGAACCGCTTTTAATGCAACTCAGGACCATAGATAAGGCGTACCAAGGGCAGCGGCGAAAGCCGACGAACACGTCAAACAAAAACCCAGAAATCATGACAGACAATCAAGAGAACCGCATGAACATGTTCTACGCCACGCAGAAATTCTTGGCAGCGAACGCGAGCATCTATGTCGCATTACCCGCCTTCGTCGCTGCTGCGGCGGAGTTGGACGCGAACATCGACGCTTTGGAGAGTGCAACAGAGAAGCAAGTGATCAACATCAAAGGTTTCGCGGCCGATAAGGCAAAGAGCGAGGCGATGATGATCGCAGCGACGCTTTCTGTTGCCGGGGGCACCCGCGCATATGCAACCGTGATCGGCGATCTGATCCTGGCCGGCAAGATGGAGGTGACCCCTACCAGCTTGATCCGCCACCGGGATAGTGTGATCGCACAACATTGCCAGGGTATCCACTTAGAGGCAAACGCTGTTGTAGCGAACCTTGCCGACTATGGTGTGACACCGGCCGTTCTGGCCGATCTGCAAACCGCGATCGATACGTATGTGTTGGCCATTGCGGCCCCGCGTGCGGCGATCACTGAGCGGAAAGGTGCCACGGCCGAGATCCGCACGTTGTTGAAGGACACGAACAAGTTGTTGACGAAACGATTGGATGCTTTGGTGACGCAGTTCACCTTGAGCAAGGCGGAGTTCGTTCGCGGCTATTTCGATGCCCGGATCATCGTGAACAACAATTCATTCGGCGAAAACAAGGAACCTGTTCCTGTGGCCGCCTAACAGGCTGAAGCCGCTTCAATGAACCCTGGTCGAAAGGCCGGGGTTCGTTGGTTTTGGGGGTAGCTGAAGGCAGAGGTAGTGAGCAGTGGGCAGTCGGCAGTGGGCAGTGGGCAGTCGACAGTGGGCGGTCGACAGACGGCAGTGGGCGGGAGGACAGTGGCCTAGTTCTTTGGTCAGCGGCCCATTGGTAGGTGGTGCTTGGCTTGGGGGCTGAGGTGTTGTGGCTGAGCGGAAAGAGGCTATTGTCTTTGGTTTGGTGGTATGTAGCCCAGTGGTAAATGGCCAGTGGCCAGTGGTTGGCTGGCTGTTCGGCTTTATGGTATTGGTTGGCGAAGTGGTTGCGGGGTTTTGAAGGTAGCCGGAGGCCGAGTGGTATTGAGGTTTGAAGGGCTGGGTTAATGGTGGGGGGTTTGGCTGTTGGGGTGGAGTGCGACACAGGGTTTCGGTGGAAAAGGCTGTGGCCTTGGGGATATGGAAGACAGAAAGCTATATGTTGCTTTCCAAGGTGAGGCGAACCTTAGCGGCTTAATGCAAGAAACCCGCGGAATTGGACAAATCAGAGACTATGAAACTGAACGGAGTTAGTCCCACACCGCGCTAATGCCTTGCTGCAGTAATGCGGCACCGCACTTGGGGCATGGACCCGGCTGGATCCACTCGGCTACCACATGGTCCGCGTCCATTGGGCAATTGGCAACTACCGATTCAATGGTATACCCATAGCGGCACGAGGGGACATCGAAAAGTGCTGCGCAGGTGACGCAATGTACGGTGGACAAGGCGACGCTTCTACCATACTCGGTGCCCCCACAGCAGCGGTGGTTGCGGTAACCGCAAGCGGGGCAAAGGAACGCGTAGTGAAAACCCATGGAGGAGGTTCCGATCCCTCAAACTAGGGAATGAAATGCTCATTCACCCGGCACAGTGCGGCCAAATCATCAGCCATGCCCGGCCGGACAAGGAAGACCTGCCAGCGGGATCTGCATATCAGGCAGTGACGTGCTTTATCCCCAACGACGATGTTTGCCATCTTTTCTGGATCACGGTGCTCCAAGTAACGGAGTATACCGCACACGATCAGTTCATCGAAGCTGTACTTGTACATGGTCTGAAAACGGTCCAGTGAAATGAACCCGCGCCGCTCGTAGCGCAAGGGCCGCCTCATTTGCGGCAAGTTCGTAAACCAACGGAGCCGGCACCCAGCCCCGCGCACGTGCCAATTGCCCTTGGAATGAAACGGAAGCCATAGCAGCCTCTGTAGCGATGTTCAACGAATCAGTGATCCGCGCTTCTACAGTGGCGATCTGTTCCTTGCGAATGAAGAGCAGGTGGTACTGTTCATCATAGAGAAAGTACTTCCGGCCCACCTCGGTAGGGCGATACCCCACGTAAGCGTCCAGAAAATCAACCGGCTGCTCCCGCTGTACCCAACCCCAGGCCACTAATTGGGTGTAGCTCGGTTGCGGGGCGTTGCCCCCCCCATCCATTCCACATGACCTTGCAGCAGAAGCTGTATACGCCTATCTGGTCGGCCGCTAGCGAGTTTGAGTTTAGAGGACAGCATAACAGGAAAGGCACACGGCGCAGCAAGGGTACTTCGCAAAAGAGTTCAACCAAAGAACGCAAGAATCTGTACGGAAACCTGAATGATGCAAAATGAAAAGGCCCCCACCAGAGGCAGGGGCCAAGTTTTCACTGCGGCTTATAGCCTTACTGTGATCTGATGGTACGAAGTAAAGGATTTTCTACATTACCAACGCAACGGTGACAAGAAAAGCAGCAAATGAAAAGGACACTTGGACTGGATCTGGGGACCAATAGTATTGGTTGGGCGATCATAACGGAGGAGAATGGGAAGAAACGGATAACGGCCCATGATCCGGAGACCCACGAAGGATACAACCCCGTATTGGCTGGATCAGTGATCTTCAGTGAAGGTGTCGCACGGGTGAAGGGTAATGAAGTGCCTTCGGTAAGCACCCGGACAAGCGCGCGAAGAACACGTAGGCTGTACATGCGCCGCCGCATGCGCAAGCAACGTTTGTTGCAGCACCTGATCAAGAACGGACTATGCCCGTTGAGTGAAGCCGGGTTGCGTGATTGGAAAGAGAAAGGAAACTACCCCACAGAGGACGCCTTCACCGCATGGTTCATAATGAACCCCTACGAACTACGGGCGAAAGGGCTGAATGAAAAACTGACACAACTCGAACTCGGTCGCATACTCTACCATATCGCACAGCGACGTGGATTCCGCAGCAACCGTAAAGGCGGCGACGGCGAACAGAAGACACTACATGAAGGATCACCGGATCGCGGAATCACCGGATATAATGAGACCAAAAAGCTCATTGAACGCTACGAAACCCTTGGCAAGGCCGGAGCGGAACTGCACAAGACCCACACACCCATCCGCAATCGCTACGTTATGCGCGTGGATCTCGTGGATGAGTTCAACAAATTTTGGGAGGTGCAGAAGGACTTCCACCCCATCCTCAGCGATGCGCTCAAAGCGGAATTGGGCGACGGCAAGAATGGCGACCTCTTCTTCCAGCGCGAATTGAAGGGGAAGAAGGGCGACGTGGGGCGTTGCACCTTGGAACCGGGTAACAAGCGGGCACCGCTCAGCAGTCCCATAGCCGAAGTGTTCAACGTGTTGCATGCGGTGAACAACATCAAGATGGACAAGCACATGCTGAGCGAAGCCGGTCGCGAGGCCGTGCTACCCCTTTTCTTCAAAAAGGACAGTAAGGGTAACGTCACGTTCACCATAGAACATGTGCGAAAGGCGCTGAAGAAAGCCGGCATCGAAGGTGAGTTGAACTACGAGAAGTGGGAAAGTCGTGCTGCGAAAGAGAGCAAGGAGGTGAAGCTCACCGGCGCAAAGACCATTGCCCACCTTGCCGATCTATGGAACACGGATGCCATGGATATTTTCCGCGCCTATGCGCAGATGCGTAAGGAAGACGAAGCCGAGCGGCAGAAATGGGACGATCGTTGGAACACAATACACCGTGAACAGAACGCCTGGGGCGAAATCAGTGAACGTAAAGAGAAAGGGCAATATGTGCGCAAACCTGAGAGCAAACACGAGCAACGCGACCTGAAGGAATATGCCACCAATGCACCGGATTGGAAGTTCAATGATGACCAGCTGAAGGCACTGAAGGCCTTCGACCCGAAACAAGGTTACCACAACCTGAGCGCCCGAGCCATGGGGCGCACACTTCCTTACCTCTATCAAGGAGTGCCCTATCACGATGCAGTGTTGTTCGCCAACTTACCTGCGGTGTTCAAAGTGGTGCATTGGCAGCGCGATGCCAATGGGATGCCGATCCTGAACGCGCAGAATCAGCCTATCGCCGTGGTGGTGAAGGATGAACGCGGCAAAAAAGTGCCCAAGGTGGATGACCGTTGGAGCGCGATGAACGAGGACGAGCGGGAAAGCATCCGCAACGGGATACGGGATCAGGTCAAAAGCCAACGTGTATACAGCATTGAGACGATCCTGCTGAATGGCCTGATCCGCAACTACCGGGATCAGTTCGGTGATGCAGGCAGACGGAATCAGTTCTGGAACGGTGAATGGGACAATCGATTGGACCGTTCCGTTGATGAGGCATTCTCAACCAGCCAGAAACGGGAAATGGGCGATGAAGGTCGAACGCAGCTCAGGTCGAAGGTGAAGGCAGCATTCCTCCACCACATCGAAAGCCACGATAAGGTGTTGTTCGAGAAGGTGAGTTCCATGGAGGACCGCATCAAATTCTGGCTCATCGACAACTATCCCGAATATGAACTGGCAAAGACCGTTGATAAGCGCGGGCTGACGCGCCGTGTGGACCAACTCTACCACCACAGCGCCATCAACACTTACCGAGAACGGGACGATAGGCTCGGTAACCCGGTAACGCGTGGCATGAAGAACCCGATGGTATACCGGGCCTTGCACACCTTGCGAAAGTTGGTGAACGAAATGCTTCCTGAACATGGAAAGCCTGAAAGCGGATTGATCAACAAAAAGACAGAGGTACACATTGAGATGGCCCGGCAGCTCGACAGTGCAAACAAGCGCCGTGCTTGGGAGCGCTACCAAGCGGTGATGCGAACGAAGAACAAAGAGGCCGCAGACAAGGTGCGGGAGTACTTCAAGAAAGAAGGTCGGGAGCGGGAACCCAGCGATGATGAGATCGAACGCATGTGGTTGCTGGAAGAAGCGCGCGACCTCTTCAAGCAGGCGAAGTGCGTGTATACTGGCAAGATCATCGGATGCGCGGATCTTTTCAACGGAGGAGCGGAGGTCGAGCACACCCTTCCTCGTAGCAAGACAGCCGACAACAGCATGGCCAATAAGATGCTGTGCGACACGCGCTACAACCGTGACGTGAAGAAGGGCCACCTGCCGGGAGCGCTGCCCAACTTCGAAAAGCCCTTCCATGCCGCAGGCCACGACTGCCCTGCGATAAGCGATAGCACCAAGCCGATCTACGCACGCTACATGCGGTACAAGAACGAGGTGGAAACGCTGCGCGATAAAAGCAAGGCAGCGGGCAATGCTGGGAACAAAGACAAAAAGGACAAGGCCATTCAGGACCGTTGGTACGCCCAGTTCTTCCGCGATTACTGGCGCACGAAGTACGAGCACCTTATGGCCGAAGAGATCAAGCCACGCTTCCTGAACCGTCAGTTGGTGGCCACAGCGCAGATCACCAAACTGGCGCGGAGATACATGAACAGCTACTTCGACAAGGTGGTCTGCTACAAGCCCGAAGCGCTCAGTGCCTTCCGTAAGGAATGGATGGGCGAGAGCTTCGTGAAAGAGAAGGACCGAAGCAAACACAGCCACCACGCCTTGGATGCCGCCGTGTGCGCAGCGGTTGACTGGAGCGCCTTCACCGCACTTGCGCACCACTACGAAGTGCATGATGAAAAGGACGTCGCGGGCAGCTTCGACCATCCATGGGACAACTTCGGCACCGACATGCACAAGTTGCGCGATGGCGCATTGATCCATCATGTAGACAAGGCCAGCATCGGCAGGAGCAGCAACTTCAAGAAGAAAGTGAAGCTGAAGGATGGCACGACCAGGGAGGTGTACGCCACCGGGGATAGTGTGCGAGGCTCACTGCACAACGACACCTACTACGGACGTATCAAACGCCAGATCAAAGGCACGGAGGACTTCGAAACGGTCACCGTGATCCGCAAGTCGTTGCTGGGTACCACGCAGTTTCCATTCAAAGAGGCGGACAAAGCGAATGTGGTGGACAAGAAGATCAAGGAACTGTTGGCCGATAAAAACTTGGAAAAGATCAAGGCGGAAGGCGGGCTTGAAATGAAGACCAAGAACGGCGACAGCTTCACGGTGCAAAAGCTGAAGAAGGTGCGTGTCCTCGAAAAGCGCATTAAGAACCCTGTTGCCATCAAGATGCACCGGGATACCATTCGTACTAGCTCGCGGCACAAGGCACACGAACCACTTGAACACAAGCAACACCTTTGGGTAACTGGCGGTGAGAACCCGGTCATGGCGATTTACGCCGATGCGAAGGGCCGGATCAACGGGTACGTCTTCGGCTTGCTGGAATTGACACGGTACATGCAAGGCCGGTCGGGGCGCAATGCGCTAGCGGGAAGCATCCCCCGCGTTCATCCTGACCCCAAGCGAGTTGGATACACGCTCGCAGAGCGCAAAGGCAAACCTTTCCTCTTGCATGCAGGCCAAAAGCTGGTGCTTTACAAGCAAAGCCCTGAGGAGGTGGACCGAAGCAACCCGACGGAAATGAACAAACGCACCTATGTAATCCGTGAGTTGATCGAAGACGGTAGGATTCGCATGCACAATGTGCTCGACGCACGCGAGGATGCTGTGATAAAGGAGCAAACCCTCACCGAATGGGATCCTGAAAGGTCTGTGATTCAGCTACGAATTAGCGTGTCGAAGTTGAACGCGCTTTGTGACGGGATAGATATCGAGTTGAGCCCCCTGCCGATGGCCTAATAAGGTTCTGGCCCGATCCTTGGCAAGTACTTCTGCGTAGAAGCGAAACCATGGTCGGACGGATACTCCATTTCAGCCAGCCGTATCACCTTTCGTTGCGGCTGAGCCAGTTGGTGATCACCAACAAGGACACGGGCGAGATCATCAATCGCCCGATCGAGGACACGGCGGTGCTGATGCTGGAGCACCCGCAGCTCACCTATACGCATGCCGTGATGCAGGAGTTGATGGCGCACAACGTGGCCGTGGTGTTCTGCGGGGCGGACCATCACCCGGCCGGGCTGTTGCTTCCCTTGAGCGGCAACGTGCTGCAGCACCACCGTTTCAAGAACCAGATAGAGGCCAGCCTACCCTTGACCAAGCAGCTTTGGCAACAGACCGTGAAGGCGAAGATCCTGAACCAGGCGGCTATGCTGGACAGTTTGGGGAAGCACGGGCAGCCCTTGAAGCAAATGGCCAACGATGTGAAAAGCGGCGACAGCGAGAACCACGAGGCCCGCGCTGCCAAAGCTTACTGGAGCCAACTCTTCTTGCACGAGTTCCGGCGCGAACGAGAAGGCATATGGCCCAATGCGGCCTTGAACTACGGGTATGCCGTACTGCGAGCAGCCACAGCACGAGCCATCGTGGCGGCTGGTTTGTTGCCTACGCTGGGTATACACCACAGCAACAAGTACAATGCGTTCTGTTTGGCTGACGACCTGATGGAGCCGTACCGCCCGTTCATTGATGCGGAGGTGGTGGAGTTGCAGCAGCTAGGCATCGACGAATTGGACAAACGGGCGAAAGCTGCATTGATCGGTGTAGTCCTGGCCGATGTGAAACAGGATGGCAAGAAAGGCCCCATGATGGCCGCCTTGCACCGAACGGCGCAAAGCCTGGTGGGCTGTTTCGAGAAAGAGGGTCGCAAACTGAGCTATCCCGAACTGCGATGAACCATACGCCTTCGCCGGGCTGCGGCGACACAGAATGGGTACACACAAGGGGCGCAATACGCACTATTGCCTGAACGCGTACCGGATCATGTGGCTGTTCGTCTTCTTCGACCTACCCACGAGTACGCGGGAATACCGGCGGATCTACACCAGCTTCCGAAAACACGTGATGGCGGACGGTTTCAATATGCTCCAGTACAGTGTGTACACCAGACACTGTGCAAGTCGCGAGAGTATGCTGGTCCATATCAAACGGGTGCAAAAGCTGGTACCCAAAGAAGGGCAAGTAACGATCGTGCAGATCACGGACAAGCAGTACAGCGGGATGATCAACATCCTTGGTCGGGTGCGCGAGGCGATGGACCCGGCACCGAGCCAGTTGGAATTGTTCTAGGACCAGGAAAATGAGAAGCCGCCCCGGAGGCAATATGCGTCCGGGACGGTTTTCACAGCCGAGTAGCGCCCTAATTCACTGTCTTCGAGCCGATTTCGATCGTTGATGCTATCAATGAACGCTTCTCGGTA
>JADJLR010000002.1 GCA_016710015.1 Flavobacteriales bacterium
TCGCTTGCAGAAGGGAGGTCAGCGACTACATCGGCATGGGCGCTGATAGCCTCGTGTTCAATTACGAAGAGGTGCCGAACGGCGGCATCAAGCTCTTCGTGATCACGTTGAACGAGCGTCACAACCAGAGCTTCCTTTTCCACCAGACCTCTGGGAGCGATAAGCTGGATGCACTGAACCACATGCTGGACTACGTGCGGACATACAAGGAGCGCACGAGCAGCTACACCATCCAATGGAGCGCGCGGGGTGATAGCGATCTGGAGACCTCCTACTTCCGCGCGAAGAACGTGATGGAAGCCTTGGACAAGTTGTTCTACGACCGCGACCCGAACAGCATCATCGTGTTCAGTGTGATGTTGAATCCGATCACTTGAGGTGTTGAGGAGGGAATGCAGTATGCAGTGGGCAGTATGCAGTGGGCAGTATGCAGTGGGCAGTATGCAGTGGGCAGTATGCAGCGGTTAGTTTTTGAGGAGTGTGGTTCCACGTGTTGTCTTACTTTGGATCAAAACCATTCTGGCCATGGCGTGTTTTCGAGATCTCATTGTGTATAGGAAGGCATTCGAGCTATCGATGTTGGTCTATCACTTGTCGAAACGATTTCCAACAGAGGAGCGTTATTCTCTGACGGATCAATGTCGCAGAAGTTCGAGATCCGTGGGCGCTCAGATCGCAGAAGCCTACCGCAGAAGGAAATATCCGGCGCACTTCGTGGCCAAATTGACGGATGCCGATGCGGAGAATTGTGAAACGCAAAGCTGGATGGACCAAGCCATGGGTTGCGGGTATCTGACCTCTCAAGACGTTCAGCCCATCGAAGATCTTTCACAAGAGGTCGGCAACTTGCTTGGAAGTATGATGAGGGATCACGAGAAGTGGTGCCTCCCACCTTGGAAATTTCCAGCGAAAACAAAGATCCAGTAAGTAAACAACGCGCGGATCCAACCAAAGTCAGCATCACCCCGACCTGCTGCCCACTGCTACCCGTTACTGCCAACTGCTTACTGCCAACTCTAGCCTGCCCACTGCCACCTGCCACCTGCCACCTGCCCACCCACTACCCACTGCCCACTCCAACCTGCCGACTGCATTCTGCCCACTCCCACCTGCCAACTGCCCCATGTCCCCCATCAACGTCCCCATCCAGATCCGCTTTGCCGATGTGGACATGGCCGGCCATGTGCATAACGCTGTGCATCTGCATTGGTTCGAGACCGCACGCATGGCGCTGCAGGAACGATTCATACCAGCGGAGCACGACTGGCGTGAACAAGGGTTGATCCTTGCACGGAACGAAGTGGATTACCGCATGCCCATCCGTTTGAACGACCGCATCGAGGTCCACGCCCGTTGCGGAACGATCGGCAACAAAAGCTTCGACATCCTCTATTCCATCCATCGCATGGGCGGTGATGTGCCTGGCATCTGTGCCGAGGGCCGCAGCGTATTGGTATGCTTCAACTACATCCAGAACAGATCCGTCCCTTTGCCCGGTCCGTGGCGGCTGGCCTTGGAACAACTCATCAACGAATGAAGAACGTCGCACTCGCTTTGGTCCTCGCCACACTGTTCTCCTGCTCGCCACAAGAGATCCAGAGCGTACTCGGATCCTTGCCCTCCACCACCGCGCTGAGCAACGATGAAGTGATCTCCGGATTGAAGGAGGCCTTGCGTCTGAGTGCCGAACGAAGCGTACAAACAGCCAGTGTTGCGGATGGCTTTTGGAATGATGCACGGATCAAGATCCCCTTCCCTGCTGAAGCCATCAAAGTGAAGAACACCTTGACCGACATCGGACTGAACAAGCCCGTGGAGGACTTCGAACACACCTTGAACAAGGCGGCAGAACAAGCGGCCAAGGAAGCCGTTCCGGTCTTCGTGGATGCCATTACCAGCATGACCATCCAAGATGGATTCGAGCTGCTGAAGGGTGGTGACAATGCCGCAACGAACTTCCTGCGGAACAAGACCAGCGAGGCCCTGCGCATGAAGTTCGCCCCGGTGGTGGAAAGGACCTGAACGCGTATGTGACCACCAAAGCCATGGACGGGCTCTTCCTCTTGCTCGCAGACGAGGAGAAGAAGATCCGACAGGACCCTGCGGCACGCGCCACGGCCCTGCTTCAAAAGGTCTTTGCCCAACAATAACATCACCGACGAATGGGTCGGGAGCTAGGGACCAGAAGCCCGCAGCTCGTGGCCACATTCGCATTCTATCATTCCTTTGCAACCATGCACGCCATCACACTCACACCGCCCGGCACCATCATCGCACCCAGCGAGCTGATCCTGAATCCGGACGGTTCCGTGTACCACATCGCCTTGCGGCCTGAACAGTTGGGCGACCTCGTGTTGGTGGTGGGCGATCAGAACCGAGTTGAATTGATCAGCCGTCACTTCTCCAAGATCGAACACAAGGTGCAGAACCGGGAATTCGTCGCGCATACCGGTGAGTACAGCGGCACGCACATCACCGTTTTGAGCACCGGCATCGGTACGGACAACATCGACATCGTGGTGAACGAGTTGGATGCGTTGGTCAACATCGATCTGGAAGCACGCACGCCGAAAACCAAGTCCACCTCGTTGCGGATCATCCGACTGGGAACCTGTGGCGCTTTGCAAGAGGACATCCCCGTGGATTCCCGTATCGTAAGTGCCTTTGGCGTTGGCTTGGACAACGTGTTGCACTACTACGCCTACGAGAACACCGATGCCGAGGATCGACTCTTGAATGAATTCCTGGCCCAGACCGAATGGCCGGACAACCTGCCCGTGCCGTACGTAGCGGCCGGTGATGCCGAGCTCGTCGCCCGATTGGGGCATGAGAACGTGGTGGGCATCACCCTTACTTCCGGTGGCTTCTATGCGCCGCAGGGTCGGCAATTGCGCGGAGTGCCTTCCGTGGACGGACTCAACGAACGCTTCACCGCCTTCGCACACGAAGGACTGCGCGCCACCAACTTCGAAATGGAGACCAGCGCGCTATTCGGCCTGGGTGGCATGCTCGGCCACCGCGTCTGCACCGTGTGTACCGTGGTCGCTAATCGCTTGCGCAAGGAATACAGCAAGGACCACCATGCGGCGATCGATCGCATGATCGAAGAAGTGCTGGAGCGGGCAACGGCGTAATACCCTGCGCAAGGTTTACACAGGTCGCTGTTCAAAGACAGCGACCGCGAACCATCAACCCGCTCCGGTTGAAACATGGTGTGCCCCACCCCGCGACCAGGGGTAGGCCTCGGATAGATTCGCCGAACCGCCGTGAAGAAGGATGGTAACGCCCATGAGTGAAACTGAGATCCGTGCCCTGATCACCTTGATCGACGACCCAGACGAAGGCGTGTATGCCGAAGTGCGCGGTCGCATCGTTGAATTGGGCGATCACGTTGTACCCGTATTGGAACGCGCGTGGGAATTCGATGACCTCGGGGACCTTTTCCGGGACCGCATCGAGGACATCCTGCATACCATCCACTTGGCCGCCGTGAACGATCGCCTCAAAGCGTGGAAAGCGACCGGTGGTGAGGACCTGCTGGAAGGTGCCCTCATCATCAGCAGGTACCGCTATCCGGATATGGATGAGCAGAAGGTGAAGGCCCGGCTCGCTTCCATCCGACAGGACATCTGGTTGGAATTGAACGACCACCTCACGGCCTTCGAGAAGGTGCGCGTGTTCAACCACATCTTCTTCCAGATCCACGGTTTCAAGGGGAACAAGCGCAACTACCACGCGCCGCAGAACTCCTACATCAACGAAGTGCTGGATAGCCGCAAGGGGAATCCCCTATCGCTGGCCATCATCTACCAAGTACTCGCCGAGGACCTCCACCTCCCCTTGCGCGGTGTCAATCTGCCGAACCATTTCGTGCTCGCGTACTTGGATGAGGACAGCATCGGCGGCGCGGACAGTGGACAGGAAGGCGAAGAGAATGTGCTCTTCTACGTGAACGCATTCAGCCAAGGCGACATCCTCGGTCGAAACGAGATCAACGAATTCCTGGACAAGCTGAAGGTGGAGCACAAGCCCTCGTTCTACACCCCGTGTACCAACATGGACATCATTCGCCGCCAGTTGAACAACCTGGCCAACAGCTACAAGAAGCTGGACGATCCGGAGCGTTGCGCCGATCCAGAGAAACTCCGCGACCTGCTGGGGCCTTCGGATATGGAGGTGTGAACAGAATGTGAAAAGCCCAAGCACATGGCCGGGACTTTCGCTTCATTCCTTCGTTCACCCCTCACTCCAACACCACCTTCCCCGCGCGGAGCGGCGTACCCTGGCCATCCAGAGCGTGCAGGATGTACACCCCGGTGGACCATCCCGAAGTAGGGACCGTGCGGCTTGCGTTCAAAGCAGAACGTTGCACCAGTGCACCGTGAACGTCGTACACGGTCACCGCATACGCAGCTGGGTCGTTCAGGTGAATGGGGCTGCCTTGCGCCACGAATGAGTTCAGCACCAAGGGTGTTCGTTCCGTGTTGTCGCGTTCTTCCATCCCGATGTTCACACCGAGGATCTCCGACGCGAATGCGCAGATCCCGTCCAAAGGCTCTGGATCCAGGTTGGTCATGGTCAACGTGCTCGGTGCAATGCTGTAATAGGCGGAAACGTCGATGGCGCCAGCATTCAGCAGGTCCTCCTGTGCAACGATCTCCAAGGGAATGGCGACGTGGGTCAGGACGGTATCGTTCATCAAGCATGCCGAGAGCTCATCCGTATCGATGGACGCGAGTGTTTCGTGCCGGGTGGTATAGGCCAGGTCCACATGTTCGTGGTTCAGCCGCCCACTCAACGCTAATCGGCCACCCGACACATCAAGACCCAATGGCTCCACGAACACATTGTTCGGTAGGATCACTTGATCGGTCCGTTCAAGGTGCTGCGCAGGGTTGCCCAAGGTATCCGACACGATGACTCCCTCTCCACCGTTCCATCGCCGACCCTGCGCATCAACGCGAAAGAAGTCAGCATTCACGTATGTGGTCGGAGTACGGTAGAGATCACCACGGTCCAAGGTCCCGTCCTCCGCACTGCGCAACACGATCTGATAGTTCCCGACCGAGGTGGACATTACACCCAACGCATGCACCTTTCCACCGGCATCCACGGCGATATCACGGTATGCGATGTACGAAATGGTCCCGTCGTACACGTGATGCTTCGCCCAGAGCAGATCACCGTTCGCATCCAACGCGAAAAGTCTGAGGTGTTCCAACGGGCCATCACCAGCTTCCATGTAAAAGACCGTTCCAGAATTCGAAACTGCCAATCGCCCCCTACCCTGAACGTCGTGTACAAAGGCCGGACTCGGACCGGTCGGGTCGGCTGAGGCATGCCCAACACATCGGCTCCAACCAACGGCCCCATTCGCATCGATCATCACCACATCGGTCCATTTGAAAATGCCATGGATCGTGCTGGACAGGACCAATCCATCGTCGGGTGTTCGCTCCAGATCAATGCCATGCTGACTTTCACCTATTTGATCCCAGATCATGTAGGATTTCTTCAATCGTCGAGAACTCAGCACTTCCCCGTCCCCATCCACATGAACGATGTGATAGTACCGATCATGGTCGTACATCATGGGGTCTCCGGTGGGTGTATTCGTGGAATACGCGTGGCACGCGAAATAGAACCCCTCCGCACCATCACTTACCATCCTGGAGGACCACCCATCTCCATAGCCCCAAGTGGTCTGCGGACCCGCCTCCAAGAACTTGGTCCACAACAAACCGCCATCGCCATCATACTTGTGGAAGATCAAGCGGCCATCGGACACGTGATAGGTCACTGTGGATCCATCCGTTAGGATCACCGGGGTCGGAGTGATCAGTGGGCCGGCCAGTGGCACATCATGCACCACTTGGAATTGTGCACACGCAGTGCATGCTGAAAAACCGATGACCGCAAAAGAAACAAGATATCGTTCAAGGTTCATCGTAGGGGAAGTTGGAAGAGTATGACGGTAAGACGGAGATCATCCATTGGCGTTGCTTGCATGACGGATCGCTTATTCATACCCGAATCACCAACTGGTGGCAACGGAGAGGGCTTCCTATACCCCGCTCGTGGGAGTGCCCGGTGCGCTTCTGTGGCCTTCGCGCTGGCGAGATCGCTTGCCGGGCTGGCTCCAGTCGGCTTTCACTTTGGGGTCGCCGCTGTAGATGGACACTTCGGTACCCCAAGCGCGCCTTACGCTACGGAAACGCAGTTCCACTTTACCGTTCCGGTAGGAGAGTATCAGAGCATCATCAGGGATCGTTCGGGTCGTATTCGAAGCAAACACTTGCTCAAATTGTAAGCTTCACTCCTGCAAGGGATTCCCAGCTTTTAGCCCTTTGCAGGCTATCCGCCTCGGAGACCCTACTCCCCTATTCCTTCACTAGTGGCTGCACGTGCACCACGCTTCCATCGGTGGCTGCTACCCGCGCCAGGTACAGACCTGTAGGCAGCGCGCTGATGTCCATGTCGCGCAGCGATCGTTCCAGCGCCAAGCTGCCATCCGCAGCGTAGAGTTGCAGCCTGCCGTTGGCGGGGGGATCGGCCAGGAAGAGGGGGCCGGTGCTGGGATTGGGGTAGAGCCGACCTTGGCGTTCGGCCACCTGTTCCCAAAGCCCGGTCACGCTGAAGTCCAAGGTATACAGCCCGTATGTCCGCAGGTTGGCAAAGAGTCCTTGGCCTTGCACGTAGGTCACTTCTTCCACCTGCACCCCGGGGAGGCCGGCAACGATGTTCGTCCAAGTGCTGCCGTTGTCATCGGAGAAGTAGACCCCACCTTCCAACACAGAGCTGGACGACGCGTACACCTCGTTGCCATTGACAGCGATGTTATTGAAGTCATCCTCGGTGGCCAAGGACCAGTTGTCGCCGTTGTCGGTGGACTTGAACAGGCCGTCGGAATAGGTGATGGCGAAGAGCGCAGCATCGCCCACGATGAATTCGGTGATGTCGGTATCCGCCAGGCCGGTATTGATGATGGCCCAGGTCCCACCAAGGTCGGCACTGCGGTAAAGGTTGTATCCATCTGCGGTAAAAAGGTCACCTTGGGCGTTGCTGCGGATGAAGGCCATGGTGACATCCTCCAGGCCGCTGTTGGCAGCGTTCCAGTTCTGGCCCTGGTTGTCCGAGTAGCGAATACCGAACTCGTCCGTGGCCACGATCACCCGTCCGTCCGATCCGACCAGGATGTCGGTGACGTACATCTCGTTGTCCGGGAAGCCCTGGGAAATGAGGGTCCAGTGTACTCCATCCACGGAGCGGTATAGCATTTCGCCTCCGGCATAGAGGTCGCCGTTGGGTGCTTTGGCCAGCGCGAGGATGTCCGGGTCATCCATGCCTCGCAGCGATTGTTGCCAAGTGATCCCACCATCCACGCTGATGAACACACCGCCGCTGGTGCAGGCGTAGAGCACGCCATCAATGGCCACGAAGCGTTCGATATAGATGGCATTGAGCCCTTGGTTCTTCGTGGTCCACGTGCTACCGTCATGCTTTTGTACCCCGGCGGCCTGGGTGCCCACGAAGAGTTCGTCGTCGGCATCCACGAACAGTTTCCGCACCCGCGGGTCGATCAGGTCGGTGGTGATATCGGTCCAGCTCATACCGCCATCGGTGGATCGCAGCACGCCTTCGTCCAAGGGCGTTGCGAACACGGTACCGGCGGCGTTCACCACCAGGTCCAAGCTGCCGTTGGTTCCCGGCAAGGCAGGTAGCAGGGTCCAGTTGGCTCCGTTGTCCGTGGACCGGTACAGGCCGGTAAAGATCGTTCCGGCGTAGATGTCATCATCCCCTTGGAACGCGAAGGAGCGCACGTTGCCGGCGGCGACGAAGAGTTCCACCCAAGTATCGCCGTTGTCACTGGATCGATGGATCTTGGCGTTGTGGCTCGCAGCGTAGAGTTCGCCATCCGGGCTGATCTCCAAGGTGCCGTAGCTGTTGCCGACCCCGTTGATGGTCAGTTGGGTCCAGGTATCACCCTCATCCGTGGAACGCCACACCGAGTTGTTGGTGTTCAGGAAGATCCATCCGGCATCGTTCACGACGATCTTGTTCATGGAGGTCCAGTCCATGGCCGGCAGGGTTTCCCAGCTCTGGCCTTCATCATAGGAACGCCTGAGGTACGGGGCAACGTAGCTGAAGTAGGTCCCTGACGGCGTGGCCTTGACATCGCCCACGGGCAAGTCGGAATACGCACCGGAGATGTTCTGCCAATTCTCCCCGTTGTCGGTGGAACGGAACAGGCCGCGGCCGGTGGCACAGAGCAGCGATCCGTCGTTGGTCCGATCCATCTCGATCACGTTGCCACCGAACGGGTCGTTGGCCCGGTACCAGGTCTGTGCCTCGCAAACCGTGGTTGTAGTGCCGAGCAGGAACAAGGAGAGCAAGAACTGTTTCATTATTGGTCGTGTGTTTGAATTTTTGATCACAAAGGGTCCAAAATGTCTTGGAGGATCGCACCCCTACTCCTTCACCACGCGCTGGGTGTGCACAACAGCACCATCGGCGGAGGTGACCCGTGCCAGATACAGGCCTTTGGGCAACACGCTGATGTCCATTTTGCGCACGGGGCTTTCCAGCGCCAAGCTGCCATTGCTGGCGTAAAGCTGAAACATCCCGTTCGGGGGGGGATCGGCCATGAAGAGACGACCAGTGCTGGGGTTGGGGTAGATGCGATCTTGGTCGGCGAGGGCCTGCTCTACGATGCCCACAGGGCTGAGCAAGGTGTAGGGTTCGGCGCCTACGGCAGCATCGTAGCTGGCGGCGAAGAAGATGTAGTCCCCACAGCCAGTGATGCCGTCGGCGGGGTACAGGGCACCGTTCAACTGCGGGCCGGGATACACGATCTGCGTGGTGCCTGCGGTGCTGCCATCGCTTACCCATAGCTGCTCATCGGACCCGCCGATGAATGCGGTGAAGTAGAGCTTGTCGCCTTGTGCGCACAGGTATGCGGGCGAGCTGTACTCCGCGCTGCCCAAGGCCAGCATCTGGGTGCCCTCGGCGGTACCATCGCTGTGCCAGAGGTTGGCGGTGCCGCCGGTGTATGCAGAGAACCAAAGCTCGTTGTTGAAGGCCACCAGATCCTGCGGTAAGGATTCGTTGCCGCCCGGCACGATGTCCAGCACCATGACGGTGCCGTCCGCAGTGCCGTCGGTCACCCACAGTTCGCTGCCGTGCGCGTAGCCGTCATCGCCCTTGAAGTAGAGCAGCCCGTTCATCACGGCGAGGTCGCGCGGTGCACTGCTGCCGCTGGCTTCGTCGATGTCCATGACGAGCGTGGTGCCGGCTTCGGTGCCGTCGGTCACCCACAATTCCTCATCCAGATCCGGCGAGGTGGCAGCGAAGTAGAGCAGTCCGTTGTACTCGGTGAATTCGCGCGGGCCACTACCGATGCTACCGGGGTAGATGTCCTTGACGAGTTGGGTGCCATCCACGGTACCATCGCTCACCCACAGCTCAGCACCGAGGGCTTCGGTGCGTCCGTTGAAGATGACCATGTTGTTGTACACGGTGAAGCGGCTGGAGAATTCGAGATCCTGTACGTTGTCCACGGCCAGTTCGAACTGGGTGCCGACCTCGGTGCCGTCGGTGCTCCAGAGCGCGTAGCCGTTGCCGTCATCCGCTGCGAAGTACACGCGATCGTTCCAATTCAGGAAGCTCACCGGGTAGCTGCTGTTCAGGCCGGGGTTGATGTCCTTGAGGAGCACGGTGCCCTCCGAGGTGCCATCGCTGACCCATACCTCGTTGCCGTGTACATCATCATTGGCCCTGAAGTACACGAGGCCATCCACACAGGTGATGCTGCTGACATTGGCCCCGCCATTGGCATTGATGTCGCGCAGGAGCGTTGGCACTTGGGCCGAAGCAAAGAAGGAGCAAGCAAGGAAAGCAAGTGTGAGGTAGCGATGGTTCATCCGATAGGGGTCTGTGAGTGCCGGTCGAGCATTCGGGAGAGGTATCGTCTATACATCGGGATGGACCCCGAAATGTGATCAAAAGCGCTCAGAAGGTAGTGGATGGTCCGGGAATCGTCAAACCATGAGTGCTCCCATCTACAAGGACTCGCGCTGGGCTTGGATCCGAATGGATGCAGGTTCGAGGAACGTGTGCCATCGTAAAGAAGCAGTCGTGGAAGATCGGCGCGGTACATACCATGGTGAGCTGCACCTTACTGCCGCCCTCCAATTCGTAGGCGTTCAGAAGGAGCGCGAGGACCAGCGCATTCCCATGGCGTTAGCGCGGCGCTGATCAGTGGGTATCGCAAAGCCGAACACACCTGCACAGTAGTCGCTTTCGATGCCGGTCGCGAATATTCTGTGTGCTCACCGAAGGAACAGGGAAGTTGTGTCGTCCAATGGGGAAAGCACCGAAACGATCCATGCCCATGCGCTCTGTACTTACCGCGATACTCGCTTTCTTTCTGATCTCTCATTCCAATGGACAGTCGCTTTACGATCACGGCACGATCCAGAGCATCAATATCCTCTTCTCCCAAACGAACTGGGACTACATGCTGGACACGGCCAAGGCTGGATCGGAAGGTTACATCGTGGCCGATAGCGTGTACATCAACGGCTTCGGCTACGATAGCGTGGGCGTGAAGTACAAGGGCAACAGCTCCTACAATGCAAGCCAAGTAAAGAACCCCTGGCACATCGAGCTGGACACCTACAAGGACCAGGACTACCAAGGATACAAGGACATCAAGCTGGCCAATGTGGCCTTCGATCCCTCCTTCGTGCGGGAAGCGGTGGGCTACAAGATCCTGGGGAACTACATGGACTGCCCGAAAGCGAACTATGCCAATGTATCGGTGAACGGGAATCTGATCGGGCTGTATACCAACACGGAGTCCATCGGCAAGGCCTTCGTGAACGACCGATTCGGCTCCAAGACCAATGCCTTCTTCAGTTGCAGCCCTCCGGACGGTGCGGGGCCACAGACCACGGTCCTGCCGGACCTGACGTATCTGGGAACGGACAGCGCGAGCTATGCGGGTGGCTATGACATGAAATCGGACAACGGGTGGAGCGAGCTGATCGCATTGACCTCCACGCTGTCCACCACCACGGCCAGCAATACCGCAGAAATCGAAGCCATCCTGGACGTGGACCGGGCCTTGTGGATGTTGGCCTGGGACAATCTCTTCGTGAATCTGGACAGCTACATCGGCCAGTTCAAGCAGAACCACTACCTGTACCGGTCTGACAACGGCCAGTTCATGCCCATCATCTGGGACCTGAACATGAGTTTCGGTGTGTTCGGGAGTACGGGGTCCAACGGCGGCGGTCCGGGCGGACTGACGACCACGCAGAAGAAGCAGTTGTCCCATACCCTGCATTCCACCGAATCCGGCTGGCCCTTGGTGCAGAAGCTCTTGGCGGTGCCCACCTACAAGAAGCGCTACTTGGCCCACTACCGCACGATCCTCGAGGAGGCCATTGGCAGCGGCGACTACATCGCGGACGCGAACACCTTCAAGGACCTCATCCTGGCATCGGTGAATGCGGACGTGAACAAGTTCAGCTATCAGTCGGCAACGAACATGACCAACAACATCGCCAACACCGACATCACGGTCACCGGAGGAGGCAACAATACCGCACCGGGAATGACCGGCTTGATGACTGGCCGGGACAGCTACCTCAGCGCGCTGAGCGACTTCACCAATGCACAACCGAGCATCACGAATGTCACGGCTTCCAATACCAGCCCGACGGTCGGCGAAGCGGTCACCATCACCGCCAACGTGACCAACACGACCACCTCATCGGTCTACCTCGGTCATCGCGTGAGTAAGTACGACATCTTCGCAAAGACCCAGCTATTCGATGATGGCGCGCACAACGATGGTGGTGCAGGGGACAACGTGTACGGTGCGGACATCACGATCAATGATGCCACGACACAGTACTACATATATGCGGAGAACACGAACGTCGGTGCCTTTTCGCCAGCAAGGGCCGAGTATGAATACTACGTCCTGACCGCCACGTACCTGACCATCGTTCCCGGAAACTTGGCCATCAACGAGATCATGGCTTCCAATTCAAGCACGGCCACCGACCCCGATGGCGAGTATGAGGATTGGTTGGAGCTGTACAACAACACCGCGGATACACTGCGCTTGGACGGGCTGTACGCCAGTGATGACATCAGCGATCCGTTGAAATGGGCATTCCCGGCGGGTACCACCATTGCCCCCAATGGCTATCTGATCGTGTGGGCGGACGAGGACTTGGACCAAAGCGGACTGCATGGTGATTTCAAATTCTCCGCAGGAGGAGAAACCTGCATCCTTTCCTATGCCAGCGGGGAAGTAGTGGATGTCGTGACCTTTGGCGCCCAGACCACCGATATGGGCTACGCCAGGGTGCCCAACGGAACAGGAGGCTTCGTCATCCAAGCCCCAACGTTCAATGCCAATAACGAATCACTCACCGGGATCACGGGCTATGAAGGAGCCGACCCCGGCTTGAGCATGTATCCGAACCCGACCGCGGGCCTGCTGACCATTTCGAGTGCAGCGACGACCATCGAGCGCGTCCGGATCCTTGGTGCAAACGGGCAAGAGGTGTACCGCATGGATAATGTGGGTCGATCAGCCATGACGATCGATCTGTCCAACGTTTCCGATGGGATGTACATGATCCTGGTGAATGATCGGACCCACATGAAGCTGATCAAGAATTGAACCAACGCAGGCTCTGGTCTTGTCCCGTCGAAGAGGACCCTTGCCTGCTTTGTCCTCACGCGCGTAGACCGTTGCGGTCGCCTACCGAGCTTGTTCGCAGCACCTGTCTGGTCGGGCAGCTTGGCTCTGGTGGGACATGTGCCCATCAAGTGCGTGGAGATCGAACGCGTGCTGGTGGATACGCGCAACAGCGCATGCACAGACGCGCTGGGGAGCGAGTACGAGGTGTTCCGCTTCATCGTTGGTCCGCAAGCCCGCACACAGCAACGGGTCGTCCACAAGGACATTGTGGATGTTTCCTGTGGACACGTGGCAGCGAAAAGGTCCAACGAAAATGACTGCGGATGCATACGCCGCACAGGCTCCCATGCTTCAGGATCCATGGTCGAAGGATGACGTGAAGCCGAAGGAATGAACACCTTGGAATGCGTTCCTCAGACCCCCTCCTTCACCGCAACCTTCACCAGTTTCTCCAAAACCTTGCTGTCCACATCCGATAGGCGCTTCACGTAAAGGCAGCCCACGCCCGTGGTGTGCTTGCCCAGTTGATCCAGCAAGGGTTGGTATTGTTTGATGTCGCAGGTGAGGTAGATGCTGAGGTTGGTCTTGCGCGGGCTGAAACCGATGATGGGCCAGTCCAATTGGCGGCCGCTGGCGTACGTGAGGTGGGTGCTGCCGAAGCCGATGATGGACGGCCCCCACATGACCGGCGCTGCCTTGGTGATGGCCTGCATGAGTTGGACGAGTGTGCGGCTGTCGACCCGCTGTTGCTCGGTCGGCAACGCATCGATGTGATCCTTCACACTTGCTGTGGTGGGGCGGGTCTTGGGTTCGGTCTTGGCCATGGATGTTGCGGGATCCTGCAAAGTAATATAAGAGCGCATCTCAAAATTGACCTTCAGGCTGCTCGATGGGATCCAACACGGATCCTCAACGCCGATCAACTTCCCGATGATGCGGCCGATGATACGCAGGTCCTTGAAAGCGCTGCGATCGTGGATGTACGCCGGATCCAACTTCAGTTTCGCGGGCATCACCTCTTCCACATAGGTGCGCTGCGGATCGCTGCTGTTCCCCTTCGGTTCGACATCTGAGGCTCCCCGCAGTGGGTGCCACCTGCGGGACCAAGGTCATATCAGCCAATGACCAAGGTCAGTGTTCTGCTTGCTCTGATCGGCGAGATTCGTGTTAGCGGTAACACGCGATACCACTTCATAAAGCAACACGGCAATGAAAACAACTGGAACAAGCAAGGAAGCTTTCGAAACAGGGTGTTGTCCACGCTTCGATCCGGGTCCTTGGCAGGAAAAGGAACAGGTGTTCAATGAGAAATTGTTCCTGAAGGATCACGTCAAAAACGTCTTCCACATCCCACTGGATTTCGGCAAGGTGATGGAACGGGATATGGCCCTGGTGCAGAAGGCGGGTGCGCAAACCGATGCCTTCGTACTCACGGACGAGAACTCCTTGTGGGGTGCCGATGTGTACGTAGGTGTGGATAAGGAGATCCCTGGTGCTGAAATGGTGCGTCTTTCGGGCACCTTCCTGAGCAAAGTCTTCGAGGGACCCTTTTCCAAGATGAACAGTTTCGTGAAGGAAATGGACGCATTCTTGCGTGCGCAGAACAAGAAATCGCACAAGAACTATTTCGGCTATCCATACTGTCCGAATTGTGCCAAGGCCTACGGGACCAACTACGTGGTGATCCTCGCCCAAGTTTGATCAATACCCGATCCTGAACGGGTCCGTTCAGGGCGTTTACGGAATAGTTGCACTCACCCGGTGGATCAGCCACCACACCTACCAATTCAACGGCATTCGCCACCACCTCGCAGTATAGCGGATCATCCGCTATGCCATCCATGATCGGATCTGGATCGCCCGGTGATCGTCATTCGAGAAGGTGCTGATATCAGGAGATCCAGCACGGACCCTCAACGCCGATCAACTTCCCGAAGGTGCGGCCGATGATACGCAGGTCCTTGAATGCGCTGCGATCGTGGATGTACGCCAGATCCAACTTCAGTTTCGCGGGCATCACCTCATCCACATACGTGCGTTGCGGATCGCTGCTGTTCCCGAGCAGTTCATTCTCGTTGATGTACGCGATGCTCGCCAAGCTGGTGATGCCCGGACGAACGCGCAACACCTCCTGCTGTTCCGGCGTGTACAGTGCCACGTACTCGGCTACTTCGGGCCGTGGACCCACCACGCTCATGTCACCCACGAACACATTGAACAGCTGCGGAAGTTCATCCATCTTCGTCTTGCGCAAGAAGTGACCGATGGAGGTGATCCTCGGATCACGCGCACCCACGGTGATCTTTCCCAGCGCATCGCTACCGGGTCGCATGCTGCGGAACTTGAGCAATTGAAAGGTCCGCCCTCCCCTTCCAACGCGCTTCTGGGCGTAACAAGCACCGCCCGGCGAGGTGAGTGCGACGATCGCTCCGAGCACCACCAACACCGGAGCGAGCAGGATCAACCCGATGCCGGAGGCCAGGATATCGAACGTCCGTTTCATCATCCCATCACCTCCGAAACCGCCTGCTTCACCACGGCGATCACTTCATCCACTTGCGCATCACTGAGGTCGTAGTAGACCGGCAAGCTGATCTCTCGCGCATACTGTTGGTATGCATTGGGGAAGTCCGCCATGCGATGGCCCTGCCCTTTGTAGAAGCTAAGCATGGGCAGTGGAATGAAGTGTACGTTGACGCTGACCTGGTGCGCTGCGATCGCCGTGATGATGGCATCACGCTGTTCTTCTGTCGCTTTCGCTATGCGCAGCATGTAGAGGTGGTAGCTGGTCTCCCGTTCCGGATCCCGAAGGATGGGTAGAACGAACCGGTCATCGCCTTCGAACGCCGACTGGTAGCGCGCACAGATCGCCTTGCGTCGCGGCAGGGTCTCGGTGTCGTAGCGATCCAATTCCACCAGTCCGATCGCAGCTTGCAGGTCGGTCATGTTGCACTTGTAGCCCGGGAAGGCCACGTCGTAGCGCCAGGCACCGGGCTGTGTCTTGGCCAAGGCATCCTTGCTTTGTCCGTGCAAACTCATGGTGTTGAAGAATGTATACAACTCCTCCAGTTCGAAGGGCTGCGGCAGGTGAAATGCCAAGGCTCCTCCTTCTGCCGTGGTGAGATTCTTCACTGCGTGGAAACTGAAGCCGGTGATATCGGCCTGTGTACCCAAGGTCTTTCCATCGATGCGGGCACCGAATGAATGTGCTGCATCCGACAGCACGAGTGGTCGCCCCAGTCGCATTTGTGGATTGCTTCCCGCGACCCGCAAATTGACGGCCGGTGTGAAGAGGACGCAGGCATCTTCGGCAATACGCATGATCTCCCGCATGCGTGCTGGCAGTCCCCCGATGTCCACCGGAATGATGCACTTGGTGCGCGCCGTGATCGCCTTGCGGACCGCTTCGGGATCCATGGTGAGATCGTCCAACACATCCACAAGCACCGGTTTCGCACCAACATGCATCACGATGTTCGCTGTGGCGCAATAGGTGTAGGCCGGTATGATCACTTCATCGCCCGGCCCGATCCCGTACCAGCGCAACACCAGTTCGCAGGCATTGGTCCAGCTGTTCAATGCAACCATGCGTTCCACCCCGCAGTACGCGGCCAGTTTCCGCTCGAACTCCTTGGTGCGCGGCCCCGTGGTGATCCAACCACTGCGCAAGGCGTCCTCTACGGCCTTGATGGTGCGGTCGTCGATACGGGGTGGGCTGAATGGGATCATGGGGTGACAAGATCGCTATTGCTGGTCTTTTGAAGGGCGCTCCATAGGCGATCACCGATCCGTTGGCGATCGAATGCAACACGAACATAGGCGGCACCGTGTTCTCCCAGCGTGGTCCGAAGTATCGGATCCTTGATCAACTGCATGGCCACGCGTGCCAACTCGTCCGCGTTCTCCGGTTCGAAGAATAGACCACCTTTCCCATCCTCGATGAAGAGCTTCCGTGCTTCACCATCCACGCCCAGCAGTATCGGTCGGCCAAGGGCCAAGGCTTCGAAGATCTTGGACGGTATGGCACCTCTGAAGAGCGGGTTGGAACGCAAAGGGATCACCGCTGCATCGCACGCCGCCACCAAGGACAACACATCCAGTCTCGGCATCGGGTCGATGAACCGCACATTCCGTAGTTCGAGTTGCGCGGTCAAGGCCTCCAACTTGGATCGTTCTGGCCCATCCCCGACCAGCAGGATGCACACGCGTGGATCGGTCATTCGGGTCGCCGCCTGCAGGATCACTTCCAATCCTTGCGCATGACCGATGATCCCCGCATACACAAGAACGATCGCATCCGCTGGAATACCGAGTTGCGCTCGATCCATGGGCCGGATGCGTTCCACAAGATCCAGGTCCACGCCGTTGGGTATCCATACGACCTCCTTATCCGGACAACGTTCCTTGATGTTGTTGACGATCCCCATGGTCTGTCCGCTGATCAATGCTGCGTTCCGATAGCACACCATTTCCGACGCCGTGCTCGCCTTGATCATCCATGGCGACTTCACCAAACCCAACTGTACGGCGCTCTCCGGCCACAGATCGCTCACGTTGAATACCATGCGCGCACTTTTCAATTTGGCGAGTGCCATGGCCGTGATCCCTAGGAACAACGGCGGCGACTCCACGATCAGGTACTTCGGTCGATCCAATACCAACACACCCATGAGGAAACTCGTGAACACGAAGGAGAAGTAATTCCCTAAGCGCCAGAACAGTCCGCGTTGCTTCGAGACGAGCAACCAGGAACGGTGTACAGTGACCCCATCCAATTCCTCCCGAACATGTAGGCGCCCTTTGTACTCGGCTCTGATCCGCATGTCCGGATAATTCGGCATGGCGGTCAACACGGTGACTTGGGCTCCTTTGCTGACCAGAAGTTTGGCCAAGGCGTGCAATCGATTCTGCGGCGCCCCGGTCTCCGGTGGATAGTACTGGGTCAAAAGCACGATGTGTGGTGGTCCATCCACTGCGCCACGCTTCCATGTGAGCAACAGGGCGAAGTAGACGAAGGAAAGAACACCACCTTGGACCTCGAGCATGCTCTCCACGGACCAGTTGATCGCTGTGACCACGAGCAGTACGATGAGCAGGTGTTGCCTCCGCCGAAGCGCGAAGAAGAGCGGCACCAACAAGGACCCGAAAAGGAGTAGGATGCCCGGGATCCCCAGGGCCACCAGGGTCTGTATGAATTGCGAATGCGCATTGAGTCGATGCTCCAACGGATAGGTATAGCCATGCTTGTCATAGCGATCGATCAGCTCGTTCTTCACGTCCCCGGTGCCCTGTCCGAGCCAAGGTGCTTCGATCGCCAATTCGCTCGCAGCATGCCACACCTGTCGTCTTGCACTGCTGCTATCCTCCGCAACTGGAGCTTCCTGCTTCAAGGCGGCCAATGCCTCCTCGACCTTTCCACGCACCCCACCGACCGTGACGTACAGGACCGCAAAACTCCCGATCGCTGCCACGGTGGTCACCAGTATGGTCCGGCGCAGCACGGCATGCCCCCAGTTGACGAAGAGCACGTAAGGGAGCAATAGGGACAGTGCGATCCATCCCATCTTCGAGCTTGAAAGCACGATGCCGAGCGCAAGAACGAGCAACACGATCCGACTGGTGGTCGGGCTCACCGGGGTGTGCAGATCGGCCAAGGTCCAGGCCGCCAAGGCCATCACCAAGTAATAGGCCAGGTAGGTCGGGTGAACATACCACGTGAGGTAGGAAGAGAACAGGTGGTTGTAGTACGGAGCTCCTTCTATCGGATGACCCGTGATGCGATCGATGTATTCACTTGCGTACAAGTACGAACCCCGAACGATGAGGAGGAGCGTGAAGAATACACAGGCCCAAACGAAATAGCGGAGCGCCCGTTGCACCGTTGCTCGATCCAGTCCCACGCACCACCAGGCCACGATCGGCACGGCCAAGAGTGCGAACTTGATACCGAGGTCGAAGAGTCCGAAATCGATATCGCTGCTCCAGATCATGCCCAATGCGTGCCAGATGTACAGCAGTGCCATCCAAGGAAGCGGACCATCGAAGCCCGGTCGTGGCGAGGCGACTTTGGGAGAGAGCAAGGCCCCTACAAGAAGTAGGACCAACAATATCGGGAGTGCGGATGGCCACCAGGGCAAGGTGCATGCGAAGGCCACGGTCGAGAAGGAAACGAGTCGTGGCCCGATCATGGTGCCACAGGGTCCAGGTGCGCATCGTGATCACGCACAGCGGTGAAAAGGTAGACCCCCAAGCCGAGGAAACAAAGCGATTCGATGATCGCAAGTGCGGTCACATAGGTCTCCGGTGTGTCATGGCCCATGAAGCCTATCCCGAAGACCAAGACGAAATAGAATACCTGCCAGATGCTGTACGCCTTGATCCGGTCCAAAGCCGGTAGCACCACGGCCATCGGGACCACCACGAACTGCATGGCGAAAGGGATCGCCATGATCCGGGCCAAGCCGCCGGCCTGTTCCCACGCATCACCGAATACCCATTGGAAGAGCAGCGGACCAGCGACCATCAGGACCAAAGCCAGTCCACCTCCCAACAGGATCAAGGGTCGAAGCAATCTGCGCAGGCCTGGCCCAACGGGACGACCATCGCTCACTGTTGCGCTGGCATGTTGCACATAGACCTGCATGAATGCACTTGCGATGAACATGCCCGGAAGGAAGATCGCTTGACGGCACAGGTTGAACTGTCCGGTGGCCTCCTCATCGAACAAACGTGTGAGCATTAAGACCGGCACCGACAGTGTGGCGGTATTCAGCACGGCAGGCAGCGCGTTGTACAATGGGAAACTGGCATACCTCCGCATCATGCTGCGTATGAGATCGCCTTCCACCGGCCACAGCCGGAAGCCTTTCTGCGCGGCTTGGATCCGACCCATGATCAGGTACAAGGCCCAACCCGCGATGTAGCCGAAGACCAGCCCCGATCCCACGGCCCAATAGCCCAATGCCAAGGAGACCAGAGTGATGGCACTGGTCTGCATGATCCGATTGACGCTCATGGCCTTGAACGCCTGTTTGCGGACCAACCAATTGTTCAGGGGTTGGAATGCACCCATGAAGAAGAACAGCAGCGGGGAAAGCGACAGCGCCGTTCCAATGCCCGGTCCCTTCACACCCATCCATGCGATCAGCTCGGGACGCACCGACCAAAGACCCACACCCAGGATCAAGGTGACGAGCACCGCGACACCCAAGGAGATCTGCACCAGCGTATTCGCTTCGCGATCCGTGCGCGGCAACACCACGGTCATTTCATATCGACCGCACACCAAGAGGCTCAGCGGGTTGGCGACCGCGAGCAACAAGGCCAATGCACCGAATTGCTCGGGCGCGTACAATCGGGTCATGATCGGCGTCGCCAACAACGGGATCACTTGAGCGACAGCGGAGCCCCCCATCAAGGTCATCACGTTCCATCTGAAGCTGCCGATCGCGGGTACTTTCATCAGGTTCGGATCAAAGGCGCAAGTCGTAACGCTTCAACGCAAGGGCACGCATCAACAACACCATTGCCACAAAAGACAAGGCTGTGGCGGTGGCCGCGCCATGGATCCCCAGTGCAGGGATCAACGCGAGGTTCAACAGGACATTGCTCAGGAAGAAACCGGCGATGAACACCGTCTGGGTGCCGGCATTCCCCAATTGACCAAAGATCATAAGGAAGGGTTGATGACCGCTCGTGAGTGCGATCCCGAACGCGAGGATCGCATAGACCGACCAGACCAAATCGGGGTCATCGTGCATGCCAAGCACCCACATGGCCACAGGGAACAATGGAATGGTGATCAACACCAACGGCGCCAAGAGCCGGAAGAAGGCTTTGCGATTGCGCAGTACCACCTTGTTCAACAAAGGCGCACCGCCAGTGTGCCACGCACGGGACATTACCGGATTGATGTTGTTCCGGAAGATCACCGGGAGTTGGAGCACACCCTCGGCGATGGTCGCGGCGAAGCTGTACAGCCCGACCATGGCATCGTTCATGTAGATCCCCAACATGAACACATCCACACGCGTATTCACATCGAGCAAAAGGTTCCCGGCCATGGCCTTGTTCCCGTATCTGAAATTCTCCTGAAGTGCGGGCTTGAACTCCGCACGTGTAGGTATGGTCCAATACCGAAGCGAGATCGGTAACAGGATCAATGCCAGCAGCGCTTCGGTCCAGAACAAGGTGACCGGCAGACGTTCCGATGGTGCATCGCCCAAGGCCAAGAACAACACTCCGAGGAAGAGCAGCAGGAACCGCAGGAATTGGAACACCGCAAAAAGGCGCATGCGTCGCGCACCGTTGTGGAAGCTCAAGAGCACCTTGTTCCAAGAGAAGAAGATCAAACCAGGAATGGCCAGTCCGAACGCTTTGCCCACACCGATACTATCGAACCATTCACCCGGAAGATCGCGACCGACCCATGCCACGGCCATGACGATGATTGAGGTGATCGTGGCCAGGACCATGGCCGCTGCGACTTGTGTAGCTGGGTTCCGACCGGCCGCCAACTCCCGCGGCACAAAAGCTTGCACGGCCAAGTGTACACCACCCACAGCAAGCTGGCTCAGCAGGATGTACATGGCATAGACCAGGTTGAATACGCCTAGGGCCGCCGCATCGTACCAACGGATGATCAGCAAGTTCACCAGTACACCGAAGAGTGCGCTCAGCGCAAAAGCACCCGCGTTCCAAAGGAGGTCGGTGGAGAATTTTCCGGGCGCGGCACGCATCATCAACGGTCGAAGGTATCCTTCAAGCGGTACAGCGTGTGGTCCCGATCGTCCGTAGCAAGAAGGTCCATGTGCGACTGGACAAAAGAGATGTAGCGCGGGTTGTAGGTGTCGTAGTCAATGGTCGAAAAGAGGTATCGGCAATGCAAGCTATCCCGCATGTACGCCATCACTTCATCGTCCGTCCGGTCCTTGAACAGGAAGGGTTTGGAATCGGCCAGGAACAACTGGTCGCTCCCGCTCCAGAAGTACACGCCCGGCCGATCGGTCACATAATACCAGATCGGTAGGTTGTTGACCAGCACCGTATCCGTCTGGGCCACACCGTTGTCCCTCAAGAATCCTTCGAGGTCCCTAGGGCTGGAATCCAACCGTTCGGAAAGGCTTCCGTCAGGCTTCGTGTCCGGCGAGTTGTAGGTAGGGTCGGCCCTCCACGTTCGTTGCCGATGGACCAATGAAAGCATGACGTTCAGGAGACTCAACAACGCTAGGCTTGCGATCAATAGCCCGCGTGTCCTCCCCTTCGCAATGTTCCAGATCGTAATGGCCACGGCACCGATCAGCAGTGGTTGAAGGGTGAGCGCGTAGCGGTAGTTGAATCCACCGAACACACCGATCACGAGTGAAGAAAGCAGGGTGAACACCAACAAGGCCTGTTGCCATCGCACAAGTCCCTTCCACCGGAAAAGGCCGTAAGCGAGAAGTGGAATGGACAAGGTGCCGACGGGACTCAAGAACTGGAAATTCAAGAACACTCCGAGGTATCCGTTCAACCACAGGAGCAAGGGCGTCCCGATCCCGCGTGAATACAGTGCTGGATCGGTATCCCCACGCATTACTGGCATCCAACGGAGGTGATACGTCATGGCCATGATGCCTACCGCAGTAATGGAGGTCCACGCAATAAGAGGGGCTCGGTCCTTCTGCATGGCTCAATACCAGATGATGTCTTGGAAGATCCAACCGGTTCCGAACAACACTTCCACGACGTAGTGTACCGCCCCGGCAGCGAGCATTACCCCGATGCAATAGGCGATCCATTTGGACCGCTGAAGCAAAGGGACGGGAAGCATGACTGCGACGACGAACCAAAGCACGCCTGTGAGGATGGCCCCGATGGAGTGAATGAACGATACTGCGCCACAGAGCAAGGCCAGGAACAAAGCACGTTCCAGTGAAGGCGCACGGAACAAGGCGATGAAGGCGGCGACCGATACCGTGAAGAAGAAGATCCGGTAACTGTCCAAGTGATACACCGTGAACATGAACAAGAATGCCAACGATGAAGTTAGTGCAATACCCCCTGCAACAGCCATCCAACGATCGATGCCGCGAAGGATGGCCCAGACGAAAGCGACCAGCAACCAGCCGTACCACATCGTCATGCTGCGTGCCCAGAGATCGCTCGATACACCGAATACATTTCCGAGCAGCCCTTCCCACGTGAACAACAGCGGGAATGAAAAGCCGTGCAGGCCCACATAATGGAACCCCGAGCTCGCATCGAAACGGAATTGGTCGTATGGAATGTGGCCATCGCGCAGGAAGATCCGACCTTGGATCGCGTACTCCAGCACATCGTGGTCCACCAAGGGCTTGTTGGCCAGAAAGATGATCGTGATGAACATGATCATCGCGCTGCCCAGCAGGAAGAACCACATGCTTCGGTCGGCAAGCAACCGTGGGATGGTGCCAAGGAGATCTACCAAGATGGACCAGCCTTTACCGGCCTGCCATGCCAACGCTGCGAAGAACAGGACCGGGAATGCGATGAGCACCGGAACGGGAAGATCTTCCCATAGGGCCATGGGATAATAGAGCATCACCGTCATGAGATAAGGCCCCAAGCCCATGCCGATCAATGCCAACGGCCATGGTGGATAGGCCCATCGCTGGTTCAGCCGAAGTAGGAATGCGGCCGATATCGCACCGAACAACACGTTCGTCAGAAACGTGAGCAGTGTGAATAGGACCGCTTCGC
This sequence comes from Flavobacteriales bacterium, assembly GCA_016710015.1. Lineage (GTDB taxonomy): Bacteria > Bacteroidota > Bacteroidia > Flavobacteriales_F > PHOS-HE28 > PHOS-HE28. The sequence goes on from JADJLR010000002.1 coordinate 23,441, forward strand.
TCATGCGTTCGATCGATCTCGATACAAACGCGGGATCGCGTTGATCACCTTCAAGGCCCGCTCCATGTCCACATCGATGATGTCGAAGTACCACATCATGCTCTCGAAGCGTGGCCGGTTCTCGCGAAGCACGTGGGCCAGCCCTTCCTCACGTGTGATCATGCCTTCGCGGATCTGATTGCTCCGGAACGTGTCGAATTCCGTGAAGCTCGCTACGAGGCCATATACATAGTTGTAGAAAGCTGCTGTGCCATCACCGATCCGCCAAGTGCTGGTGGTGTCGGGCGAGATCTCCCAGTTGTACTCTTCCTTCAGCGTGCGATCCAATGTTGCTTCATCCCATGGGATGTAGTCGAATGGTAACAGGTAGACATCCCTGGGCTCCATGTAATAGGCCTTGAACGAACTGTAGGTATCCGGCAGGCTGGCGTTCAAATAGCTCGGGTTGGCCAAGAAGTTCCGCATGTAATAGAGCGGCATTTGCAGCTTGGCCAAGGAACTCTGCTTATCGATCCGATCCTTGTCGAAATTCGGTTTGATGCCCGCGAAACCGGCCTTGAAATCGGTGTTCTCCAACTTGTTCTCCATCCAGATATCGCAATGGATAAAGGACTGCCTGCGGATGTTGTTCACGTGGGCGATGAAGTGCTTGTCACCAGCCATGAACAAGGGGATCATACCCAAACGTGGTTTCTTCAACCAGGCCTCCATGTTCAGCCGCACGTTGCGGCGCTTCATCTTGATGTCCGCACTGATCAAGATGTTCTCCACCCCCAACTTGCCGGTCATGCGGGCGATGTTGCGACGGGCGAGGTCGGTGACCAGGCCCCAATCGTAGGTGAAGGTCAGCGGTGTCATACCGAACTCCTTCACCAGCAGATGCAGTCCGTAACTGCTGTCACGCCCACCGCTGAAGGCGACGATGCAATCCTGCTTACCGTCGTCCCTTCGGTACTTCTTCAGGATCTCTTCGAACTGCGGTCGCTTGTCCACGGTCAGCCCCTTGGGCTTGTAGCTGTGGCAGTAGTTGCAAACCCCGGCGACATCGTAGTTGATGTACGGGAAGGTCTCTGGTAACAGGCATTTGCTGCAACGGCGGATGGTGCGCATCACCTCCTCCGGGAATTCGACCAATTGGCGGAGGCGGCCTTCATCACTGGTCGCTAGGCGAGGAACTGGTGTCCTGTTCCCTTGGGAATGATCGGTCACCGCGAACGGCTCCTCGGTGGTCTTTAGCGCAGGCCCTTCTTCACTACTGTTCAATTCGAAGTCCGTAATGGACAGGTCGTCCAGATCGATCAAGCGGCCCGTGAACGGTTCTATCCAACGCACTTGCTTTCCGGCATAGCGCTCCTTCACGGCATCCTGGTCCCGGAACGTGCGGGCGATGTAGGCCTCACTTGCGAAGACCATGGACCCGGCACCGTCCTCGATGGTGTACAAGGAACCGGTATTGGTCGCCAGTAGGACTTGCCTGCTATCGTTTATGAGGATGGCCAAACTAGCGGCACCTTCCATTTCGGTAAAAACGCGCCGGATCGCTTCCACCGGACCGAGGCCTTCGGACAGTAACATACGGAAGAGCGCGGCCAGCACCTCGGTATCCACTTCGTACTTGCGCTCGATCCGGCCCGCGTATTTCGCCCAGAGCTCGTCCACGTTCGTGACGATCCCGTTGTGTACCATCACGATACCATCCTTGATGCAAGGCTGGTTATTGAAGTTGTTCTCCTGGCTGCCGTTCGTGACCAAGCGACTGTGCGCGATCACCGCCAATTGCTGCCCATTGCCGGCAGCGCCCTTACCCAAAGCCTTATCGAGGAAGTCCGCGTACACCTTGGACCGGATCAGCTCCGTTGCGGGCACGTCATCCTTCGTCACGTGGATCGTGCGGTCCATCGCACTGCGGATGGCGATACCACTGCTTTCCTTCCCGCGCGTTTCGCTCAGCGTGAAGAGTTCGCGAATGACACGCTCCGTCAAGGGGCGACCAAGGCCCGCGTTAGTTCTGCTCAGGACTCGAAAATTCCGCACATCAGCTATCGATCACATTGAATCGCACACCATAACGACTGAACATATCGCGCACCTCTTGCCATCCGGGTCGATCGGAGAATACGGTCGTCTTTCCCAGGATATCGAACCACGCCTTTCCGGAAGCGGTAAGTTCCGACCGGTCACGCTCCGATAATGGCCCCATGTAAACAAGGACCTGTTCCTCAGGTATTCCATCCATGCTCAGCGCATAACGCACGGAGCGTTCTCCATCGTTCACCCGACCGCCACGTGCATCTTCCTCCCACGTCACGGATCGTTCCTCTTTGAAGGCGACGAATTCCGCGTGATCCTTCAGCATGGTGCGCACCATCGCATCCTTTTCCTCTGCCGAATGCTCTTTGATGTACTCCGCTCCGGTCCGTAGCACCTTGGCCGGTGAACCCGCCGCCAAGGAACGCGCCGGGATATCCTTGGTGATGATGGAACCAGCGCCGATCGTAGCATACTCACCAACGGTGACGTTCGGCATCACGAATACCCGCCAAGGGAACCACACCCCACGCTGTATGTGGACCGGGCCAAAACTCACCGGGAAACCATCCAGTTGCGACTGCCAGGATCCGTGCGTGAAGATGTAGTTGGCCCCTCCGATACCCGCATCATCATCAATGGTGATCGGTTCTGTGGGATTGAGGAAACTGTACGGGAAGATCTTTACACGTTTGCCGATGGTCAGTTTGGATCGCGGCGTTAGCATTCCTCCGATGACCACCTGCTCCATGATCGCGCTATCGTCGCCAACGGACAGTTCGTTGGTATCAACTGCAACGGTACTGTGGATCTTCACCCGCTTACCAAGCTTCAGCTTGCGTACGGTGATGAACGTAAGGAAGCCGATGGAGGAGTTGTCACCGATCTCGATCTCGCGCGCCGTGATCACAGAGAGCAGACCGAACTTGACACCCTTGCCGATCCGCGCACCCTGCATGCGGTAGTACATGCGCTTCAGCGGCGAAGGCAACAGCCCCACGGTGATCATCTTGCCGATCGGGATGCTCATCGCCGTAGCAAATTCACGCCTTGTTTGGCCACGTTGATGGCGGTGTCCAAGGCCCACTGGCCTGCATGGCCTGTCCAGGAATCGGTCCACCGTTCGGGATGTACTTGGAAGACGAGCCGATGATGCGGGCGTCCGCGGAAATACGTCAGCAATTCATCCCCACTATCGAAACTCGCGGTTACAGCACTATTCACATGATCACGACGGTTCGCCTTACCAGAGGTCCAGTTCCGCCCTGTATCATTGATGTAAGCGATATCCGTGTAGTCGATGTCAAGGTAGAGTTCACCGAGCATGCCGAAACGCTCCTTCAGCAGCGTATGCCGAGCCGGGTCCCGCCATAGGTCGCGGTTATCATAGGGCTTCAACGGACGGCCATGCATGCAGCAGGTACTCACCTTGGCCACGCTCCGCAGTTGTTCGAGCTTCTTGCCGAAATCCTCCAAGGCCACGACCATGTCCCCGTTCGACTCGGACACGTTCTCATAGTGATACCCTACCTCATGTCCCAAGGCCTCGATCGCATGAATGCTCTTGGGGTCGAAGGTGTAGGGTATGCGGAAGTAATAGGATGCGACGAGGCCTAGCGAATGTTCCAGTTCGGCCATCGCGACAGCACGATCCACCCTGCGGTCCACATCATGGCGTAAAGCACAGAATCGTTCAGGCAAAGCACTGCCTACCAACTGTGCGAATGTGTGGGTGCCGCCGAATTGCTCTTTGAGGGCGGTCAAGTACCGATGGTATCTGCGCAAGGTGAAATCCATGGTCCGATCACCGGTACAAGCGCTCGTTGTCCTGCATGTCCATCCACATGGCGAAGATCAGCGCCTGGAACCCGCTGGTTGCAAGGAACAGGAACGCGATCAGGGGTTCGGTGTTGAGCACCGCACCGGTGAAGAAGGCCTTGCCGATCTTCCATGCATACGGGATGGTGATCAACAGGGCAATGAAGCTATAGTTGTAGAAGATGAACAACGGGTGGAAGTCCTTGAAAAGGTACTTCCGCCACAGCCGGATGAAGAAGCTTTTGATCAGCAGGCGACTTACACGCGGGATCACCTTGGTCACTTTCATCTTGCTTTGCTCGCCGACCCGGTAGATCGGCTTGATCTCCACCTCACGCAGGGTGCATTGCGCGATGTTCAACTTCACGAGCATGTCGTTCGGCATGCCGTAGCTGCGGTAGATCTTGTGCAGCTTGATGGCCTGCATGGCGCGGAGACCGATGGCCGTATAGCCGGTCTGGGTATCACTCACCCGCCAATAGCCGCTTGCCAACTTGGTCAAGATGCTGAGGATGCTGTTGCCGAAGAAACGGACCTTGGGGATCACCAGCCAGGCACTGCGGTGGATCAGGCGGTTGCCTTTCACGTAGTCGATGCCTTCCTCGATAACAGGCAAGCAAATGCTTTCCAATTCTCCAGGGTCCATCTGTCCATCGCCCGCCATCACGGCCGTGCAATCGATCGCATGGTCCTGGCACCACTTATATCCACGTGCGATACCTGCTCCCACTCCACCGTTCTGGAGGTTGTTGATCAGGATGATGCGGTCCGTCTCCGGCTGGTCGTTCACCACTTCACTGGGCACGTATTGGGCCATTTGACGGGCGCTCTCCTCCTCCATCACCAGCTCCGCCTCGTTCCAGCGCGTACGAACCACTTTGTGCGGGGGAATGCGGTTGCCTGCTCCTTTCGCACGGTCCTTCGCGATCAGCTCCTTCACCACCTCCGCCGTCCGGTCCGGACTGCAGTCGTTCACGATCACGATGCGGTCCACGAAATCGGGCATGGTCTCCACAACGAACCCGATCTGGGTCTCCTCGTTGTAGCAAGGCACCACCACCGCAACGGTCTTCCCTTTGAGCATGGTTGCAAAGATGCATCTTCGCCTTTAGAACCAGCGGTCGGCAGCCTTCCCACGTTCCGGACCGGTGCAACGTGCCATTCCCACGCCATTCCTTCCGCTCATACTTAATCGGATCGGCCCACCGGGAGTACTTCTATCTTCGACCTCGAACCTCAATGAACATGGAACTCTTTCTCTTTCAATGGCACTGGTGGGCTGCAATAGCGATCGTCCTCTTCATCGCGGAGATCTTCGTGCCCGGCTTCTTCCTCTTCTGCTTGGGGGTCGGATGCATCGGCGCGAGTGTGGCGGCGGCGATCACCAATGAACCCACCATCCAACTGCTCGCCTTCTCGGGCTTCACGCTCTTGGCCTTTTTCACGCTTCGGCCCGTCCTCATGAAGCGGATGTGGAAGGACAATGATGTGCGCACCAACGTGGATGCACTTGTTGGAGTGACCGGCCGTGTGACGCAGGACTTCGAACCGGGATTGCGCTTGGGCCGAGTGGCTGCTGCTGGCGACGATTGGCGTGCGGAATGCACCACCGACCGAGCCTTGAAAGTGGGCGACTTGATCAAGGTGGTCCGCGTGGAAAGCAATACCCTCATCGTTAAACCCGTCGAACATGTTTGAAGAAGGTTGGATCGGTCGAGGGTTGAACCTTGAATGAACCCACAACCTCCATCCTCAGCAAAACACCCAACTCCTCAACCTTCAACTCGCCGAAGCGTCTTCGCACAGGCGGTCCAACCCCCTCTCCTTTCAACCACCCAACCATACGACCATGACCCCAGGAATCTTCATTCTCGTCTTCCTCGCCCTCTTCGTCGTCTTCCTCGTCATCAAAGGCGTTCGCATCGTTCAGCAAAGCGAGGCCATGGTGATCGAACGTTTCGGTAAGTACCGCGATACACTCACCGCCGGCCTGAACATCATCATACCGGTATTCGACAAGCCACGCGAGATCATTTCACGCGTCAGCCGGGACCTTCCGGACGGCAACCGCTATGTGCAGTTCATCAAGAAAGAGCGCATCGACCTGCGCGAAACGGTGTTCGACTTCCCGAAGCAGAACGTGATCACGAAGGACAACGTGACCACCGAGATCAATGCCCTGCTGTACTTCCAAGTGATGGATCCGGTGAAGGCGACGTACGAGATCGAGAACCTGCCCATGGCGATCGAAAAGCTCACCCAGACCACACTCCGTAACGTGATCGGTGAATTGGACTTGGACGAGTGCCTGACCGGTCGGGATACCATCAACGTGAAACTGCGCGTGATCCTTGATGAGGCCAGCAACAAGTGGGGCGTGAAGGTGAACCGCGTGGAATTGCAGGACATCAACCCACCGCGCGACATTCGCGAAGCCATGGAGAAGCAGATGCGTGCCGAGCGCGATAAGCGCGCGCAGATCATCGATGCGGAAGGAACGAAGCGCGCGGTGATCCTGCAGGCTGAGGCCGTGCAGCAGAAGCAGATCAACGAAGCGGAAGGTCAGAAGCAAGCGCAAGTGCTCGAAGCGGAAGGTGATGCACAAGCCCGGATCCGCCGGGCACAAGGTGAGGCTGAAGCCATCCGCATGGTGACCGAAGCGATCAAAGGCGCGAACGCCGATCCGGCCAAGTACCTGATCGCGATGAAATACCTGGAAACCCTCGAAGCCATGACCAGTGGCAAGGACAACAAGGTGGTCTATATCCCATTCGAAGCGACCGGTGTGCTCAGCAGCCTCGGCGGTATCAAGGACATGCTTTCCATGCCTTCGAAAGGCTGATCGAACCGAATAGAAGCATGCTCCGCTGTTCTGGAACGGCGGGGCATTTGCTTTGGTGAAAGTTGGCGAAGCATCCATGTGGTTCCCGAGCGATCCCGTCGGCAACGTTCTAACTTCGCATAACGAAACGACTTCCCATGACCGCGATCGATCTACAGTCCGAGATCCAGCAATTGCTCCGTAAGGAGAAGAACATCACGGTGCTCGAAGCGATCCGCATGCTCCTCCTTCGCGAGGAACAACGGGTGGATGAAGACCTATCGGATGAAGAAGTAGCGGAGCTGGATGCTCAACGCGCCGATCGGATCAGCGGGAAGGTGAAGTTCATTCCAGAGGAAGAGTCCATCCGAATGATCCGCGCAGGTCGGAAGGGATGAACTACTCGCTGGTGATGGACCCTAGGGCCATCAAGGAAGTCAGGGCCATCCACGACTACCGCGAAATAGAGAAGAAGGGATCGGGCGACCGTTTCGTTGGTGCGCTGATCGACTGATTTACACAGATCAAGGCCAACCCATTCAGCTGCCAAGTGAGGAAAGGAGGCTACCGGCACATGATGCTGCATCGCTTGTAATACCGCATCGTTTACGAAGTAGAAGGCAGTACTGTATTTGTCTATCAAGTGCGACACACAAGCCGAAAACCGAGCAAGAAGTTCGGGCCTTGATCCATGCAGGATCCAGCCTGATCCCCACTACGCCTTCCCGATATGGAACATCGCATCCCCTTGGTTCACCACGGGTGAAGTGTTCACGCACAGCACCTGCCCATTGAAGGGGGCCCGCACCTTGTTCAAGGACTTGCCATAGGGATCGTTCACGTACGCCAGCACCTCCCCTTTCTTCACTTCGGCACCGTTCTCTACGATGGTATCCAGCAAGCCGGAGTAGTTGGCGCGCACCCAACTGGAGTTGCTCAATTCCGCCGCGCCACGTGGTGAGCGGGGTTCTTGGTCCCACATCTTGGTCCCCATGAGCACGCGGCTGATCCCGCGGACCCCTTCTTCGGTGGTGAGGTCGTCGAATTGTTTGCTGGCTCCACCTTCGAAGAGCAAGTATGGTTTGTCCGTTTTCGCCAAGTGGTGGCGTAGTGTTCCGGCGATCTTCTTGGAACTCAGGATCACCGGAGGATCGAACAACCGCGCTAGCTCCAATGCAGGTTGACTGCCTGCTGTGTAGCGCAGTTGCGGGAAATTCATGCGTTGCGCGCCTCCGGCATGCAGGTCGATCACCACATCTGCTGCGGGAAGCACTTCGTTCACCAAAGCATGCGCCAAGCGTGCGGCCAACGAACCGTGCTCCGAACCCGGAAAACAGCGGTTCAGGTCACGACCATCGGGCATTTCGCGTTGCATGGCCAAGAAGCCGAACACGTTCAGCACAGGGATGGCGATCAAGGTGCCTCGGTCCAACGGCCTTCGTTTCAAGGCCACCAACATGCGCCGTGCGATCTCGATCCCAGTGACCTCATCGCCGTGCATGGCCGCCATTACCAAGAGCGTCGGCCCTTCGTGCTTGGCGCGGTGTACCACAACGGGAATGTCCACCTGGGTGCGCGTGTAGAGCTTCGCCACTTGCAGATCCAGAGTGATCTGCTCACCGGGGAGAACGTTCTCACCGAGTACGCGAACGAGTTTGCAGACCTTCGGTGTGGAGGGTTGTTTGGTGCGTGGCATCAGGTGCCAAGTTATTTGCGTGATCGAGAACCATGGCGCGTGCTGATCAACAGATCATCAACACCATTGGTCGGGTTCCGTTATCCCTGGACATGATCTTCTCATGCAGACCTACGTTGATCACTATCCGGTCCTTTTCCAACCGAAGCGGGTTCGATGAGTTCCGGACTTGACCCACACGGTAGCGCGGTCAACTCCATACCTTTGGAGTACCCCCCATGAAAAGCAAGAACATCCGTTTCGAGACCAAGGAGGAAAGCAACGCACGTCGCTTGGCCGAATTCCTTGCGCTTTCACCCCACGAACGGTTCATGCTCTTCCTGAAAGGCTGCTCCCAAGCCGAAGGCGATGCCGAAGCTCCGCATGAGAAGAAGGATAACTTCATTCTGGAACGACCGCATGGAGTTCGAAGATGAGGTAGTCGAGTTCTTCCGGTCCGCCGAAAAGTTTCGACTCCGTTTTCTAATGGTGGGAGGTGCTGCGGTCAACTTCCACGGTTACCGGCGCCACTCTGCGGATGTGGACCTGTGGATCGAACCAGCACCTGCGAACTTTGAGAAATTGGCCCATGTGTTGAAGGCGATGGGGTACGGCGATGTGGAGTTCCCCGATCAGGTATTGGGCGCTGAACAGAACATCTCCATGAAGATCTCACCCATGCAAGAGATCGAACTGATCACACACTTCGATCCGGGTTGCACCTTCGATGAAGCATGGGAGCGGTCCAAAGTGGTGGAGGTGTCCGGTTTCATTATTGCCAAGTATCATGTTCTCGCGTACGATGACCTCATTGCAAGTAAGGAGCGATCGGCACGACCAAAGGACCTCTTGGACATTCTTGAACTGCGACGGATCCGTGGTGGAGCCGAATGAACGAACCAGACTGAACCCATGCCCGCCTACAACACCCTCTCCGAAGCCGTGAACGACCTGCAGCGTCGAGGCTACACCGACGACCTGGAACTCGGTGGCCATTGCGTACTCTGCAATACCAAAGGCTTCACCCTCGATCCCACCGAATTCGAGATCGACGAGTTCCACCGCTTCGAGGGCAACAGCGACCCACAGGATCAGAGCATCATCTATGCGATCAGTTCGGTGAAGCACGACCTCAAAGGTGTCCTCATCAGCGCATACGGTATGGATGCATCGAGTTTGACACAGGAGATGGTGCGGAAGCTGGCCACGCACTGAGCTCGATCCCCATGCCATCGCCTCTCATGGATCTCTCCGATCTTTTGGAGTCGTTGAACGTGCGTCGTGGATGAGAATGCACACGGAGCCACAGCGGCACGGAGTGTATTCTGACCGCCTTCTCTGTGGCTCCGTGTGCGACCGTTGTTGAAGCGTTCGCCCTGCTGCCTTTCCGCAGGGCTATCGCCACTAAATACATTCCGCACCAGATCTGTTGTTTCTGCGACCCCGCTGGGGTCGAACACGTTCGTCCAACTCAAGTTCTATTCTCTGTGACCCCGCTGGGGTCAACCCACAAGGAGAATGACCAGTGTGCTGCTCTGACCCCAGCGGGGTCGCAGAAAATAAGAGGCGATAGCCCTGGCCTTTCCGAACCTTTCACCGAACTTACCGTACATTCGCGCCGTTCATCCTCTCGATGGACAAGCCCCAAGCGCCCAGCTTTCGCTTTTAGCAACTGTCCAGGCGCAATCCCCAGCGGGATCCATTGCACGCCGGACACGATAACCGGGGCTTCCACAACAACACTTTATAAAGGTGTGTTCAGGGACAATGGCCTGAGCGCATCGCACACATCCCGCGCAGGGGATCATCTGCGCACACCATTATGGAACGTACATCGTTCAACGACCTCGGGCTCATCGAGCCCATTCTGAAAGCCCTTGAAACCGAAGGCTACACCCACCCTACTCCGATCCAGGAGCAGGCCATCCCACATTTGATCCAAGGACGCGACCTGCTCGGCTGCGCACAGACCGGAACCGGTAAAACGGCCGCCTTCGCGATCCCGATCCTACAGGAACTGCATTCCAAGGCACCACAAGCCAAGCGCGCCATCCGGACGCTGATCCTCACTCCTACACGCGAGCTGGCCATCCAGATCGGCGAAAGCTTCGCTGCGTACGGTCGCAACCTGCAACTGAAACACACCGTGATCTTCGGTGGCGTTGGCCAGAAGCCACAGACCGATGCACTCCACCGGGGTGTGGACATCGTGGTGGCCACACCGGGCCGCTTGCTCGACCTGATGAGCCAAGGCTTCATCCACCTCGAGGGCTTGGAGATCTTCGTACTCGATGAGGCCGACCGCATGCTGGACATGGGCTTCATCCACGACGTGAAGAAGGTGATCGCCAAGTTGCCGAAGAAGCGCCAGACCCTGTTCTTCAGCGCCACCATGCCGCCGGAGATCGCGAAGCTGGCCAACAGCATCCTCACCAACCCGCTGAAGGTTGAAGTGGCGCCGCAGAGCACCACGGCCGAGACCATCGATCAGCACATGTACTTCGTGGACCGCACGGACAAGAACAAGTTGCTGCTCCACCTGATGGAAGGCGACACGATCCGCGAAGCACTGATCTTCACCCGCACCAAGCACGGCGCGAACAAGGTGGCCAAGATCCTGGTGCAGGCCGGCATCGGCGCGGAAGCGATCCACGGCAACAAGAGCCAGACCGCCCGCCAGAACGCACTGAAGAACTTCAAGGACGGAAAGATCCGCGCACTGGTAGCAACGGACATCGCTGCACGCGGCATCGACATCGATGGCCTCACGCACGTGATCAACTTCGATATCCCGAACATCCCTGAGACCTACGTACACCGCATCGGACGTACCGGCCGCGCCGGTGCCGACGGCCGCGCCCTCTCCTTCTGCGACCACGAAGAGAAAGCGTTCCTGCGTGACATCATCCGGTTGATCAAGCGGGATATCCCCGTCGTCGCCGAACATGAATTCGTGATGGTGGGTGGACCGAAGAAGGCCATACCCGAAGTGCGCGAACCACGCCAGCCACGCGGCCCCGGCCGTGGACAAGGACAGCGTGGCGGAGGCCAGCGCAATGCACCACGTGCCGCTGGTGAGGGCAACCGCCCAAGTGGTGAGCGCCGCAGCAACGGAAACCGCGGTGGACAGCGCAGCCGTTCCAACGAACCACGCGAACAACGCACGCCCGCTCCTGCACAAGGGCAACGCCAGCCACGGCCAGAGCGTGAAGCACGTCCACAAGGGCAGAATTCACGCGGCCCACGTCCGGACCAACGGGAGCGTCGCCCACAGCAGGCCAACGCCCGCAACAACGACCGGCGACCGAACGAAAACAAGGAACGGAACGACCGCCCAACGGAACAGCAGAAGTCCAGCGCCGCGAAGCCGGACTATGCCGCAATGACCAAGGAGTTGTTCGGCGATGCCGAACTGCGCACCAAGGACCAACAACGCGAAAAGAAAGAGAAGAAGGAGAAGAAAGGCTCCATCTTGGGAAGGCTTTTCGGTGCGTAGATCCTGAATACCAATGAATGAAGCAAGGCCGGGAGTTTCCCGGCCTTGTTCGTTGTTGTATTTGGTCGGTTCTAGCGGTTCACCATTTAAAGTAAAGTTTCATCGTACATCTGTTCAAATTCAAGGTTTCCAAGAACGAACGAACAAGGAAGGACGATCGCGCACTACCAACTCGATCACATAAAGCCCGCTCGGTAGATCGTGAAGTGGCCAAGGTTGGCCGTTAACACCACCACCCAACCGCATGCTTCGCACCACCCGCCCAGCATGATCGTACAACCGTGCTCCCAATGCCGAACCCGATACACCCCAGACATCCAATGGCAGCACGAACTGATCATGCAGCAAAACCGCACTTGCAGCGCTTGGCCGAACATGCCCTTCTACCACCTGCACCGGATCACATACACCCGAATGCTGCGCCACGCATACCATATCCACGAATGCGTAGGCGGCATATACATCGAAGATGGTATTCAACGTATCGAAGGCGCACAGGCTATCGGCGAAGAAGTTACCGATCTGAAGGTAGCGGTAAGCGGAATCGGGTACGAAGGTGGTACTCAGGTAGGTCCAGTTGGCGGTATCGGAGAGGATCTCACGCATGTACAGCGGTGCAGTGTTGAAGGTGAGCTGCTCGGGGTAGGTGACCACGGACATTATATCCACACTGAAGCGCATACCGATGTGGCTTGCTACCAGATAGGGCGAGGTCCATCCCGGATAACCAAAACCGCCCGGCGATATCCTCAAAGACAGGTTCGTGAGCACACCCGGCGTAAGCGGCGCGCTCAACTCGCCCTGTATCCACTCTTTATTATAATCGGGATAGGATCCGATCCCGGCATAAGCATCGCCATCACTGGGCCATTGATAACCCAATGCATTGTACGGTACACCCATTGAGTCATTCGCACACGCGTTGTAGTAGTCCGGCGAGCCCCCGATACCTCCCCAATCAGACACATAGTAGATCTGATTGAGGTTGTTAGGGCATGTCGTGTAATCCTCGAAGCTCGGGTTGCGAACCAAGTTCTGAGCAGACATGGAGCCTACACAAACCGCACCGGCCATCCACATGGAATTGCGCATGATCATCCTTCCTTGTTCGTTCGTACCGCTTGGCACTTGGAAGTCGGCCTACCCGAGGTAGGCTGCCTCTGCTTCCGGCCTGCTTTCAGTACCGGGTGCTCACCGCCCCGCATGGTTCGCGGCTGGTTCCTTGCGGGGTCGGTACCTTTGTGTTAGTTTGTATTCATCTTCTTACAGAGTTGGTGGGACATGAGCGTACTTCGAGGGCCTCAGCCCGCGGAGATTGGCCCCCGGTGTTAGCGCACTGGGGGCTTCTTCATTTATGGGTTGCGTGATCGGTTCTGCGGCTTGCGCCGTTCCTATGGCTTGCAGCGCGGGGGGTACTGTAACGCCGGTTGTTCTTTGCTCCGGGCTATTTCGGCTTCGTGGAACCGGCCTTATTCGTTCGGGTCCACGACCATTCCGTTGGCGTTGTAAACCGGTTCTGCTGCTGAACTCGCTTTCCATGGACCGGGTACTTCAGCACTTGGCTGCCCATGGTGTCCAGAGCTTTGGTAGATGATGATCTGCCACGGTGGTTCGGTGTAGCTGTAGCACCGTGGCCGAAGAGCCTTCACAGCTTCCCGCAATTCCGGTTCGATGGGCATCGCCACCAGAGTTCTAAGAACGGGTATCGCTTCGGCGAAATTCGCGTCGTGCGGTCCTTGGCATTCGGTTCCGGATTTATCCACAACTGGACCGGACCACCTGCTTCGGTCGGCCTCGTTCAGCACGTCCCATTCCGCAGGATCCTCCATGGCATTAGACCTATTCGTGTGCTGCGCTACTGCGGCCTTCATCACCCTGAGCAATTCTTGCGTGGTGGGTCCTTGTGCAACGCATTGCACCAAGATAAGTCCGGTGCCGAGCAGGACAATGCATCGCTGCCTTGCCTTTGCAAGAGGCCACACCGTTGCCCGTTGATCATTGTTCATGATCGCAGGTCGAGGTGGTGTGTGATACGAGGAAGGAAGCGCTAACTTGTTGGGTTGCCTCTTCCAACTGCCAACTGCCAACTGCCAACTGCCAACTGCACCCTGCCCACTGCATCCTTCCGACTGCCCCCTGCCCCCTGCCAACAGTTGAGCAACGGTTCGCGTTGCGATCGATCAAAACAGGATATGACATTGCGATCGACATTGCGCCTTCACTTTATAGCACAGAAAGGTCATTTTGGTGCTGCCCTGTTGATAACTCGAGATCATCCGCATGGCAAAGGGAATCAGTTCTCAACGATCCATACTCCGTAGGGAAGACTACCGAAGTTAGGCGATCATGAACTGGACCTTGGGCTCCGGACTTCACCTTGCTCTCCCGGAAATACCTATGCTCATCACGTAGCCCGTTGAACTAGGAAAGTCAAGGGGATCCCCCGGCCTTTCCTGTTGCGGTATGTTGCTCACGCGTGCTTCGCCACCGGCTCTTGCCCCAACTTCCCGAACGTGCCGTTCTTGCGCATTTCCTCTTGGAGCTGGTGGCTGGTCTTGCTGCTGCCGTCGTGGCTCCAGCCCGGAGGGCCGAAGACGTACATGAACTTGTCCTTGAGCTTGGGCGACTTCTTCATGTCGCGCCAGATCTCTTGGAATTCGAAGATGTTGTGCGTGATCGGGTTGTTGGTGTTCGGATCGTGGCTGATGCCGAATACGGGGACCATGCCCTTGATGGGTAGCTGCCACGTATTGTACAGCCGATCCCAGAAGGTGAAGAGTCCACCGTGGTTGCGGTCCAGGTATTCGGTGTTGCTGCTGTGGTGTACCACGTGGACATAGGATGAGTTGAAGATGTTCTCCAACCAACCGTAAGAAGGCATTAGCTGGGAGTGGAGCGTGAATTGGTAGAAGGCATTCGCGATGAGGCACGTAGCGATCATGATCGGCTCGAAGCCCAAGAGCGGCATCCAAAGCCAGTAGATCGGTTTCACCAAGGTGATGAACCAGCCGTTGCGGATGCTGATGGTGAGGTTGAATTTGCGGCCCGAGTGGTGCGGCAAGTGGGCGGCCCAAAGCAGGCGGATGTTATGCGCCAAGCGGTGGTGCCAATAGAAGTTGTGGTCGTCCGCGATGATGCAGATCACCCAGATGTACCACGCATAACCGAGGCTGTTGTACCCCAGATACTCCTGCCGGAAGTCCGCAGCCCACCAGAACAGCAACATGTACAGGGAGATCTCGAACACGTTGGTGATGACGCGGATGATGGTGGCCCCGACCCCGATCAAGAATCCGGAGAAGCTCTCCTTTAGATCGTACAGGTGCTTTGCGCTGAAGTACTCCAGCAGGATAAGCGCAAGAAAGATCGGATAGATGTACTTGATCCCGATACCCTCGATGGCCAGTTCGGGCAGTTGGGCCTTCATGTCCAGCCACGCTTGTATCAGGTCGAAACTCATACGTCGTTCACTATTGAGAAGCGCCAAAGGTATCCGGATCGGTTGGCCGACCAAGCCAGTAGAGAGGGCCAACGCCTCTTATCCACTGCAAATGCCGTAGGATACCATCCACAGATGGCGCAGATGGCCACAGATATTCCGCCAGCGGAATAAGAGCTGTCCTTCTGCCTTGCGATCCCATTGGAATGGGTCGGGACCCGGTACCGTCATCACTTCCGGATGCATTGCCATTGTATTCATCTGTGTCATCTGCGCCATCGGTGGATCGAATTACGACCCGATAGGCTTTGGCCAGAAGAGGTCATCTTTGTATCATGAAGAAGATCAGTGGGTTGGCGGTGCTTTTGGCTTTCGTAGCGCAAGGGCAACGGTTGATCAGTGGCCCCATGGCCGGACCACCGGATCTGATGGAGACGGCGATCTGGTTGCAGTGCAATGGCCCATGCGATGCGGCCATCACGTATTGGCCGGAAGACGCGCCCGAAGAGCGACGCACCACGCCAGTGATGTCATCGAATGCACACGATGGCCATGCCTTGACCTTTCGCCTTGGACCCTTGACCCCCGGAACGACCTACCGGTATGATGTGGTCCTGAATGATACGAGCAGGTCATCTGAAGAGTCCCTACGTTTCACCACGCAATCGATCTGGAAACACCGGACGGACCCGCCGCCCTTCAGTATCGCGCTGGGCAGTTGCGCCTACATCAATGAGCCCGCATACGATCGCCCCGGTCGCCCGTACGGTGATTCGCTGGGGATCTTCGATCGCATCGCGGACAGCGATCCCGACCTGATGCTTTGGCTCGGCGACAACGTCTACCTGCGCGAACCCGATCGGGGCAGTCGTTCCGGTTTCTTGCATCGCTATACGCACACACGCTCCACACCAGAGATGCAACGGTTGCTACGCACCACGGCCCATTGCGCCATTTGGGACGATCACGATTTCGGACCCAACGATGGAGACGGTAGTTTCATCGGTAGTGCCATGAGCCGCGAGGTCTTCGGCCTGTTCTGGCCCAACCCCACCACAAGCGCTCCAGGGGTGGATGCGAACGTAACGGCATTCAGCTACTACGATGCGGACCTCTTCCTGCTGGACGACCGCACCTTCCGGATCCGCGCCGGTGCGCGAACGGAGGATCCACAATTGCTCGGCCAAGCGCAATTGGATTGGCTGATCCGCGCACTGCGATACAGCGATGCACCGTTCAAACTGGTGGCCCTCGGCGGACAGGTCCTGAACCCCGGTGCGGTGTTCGAGAATTACAGCACCATGAAAAAGGAACGCGACGAATTGCTGCGTCGGATCGAAAAAGAAGGGATCCGCGGTGTGGTCTTCCTCACCGGTGATCGCCACTTCACGGAGTTGACCGATCTACGACTGCCGGATGGACGCGTGATCCACGACCTCACCTGCTCCCCATTGACCTCCGGCACGTACGCGCCCGTGGAGGAGAACACGTTGCTCGTACCCGGTACGTTGGTGCAACGCCGCAACTTCGGAACGCTGGGTTTTACGGGCAAGAAGAACGAACGGGTCATGACGATCCGGGTCTTCAGCAACGAAGGCGACCTCCTCTGGGAACGCGCTATCCCTCAGGAGTAGCACCCCTGTGCCGATGGGCGAATCGACCGTAACTGACCAACTCGCTCAAGGGCTTGCGCGTGGAGTACTGCCACTCCCGTTCGCGTAGCGCCTCTTCCAAGTCGTTCGGATCGCCCGGAAAGCCCAAGGCGACCACGCTGACCAGATCGAATTCAGCCGGTATGGCGAATGCTGCCCGGGCCACTTCCGGATGGAATCCGGCCAATTGGCGCAGCCCCATGCCTAGGGCGGTGGCCTGTGCCGTCAGTTGCGCCGTGGCCGCGCCCAGATCGTGCCAGGCGTGGTGATTCTCATTCCCGTAGCGGGACAATTCGCGACTCACCATGTTCAGGATCAGCACCGGTGCCTTATCCGCCCACACGGCATTGCTTGGCTCCAACGCGGACAGCAACGCGGCATGGCCTTCTCTACCCTGCCGCGTCACGAGGAATCGCCACGGCTGTTCGTTCATGCTGCTGCACGTCCAACGCGCAGCTTCCAACACCAATTCCAGTTCGGTATCCGTCACCGGTCTTGCACTGAAGGCGCGCGGACTGAACCGTTCATTCAACACCGCATGGATCGGCAGGTGACTCCTCCGCACCTTTTCATCGCTCATTTCGCGGCGATGTCGAAGGTCAGCGATACCGTGTCGGAAATGATCTTGTCGCCCACCTCCGGGAAGAAGGTGCTCGAGCGGAACTTGATGTCGTATTGCGCGCGGTCGAAGGTGAAGGTGGCTGCAGCCCGTGCATTTCCATCGCTGGTCCAGAACAGGCAATCGAAGGTGTTCGGTTCGGTGATGCCCTTGATGGTGAGATCACCCGTTACGCGGTAGTTGGGCTTGCCGGCTGCAACACCGGACAGGGCCTCAATGGCGGTGGATACGAAGCTGGCTGTACCGAATTGCTCCACGTCGAAGAAATCCTCGGACTTCAAGTGAGCGACCAATTTGGCATTCGTTCCTGGGCTCTCGATGTCGATGCAGGTGATCCCGGTCATGTCGATCGTGATCTCAGCAGCCGTCAGAACACCTTTGGTTTCGGTGATGCTTCCTGCTTTCACCGACACAACGCCCGTATGTTCACCGGTCAATTTCGAAGCGGTCCACATCACTTTGCTCGATGCAGGATCCACCTGTGCCGTGTTCGATTGCGCCGACACGGCAGTTGATGTGATGAGGGCGAAAACAAGGAATAGGTTCTTCATGGTTGGAATTGGAAAGGAATGATGGGTTGTACTTCTGTGTGATCGACCCGACCCTCAACCGCGCCACGCATCGAGCAATCGGTTCAAGGTCTGGGCTTCGGACTCGGTGATCCGCTCGGACTTGATCTGTAAGGCTTCGGTCTTCTTGTCCAAGGTGGACAGCAGTTCGAGGCCTTTGGCGCTGATCCGTACGAAGACCACGCGCCGGTCCTCTTCACACCGTTCGCGTTCCACCAATCCTTTTGCAATGAGTTTGTCCGTTAGTCGTGTGGCGTTGGGCGCACGATCGATCATGCGTTCCTTCACCTGGTGCATGTTCATTTGGCCCTTCGCACCGCGCAGGATCCGCAGGATGTTGTACTGCTGTGGGCTGATCCCATACGGCTTCAGTAGACCCACTTGGAGGCTCTTGAACCAGTTCGCCGTGAACAGCACATTCAGCATCGCCTTTTGCTGTTCACTTTTGAACCGGCTCTTCAACTCGTCATCGATACGCGCCATGCCCACTTCCTTGGATCGGGTCAAAAGTAGCCATACCATTTCCCATGGGATATTTTTCCACTGCCAGCCAGCGCTCCGTTGTCCACGACTTCGATACTTTTGGGCCTTCAATCCAACGCCATGCGCCTATTCGGACCATTCGCCCTTCTTCTCGCCGTATCGTGTTCCACCACCCCGGACCAACCGGAAGCCGTAGTACAGACCCCGGAGGCACCAGCGGCAAGCGTTCCTTCGAGTTCGACCGCAGAGCGCGATGCGTGGCAGAAACCCCAGATCATCCTGGAGTTGATGGGCAATGATCTGCGTGGCCGGAAAGTGGCCGATCTGAAGGCTGGCGATGGCTACTTCACCTTCAAAATGATCGAAGTGGGTGCGAATGTGATCGCCATCGACGACGACCCGGCGAACATCGCCCTGATCGAAGCACGAAAGAAGGAACTGAACTTGGGGGACGATCGATTGCAGGTCCGCTTGGTGAAACTGGGTGAGACGGGTTTGGCACCCGATGAAGTGGAGGTCTGTGTGATGATCCACGGTTTCGTTCGGATCCCGAACAAGCTCGAATTCATCACCCAAGTGTACAATGCCACCCAAGAGCCCAAGCCTTTCTTCCTGGTGGAGTGGCTGAACAGTGCCACACCGATCGGCCCACCGATGAGCGACCGCATGTCATCCGAGAAGATCATGGACGAGATCGGTATGGTGGGCTATACGGATATCGGTGCATACTCCGCCAAGATCCCCTATCAGGTCTTCCTCTTCGCCTCCTACCAGACCGAGGTGTTGCCGATGCCCGAAGGAGTGGACCCGGAATCGCTATTACCGTAAGGATAGCTTGTGCGCCGCTCTCCGGTATCTCTTGCACCTCAAGGTACGTTCACGCCAGCTTCTTGGCCTGCTCTTTCATACGCCACTTCGGGTCTTCGCCGACTACAGGTGCTACCCCTTTGTAGCTGATGAACATGTTGGCCCAAAGGGCCTTGGACCAAGCGTACAGCACGGGTGAAAACACCACCAGTCCACCCAAGACCCACAGCAATCGTGTGGTCTGCGTGGTCTCTGGGAACAGTACCAACAGGACTACATAGATGGAGACCGATTGGACGAGCGCCAAGGCGTAGGATACGTACATGCCACCGTAATAGAATCCGGGTTCCGTGGAGAATTTCCGATGGCATACGCTACAACCGGGCATCAGGTCTCCCGTATTCGCCAAGTCGTATGGGTTGCGCGAAACCAAGAATTCGCCCTCGTGACAGTGCGGGCATTTGCGGTGCAGAACGCTATACGCCTTGCTGCCTTTGTTCAACATGCCGCAAAAGTAGAGGAAGGTCGAATCTGCACGGGGCCGTACTATTTCAGCCTATCCGCGAAGACCTTCCGGAACTTGTCCAGTTTCGGACGGATGACCATTTGGCAATAGCCTTGGTCGCCGTTCAACGCGTAGTAATTCTGGTGGTAATTCTCTGCTGGGTAGAACTCGGTCTCCTTGCTGATCTCCGTAACGATCGGCCCGCGGAACGCACCGCTCTCGTTCAACTTCTTCATGTACGCCTCAGCGATGTCGCGCTGCTCTTCCGTACGCCAGAAGATCGCAGAGCGGTATTGCGTTCCCGAATCCGCTCCTTGGCGGTTCAAGGTGGTAGGATCATGGGTCTGCCAAAACACCTCAAGGATCTCATCGAAGGAGATCACCTTCGGATCGTAAACGAGCCTCGCCACTTCCGCATGGCCTGTATTGCCCGTACACACTTCGCTGTAGCTCGGGTCCTTCACGTGTCCGCCCATGTAGCCGGACGTTACGGATGCCACGCCTTTCAATTCCACGAAGACGGCTTCAACGCACCAGAAACATCCGGCGCCAAGCGTAATGGTGTCCATACCTACTGGGGAAAAGTCTTGGTTCATCGTTGTGACCTGCGCTTGCAATTCATTCGGTACGGCACCCCCGCCGCAGGCCATCAACGACGAGGCACAGAGGGTGAAGGTCATGAACTTGGAAACAATACGGCCAGCACGGACGGGCATTCGTTCAGCGATACGCTGCATCACAGCTTCGGTTTGTGCGTACGTCGGGCCTTGGCCGGAATCCTGACCGATGGCTGCTCACCGGCGATCCGATCCCGGAGTGCCGTGCCGATGCGTTCCACCACACCCACCACCAGTGCGTTGCCCATGAAAAAGGCCCGCCACGTATCACTCACGCCTTCGGTATGGCCATCCGGGAACATGTTGAGGCGCTCCAGTTCCACCGGTGTCAACCGGCGGTAGCGTTTGCCATCCGTACACACCACGTGCTTGAACCGCGAGGCGGAACGTCCGCCCTCTCCGGTAATGATGGTGCGCGACGGACGATCCAATGGATCCGGGAAGACCATGGCCCCTTCCGAATACGCGTAATCGTGTCCGCTCGCACTGGACCGCGATTCGCGCTTGGACCCTTTCAGGTAACGCCATTGCTTCAGGTCCTTTTTCGCGATGAAGTAGGAAGCAGGAACGGCCGCATCGGGTTGCAGGAAGTCCTTGAGTTGGGCGGTATCGCCTTTGAACACCGGCTTGCACGCGCCCGTGAACACCACGCCATCCATCATGATACCGGCCGATCGGAATGGCGAGATGCCCTTTCCCGAGCCGAACTTCTTGGACAGCACATCCAGATCCTGTGCAATGGAAAAGGAACCGACCGTGGCCGATCCGAACGAGACGGGAAAGGCCTTGGCCAACGTGCCCTCGCTTTCCAACCAATCCGTGGGAACGGCTTTCCGAAGTGTTTTGTATGTGGCCGTTCGCTTGTGATAGCCCAACAGGAATACGCGCCTGCGACGTTGCGGCATGCCGTAGTCCGCTGCATTGATCACGCGCCATTCCACCGCGTAACCGAGCAGGTCCAGCGAACGAAGCATCACCGCGAGGTCACGGCCACGCTGTCCAACGGGCGACCCCAATAAGCGATCCACGTTCTCCAGTAGCAGGTAGGATGGTCGCGTCTTCTTCTCTTCCAGAATGCGGTGGATCTGCCACCACAGCACCCCTTTCTTCCCCTGCAAGCCTTTGCTGTTCTTCAGCGTGCTGGCCACCGAATAGTCCTGGCAGGGAAAGCCACCAACGAGCAGATCGTGATCGGGGATCGCATGCACGGGTACGGTGGAGATGTCGGCATTCAGGTGTTGCGCTGCGCCGAAGCGGGCAACGTACACATCCGAAGCGTGCTGGCTGCGTTTGCCCGGCTCCCATTGGTTGCTGAACACCACTTCGAAACGCAACCGGTCCGTCGATGCGCGCTCCAAGCCCAGACGAAAACCGCCTACACCAGCGAATAGTTCGGCCACATGAATGACCTTGCCCCCTTGTCGATCGGACTTCACGGGCCGAACATAGCGCCATGGACGGGTCCACGTTCATCCCCCACACCCCTAACGTCAACGAACGAATGTGGATGACCGCACACGAAAAGACCCGTCGATGGGACGGGCCTTGAGCGGGAAACGGGACTCGAACCCGCGACGTTCAGCTTGGGAAGCTGATGCTCTACCAACTGAGCTACTCCCGCTTGCGCAGCGAAAGTAGCGCACCATCGGGTCATTTGCACCAGTTCCATTCACCGAACCCTGGTAGGCCTTAACCTATATTTGACCGTCCCTTAACATCCACACAGAACACGCAACGAACCTTTGCACCGGATCCATGGATGAGCATATGACAGGGACGGCACAGAAGGTCTTGTTGGTGGATGATGAGCCCGATATCGTAGAATTGCTGCGGTACAATCTGGAACGCGAGGGCTATGCTGTACAGACGGCACTCAATGGAAAGGATGCGCTGAAGTCCGCCAAGACTTGGCACCCGGACCTGGTGGTACTGGACATCATGATGCCCGGCATGGACGGTGTGGAAGTCTGCATGCAATTGCGCCAGCTTCCCGAATTCAAGAACACGGTGATCACCTTCCTGACCGCCCGTGGCGAGGACTATTCGCAGATCGCAGGCTTTGAAGCGGGTGCCGATGATTACATCACCAAACCCGTGCGGCCCAAGGTCTTCGTGAGCAAGGTGAAGGCTTTGCTGAAACGGAGCGGTGCCGATCGGCCCGAAGGCCGGATCCTGGAATCCAACGGCGTGAAGGTGGACCTGGAGAAGGTGATGGTCCATGTGGAGGGCAGGGATGTGCAGCTTCCAAAGAAGGAATTCGAATTGCTCGTTCTACTGATCGGAAAACCGGGCAAGGTCTTCAAGCGCGACGAGATCTACAGCCAGATCTGGGGCAACGAGCTGTTCGTAGGCGACCGCACCATCGATGTACACATCCGCAAATTGCGGGAGAAGATCGGCGACGAACGGATCAAGACCATCAAGGGGATCGGGTATAAGTTCGATGCTTAGGTTGGTTAGTTGTTAGTTGGTTAGTTGTTAGTTGTTAGTTATTAGTTGGCAGTTGTTAGTTGGCAGTTGGCAGTCTTGTGTCTCGTCCTGAAAAGTTGACGGGTGGATGGTGTTGGTCCTGTGTTCGGGGTACAGGTTCGGGAGCCGATGAGAGGCGCTATGGCGAGTTGAGAGTAGATCGTACTCACTGCGACCGTGAAGCTGGAGACGGGGATCGAGCTTTGCAGAATAGAAGTCCAAGTTCCTACTTTTGCCGGGTCCACATTCGGGGTGTAGCGCAGCCCGGTAGCGCGCGTCGTTCGGGACGACGAGGTCGGAGGTTCGAACCCTCTCACCCCGACCAAATGAAGCCCTTGCGACGAAGTCGCGGGGCTTTTTTGCAGCCCGACCGCGCCAACCAAAGCGCACCGGGGCTTCCTCTGTTGCACCCCCAATGGAGCATGGCCCGCCTCAAGCGATCCTCCGCATACCGATCCATCTTCGTGCTCAACACGCTGCATGCCCCACCGCTCCCTCCCCTTTCCCGACCGTTTCTGTGAAAAAGTAGTGAACGCCGCTTCTTACAGGCATCCCTTTTGCTTCCCTCAGCGTCTACTTATCGGAACCATGTCACGCTCCTACAAAATAGCACTCATCCTCAAGAGCAAAAGCAGCCTGCCGGTGTACCGGGACTTGGCCGCACTGAGCGATCGCGAACTTGACGAACAGGTACTTGCCATGATCCGGCGGATGCGCGCCAATGAAAGCGCCGTGATCGCCCGGATGGCCCTGCGTCAACCCACCTTCAGCCTGAACTGAACGGAGGGGTTTCGTGCTTCGCCGCTCAAAAGACGATCATTTCGTCCGGCTCCTATATTTGCGGCTGAACCGATCAGCCATGAGCGACCATCATTTCGAGGGACATTTTCCAGAAGAAGCTGAAGAGAATGAGATCGGCGGACCGGTGCTCGTGAGCCTGATCGTGCTGGCCGTGATCGTGCTCTTGATCTGGGCGCTCTAAAGGCTCAGTCCTTCTTCAGATCGCCAGCGCGACCCAAGTACTCGTCCCGGCGCACCAGCATGAACCAACTCTCCCCGAGTTCCAGGTACCCATGCTCGAAACAGAACACGTAGTTGTTCCCCGCCTTTGTTCGGTGGGTGTTGGTGTGGTACATGAAACTATACCCGCGTTCCAACAGCCTATCCCGGTGCACCTTGGTCTTCCCTTCCGGTCCGTTGTTCAGTTCGGATAGCACACGGCGGTTGCGCTTCAACGCATTCACCACGTTGCGCACATAGTTGATCGGCGCATTGTTCGCGTGGTAGTGATACAGGTTGCGGCACGCATCGGAGCAGAATCGCTTGTCCGTACGCCCCACGATCTTCTCACCACATTCCAAACAGACCTTCTCGGCTTGGGCTGGCATGATCCGAATGTACGCCTTGGTTCGGAATACGAGGCATGGCCTCCAACCACGGCCCACCGCGAGAGCGCGTAGCGACCTATCCTCTCCGTCCCACCGGAAGAACGTGGTAACGTTCTATCCGGTGACTCACCAAAGCCTACCGCCCAGCAAACCCTTGTGAGACGCCGGGTCCCGAACGCACCAGCCCACCCTCCGCACGGCGGGACGGGCCTGGGTAGTACGTCCCACCGGAAGGGCGCGTGGATCGCTTCCGCCATCGGCGGCGCTCGCCTATCTTTCACACGGGCTTGGTCCCATCCCATTTCCATGCATAACTCCAACACCTTCCTTGCAGCATGTCTGCTCAGTGTCGCGTACCCCAGCACTTCCTCGGCGCAGTGGCAAGTACTACCTACCGTGCCACCTTTGGACAACCGCGGCATGCAAGCTCTGACGGATCAGACCCTGCTGGCAGGTGCCGAAGATGCCGTGCTGCGCTCCACGAACGGTGGCGATTCGTGGACCAGCTTGCCGATCACCTTGTTCGGCCAGTCCTATCCGGGGCCGGTGTTCGACCTGCATTTCAAGGATGCATTGGAAGGGTACGCCGTAGGCTTGCATTCACTGGGCGACGAGACGGTGATCCTACGAACCACGGATGGCGGAACCACCTGGCAAGTCGGGTTCAGTGACTTGTCCGGCCAATGGCCGCGCTTCACGTACGGCATTGACTTCGCTAGTGCATCAGTCGGCGTCACAGTGGGTAGTTCAGGCAAGATCCAACGCACCATCGATGGAGGTAACTCGTGGTACGTGGAGAGTTCGGTGACCTCGAGCACCTTGTACGACGTGCAATTCTCCAGTGCCACGAATGGCGTAGCGGTCGGTGCCAACGTGATCCTGCGCACCACGAACGGAGGCGATGTCTGGACCTTTCAATCCGTGGCCGGGACATTACGCGGCGTATCCTTCAGCAGTGCGACCAACGGATTCGCGATCGGTAGCGCCAACCTGCTCTACCAAACGACGAACGGCGGTTCGACCTGGCAACAAGTGGTCCCGTTGCTGTTGGAAACGGTCGATTTCACAAGCATCCACGCCGCGTCGTCCACAGTACTCCATGCCACATCGAACCAGCGGATCTGGCGTTCCACGGACGGTGGGCTGCACTGGGAATGGTACGCGTGCAACGGTGTCATGAACGACATCTTGTTCACTCCCGGCGGAACCGGCTACGCTTCGGGCAATGATGGTGAATTGCGCCGCACCGGACCTGTGGATGGCCCGTATACGCCGAGCCCCTACTTCACCTTGGAACCGGTGGTGGCCTGCGCAGACTCGGTGCTGTACTGTACCAACGGCACTGCGGGCGCACAGGCTTTCACATGGCTCATCAACGGTGTTCCTTTCTCCGCACAGACAGATGCCAGCATCGTATTGAACGCACCGGCACAGACGGATACCATCGGTTTGGTCGCGATGAACGGGGCGCTGGCGGATACGGCCTACCGATCGGTGAACGTGGCTCCCACCTTGGTGCTCGGCGGGGAAGTCTCGTTGATAAGTGACACGCTGTGCAGTGGTCAAAGCACCAGTGTGCGTGTGACCGGTTCCCAATCCGGAACGAGCTACCGCCTGTATCGCGGCGGTGTCCCCGTGGGGAATGCGCAGAACGGGAACGGTGGTGTTTTGAATTTCGGCACAGGTGTCATTACGGCGAACGATACAGTGGTGTTGGTCGCGGACCGCACGGTGATCGGTTGCGGCTCGACTTCCACTTCCGATACCCTCACGATCCTGATGGCCACGCCGTCCGCTGCATTTGCTCTGGCTCCGTTGGAGAGCGCACTTTGTTACGGGGACAGCACCGTGATCGTACTTCCGGTAAGTGCGCTGAACACAAGCTACCGGCTATACAAGGGGAATACCGCCTTTGGTCTGGCGGTGAACGGAACGGGCGGTGCGCTGAACTTGCCCACCGGCCCGTTGACCACCACCACTACGTTCAGTGTACGGGCCACGCACGTGAGCGGCTGCATGGCTACTGCCACCGCGACGGCCACCATACAGGTGCAGGATCCAAGGGCGTATTTCAACCTAAGCGCGATCAACCCGGTAGCCGGGGTAGTCGTGGATGCACAGAACACCACCGATGTGCCGGGTGGAACCTACCTTTGGCAGTTCGGTGCAGGTGCCATGCCGCAAACCAGCACGGCCACTTCACCCACAGGCATCGTCTTCGGTTCGGGAGTACACGATGTACAGCTTACCGTGACCTCTCCGGCCGGTTGCCAACACACCCGCACTGTGCGTGTGCATGGGATCGCACCACTGAGCGCTTCGGGTTGCTTGGCCGTGCAGGGTGTGCTGGACAATGTGAACATGAACCTACCCACGGTGAACATCAACCCCACAACACAGGAGGTGTACGCCATCGTTCATGCGACCGATGCACGCAAGGCATTGTTCACGAGCGGCCGGGGCGATACCTTGGAACTGGAGATGCCCTTGATCGACTACCCGAACAGCATTTCGGAGTTGGGGGAGTCGGAATTGTTCGTGAAGTTCAGCCCGGAGCTGGTACCTCTTTGGGGAGTGCCGTTGCACCACAACTCGTGGTTATCCGGGGGCGGTGATATCGCATTCGCTGCGGATGGGTCGGTGTATCTCGCCTTTGGCCATAGCCATTATCTGGACAGTCTTCGCATCCATTCCAGTGATGGTTCCTTCGTGACCATCGACCCCTCCGTCGGATCGGCACAATATCCGCTGATGCTGATCAAATACGACCCATCTGGCCGGCACCTCTGGCACGTATCTCTACAAGGCCTAACAGGGAAGTATGTGCTGAAGGTTGCCGCGAACGGCGACCTGATCCTGTCCGATGAAGGCAGAGTTCGGCGGCTGAACAGCCTAGGCGAGGAACTATGGGTCAATGGGGTCACCTTCACAAGGGACGTGGAACTCGTGCCAAATGGCGACATCTGGGCGATCGGAATTCAGGCTTCCACAGTCCCTCCGCTGGTACGAATTGGTCCGGACGGAACGGAACAATTCGTTTCTCCGTTGATCGAACAACTGCCCGGTCCCACTGGACAAATTCAGTTCGGCGATATCCGGATCGACGGGGACGGCTTGCTAGCAAGCGGATTTTTCAAAGGTCGATGGGTCTTTGGTCCAGATACCCTGGAATACTACCCACCGGCCGGGCTGAACTATAACGCTTCGTTCCTCACTCGGTTCAACTTACAAGGGATCCCGCAGTGGGCGCACCGCACAGAACCCTCTTCCGTGATCACCCACAAGGGGGCGGACTTGGTGGAAGGCCGTTACTATGCCATGTTCCGTGCACTGGGGGTGGTGGCGCTTGAGGATGGAACCTCCATCGATCAGGGCATTGACGGATATCACTTATTCAGTGCGGATGCCGATGGCTCTGACCCTGCACTGGACGTCGTGTACTCGGCACCCTCTTTTCTTACCGGCTTGGGCACAATGGAGACCGACATCCGTTACGATCCCGGCAGCGAGGAATTGTGCATGATGATGACCGTCTCCGATGAGGGGCCATTCCAAGTTGGCGATCTGGCGCTGATCCCTGCCACTCCATTCGAGCGCAACAACAACCTCGCGATCGTAAAAGGACCGATCGGCTGTTTTACGAGCGGGACCCCGACCACCCCGTACTCGTATTTCCAAACACCTACCGGGACCTGTGCCAATGCGCCGTTCATACTACAGGACGCAAGCAGCCAAGAACCTACCACATGGGCCTGGTCCATGCCCGGTGCCGTGCCGGATGTGTCCACAGAAGAAGCACCGGAGATCAGTTACGCACTGCCCGGCACCTACACCGTAACGCTGACCGCCAGTAATGCCAACGGCACAGGAACCACCTACACCAGTGATCTGGTGATCGATGTGTGTACGGCGATCAGCAACGGCACCACGGCAGGCATGCTACTCAGCCCCGTGCCAGCGGACGAGGGGCTCTGGATCGATGCTTCCTCCTTCGCGGGTGCGGCGTACCATGTGGTGGATATGACGGGGCGCCACCTACTCCAAGGCATACTGCTGCACCGGACATACTTAACTACCGCAGCGCTGCCAACGGGTTGCTACATGGTCGTGATGGACGGCCCTTCCGGCCGGCACTCGATGCGCTTCTTGGTAGCGCATTGAGGCGGGGCGAACGAACGGCAAGACAAGCCGGTTGCAGCGCGGCAGCTGGCCATCCAGTGACTCTTCGTTGCCCACCAGAGCGGAAGAATGTGACAACGATCTGATCCGGACCGAAGCTACATGAGTAGCGGGCGCGTTTGAGCGGTCAGAGCATGTTCCGGCTGTCAACAACCGATCGTGAAGCGTCGGCGTGTGTCGTATTGCGTTACTGCGGTCATCTTTGCAGTACGCGAATTCGTCTGAGGTGCTTTGGCTCACAGGGTCAAGACAACATCAAGCATTCAAGCACCGTTCGATTCATCCGCATGAGTTCGGACCGCATTCTTTTGATCGTTGCATGCATGGTCGGGTCCACCTATGGGCCTACAGCCCTGTGCCAGCCTCTGTGGGAGCAGCTAGACGAAGGACTGAGCACCAGTGGACCACGTTGCTTTCTAGAAGATACCGAGAATAACATCCTGTACGTGAGTGGAGCATTCGCTATGGCCGGAGAGGACGTGATCAGTCCGGGGATCATGTCTTGGGATGGTGATCAGTTCAGCGCGATGGCATGCGGGTTCAACTGGGATTGCGTTTCTCCATTCAGTGCTGGTGGGCTTGGTAATGGAGGTATTGTCACACTTGCTTTCTGGAATGGCGAGCTATATGCTGGTGGTGATATTGACCAGATCGATGGTGAACCAGCCTTCAACGTGGCACGATGGGACGGTATGAATTGGGTCTCTCTTGGTGTCGGTCTAGATAGGTCAGTTACTCGCCTGCACGGCTATCCCGACGGGTTATATGCGGTTGGTTCATTCACCCATGCCGGTGGCCAAGAAGCGAACGGCCTGGCACGATGGGATGGCGAACAATGGCATTCGGTCTTCGACCTGCCCCTGTTCGATGACGAGGTGAACCTGATCTACGATATGGCGTGGTACAACGACCACATCTACATCTGTGGCAATTTCGGCGATGGCAACGGCATCCGTGATATCGCCTACTACGATGGTACGGCGTGGGCTTCGGTAGGCGGAGGTTTCGGCGGTGCCTTTTCGCTTGTGAACCTATTAGAGGAACACAATGGGCTGCTCTATGTGGCCGGTGCGTTCGCACGAACGCAACCGTATGGCCCCTCCGATAATCCCGGCTGTGGGATCGTTACATGGGATGGCACGAACTGGGGCCAACTCGGAGAGGGTACGTGTGGATCTGTGAACCCGGCGATCTACCGAATGGTCTGGATCCAAGACACCTTGTACGTGACCGGCCGATTCGATCGGATCGGGGGTGTGCCAACCGGGCGCGTGGGGCGTTGGGATGGCACCCGGTGGTGCAGCTTGGTCCCTCCGAATTACTTCTACCCCGACATCGGCGCCTTGGGTGCTTTCCGGGATACACTGCTGATCGGTGGTACGTTCTGGATCGCTGGTACGGACAGCATCGAACGAGTTGCGAAGTGGGTAGGTGGCAACTACACCAGTGCCTGTGGTGGGCCTACCGGTATTGATGATACAGGCACTGTTGTACGGGACCTCCTGATCTTTCCAAACCCCGCTACGGATCACGTTCGGATCGAATTCCCTTTATCGACCATTGGGGAACAACTTGTTCTTTTCGACGCAACGGGTCGTTTGGTCGATACGTGGCGGATCGATCGCTCCACGATGGACCTTGACCTATCTCACCTCGCTTTAGGAAGCTACGCTGTTTGGACCACGGCTGGGCAACAAGCCCGGGTCGTTCTTGTTCGATAACGTTGAACCCGTGCAGGATCTCAGATGCTGGTTCGGATGTGAGATCCGTGGTGGTGGACGAATTCCGACCGCAGTGTAGCAGCTACACGCTGAGTTGGGATCTCAACATCGCGCTGTGGAGGGACGGCGCAACGCGCTACTTGATCCCTCCTCTTCCGCCATTCACCTTTGCCCCGTGGTCCACGAATGAGTTGACCCATGCGTGCCATGCGCCCCATACGTATTCTTGCCCAACCCGACGACAGCACCTGCGGCCCAACGGCCCTGCATGCGGTGTACGCTTCGTTCGGCTTGGACCTGCCCTTGGAGCAGGTGATCGATGAGGTACATTTCTTGGAGGACGGTGGCACCTTGGCGGTGTTCCTCGGGATCCATGCGTTGAAGCGTGGTTTCCATGCGCGCATCCACAGCTACAACCTGCGCGTGTTCGACCCCACGTGGGAAGGCTTGCCGCCGGGGCAAATGCGCAAGAAGTTGCTGGCCCAAACCAAACACAAGGAGGGCAAGAAGTTGCACGCGGCCTGCCTGGCCTATTCGAAATTCCTGAAGGAAGGCGGTGAGATCCGGTTGGACGACCCCTCGCCTGCCCTGCTCCAAGCATATTTCGATCGCGACCTGCCGGTCCTTACGGGACTGAGCGCAACGTACCTGTACAAAAGCAAGCGCGAATACGAAGGCTCCGCCGGCGATAGCATCTACGACGACCTGCGCGGCAAACCGATGGGGCACTTCGTGGTGCTCTGCGGTATGGACCCCGCATCAAGTGCAAGGGAACGTGCGGTATTGGTGGCGGATCCGTACCAGGACAACCCCTTCAGCGACGACCTGTACTACCATGTTCCGATAGGCCGGTTGATCAATGCGATCATGCTGGGGATCGTGACCTACGATGCGAATCTGTTGATCATTTCGAAGGAACCGTTGGAATGAAAACGAATACGAGGCGACAGTTTGCAGTAGGCAGTAGGCAGTGAATGCCACCACCGAATCACTACCCACTGCCTACTGCAACCTGCCAACTCCCCACTGCCCCCTCCCCCTCTGACCAATGAAAAAGATCATCGTCGTACGCGAACCCAAGGAGTGGAATTTGGGTGTGAAGAACCTGGAGGTGATCAGCTCCAAGGAGTATCTCACGGATCCAAAATATGCCGCCACCAAGAACGTGCGTGTATTCAACCTGGCGCGCAGCTTTAGTTACCAGAGTCGTGGATACTACGTGAGTTTGCTGGCCGAGGCCCGTGGCCAGAAAGTGATCCCGAGTGCGAAGACGATCCTCGACCTGAAGTCGCCCAGCATCGTGAAGGTGCTTTCGCGGGATCTGGATGAGGTGATCCAACACAGCCTGGCCAGCAAGAACAAACACGAGTTCATCTTCAGCATCTACTTCGGGCGGAACCTGAACCGTAAGTACGACAAGCTCGCGCACGAACTCTACAAGGTGTTCCAATCGCCCCTGTTGCGTGCGCGGTTCGTGCGGATCGAGAGCGGGAAATGGGAGTTGCGCTCCGTGCGCCCCATCCCGTACAACGACATTCCGGAGGAGCACCTCTCCTACGTGAAACGCTACGCGGCAGAATACTTCGCCAAGAAGCGGTACGACGGGGCGCGTGCGAACAAGAGCCATTACGACCTCGCCATCCTGATCAATCCGGCGGACAAAGCGGCGCCATCCAACCAGCGCGCTACCGTAAAATTCCGGCAAGCAGCAGAGGACATGGGCTTCGCGGTGGAGATCATCGGTCCGGACGACATCGATCGGATCGCTGAATACGATGCGCTGTTGATCCGGGAGAATACGCACGTGAACGACCACACCTACCGCTTCGCGCGGAAGGCACAGAGCGAAGGGCTGGCGGTGATCGATGCACCGGATGCGATCCTGAAATGCAACAACAAGGTCTACCTCGCTGAGGTGATGAATGCCGCAGAAGTACCTTCTCCCCGGACCATGATCGTACACTCGGAGAACCGGGATCAGGTAGGCAAGGTGTTCGGCCTACCCGTTGTATTGAAGCTGCCGGACAGCACCTTCAGCCGTGGCGTGGTGAAAGCGAAAACACCGGAGGAACTGGAACAACAGTTGGACATGATCCTCGCGGATAGCGACCTCGCCATCGCACAGGAATACATGCCCAGCGATTTCGATTGGCGGATCGGCGTGCTCGATGGTAAACCGTTGTATGCGTGCAAGTACTTCATGGCGCGCGGCCATTGGCAGATCTACAATTGGGGAAGCGATACCAAGAAGCACCAGATCGGCGATTTCGAGACCATGGCGGTGGAGAAGGCACCGGACTTCATCGTTGCTGCGGCTTTGAAAGCGGTCCGGGCCATCGTCGGGGATCGCGGCCTCTTCGGTGTGGACGTGAAGGAATTCGAAGGCAAGCCCTACGTGATCGAAGTGAACGAGTGCCCCAACATCGATCACGGTGTAGAAGATGTGGTGTTGGGAGATGAGCTTTACCGCGCCATCATCGGCTCCTTGAAGAATGCCATTGAAGAAAAGATCGGCATACCACGAATACCAACGATCGCCACACCGTGATCGACCATCATGAGCAACCCGCCCAAACCCTACAAACTACTCGAGGT
Source organism: Flavobacteriales bacterium (assembly GCA_016710015.1). Taxonomy (GTDB): domain Bacteria; phylum Bacteroidota; class Bacteroidia; order Flavobacteriales_F; family PHOS-HE28; genus PHOS-HE28. The sequence continues at coordinate 56,322 of JADJLR010000002.1, forward strand.
CACCGGCATCGAATTGGAGTACATGATCGTGGACCGCGACACCTTGCGCGTGCTTCCCATCGTTGACAAACTGTTCGAGGATGTCACGGGCCGCATCACCGGCGATGTCGAGCGCGGTGCGGTGGAATGGAGCAACGAACTGGTCGCGCACGTGCTGGAACTGAAGACCGCGAAACCGACCAAGAAGATCCCTCCGTTCCGCGCGAAGTTCAGCAAGGAGGTGAAGGTGATCAATGCCGTGCTGGCCAAGCGAAACGCCATGTTGCTGCCCGGTGCCGCACACCCTTTCATGGACCCCTTCACCGAAACCGTGATCTGGCCGCACGAGCACAACGAAGTGTATGCGCTCTATGATCGGATCTTCGATTGCCGCGGTCACGGTTGGAGCAACCTACAGAGCACACACCTGAACGTGCCCTTCGCCAACGATGAGGAATTCGGGAAGCTCCATGCCGCGATCCGACTTCTGCTCCCCATCATCCCAGCACTCAGTGCCAGTTCGCCGATCCTCGATGGAAAAGTGACCGGCCACCTTGATTCCCGCATGGAAGCCTACCTCCATCACCAGGAGAAACTTCCGGAGTTGATGGGTGCTTTGATCCCGGAAGCCGTTTTCACGCAAGAGGAGTATTACCGCACGGTCTTCAGCCCGATCGCACAGGCCTTGGCTCCGTATGACACCAAGCAGGTGATGGACCACCACTTCGCCAATTCGCGGGGTGCCATCGCACGTTTCGACCGCGGTGCGATCGAGATCCGCGTGATCGATATCCAAGAATGCCCGAGCGCCGACCTCGCCATTGCCGAGCTGATCGTTGCGGTACTGAAAGCCATGACCAGTGGCCGTTGGGTCAGTTCCTACCTCCAACGCGCTTGGGATGAAGTGGATCTGGTCCCGATCTTCAACAACGTGATCAGAACGGGTGGTGAAGCGGTGATCACGGACCGCGATTACCTCTTCATGTTCGGCATGATGAAGCAGGATGAAATGAGTGTTCAGAAGTTGTGGCAGCACCTCTTCGTGGAGATGTACGGCGACCTCAGCGAATCCTGCCGACAGGGGATCGCGCACATCCTGGAGCACGGTTGCTTGGCTACACGGATCCTGGCACGCACAGGCCCCGCTCCGGATCTGGAGGGCATCCGCACCGTGTACAAGGAGTTGGCCGTCTGTCTCGCAGAAGACCGGATGTTCCTCTAACGTCGAGGTCCGAGGCGCTCTTTAGGCAGAGCTATCGCCTCTTGTTCCTGCGACCCCGCTGGGGTCGTTCTCCCATGGGGGCAATTTCTAATTTCTGTGACCCCTCTGGGGTCAGAACGCAGCACCGGTCATTCTCCTTTTGGGTCGACCAGGAGGCGTCACAGAGAATAGAATTCGAGTCGGACGAACGTGTTCGACCCCAGCGGGGTCGCAGAAACAACAGACTTGGTGCGTAAACTCTTTAGAGGTGATAACCCTGGCTTTTTCGGCGATCTCGGTCGTGCCCTGATGTGGTGCAAAGGCGTTCCGGTCGAAGTTCCGTAACCCTTGGTGAGGCTGGTCGTTCAGTCTTTCGGACCCAAGCTGTTCGAAGGATGGAACACTTCGCTTTTACTATCACCACCCCATTGCACCGCGCAGAACAGAGGCACCGAATGGATGGTTGGAACACGGTCGGACGATCCGTGGGAACACGACGTTTCTCCGACCGGAACGAGATCACGTTGGATCGGAAGTTTGTTGGCCTGTACCCGGTCTGCCTGCTGGGTGGGGGCAGTGGCGCACTTGGTCCAACGTGGTACCTTGAATGCACAGGCCCCGGCCCTCACAGAGGACCGGGGCCTGTCTTCAAGGAGATCCTATCGAACTACACTGAATCGTTCTTCGGTGGTGCCATCGGACCACAGCATACGCAGGACGTACTCCCCTCCTGCGAGGCCGCGCACATCCATCTGAAGCATTCCTACGGAGGTCGGGCGTACAGACCGTTGCAGCACCGTGCGACCGGTGAGATCCACCACTTCCAAACGGACCGGTTCGGTGGAGGCTGTACGGAGCGAGACATTCAACTGATCGTTCGCAGGCACGGGCCACATAGCGGAGACCCGACCAGGAACGGTACCATCGATCGCACTCACGTCGTTCTCATTCCACAATTCCACATCATCCAATGCCGCTTCGATCAAGCTGCCACCGTCCAACTCTTGGCCAAGGCGAACGCTATCGCTGGCAATGAATTTCAACCGGATGCTATTCACATTGCCCAACACGTCCTGTACACGGAAGACCTTCCTGCGCCAAACGCGCTGACCGCTCTTGGTGTCTTCTACAGGGACCCACGTGCCCCCGTTATCGCTACTGGCATACACCTGCCACCAATCGGCATTCGGATTCGCACCGCTTGGTGGGTTGTTCGTGTACCAACGCCAGTAGCTCATCGCTGGGTTCATGACACCGGACAGGTCGATGTTCGGCCCCATCAAGGTGGTGTGGCCTCCATCCACATCGTTCTCTCCGATACCCGAAGTGATCGTGGCTGCATTGCCCGTGAACCAACACAATTCACCTCCCGGTGTATGCTGGGCACCCGTCTGGCAAATGGAACTGGGATCCTGCGTATCCGAAAAAGAGGCCAACGGCGCCCCGAACTCCCATTGGCCGGTGGTTGCATTGTCCCCTGGTTGGCCTTCCACCCATGGGCCGAGTTCGCTCAGATCATCGGCATTCTCGGTGGCCTCCAACTCGTAACCGACCAACATGTAGTACGGCAAGCCGGGGTCGGCAAGATGTGCCGCAATGGGCGTGATGGAACTGCTCTGCCCGAAGATGTCACGCAAGGCCATGTAGTAGGCCACCACGGTACCCGCAGGCTGAGCCGGGATGGAAGCATCGTACGTGGTACCACCGCTGGATGTCATGGGGACACTGGTCCATTCCGCATCGGTGTTCACTTTGTAGAAGAGTGTAGCATCCTCGAAATACAAGGTGGACGGGAAGGTGATCACGACATCGGCGTTGATCGCAATGAATTCGTCGGCATCAGCACTCAAACGATCATCGTGCAACAGTTCTGCATCGCTGATCAAGGTGATGCCATGGATCGCGAACCCTTCTACGATGGCCGCTCCGTTCGGCGTACCGTTGGTGATATCGCCATCGTCATCATCCGCTTGTAACACGTCCAACAACACGTCCCGGAATGCTTGGCCTTCATTCCCGTTGAAGGTATTCGCTTGCAGACCTGGATACGCCGCAGCGAAAAGGTCCAAGGTCAAGTCCATGTCACTGCCGAGCAAGAGATACGTATCCCACCACGCGCCACAGATGATCTCGCCATCCGCATGCACCTCGCCGGTCAAGTCGATCGGGAACACCTTGGGCGCCTGATCGTAGCGGCGGACCGTGGAGTTGTCATTGTCCAGATTCATACCCAAGCCTAGAACTGGATTCTCAGTAAGGGTCAGTGCCCACACGTCGGCATACCCTTCGTTCATTCCACCATTGGTAAAATTGCTACTCAGAGCGGTGTAGAATCGACCGTTGATCCCATGTCCGTATTCATGGTAGACCACATCGTTGATGGTGGCCAAGGAACGGCAGTTGTTGCCTTCCGCATAGAAGTTGATGCTGCTGCCGTCGTAGAACGCGTTGCAATTGTCGGTGGTCAGATCCAATCGGGTCGGGATCGGAAAATCCATTCCTGTGAAGGTGGGTAGAACCTCCTTCATGTGCGCATGGATCTGATTCACATAGATGTATGCGGATCGCTCACGCACGTTGGCGTTGCTGTTGAAATTGACGGTATTCGCCCCTTCATTCAAGTTCCCCGAAAAGGTGGGGGTCACATTGTTCGTGCTCACGATCGACCAACGGCCACGCAATTGGTAGAAACTCGATACCGGACCCGGAATGCCGGAGGCCAAGAAGCCGTTCACATCGGTCTGGAACAACGAGCTTCCAACGGTCACATCGATCTCCGCAAGGTTCTGCACCACCGGTGGTACCAACGGGCTACCGGGGTATGCCAACGCCGTCATCGTGACATCGGCACCCGCTTCCCCATCTCCTGCTTCTCCTTCACCATGACCGCATGTGGTCACCTCATTCGTACGGTACCGCAATTCGCCGGTTTGCGCATCCACCAAGCAGCGGTAGCGGCCCGGTGTATCGCCTCGTTGTGTGCGAACCACCACCTCCCGTACCAAGTGTACCTCACTGGTACGACCGGCTTGGATGGGTAGGTAACGAAGGCCCATATCCTCGGTCGTGGTGATGTTCGCAAGACCCGTTTTGGCCACTACGATCAATGCGTCGGTGGAAACAGCAGGTGTAGCGCTCACGGTGATCTCGCGTGCGAGGTCCGCAGCAAAGCCGATGATCCGGCCCTGGCCGTCGAACTTCACCATGGCCTTGGCCCCCAAAACGGGCAGGCCCTCATGTTCCTGTCCAAAGTGTACATACGTGATCTTGCCCGTGGGTGCGATGGCACCTTGGACCAACTCCGAAATGGGCAGATCGAATGCCGCGAGTTCGGTAGCCAAGAACTGCCGGGCAGCAGAGGCATCCGCCGTGCCGTATCCGGGGATCGGATCACCGTAAGCGCGGCGCGGAAGTCCGGTACCTTCATTGAATTCAGCGGACCAACGCGGGTGCGCTGACTTGAAGTCCTGCCAAGCCCTACGATGGCGCAACTCACGTTGCCACTCTACGTCAGGAACGCGGTGGATGTCGGTTACGAAGGTGACCTCCGCGTTGTGTTGTTGCGCATCCGTGATCAAAGGCACGGCACAGAGTGCAGCGCCCAGAAGGATTGCTGGGTAACGGTGTAGCATGTTTCCAACCATTTATCAGTTGGCACGAAGTTCGTCCAATGGAGCGGAGCTTCCAAACACTTCCAGCTTGCCCTCCAAGGATGGGCGGAATTCGCACGCTCCTAAAGGTCAACGATCAGTCCATCGTAAGCCAATTCGACCCCTATCGGCAGCTCGCCCTGCACGTCCTCGTGCTTGCCCAGCAAATGACTGATGTGGGTGAAATAGGCCCGCTCGGGTGCTACTTGTTCCACCACAGCAATGGCTTCCTTAAGGTTCAAATGGGAAAGGTGCTCCTTCTTGCGCAACGCATTCAGCACAAGGACCTCCACCCCTTCCAACTTCCGCAGTTCGGTGGGTGCTATCGTTTTGGCATCGGTGATGTAGGCGAAGGATCCGATCCGAAAGCCCAGCACAGGCATGTTGTGGTGCATCACTTCGATCGGGACCACGGGCACTCCCAACACGTCGAATGGCAGGTTATCCAAAGTATGCAGATCGAGTTGGGGAACGCCCGGATAACGTTGCGGGCCGAATGCATAGTGGTACACCCGACGCACCGCTTCCAAGGTCGCGGCGTTGCCATGGATATCCATGGGTCGGCCCTGTGCGAAATTGAAGGCCCGCAGTTCATCGATGCCTGCAATGTGATCCATGTGTTCATGGGTGAGCAGGACGGCATCCAACTTCTTCATCCCACTTCGCAAGGCTTGCTGTCGGAGGTCAGGACCGGCATCGATCAGCAACTCCTTTCCATCCACCTGAACGCGTACCGATGAGCGCAACCGCTGATCGCGCGGGTCCATACTTGCACACACCGAACAGGCGCACGCGACCACCGGCACACCTTGGCTGGTACCGGTTCCGAGGAATTCGACGCGCACTTTCATCAGCCTGCAAATATCGCAGCCTCGCAAGGAACGCACTACTTTCGCCGCGCCAAGCGAAAAGTCGACTTTTCGCCCAACGACCGGAGAGGTGGCAGAGCGGTCGAATGCGGCGGTCTTGAAAACCGCTTTACTCGCAAGGGTAACGGGGGTTCGAATCCCTCCCTCTCCGCCAAAGTAGAGACCGCCCCGCCGAAGGCGGTCTTTTCGTTCACACGAACACCAAGCGCAGCTTGAGTGGACGGGTGAACGAAAAGACCGGCGAGCGAAGCGAGGGGCGGTCCCTACTTTGATGCCTCCCCCAACGGGATAGCCCGCTTCGGGCAATCCCGTTTCCAAGTACATCCTGAGCGTTCGGCCGAACGAAAAGACCGGCGAGCGAAGCGAGGGGCGGTCCCTACTTTGATGCCTCCCCCAACGGGATAGCCCGCTTCGGGCGACCCCTGTTCCAAGCGAAGCGAACGACGGTTTCTACATTCAACGCTGCCCGTCAATGCATTGCCTGAACAGGCGACCCCAAGCCAAGCAAGCCTGCATTCCAAGGCCAGATCCCAATGATCTTCACAGCGAAAGAAAGGCACCCTTCATCCAATAGCCGGTAGCCATCACCCAGTGAACGGTCCGCGATTCGGCACTCATGTCCTTAGCTTTGTGAACATGCGGATCATCTCCTTCTTCGCCGTCCTGATCCTGGCTGCATGGCCTTACCAGTTCGCTCATGGAGCTGTAGAAGCCGTGGTCGAAACCCGAACCTTCTATTCCCCGGATGGGTCGCCCATGGTGGAAGTGAACATGGCATTCTTGGCTGGCACCATGGCCTTCATCACCAACGACCGTGGATTCATGCAGTCCCGTGTGGAAGTCATCACCTTGATCGAACAGGCCGGAGTGATCAAGGCCTTCGGTAAAACGGAGGTGTCCGGACCAGAACGATTGGACAGTATCCAAGTGGATCTGCTCCATCAGGAATTCTTCGAACTGGAACCCGGGTCCTACGACCTGACGGTGGAAGTTCGGGATCTCGGTCTATCGGACTCCACCCACACGACCTACCAAGCTCCCTTGGTCGTAGGTGCATTACCGAAAGGGATCTCCGTATCCGACATCCTGTTGGCCGAACGCATCACCCCAGCCCCTGATGGTGAACGCTCCCACTACGGATATACTGTTGTGCCGTTGCTGACCGATTATTTCCCGCCAACGTTGAAGACCTTGAGCTTCTATGCGGAAGTCCATGGATCGGACCAGACCGTCGGAAAGGATAGTCTCTACTTGCTTACGTATCAGATCGAAGGGTTCGAAAGCAAGGCCGTCTTCGGTCCGTACAAGCGGAGTATCCGTGCAACAGGGAAACCCGTTGAGCCCGTCATGGCCGAATTCGACATCGAACAACTCCCTTCTGGGAATTACGTGCTGGCCATCGAGGCACTGGACCGATCCGGGAACCTTCTGGTGCGGCGCGAGCAATTCATCCAACGGAACAACCCGATCACGTACAATTACGACCTACAGGCCATGGACCGCTTGGATCTGGATGGCAAATTCTCCGGAGCCTTCACCAATGCGGATACACTGGCGGAACACATCGCAAGCCTCACTCCGATCGCCGACCCCTTGGAGCGTAAGATCATCGCAGACCGCGCCAAGGACCGCGATCTGGACTTGATGAAGCGTTTCTTCTACAGCTTCTGGGGCAACCGCAGCACGGACCCGGAAGCCGCGTGGGCCGCGTACTATCAGGAAGTGGTGAAAGTGAACAAACTTTACGGCTGCCGTGTGTTGAAAGGCTACGAGACCGATCGTGGAAGAGTGTATCTACAGTACGGTCCGCCGAACACCATGATGGATCGATTCAACGAAATGGGAACCCTGCCCTACACGATCTGGCATTTCTACCGGGCCGGCAAATTCACCAACCGCCGCTTTATCTTCTACCAACCGGATAGGGTCACCAATTGCTTTCAATTGCTCCACAGCGATATGCCGGGTGAGGTGAACAACCCCCAATGGAACATCCTACTCCACACCGGGCTGGTCCCCATCACCGATGTGCAACAGACGGATCCCGGCACCATCGAAAGCGATCGCGTCCGCGACTTCTTCAACTCTCCCCGGTGATCATCGCACCGATAGCGCATCTTTGCCGCGCTCATGGGCACCGCGATCGTCATCCTCAACTGGAATGGTAGAACTTGGCTGGAACGATTCCTGCCCGGTGTGATCGAGCACCGCTGTGGTGCAACTGTGGTCGTAGCGGACAACGGATCCACGGACGATTCCCTTGATTGGCTGGAGCGCACCTACCCTACGGTTCAACGGATCACGCTGCCCAGCAACTTGGGCTTCGCTGGAGGGTACAATGCGGCGCTGGCCGAAGTAGATGCCGAACGTTACCTGCTGCTGAACTCCGATGTGCAAGTGACTCCCGGATGGTTGGACCGACTGAATGCGTACCTGGACCGCGACCCCGGTATGGCGGCCTGTCAACCTAAAGTGCTCGCCCATGGACAACCCGGCCATTTCGAGCATGCAGGCGCTGCGGGTGGTTACATCGATCGCAACGGTTATCCGTTCTGCCGAGGAAGGATCTTCGAGATCACGGAACAGGACGCTGGGCAATACGATGACGAGCAAGAAGTATTCTGGGCCACCGGCGCCTGCTTGCTGATCCGGGCAGCGGCCTTTCACGAGGCCGGTGGGTTCGATGCCGCACTCTTCGCACACATGGAAGAGATCGATCTGTGCTGGCGGTTGCGCCGAATGGGCTGGCGGATCGGGTATACGAGCCAAGCGATGGTACACCACGTGGGCGGCGGATCCTTGGGCTATAGTTCGCCACATAAGACCTACCTCAATTTCCGCAACAGCCTTATCGTTTTGACCAAGAACCTGCACAACGGTTGGTCCTGGTGGTGGTTGTTCCGGCGACTTGTGCTGGATGGATTCGCCGCGTTGAAATTCCTGCTAGAAGGTCACGCCGCACACGCTTGGCAAGTGGGCAGGGCGCACCGCCACTTCTTCCTGCGCTTACCCCAAGTGATCCGCCAACGACGTGAACTGATGGCCACCGAACGCGAACCGGACCTGACCGGGATGTACCATCGCAGTATCGCCTACGATCGATTCATACTGGGCTGGAAACGCTTCGAACAGCTGGATAAAGAGGCTTTCCGCTAGCCGCGCTTGAGCAAATGCTCCACTGCCAAGCGGTAACCCTCTGACCCAAAGCCAGTGATCACCCCCGCGCAGACCGCTCCTGTGATCGTATTGTGCCGAAACTCTTCGCGAGCATGGATGTTGCTGATATGCACCTCCACCACCGGAAGGTCGATCAAGGCGATGGCATCGCGCAGTGCGACGCTCGTGTGCGAATATCCCGCTGGGTTGATGATGATGCCTTCGAATTCCCCGACTGCACCGCGCACGGCCGAAACGAGTTCGCCCTCCACATTCGATTGCACATAGCTGAAGGTGACCTGAGGGTAACGCTTCCGCAGTTCCTCCAAAAGCTCCGGAAAAGAACGATCACCATAGATGTGAGGTTCCCGCGTGCCAAGCAGGTCCAAGTTGGGGCCGTTGAGGAAAAGAATGCGCATCGCCGCGAAGTTGAGAACAATCAAGCTTGCGTCAACACGGATCAGTTGGCAGAAGGAGTGTTGCCCCTTCCAGATGCCGCTCCATGGAACGGAACTTCGTCCCGTGACTTGGGAACAAGCGCTGACCGATCTGCGGATGCACCTCAAGCTGGAGCGTTCGTTGAGCGATCGCACGGTGGAAGCCTACCTGCGCGATGTAGGGAAGCTACGGACCTATGCACAGGCCCAAGCGCCACCCCTAAAGCCCGCGTCCATTGCTCTGGACGACCTGCAAGCCTTCATTACCGGGGTCGCGAAGCAGGGGTTGCAGGCAAACAGCCAGGCACGCATGCTCAGTGCCGTGCGCGTGTTCTACCGCAACTTGCAACGTGAACGGGTGATCGAGGTGGACCCCACGGAACTGATCGAAAGCCCACGGATCGCACGCAAGCTGCCGGTCTTTCTACGCTTGGATGAGATCGATGCCATGATCGCGGCGATCGATATGAGCAAACCGTTGGCCCACCGGGACCGGGCGATGCTTGAAACCCTTTACAGCTGTGGACTGCGGGTGAGCGAACTATGCAACTTGCGCCGCTCTTGGCTACACTTCGATGATGGCTTCATCCGTGTTGTTGGCAAAGGCGATAAGGAACGGTTGGTACCGATCGGGCCGGAAGCCATGCGGCAGATCGGGACGTACATCAGCGGTGAACGCGTGCATCTTCCCATACGGACCAAAGCCGAGGATATGGTTTTCCTCAACGCACGCGGCGGACCACTTTCACGCATGTCGGTCTTCAATTTGGTGAAGGAACTGGGGGTGAAAGCCGGGATCCAGAAGACCATTAGTCCGCACACGTTTCGGCATTCCTTCGCAACACACTTGGTGGAAGGTGGAGCGGATCTGCGCGCGGTCCAGGAAATGCTGGGTCACGCCAGTATCACCACCACGGAGATCTACACACATTTGGATCGGGAATACCTGCGAAGCAACATCCTACAGTTCCATCCCCGTTCTGGAAAACGGAAAGGGAGTGCCGCTTGACACTCCCTTTCCGTTCGGTGAATACCGATCAATACACTTGCACCCGCTTGCGTGCACCGATGTATACCCCCGGTGCGGGCTGTCCTTGCACAGGACGACCGAGTACATCCACATAGATTCCGGACTCCTGTAGGTTGCGCTGGAAGTTCTCCGCGATGCCGACTTGGACCGTACTGCAGGGACTGGTGACGATACGCATGGCATCAAGTTGCCAAGACCCATCGCCACCTTGATAGGCTTGCATGCGCAATTGGAATCCAGAATAATCCGACCCCTGGTGCGCTACCAAACATCCAAGATCCGTGAATACGGTCTCCTCGTAGTCCGATGTCACATCCACGTCGCCCAACGTAACCGGTGCTTGCAAAGCATCATTCGTGAATTGAACACGCATCCGTTGGGGTCCCGCTGCGGAACGACGGTGACGAATGATCACGCTGTCCACTTGGACATCCTCCAAGGTCACGGTGGAAAGGCCAACGTAGATGCCCGGAGTCGGCTCGATCGGCCAATTTTCCGTGAATACCGTGTTGTTGGCCGTACTGAGCGGATGCGGACAAACCGCCACGCCGTACCAAAGCACATTGGTCCCGAAGAAATTAGCTGGCTGGCCTGCCGGCAAGTTGCACGCCGAACATCCTGTGTTGCAATTCAGGTTGTCCCCGCAAGGGAAGTTCAGCCAGTCGTAGGACAAGGTCTGTGCGGTCAAGAGGCCCACACCGGTAAGCAGGGCAGCACTGAGAGAGAGGAATCGCAAGCGGTTCATGCAAGATGGACGAACGGTTAATAGCGTTCGTGGCGCTGTTACGCGACTCGTCGCACAGGGTTACGCTTTCGTCGACGAAAGCACTCAGGTCAACCCCAGCATGACCTCCATGTGCCGTTCCAGAAGTTCACCCATCGAAGCGCACTTCGAAAAGGCCGGGTCCTTATGATGCACGGCCAATTCGTTGGCCAATTCCAACGTGAGTTCCGCCGAAGAAAGCGTATCACTCCGCATGATCGCGATGAGCTGTCCCAGCCGTTCCTTGGCCAAGCGTTGCCGTTTTCGCAAGAGGGCACGTTCCTCATTCCGGTACTGCTCTGCGGTCTCCATTGAAATGGCCTGCTGCGCGAAATGAACGAAAGGCAGGTTCTCCTTGTAGAATTGCGGCAGATAGATCCTTGCCCGCCCTTCATAGTTCTGCTGGTCAAAGTCGATGCTTCGGATCCGATATTGCGCTTGGTCCAGATCATGGATCACGTCCACCACGAAATTGTACGCGCGCATATCACCCAACAGCCGAACGAAACACCGCTCGTTGAACTTCACGAACTCCTTGCTGAGTCGTACTGGATTCAGATGCCCTCCATATTGCTCCGGGTGTTGAATGAAGGTATCGCCCGGAACGCCGATGATGTGCTCCTCCACCAACGTATCCCCGTCGCGGATGTAGTTGATGGCATTGGGACTGAGTAGATGCTCCAACTCCAACCCGTAGATCCGGCTGGCATCGGCGTACTTGATGTAGTAGTAGTCGTGGTTGTCGTTGATCTGGTTCAGGATCTTGACCCGGAATGGTTGTGAATTGCCATAGGTACACAGGTCGATCCGCGCCACACGCAAGTGCTCGATGTGATGCCCATCGGCCACCAACAATTGGTAGATCTCCACCAACTGCTGATGCAGCCCCTCCAGATCATTGGGGCGATAGAGCACCGTACTCCACAAGGTCTCCTTGCCAGCGACATCGTAGGTGGGCATCAACCCATCGTACCGCCGCAGATCCGCATAGGTCAACGGCGATCGACCTTGCCTTCCGTGTTGGGCCAAGTACTCGCTCAGCGCATCAATCACTGGATAGAACGGTTTGCGCAACCCCATGACGTTCAGGGGGCCTTCTTCCAAAGGGCCGATCGGCATCAGCGAATGATCTGGAATCGTTCGTCCATGGAATCAATTCCGTGGGCATCCGTTGCACGAAGGACATACGTACCCGTGGCCAGATCCGACACATCCAACGCCAACTGATAATCACCCGAGATCACTTCCGTGGTCCGTTCGATCAGCCTCCCGTCACTCCCGATCACATCCCACCAATAGGTTCCTTGTCCATCGATCCGTCCCGACACTCCCAGTGTGGTGCTTGTAGGCACAGGCCCCAAACGCATGGTGAACGACCGCTCCTCCCCTTCACCGATACCGATGGCGAACGTGGTCTTTCCAAAGGCATACTGCCCGCGTTGCATGTTCTCGAAAGTGATACTCCCGTGCCCATTGGTCAGGTTTCCGGTCAAGACCGATTGGTCTTGAAAAATGGTCCACGGTTCATTCGCCGTTGCGCGGAAGAGTAGTGCCATCCCGTATTCATTCCCATCGATCAACTCAAAGTCGAATTCCGAAGCTTGACCACCGTTGTAGAACAAACGCCCGCCCAGCACGGTGCCATCTGGCCAAAGGCCATCCACGTTCCAATAGTGTGTGGTACTCACCTCCAGAATGTCTGCGGGTAGTGGGGATTGATCCGCGCCGGAATAGATGTGATCCACCCGAACCAGCGTGCTATCCACCAATTCCGTTCCGTACACGCGGAAATCAACGTAGGGCAGTGTACTGGAGAATGGCACACCCGGCACCAACGTGACCTCGTTGTCCATGCGTGCTTGGTTCAGGTGCATACCGCGGTTCAACACCACCATGGCTGGTTCGAACGGGGCATCCAGTGAAACAGTCGTTATCAGACCGCTCACAGTAATGGAGCGCTCTGCCACTTCCCCATCGGCAGATAGGAATGATACCGTGAGGGGGACTTCTTCATGCAATGCTTCCGTGCCCAACAGCTTCTGCCCTACCTCCACGTCCACGATCCACGCATCTTCGATCGCTGTGCTCAGATATTGCCGAACCTCGAATACCGAATATCCCGGGGCGAATACCCAGGCATCGAAGAAGGGATCCAGATCCAACCCGCTATGCGCTTCAAGTGCATCCTTGAATCCCTCGGAGGTGATGGTGGAATTCGCAAGGTCCATCTGGATACCGCGCAAAGCCTGCCGAAAGAGTTCATCGCCCATATACCCACGCAGGTTGTGCATCACCGAGGCGCCTTTGTAATACGTGTGCGTCCCGTATATGTACGGATCCGGCATGGGGGAAAGCGGCTGGTAACCACCATCGTTCACATGTGCCGTACGCAGCACACTGAAGTGGTTGTCCTTCACCACCTTGATGTACTCCGATCTGCCGTAGATCCATTCCTCGATCAGGTGTCCGCTGTATTCGGCCGGTCCTTCCTTCAACCACATCTCATTGTGGACGTATGGCGTTACGACATCCCCCCACCAGTGGTGACCGAGCTCATGCGTGAATAGCCCCCTGTTCCCTACGATGCTTTGATCCACCATGAACTGGGGATAAGCAACGTTCGTCAGGATCTCCAACGCGCCATCCGTCGTAAGCACATAACCGACACGGTCGTATCCATACGGACCGTACCAATATTCGCACACGTCGATGGCGGCACCGAGATCCACGAATTTGCTGATCATGTTGGTCAAGTTCGAGGACTTCGCACTTAGTCGAACCGGAATGTCCCCGTTCACTCCGCTGTGAACGTAGTCGTGATCCACATAAGCGGATACGGCGACCGCACTCAGGTGTGTGGGAATGGATTGCGGCAGTTCGAAGGATCGGACCACCGTGTCGCCAGCGAGTTGTTCCTCACCCAAGAAATTGCCTTGCCCATGGAAACGGTACGTGCCAGCGCTCTTGACATGGTAGGTATACGTTGCTCGCTCAACGAAACTGTCAAAGCAGGGATACCACACCTTGCCGAAGTTGGGCGGAATGGTACTCAGGCCGATCCCCAAGTTGTACGCATAGCCACTTTCAAAGTAGAAACCACCCCACTCCGGATCGCGATGCGGAACCCCGTGGTAATGCACGGTGAGCGCTTGCTCTTCCCCCACGACCGGTACCGAGTTGAATTCCACCTTCAAGAATTGGTCGTCGTAAGTGAATGTCAGCGGACCGTCCGCATTCCGCACAGAATCCACCGTGAGTTGAAAGAGGTCGAAGCGGATGAAGATCTGATCCTCCAAAAGCGGAACGAAGGTGATGGTCGTGGCGGCCCGGATGGTGGATGCACCGGTTGCAGTGACATCCAATGCGATGTCGTAGTGCAGTATATCGAAGGTGTCACTGCGTGCGATGGTCTCATCGATCTGTTCACGCGAACCGGCAGTCCACGAGATGGGACCCGGCGTATTGCGGAAATAGTGGCAGCCGAAGGGCTCCGGTTGCGCTTGGACAAATGAGGCAAGAACGACAGCACCGAGTAGCAAGGAAGTACGAAAGGTCATGTGGTGAATGGCCTTCCGGCCAATGGCCGAATCTACGCCATCCTGTGGGCTACGCTACAGCCTTCGCGGTTATTGGGTGGCATGAGGGCATACCACGTCCTAGAAGCAGCCCACCTTCACCGTGATACCCGCATTGAAACCATGCAAAGCATCTTTTGGTGTTTCCGGCAGGGTGATGTCCGTGGTGTACCGGTACGATGCGCCAACGCCCAATCGGACCAAGCGGATCAGGTTGAACTCCAGTTCTACGCCGGCATCCACCACGAAGAAGGCCTGGTAGTCGTCATCCGCGTACCAATAGAGACCCTCATCGTGCTGTCGCTTTTGGAAGGTTTGGTAGCCACAACCACCGGCACCCACGATGATCGGCAGGCTGATGGATCGGGCTGCGCGGTGCAATGATCGGCTCAAGGAGCAGTCCACCATAACCCATCACGAAGCGGCTTCCACGGTACAGACTGTCCCCTTCGGTGGAGCGATGCAGGTCATAGGCTCGATTCGGCACATCGGTAACAAGCCCATGTCCGGCCAGACCCAAGGTGAAGCCATGATCGATGAGCCAGCCGCCACGCCCACCTACTAACAGTGCATCGTGATCCATGATCCGGGTGAAGCTTACGCTCGGAGCGCCCCAGCCTCCATTCGCTAGATCTCTTTCTCCACCGAAGAGCGTGCGGATATCGGGTTCGGCAGCTTCTTGTGCGTACAAGATGTGAAGAGGTGTGAGGAACAGGAATGCGGAAATGGTGATGGCTTTCATGATCGTTTGGTTCTAGTGCTAAGACAACTGCACCCCGCCATACCCCTATTCAAGCCAAGAAATAAAGCCCGAGGTTGATCAACGTGGTAGTCGAACTAGAGTTTACCGCAAGTGAAATAGATCGGATCGATGAAGTTGGTGGTATTCCTGAAGCCGCTGGCCCTACACTTGGCCGGTGGGATTCGGGCTGGCCCCTTCGAGGACACCGCTGCTGGTCCGAAAGACGTTCATCTGGTGTCGACTTCCCGACCAGCAAGTGGTCCAAGATCCTTGGTTCGCTACTGCTTGCTGCTTACTAACTTTCCGGCCGGTCCTACCACAAGGGCTTTTCCTGAACCGAACGCATGGTGCGAGTTGTTGCTCGCGCGTATGGACGACCCTCGTACGATTAGCACCCTATTCCCCTGACCCGATGTCCCACGCTCCTTACCTCAAATGGCTCCACGAAGTTGAACTCAGCGACATCCCTACCGTGGGCGGCAAGAATGCCAGCCTCGGAGAGATGATCCAGCACCTCGGGAAGCTCGGCGTAACCGTGCCCGGTGGATTCGTGATCACCGTGGCGAGTTACGAGGCCTTCATTGCCCACAATGTGTTGGACCAGAAGATCCGCGACATCGTGGCTGGGCTGGACGTGGACGATGTGGAGAACATTCGCCGGACCGGACTTGCCGCACGCACACTCATCAAGAACGGAAAGTTCCCAGAGGAGATCTGGAAGGGCATTCTTCAACGGTATGATGAAATGAGCCAGCAATACGGACAAGAAGCCACGGACGTGGCGGTCCGTTCTTCAGCCACAGCGGAGGACCTTCCGGATGCATCCTTCGCCGGACAGCAAGAAACGTTCTTGAACATTCGTGGACACCAGGATTTGATCAGTGCGGTGCGCAACTGCTTCGCATCGCTCTTCACGGACCGTGCGATCGTGTACCGCGAAAGCCTCGGGTACGATCACTTCCAAGTAGGTCTGAGCGTTGGCATCCAGAAGATGGTGCGCTCCGATGTGGGCAGCAGTGGTGTGGCATTCTCGTTGGATACCGAAAGTGGATTCAAGGATGTAGTGCTCATCAATGGCAGTTACGGCCTCGGTGAAATGGTGGTGCAAGGTGCCGTGAGCCCGGATGAATTCCTGGTATTCAAACCCACCTTGGCTGAAGGCTACAGCAGCATCATCGAGAAGAAGCTTGGCAACAAGGACCGGAAGATGGTGTACGGTGGCGAGCCGGGAAAACCTACGTCCATCATTCCGATCGAGCGTGCGCAACGCAATCGCTTCTGCATCAATGACGATCAAGCGTTGGAGATCGCCCGCAGTGTGGCAGCGATCGAGAAATACTACAGCGACAAGAAAGGGCACTGGTGTCCAATGGATGTGGAATGGGCCGTGGACGGTCTCACCAAGCAACTGTTCATCGTGCAAGCACGCCCCGAAACGATCCATAGCCGAAAGGCCACGGATCGGGTGGTGGAATACAAGATCGACAAACCGGCGGAAGTCAAGGAGATCATCCGTGGGATCGCCATCGGGGATCGAGTGGGTGCCGGAAAGGTCCGGATCCTATTCAGCCTCGACGGACGTGGTGGCGATACGGACGGCAAGGATTTCCAACACGGGGATGTGCTCGTAACCGACATGACCGACCCCGATTGGGAGCCGATCATGAAAAAGGCCAGCGCGATCATCACCAATAAGGGAGGTCGCACTTGCCATGCAGCTATCGTGGCCCGTGAGATGGGAGTACCGGCCATCGTGGGTTGCGGTAATGCCACCGACCTGCTGGATACCGGAAGAGAGGTGACAGCCAGTTGCTGTGAAGGCGATACGGGTGTGGTCTATGAAGGCATCATCCCCTACGCCAAGGAGGAAACCATGCTCTCCGACATACCGGAAACGAAAACGCCGATCATGCTCAACGTGGCGAGCCCGGATCTTGCCTTCAAGTTCAGTGGACTGCCCAATGCGGGTGTTGGATTGGCGCGCGAAGAATTCATCATCAACAACTACATCCAGGCACATCCGCTCGCGCTCTTGCAACACAAGGAATTGGGTGACACCAACCTGAGCGGCAAGATCAGTTACCTGATCAATGGATACGAGGACGAGGAGATCTTCTTCGTGAAGAAACTCAGCTACGGCATCGCCAAGATCGCCAGCGCCTTTTACCCGAACAAGGTCATCGTGCGATTCAGTGACTTCAAGAGCAACGAGTACAAGAACCTCTTGGGTGGCGAGCATTTCGAGCCTGACGAGGAGAATCCGATGATCGGATGGCGTGGTGCAAGCCGCTACTACAGCGAAGTGTACAAGGAAGCCTTTGGGCTGGAGTGCAAGGCGATCCGGCGCGTACGCGAGAAAATGGGCCTGAAGAACGTGGTGGTGATGGTGCCTTTCTGCCGAACGGTGGAAGAGTTGAAGAAGGTGAAGGGCGTGATGGAGGAATACGGACTCCAGCGCGGCAAGGAAGGCTTGGAACTGTACCTCATGGCCGAATTGCCGAGCAATATCATCATGGCCGAGGAGTTCAGCAAATACATCGATGGCTTCTCCATCGGTAGCAACGACCTCACCCAACTCACCCTTGGTCTGGACCGCGATAGCGCGCTAGTGAGCCACCTCTACGATGAAAGGGATCCCGCCGTCAAAGGGATGTTGAAGATGCTGATCGAGACCGCCAAACGTACCGGTACCAAAGTGGGCATTTGTGGCCAAGGACCCTCTGACTTCCCTGATTTCGCCCAATTCCTGGTCCAATTGGGATCGACTCCATCAGTGTAACACCAGACTCCTTGCTGAAGACCAAGCGGGCGATCGCTGAGGTGGAGAAGACGCTGGCCGGGAAGAAGGAAAGTGCGACGGCCTAGGTGCACGGAGACTTACCGGAAGCGCTCGCATTGGGTATCGATCGACTTGCCATTCGTGATCCGGTCGCGTTCTTGGTCGATGTGCTCCATCACATTGCCGCGCTAACATTCGTCTTGTCGGCACACCGCCCAAGTGCTGGGCCTGTCGATCGAAACAATCGAGTCCCTGCCACCGTAGCAAGCACCTCGAATCGATGACCATGAAGAAATTCCTACTTGCCTTCGCAGCATCCGGCCTCGTACTCGCAGGTCATGCGCAATCTTCCATTCCCCCGAACGCGGATGGGTCCCTCCTGAACAAAGAGGCCGACAGCACGGAACCCGTGAATGCGAAATCAGTCGCGCCATCCAAGATGAACACCGTCCGTGTTCACCCGGTACCCGTTCAAGGGTCCACCAATGTGGACTGCCCGGCAGGCATCCTTTCCATCACCGTACGCCGAACGGATGGCAACATCATCCAGCAGATCCCAGCGAACGGGGCTCAACATGTGGTGGTCACCTTCCAGCACCGAGGCATCCATGTGCTGGAGGTCATGGATCGCGATGGCATTCGCCACGTGATGCGGATCCTCGTGGAATCGGTCTAGACGCTGCAATTCCGGCGTTCCGGACCCGAGGTCACCACGCAGGACCACGCCCGTTCTGAACCGCGGATTTCGACTGGGTCAAAGCGGGCATGATCGAACGGGGCGATCCGTTCAATGGAGCTTTAGTGAACAGATCCTCCCCATCTTTCGGCACATGATCACGTTGCCGATCCCTTCCCTCGTTGGCCTCACCACCGAGCGCTTGTTGTTCCGCCATGCCACCTTGAAGGATAATGCATGGTGGATGGAGTACCACAACAGTGCCGAGGCCATCCGCTTCATGCCGTTCACTGTTGGAAGTGAAAGCGACTGTGTACAGTTCATTCAATGGACCCTGGATCGGATACCGCGTGATGGATCATGTTTGAATGCCATTCTGGAACGGTCCACCGGTAGCCCGGTAGCGATGATCGGGCTGCTGACACAGGAAGTTGAAGGCACCACCGAACTGGAGATCGGATACCACCTAGTACCGTCAGCTTGGGGAAGAGGTTATGCTACAGAAGCTGCGATGGCTTGCAAAGAATTCGCACAGAAGCATGCGCTGGCACCTTCCGTGGTGTCGTTGATCGATGCTGGGAATGAAAGAAGTGTCGCGGTCGCAGAGCGCAATGGCATGCAGTTCGAACGCCTCGCGATCCACCGCGATGAAGAAGTGATGCTGTACCGCGTTGGGTTAAGGTGACCTTCACTTTCTCTTGGCGCTCCCCCACTTGGCTTCCAATTCCGCAACCTTCTCCTTCACGATCGCCTTCACAACGGCCGCAGGGATGGGCTTTTTCGACGTGAATTGTATGGTACCCTTGCTTCGTTTGAAATCTTTCAGGACGTCATCAAAGCCCTTCGGCATCATCCCATACAAAGCGCAATGATTCTTCGCGGCACCCATGTAGAGCAAAGGATGTCCGTGCAACTTGAACCCCGGGAGGCCATAGCCGAAGTATTCTTCGCAGCTGGGTACGGCGGCGAGGATCTGCTTCCGTAGTTTCTGCAAAGCTGAGGCCTGGTCCGTTGGAAGTGCTTCCAGGTAGTCGTCGGTGTTCGTCGGTTTCTTGGGAAGGTCGCGCATGGTGTTGGTATTTGGAACGCAGCTCGCGCAGATGAATATGATCACGCGGATCTGAATCCATTGCTGGCTCTATCAGCGTTCATCTGCATCGTCCGCGTCATCTGCGTTCAATTCACTTCTGAAGCGCCGTTGGATCCATCCAGAAGACCTCCCAGATGTGTCCATCAAGGTCATTGAAACTGCGACCGTACATGAAACCATGATCCTCAGTTGGCCTGCATTCCGTAGCACCCGCTGCGATCGCTTTTTCGAATAGCACGTTCACGGCCTCCTTACTTTCGACTGAAAGCGCCAGCAGTGTCTCGGTGGTCCTGGTCGCGTCTGAGATGGTCTTCTCCTTCGGCACAAAGCGCTCCATGTGCCCAGTGGTGAGCAGCATGGCGTAGATGGTGTCGCTGATCACCAGGCAAGCCGCGTTCTCATCCGTGAACTGGCGCTTGAATGTGTAGCCGAGGTCCTCGAAGAAGGCTTTGCTTTTTGCGAGGTCCTTCACGTGCATGTTGATGAAGATCTGCGTAGTCATGGGGTACGTGTTCGTCGTTGTTCAATGAATGGTCTCACCGCGTTCCAACATACTGATGAACAGCGTGAGCCGTCTGGCGCGGGTCTCCGCTTTCTTGGCTGTATGAAGCCGGTGCAGTATCGCATAGCGGTTGCTCCCCTTCAGCGTATCGAAGAAGATCCGTGCTTTCTTGTTCTTCTTCAACGCCGTTTCCAGATCGGAAGGAACGGTGATCGTGCTTGCAGGTGCGTATGCGTTGTCCCATTGGCCATTCGCCTTGGCACGATCGATCGCAGCAAGTCCGGCCGGGTGCATCAACTTGGCCTTGATCAATTGTTGTACGGTCCTTTTGTTGATCTCACTCCAGATGCTCCGTGGACCACGTGGTGTGTATTTCTGCAAGAAATAGGTCTCATCGAACCGCTTCCGAATGGCATCGATCCAGCCGTGGCACAATGCAATTTCCAATGCTTCCGGACAGGTGATCGATCGCACACCCGTGCCCTTCTTGGCCACCTTGATGTACACACCTTGTGAAGATGCGCCGTTGACCTGCAGCCACGCCTCCCACTCTTGAGGCGTCTCGAACTCCATGGTCGGTCGATCGGTAGGTAGTCCGGTCATTGTTGATCTTTTATTTCACTTATCCACCAACCACCCAGTTCAACTCTGTGCGATGGTCCTTGGCATCCTTCACATCATTCGGGTTGGTCAGGTATCGCTCCCAGAACCGCCCACTCTCCGGAAGTTTCTGCTCGCGAACCCAAGCCTGCAATTCTCCCCATGCATCCCCTAACGCCTCATACGGACCTTGGTAGACGGAGCGAACCACCCTCTCCGCTGGCAGTGTGCCGTTCACCACGCGTCCGCTCGCCTTGATCGCCTTCTCCACAGGAAATCCGATCTCGAAGTTGAAGGTATCCGACGGACGACAATGGTGGTAAGAGAACATCGGCCCGGTTGGTTGCATGCCTTGGTCGGCAAGTGTTTTCAGGATCTCTTGGATCGCGGGGTCCATGTACTTGGGCATGTCGCGGCCCGGGATGACCAAGTGGATCACAGCAGTGGTCTGCTCTTGGGTTTCGACGATGGTTGGGGTGGTGTTCATGGTCTTGAGGTTGTCCATTCGCTAGTTCACGGCAACACACCCTCGCGCTCCAACACATCAATGGCGATCGCACGGCGTGCAGGGCCGAAGGTCTGCGACAATGTATCCGCAGTACGAAGGCGGTTAGCGAAGATGTACGGGCCGCTCCCATCTTCCTTCTCGACCCAGCCAACGAACCAACCGATACTGCCATCACCGCCCATAGCCCAACCGGTCTTACCATGCAATTGATATCCCAACGTATCCTCTTGTAGGGTGATGTCCTTCACGATGTCCATGGTGCGTTGCGAAAATGGGAGTGCATTGCGCTGCAACCGCTCCAAGAAGTCGATCTGTTGCCGGGGTGTGATGCGCAACCCGCCCATGACCCAAGCGCGATCAAAACCACCCGACGTATCCGCGTTCCCATAACCCACCGTATCCATCCAGTGTTTCAACGTCGCAGCTCCGGCCCGTCTTGCGATCTCGCGGTGATACCAATAGGCGCTATGATCCAAGGCTTGGCGAAGGGTCAAGTCCCGGTTGATCGCCGACCTTCCGTAGTTCACACTGTCCCAAGGGATCACGAAATCGGCATCCGCGACCACTCCACTCTCCAAGCCGTACAAACTGCTGAAGATCTTGAACGTGCTCGCTGGAAGCGTGGCGACATCGGCTTCTGCACGATCGATGAAGAGCCAATGGTCCCGACCCACATCATGAAGGATGAAGGAGCCCGTCACCTTCGCACTGTCGTATAGGAAGCGCAGGTCGTCACGGTTCTCCGTTGAAGATGCAACTGCGATGGACCTTGGTTCCGGTGTTGCGGTGCAGGCGAAAAGGAGCAGGACCATTGGAGGGAAACGCATGCCGAAAACTATACACCAGAACCGACAATTTCGTTCGCGATCTACTTTGCGGCCATGATCCGGGTGCGCCTTATCGAAGAGTTCATCGGTATCGCCGGGCCGATGATCGATGTCCGATCGCCCGGCGAGTTCGCTCAGGGACACATTCCCGGTGCAACCAGCATGCCTCTTTTCACCGATGCAGAGCGCGCCATCGTTGGTACACTGTACAAGCAACAAGGACGTGATGTGGCGATGTTGGAAGGTCTCCGGATCGTCGGCCCGAAACTGGCATCGATCGTGAGCGAGGCCAAGGAACTCGCGCCGGAGGGACGTATTCGCGTGCATTGTTGGCGAGGTGGCGAACGAAGCGGGAGTGTCGCATGGATGCTGGACAAAGCCGGTTTTACTGAAGTACACACCTTGAAAGGCGGCTACAAAGCCTTCCGGAACCATGTGCTGGCCGGTTTCGCAGCACCGTTGAAGTTGGCCGTTATGGGAGGCTATACGGGTACCGGCAAAACGGAACTCCTCTCCCACTTGCGCGATCTCGGACAGCAGACCATCGACCTCGAAGCGCTCGCCAACCACAAGGGCAGCAGCTACGGAGCGATCGGCGAAGCACCACAACCGACCACCGAGCATTTCGAGAACCTCTTGTGGAATGCAACCGAACGGATGGACGTGGAGAAGTTGATCTGGGTGGAGGATGAAAGCCAGTTGATCGGTCGGGTGAAGATCCCTGACGCGATATTCCAGCAAATACGGATCGCGCCTTGCTACTTCGCTGATGTTCCACGCGAAGAGCGCGCTGCACGCTTAGTTGCGGATTATGGCAAATACCCGAAGGACCAGTTGGCCGAGGCAACGAAACGGATCGAGAAACGGATCGGTCCGCAGCACTGCAAGACCGCGTTAGAAGCCCTAGCGAATGATGACTTGTTCACCGTGGCCATGATCACACTCACGTATTACGACAAGACCTATCTGCACGGCTTGGGAAAGAGGGATCCCACATGTGTTACGCGCGTGCCTGCTAGCACGAAAGACATGCGAGCCATTGCCAAGAAAGCCACTGAAGAATATGGAGAACACGAGCACCACTGAACCGATCCGCTTAACACGATACAGCCATGGCGCAGGCTGTGGATGTAAGATCGCACCGGCGGTATTGGAAGAGATCCTGAAAAGTGATCTCGGCACATTACCTGAAAAGAAACTTCTGGTGGGCTATGGAACCCGAGACGATGCTGCCGTCTACGACAACGGCAACGGTCGCGCACTGATCAGCACAACCGATTTCTTCCCACCCATCGTAGATGATCCATTCGACTTCGGTCGAATCGCGGCGACCAATGCCATTAGCGATGTATATGCCATGGGAGGCCGTCCGTTGTTGGCCATAGCGATACTCGGTTGGCCCATTGAGAAGCTCGGACCAGAACTGGCCCAGCGCGTCGTGGAAGGTGGTAGGCAGGCCTGTCACGATGCCGGGATCCCACTTGCCGGAGGGCACAGCATCGATGCACCGGAGCCGTTCTTCGGACTCGCTGTAACTGGTGAGGTGGAGATCAAGAACATCAAACGGAACGATACGGCCCAGGCAGGCGACCACCTCTTCCTGACCAAACCGATCGGCGTAGGGATCCTCAGTACCGCCATGAAACGCGGGATCCTTTCCGCCGAGGATGCCGTTCTTCTTCGCGACACCATGGTCCAACTCAATTCGGTCGGCACCCAACTTGGCGAACTCAAAGAAGTACATGCCATGACGGATGTCACAGGTTTCGGTCTACTCGGACATTTGCGCGAACTCTGCCTTGGAAGCCGACTACAAGCCGAACTGGACTTCGACCGCATCCCGGTACTGGAAGCGTGCCTCGCTTTGATCGCACAAGGGTGCTACCCGGATGGCTCGTTGCGCAATTGGAAAAGTTATGGTGATGAAGTGAGCGGTGCCTCAACGATGGAACGCATGTTCCTGCTCGCCGACCCGGAGACCAGTGGCGGCCTGTTGCTTGCTGTGGATCCCTCCGGATCATCCGCGATGACCGAACGCCTAAGCGCACTTGGACTGCCCGCTGAACCCATTGGAAAACTTCGAGCATCGCGTGATGGCGCCTTGATCTCGGTGATCTGATCACCGGCATTCGCCCGAAAGCACGATCTTTGTACCTATTGCTCCGTGATCGCAGATCGGGGTCACTCTGACTCAACTAACGAACGACTACCAAGAAAGATGGCGACCAAACGACTTGGCGAAAAGAATATCGAACTCCTGCTCGGCCATTACCGCTCTGAGCGGAAACGACTCATCTTCCAACTGGATCGAGTGCGAGGAACGATCTCCGAACTCAAGGAGAAATTGGAGAAGGAAAAGGCATCAGTCAAAGTTTCAGGGCCTAAGAGGCCGGTAGGCAGACCGAGGAAAGATCCCACAGCAGACACAGCGGATAAACCGCCAGTAAAAAAGACCGGTTATCGATTGAGTGATTGGGACGAAATGGTGATCGCTACCATCCGCAAAGGCGGACTGATGCCCAAAGAAGAGATCATGAAAGCGGCGCGGACCTGGGCAGCGAAAAAGGCACCCAAAATGTCGGCCCCTGAGGTGGAGGTGAAGATCACCCGGGTACTGCAGAAGTTGAGCGGAAAGCGTGGTGAATTGGGTACCCATCGTACCGGACTGCGCCGTGGCTACCATTACGGGTTGAAGGAATGGTTCTTCGCCAGTAGCGGCCTGTTGCGTAGATCCTATCTGGACAAATTGGTGATCAAGAAGTAGTGATCCGAACAACCGGATCCAGCCGACCCGTCGACTTCACTTTTCGTTCTGTTCTTCTCGACGCTGTTCGTAGCTTGCGAGAAACCGAAGCACCATGAAGAACATCTTGGTACCTACGGACTTCTCGGATGCTGCCCACCACGTAGTGCAGGTGGCAACGACCTTGGCGGGTCCCCTAGGGGCGAAGATCTGGATCGTGCATGTGGCCGCGCCGGATCCGGATTTCGTCGGGTTCGATGCTGGCCCACAATACGTGCGGGAACAACGAGCTGATGTGCTGCGCAAGGAGCACCTTGACCTACAGAACATGGCCAAGGGTATCCGCGACCAAAGCATCGAGGCAGAGGCACTGCTGGTGCAAGGACCAACCTCCGAAACACTGTTGGATGAGGTGGAACGCTTGAAGATCGACCTCATCGTCATGGGTTCTCACGGGCGCAGCGGTCTATTCAAGGCCTTGCTCGGTAGTGTGAGCGAGCAAGTGTTGGGCGCAAGCAAGATCCCGGTGCTCATCGTTCCATTCCCAGACCGGCATTGATCGTGCGTTCCTCTTCTGCCGCTCTCGTCATCGGTGTCCTGTTCGTTTCCTCAGGCTCGGTCTGCCTGCCTACTGTTAAGCGCTCCGGTCCTGAATTGACCAGCATTCGAGTGCCGGTTGGATTCAAGATCGAGGTGTTCGCGGAAGGGGTTTCCAATGCCCGCGCCATGTGCTGGGGCGATCGCGGCACCTTGTTCGTAGGCTCCAGGGATCTAGGCATGGTGCATGCCTTGGAGGATACCGACGGGGATGGGCACCCTGATGTGCAGCATATCATTGCCAAGGGTCTGCAAATGCCTGCAGGAGTGGCATTCCGGAACGGAGATCTGTATGTGAGTTCGGTGGATAGGATCGTGAAATTGCCGTCGATCGAAGATCATTTGACGGATCCTCCAGAACCGATCGTGGTCACCGATCGTTTCCCGTCCAAGGAGCATCACGGTTGGAAGTTCATCGCTTTCGGTCCGGACGGTAAGTTGTACGTCCCGGTCGGAGCACCTTGCAACAATTGCTTGAGCGAGGATAGCATTTTCGCTTCCATCACACGGATCGATCCGGACGGAAGTGGACTGGAGGTCGTCGCACACGGTGTGCGCAATACGGTCGGTTTCGATTGGCAGCCCGGCACCAACGACCTGTGGTTCACGGATAACGGTCGTGATTGGTTGGGGGACGATAGCCCCGACTGCGAATTGAACCGTGGGGTCCCGGGTGGCCATTACGGCTACCCCTTCTGCCATGCCGGATCGGTCAGCGACCCGGAATTCGGTGATCAGCGCGCATGTGATGAGTTCATCCCACCTGCTGCACTCCTCGGACCACATGTGGCACCGCTAGGCATGCGCTTCTATACCGGGACCGCTTTTCCGGAGAAGTACCGAGGGGCCATCTTCATCGCGGAACACGGCAGTTGGAACCGCTCCACCCCGATCGGTTACCGGGTGGTGGTCGCCTTTCCGAATGCCGATGGCACGACCACCACCGAGGTCTTCGCGGACGGTTGGTTGGATGGGGCTCGGACCACGGGCCGTCCGGTGGATGTGCTCGTTGCTCCGGATGGTAGCCTGCTGGTGAGCGATGATGCCGCCGACCGGATCTACCGGATCAGCTATTCCGGGCATTGAAGATCTATTCTGGAAATGGGTGTGACCCTTTTGTTACCCCACGTCTTAATGCCGGAAAGCGACGGAACGGAAGGGAGAGTCCGAACCGTTGCAGACCCGGGAGGCGCCGCAAGGCGCCTTTCGTATTATCCTACTTCTCATGGGTCCTTCCCATTTCGTACGGAGTAGGGCACCTAGCGATCCTGCTGTTGCAGTCTGCGTCGTTGTGCTCATCAACATGATCCGAAACCCTGCCTCTGGAAGCACGAACTTTGGACCATGAAACGACTCCTGTTGTGCGCCCTGTTGCTATCCGCCCTCCATACGAAGGCACAGGACCACGGTCTTGGCGTAGGTCTCATGGTCGGTGAGCCGACCGGTCTATCTGCGAAGTACTGGATAGCAGGTGAGCGTGCGTTGGACTTTGGTTTGGCTTGGGGGCTGTGGCGCGGAGGATATGTCCACCTGCATGCGGACTACCTCTTCCACAACATGAACCTCATCACGGTATCCAAGGGAAAACTCCCTCTGTATTACGGACCCGGCCTCCGGATCAGGTCGTGGGGTGCGAATGGCTATTGGCATCGAGGCCGCTATGAAGAAGGGGGCGGTGGGCATATCGACCTGGGAATTCGATTCCCCGTGGGATCGGCCTACTTGATCGATGGGGCACCGGTCGATGTCTTCTTCGAACTCGTCCCAACGTTGGATCTGGTTCCCGCAACCAGCGTGGATCTGGATTTCGCTCTTGGAGCGCGGTACTGGTTCAACTAGCGCGGAGCCTACGATCCAGCCACGCCCGGGTGGAATACGAACTCCGGTACAAGAGCACGTACACCAGCAGGCTTGTGATCGTTCCCACGACGGCACCAGCAAGGATATCTTCCGTGAAATGTTGCGAGAGGTAGACCCTGGAATAGGCCAATAGTCCTGCCAACAGCGCGAAACCGATCCCACGGAACCGACCAGGGATCAGCACCGCCAACGCGAAACACATGTTGAAGGCTGCCGTGGCATGTCCACTGGGAAAACTGAAATGATGGTTCAACTCCAACCCGGATACCCAGGGTAGATCCACCAACGCATCTTGGAACATGAACGGCCGATCCATGTGTGCGAATGGTCCGCGTTTCAACCCTTGCGTGACCAAGGCACCGAACGAGCAGCCTAAGCCCATCATCAAGAACGAACGCATGGTACCGAAGTACAGCAATATCAACGCCAGTATCGTGGGTACGATGCCGTCCGACAGATGGGTAATGGTGCTGAAGGACCGATCAAGGAACGGTGTATGCACCGGTTGCATCAGGACGTGCAACGCGAACCTATCCGTTGTGAGAACAAGGACCAACAAACCTGCAACGAAGAGCGCCCAAATGAGCAGAAAAGCGGTGATGCCCGATGGTGTTCGCACGCCGCGAAGCTATCATCACAACGCATTCGGAGCGAGGCAAGTTATCTTGGTCCGCATGGGTCGGCCCTTTTCTCTTCTAGGCTTCCTCCCCCTCGCGTTCAGCCTTCACTTGAGCGGCCAAAGCTTTACGCATACGATCGGCGGACCCGGAGCACAGGATGGCGTGGGTGCCCTGTTGCTGGGGAGTGGGTTCGCAGTGGGTGTGCGTGAATTCAAAGATGCAGGTCCACACCAAGGTCTGGTGTACACGATGTCCAACACCGGTGGTCTCGTCTCTTCCAGCCCGTTGGGCTTCGATCAGAACACTTTCCTGCAAGGACTTGCGAACGCACCCAACGGTGAGGCTTTTCTTTTTGGATCGGTATTGGATCCTACGGAAGGTCGGCATCATGCGCTGGTGGTGAAACTCGATGCGAACGGGGAAGAGGAATGGAGCCATATCCAAAACGAAGCCGCTACACAACAGTACCTTGGAGCTGCGTCACTTCCGGATGGTGGTGTGATCCTCTGTGGTGTGGCCGCCAACGATTCGGATCACGATGTACTTGTGGCCCGACACGATGCCAGCGGAGAAAGGCTATGGGAATACGTGAATGCCACGTTGACCGATGCTGAAGCGTATGGTGTTGCTGTGGATGGGAATGAGATCATCGTAACGGGCAGGCAACTCACCTTCAGTGGTCATAGCGATGTGCTCTTCTTACGCTTGGACCTGGAAGGGAACCTGATGAACTCGAACACCACCGGTGGAGCCTTGGATGAGGTGGGCCGGGCGGTGGTGGGTCTGGGGAACGATACGTACGTGATCGGCGGTTGGACCGATTCCTTTGGAACACTGGATATTTCCAGCCAGAGCCGGAAGCAGCACGCCTACTTGCTTTGCATGGCACTGAACGGAGATACCCTATGGACCCGCACCTTGGGCGATACCTTGTTCGACCACCGGGCCTTCGCACTCCAACGCGCATCCAACGGTGACCTTCTCCTAGCGGGCGAACGTGCAGAGCAAGGAAGAAGCGATGCCTTCTTTGCGCGGTGGACCGTTGCCGGTGGATCCATTTGGTCGCGCATCTTGGACATCGATAAGGAGGATCGATTGGTCCACCTACTCCCGATGTCCGATGGCGGATTCGTTGGAACCGGTTGGTCCTTCGGTCCGTTCGGTAGGCAGCTACTCTTCATTCGCAGGAGTGCCGAAGGGTATTAGCCTGGCTCTCTGCTTCGTCTCGGCTGCGCGGAACCGGTGATACCCGGAAGATCGGACCAATTCAATGCTGGACGGTTGGAATGATGTGTACTTGCATCAAATACACGCACAATCACTGATCAGGAGACCCTAACGATCCCACTTACGGAAGTTGCTGGTTGCGAACGTTCGTAGGCACTACACCACCGATGTTCTGTAGGATCTGGTCCCGATCGTTGCCTGCACCCGTGTATTGGATGATCCCGTTCAAATTCACATCACCAGGCAAGTAGCCCGCGACCGAATTGGTAGGAATGGTTCCTCCGATCGCTTGGAGGATATGGTCGCGATCATTGAATTGACCGGTGTACATTACCTGCGTATCGCGCACGGTGTTCCCGCTCCAAAGCGCACGCTTCCCATTCGAGAGCGTTTGACGTGCATTCACTCCGTACATCGTTTCAGTAGGCAGAGTGAAGTCCACACCAGACTCACCCGTACCCAGCGGTTTCGTCCCGAAGGTCATTGCACCCAAGTGATTGCGGTGTCGGATCGCAACGAAATAGTCATCCGCCGCCACGTTGAAAAGCAGTCGTGTATAGCCATCCACCCCGACCACGTCCCCATCACGTTGCAACAATGCACTCTTGGTGGCAAGGATCTGCGATGGGTTCAACTTGTTCCGAAGCTCCACCAACACCCAATCCACCACGGCGTTCTTCCCGGACACCGCCAACGTGGCTGGCGATACGGTCTCCCCTCCACTACCGACCAGTGTAAAGCCCAAAGCTTGATAAGGCTCGTTCTGGGGAATGAGGCCTGCGCTGCGCAGATCATCGCGCATCAGGTTGTTCGCACTGTTCCACGGGCCTTGCAGGTTCATACGGACCCGGACACCCGGCTGGCAGGTTTGCCAATTCGCAAGCACGCTTCCGGGCACCACCGTACGCGTCCCGTTGGACGGAGTTTGCCACCACAAGGTCACATGGTCATCACCCCCGCCTTCTTTGTTGAGGATCTCCACATAGTAGTAGCCGCCCGCCACCAACTGGATGGACGTACTGATCTGCTCTGGGTATTTCGTGAATTCATTCTGTCCGGTCCATCCCGGAATACTACAGATGATGCGCTTGTACGTCGGGTCGGCATTCAAACCGAGGTAGACCGCCGAATTGTCATCTCCGGTCACGGTGAAGATGTAGTTTCCCGTTACTGGTGGAATGATGTAACCGCGGATCCGCTGTCCATAGTTGTTCGCCACGTTGAGCGGAGCGGCCAAGGAACTCATCGTGCTCGTGCTGGTCGGGTTGTTCGGATAGTTCGGACTGTTGATCAGGTCGGCGAGCGTGGCCCCGGAGATCCCAGTGTACATCTCGCGATAGACCACACCTGATGCACCCAGACATTGCGGTGGCGTAAGTGCTAGCACACTGATCACGCGCGTCGCCTGACCCATTAACCCGTCGTCATCGGTCACGGTGAGGGTCACCTGATGGTCTCCCAACTCACTGAAGATCTTGGTCGGTGCTTGACTCGTGCTGGAAGTCCCGTCGTTGAAGTCCCACAGATAACTCACGATCGTGCCGGGGTCGTATGATGCAGATCCATCCAAATTCACCTGCAAGGGCCCGAGCCCGGCCGTTACGTTCGTTGTGATGACGGCCAAGGGTGCGATCGCATGGCAACGCGGGTTCAATGTGCGTTCCGATGTACCGACCAGACCTCCGGCATCCGTGACCGTCAAAACCACTTTGTAGTAAAAGGGCTCTCCATTACAACCCGCCCCGCTGATCACGGTCGAACTCGTAACGTTCGCATCGACCGGCTCGGGGTGGTTGTGCGTATTGTGGTAAAGCGTGGTGCGCCATGCGTAGGTCAATTGGGGTTGCCCATGCTCGGCATCGGTCACGGTGGCTTGCAATTGGTAGGTGGTATCCACACCCACCGGATAGAACGCGTTCATCGGAATACTGGTGATGTCCACGACGGGCGGTGTATTGTTCACTGAAACAATGAAATCCTGTGTCGTGCTTTGCCCGATGTTATCTGTAACGGTGAGGACCACATTGTAGGTGGTGACCACGCCCGGTGGCGAGGTGAAGACCTGTGTCGGATTCACGCTGTTGCTTGTCCCGTTCCCGAAATTCCACGCATAGGTCAAGGCACCGTTCTCCGGGTCACTGGATCCGCTGGCATCGAAGGTGACGGAGAGCGGTCCCGGGCCGTATTGCGCACTTTGCGTCGCCACGGCCACGGGCGGCAGGTTCACGGCAAGGGTGTAACAGATCCGGCGGATCACATTGGAATCGTACTTGATGTACCAAACGCAACCATCCGGACCGGAACCGATCCACGTAATGGGTCCCAGTCCAGAGGCGAAGTCGTACACATTGGTCACCTGGTCGTTCGCATCGTACTTGTATCGCCGGATCCAACCGCCCGCGTAGTCGCCATGGAAGGCAGAGTTCTGGTAGCCTGCTGGCATGTTCACTCCGGAGATCATGGGCCCCGCAATGGCGGCATTCCCTCCGAAACGCGGCCCAGGTACCGGCGAGTTCGCATCATCCAGGTCATAGGTGATCGCCGTGTTCCCGTTGTACGCTCCTACACGGGAGCGATACCCATGTTGGTAATCAATGCTCGGTCGGGAATGCAGGAAGGTGTTCACCGTTACCGGTAAGAAGACGTTCGGATCACACGGGCTGGGATGATTGTTCAGCACCTGTCGGGTATCCTGCTTCAACAGATCTTGGAAAGTGAGGTACTGTTGGGTGCATGTCACACCGTCGTAGAACGGGTTCGGCGCGTCCAAATTGGTGGTTACCGCAGCCATGTACGGAGGGCAAGCCTCCATGCCTTCGAACAAGGGCCAACCGAAATTCATGCCCCCTTCGTAACACACATTGGTCTCCTCCCAGGTCACGTACCCTACATCGCCCACGTAGAACACACCAGGGTTGGCATCTGCGGGGTTGGTGCTCCCGGACCCCGGCTTACGTGTCATTCGGTAAGGATTCCGGAAACCCAACGCCCAGACCCGTGACTTCGGCGAGCGTGGAGCGCCCGGATCGTAGAACGGATTACTTGGAACCCCATCTCCAGTGCTCGGGTTCAACCGGAGCATCTTCCCGTTGTGGCAATTCAACAACTGCGACCGCATGGCACCGACATCCTCCGCCGGACGGATGATCCCTTGTGCAAGTGCCACCCCGTCATACGTGTCGGGAGAGTTCCCGGTATCCGTGTTGTTGTAGCTCGCACCATCACCCATGGTGGCCATCAACGTGCCATCGGCACCGAACACCAAGGACCCCGTACTGTGCGATTCATGCAGCAAGGCAACGCCCGTTTGTGGGGTCTCACCCAGAAGAACGTATCGGCTGCCATAGTCGACCGTGTTGAAATTCGGACCAATGGCCGTGTACCGGGTGATCCGCATGATCGTTGCGGCGTAGTACTCGTTGGTGGAAGGGCTATAGGAAGGGCTGCCGAAGTTGTTCAGATAGTGCCGGTCCACTGCATACAACATGTAGATGCGGCCATTGGACAAGAAGTCCGGATCGAGGGTGAATCCGAGGAAACCATGGTCCCTCCAGTTTCCGACCTCCTCGCTAATGTCGATCAATGGATCAGGCAATCGAACTCCGTTGCTGATGATCCACACCTTCCCCCCTTTTTCCCAGACATATTGCCTGCCGTTCGCATCCCACGTTACACCGACAGGATTACTGAACGTGCCGCCAGCAACAGTGGATTGGCTGAATCCCGAAGGGAAGGATTGGCCGTACATGGGCACGGTCCATGACCCGATGATCACGGACATGGCCAACTTCAAGAAAGTGCTCTTCATGGTAACTGATCGGTCTTGAATACTTGAGCGCGATCCGAAGAAAACATCGCCCAATTGTAATTTACACTCGACGAATCTATCTTTATTGCCAACCAATGTCAAGCCAGACCCCTGCGAATGATCGTGGACCCAACATTTCGACTCGGATCATCCGCGTCACCGGTAGAGTGCAAGGCGTAGGATTTCGTAGGAGTGCAGCAAAGGCCATGGAACGCTTGGGCCTAACGGGCACAGCGAACAACCTGACCGATGGTTCCGTTGAAATGGAAGTGGAAGGACGGATCGAGGCGTTGGAAGCCTTCACCAAGTGGGCACGTAGCGGACCTTTCACCGCACGGGTCGATACACTGGAATGGCGTGATGGATCCGCCGCCGAAGTGACCAAGAGTCGGCGTACCAATTGATCCATGCGATACTTCTTCGGCACTTCCATGAACAGCGGCACTGCTGATACGATCCATGAAGGGTCGCAGCTCGCCATTGAACAAGGCCCATGGCGAGCAGCACCCAGAGCGCAATTGCACGTGACCGCGCTATTCGTAGGAGAACGCGAAGATCCGATCATTCTCAAAGAAGCAGGGGCCAAGTATGCTGCTGCCTTCGCTCCTATCCAACTGATCGCCGGTCGCTTGGTGACCATGCCCAAGGACGACCCCGCAATGCTTTGGATCCGCTTCCGTCCCGATCGTTCACTCAATGCACTGCACATGGCCTTGGCCACTTCCACCGGTACCGAGCCTTCACCCCATCGGCCGTATTGGCCGCACATCACACTGGCCCGCGCACATGGTGGAAGACCGAATGCAGTAGATGGTCCGATCGTGATCGAAGAATTACTCCTTACTACACTGAGCCTGTTCCGTTCCATTCCAACACCACAAGGCACCCGACATGAAGCCGTGTGCGAATGGCCACTCACTGGAATAGCTCCAACTCTCCGCAAAGAGGGGCCTTGAACTTGTGCGGATCCATGACCGGCACGCTGCGCGAACCGAAGTATCGCTCGTGCGAGACCTCGAACAACGAAGCGGAAGAGGTGGTGAATGGCCCTTCTCCCTCCATCCGACGACCGGTCACGCTGTCATTCACCTGTTCACCACATTCTAGATGCTGACCGGATACACTTCCAAGGACCGGGTGCGAACCACCTCTCCTTCTACATCCTCCACACCTTCTTCATGGTCCACGCCATTGCTGTGCCGTTCGGCTCGATCCGGTATTTGGCAGGCAACGCTGCGGACTTTGACGCGCTTGTCGTCGATCGACATGTATAGAAGGTACTACATGGCGATCTCCTGACGATCTGCCAAGGATCAGTGGGTATTTTCGCGCCCTCATTCTCGGAACCATGTACCGCACTTTCCCGCTTCTTCTTATTCTACTCTCCGCTTGTACCACGCCGAATACCCGGTCAGAAGCCGTGCCCGAGGTCCAAGAGGTAGCCAAGGACACGTTGATCGCTGCAGGCGAAAAGCACTTCAAGTCCTTGAAGAAATTGACCTTTGGAGGTGACAATGCGGAGGCGTACTGGAGCTTTAAGGGCGATAAGCTCATCTTCCAAGCGACCAACCCGGCCTGGGGTGAGAGCTGCGACCAGATCTATGTGTTCGATCCGTTCACCGACGACCTGAAAGCAACGGCACCGAAGAAGATCAGCATCAATGGGGGGCGTACCACATGCAGCTATTTCCTTCCGGGCGATAGCTTGGTCCTCTACGGAAGCACACATCAAGGAAATGCCGCCTGCCCTGCGCACCCGGAGCGACGTACCGATGGCAAATACGTGTGGCCCATCTACCCCAGCTTCGACATTTTCGTTAGCGACCTGAACGGGAATGTGAAGCAACAACTCACGAAGACTCCCGGATACGATGCAGAAGCCACGGTTTCACCGACCGGTGATCGCATCGTGTTCACCAGTATGCGCGACGGCGACCTTGAATTGTATACGATGAACATCGATGGCTCCGATGTGAAACGCGTGACACATACGGTCGGTTATGATGGAGGAGCGTTCTTCAGCCCCGATGGGACCAAATTGCTTTGGCGCGCGAGCCGTCCGGCTCCCGGAGAGGAAGAAGCGGAATACAAGGCGCTGTTGAAGGAAGGCTTGGTAATGCCTACGAACATGGAACTGTACGTGGGCAATGCGGATGGCTCCGATGCGCGTAAGGTCACAGATCTCGGTCAAGCGAACTGGGCCCCCTTCTGGCACCCCAGTGGCAAGAAGATCATCTTTGCCAGCAACCATACGGCCCAGCGCGGTTTCCCCTTTACGCTGTACCTGATCGGAACAGATGGGACCGGTTTGGAGCAGGTGAGCTTCAGCGATCAATTCGATGCCTTCCCGGTGTTCAGTCCGGACGGAAAGCACTTGGTGTTCAGCAGCAACCGGCACAACGGTGGAACCCGCGAAACCAACCTCTTCTTGGCCGAATGGGTGGACTGAGGTTGGTCGTGCAGCAATTGTTCATGCGTGATCTCCACACCTGAATGGCAGAAGGACAAGCACCGGGACCAACCGGCTGGATCGCAAAACTTGGTGCTCGTTGGGGCGTAGCTCCGGGTCGAGTATTCCTTATCCTACTTGTATTTGCGTGTACCGGAACCACTGTGCTTCTGCTGAAGCGGCCGGTGGTATCCTGTTTCGTCAGCGATGGTGCGCAGCCCTTGGGCATCACCGTGCTGTACTACATCCTGATCCTTCCGATCTACAATATCCTTCTCCTCGTATACGGCGCACTCCTCGGTCAATTCCAGTTCTTTTGGGACTTCGAGAAGCGCTTCTTTCGCCGCATCTTCGGCATCAAAGGGAAGTAACACGGTTCAGAGGTATCTGAGTACGCGCTCCAACTGCTGTTGAGGCCGTTTGCGCAATTGACATTCCCGGATCACGACAACGCTCCAACCCGCTTGACGCAGTGCTCTGGATTTGCGTGCATCACGCGCTTTGTTGGCAGAAAGCTTCTTTCTCCAGAAGGAAGCATTCGACTTTGGAGGCGGTGGTTGACAGAGTGGGCAACCATGCCAGAAACACCCGTGAACGAAGATCGCTACCCGCTTACCGACGAAGGTGATGTCCGGACGACCCGGCACGCTTTGGTAATGCAATCGATATCCGGTGTGTCCGGCGGTCCGCAATAATTCTCGGAGAAGAAGTTCCGGTCCGGTATTCTTCGCTTTGATACGGCTCATAAGCGCACTGGTCCGCTCGTCCTTGGGCCTTGGTGAACGTCCATCACGTACATACGCCATGCCCGAAACTACGGCACGGATCAATCCATCTTGCTGCGTGGCGACGCTCCGGCCAACTGCTCGTCGCGCGCTTCGCGGTCATACACCTCCTGTGTACACGTGTTGCCATTCTTGAAATAGTAGAGGCCACCCCACTTATGCACCACTTTGCGGTACTCGTCCTTGCGATCTCCGGTGCTCAACGTGACCACCGTGGTGACCCGTGACGGTTCCACGATCAGTTCCTCGTCCCGGACCACATCTGATCCATCAATGGCAGGCGGAGCAGGTGTCTCGTGTTGAACAACGGCTCTCGCCATTTCCACGCGGGGTTCCTCTTCGCGGATCGTTGGTTCGGCACTACGTCGTCCATCTTCCTCCACCACCGCCTTACTGAGAAGGCCTGGATGGACTTCGGGAGCTCGTTGGACCGCAGGCTTGTGGGCTGGTGGCTCCTGCTTTCGCACAGGCTGTTCAGCCAACACCGGTTCGGGCTCCAATACCGGAACGACCGGAGGTTTCTCCTTTCGTACTTCCTCGGCTTTCTGCTTCTCAGCAGCTTTTGCAGCGGCTTCGGCCTCCTTTGCGGCTTCTGCATCGGCCTTCGCTTTCGCCGCTGCCTGTTTCGCCGCTTCCGCATCGGCCTTCTCTTTTGCTGCAGCCTGTTTCGCCGCCTCGGCTTCGGCCTTCGCCTGTGCCTTCGCAGCAACTGCGGCTTGAGCCGCTTTCTCCTTTTCGCTGTTCTCTTCCTCCTTCTGCTTCTTGTCCACCTCCTCCAGTACTTGCTGCAATTGGGATTGGATCGACTTCGTATAGTCCGTATCGTAGTCGAAATCGCCCGACCGCTCGTCATATCGGATCAATCCGACCGGCTGGTTGAAAACCACGATGTTGACATCGTCGTACTGCTTGAACAACGAAACCGCATAGTCGAAGGGCGTGAACCCTCCCGAAATGGCCTCTGCTGGTGCCTTGGTGTTGAAGGAGATCTTCTTGGAAACGTATCCCTCCTTCTCGAAGGAGACGATGTAGTTCGCATTCAGTTCCAGGTCGAGTGAGAATTTGTTCAACCCACTCGTTATGGTCCGCTCCTTCACCCCATCCTTGTATACCACGGCACGAGCATCGGAGAGGTCCCCACTTTCCATCTTCAATCGGCCATTCACCGTGAACTTACCCTGCGCGAACAACGCACCGGGCGTTACAATGAAAAGGAAGAAGAGGATCGAAGTCCAGATGGTCCTGGATGAATAGTGCATACGCAAGGCGAACTTGTTGGGGCCGTGTACGTACCACGGGGGCAACATGTTCCAATGCCACAGCTTCTACTGTACTTGTTCGTAATAGGTCCCGTGCTGGTCCAAGCACAGCAGATGGACCTTGCACCTGTGAACCACGCGTTCAACGGCGTTGTGGTCTTCAAGACGGACAAGCACGAACAATTGGTAATGGACTTCATCGACGAGCGGGGTCGCTACCGACAGGACATCGTTCTTCCGGAGCACCTTGACGCAATATCCATCCACTTCTCACCTGAGGAGAATGCCATTGTACTTCCGTGTCGAACCGAACAGGTCCATTGCATCTCCAAGGAGATCTTCAAACTGGATGTGATCCGTTCGACAAGTCGATCGACCCTTCCCGTACCGGTTGATGACCCCGAAGGCACACAGGCCATCGCCCTTTTTCGCAACTTGATAAATGAAGCTGCGAGCCACGTTGCAAGCACTTTAGATGAAACCGCAACGCCGTCGGGCCGTATGAAGTCCCGATAACGATCACCGATGCCCCGCTATACCCTTGTCCTGCTTTGCTTGCTTCTACAACTTGGTTCTTCGGCCCAATACCTGGCGGACCATGTTCGGCCCGATCCAACGGAAGAACTCTACGTAGCGGGTGAGCGGGCGTATCGAAGCGGTGATCAGGTGGTTGCGATCAATCTCTTCGACCAAGTGCTGGAACAGGACCCGGAACACTTGAATGCGTTGCTGCAGCGTGGCTTCTGCCACAGCCTGAATGCGTCGTACGACGAAGCTGTTGATGACTTCACCGCCGTGATCGATCACAAGAACGACCATCTCTGGGCGTACACCAGTCGCGGAAGTGCATACAGCAAGTTGGGGAAATACGACCTCGCCATTGCCGACTTCGATCGAGTGATCGAATTGGATCCGAAGAACGAAGAAGCGTATAACAACCGTGGATGGGCCCGCAAGGCCAACGGCGACCCCAAAGGAGCCTGTAAGGATTGGAACTCCAGTAAGCGATTGGGCAATGCGGAAGCCAAGATCATCCTGAAGAACAACCGTTGCAAATGAACCTGAAGAAGACTTTTCTGCTCATCTTCCTTTTGCTTGTGGGCCTCTGGGCGGGAGCCCAGGATCAGAGCTACGCGGATTGCCTCAGCAAGACCGCGAGCAAGTGGGGCGCACCTTGTGAGAAATGTGAGTACTACACCGAGATCTTCAAGCGCGACTTCAGCGGAACCTATCAGATCGATCTACAGAATGTGTGTTCGGACATGATCGAGGTGAAGGTGGCCATGCAGGAACAGAACGGCCAATGGCGCACCTTCCCGATCAAAGCGTTGGGACCGAAGGAGACCATGAATGCCTTCGCTTGCCAAGGAACAGGCAAGTACATGTACTGGGTACGAAAGGTGAACGACACGGAGATCCTGCTTCCTTCCGACCAAGAGATCCTGACGGAATATCGACAACGTTAGTGTTACCGGTGCTGCGTATCACCTTGCATGCTCGGTCCCAATGACCGATCCGGGTGCATGCAGCTTCGAGGTCATCCGACCTTCCTGTGACCTGTCACGCACCAGGGTGCCTTTTCCACCGAAAATTGTTGACGTTCCGTGCCAAATGAGCACCGGGACAGAGGTATTCACGTGGATATTTGATGCGTAAGATCCATGCTCATGTCCAAGAACCACTTTCACGTTGATCGCACCGAGACCTCTCCGGAGATCGATCTTGATACCGACAACGGTGTCATGCAATTCATTGGGCGCTCTCTACCGCACAATTCCGAGCAGTTCTACTCCCGGATCTATGGATGGCTGGAAGAATACCTGCCCCATGCGAAGGACAGGACCACAGTGAACATGAGGCTAGATTACCTCGACACCAGTTCATCCAAGCACCTGTACAACATCTTCAGTCGGTTGGATGCCGTGACCGAACGCGGTCGGCAAGTGGAAGTGAATTGGCACTTCGAGACCGGCGATGAGGAAATGGCCGAGACCGGCAAGGACTATGAGAGCCTCTTCAAACTGAAGTTCTCCTTCATCGAGGTGGAGGAATTGTTCTGAAGATCCAGCTTCCGAGAACGATCCAGGCCGTGTAGTTCCCACATCGGGTAGGTCGATCTGCGTTGCACGTACGAATACCCCATGCTTCACTGTTAGCAGGCCAGCTCCAGCCGAACGTTGATCTGCTCAGTACACCTACTGATCAGCGCCTATCCACCCATTGACGCGTCCATGCACCGCTCCAAAAGCAGCACCTGTGTACACCGATCAGTGTGTACTCACAACAATTCGTTCGCCAAATTCGCCAATGCGCTGCGTTCGCCTTTCTCGAGCGTGATGTGCGCGAACAACGGATCGCCCTTGGCCTTGTCGATCAAGTAGCTCAGTCCATTGCTTTCCGAGTCCAGGAAGGGTGAGTCGATCTGGTGGATATCTCCGGTGAAGACGATCTTGGTGCCCTCACCGGCCCTACTGATCACTGTCTTGATCTCCAAGGGCGTCAGATTCTGCGCTTCGTCCACGATGAAGAAGATATTGCTCAAGGAACGTCCGCGGATGTACGCCAATGGAGCGATGGAGATCTTCTCGTTCTCCAACATCTCATCGATCCGCTTCGGTGTACTGTCGTGCTTCTCGAATTGTCCTTTGATCAGTTTGAGATTGTCCCACAAGGGTTGCATGTATGGGTCCAATTTGCTTTGGATGTCACCGGGCAGATAGCCGATGTCCTTGTTGCTCAATGGCACCACGGGGCGCGTCAAGTAGATCTGGCGGTACTCCCGGCGCTGCTCCAGTGCACAGGCAAGCGCCAACAACGTCTTCCCCGTACCGGCGGTGCCTTGCAAGGTGACGAGTTTGATCTCCGGATCCAGCAGTGCGCTCATGGCCAAGGTCTGCTCGGCATTCCTCGGGCTGATGCCGAACACATTGTGCTTCTCCACACGATCCACATTCCCAGTGCGTGGGTCGTACTTGGTCAGAATGCTCTTCTTCTTGTTCCGCAAAATGAAGAAGTGGTTCCCGGTCGGCTTCTCCAATGCCAGATCCTGTACGGCGGCGGAGCCATGTGCAAAGAGCTCATCGATCTTCGCTTCGTCGAAATCATCCAGGACCGTGCGCCCCGTGTAGAGTTTCTCCCGTAGGTCGCGCACCTTGCCCGTGAGGTAATCCTCGGAGATGATGTTCAAGCTCTTCGCCTTCAACCGCAAGGCGATGTCCTTGCTCACCAAGATCACTTTCCGGTCCTTGTTCTGCCGTTGAATGGTGAGTGTGGCATTCAGGATCTGATGGTCGTTCTTACCATCGTTGAACACCTTGGTAGCATCAACCCCATTGAGGTCATGCTTGGCTACCACTTTGAATTTACCGTGCGTTGCACCGTTCAAAGGTTGCCAGTCCGATAGGACATCCAATTTGGCGATATCGTCGAGGTGACGGATGAATTCCCGGGCCTCGAAATTGATAGTGTCATTTCCTTTCTTGAACGTATCCAGTTCTTCTAAGACTTGTATCGGAATGGCCACGTCATGTTCTGCGAAATTCTCGATGGCCGAGTGGTCGTACAGGATCACGGATGTATCGAGTACGAAGATCTTGCGTTCTTTCTTCTTCATTCGATCAATGAACGGGTTGCACCAAATGTATCCGGGTCCATTGCCCACATCTGGATCGACAAAGCCGCACTTATCCACGATCGATCGTGGTCATGGACGGATAGAAGCCAGTAGACTTGAAGTACGGCAAGTGCCGAAAAATGAAGCGGGGACCACCGCATGGCGATCCCCGCTCCTGTCCACCCGGGACGTGGGTCCGTAGGTGACGATCCTCATTCTTCCAACACGCACATGCACGTCCCTCGTGAAGTCCATTCATGTGTCCAAGATCCCCTAACAATGGCCCTGCAACTGGCGCAAGACCGATCGTTCAGCATCTGAACCTCTTACCAGGCTCGGCAGCACTTGGCCACCGCGTACCGAACGACCTTGAGTGGAATCCTTTATGCCCCGTGGGGCATGCTAGAAAGAACGATGACCAAGCCGAAAGTACCTTCTAGGGGCCCCCTTCTCCCAATTTCGG
The DNA here is from genome assembly GCA_016710015.1 of Flavobacteriales bacterium. Lineage (GTDB taxonomy): Bacteria > Bacteroidota > Bacteroidia > Flavobacteriales_F > PHOS-HE28 > PHOS-HE28. The sequence continues at coordinate 98,130 of JADJLR010000002.1, forward strand.
TATCTCGCGTTTTGAACAAGTTGTCCACCTCTCCCTCTCCAGCACTCAGAGGTTCGTGTGGAGCAGTCGCACCATCACATCCCTCTGTTCCAACCGGAAAAGAGCGAAATAGACTCCCGGTGCTCGATCGCTGAGATCCACCAGGATCCGACCCTCTAGTAGTACGGTGCTCGGTTCCACCACCATTCTTCCCTGTGCATCCAACACACCGAGCAAACTGCCTTGCACATTCTCTGGCAATTGGAAGCGATGCGCTCCATGCATCCCACCGAGCCAGTGGATCGTAGCATCCGCCCCTTGTTGTTCTGCGATACCGATACAAGGATCGATCACGATAGCTATGAAAGAATGATCATCCTCACACGGATCCTCCCCGCCACAGTGTATGTGTAAATGCCCGAGATACCCACAGCGGGGTCCAATACGCCACTGAATGCCCCACCGGATGGCCCAGTCCACACTCCGTTCATATCGGCCCCAGGCAATAAGGTCAACAGATCCAATGGTGCGGCCGTGAAACACAGCGTATGCGACAGGCCCGATCCCGCGTTGGGTGCCTCGATGACCGTGAATTCAAAAAGCGCGGTATCGGTCGGACAACCGTCGCCACTTTGAACGATGTAGTCCAGTGCATACACCCCTGGCATGCTAAAATCCGGCAATGGGAAGGGAGCTCCAGCATACCAGAATTGTCCATTGGTTTCACCGCCATCGACGTAGGCGTACGGTGTGAATGACCCACCTTCCGCGCACACATCCGCATTCACATCATTCCCTGCGCCGAGGCCCGTGCCTTGCTGCATGGTCACCGTGGCCATATCGGCCGGACAGGGTGCCGCACAATCGGTGGTGTAGGTATATACCCCAGCAGGATGGATACTCGGATCGAAGAGGCCGCTCATGACAATGGCATCCGGAGAGACCCATGTACCACATGCGTCCGGCGTTCCACCCAGAAGCGTGAACAACGGTATAGGATCCGAGCCGTTACAATATGTGCTTTGCCCGTTGCTACCTGCATTGCTTGGCTGAACGATGCTGATGTCCGAGCCGGAGACCGACCCGATGATCGCCGGCATGTTCGCCACCACACGAATACGATATCCGATACCCGCTGGAAGGCCTCCCGGCAGTGCGCATGGAATGCTCCCAGCAGAAGTGGACAGTACGGAGCCGATCACGGTCGGGGTTGCGAAAGATCCGGTGGCATCGGACAGTTCCGCCGTGAAGGCATTCCCCGGACCGAAGCTTCCCTGAACGGAATAAGGGACCAAGAAGGAGGACTCCATGCAATAGACGCTCTCCGGCACCACCCCTGTTGTGATCTCGGCAGGAACCGAAGCTTCACCGACCATTCGGATATCATCGATGCCAAAGCCCGGGTCGGACCCACCGGCGAAGGACGTATTATTCACGAACCGGAAACCGAAGCGTAGTGAGCTTTGTTCCGCGAACACAGGTAAGGAGATGGTTTGCAGGCCCCACGCCGACTGGTTGCTGTATTGCGCGATCGGTGTGGTGATCTGTGTCCAGACCGTGCCACCATCGGTGCTGTAATAGACCTCACCGTAGTTCGAAGCCCCACCCAAGCACAGCCACCAGAAGGACAGGGTGATGTCTCCTTGTCCGATGGTGTTGACGTCCATGTTCATCCGTGCAAAGTGGTTCCCAGGGTCGGTGCAGAAGCCATCCGCTGCACCGAACGAACAGTTTTCGATGCCGTTCGCGATCGCCACGGTGCTGGCCGTGTGCAGGTAGTTGCCGTTCGGAGTGCTGATGCCAGCCGGTTGTCCGGCCGTGCTCGGAATGGTGAACGGGAGTTCAAAGCCGAGGCAATCCGCAATTCCATTTCCACCTAGAAAGACATCGTTGATCAGCCAAGTGTTCGCCCCAACACCCGAACCAACATCTGACGTGTTCACGTCGAATAACACTTCGGCCCCTTCGAACGATTCGATGAATAGCTCCTGCTGCCCGAAAGCTGGAACCAGCATCCCGAGTACCGACGATAGTGTAAGCGTACGCAACATGGATGGACGTTTGGAATGGCAAGATAGACCAAAGCTGCATTCATGAAATGGACTCTTCAGGTGTTGATATGATCGGAATTACTCCTAATTTCATCGTCCTTGCCTCTTTTTGCATCCGTAACCCTTGAACCCTACCCCTATGAAAAAGCCTACTATTCCAAGAGCGATCCGCGTCTTGGCACTTATCCCATTCCTTGCGTTGGGCATTGGCCTCTCAGCCCAGACCGTTTTCATCAACGAGATCCATTACGATGATGCAGGTGCCGATTCTGGTGAAGGCATCGAAGTTGCTGGCCCAGCTGGCACTGATCTGACCGGATGGACGCTGTACTTGTATAATGGAAGCAATGGCACTGAGTACGACGACTTCGGCTTTCCGGGTAGCATTCCAGATCTGGGGGGTGGTTATGGCACTGTCTTCGTCAGTACCTCCGGTATTCAAAACGGCGGACCTGACGGGATCGTTTTGTATGATGGCACATCGGTTGTCCAATTCCTGAGTTACGAGGGAGCCTTCTTGGGAGTGGGCGGTGTTGCGGATGGCATCACGAGCACAGACATCGGCCAATCCGAAACCAGTTCGACGCTCGATGGAACTTCCCTACAACTGACCGGAACCGGTACCGTTTACACGGACTTCACTTGGGCGGCCTCAGCGGCTAGCACCTATGATGCCTTCAACAACGGCCAGACATTCGGCGGGGCAGCATGCGGTATCAGCCTCGATCCTGAAATTGCCGTTTGCAATACAGTGACTTCAGGTCCTGGTGACACCTATGACCTGTCCATACCCTATACCGGAATGGAAGGTGGAACTGCGGTGGTGAACAACGGTGCCTCTGGGACGATCAGTGGGGATGACCCTGCTGTCGTTGCGAACGGCACGGTCGTGATCAGTGGGATCGATGAAGCTGACGGTTACAACGTGACGTTCACGGCACCTTGCGATGCGTTCTCAGTTTCGGGAAGCGCTCCAATATGCGAACCTATTCCTACAACGGCTCTGGTCGTGAATGAGATCCTTGCAGACCCGGATGCAACACTAGGTGATGCAAATGGTGATGGCGTTGTGGATACCAGTGATGATGAGTTCGTGGAATTGGTGAACTCAGGCGGCGTGGCAGAGGATATTTCCGATTGGACCCTCAGTGATGGAACAAGTGAGCGGCATGTCTTCCCTCTTGGCACGGTGGTCCCTGCCGGTTGCGCGATCGTTGTATTCGGCGGTGGCACCCCTACCGGTTTGTTCGGAGGGGCCGTGGTGCAAGTCGCTACAGGTGGTTACATAGGAATGAACAATGGTGGTGATGACATTATTCTGAAAGACCCATTGGGCCAAGTGGTGTTCACTGTTACCTATGGAGCTGCCGGAACGGACCAATCCCTGAACCTCGACCCGGAGATCACGGGAGTGGCGTATTTGGAACACAGCACCATTCCAGCTGCGGCTGGTGCGTTATTCTCTCCTGGCACGTTGGTGGATGGCTCCACTTTCAGCGGGTGTACACTGCCAGCTTGTGCGATCACGTTGGGCGCAGAAAGCACCAATTGTATCACATTCACCTCGGGTACCACGGATACTTACGATCTGAGCATTCCATACACCGGCATGCAAGCTGGCACATCGGTCATCAACAACAGCGGGTCGGGATCCATCGGTGGTGATGACCCTGCCGTTGTTGCGAACGGAACGATCGTGATCAGCGGGATCAGCGAAGCGGACAACTACAACGTAGCGTTCAGCACACCCTGCGCAGCTCTTACCGTTAGCGGCACGGCACCCAGTTGCGACCCTCCACCCTGTGCTTTGGTCCTCGATCCAGAGTCTGCGGTGTGTAACTCCATCACCGAAGGCCCCACGGATACCTATGATCTGAGCATTCCGTACACCGGTATGCAAGCAGGCACATCGGTCATCAACAACAGCGGATCGGGATCGATCGGTGGCGATGACCCGGCCGTTGTCGCGAACGGCACGATCGTGATCAGTGGGATCAGTGAATCGGATGCGTACGATGTCGCCTTCGATGTGCCTTGCGAGACCTTGACGGTTTCTGGCGCAGCCCCCGATTGCGAACCAGTACCAACCCTTACGATCATCAATTTCGATGCGGCCGCAAACTGGGCAGCTGGATCAGCAGGTCTTGGTTCCTACGCGAGTGACCATCAATATGCCCAGAGTGACTGGGACTTTACCGGCGGTCCTGCCCTGCGCGCAACGACGGGTGACCAAGACGGATTTCCCTCTGCGCTTGATGTCTATAGCTGGAGGTTACAGAACCTTACGTCCACGGACTGGCAAGCTACTTATAACGGCACCGAGACCTTGACGCAATTCGGTTTCGATGTGCGCCGTTGGGATGCCTCACCTTCACCAAATTTCGCGGTTAGCTACAGTACGGACGGTGGCTCTAATTTCTCTGCTGCCTTACTCACGATCGACAATACATTCCTGGACGATCTTTCTGACTGGAAGACCTTCAGTTACACCATCACTGCGCCTGCACAATATGCTCCAGGGAACTTCATCGTGCGCGTTGCTTCGGTGGGCACAACGGAACGGATCTTCATTGACAACTTCAGTTTCGACACAGGTGCTGTCGCTTGCGCATTGAGCTTGGGCACGCCCATGGCGACGTGCGACAATTTCACAGCAGGTCCGGGGAACGATACCTACACCGTGGCGATCACCTACACAGGTGTACAGGCCGGTGCTACCGTGATCAATAACAGCGGATCGGGTTCGATAAGCGGCGATGATCCGAGTACCGTGACGAATGGAACCATCACCGTAAGTGGGATCACCGAAGGGACGGGCTATTCCATCACATTCGCTGTACCCTGTGAGACCTTGGTGATCAGCGGAGCATCACCTGCCTGCGAACCACCACCCACCTTGGTGATCAACGAGATCGACTACGATGAGACCGGAACCGACTTCAATGAGTTCGTAGAGATCAAGAATACTGGTGCTTCTCCCGTGGACCTTGGCGGATTGAAGCTAGTGCTCATGAATGGAGGTACAGGCTCCCCCTACGATACATACATCCTCAACAGCGTGATGCTAGCAGCTGGCGACTATTACGTTGTCGGCAGCAGCACAGTACCGAACGTGGATCAAGTGGAATGGGTATCGAACGGTATTCAGAACGGCGATCCGGATGGTGTCCGTCTTACGACTGCGGACGATCTGGTGATCGACCAGATGAGCTACGAAGGTGACATGCCGTCATCTACGGAAGGGACCGGAGCTGGTACGGATCCTGGCGATGGGATCGGTGCAAGCTTGGCCCGATTCCCGGATGGAGTGGATACGGACAATAACAGTGTCGACTTCATCTTGACCTGCTCCACACCGGGAGCTGCCAATAGTTTCCCGGATGCGGACAACGACGGAACGCCAGATTGCGTTGACGAATGCCCCGGTGGCCCTGAGCCTGGGTCCACTTGTGACGATGGTGACGCACAAACAGCCGATGATGTGATACAGAACGATTGTTCGTGCGCAGGCACCCCAGTGGATTGCGAAGGAGAGCCGGATGGCCCCGCACTTCCTGGTACGATGTGTGACGATGGCAACCCCGGCACGATCAATGATGTGTACCAACTGGACTGCACCTGTGCTGGCCTGGTACCGGATTGCCTCGGAATTCCCGGTGGACCGAATCTGCCTGGCGCACCTTGCGATGACAACATTGCGAGCACGAACGATGAGACCTACGACGATTTCTGCCAATGCGTGGGTACGCCCTGTTCACAGAACGTGACGTTGGAACTGCGCAGTGACGCACTCAGCTCACAGATCGGATGGGAGATCCTTTATGCGAACGACAATACGGTCGTTTGCAGTGGCGGAACGCTTGGTGCACCGTACATGGATGGCATTACTGCGCCGATCACGGAACCTTGCTGCCTGCCGATCGGTTGTTTCCGGCTCCGTGTAACGGATTCCGGTGGTGACGGCTTCGTTAGCGGAGGTATCACGGGTGGATACGTGCTCCGTGAAAGTGGGGTCAATGGCCGCAGGATCATCGACAACAGCAACAACTTCAATGGTGTGTATGATGGTAGTGTGAGTGCCATCAGCGACGATCAACCATTCTGTATGCCGATGGGTGATGACCAACCCATCTTCAGCAGCTGCGATAAGCTGGACTGGGTGACCAACAAATTCATTGTGGCCACGGAGAATGCCGCAGTAACGGCAGCGTACGCCACACCTGCCCTGCGTAACAGCAGTGGATATGTGTTCTGGTTCTTCGATCCGAACGGCAGCTACAGCTTCCGCCGTTTCCGTAAGCACTCCGAGAGCGATGGATATGGTACCGGTGCCTTGCGTGCCAATCACTTCCGCGTCAATGCATGGGTGAATACACCAAGCAGCCCGCATCTACCAGAAGGAGTGTTGCTGAACGTGCGGATCATGGGACGTGTGAACTGGTCTTGGACAACATGGGGGCCTGCATGCCAGTTCAAGATGGATGCTGCCTTGGCCGCTTGCCCACGTGTGAACTTGCAGGACAACCCGGCCCTGAACGAGTACAGCTGCGGCGTGAACCGGGTGTTCGGTGGTTCCAACCATTGGACCAACCGCGTTACGGCATCGCAACCACAACCGGTCCCGGGTGTGAGCAGTAGCCTTGTGCGTTACCAGTTCCGCTTCCGGATCCCGGGTGAAGAGGTCTGCATCGTACGCCCATCACAGACGAGCCCTCGCTTATACATGAACTGGAGTGCAACTTCCGGCCCGCAACTCGAGTGTGGCAAGCAGTACGAAGTGGATGTGCGCGTAAGCCTGGATGGCGGTGCCAACTGGTGCTTCGATGTAACTTCTCCTGCTTGCGTGGAGCCTGTGACCACATGGGGCAAGGTGTGCGTGGTGAACATCACAACGAGTACCTACTGCCCTGGAGAACTACAAGGTGGCAGCAGCAGCATGGCTACCGACCATTCGACAAGCTCAGGGTCCGTTACGATGTATCCGAACCCGAACCGTGGTGATCAACTCTACATCAACCTCAGTGCGGTGGATGCGGATGTACACACGGTAAGCGTGGACATCTATGATCTGACCGGCAAGCGCATCAGCGCACGGACCGTCGCGGTACAGGACGGTTTCCTGAACACGGTGATGGATTGCCGCATCCCTCAAGCGGGGCGGAGGCGAGGGTCGCAGTGGCATATACATGATCAACATCACCGCTGGTGACAAGACCTACACCGAGCGTCTGGTGATCCAGCGTTGATCATTCCGAACGTAAAGAAGAACGGCGCCTTTGCGGGCGCCGTTCTTTATTTGCACCCATCCCCTTCACAATGATCGAGGAGGATCCTCGAACAGTTCGCAATGATCGGGATTTGGCAAGGACGTTCGAATGCAGCTCTTGCGATCGTCCTTTCGTCCATCGCTCGGCGTTGACCATGCAGACCTCGGCCGTAGGTAGCACGGGTAATGTCTAGGAACCGAAACCGCCGTAACGTTTGGTTCGCTCGGTGGTCGCATATAGAAGTAGAAAAGCCCCCTTTCGGAGGCTCTTCTACGAATTGTTCTTCGATCAATGCTGCACTTGGATCGCACGTTGCTGGACCATGGTGCCCTCCTTCGAGGCCAAACGGATCATGTACATGCCGGTGGCAAGGTCGGACACGTCCATGGTAACGGCCCGTTGCCCGGTCAGTGACCGTGTTGCGACCACACGACCGCTCATGTCCAACACCTGCAGAGCAGCAAGGTCGGCATGCACCCCAGTGAGGTAGATGAGTTCACGTGCCGGACTCGGATGGATCCCGAATAGTGCGAGATCGACCCCACCGATGCCCACATTTCCAACCTCTACGGCTGCACTGGTCAATTCGCAAAGCCCGTTGTTGAGTTCCACGGAAACCGTGTAACTCCCATTCGCTAAAGCCTCGATGGTCTGCGTGGTGGCACCTTCGATCGCTTCCCCGTCCAAGTACCATGTGTAGGAATCACCCTCGGAACTGGTCAGCATGACTCCATCTGCGGTGATCGATGGGGGATCCATTGGGCACTGATCCACGATCCGTTTGATGGTGCCTGTGGTTTCGTTCGTCACGAACAATTCCAATGTGTTGTTCTCAGCGATGCACGCCGTACCAAATCCACCATTGTTGGTACTGATCTGTTCGCGCACATACCCCCCTGAACCGTCGGCCAATAGTGAGTAGTATGGTGTTGGACAATAATCCGTGTAAATGTATCGACCGGAAAGTCGCGGAAACTCCGCTCCGCGATACACGCGCCCACCGATCACGGAGCACCACGATTCATTGTCATGATCATGCACACTAACGGGCTCAACGAAGGCGGAAGCAGGTGGGCAACCCGTGGTCACCGAAGTTGTACTCACCACAGCACCTTCCCGACAGCGCCACCCGAAATTGGGACCGCTATTGTCGCCCGCAGGCCAAACATCCACTTCTTCCCACGCGTTCTGCCCAACATCCCCGATCCACAGGTCACCGGTCAACGCATCGAACCCGAAGCGGAACGGATTGCGCAGGCCACTTGCCCAGATCTCCGGGAGCGTATCGTTCCCTGCCCCTACCCATGGATTGGTTGGAGGGATCGTATAGGTCTCGTTGTTCCGCACATCGATCCGGATCATATCACCCAAGGCATCATTCGTCAGCGTTTGTGCGTTGTTGTTCGGATCATCGGCACTACCACCATCCCCAAAGCCCACATATAGGTAGCCATCCGGCCCGAATTCCACGTCGCCCCCGTTATGGTTCGAATATGGCTGCGTTACCGTGTAGATGATCTCTTCACTTTCTGGATCCGCAACGTTCGGATCCTCGGTGACCCGGAAACGGGAAATGCGCGATTCACCATTCCCAGTACCACCCGTGTAGTTCACGTAGAAAATTCCGGTCGTCGTGTAGTCAGGGTCAAAGGCCAGTCCAAGTAAACCTTGCTCATTCCCGCTGTCATTCACCCGCGTGGTGATATCCAGGAAAGGTGTGGTCGAGACCGTTCCATCCGGTGCAATGATCTTGATCCTCCCGGCTTGTTCCACCACGAAGAGACGTTCATCACCGCAATGCGCCAGATCCACAGGTCCGGAAAGGCCGGAAGCGAAAGGCTCCAAAGCGATGGTAACAGGATCCTGAGCGAACAAGGACGCACACGGTATCAAGGACAAGAGCAAGGCTTTTCCGATCATCAGGTTCTTTTGGTTTGCGCCAAAACTAGGTGCCACAGCATGGCAGCCCCCGCTCTTTCGACCAAGGACTACTTTTGCCGCCCCATAGCGGGCCTTACCCCGACCGTACGTTCCACGACCATCCATGTCCTTGCACGAAGAGATCGAACATCGGCGCACTTTCGCCATCATCAGCCACCCGGATGCCGGTAAGACCACCCTTACCGAGAAATTCCTGCTGTACGGCGGTGCGATCCAAACGGCAGGTGCCGTAAAGAGCAACAAGATCCGACGCGGCGCGACAAGCGACTTCATGGAGATCGAACGGCAAAGGGGTATTTCCGTGAGTACCTCGGTGATGACCTTCACGTATGGCGGAAAGTCCATCAACTTGCTGGACACGCCGGGCCACCGTGATTTCGCCGAAGACACCTACCGAACCTTGACCGCCGTGGACAGCGTGATCTTGGTGATCGATTGCGTGAAGGGTGTGGAGGCGCAGACCAAGCGGCTGATGGAAGTGTGCCGCATGCGCAACACCCCCGTGATCGTCTTCATCAATAAACTCGATCTGGAGGGCCGCGATGCCTTCGATCTGCTGGATGAATTGGAAGAGAAACTCTCCATCAAGGTCCGCCCCATGAGTTGGCCCATCGGGATCGGGGCCACCTTCCAAGGGGTGTACGACCTCTTTAGTAAAGGACTCCGACTATTCGACCCCGGGAAGACCAAGGTGGAACAGATCAGTCGGCGGATCCAGGACCTATCCGATCCGCTATTGGACGATGAACTCGGCGAAGATGCCGCTATCCAATTGCGAGGCGATATCGACCTGATCGAAGGGGTGTATGATCCGTTCGATAAGAATGCCTACCAAGCGGGACAAATTGCACCGGTCTTCTTTGGCAGCGCATTCAACAACTTCGGGGTGAAGGAGGTGCTCGATGCATTCGTTGACATTGCTCCGTCACCGGGTCCACGGCAGACAGACCAAGGCGAGGTGGAACCGGACGACCCCAAATTCAGTGGCTTCATCTTCAAGATCCACGCGAATCTGGATCCGAACCACCGGGATCGCATTGCCTTCCTACGCATTTGCTCCGGACAATTCAAACGGAACACGTATTACCATCACGTTCGGTTGAATAAGCAACTGCGTTTCGCAACCCCCACCAATTTCCTGGCCTCGGCCAAGACGATCGTGGAGGAAGCGTGGCCCGGCGATGTGATCGGCTTGTTCGATACCGGGAATTTCAAGATCGGCGATACACTCACCGAAGGGGCCAACTTCCAGTTCCGTGGGATCCCTGCGTTCTCTCCAGAGCTTTTCCGCGAATTGGTCAATCTGGACCCCATGAAGACCAAGCAATTGGACAAGGGCATCCGCCAATTGACGGACGAAGGGGTGGCCCAATTGTTCACACAACAACCGGGAAACAAGAAGATCGTGGGCTGTGTGGGCGAGCTCCAGTTCGAAGTGATCAGCTACCGGTTGGAACATGAATACGGGGCCAAATGCGCCTTTCAACAGATCGCAGCGCACATGGCGTGCTGGATGACCTCGACGGATGAAGCAGCCTTGGACCAGTTCATTCGCATGAAGGCACAACAGATCGTTCAGGACAAGGACGACAACCCCGTATTCATGGCACCGAGCGCGTATATGCTGGATCTGGAAAAGCGCAACAATCCGGATATCACGTTCCACACCACGAGCGAATTCAAGACCGCTGTGGATCGACCGTAGGTCTTTAACGAATCATTAACGATCGCCCGACCAACCAGCCCGTACACCGGCCTCGTCTCCGTATGGTACGGGGATTGCTCTTTCTTGATCCTATTTTTGCCGCCATGCGCCTGACCCACTATACGCTCCTGTTTCTTGCCGCACTCAGCTTTCAATCCGCCCATGCCCAGGGCGATCCCAAGCGCGAGATCATCGCGACCATTTCCGGTGCCGCAAAGGACACGATCTACCTAGCGAACTATTACGGAAGTAAATTGTACTACGCCGACACCGCTGTTGCAGATGCCAAGGGCAAAGTGATCTACAAGAGCGCCAAAGGATACAAAGCCGGGATGTACGCCATCGTGGTGCCTGGACCCAAGTATTTCGAGGTCGTGGTGAACGAACCTGTGATCGAATTGACCACGGATACCAGCGATCTGCTGGGAAACCTGGTGGTGAAGCGCTCCAGGGAGAATCAGGTATTCCTCGACTACGTACGCTACCTGAACCAGCAGAAGAAGGAAAGCGACATGCTACGTACACAACTGGATGCGAACAAGGACCCCATTGGGCGCAATGGCATCAAGGCCCAGATGGAGGCCTTGGACAAGGCGGTGAAGACCTACCAGGCGGATCTCATTAAGGACAACCCGGGAACCTTGGCGGCCAGTTTGGTACGCATGAGCATGGCCGTTGAACTGCCCGAGATCCGAAAACCGGACGGCGCTTTGGACAGTGCAGCCGCGTATTACCAGTACAGGGATCACTATTGGGATCACTTCGACCTACTCGATGAACGGATCGTGCGTGTACCCGTCTTCGCCAACAAGTTCGATGAGTATATCGGAAGAACGATCCCCCAATTTCCGGATACCATCAACACCTTGGTGGATGCGTTGATCGCTCGTACATCTGGCACCGGCGATGTGTACAAGTACATGGTGAACACCATCACCCACAAGTATGAGACCAGCGACATCATGGGCATGGATGCCGTTTTCGTACACATGGCCTTGACCTACTATTGCTCCGAGGGAGGCAAACAGGATCAAGTGGATTGGATCGCAGAGGACAAATTGGAGAAGCTCTGCGAAAGAGCTCGGAAGCAAGCTCCGTTGGTGCTTGGGAAGAAAGCCCCTTACCTCTCACTTACGGACACCACGGAACAGAACTGGATCAATTTCTACGACCTACCACAAGAGTATGTGGTGATCATCTTCTGGGATCCACATTGCGGCCACTGCAAGAAGGAATTGCCTGATATCGCCAAGTTGTACAAGGAACAGATGAAGGCCGAGGGCATCGAGGTCTACTGTGTGGCCAAAGCCGTGGATGATGTGTTGATGAAGGACTGGAAGGCCTTTATCCGGGAGAACGACTTGGATTGGGTGAATGTCGGCCTTACCAAGACCGTATTCGAAGAAGCGAAGAAGGATCCTCGGAAATACATCCCCAAGTACACCACCATCGAGAGCCTCAACTACGCGGACACCTACGATGTGTTCTCCACGCCGAAGATCTTCTTGGTGGATGGCGAGCGGAAGTTCCGCGGCAAGCAATTGAGCGCTGAACAGATCGTGGACCTGGTGCGGAAGTTGAAGGAGCGGAAGGTGTCGGTCAAGTGACCTAGCCCTCAGTTCCGTTCCGCCAGATGGCCTCGGTGATGCTCTGGCCGTTCTTGAAATAGAACGTGCCCCATTTCGCGATCACCTTGCTGAACTCGTCCGCTTTGTTGCCATTCACCACGACACGGCGGATGATTACTTTATTGCCTTCGGTATAACTTTCCTCGGTAACACCTTCTGGATACTCTTGAGCGAGTTTGGAACGGTTGTAATCCGCAAAGGCGCGAGGTTGATCGGCTGGTGTATTGTTCAACCGTTCCTTGGATGCCGCACGCGAATCCGCACTGGTACGTGCGTATGCTGTTTCGCGCGCTTGATGTGCTCGCTTCTGGTCCTCGACCGCTTGCTGCTGGCGCTCCTTGGCCCCTGAACCACGTTCTTGCATGGCTTCGATCCGTTCCGCACTAGCCACGACCTCGTCGCGGGCCATCGTGCTTCGCTGTTGGCCGGCCAGCGCCCGATCCTGCTCCGCGTTCTCCACGCTATTTCGCCAGGTGGATGACTCACTGGCCCGGTCGGCCTGTCGTTCACTTCGCTCCTGGCCCTGTTCGTTCGCTTTCTCAACGAGGTCCAACTTGTCTTGATAGTTGGAGGAACGTGTTTCTGAAGCCCGTTGCCTACGCTCAGCCTCTGCCCGTTCCAGCGCTTCTTGGAATGCCAGCAATTCCTCTGCACGCTGCGTCCTACGCTGGTCATTGCCTTGATAGAGTTGATCACTTTCTTCCATTACACGCTCCTTCCGCTCCACGCCCTCTTCGCGCCTCACTGCAGCATCACTGGCGTTGTCCTGTTCTTCTTGCTCCAAGGAGGCACGGAATTTCTTGATCCGTTCGTACTTCTCGGCTTCTTCCCGCTCACGGGCTTCCCGCATGAACCGGACCGCTTCATCCTCTTGACCACTTCCGGAGGAATTCTGCTTCGGTCTTTCGTCCGCTCGCGCTTGTTCGGCACGATTCGCGGCCGCTTCGGCCTCCAACCGTAACCGTTCCTGTTCCGCCAGTAGCTTATCGATCTGATCGATCTTCACTAAAGGGTACGTCTCCTCGGGCTGCATGTCACTCGCTTGGGCATAGGTGCCTCGCGCTGCGGAATAGTCCATAGCGGCCAACGCTTCGTCTGCAGATATGATCAACGCACGGTAACGCTCTTCGAACGCCCTGTCCCCTTCTCGCTGCAACCGCAGGCGCTCTTCCTCTGCACGCCGTGCATCCGCAGCTTCCTTCTCCCGTCGTAGGCGTTCAGCTTCAGCTTGATCACGATCCGCTTCGGCTGCCAATCGAGCGGCTTCCGCATCGGCCGCTTCCTTGGCTCGTCGCTCCGCTTCCAAGCGTTCCCGTTCAGCGGCCAAGCGCTCGGACTCGGAACGTTTCAACGCTGCTTCGTTACGGCGTGCTTCAATAGCTGCGATGCGATCCTTCGGATATTGCTCACTTGGTTTCACCCCGAGTGCTGCATTGTATTTCAGGATCGCTTTGTCGAAGTCCTCCACCGAGAACGCGATATCCCCAGCTGCTACGAACTCCCGGTATTCCGCATCGAGTTCCGCTGCCGCCATGTTCCGTTGGCGCTCTTCGGCCTCCAAACGTGCCTTTTCTGCGGCGGCAGCTTCTGCGGCCAACCGATCCGCCTCCGCTTGGCGTGCACGCTCTTCGGCCTCGCGTGCAGCGGCCAGACTATCCTGTTCCGCTTTCTGCGCTGCATCTGCCAACGCCTTATCGATCGCTGCCAATCGATCCTTCGGGTGCTGCTCTTTGGGCTTCAACTCCGTCGCACTGGTGTACGGGCCCCGTGCGTTCAGATAGTCCTTCGCATCGTACGCTTTATCCGCAGCAGTGATCAAGTCGTTGTAGCGTTTATCCAATTCCTGCTTTTCCCGAAGCAGACGTTCTTCTTCGGCCTTGGCCTGCGCTGCCGCATCCAATTGCTGCTCGATCGTCGATATGCGTTCTTTCGGATGCGCCTCACTTGGCTTCAACTTCAGTGCATCCTTGTAATCGTTCAATGCTTCGGAGAGTCGCTTGCCATCGAACGCCTTGTCCGCTGTTTTGATCAACTCCGAATACCGAGCCTCAAGTTCTGCCGCGATGCGCTCTTCTTCTGCCTTTCGTGCGGCTTCAGCCACTAAGGCATCCACTTCCGCGATCCGGTCCTTGGGGTATCGTTCAGCGCTCTTCAAACCAGACGCCTCTTGATACTTGGCCTTGGCCGCAGGGTACTCCTTTTTGCCGAATGCAGCATCCGCCGCTTCGATCGCCTTTTGGTATTTCCCATCCAACTCCTCCTGTTCCTTCCTCGCTTTGTCCGCTGCTATCCGCGCCGTGATCGCGGCCAACTGGTCTTTGGGATATGTCTCTTGCGCCTTCAAGGCACTGGCTTCTTGGTAGCTCTTTGTAGCCGCTTCCCAGTTCTCCTTTCCGAACGCCTGATCCGCTGAAACAATAGCAGCGTTGTATGCCTCGTCCAACGCCTTCCGCTTCCGTTCTTCCTCGGCCAGCCTTTCTGCTTCCGCTTTCTTCGCTACGATCGCTGCGAGTTGGTCCTTCGGATATTTCTCGGCAGGCTTCATTCCGGATGCCTCGGTGTATTTCGCCGTCGCGTTGTCCCAATCCTTGGCCGTGAACGCGGCATCGGCGCTGGCAATACTCGCTTTGTACCGCTCGTCCAATTCCTTGGCCTTCTGCTCTTCTTCCAATTTCTTGGCGAGCTCCTCGCGCTTCTTTCCGATCGCTGCTAACTGATCCTTCGGATATTTCTCGGCGGGCTTCAAGCCGCTGGCCTCGGTGTACTTGGTCTCGGCCACATCGTAGTTCGCTGATCGGAATGCGGCATCCGCAGCGGTGATCGCCGCTTGGTACTGCTCTTGGAGGGCCTTCGCCAGTGCTTCTTCCTCCGCCTTCTTCGCCAGTTCTTCCTTCTTCTTGGTGATCGCCAGCAATTGGTCCTTGGGGTACTTCTCCTCTGGCTTCAAACCACTGGCCTCGGTGTATTTGGCCGTGGCCTGATCCCACTGACTGGACTTGAAGGCAGCATCCGCAGCTGCGATCGCAGCCTTGTAATTGGCCTCCAACGCTTTGGCCAAGCGCTCCTCTTCGGCCTTCTTTTCCGCTTCCGCCTTCTTGGTGGCCACAAGCGCCAATTGATCTTTGGGGTACTTCTCTTCTGGTTTCAACCCGCTGGCTTCGGTGTATTTGGCCGTGGCCTGATCCCAATTCTGTGCCTTTAGCGCGGCATCACCTGCAGTGATCGCCGCTTGGTACTTCTCTTGGAGTTCCTTGGCCAACTTCTCCGCAGCCGCTTGCTTCTCCAGATCGGCCAGGATCGCATCCACTTCCTTGATCCGTTGCTTCGGATAAGGCTCTTTGTCGTTCAGGTC
Source organism: Flavobacteriales bacterium (assembly GCA_016710015.1). Taxonomy (GTDB): domain Bacteria; phylum Bacteroidota; class Bacteroidia; order Flavobacteriales_F; family PHOS-HE28; genus PHOS-HE28. The sequence continues at coordinate 114,053 of JADJLR010000002.1, forward strand.
GATGGCGGCATTGTACTTCACTTTGGCTCCTGCGTAGTCCTTCTTGCTGAACAACTGATCCGCCTCCTTGATGACGGTATTGTATTGTTCCGCACCCTTCTTCAGCGCTTCCTCCGCATCGAACCGCATCTTGGCATCACTGAGCTTCGCGGTGGCGATCGGGTCATTCGGTTTGAGAACGAGCGCCTCGGTAAAATTTCCAACCGCCTTCTTGAAATCCGAGGCGGACATGGCCTTGGCACCTTCGTCCATCAACTTGGCGAACTTGGCTTCCGCATCGCCCTCACGCTTGCGCATGTCCTCGTACTCCTTCATCAACCGGGCTTGGGCATCGCGCATTCGGTTGGTGTAGTCGATATCCCAAGTGAAGGTGCCATTCGTGTAAGCCGCCTTTCCGAATGGCTCGTTCAGTACCGAGTAGTCGATCCCCGGCAGATCCGTGAGCATGGAGAAATCGATGTTCATGCCATGCCCTCCTAGCCGATCCTCCTCCGGGATGTTCCGCGTATCGATGTTGATGTTCTTTCCAACGAAGCCGGATTTGCTGACCATGACCTTGTAGTCCGCGCCGTAATCCAAGTTCACCTCGTACTTCCCACTGGCATTGGTGGGCACGTCGATGAGCTTTGCGCCGTTCTTGTAGATCGTCACGGACACATTATCCAACTTCTTCGAGGAGGTGAGGTCCTTCACCGTACCGTAGATCAGGACATTGTCCACCTGAGCGCTAGCTACACGGGCCATTGCCATCGCGAGCAATACACCGAACCAACTCAGCCGAGCTATGGTCTTGGTTCCCACCAGAAAGTGAACGCCTTGCAGGAGGTTCATCAACGCGCCAAATTACGACATCTTCGGGTCTTCGTTCCTTTGATCGACCCATGACCGCCAGAGCCATGCATTCCATTTGGGAGATCCGCCAATTCCACCGTACTCCGGATGTGGTTGTCATTGGAGCTGGGATCGTGGGTCTTTTCACCGCACTGTTCCATAAGCGCCGCTTCCCACACCATCATGTCGTGGTGGTGGAACGCGGGCCATTCCCCAGTGGGGCAAGCATGAAGAATGCTGGTTTCGCCTGCTTCGGCAGCCCGAGCGAACTGCTCGAAGACGAGGACCACGAAGGCACCGATGCCATGCTGGCCCGGGTGGAGGCCCGGTGGAACGGTCTGCGCGAATTGCGCACCGAATTGGGCGATGTGGCGATCGGATACGAACCGACCGGAGGCCATGAGATCTATCCGGAGCACAGCCCACTGTACACCTGTGTCGCGGAACGGTTCGATGCGCTCAACGCCACGCTTTCCCCGATCCTCGGGCCGGAGCCGTTCAAGTGGGCGAATGACGCGATCGCTAGCAATGGTCTGCAAGGGATCGGCCACATGGTGAGGACCGATCTAGAAGGACCGATAGACACGGGTAAGCTTATGTCTCGGTTGCTACAGAAGGTGCTTTCCGAGGGAGTGTTGATCCGTTCGAACTCCAACGTGGTGCGGATCGAAGATGGGCCGGAACAGGTGGTGATCCTATTGGCTGATGGAACGACTTTGACCACGGCCTGGGCGGTGGTCTGCACGAATGGATATACAACTGATCTGCTGCCTGAACTGCCGGTCGTCCCAGCACGTGGACAGGTCCTGCTGACGGCACCCATCGATGGCCTTAAGCTGAGAGGCACCTTCCACTACGATGCCGGTTTCTACTACTTCCGGGACTTCGCCGGGGGCGTATTGGTCGGTGGCGGTCGAAACCTCGATATCGTTGGAGAGCGCACGATGCTGGAACAGACCACACCGGTGATCCAAAATGCGCTGGAAGAGCTGCTGAGGACCGTGATCCTCCCCGATCGGAACTTCACCGTCGCACAACGCTGGAGCGGCATCATGTGCGTGGGCCCGAGCCGAGCCCCGATCGTGGAACGCCACCGCGAACGCGTAGTCACCGCCGTTCGGCTTGGTGGAATGGGCGTGGCCATCGGCATTCGCGTAGCACGACAAGCGGCGGCACTCATCGGTGAATAGAGCGCATCTCAAAATTATCCTTCGGGCTGCGCGGGAGCCTCGTGTGCCCATATTTCGTTGCAAAAGGCCTCACGTAGCTCATGCTATGCTCGGTTTTTGCGCCTCATCTGGTCGCACGATCCAACCCGCTCGCTTCCAAAAACAATTTTGAGATGCGCTCTGGTGACGCTCCCTCGCAAAGCGCGATCTTGTCCGCGAAATACCAGGATCCATGGACCAGAACAAGACATCATACAGCGTTCAAGACGGTGTTGCGACCATCACCCTGAACCGACCGGACAAGCTGAATAGTTTCGACCGGGAAATGGCCCTATCCACCATTGAAGCATTGGACAAGGCGAAGGCCGATGCCACTGTACGTGCGATCCTGCTCACTGGTGCTGGCAGGGCGTTTTGTGCTGGGCAGGATCTCGTCGAAGCCATTGCACCGGGCACCCGCATCGAGGAGATCATCAATGAACAATACAACCCGATCGTTCGGCGTATTCGCCAAATGCCCAAGCCCGTGATCGCTGCGGTGAACGGGGTGGCTGCGGGTGCTGGTGCTAACATCGCCTATGCCTGCGACCTAACACTAGCGGCTGAAAGCGCCAATTTCATCCAGAGCTTCATCAACATCGGATTGATCCCGGATAGTGGTGGCACGTACACCCTACCACGCTTGGTGGGTATGCAACAGGCGTTCGGGCAAATGATCCTGGCTCCGAAAGTGAGCGCCAAGGAGGCGGAGGCCAAAGGCATGATCTGGCGTTGCGTACCGGATGCTGACCTGATGACCGACTCCAACGCCTTGGCCTTGAAGTTGGCCCAGATGCCCACCAAGGCCATCGCCCTCACGAAGGAGGCGCTGAACCGTGGTTCTCAGAACGACCTTGACAGCCAATTGGATGTGGAGAATGAATTGCAAAGCCAAGCCGGTCGCAGTTACGACTACAACGAAGGCGTGAAGGCTTTCCTTGAAAAGCGAAAGCCCGTGTACAAAGGCGAATAGGTGATCCGATGCATCTGGAACGGATAGCATTGGCGCGGTCGAATGATCCGGAACGGATCCCGCGCACGATCTTCGTCCCATGGACAAGACGATGAAGGTTGCCGTGATCGGTGCCGGTACCATGGGGATCGGCATCGCACAGGTCGCAGCGCACGCTGGCCATTCGGTCCTGCTCTTCGATTCCCGGAAGGATGCCGTGCAGAAGGCCCTTGATGGGCTACGGCGAACGATGGACAGACTCGTGGAGAAGGGCAAATTCACAACGGAGCAAGCCAATGGTCTCGTTGAACGGATCACACCAGCATCGGATCTGGAACAACTACACGTTGCCGGACTCGTGATCGAAGCCATCATCGAAGACCTGGGCATCAAGAAGAAGCTTTTCTCGGATCTGGAGAAGATCATCGCATCCGATACCGTGCTCGCAACGAATACGTCCTCCTTGTCCGTAACAGCGATCGCCGCAGCTTGCCAACATCCGGAGCGTGTGGTCGGCCTCCACTTCTTCAATCCCGCGCCAATACTGCCTTTGGTGGAGGTGGTTCCCGGTCTGGTCACAGCACCGGAGTTGCCTACACGGATGGTGGACCTGATGGCTGCCTGGGGCAAGGTCCCGGTTCAGTGCAAGGACACGCCGGGCTTCATCGTGAACCGGGTAGCACGCCCATTCTATGGGGAGAGCATTCGCATCTTCGAGGAAGGCATTGCGGATATGCCGACCATCGATGCCGCATTGAAGTCCGTTGGATTCAAGATGGGGCCCTTTGAATTGATGGACCTGATCGGTAACGACATCAATTTCACGGTCACCCGGACGGTGTGGGAAGCCTTCTTCTATGACCCACGGTACAAACCCAGTTTCACGCAACAACGCCAAGTGGAAAGCGGTCGTTTGGGTCGCAAAAGTGGGCGCGGGTATTACAGCTATGCCGATGGCACCACGCCACCTTCACCAACGGCAGACCCGCAACTGAGTGCTGAGATCGCGGAGCGCGTCCTGGCCATGCTGATCAACGAAGCGGTCGATGCCCTCTTTTGGAATGTGGCCTCCGCGAAGGACATCGACCTGGCCATGACCAAGGGAGTGAATTATCCGAAGGGCCTTCTGGCATGGGCCAATGAAAAGGGAGCCTCCCATTGGCTGTCCGTACTCGAACACCTCCAACTGTTGACCGGTGAGGATCGGTACCGACCATCTCCCCTGCTCAGAAGAGCCGCAGAGACCAATTTCGCCTTGGCCTGACGCGTGGCGGAGTTGCAATTGAATGGTCCATTTTGTTTCCATGGAAAATATTATTAACTTCGTCGCCCTAAAAACGACCCACACTACAAAATGAAAGCCCCTATCCTATCCGTTGTCGCACTTGCGGCAGTATTCCTCGTCGCATGCGGCCCTAGCGAAGCCGAACTAACTGCCGCAACAGAACAAGCAGCCGCTGACAGTGTCGCTGCGGTGGCTGCTGCAGAACACACGTACGTGGTGGATGTAGCGAATAGCAAAGTGATGTGGACCGGGACCATGCTCGGCATCAAGAGCCACCACGGCACCATCAACTTGACAGAGGGAAAGGTATCCGTTCAGGGTGGTAAGTTGACCGCCGGTTCGTTCACTGTCGATATGACTTCGATGGCCCCACTGGATACGAATTATGCGGCAGATGGTGCCAAGCAAGGCACCAGGAGCATGCTGATCGGCCACCTACAGAGCCCTGATTTCTTCGACGTGGCCGATCATCCGACCGCGACCTTCGAGATCACCGGAAGTGACATGACCTCCGCTGGCGGCAAGTTGACCGTTCGTGGCACATCGGACGAAGAGAAAGTGACCGATATCGTGATCACGGAAGAGAATGGTATGCTCAAGGCGACCGGCAAGATCGGCTTCGACCGTCAGAAGTATGGCGCGAAGTGGGCCTCTCCAATGAAGGATATGGTCTTGAACAATGTGATCGAACTGACCGTGGAACTTACCGGCACAGTCCAGTAAGCTCCCCTTCGGTGAAAGTCGAAAAGGCCTCTGCCGCAAGGTGGGGGCCTTTTTCGTTCACCCACCGTGCATGGCCTTCTTCAACCAATCGTTGAAAGGACGGACCGCCTTGTAGTGGTCCATGATCACATTCATCAGCGTGGCACTGGCTACCAACTTGGCGGGTCGTTCGGCCATGACATAGAATTGCTTGTTCGCGATCAGTGGTTCCTTAACTACAGCAGCCTTGAACTCCTTGGGTAGGATCTTGTTCGCCTCCCCGCGCACGGAGCCAAAGTGCGATACGAAGTCCGTGGCACCGATGATCTTCCGGAAGGCCCGGCCATCCTGAACGATCGCCGTCCTGATACATTCCAACTGGACCTTGTCCGGCATATAGGCCCCGCCATAAATGCCTACATGCTCAGGCCCCAACTCCAGATAAAGTCCCGGTACCGCATGGTCCTTACGACCCGCTGGGGAAATGATCGCCGAGCAACTCAACTTGTATGGAGTCTTGTCCTTGCTGAAACGGATGTCGCGATTGATCCGAAAGATCGCCTCCTTCGGCTCGATGGCGACTGTTCGATCCAGCTTTCCGATGCGCTGGATGGCCTCGTCCACGAAGGCATGGAACGGTTTCTTCACACTGTTCTCGTATCGCTTCCGGTTCGCATCGAACCATTCCTTGTTGTTGTTCTTTGCGAGGTCCATGAAGAAGGCATTGAAGTCGGTAGTGAACCAGGTCATGCGCTGTGGGGTGTTCGGTCGAAGGTATCCAATGCAGAACTTCGCGCCGTTGATCGTTCTTTCGAGCAGGCAGGACGCTCGGTGAACGGTACTTTTACCCGCGATGGGATCCCACACTTTGGCGCAACGCGTGGTCGATCGCATGTACGACCATGATCCGTACAGCCGTTGGTTGGGCATGGAACGCATTTCAGTGGAACCGGGGTCCTGTGTATTGCGCATGACCGTGAAGGAGGTGATGCTGAATGGCTTTGCGATCGCCCATGGCGGGATCACGTACGCGCTTGGTGATAGCTGCTTGGCCTTCGCGGCGAATGCGCATGGGGTCCAAGCTGTTTCCGTGGAAACCTCCATCAGCCACATCAAGGCTGTGAAGGAGGGGGACATACTCACCTCGACGGCCCAAGAAATGAGCCTTACCAGCCGGATCGGGGTGTACCACATCACCATTTCAAACCAACGCGATGAAACGGTCGCGCTTTTCAAGGGAACCGTGTACCGCACCGGCAAACCTTGGTTCCCCGATGATCAAACCACTGAAACCCCATGAAAGCCGCATTCATCGTTGATGCCATCCGGACCCCGATCGGGAACTTCACCGGAAGCCTTGCCCCTGTTCGTGCGGATGATCTGGCCGCGCACGTGATCCGGGCGTTATTGGAACGCCATGTCGATCTGGACCCAAAGGCCGTGGACGATGTGATCCTCGGTTGCGCTAATCAAGCAGGCGAGGACAATCGCAACCTAGCACGAATGGCCCTCTTGCTGGCTGGCCTTCCGGTCACTGTGCCGGGTGAAACCGTGAACCGCCTCTGCGCCTCCGGGATGAGCGCCGTGGTACAGGCCGGTCGTGCGATCGCCGCGAACAACGGTGACCTTTTCATCGCTGGCGGCATGGAACACATGACGCGTGGACCTTGGGTGATGAGCAAGACGAGCACACCCTACGGTCGCGATGCCCAACTCTTTGACAGCAGCTTTGGCTGGCGCTTCGTGAATCCATTGATGAAGGAACTGTACGGAGTGGATGCCATGGGCGAGACCGCAGAGAACCTGCTGGATGCCACGCCGATATCCCGCGAGGATCAAGACCGCTTTGCACTATGGAGCCAACAAAAGGCGGCCGCAGCCCAAGCCAACGGGCGACTAGCGATCGAGATCGCCCCGGTATCGATCCCCCAACGGAAAGCGGACCCCATCATTTTTGCTGCGGATGAGTTCGTGAAACCTGGAACGACCATGGAAGGTCTTGCGCGATTGAGACCCGCCTTCAAAAAGGATGGTACCGTGACCGCCGGGAATGCAAGCGGATTGAACGACGGTGCCGCAGCGGCGCTGATCGCCAGCGAGGTCGGAATGACCACGCATGGTCTGGAACCACTGGCCCGCATCGTGAGCAGTGCCGTGGTGGGTGTGGAACCACGCATCATGGGGATCGGTCCTGTTACCGCCACCAAGTTGGCCTTGGAACGCGCCGGGCTCAGCTTGGACGATATCGACATCCTGGAGTTGAACGAGGCATTCGCCGCCCAAGCGCTCAGTTGCACCCGCAGTTTGGGTCTAGAAGACAACGACCCTCGGATCAACCCGAACGGAGGTGCGATCGCCTTGGGACATCCCTTGGGCATGAGCGGCACCCGACTGCTCCAAACCGCAGCGTTGGAATTGCAAGCCACGAAGCAACGCTATGCCTTGTGTACTTTGTGCATCGGTGTAGGACAGGGGTACGCGACCGTCATCGAGGCGTGTTGATCCACCAGATCAGGGAGCCACCTTCTCTGTGTACGGTCGCCCAAGATCACCAACGTATGGAGACCACTATCATTAAGGATTTCTACGACAGCTTCGCAAAGGAGCAGGTCAAGACCGGCATCAATGAGCGGCACCATTTGATCTTGGAGTTGGCCCTGACGAACGGACTCAAGGATGGGATGCGTGTGCTGGAACTGGGCTGTGGGATCGGAACCCTCACTGGACTGCTCGCCGAACGTCTTCCGAACGGGCACCTGGTGGCCATGGACCTTAGTCCGGAGAGCATCGCCCATGCACGGTCCTTCTTCATAGGCCGCACCAACGTGGAATTGCGCGTTGCCGATGTGGTCTCCGATCCCCTTGGTGGACCCTATGACCTGATCGTCTTGCCTGACATTCTGGAACACATTCCACTGGTGCGGCATAACGAGCTGTTCCAGCACCTCAGGGAAGCACTTCAACCCAACGGCAGGATCCTTGTCCATTCCCCGGACCCGTTCTACAGCGAATGGCTCCGTAAGAACAGGCCGGCATCGCAGCAAGTGGTGGACCTCGCCCTACATCTTCCTGAGTTGGTCGCGACTTTCTCCCAAGCAGGACTTTGCCTGTTGCACTACCAACGGCACTCCATCTGGACCGAGCAGCCCGATTACATGGCCTTTTCGCTCGTACACGTCCCGGTGGATCCGGCCTTCACTCCCATCGTGTCCACTACCTCTTGGGCCGCTCGATCCAAGCAGGTGATCAAAAAGGCGCTCAAGAAGGTCTTCGTTCGCTAGATGATGCGAATTCCTTGGCCCGGCCCATCGATCGCCATGCGTGTTCCGTCGATGAATGGACAATTCTGGGAGTACACGAGCAAGCGTGTGGAGTTTAGCCTGTTAAGAACCGGCTGTACTTTTAGTCAACGTTCGTGCCCTTCGTTAGTACTATTGCTCCTTCAACTGAAGTTCATCATGCATCCGCAGGAACAGATCAACTCGTACATCGCCGAACATCCGGAATGGCAACGGCTCTTAATGATCCGGTTGCGGCAGCTGATCCATTCCGTGGACCCGGATGTCGAGGAAACCTGGCGGTGGAACGGTCCGCATTTCGACCACGACGGCATCATGGTTGGGATCCATGGCTTCAAAACCTGTGTAAGCGTATGGTTCCACAAAGGAGCACTGCTGAAGGATGCGCAAGGGCTGTTCAAGCTCACCGAAAAGGATGAGGAACGCGGGATCCGCAAGTACAAGCTGTCCGAAGGCGAAGCTATCCATGAGAAAGCCTTCTCGGACTTGGTAAAGCAGGCCGTGCGACTGAATCTTACCGGAGTGAAACTCGGCGATGCCAAGCCGCCAAGGAAAATCCTGGAATTGCCTTCCGACCTCGAAGGCTGCTTGAAGAAGGACGAGACCACGTGGAAGCATTGGGAGAATTTCTCATCCACCCACAAGAAGGAATACGTGGAGTGGATCATCGATGCGAAGAAGGATGAGACCCGAAAGCGACGGATCGCCCAAGCCTTGGAGATGATCCGGGAAGGGATCGGTAAGGAAGAGAAGCACCGAGTAAGCTAGGGGGGCGTAACGCCAACCGGTATCTATTCCACTTCAATACAGCGCATTCAATACCCTGAGGAACAGCAAATAATCATGCATTTGATGAACTGATCCTAGAATGACAAATCGTGACCTAATTGCCTTGGGATCAGTTCAAGCCCAATGGGTACGACAATGCCGATCCATCGAAGTCCGACCTCTACCGCTTGATACGAAAAAGCCCCCGACCATTGGCCGAGGGCTCCTTGGATATGTGATCGAATTATTCGGCGGTGCCGGTCTCGGGCTTCTCGTTGGCTTCCGTCTTGGCCACGTGCTTCGCGAAACGCTTCTTGAACTTGTCCACGCGACCAGCGGTGTCCACCAACATCATCTTACCCGTGTAGAAAGGATGCGACGACTGACTGATGTCCAGCTTCACGAGTGGATATTCGTTCCCATCCTCCCATTGGATGGTGTCCTTGGTGTTCGCGCAACTCTTGCCCATGAACATGTCCTCATTGGACATATCCTTGAAGATCACTAGGCGGTAGTTGGAAGGATGGATCTCGGGCTTCATGACGTATTTCTTGCGTTGGGGCGGCAAATGTATGGTACGGGAATGGATTTTCCACACGGTCACGGTCACCTCGACCGTGCAATATCCACAGGAGCCGCGCAATGATCCACCCCGTTATCGCGTAAATAACCGCGATGAACCATCTTTGCCCGCCTTGAGAACCCTACGCCCAATACTCTTCTTGCTGCTGACGGTCGGTGTTCTTTCCGCCTGTCGGAAGGACGTGAAATTCACTGACGAGTCCGGCATCTCTCTGGATTTCAGCAAGGATACCGTGCTCTTCGACACGATCTTCACCACGGTGAATTCGGTGACCAAGCGTTTCTTAGCGCGCAATCCCAGCAGCAACGCTGTGCGGGTCGATATTTCCTTGGAAGGCGGCACCCCTTCCCCATTCCGGATCAACGTGGACGGGGCTTCCGGTATTTCCTTCAGCGATGTGGAGATCCTTGGTGGTGATAGCGTCTTCATCTTCGTGGAGGCCAACTTGGACCAGTCCAACACGAGCAATCCCTTCATCTTCGAGGACCATATCCAGTTCAATACGAACGGCACCGTGCAAGAAGTGCTTCTGCTGGCTTGGGGACAGGACGCGCATTTCATCTACCCTACTCCGGAGATCGCGATCGAAGGGCTTCCACCATACAGCTACATCGCCGGTGGGTACGATGAGAATGGCATGCAGATCTGTGAAACGGTGACATGGACCAACGACCTGCCCTACGTGATCTACGGTTATGGCGTGGTGGATTCGTGTTGCACCCTCATCATCGAGGCCGGTGTGCAGGTGTACGTACATGGAGGTGGCGGCCTTTGGGTGCTTCATTCTGGGCAGATCAAGGCGATCGCGGATGTCGGACAGGAGATCGTGTTCCAAGGCGATCGGTTGGAACCCTTCTACAGTGAACTACCCGGACAATGGGACCGGATCTGGATCAATGAAGGACCTGCCGAGAACAGCAACGAGTTCTCGAATGTGCTGATCAAGAATGCGCTGATCGGCATCCAGTGCGAGGTCTTCCCTCCGTATTCGGGTTCACCGACCAGTGACACGAAATTGATCTTGAACAATGTGAAGATCCGCAATTGCAGTGCGGCCGGGATCCTGAGCCGGAATTACAACATCGTGGCGAACAACTTGCTCGTGGGCGATTGCGGGCAATACGGTGTGGCCTTGACCGGCGGCGGTAAGTATGCCTTCGACCATTTCACCATCGCCAACTATTGGGACTACGACATCCGGCAAACCCCGGCGTTCTATTTGAACAATGTCTTCCAAAGCTTCGACGGTGGCTTGGAGGTGCATGACATCCCGAACAGTTCCTTCATCAACGGGATCGTGAGCGGGACGAATGCGAACGAGTTCCAACTCGAATTCAACGACCTGCAACTGCCTACTGGACTGAACTTCCGTTACATGATGTTGCGTACGGACCAATCCACGAACAACCCGAGCTACTTCCCGTTACAGACTTCGATCCACCGGAACCAGAATGCGGCTTTCGTGGATGTCCCAGGGCGCAATTTCCACATCGGGGGCGGTTCGTATGCGCGCGGAAGAGCATTTCCGGGTACAGCCAATGCCAATACGGTGTTCGACTTGGACAACGTGTTGCGCGGGTCAGATAATGCATGGGACCTCGGCTGCTACGAGTACGTTCCCTAAGCCCCTATTACTTCAGATCCAGCAGGAAGCGTAGGGTATCCACCCCATCCGCGAAATCGGCCAACCCCGGCGTTTGCGCTTTGCCGAAAGGCAGGGCGTGATGACCGATGATGCATTGGAGACTTTCCGCTTGGGCCGCTAATTCGTAGTCCACCGCTCCGCGATCCGTGTAGCGCTGCACGAAGACCGAGGCCATCGGACTGGCCAGTGCCTCGTCCTCCTTCACCAAGAGGAATCCATTCTCCAGGAACTTCACCCCGTCAAGCATCCACAGTGCCCGGGTATAGTCGTAGTTATTCCCGTACTTGTTGTGTAGCACGATGTCCTTCCACGGAAAGACCGCAGTGAAGAATCGGTCCAGTTCGAAATCATTCGGTACGTACAACTTGGATACGTTCCGGCAACCCAACCCGAAGTAGCGGAATACGTCTTCGCCCAAAGAGGCCAGTTCCTCCGGCGTTTCAGTGCCATCCAACACAGCAACGCTTGTTCTGCTCTTCCGGATGATCCGTGGCAAATGACCGAAGTAGTGCTCGAAATAGCGCGCTGTGTTGTTACTGCCGGTAGCGATCATGGCTTCCACCTCTCCGAGCCTACCCGGACTGAATGTGATCCGCGTGGCAGTGCCCGGTACGAAGCGTTCCAGCACATCGATCAGGCCCGGGATCAGCGCCGGATCCTGCGATGAGCACTTCACTTTGGCGCGGTGCCCAGCCAACCAGACGCTGAGCACATCATGTAGCCCCACCAACGGGATATTTCCCGCTAGGATGATGCCTACCGTACGCACCGGTGATCGCGCGCTGCTCAAAGCTGGGTAGGTATCGCACCAGCGCTTCAAGCCTTCGCCGTCCAACGCATCCGCCCAACTTCCGAAAGCGTGCCGTACGTTCTCCTCCGTGAACCAGCCGTTGGTTGCGTATGCACCCCTTACCACGGCATCCAACGCATCGTACTCCATCCGATCCAACCCAATGCCATGTCCCGGCCATGGCTCGGAACGTGCGAGGTGCGCCATCACCACGCCCAGTTGGGTCAACGCTGCGGTCCTTTGGTCGAATGTGGCTAACATGGTAGGGATCGGCATGGCGAGGGCGACCGCCTATCTTTGCGATCGTTACCCAAGTTTTCGGCAATGAACGTACACTGCCGGGTGTTCTTTGGGCAACGCAAAAGTAGACTCTAGCCATGGCGATCATGATCACCGACGAATGCATCAATTGTGGTGCATGCGAACCCGAATGTCCCAACAATGCCATTTATGAAGGCGGAAGTGAGTGGCGATTGGCCGATGGAACCTCGTTGACGGGCACCCTCACCACGCCGATGGGGAACACGTACGATGCCGATGCGAACAACGCACCGAAGAACATGGACGTGTACTTCATCGTTACCGATAAATGCACCGAATGCACAGGCTTCCACGATGAACCCCAGTGTGCGGCCGTTTGCCCGGTGGATTGTTGCGTGGACGACCCCGATTTCCGCGAGACGAAGGAGCAGTTGATGGCGAAGAAGGAGTTCATGCACCTGTGATCCGGTGCAGCGTTGCGGTGCGCCTGTATCGCAGCGAACCGATCCACGGTGGTATTGTGCATGGTCTTTGTGTACTTCGGCGATCGGAACCCCGTTCACTCCCTATGCTCCTCGTTCGTTCGTTCTCCCTCGTTGTCCTGTCCATGATCGGACAGGTCGCCTTTTGCCAGACAACGGCCCAAGAGCGGATCACAACGCATTTGAAAGCGATCGGCACGTCCACTTCAGATGTGGTGCAGGATAGCTTGAACAACTTGGTGAAAGCGGACCTGCGGATCTTACTGGATGCGGATGGCGCACTCATAGCTTCGTTCGGTGATCTGCCGATGACGCGTGTGGATGCTCCCGATGGCGCATTCCGCCTGTTCACGTGGAACCTGCCGAGAGCGGATGGCTCCCATCAATTCGAAGGATTCGTGTTGGCTCGAAGCGCTCGCGGCCAAGTGCTGACCGAGTTGCGGGACATGACACCGAAGATCCCTTCACCCGAAGTGCCTGAACTGGGTCCCGAGCGCTGGTACGGAGCCCTGTACTACGAAGTGATCCCGGTGAAGAAAGGCGGCAAGGAGATCTATACCCTACTCGGATGGAAGGGCTACAGCCGAGCTGAGACCCGCAAGGTGATCGACGTGCTTTCCTTCCGGAACGGGAAACCACGATTCGGTGCGCCTGTCTTCGGGAAAGGCAGGCTGCGGCCCATGCGCAAGGTGTTCGGCTTCTCTTTCCAAGCGACCATGACCCTTCGATACGACCCCTCACTGGAAGCCATCGTCATGGACCACCTCTCCCCTTCGCGTGCAGACATGAAGGACCAGTGGGCATACTACGGCCCGGACATGAGCCACGACGGTTATTTCTGGCACAAAGGCGAATGGTGGTTCGGACCGGAGATCGATCTGCGCGACAGCAGCTCCAAGTCCAAGGTCTTCCACGCACCACGACATCCGGAACAGGAGTAGTTCGAGCCTTCGTTGATCGCGATCCGCGTCCATTCCTGGCTTCGTCACCGGCGCTCAAGCCCTGATGCCGAGCGCTACCTTCGGCCGGTCCATGAGCTACGCTACCCGATACGCCGAGATCAAAGCGTATAACCCGCACGGCCTGCGCGGTACGCTGCGCAACGTGGCCCTGGATGGCCTCGCGACCGCATATCAGGTGGGCGGACGCATGGAGCGGGCCTTGCAACGCCCCCGGGTGCAGTTCCTGTACATCCACCACACCTTCACGGATGAATTGGCCGGGCTTGAACGCTTGATCAAGGATCTTGCCCGGCACCACAGCTTCATCTCCCATTCCGAGGCTGTTGAACGGGTGCGCAACGGCACGATCGACAAGCCATACATCGCCTTCAGTTCCGACGATGGCTTCAAGAACAATCTGGATGGTGGAAGGCTCTTGCACGCCCACGGCATCAGCGCCTGCTTCTTTGTGAATCCAGGTCTGATCGGCCTACAGGACATGGATAGTGTGCAGCGTATCTGTGCGGAACGGCTGAGTTTCCCGCCGGTGGAATTCCTGCGTTGGGACGATGTGGCGGAGTTGCAGCGGCTGGGCCACGAGATCGGCTCGCACACCATGGAACACCGGAACATGGCGGCCACCGAGTCGGCCCTAATGCGCGAAGATCTGGAGCAAAGTCGGCAGATCCTCACCGAACACTGTGGGTCCGTCTCACACTTCGCATTCCCCTACGGACGTTTCACGGACATTACACCACAAAGCTTTCGCGATGTGTTCACGGTGGGTTTTGAAAGTTGCGCAAGTGCGGAACGGGGCTGCCACATCGGGAATGGTGCGGTGCCTAGCAATTCCCTCTGCCTGCGCAGGGACCACGTGGTGCTGGACTGGCCCCTTGGACACGTGCGGTACTTCTTGGCGAACAATGCGTTGAACGCCAACGCTGCGAACAACCTCTTCCCCGCATGAGTTTGCGCGTGGTGGTGCTTACCAGTAGCAGGCGTGGTACGGCCAGCCACCACCTACCTACGTTGGTGGGCAGCCCACACTACGCTTGTGTGCAAGTGATCCTGGTGGATGGCACGGCTGCCAAGCCCAAGGGACATCTGATGCGAAAACTGCGTAAGGTCCTGCGCATTGGTCCACTGGGTGCCTTGATCGGGTACCGCATGCGGAAGTGGTACGGGGCTGATGTGGAGCGGCTGGCGAGTATTCACGACCTCGGCCCGCTGTGCGCTTCGCTATCCATTCCCATTGCCACCACCCCTGCGATCAACCATGTGCGCACCATGGAACTGATGCGTGAAGCGAACGCCGACATCGGCATCAGCTTGGGCAACGGATACATCGGCAGCAAGGTGTTCAACGCGCCACGTTCGGGAATGCTGAACATCCACCACGAACTACTCCCCGAATTCCAGAACGCACAAAGCGTGATCTGGCAGTTGTACATGGGCTCCGACACCACGGGCTACACCATCCACCGGATCGACAAGCACATCGACACCGGGGCCATCGTTCGTCAAGAGCGCGTGCCCATCTCCTTTCAGAGCACGTTGGCGGCAACGGTTTCGCATACCATGGTTGCCTTACTTGACCGGAGCGCATTGGGGCTGCGCCAAGTGTTGGAGGATCTGGATGCCGAACTCGCTGCGGCAAAGCCCCAAGGCAAGGGCCGGACATGGACCACTCCGTCCTTCTGCCAGTTCCTCCGCATCCTCAGTAATTACAAGCGTTTGCGGGATAGGGTGCAGGGTTAATGAACACTGTGGTAAGGTCCGGCTGGATGTACAGGGCTACATTTGGGCCCGAATACAAGTCCCACCATGTCGAGCACCAAGGTCCACAACTTCAGCGCAGGTCCCTGCATCCTTCCCAAAGAGGTCTTCGAAAAGGCTTCGCAAGCCGTATTGGATCTTGAGGGGAGCGGCCTTTCCATCCTGGAAATGAGCCACCGGAGCAAGCCTTTCGAAGCGGTGATGGCGAAGGCGCAAGGCTTGGTGAAGGAATTGCTCGGCGCACCGGACAACTACGAGGTCGTCTTCCTCGGTGGTGGCGCTAGTCTCGGGTTCCACCTCATTCCGTTGAACTACATGCGTCCGAATGGGAAGGCCGCTTATGCCAATACCGGCGAATGGGCCGGGCGGGCGATAAAAGAGAGCGCTCGTGTTGGTGAGACACTGGTGGTGGCAAGCAGTGAGGACAAGAACTTCAGCTACATCCCCAAGGGATTCGAGATCCCGAACGATGCGGATTACTTCCACTTCACCAGCAACAATACCATTTTCGGTACCCAGTTCAAGGCCTTCCCGAAGAGTCCGGTTCCGATGATCTGCGACATGAGCAGCGACATCTTCAGTCGACCCGTGAACGTGAAGGACTTCGCCTTGATCTACGGCGGTGCCCAAAAGAACATGGGTCCCGCAGGCGCAACGGTCTACCTGATGGATCCGGAACGCTTGGGGAAGAGCGACCGTAAGATCAGCCCTGTTCTGGATCTGAAGAACCATGCTGCCAAAGGGAGCATGTACAACACCCCACCGGTCTATGCGGTGTACGTGAGCATGCTCACCTTGCAATGGATGAAGGACCAAGGCGGAGTTGTGGAAATGGAACGTCGCAATGCGGCGAAGGCCAAGCTGCTGTATGATGCAGTCGATCGTCTTCCCCTTTTCCAAGGCACCACCGCAGTGGAGGACCGCAGTGTAATGAACCCCACCTTCGTAATGAAGGATGCAGCATTGGAACCGGCCTTCGATGAACTGTGGAAAGCCGCTGGCATCAATGGTATCCGCGGACACCGCAGCGTAGGCGGTTACCGCGCCAGCATGTACAACGCGCTCCCCATCGAGAGTGTACAGGTGTTGGTGGACGTGATGGATGAATTCGCTAAAAAGAGAGGATAAGATGCGCGTACACGCCAACGACGGCATTTCAGCCCAGGCCAAGCAGAGCCTGCAAGAAGAAGGATTCAAGGTGACCACGGACCACGTTCCGCAGGACAAGCTGAACGCTTACCTGAACGACGAAGCGGTGGACGTGCTGCTCGTACGTAGCGCCACCAAAGTGCGGCGCGAGCTCATCGATGCATGCCCCACAGTGAAATTGATCGGGCGTGGTGGTGTGGGACTGGACAACATCGATGTGGCCTATGCCAAGGGAAAAGGCATTCCGGTGATCAACACCCCGGCATCTTCCAGCATCAGCGTCGCCGAACTGGTGATGGCACATCTCTTCAGCCTGATGCGGAACTTGCACAAGGCCAATCGCCGTATGCCGAGCGAAGGTCACTCGAAGTTCAAGGAGCTGAAGAAGGAATACGAAAAAGGAGCCGAACTCCGTGGTAAGACCTTGGGCGTTATCGGCTTCGGTCGCATCGGCCAATGGACCGCTCGCTACGCACTCGGTTGTGGTATGCGCGTGATCTACGTGGACAGCAATTCCACCGTGGAAGCCTTGGAGATGGAGATCGGCGGTACAGCCATCCGCGTCCCCGTGAAAATGGTGAGCTTGGATGAACTCCTGAAGCAGTCGGATGCCATCACACTGCACGTGCCGGCACAAAAGGACGGACTCCCCCTGATCGGTGTAGAAGAACTGGCCAAGGTGAAGCCCGGTGCAGTGATCGTGAACACCGCGCGCGGCGGATCCGTGGACGAAGAGGCGTTGCTCTCCGCCCTGAAGGAAGGAAGGCTACGTGGAGCGGCCCTCGATGTGTTCGTGAATGAACCAGAACCGCGCGAGGACCTTTTGCACGAACAAAGCCTCTGCCTTTCTCCCCACATCGGTGCGGCCACTGCAGAAGCGCAAGCCCGTGTGGGCGATGAATTGGCGGACCAGATCATCGCTTGGCGATCCTCGGTCAGCGTGGGTTGATGGTCCGTTTCCGCCCCTTCCGTGCTTGGCGCCCAGTGGCAGATAAGGTCCATTTGGTGGCTAGCCGATCGTACGTTACCTACTCCGAAGAAAAGTTGCAGGAGAAGTTGATCGGGAATCCGTTCTGCTTCCTCCACGTCATCCATCCCGACCACGGATCCACAGAGGGGCTCACGCGCAACGAACGATTCGCAAACGTGCGCCGCAAGTGGAACGAGTTCTTGGATGATGGTTGGTACATCCGCGAAGAGCGACCGTGCGTGTATCTGTACGAGCAATCGCGAACCGGTTCCACTTCCCGGGGGATCATCGGTGCCGTCTCTGTGGGCGATTACCGGAACGGGCGGATCAAGGTCCATGAACACACGCTTCAGCAGCGGGAGGAACTCTTCAAGGTCTATCTGGAAGCTACTGGGATCAATGCAGAGCCCGTATTGCTCACGGCACCCAAGGAAAGCGGTTTGGAGGATGCCTTATCGGGTCTTTGGTCCACCCCACCGACCTATGATTTCAGCACCACGGATCGCGTAAGGCACCGGGTCTGGGCCGTACACGATGAACGGACCATTGCCGACCTCAGCACCTGCTTCGCTAGGACCGAAGCCTTGTACATCGCCGATGGTCACCACCGTATGGCGAGCAGTGCTCGGTTGGTAACAGACGAAAATGGCCATGCAGACTCGCCCAAAGGTTGGTGCCTGGCCTTCGTGGTGCCCGAAGAGCAATTGCACATCCACAATTTCGACCGTGCTGTTACCCTATTGAACGGCATGGACACGAACGAATTCCGGAAGGCATTGGAGAAGGTCGGACCATTGGTCGAATTGCAAGAAGCGCCAACATCTCCCCCACCGCACGGTGTGGTGAATATCTGCACACGACAGGGCTGGTATGCCATGACGCTTCCCGCGCCTGGCCCGAACAGCACTGCAGCGGATCGCTTGGATGCCTCCGTACTCAGTGTGCGTGTTCTCGACCCCGTTCTGGGTGTCCACGATCTGCGCACCGATCCGAATATCCGGTTCATTCCAGGCACCAGCGGTGTGGCGGAATTGGAGCGCATGGTGAAGGACGGCGAGGTGGCCGTCTCCTTCAACCTTCGTCCGGTGAGCTTCGCGGAATTGAAAGAAGTGGCCGACACCGGTGGGTGCATGCCCCCCAAGAGCACGTACATCGAACCGAAGTTGCGTAGCGGCCTGACCGTGTACAGCTTGGAGGACGTGTAGTTTCGCGACATGGCGATCGTGGATCACTCTGCTCTTGCCGTAAGGTATGCGACCGTGAAAGCAAGCCTTCCGGACCACATCACTTTGGTCGCCGTAAGCAAGACCCGGTCCGTGGAGGAGATCCAAGCCCTTTACGATCTTGGACACCGGGACTTCGGGGAGAACTATCCCCAAGAACTACGCGAAAAGGTGCCGCTGCTTCCACCGGATATCCGCTGGCACTTCATCGGCCACCTGCAGCGAAGCAATGTGAAGCACGTCCTCCCGGTGTGCCACTTGATCCACGGTGTGGACAGTCCAAAGCTCATGGACGAAATGGAGAAACGGGCCAAGGCATTGCAACGGAACGTTTCGATCCTCCTACAGGTCCACATCGGGCAAGAGACCACCAAACACGGGTTCACGGAGGAGGAATTGAAGCAATTCACATTCGGAAGCCCTGACCCGATCGAACGTTGGCCACATTGCACCATCCGTGGTCTCATGGGCATGGCAACGAACACCTCGGATCCGGACCAAATAGCACGTGAATTTCGGAACCTGAACGACTGGCATCAGGCCATCCGCACGCACGGTCCTTTTCCATTGGAGCAATTCACGGTCCTGAGCATTGGAATGAGCAGCGATGTGGACATTGCAGTGAAGGCCGGAACCACCATGGTCCGGATCGGTACTGCGATCTTCGGTGAACGCGCCTGACCACTTCTGCTCACTTCAGAGAGGCAACCGTTGGTGCTCTCAGCGTCTATACCTTGTACATTCGAAGTCCGATCCGGCAGCATGATACGACTCGGCATTCTCTTTCCTGCCCTTCTTTGCGCCTTCTTGGCACATGCGCAACGCCACTTGGAAGTGGGCGTTCAGGGCGGTGTGACCCATTATTACGGGGACCTCGGCAACATCGACGGCCCAGTGCAATGGAACAGCGCACGGCCCGGGATGACCATCACCTTCCGGGATTTCTTGAACAACAAGAAGCGGTATGTCACACGCTCGCTCACTACCGAAGCACGCATCAGTTGGTTTCGGATCGGCTACGACGAAACCGCGGCACTGCGCCATGTGGAAACCACGGACCTGAAGAACTACCGGCGTGGACTCAGCTTTCGGAACGACCTCATCGGAGCCTCCGGACACTTGGTGCTGAACGCATACCGCGAGCCCTTCACCCCGCTTTTCCAGCAACGATTCTTCATGTACTTCCACATTGGTCTAGGCGTATACCACGGCAGGCCAAAGGCCGATCTGTTCAACGGCGATGTGGATCTGGCCAACCGGTATTATTTCTGGGAGGATGGAACGGTGCTGGATGCACCACGCCAAACCCAAGGTGCCAACGTGATCGGTCGTGACGGAAAATACGAGACCGACCTGTACAGTTGGCAGACCGAAGGCGGTGCTGGCGCAGGCGAAAACAGCGGTGGCCCTCGATTCTCACCGTGGCACGTGGCTATTCCGCTTGGCGCTGGCGTTCGGGTGATGGCCACGCGCCAATTGAGCATCGGGATCGAGTATTGTTACTTGATGTTCCTTACGGACATGTTGGATGACGTGAGTGACCGCTACGCCACGTACGATGAGATCGATGCGGCCTATTCCACGACCGGGGAGCAGGGTCTGGCGCGCTACATCAGCGACCCTACTGGCTGGGGCACCAATGGGGAGATCGGCATCGTGACCAGTCAACGTGGGAACCCGGCCCTTTTGGATTCCTTCAGTTTCTTCAGCTTGGAGGTCTCCTACAAGTTCAAGCGTAGCCCGGCTCGCCGGAGTTACATGAGCCTGTAAGCAACTCGGTCCCATGTACGCCTCGGCTCAGGGCTGCCCTTTGTGGGCACCTACCTTCGCACCTTCCCTTTTAACGACCGGCTGAACGATGACCGTCAATACAAAGACCAAACGCATGGATCTGGCCTTCGCCTCCTTACTGAGCGATGATGACGAAGCCGCCCTGACCGCCTTGACCCGGATCGAACAGGAAGCCGATGCCAAGGCCATCCGACCTTTGCTGGACGCATTGATGCGGGCCAAGGAGGGTCGCGTTAAACAGCGCATAACTGGATTGTTGGATCAGGTGAAGGCTCCGGGGGCCGCCGACGAGCTTTTCCGTGCGTTGGAGGACGAGAGTTTGGCTCCGGTGCGAAAGACCGTGTTAGGTGTATTTTGGAATGCTGGGATCGATGTGCGTGACCACTTGGACCGTTTCGTAACCATCGCCTTGGAAGGTGATGCGCAGGAAAGCTTCGAATGCCTCACCGTGATCGAGAATCAAGAGATCTGGCCAGAGCACGCGGCCCGGCTTGCACTTGGTCGAGTGCGCAACGCAATGACCGCAGAGAACGACCCGTACAAGGCTTCTATCCTGAACGACCTGACGATCGTGTTGGAAGGTCGACTGGGCGTGAACGAATAGCACGTTGCGTTCACGCCGCGCTCGGTTCATCCGTACATTTCCGGAACATGAAACCCTCCCCCATGCACGGGCTCCGAACCGTGATCTACATCGTGCCAGACCTGAATGCTGCGAAGAAATGGTACCACAAGGCATTCGGCCCCAAGCCCTACTTCGATGAGTCCTTCTATGTGGGCTTCAGCATTGGCGGATACGAGCTGGGGCTGCTCCCCGAGGAAGGCGAGCCGAAGCCGCGCGGTGAGAACGTAATGACCTACTGGGGCGTGGACGATGTGCAGAAGGCATACGATCGTCTCATCAGACTCGGAGCAAGCACATGTGAAGAACCGCACAACGTGGGCGGCGAACTCGTGGTGGGCGCCGTGAAGGACCCATGGGGCAACGTGGTGGGCCTGATCCACAACCCGGAATTCAAGCTGCCGGAGTAGATCGGGGTATTGCTGAAAGTCCGAGATCGGGCGGCTGAACGCCCATGTATTGCTTGCTATTGCAGTTCAACCTTCGTGTTCAGTGCCGATGATGCGGTGATTTCATCCATGCTCGATCCCCGCCGAGGAAGCACATCCACAGGGCTATCGCCTATGAACACATTCCGCACCAGATCTGTTGTTTCTGAGACCCCGCTGGGGTCGAACACGTTCGTCCGACTCGAATTCTATTCTCTGACCCCTCTGGGGTCAACCCACAAGGAGAAAGTCCAGTGCTGCGTTCTGACCCCAGAGGGGTCACAGAAATCAGAAAATGCCCCCCGTTGGAGAACGACCCCAGCGGGGGCGCAGAAAATAAGAGGCGATAGCTCTGGCACATCCATGGCAGAGCGTAGTTGAAGCACTACCTTTGCGGCGGGACAAGTCCTGTACGACCAGCTCCCACTAAATCCCCCAGGGCAGGAATGCAGCAAGGGTAGGTGGTTGAGCGGTGCGCTACAGGTCGCTTGTCCCACTTTTTTGGGGGCAATTTGGGATCGATCAAGAGCTTATTGAAGTTCAACAGAGGCTCTGAAGCAGACCAACGTCATTCCGTCCCGGCTCGCTGGCCGGGATGACGGCCCGGAATGACGGTGCAGGGACTACTACCTTTCCCGCGAAGTCTTCCAGCACGAAAGTGATTTTGGTGACCGGCGGGTCCAGCGGTCTTGGGAAAAGCATCTGCTTGCGGCTGGCCAAAGCAAGGCACACGGTGTTCGGCACCAGCCGAAAGGCGAACGGCCAACAAGTGGATGGATACACGCTGATCGCTATGGATGTGTGTGATGCCACCAGCTTCCAAGGTGCCGCGGATGCTGTGATCGCTGCGAACAGTCGTTTGGATGTGCTGGTGAACAACGCCAGGCTGGGAATCCAAGTGCGATGGAGGACATCAACCCAAAACTGAAACCCTGTTTTAGGACTTCAGACCGCTGCGTCCCCAACAGAAGCTCGGGAAATCCGGCGGAGCTTCAGGTATACCTTGCGTAGGTTCCTACCGAGCATGGATCATGTTCGTAGGTCCCACCACCGAACGGCGCATCCACCGGGTAATGGCACCGTCCACTTCCACTTCCCCGGACAACGCCGTCTACTTCTTGACCACCTTGAGGGTCCGACTCCCTTGGTCTCCGATCCGGATCACATACGCACCGGCCGCTGCTCCACTCAGGTCGATGGAGGTGCTTTCATTGATGAGTTTCCCGGACGACACTTGCCGACCTGCCTGATCCGTGATCATGAACGAGGAACCCACCAGATTGCTGTTGGCCTTGATCGTGATCAGGTCCGTGGCTGGGTTCGGGTACACGGAAAAAGCCCGCTCGTTGGTGCCCAACTCGGCCGTGACCGTGCTTAGAGCTTCCGGGACCAAGAGGGTGGATGTGTATACGGTGTCACCGTTCTGGGTGAAATTCGAATTGGTCACATTGAATGCACCATAGAAGGTCGCACTGCCTGTTCCCTGTGGCGGAGCGGTCCAATCGAATGTCCAGCTCCTAGAGCCCTCCCCGGCGATCCCATAGAAACTATGCGTGATATAGTTGGAACCTGTGCCGTTCAGCAGTGTTTCCTCGCCGGTGTTCACCAATGTTCCGATGAAGTCCCCTTCGGGATTCTGGGGCGAGATCTCGAATCCGAACCTGCTATGCCCTACACTGGCTATCGCAGCGGTGATCGTGTACGTGGTATTGGGCGTATACCCCTCGGCCGGAATATCCGAAGTGATCAGCCCACTGACCGCTGTTGCGGGCGGCCCGGCATGGCACGCGGTGCAGGTAAGGGATCCACCCGCAGGGTCCCCACTATATCCTGCGACCGCGCCTCCTGCATTCTTGTGCATATGGGCCCCAGGGTTGTTGAAGGCCATCAACGCCACGGTAGCGATGACCAGACCAAGGATCGGTATCGTCTTATTCATTGGGTAAGTGAATGGTATATGTTCCAACTACGCATGGACGAAGCAACATGGTATCACGGATCCGTGAAGTGACGATCGTCACAGAGACCATGAATGTCTTGTCCTAAAATAGGTTGACACAAACAACCATCATCAACCCCCAACACACCAATAAGCACCAACAACTACCTTTCCCGCCATGTCGTTCAACACCAAAGTGGTCCTGGTGACCGGCGGGTCCAGTGGACTGGGGAAGAGCATCTGCCTGCGGCTTGCCAAAGCAGGGCACACGGTGTTCGGCACCAGCCGGAAGGCGAACGGCCAACACATGGATGGATACACGCTGATCGCCATGGACGTGACGGACAACGCCAGCGTACTGCGCGCCGTTTCCGAAGTGATCTCACAAGCAGGTCGCTTGGACGTGCTGGTGAACAACGCCGGCTTGGGGATACAAGGTGCGGTGGAGGACATCACACCCGAACTGGGGCAACGCCTCTTCGACACGAACGTTTGGGGTCCGCTGCGCGTGTGCCGGGCCGCGTTGCCACAGATGCGGAAGCAGGGCGGCGGTTGCATCATCAACATCAGCAGTGTAGCGGCCAACTTCGGACTGCCCTACCGCGGTTTCTACAGCGCCAGCAAGGCTGCGTTGGACCGCATGAGCGAGGCCTTGAGCACCGAGGTGGACCGCTTCGGCATCAACGTGGTGACGGTGCAGCCGGGCGAGTTCAACACCACCATCGGTGATTCGCGCTTGCGGCCGGAGGTGATATCCGAGGCACACAAGCCGGGCTACGAGAAGGCCATGGCGATACTCGGCGGCAGCATGCACTACAGCCGCGACCCGGACGAACTGGCGCAGGTGGTGGAACGCATCTTGAACGATCCGAAGCCGAAAGCACGCTACGTGGTGGCGCAAGGCATGCAGAAGATCAGCATTTTGGCCAAGAAGCTGCTGCCCGGGCGCATGTTCGAACGGATGGTCCGCAAGCACTACGAATAAGCCATGAAAGCCTACGACTCGCACAACTGGTTCCGGGCACTGGCCATACACAAGTCGGATACCTTCCGGGTGCTGTGGCCCGCCGTGATCTTCGTCGGACTGTTCACCGCCGGCGCGGGTTGGTTGGAAACGAACTACTTCCACATATCGAAGACCAGCTACGTGAACAACCTGACGGTGATGCACAGCTTGCTGGGCTTCGCGATCAGTATGCTGCTGGTGTTCCGCACCAACTCGGCCTATGATCGATGGTGGGAAGGGCGAAAGCTCTGGGGCCAACTGGTGAACGTGAGCCGTAACACCGCGATCAAGATCGCCGCCATGCTGCCGCCTGATGACAGCAAGATCCGCACCTTTTACGCCCGCCTCATCGGCGAATTCGCGGCGGAACTACGGCGCCACCTGCTGCTGGAGAAGACCCGTATGGAAATGGACAGTGAGCCGCACCCGGAGATCCCCGACTTCGACCAGAGCAAGCACGTGCCTGCCCAAGTGGCCCTCCTGATGCAACAACGGGCCGTGCGTGCCCATCGGGAAGGGCTCCTCACCGGCGATCAGCTCATCATTCTGGACAAAGAGCTTGTGCAGTACATGGAGATCTGCGGTGCCTGCGAGCGCATCAAGAACACGCCCATCCCCTATTCGTACAGCAGCTTTATCAAGAAGTTCATCGTGGTCTACGTGTTCACACTGCCCTTCGGCGTGGCGTTCTCACTGGGCTACTTGGCCATACCTGTCGTCATGTTCATCTTCTACGTCATGGCCAGCTTGGAACTGATCGCCGAGGAGATCGAAGACCCCTTCGGCGATGACCCCAACGACCTCCCAATGAAGCGCCTCGCCACCGTGATCGGCCAGAACGCCGAGGAGATCCTGCGCTAGGGCCGACCGAAAAGGCCGAACCACGGCGAATACCGCTCCTTATGGCCGGTACGCGTAACGCACCAATACAGGCGCACTGCCTTTTCCCTCGCTGGACAGGAGCATATCTCCGTTGGCCATGAAGGTGATCCCTTCGGGCTTGGGCAACAGCGCAGGGTCCAAGAGCACAAGGTCCACCAGCTCGCCCATCCGGTCCACCACCAGGAGCGTCCTATCCACTGCAGAGAGCAGGTAGTAATGGTCCCTGAACGGATGCATGGCAACGGAACTGTAGCGCAATTTGAAACCGGACACCAGCTCGCCGTTCTTCTTCCGTTTCATCGGCAACGCTATGCCCTTCTTCTCGGCAGCAGCGGAGAGCACACGCATGGATAGGTGCAAGGCGACCAACGGCGCTGCGTTCAGCTTTTCGGGGTCCACTCCATACACCACCCGTTCATCCTTGGTCGTCGATCCATCGTTCAGCACATCCTTGGGCGATACCAGTATGCGGTGCTGCTTCTCGTCATACCCCAGCCCTTCAATGTTGCTGTTCGCCAACTGAAGGTGAACGGTATCCAGGATCGATAGACCCGTGTCCACCCCACCGAGATGGTACAGCAGGCCATCGCTCCGGAGCGCATAGAAGGTTCCACCAACTCGCGTTAGGCCTTCCATATCCGCTTGGCCATGGAAGGGAAAGCTGCTTACGATAGCGCCGCTGTGCAGCGAAAGGAAGTGTACCGTGGCCTGCTCATCCTCCACGCACGCCACCGTAACGCTATCCACATCGGTCAATGCAGAAACTTCCCGCAAGGCCATCGGGAGGTGGAGCACAGCGCTCGGCTTGGCCATGTTGTACGGCGTGTCGGATCCTTTCGAGGGTTGCCGAGAGACACCGAAACAGGCAACGAGCACAAAGAGGATGGACAGCCGGATCATGGCGCAAAGATCATGCACGCCGGTACAACGGTATGCGATCGGCTACAACACCTTATTCGCGGGTCCTCTTGCTCTTGCCAGTGGTGCTCCCGTTCTTCGCTTCGCGATGAAGAGCCTCTTTCCCGGTCGTTCGCTCCTGCTCGTGGTGGTGGCCGCGCTCGGCTACTTCGTGGACATCTACGACCTCGTGCTCTTCAACGTGGTGAAGCGCGAGAGCCTCGAGGCCATCATGGGCGTGGGGCATCCGGGTATCACCGAAATGGGCGTGGACCTGTTCAACATCCAGATGCTCGGCATGCTCCTGGGCGGTATCCTTTGGGGTGTTTGGGGCGACAAGAAGGGACGGCTCACGGTGCTCTTTGGCAGCATTCTCCTCTATTCCGCCGCCAACATCGCCAATGCCTTCACCACCGACCTTACGACCTATGCCCTTGTGCGCTTCATTGCCGGGCTCGGTCTGGCCGGTGAACTCGGCGCGGGGATCACACTGATCACCGAAACCATGCCGCGCGAGAAACGTGGCTACGGCACCATGATCGTGGTCGTCTTCGGTGCGCTGGGTGCGGTGTTCGCAGACGAGGTGTACAGCCAAGGTCAGCGCATCGGTCTGCTGCTCACAGACGTGACGGGACATGAATTCATGAACTGGCAGATCGCCTACATCGTGGGCGGCACCATGGGTCTGCTGCTCCTGTTGATGCGCGTCGGTGCCATGGAAAGCGGCCTTTTCGCCACTGTGAAGGAGAAAGCCAACGTGCGCAAAGGTGACTTCTGGATGCTCTTCCGCGACCGCGACAGATTCCTCACCTACCTCAGCTGCATCCTGATCGGGGTACCTGTTTGGTATGTGATCGGTGTGCTCGTGAACCTGAGCCAGGACGTCTTCGTGCCGGAACTGAACATCGACATCAGCGCGCTGGACGACGACGGCAAGAAGCACATCAACGGCATGGCCATCCGCTATGCGTACATCGGGCTCAGCTTAGGCGATCTATTGAGTGCACTGCTCAGTCAAGTGTTCCGCAGCCGCAAGAAGGTGATCATGGGTTACCTCTTCTCCAACCTCATCCTGACATTGATCTTCTTGTTCGGAATGGATGGCGTAACGATCAGCACCTACAACTGGATGTGCCTCCTACTCGGCATGGCCACTGGCTATTGGGTGCTCTTCGTCACCGTGGCGAGCGAGCAGTTCGGCACCAACATCCGCAGCACCGTGGCCACCACCACACCCAATTTCGTCCGCGGTTCCGTCATTCCTGTCACGCTCGCCTTCACCTACCTCGCTACACCTGTGGGAAGCATCACCAGTGCGCTGATGGTCGGCTTGGTCTGCATTGGCCTCGCCATGTGGGCCACGTTCCGCGTGAAGGAGACCTTCAGTACGGATATGGATTTCGTGGAAGAGTGAGTTCAGACGAAAGGATCCGGCAGTGTGATGAAGCGTTGGTTCTGCCATTGGAACTCGATCGGCAGCGTTGTCATTACTTACCTTCGGCATCCTTACAATTTCCATGCTACAACGTCACCTCATCCTAGGGGCAGTACTCTGCTTCTCCGCATCCTCCGCACTCGCCCAGCAACAGCTCACCAACCGCGACATCTGGGCCAGTCCGCAATTCAGTGCCGAATCCGTGGGTGGCTTGGCGAGCATGAACGATGGGGCCCATTATTCCGTGTTGGACGATGTGGATGGACGCGCCATGATCGAGCAATACGCATACAAGACCGGCAACAAGGTGGCCACCATCGTGGATGGGAATGACCTGACCCCTGTAGGTGGTGATCGTCCGCTGGCCGTGGAAGGCTACAGCTTCAGCGGGGATGAACGCAAGGTGATGATCGAGACCGCTGTGGAGCCGATCTACCGCCACAGTTCGCAGGCATACAATTACATCTATGATCGTTCTGCGAAAACCGTAGTTCCGCTTTCCGCCATCACGTTGAGCAAGCAACGACTGGCCACCTTCAGCCCGGATGGCGATCGCGCTGCCTTTGTGCGTGACAACGACTTGTACGTGGTGGACTTGGGGTCCATGACGGAGACCCGGATCACCCAAGATGGCGAATGGAACAAAGTGCTCAACGGCGCAACGGACTGGGTGTATGAGGAGGAATTCGTGTTGGTGCAAGGCTATGTCTGGAGCCCCGATGGCCAACGGATCCTTTACTTGCGCAGCGACGAAAGCGATGTGCGCGACTTCGACCTCACCTTTTACAGGGGTGATCTCTATCCGAGCGAATACCGATTCAAATACCCCAAGGCCGGCGAGGCGAATAGTAAGGTATCTCTACACCTCTACGACATCACCAGCGCCCAGACGACCACGCTTCCATTGGCGACAATGGATCATGATCTCTACATCCCACGATTCGGCTTCACTCCCAAAGGCGCGGCTTGGTTCATGCGCATGAACCGGTTGCAGAACGAGAAGGTCATCATGACCGTGGACCTTCCACCTGCCGGAGCCATGGCCAAGCTTGTCCCAAGCCCGATCTATCGCGAGACGAGCAAGACCTACATCGAGGTCACGGACGATCTCTTCTTCCAGGCCAACGGATCGGGTTTCATCCTGACCAGTGAAAAGGACGGTTGGAACCACATCTACCACGTGCCTTTCGACGGAAAAGGATCCCGACCGATCACGAGCGGAGCATGGGATGTCGTGAGCGTACTAGGCATCGATGAAAAAGGCAAACGCGTGATATTCACCGCCGCAAAAAGCGCCCCTGAGAACCAGGAGGTATTCGCTATCGGGTTGGATGGAAAAGGGTTGAAAGTGTTGAGCCCTTCTGGCGGTTACAACGAGGCGGAATTCAGCACCGGGTTCCAATACTTCATCAATACACGCAGCACCGCCGATGGGGTGCCGAATGTGACCCTTCACGACCGGAACGGGAAACTGGTGAAGACCTTGAAGGACAACACCCGCTTGCTGGAAACGATGGCCTCTTTCAACGTCCCAAGTCAGACCTTCTTCCAATTCACAACCCCGTCCGGTTTGGAGTTGCGCGGATGGATGATGAAGCCGGTGGACGCTAAACCCGGCGAGCGATATCCCGTGCTAATGACCCAGTACAGCGGCCCCAACAGCAATGAGGTGCTGGATCAATTCGGTGGTCGGGATCACCTGTGGCATGCGCTGCTGACGCAGAAGGGCTACATCGTGGCATGTGTGGATCCGCGTGGGACGGGTCACCGCGGCCGGGATTTCCGGCACATTACGTACGGACAACTGGGCAAGTACGAGACCGAGGACCAGATCGCTGCCGCCCGCTGGCTGGGTGAACAGAGCTACGTGGACGCTGACCGCATCGGCATTTTCGGATGGAGCTACGGCGGGTACATGAGCAGCTTATGCATCACCAAGGGTGCCGATGTCTTCAAAGCCGCGATCGCCGTGGCTCCTGTAACGAATTGGCGCTTCTACGACAGCATCTACACCGAGCGCTACATGGGACTTCCCGCCGCCAATGGCAGTGGGTATGATGACAACAGCCCCATCAATCACGTCGGCTTGCTGAAAGGCAAGTACTTGCTGATCCACGGGACGGGTGACGACAACGTCCACTACCAGAACACCATGGAGATGACCAATTCCTTGGTGAAGAACAACATCCCCTTCGAGCAATTCGCGTACCCGGACCGCAACCACGGCATCTATGGCGGCAGCACACGGTTGCACCTCTTCGAGATGATGACGCGGTGGTTGGAGGAGAATCTGTGATCACGTCCTCGAGGCGCAGGGTCGCCTATGGCAGACCCGGCGCAGATTTGTCGTTGGCGTGGTGATCCGTGTTCACCCTGCGGAGGTCTAAACACCATGGAGATGACCAATTCCTTGGTGAAGCACAACATCCCTTTCGAACAATTCGCATACCCGGACCGAAACCACGGGATCTACGGTGGCAGCACACGGTTGCACCTCTTCGAGATGATGACGCGGTGGTTGGAGGAGAATCTGTGATCACGTCCTCGAGGCGCAGGGTCGCCTATGGCAAACCCGGCGCAGGTTTGAACGTGAAGTTGAAGCGTCGAAAGTTCGATTTGGATCATTGCGGAGTACGACGCCTAATTGTTGACCGTGCGTAATCGCCGCCCCATCCTAAAAAGCAGAAACCCGCGAAATCGCGGGTTTCATAGTCTTAAATGTAGCGCGGGGGAGACTTGAACTCCCGACCTCGTGATTATGAATCACGCGCTCTAACCAGCTGAGCTACCGCGCCATACGCCTTATCCATCGGCCAAGGGGCGGCAAATATAACGATCCGGCCCGCTGCTTGTGGCCTGTCACGTGATCAACGGCTTGCATCGGGGCGGCTTTTCTCTACCTTGGCGCACACCGAATACCGACGGAAGCCATGGCCAAGAAGAAGATCACGAAGGCGAAGCCGCCTGCCCGACCTGCCCCAAAGAAGAGCGCGAAAGCGACCTCCAAAGGCAAGGCAACTCCAAAGAAAGCAGCAACCAAGAAGGCGGCGGTGAAAAAGGCTCCAGCCAAGAAGACCGTGGTGAAGAAAGTGACGAAGAAGGCCGTGAAGAAGGTGGTGGTGGTGAAGAAGGCAGTGAAAAAGGTGGCCTCAGCCTCCGCGAAAGCTTCGGCGAGCAAGAGCAAGAAAGCCGTGAAATCAGCAACACAGGTGCAGAAGATCGTGAAGAAGGCCCCCTTGAAAGTGGTGAAGACCGTGCCCAAGGCCGCAGTTAAGCCAGCTAAACCGACCGTCAGATCGGCAACCAAGAAGACCCCTTCTCCTACGCCGAAGTTGGCGGTCGTGAAGTCCGGGCCTGCTGCATCCCCGCGTGTCGTGGAGAAGACCTCGCCTGCGCCAAGAAAGGAACCGACACTGGTAAAGTCGCCCCCGAAGAAAGTCCCTTTGAAGGAACGCGTGGTGATGGAGTTCTATCTGAACAGCTCTCCGACCGCGCTTTACGACCAACTCAGTACGCCCAGTGGCTTCAGCGAATGGTATTGCCAGGATGTGGATGTCCGTGGGGACCAATACACCTTCATTTGGGACCGGGAGCGTGAAGAAACCACGATGATCGGGCGAAAGCAAGGCGAAGTGATCCGTTTCCGGCGCAACGATGACGATGACCCGGAAGCCTTCTTCGAGTTCCGTGTGCGTGTAGATCCCATGACCAACGAGGTGTGCTTGGTGGTGACCGATCATGCGTGGCCCGACGAGGTCGTTGAGACCCGCCAATTGTGGGACTCACAGATCCACGAGTTGAAGCGTGTTCTTGGAGCGTGAGCCATAAGCGACCTCCTTTCCCGTTGTACCGGTCATGAAACGACTGCATCGTATGATCATCGGCGCGTTCGTGGGGCCGTTGGCCATCACGTTCGTGATCGTGCTGTTCATCTTGGTGATGCAGTTCCTATGGAAGTACGTGGACGACTTGATGGGCAAGGGTCTGGAATGGTACGTGCTGTTGGAACTGATGACCTATGCCACGGCCAGCTTCGTTCCGCTCGCCCTGCCGCTGGCCATTCTCTTATCGAGCATCATGACGATGGGTGGTCTTGGTGAGAATTCCGAGTTGGTGCCCATGCGCTCCGCTGGATTAGGGCTGCTCCGTATCATTTCGCCCCTTGCCCTTACCGCATTGGTGCTCGCGGTGGGGTCGTTCTACTTCAGTAACAACGTACTCCCTGTAGCGAACCTGCGTTTCCACTCGTTGCTGTGGGATGTGACCCGGAAGAAACCGGCCATGAACCTGCAGCCCGGCATATTCTACAACGGCATCGACGGCTTCAGCATCCGGGCCATGAAGAAGGAAGCCGATGGTGGAGTACTCCACGATGTGCTCATCTACGACCATCGCGCTCCACTCCAAGGCAACCGGACCGTGGTTCGCGCCAAGTCCGGGACCATGCAGCGCAGTACCGATGGGCGATACCTGATCCTGACCTTACAGGACGGGCACTTCTACGATGAACATTCGCCGGCCGGGGACCGTGGGAAATATCCCATGATGCGAGGCACCTTCGAGAAGGACGAGATCCGTTTGGACCTGACCGGGCTTGGTTTGGACCGCACGGACCGTGATCTGTTCAAGGACCACTATAAGATGCTCACCTTAGGTCAGTTGGCATTCGCGCAGGATAGTCTGAAGCGGCAGATGCAGCACCGAACCGAAGAACAGCGACGACATCTGGCGAATAGCCTGATGGTCACCCGAAAGGACGAAATGCGATCGGACACTTTGCCCCACCGTACCACTGCGCAATTCCTGGAAGGACTCCCGCCCGCCCAACGCGCCAATCTCTATGATGTCGCCGTGAACATGGTGCGCAACAACATCAACTTCATCGAACGTTCGCACGACGAATACCGAGGTAGACGGGAGCAGGTCGCCAAGTTCGATATCGAATGGCACCGTAAACCCATGCTCGCCTTCGCCTGTCTGCTCTTCTTCTTCATCGGGGCTCCGCTCGGAGCCATCATTCGAAAAGGAGGAATGGGCCTGCCTGTTGTGTTCGCCATCGTCTTCTTTCTCATCTTCCACATCCTCTCCTTCAGCACAGAGAAATTGGTGATCTCCGGTAAGTTGGAGGCGTGGCCCGGCATGTGGATCAGCACCTTCGTACTCCTACCCATCGGAGCGCTGCTCACGTGGAAGGCGACAACGGACAGTCCCCTCTTCGATGCCGATGCGTATTATCGCGGCTGGGAGCGGCTTCGCTCACTCTTCAAGCGACCGCATGCGCATTCTTCAACTTTGTAACAAGCCGCCTTACCCGCCAATAGATGGAGGGAGCAAGGCCATGCATAACCTGACGCGCGGATTGCTCGCTGCAGGACACGAGGTGAAGGTGTTGTGCATCAGCACACCGAAGAACACATTGGATCTGGATGCCATCCCGGTCGACTACAAGGACCGCACCCGGATCGAGGGCGTTTTCGTGGACACCAGCGTGAACATCGTGGATGCGTTCACCGATCTGCTCACAGCGGACAACTACAACATCAGTCGGTTCTTCTCCCCGGATGTGGACATTCGCTTGATCCGTTTGCTCACCGAAGAAACGTTCGACATCATCCAACTGGAAAGCCTGTTCATGACCCCGTACATCCCCACGGTGCGGCGGTACAGCATAGCCCCCATCGTGCTTCGTTCACACAACCTGGAACACGTGATCCAGGACCGTATCGCGACCGGCGAAAAGAACTTCTTGAAACGCCCGTACCGGAAATTCTTGGCCAAGCAGTTGCACGATTACGAGATGTCCATCCTGGATCGCGTGGACGGCATCGCGGCGATCAGCCCTTCGGATGCCGAGCATTTCATGGTCCATGGTACACGTACGCCGATCAGCACCATTCCTTTCGCTGTGGAACCGACGGAATACCTACCGGAAGTAAAGCGCAATACCGGTCCGACGGTCTTCTTCCACTTGGGAAGCATGGACTGGCTACCCAATGAAGAAGGCATCCGATGGTTGCTGGACCACGTGTGGCCGAAGGTGCTGAAAAAGCGTCCGAATGCCCAGTTGCAGCTTGCGGGCAACAAGATGCCTGAAGATCTGCTGAAGCGCGAGGATCATGGCGTGGTGATCCGCGGACGCGTGAAGAATGCGCTCAAGTACATGCGCGCACGCCACGTGATGGTGGTGCCCTTGTTCTCCGCAGGGGGCATGCGCGTAAAGATCATCGAAGGAATGGCACTCGGGAAAGCGGTGATCTCCACACCTATCGGTGCCGAAGGGATCGACCACACCGAAGGCCTCAATATCCTGATCGGACGGACACCCTCGGAGTTCGCTGCCCACATCGTGGCCATGGACGAAGACCCGGAGTATCGCACCATGCTCGGAAACGAAGCACGGAAACTCGTTGAGCATTCATACTCGGATGCCCGGATCGTGCAAGATCTGGTCGCCTTCTACAAGCGCTTGCTTGCGGTATGAAGCTGCTATTGCTCCTCTCCAGGGTGCCCTACCCACTTGAAAAGGGCGACAAATTAAGGGCGTACCATTTGATGACCCGCTTGGCGCAGAAGCACGAAGTGATCCTGTGTTGCTTGAGCGATACGCCCACCAGCGAGGAGGACATTGCACACCTGCACCAATTCTGTACGCACATCGAGGTCATCCGCGTACCCCGTTGGCGCATCATCCTGAAGTTGGCCTCTGCGGTCTTTTCCAGACTTCCCTTTCAGGTCGCCTACTTCCACCACCGCGTAGCACAGCGCGTGATCGACAAGGTGATCCGCGAACACCGACCGGACCATGTGCTCTGCCAGTTGGTGCGCACCACCGAGTACATGCGCAGCCACCCTACCCTTCCGAAGACCTTGGATTATATGGACACCTTGTCCAAGGGAATGGAACGGCGTACGGAGAATGCCCCATTCTATATCAAACCATTGCTGTTAGCGGAAACCAGACGACTGATCCGATACGAGAACTTGATGTTCGATCTTTTCGACCATGCGATGATCATCAGTGCGCAAGACCGCGAATACATCTATCATCCGCTGCGAGACCGGGTCCATGTGATCCCCAACGGTGTGGATACGTCATACTTCAAACCGCAAGACTCGGAGAAGAACTACGACCTGCTCTTTACGGGCAACATGAATTACCCGCCGAACATCGACAGCGTCCTGTTCCTGGTCCAGCACGTGTTGCCCATCGTTCGCAAGACCCGGCCCGAGACTTCGTTGTTGATCTCCGGCGTGGACCCCAGTGCCAGCGTGCGCGACCTTGCCAAGACCGACCCTTTGGTGAACGTGTCCGGTTGGGTGAAGGACATTCGATCCTCCTATGCCGCAGCGCGGATCTTTGTTGCCCCGATGCAGATCGGAACCGGTTTGCAGAACAAGATCCTTGAAGCCATGGCCATGCGCATGCCCTGCATCACTTCCGCTTTGGCGAACAACGCAGTGGGTGCCGAAGCAGGCGATTCCATCCTGATCGGCAATACGCCGAAAGATTACGCCGACCACATTCTTCGGCTGTTGGCCGATACCGATGAACGGGATCGATTGGCCGAGAGCGGCTACCGGTTCGTCCTTGAACGATTCGACTGGGACCGTGCTGCGACCGACCTGGATGCCATCATTCGTTCCACACCTCCGGTGGCCGCCAAGACCGCAGCCCTCTAGGCCACCTACCTTTGTGCCCTCAAGCAGTGCATATGGAAACACGATTCGATACCATTGAGGCCGCCATCGAGGACATCCGCAAGGGCAAAGTGGTGATCGTGGTGGATGATGAGGATCGGGAGAATGAAGGCGACTTCGTGACCGCCGCTCGACATGCTACACCGGAGATCATCAACTTCATGGCGATCCACGGCCGTGGGCTGATCTGCGCCCCCCTGACCGAGGAACGTTGCGAAGCGTTGGGCTTGGATCTGATGGTGCGCGATAACACGGCACTGCACGAAACCCCGTTCACCGTGAGCGTGGATGTGAAAGGCCGGGGCACCACCACCGGGATCAGCGCTTCGGACCGTTCAAAGACCATGTTGGCGTTGATCGACCCGAACACCAAGGCCACGGATCTCGCACGACCGGGACACATCTTCCCGTTGAAGGCACGGAGCGGCGGCGTGTTGCGCCGTACTGGACACACCGAAGCGGCAGTGGATCTGGCGCGTTTGGCCGGTTTCGAACCGGCGGGGCTGATCGTGGAGATCATGAATGAGGACGGCACCATGGCCCGCCTTCCTGAGTTGCGCGTGATCGCGGAACGCTTCGGGTTGAAACTGATCACCATCGAGGATCTTGTGGCCTACCGCATGGGCAAGGAACGGATCGTAGAACGCCAAGTCGATATCAAACTGCCCACCACTTTTGGTGATTTCGAGTTGATCGCCTTCCAACAGACCACCACCGGCGAGGAACACTTGGCCTTGGTGAAAGGGACTTGGACTCCGGATGAACCCGTGCTCGTGCGGGTACACTCCTCCTGTGTAACAGGGGACATCTTCGGATCTTGCCGCTGCGATTGTGGACCGCAACTTCACCGGGCCATGGAGACCATCGAACGCGAAGGTCGTGGCGTGATCGTGTACATGCAGCAGGAAGGGCGCGGGATCGGCCTGCTGAATAAACTGAAAGCGTATAAGTTGCAGGAAGCGGGGGCCGATACCGTTGAAGCCAACCTCATGCTCGGATTCGATATGGATGCCCGCGACTATGGTGTTGGTGCACAGATCCTGCACGACTTGGGTGTGCGCAAGATCCGCTTGCTCACCAACAACCCACGGAAGCGCACCGGGTTGATGGGCTATGGACTGGAGATCGTTGAGAATATTCCGATCGAGATCGAGCCGAACGTCCATAACCACGGCTACTTGCTGACCAAGAAGCGAAAGCTTGGTCACCACTTGGGGCTGGAGGAGTAAGCGGCACTCCATACCCAACTGGCACCGGCGGACGGATCGCTAGTCGAATGTGCGGTCCTTCGCACTGCTCCGGAAGTTATTCAGCAATTTCTGCCACAGCTCTGCACCCGTGGTGAACTCCTCGCGGTACACCACACCGGCACCTTGCGTGGTCGGTGCTTGGTTGGTCCCGGTGAGGTTCTGATCATTGCTCATGCTGAATGCCTTCACGCGTAGGCGGCCTTCCGGAGGAAGCAAGTATTCCACTTGGAAATCACCGATGAACTGGTTGGCGTTGGTGGTGGTCTGTGTACCCGATGCGATACCGACGTTGGTATTCACCAAGAGCCGTTCATTGAACAATTGGGTGGACATGGCCACTTCGAACTCGTCCTGTGTGATGTTGTCCCCGGGGCGGTAGTTCACCCCTAGGTCGAACGAATTGCTGAGCTTGGACAGCCAGTTGCTCACTTGGTTGCTGAGCAATTCGCTGCCCGTGGTGCCTGCCAAGTTGGAGCCCGACGACGGCGAACCCGCACCGGTGGAATAGCTCTGTGGCTGTACGAAACGGTTCAGGACGATCAGTGCGAAGACTTGTTTGTTCAATTCCTGCTCCGTGCTCAACACGCTGTTGACCTGCGTGCGGATGTTATCGTCCACGGAAGGCAACCGCACCTCGAAACCGATCTCCGGGTTCAACAACTTCTCGCGCAAGTGCATCACCACATCCACGGGTACGCGCTTCTTGTAGGCTTCGTTCTTTTCGAACATGATGTCGTACAGCGGTGCCCGGACGCGGTACATGGCTTGCACATCCAAGGTCGCATCGAATGGATCGCCGTACCACGAAATGCGCCCACCCGGCACCACTTCAAAGCGCTTGTTCACCACGTTGCGCAAGGTGAAGAGGTAATCTCCATCCACTAGTTCCACTTGACCGAGCATGCGGAAGTCCCCGGCCTGGCTCACGCTCATCTCAATGTCCCCCACGCCCCTTCCCGCCATGATGTCACCGATGGTCGGGTCGAAGATCAATTCGAAGTGCGCATCCGGTGTCACATGTACGTTGAGGTCAAGTGTAACACCACTGAGATCGACGACCTGATCTTCAACGTCTGCACTGTCTGAACTGGTGAACCGGATGAAACCGATATCACCGACCTCTGTGCTGCCCCCAACAGGCAAATGGATATCCGTTCCTGCGGAAGTACTCGCATCCAAGGTCACCTCGAGCTGGTCCACACTTCCACTCACCTCCAGTTCGCCTTTCGCGTAGGCCTTTCCATAGTACATGGAATTGTCGGTCACCGTGGTATTCAGGACCATCAGGTCATTCATTTCGCCCCAGACGTTGAAGTTCCAATCCCGTAGACCGTTATGCAGAATGGTGCCGCCGATCCGCGCGCTGTTACCTTCTTCATCGTACAGGGTCACCAGATCCAAAGCGAACATGTCCGGTGCGATCTTCACTTGGTGGCTGAACGTATAGAGCGTGTTGAGGTAATCGATCCGCAAGCCTGCGTGTTCCATGTCCACCACACCATTGACCTCCGGACGATCCAACGTACCGCTGACCTGCACCTTACCCGTGACCCGGCCTTGGATGTCACGTATATCCGGTGGTAGGTACGGTTCAATGAAGGTGAGGTCGAACCGATCGAAGACCAGGTCGATATCCAGCGCGTTGCCCTCGGATGGTTGCAGCTTACCCATGAAGTCCAAGGCCTTGATCGGGCCGCGCGTCAACTCCCCTTGCAAAGCGATGCCGCCGGACCGTTCCGACCAGTTCGCATTGAACTTGATGTCTCCCACCGGTCGATCGCGCACCACGACGCTATCCGCGCACAAGTAGCTGGATAAGTACGGTGTTCCGTATACATCGAAGAGTTGTCCATCACCGGTGAGGGACCCGCCGACGACCGGCCCACGCATCAAGGGGGCGAAATTCTCCAACCGCACTTGGTCGAGATCGAATGCGATGGCCTTCAACGGATCCTTGGATAACGTACCACCCATAGCGACACGCTGCTCACCGTTGTACAACACGAGGGTATCCACCACCACGTTGCTCGAATCGATGGTGAAATGCGCAACCTCTGGATTGGACCAGTTACCACGACCGAAGTACAATGTGGACGGAAGTAGATCCAGATCGATGGAACGCGATCCACGCACCTGCCCCATCATATCGAGTGTACCATTGGTCCCGTTGTTCGAACTTTCCCAACCCAAGGCCAACTCCACCTCATCCTGGTACGCGATCCCGCGTGCCTCACTTCCGCTGAACCATGTGCTGTCGTTGAACGTTTGTCGTGCACTGACCACAGCGAATGCGAGCACATCCATGGTCTTGTCCATGATCACATCCACCGAATCGAAACGAACCTTGCCATACTCGAACCAAGGCACTTGGGCGGTGAGGTCGATGTCGAACGCGCGACTGTTCAACGCTCCCGACACTCTGCTATTCGGTGCGATCCGCAGTCCCGGCGCAAAAAGATCCAAGACCGCTTCCGAGGTTCCGGTGATCACCTCGAACTTGAAATTCTGCTCCTCTTGGGCATACTCCACCTGGTCGCGTAACGAAGGAAAAACACTGAAGACCGTGTTCGAAGCTAGATCCCATAAGCGAGTAGGCAGGAACAACCCTTCCACCCGAGCGAACACGGCATCGGAATTCAACTCCAAGGTGTTCATCCCGAATTCTCGACCACTGCGCACCTGGATGTCCCCGAGGAAGTGATCATCCGCTCCGATGCAATACGAGATATCCGTGAGCGATAAAGTACCCAACAAGCTATCCGGCGAAAGCCTGCCTTCGGCCCGTACATCGGCGGCCACGGAATTGTAGCCCGGTGCGTCCACAAAACCCAGTGCATGCAGGTCCACGTGATCCACCTCTGCCCGGAAGTCCACCAAAGGCCATCGCCCGCGAAGATCCGCCAGTCCTTTGAAGTGCATGACCAGATCATCGTCCGCAGTCTCGAATTCGCCGTTGAACAGATCCTTTTCCAAATGACCATTCAAGGTGATCCCGGATATGACCCGGTCGTTGATGGTGATCATCGGCAAGCTGCCTTCCAGATCCGCTTCCAATTCACTGAATGACCGACCGCTCGCCGCCAGTCGGACGTTCGCTGCCAAAGGCCCGAGCGACGGGGTTCCGAGCAATTTGCCGATCTCCATGCCCGCAGACATAGCACGCCCCGAGATCGAAAACACTTTGCTGATGGTATCACGCTCGTAGCTAAGGTCCATTTTCAACTCGCCCAGTGCTGTGGTGGTTTGCCCGAAGGCCGTGAAGGCGCGCATGAATCCGGTGAAATTGCCGGAGAATCCGATACGCCCAAATTGAACGAATTCCTGTGGGAGCTGTAATCGACCACCCTCGGTGAATGGCGGAACCGGCACCATCGATAGGTCGGCATGGTCCGTCTTCAGGTCCGAAACATCCAGGATCATGAAGGTATTGGCGACATCCGGTAAGCCGCTCAATTCGGCGTTCCCGTTGAAGTGCGATCGTTCCCCGAAATCCACCGAAAGTCCGCGGCCCTTCAATTCCGCGACCGTACCGCGCACCCGACCACTGATACGAATAGGGTACTGCACGCCCTCCAGCTCCGGTGCGAACAGGGCGATATCGGCGAAATCGATCAGCGAAGTATCGAGTTGCAACCGCATGTCGACCGTGTTGTTGAAGTCGTTGTAATCCCGCCAATTCGCCGTGGTGAACGTGAGTTCGCCCACGGCCGAGGACCTTGGCGTGCTCACTCGCAAACCTTCGATGTGAATGCCTCGCCCGCTGATGGCCACGTCGCCACTCAACTCATCTACTACCAAACCACTGCGTTCCATCAATTGGAATCGGGAGAGGTGCGTTCGGATGGAATCGCCCACCACGGAAAGGTCACGCCCGGCAACGTGCGCATGCGTGACCTCGACGTGCTCGAAGTCCACGCCGAAAGGGATTGGCTCCGTATTGGTGTTGTGGAAGGAGAAGTGAAGATCCTCGATC
Source organism: Flavobacteriales bacterium (assembly GCA_016710015.1). GTDB lineage: Bacteria > Bacteroidota > Bacteroidia > Flavobacteriales_F > PHOS-HE28 > PHOS-HE28. The sequence continues at coordinate 154,839 of JADJLR010000002.1, forward strand.
AGAAAGCGCTTACAGCGCACTCGCCAGTCGCTACCGGAGGATGTACTATCTCCCGATCCGAGTTGGTCCAGCAGCAGAGTAAGGTTGCTCTTGGTCCCACCCTTGGGTGTATTCAGCGCGAACCGGCCACCTTGCAGTTCCAAGTTTCCCACCGCCACAACATGCGCTCTGGGATGGATGCGCAAAGCGCCAACCTGCACGGATCTCGCGGCAATAAGGGTATCTCCGGCAAGATCGGCGATGTACACATCATCGAACAGCAATCGCCCCCATGGTGAAAGCATCACATGCCCGATGTGTACCTCCGTTCCGAGCAATTCCGTGGCTTCTGCACCCAACCAGTGTACCACGCGGTTTTGCACGGGAGACCAAAGAAGCAGCAGGCTGATGAGAACGACCACCAGAAAGACCCCGAGTATCGCGAAGCCGGACCATCTTGCGATCCGCCCCGTCCATCGATATATCGCGCTTGCCGGCAGTGTAGGTGTAGTTTTGCCCTTTCCCCGCAATGTTCGGGCCTAGTCCTCAAAAGTAGCCCCACCATGCCTAGCCCCGTCATCGTACTTGGCATCGAGAGTTCCTGCGATGAGACCGCAGCCTCCGTTCTGGTGGATGGGGTCGTACGTTCCAATGTGGTGGCCAGCCAGGATGTACACCGCCAATGGGGAGGTGTTGTGCCCGAGTTGGCCAGCCGTGCGCACCAAGAGCACATCGTTCCCGTTGTGGACCAAGCATTGAATGAAGCGGGTGTGGCTGGCAAGGACCTTTCCGCCGTCGCATTCACCCAAGGTCCGGGGTTGATCGGTGCATTGCTCGTTGGCACTTGTTTCGCACGGTCGTACGCCCAAGCACTTGGCAAACCCTTGGTCGCGGTGGATCACATGCAAGCCCATGTGTTGGCCCATTTCATCCAGGACGGTGAGGATCGGGCCGTACCCACGTTCCCGTTCATCAACCTCACGGTGAGCGGTGGCCATTCACTGATCGTGCTCGTACGCAGTCCGTTGGACATGGAAGTGATCGGAACCACGCTGGACGATGCTGCAGGGGAGGCGTTCGACAAGGGTGCCAAGGTGCTGGGGCTACCCTATCCCGGCGGCCCATTGATCGACCTCCATTCGCGTACGGGTGATCCGCGCACATACAAACTTCCCTCCCCGAACATCGAAGGCTTCAACATGAGCTTCAGTGGTGTGAAGACCGCATTCAATAATATCGTTCGGCGAGGACTTTTGCAGGATCCGGATTTCGTGGTACAGGAATTGCCCCACCTGTGTGCTTCCCTCCAACAATGCATCATCGATATTCTTCTTCGCAAGGTCCACAAGGCCGGGCGCACGTTGGGGATCCCCCGTATCACTATGTCCGGCGGTGTGAGCGCCAACGCCGCGTTGCGGGATCAACTGAAACAGTTGGGCGAGCGCGAGGGATGGCAGGTTTGGATACCGCCGTTCGCTTATTGTACGGACAATGGAGCCATGATCGCCATGGCCGGGCATTTTCAATTCTTGGCCGGGCGCACCGCACCCTTGGATGTGGTGCCGCACGCACGGTGAAGGGTCCATCGTACGGGAACACCGTGCCCGGAGAAGTCGATACCCGCTACCTTTGGCACCGCCGTATGCAAGCTCGAACATCCCGTTCTGCTCCATTCTTCTTGGTCATCGCTATCGCTGTCCTGTGCGCGGTCGGTCCGGTGACGGCCCAGGATGCACGGATCCTTATCCTCAAAGGCGATTCGCTCTTGCGTCTGGAAAAGCCGCAACGCTCGTTGGACTATTTCGACAAGGCGATCGAGGTGGACCCTTCGGTGAATAGTTATTTGGGACGTGCCAGGGCATGGTACATGATGGAACGGATGGACCGTTTCCTGTTGGATGTGGAACAGGCACTGCGCAAGGACAGTACCTCGGCGAATGCGCACTACCAGCGCGCTTTGTATGCCATGCGGAGCGAAGATCCCGTAAGAACGGAATACCACACCACCAAAGCCATTGAACTGACCACTCAACCCTTGCTCAAGGCGCAGGCCTTGGTACTTCGAGGTGAAGCCCGGGGTGAATTGAATCGGTATGCACTGGCGATCGACGATCTGGAGAAGGGCATCGCCAATACACCGACGGACCCCGAAGTGCTGAAGACCTTGGGCCGCTTGTACGATCAAGAAGGCCGACATGCCGATGCCTTGGGGGTGTTGGAAAAGTTGTGCGCACTGGAACCCGGCCAGGTGGGGCATTGGAGCAATCGCGGATTCGAACTCACCCAATTGGGTCGCTTCGAAGATGCACTGACCATGATCGAACAGGCGCTTTCCATCGACAAGGATGAACCGGTCGCCTTGAGCAACCGGGCCTACGTGTACATGATGCTGGACCGCGAGGAAGAAGCTTGGAGCGACATTGAACGCAGCTTGCGCTTCTATCCGTCCAATCCATTCGCATTGCGTACCCGTGCCATGCTTCGGATCCGCAAGGGCGATCGGAGCAAAGCATGCGACGACCTCACCTTGGCCAAGGCTTTGGGCGGGGTGCCCGAAGTTGAACGGTTGATCAAGGAGAACTGCGATACCACCTCCTCGCCCAAGCGTAAGTGACCTACTAGTGCAGGACCGTGAGGCGCTGCGTGGCGGTCCGGCCTTCCCCATCCCGAACACGCACCAAATAGGTCCCGGACGAAAGTTCACCGTCCAGATCCACCCGACCACCTTGTGTTCGCACGGCGGTCAATACCGATCGGCCCGCAGCATCCAGCACTTCCACGGCCGCCTCCTGCCCGCTTGTCACCTGCACAGTGAAGTATGTTGATGCCGGGTTCGGGTAGATCAGGAAATCCGGAAGTCCGAGTTCGGATGCAACATTGGCCGTAGCGTTCGGCGCGATACGGAAATCATCGAATCCAGCTTCTACCAGATGTCCGGTCGGCTCCTCATCCGAGGTGTACACCAGCAGTCGCATGGTGCTGGATGGTATGATGTGATCCGCGATCCGGATGTTGCTGGGCCGCCACGCGGAGACATTCACGCCACCTGGCGCGGTCACGGTCTGGATCACCACGGTATCCACCCCATCGGTCAAGGAGATCACCAGTGCATCGTCCACGGGGCCATTGCCACCGCTGTTGTAGAACCAATACTGGTAGCGCACATGGGGATCTTCCAAGCCGGTCGCATCGAACACGGGTGAGGTGATCAGTGTACCTCCCTCGTCCACATCATCAGAGGAAGGACTTCCACCACTGTTTCCGGTGACGTAGGCATTGTCCCGGCAATCGTTCGGAACATCCGACTCTGGGTTGATCTCCACACCGTTGGCCGAAGTTCCCGCCGGATCGCCCAGAGCCCACCGACCGCGTGAAGCCGTTGATGCTTCTTGCCAGCCTAGGTCCAATGCGAAGTCATCTGCATATCCGGCCGCCAGATCGATGTTCCATTCCACCACATCCCCATCCGGCACATTCAGATCCGGAGGGCACACCCCGTCCCATCCCCAAGCTCCCACATCAACCGTGTACCAACCCGCATACACCTCTGGGAATTCGTATGACCCGTCCGCGTTGGACAGGGTTTGGAAGGTGTATAGTCCATTCTTCAACCACACCTGTGCGCCTTCGATCCCTTCTCCCGTTCCAGTGGTACGTACCACACCGGACACCGTGTAAGCGGGCAATGGATCCAATTGGACATTGAGCATGGTGACCACCCCGTTCTCCAGAACGACCCCAGCGATCGTGGTGGGATAATATCCCGGCGCCGATACGGTCACGGAATAGGTTCCACCCGTTACGTAACCCGTTCCGTACGTGCCATCGAAAGCCGACGTGGTCGCCGTGTTGGTGCCCACGATCATGAGCGTGGCCTGGCTCACCGGGATCGCCGCAATGGCATCCGTTACCGACCCTTCCAACCAGCACGCACGCACGTATGTGGGGTCCAGAATGAACAAGCCCTCTTCGATGTCCGAAATGATGAGTCGACCGGAGTCAAAGAAGGGATACACGCCCCATGCACCGAAGAAGCCACCACCCGAGAGCGGGGAAGTATCGTAGTGACCCACTTCCACTAAGTTGTGCGGACGCGAGGCATCATAGATGGTGACCCCGTACGTGTAATAGCTCTGGACCAAATGGCCACTGGGCAGCCAATAGGTGTTGTGCGGAATGGAGTTCGACCCCGGATCGCTCTGCAATCGGCCCAGGTACTGAATGTCCGTTGGATCACTGATGTCATACGAAGCCACGTACGCGTTCCAGCGCTCGTCCGTGGTGAACAGGTGATCACCGCTGGCATCCAACCACACGTTGTGCGTGAAGAAATTGGGAGTGCTATGTTGGCCCAGAACGATCGGGTCCTGTGGATCACTCACGTCCACGATGGTGAAATACCCGTTGATGATGTGGGCGGCGTAGAGTGTATCCCCCCGGGCGAACCCATCGTGGATATAGGACGGATCGTACTGACCTACTTCCACCGGTGCCATCGGATCCTGTGTCAGATCGTACATGATCGTGCCACCATTGCCGCTACTTGCGCCGAAGATGTATAGTCGGCCATGCTCATCGATGAACAGCGAATGGGAGGTACTCCAGTTCGGATCCATGTAGACGGTGACGGGCAGATCCGTGCTCTCCGGCAAGGGTGATAGGTCCACGATCATCAGGCCACCATTGTTCGCTTCGGTCGTGATGTACGCATGATCCTGCCACACCTTGACCTCCCGCCAAATGGAACGAGGCCCCGGAGTGAAGAAGATCTCCTGCGGATCCGCCGGGTCGCTGAGGTCGACCACGGAAAGTCCACCAGAACCATTGTCCGGCCCGTTCACGCCCATCAATGCGTACTCGTTACCGAATTCGTCCGTGTATCCCCACAGGTTGGAGAGGTCGCTTCCACGTAGTTCCTGATAGGATAACTGCCCCACGAAGGCGACGTTCGTTTGTGCGAACAACGCGATGGAACATGTGAGTGACAAGAGGCAAGCAAGCCCTGAACGGGCAATGGAATGTTGCATGCGCCCAAGGTACTCACCTCGGTCAAGATCCGGAGACCGTGGTGCCACAACGAAGTGATCATACTTTGGAAGCCAAGACACACGCCGGGATCCGGTACATTCGCATTCTACGATACGCCCTTACCATGCTCGACAAGGATATTCTGTGCGCCACCGACCTGACTGCTGCATCGGACCAAGCCGTACGTGCTGCTGTTCTACTTGCGGCTCGCACGGGAATGCAGGTGAGTTTGTTGCACGTTCTGAACCGCGATGAACGATCGAATGAAGGTCGCGAGGAAGTGACCCAAGCGATGCGCGATCAAACGCAGAAAGCACAAGGCAACGACCAGATCACGTACAAGTTGCTGGATGGGGATTTCATGAAGCGCATCGCCGAGGAAACGACGCAGGACCATTCCTTGCTCGTTCTTGGCACGCACGGCCCACGCGGATTGCGGCAATCATTGTTCGGTGCAGACATCCTCAAATTGGTGCGTCACTCAACCATTCCGTCCCTCGTGGTGCAGGAAGGCACGGACACCGAGCAGTTGTTATCGACGATCGTAATGCCGGTCGCAGCCCACGCCGACATCGATCGGTTGCTCGCCATTGTGTGCGCGTTGGCCAAGACCTTCGCTTCGGAGGTCCACTTGTACCAGTTGATGCGACCCGGCGAACTGGCCTCCGATACCCTGCTGAAGAACAAGATGCACATGATCCAGTGCTTCAAGGCTGAAGGTATCCGATACGTGGAGGTGAACGAACCGAGCAGCACGTTCAGCGTTGGCTTCGCGGAGCCGACCATCGAATATGCCGAGCGTATCCATGCGGGTTGTATCGCCATTATGTCGCATGCTTCGGATGAGTTTCGATACATCGCGGATGCCGAAAAAGAGCGGATGCTGGCCAACCATGCCCGCATCCCGGTTCTTTGCGTGTGAACGGGGCCGGTCAAGGACTAGCACAGCCATCCAACACCCGGCACGGCACCGGGCAATGGCCTACCTTCGCGATCCGTACGACTTTCCCGTATGATACGCCCCGTACACGGTTTCCTTTCGATCATTCTCCTCTTCGGCGCTTCCCACGCTTCCGGGCAGTTCGGCGCGGCGCAACTCATCCATTCGGGAAGTGGTAATGTGCAACTGCGTTCGGCGGACATCGATGTGGATGGTGATGAGGACCTCTTCGGAGTATTCAATGGGCACCTATTCAAGTGGTTCGAGAACCTCGATGGATCGGGCACCTTCGGTACCGCGAACATGGTGCTGAACCTTGGGAACGACACCGAGGAATTCGTGCTCGCCGATGTGGATGGCGATCTGGATCCGGACATTCTCGTGATCCCTGAGAACGAGAACAACGTGCTGATCTATACGAACGACGGTGCTGGCGCCTACACGTTGAGCACCACACTGACCACACCATCTGGACCAAAGGGCATAGCATGTGCCGATATCCATGGCGACGGACACGCCGACATCATCGTAACGCTGTTGCTGAACGGCGGTGCTGGTTTCGGGATCTTTCCGGGCGCTATGGACGGCTTCGGCGAAATGGAGGCGTTCACGGACCTGCATGACGGTCCACCCTCCTCTTGGGTCGCAGTCGGGGATCTGGACCTGATCGGTGGTTTGGACATCCTGCTTCGTGCGGAGAATGATGTACTCACCGTTGCACGGAACACCAATGGTGATGGCACGGTCTTCAACGCTGAACCCTTATCCATTCCGGACGGACCAACCTCCTATTCCTATCATGCACCGCAGTTGTTGGATGTGGATGCGGATGGCGATCTGGACCTGGCCGAAAGCAGAGGCCCGGCCGTGCATTGGCTGCGCAACGGCTTGGATGAAGGTGGTCTGCTTTCCTTTTCGGAGAACGTGGTGGAATCTTGGAGCACAGGCGGTAGCGGCACCTTTGGCGCTTCGCCCTGTGGTCCCGGTGCATGTTTGGTCTATGTGCCGAACGATCCGAACTTGCCCGTCCGTTGGAACAGTTACTTACCCGAATTGAACGGATTCCCGTACAGCAACGACCTATCCATTCCGCGCGGACAGGGCCTCCTCTTGGCGGACTTCAACGATGATGGGCGGGAGGATCTGGTGATGACCCGGAACGATGGGGTCTCTTGGTTTCCGAATATCATGAACGGTCAAGTAGGAACCATCAAACTTCCCGTGTTGGATACCCTATGCGTGAATGGTGCCCCTGTCCAATTGCCGGATGTGGTGCCCACCGGTGGCCGTTGGTATGGTACTCAAGTATCCAATGACCTGCTCTTCCGAGCCAACTTGGGAGTGACCATGGACCTGCCTTTGGTGCATGTCGTGTATGCCACTGAAGGATGTCCTATGGCTGCGGAAACCAGTATCCGCCTGATCGATTCACCGGTGATCACCACCACGATCCCTTCGGTGATCTGCTCGGCCGATCCGATGATCGAACTGCACTCGGTACCTTCCAATGTGAACTGGTATGGGTTGGATGGCAGCGATGTGATCGACCCGGCAACGTGGAATGGCGGCTACATCGTTTGTGAATTCACGGATGGAACCGGGCTCACCTGTGCAGACGTGCAAGGACCGATCCTACGCTGGAATACCTTGCCTGCATCCATCGCTGAGGCGGGTCCGTTCTGCACGGCGGATCAAGTGCAGACCATCGTTGCCCAAGCTGCACCACCGACCAACGTCACGTGGAGCGGCCCAGTGAGTGGGTCCACACCGATGTCCACCTTCTTCGATCCAGCCCAAGGTCCCGGTGTGTACACCATCGTGCTCACCGTGGATCCTTATGGTCCGAACCAATGCGGCAACAGCGACACTTTGCACATCGCCGTTCATCCTACGCCGACCATCGGATTCACGCAACCGGCCGCCTATTGTGCCCAAAGCGACCCGATCGCGCTGGACTGGGTGACACCCGAAGGTGGTTTTTGGAGCGGTACCGGAGTGAATGGAAATGTGCTGGATCCCTCGGTCGCTGGTCCGGGCATACACCTGCTTTCCTATTTCACGATCTCCAATGAAGGCTGTGGTGCACAGTCGGCAACTACCATCGAACTGGCCGATGCCATTACGCTTTCACCCCTTGGGGTGCCGCCTTTGCTGTGCAACGGTGATGCACCGATCACCTTCACGGCAAGCCCGACCGGAGGCTCGTGGGATGCACCCTTGGGCATAGATGGCCTGCTCGATCCCGCCGAACTCACACCCGGGTCGTTGGCCGTGATCTACCGCTACACGGATCCGCGCGGTTGTGTACTCACGAACCCGGAGTTGCACTTTACCGTTGGTGCGCCGAAGGTGGTTTCGATCGCTGCGGTGGGTGAATTGTGTTCCGATGGAGACGCCTTCGACTTGATCGGTTCCGATGTTGGGGTTTGGTCGGGTGCGGTTTCTGGCGAAGGCTTGAGCATTCTGGTGGACCCGACGGAACTCGGTGTGGGTCCACATGCCATCACACTGAGCATAACACCCATGAATGAATGCCCTGGAAGTGCCACGGTCGAGTTCGTTGTGGACATTTGCTCAAGTATCGATGCGCGTACGATCGCCGGATCCGTGATCGCCCCGAATCCGTTCCAAGAAACTACAGGGATCCTCTTCCGTGCAGAGGGTGCTGTCCATCTGGAGGTCTTCAATGCGGCCGGTCAACTGGTGTTCGCCGATAAGACCATGGCCAGTGGGTCCACCCGAATGCAGATCGATCTACGCGATCAGGCCCCAGGTGTCTATGTGGTCCGCCTGATCACTGCTGATGGAACCCACCAAGCACGCGTGATCAAAAGCAATTGAGATGCGCTCTGGTGTATTACGACTAGTCCAGCCCTAGGGAGATCTGCTTCCCGGGACTCTTCCCGATCATCGGATCATCCGGATGGCGCTCCTGGGTTTCTGCTGCCGCTTTTCGTTTGATGCGCGCCATCGGACTCTCCTCAAGGTCTTCTTCTTCCGGCGCTTCCAGGTTACCGATCTCTTCCTCAGAGATCAACATGCCTTGCACTTCCTCCAGTTCCGGGGTCATCGGAATGAACACGCCATTCAACAATTGTAGGTCCTTCACCTTGTGCTGAGTCAATCGATTGCCGATCGCCTTTACGCCTTTTACTGCGATGAACTCCGCCAGATCGACCTCTTCGTCCGGTCGATCACTGCTTCGCTTGTCGTAAACGATATGCACCTTGGCATGGTCCAACAAGCTGTGCAAAGTCAGTTTGCTATCGGGATGATCGGTGATGAAGCGCACCGGGTCCTTGGCCGCCTCCACTTGGAATCGTTTCACTTGGAACACCTGCTTCTCGCCTTCCCAATACACGGCACTCACCACGGCCTTGGGATCCCACTTCACAACGGTGATCGCATCGTCCGGGAAGTGTGTGCTCAACGCGAAAGGCAGTAGCTGATACTGTCCGCTGGATGCGATGGCCAGGATCCGGTCATCGCCTGCGAACCGTCCGAGGTAACGTCCATGGCCGGTATCATTCAACCGACGCACGGTCTCATCGAACCAGATCGGTATGGCACCCAAGGTGGATCCTCCCCGCTCCTTCTGCGTGATCTTGGACACCATGTACCGCGTGAGCAGGTTGCCTTTGCTGCCACGTCCTTTCACGGCCATCTGCGCAAAGTCGATATCGAACTTCGCCTTCCGCAGGTTCGGACGTGGACGCAATTGCACCAACACCACTTCCGCAGCACCATCTGGATTGGCGGTGAAATACCACACACTGGATCCAGCTGCGCCGGTCGTGAGGTCATACTCCTTATCGCGCGTGATCCCCGTAACCGCGAATCGCTTCATGTAGAATGCGCCCTTGGTACCATCCTGATAGATCATGTGGTAGATGGTACGGTCGTCGCCTTTCTTCCAGACACCAACGTGCAGGATCCCTTTGCCGATGAATTTCTTGTCGGCCACCTTGGTGATCATCATGGTGCCGTTCACCCGGAACACGATGATGTCATCAATGTCCGAACACTCACCGACGAATTCGAAATTCCGAAGACCGGTCCCTGCGAATCCTTCCTGCCGATCCACGTACAACTTGCGGTTGGCCACCGCGACCTTGGTGGCCACGATGGTGTCGAAGGTGCGGATCTCAGTCTTGCGCTCGCGCCCTGCCCCGTACTTCTTCTTCAATTCCTTGAAGTAATCCACCGCGTGATCCACGAGGTGGTCCAGCTTGCGCAACACTTCAGCGAGTTGTGCTTCCAATTGCTTGATGTGCTCATCCGCCTTGAAGCCGTCGTACTTGGAAATGCGCTTGATCCGGATCTCGGTGAGGCGCACGATATCCTCCTCGGTCACCGGTCGTTTCAGCTCCTGGACATGCGGTTTCAAGCCTTTGTCGATGAAGGCAATGACCTGCTCCCACGTCTCGGCCTCTTCGATCTTGCGGTACACCTTCTTCTCGATGAAGATGCGTTCCAGCGAGGCGAAGTGCCATTGCTCCTCCAACTCGCCTTTCTTGATCTTCAACTCGAGCTCGAGCAGTCGCAGGGTATTGTCGGTGCTGATCCGCAGCAACTCGTTCACACCAACGAAGCGCGGCTTATCGCTCTCGATCACGACGGCATTCGGTGCGATGCTCACCTCGCAATCCGTGAATGCGTAGAGCGCATCGATGGTATTGTCCGGGGAAACACCCGCCGCTAAATGGATGAGGATCTCCGCGTTCTCGGCGGTATTGTCCTCGATGTGCCGCACCTTGATCTTGCCCTTCTCATTGGCCTTGATGATGCTTTCGATCAAGCTGGTGGTGGTGGTTCCGAAAGGGATCTCGTGGATGATGAGCGTCTTTGCGTCTTCCTTGCGGATCCGTGCCCGAGCACGAACGCGACCACCGCGTTGTCCTTCGCTATAGAGTTGCGCATCGGCCAAACCTCCCGTTGGGAAATCAGGGACCAGATCGAATGATCGTTTCCGCAGGCACGCGATGCTGGCATCGATGAGTTCGACGAAGTTATGGGGCAACACCTTGCAACTCAATCCAACTGCGATGCCTTCACCTCCCTGTGCCAAGAGCAGGGGGAACTTCACGGGCAGGAAGACGGGCTCCTTGTTCCGTCCATCGTAACTCAACTGCCACTCGGTCGTCTTTGGATCGAAGACCACATCATGCGCGAACTTGCTCAACCGCGCTTCGATGTAACGCGGCGCGGCGGCGCTATCACCGGTCAAGGTATTCCCCCAGTTCCCTTGGCAGTCGATCAGCAGGTCCTTCTGTCCGATCTGTACCAAGGCATCGCCGATGCTCGCATCCCCATGCGGGTGGTATTGCATGGTGTGGCCGATGATGTTGGCCACCTTGTTGTAGCGACCATCGTCCAGGTCCTTCATGCTGTGCAGTATTCGGCGCTGCACCGGCTTCAGGCCATCGTACAAGGCGGGTACGGCCCGTTCCAGGATCACGTAGCTGGCGTAGTCCAAGAACCAATCCCGGTACATGCCGCTCACCGAGAAGCTGCTTGGCTCCGAGGAGCCCGGCACACCCTTTCCCTGAGGATCCAATTGCTCGTCGTTGTTCTCTACTTCTTCACTCATGACTGATCATTCATTCGGCCGTGCCACATACGTCGTTCCCTCCACCGAACTCTCCCGCATTGCCCAATTGTAGGCTCCAACACTCCACGTCACCAGGCGAAACACCGGCAACGCTCACCACGAACCGATCATGGTCCTGGGCATTCAGGAAGAAGACCTGCGTTGTGCTCCCGCGCTCCGCACGTACCTGGTAGGACGTTGCGATCGGAAAAAGATCGCTCCGTACACTGACCGTTACATTCAATCGCTGCTGCACCACGCCGCTGATGGTTTGTTCCACGGTCTCTTGATCCACCATGGCGAAGATCGGATCGCCGTTGTATTCCGCATCGAACGGATTCGATGTCAGCGAGGAGAGATCGATCTCGTCCTTCTTGCAAGCCGTCGTACACAGCACAGCAAGGATCAATAGAAGGTGAGCGTGTTTCATGGTCGTGAGAGTTCGATAGTTAGTCCCGCCATGAGGATCCCGCCTTGGGCACCGGGGATCCAGGCCATGCCATCAAAACGTACTTTCTCCCTGTCATCGAACAAGGGGCGATCCCATTTGGAAGTCAACCGAAACAGGTAATAGGTCGCACCTGCACCGATCGCTGTGAAGGCCAAGCCTCCAATAAGACTCGTTCGAGCCTTCTTCAAGTCGGCATTGTGCGCTGGGATGGTGGAGCCTTTCAACGTACTCAGTGTTCCCGGATCGACATTGATCTCATAATCCGCTCTATCCTTATCCAGTGCTTTCTTGGCCTTCCCGTATTGTCCGATCGAAATGCCGGACCAGACCAACCCACCTGCCATAGCTACAATGGGGACCGTTCGGACCCAGCGCTTCTTGGTCTGGTAGTTGGCCAGTTGCTTGCGGTACTCAAGGTGATCCGCACTGAAGGGCAGGCGCAGCAACAGGTCGGTTGTTCGATCGGCGATCACGAAAACAGTGGTATCCACGATCACGCGTTCCGGCGCCCAGATCGAGAAGTGATGCAAGCCTTCACTGAGCTTCACCTCGCGTTGCTGCATGCGGTGTTTGTGGTCCACGATGAATGAGAAATCATGACCCGGGTCGATCAGCATGCGCAATGTGCCCGTTTCCTGAGCACATACAGGTAGGAAGCAACTCGCGATGAATAGGGATGCTAGTGATCTGAACATGTGTCAAAGTTCTGCAACGGCGCACGGAGAAAGGCGGTGGTTCAGAAGGATCCCACTACCTATGCGAAGGTCGATGTCGTAGCAATACTCCTCCCCTAATTGAACCAGATAGTTGAGGATAACGACCGTAGGTTGTGCTGGATCGACGGCGGGATAGATCGTTGTATCGGGCACCGTGTATTCGATCACCCGAATGACGTAGTCCTGAACATTCCGCAGTTCCTCATCCAGATGCAGGTGGATCTGCTGCCGATGCAATGCACCCGAAGCGTATGGAACAGTTCGTATGGAGTCTATCCGCATGAACGATGGACCGACCCAGTCCGGGTCGAATCGACTGGTGTTCAAACTCGCGATGTCCACATCGTGTTTGCGACAGCCCAGTATCGCAGCACACGCCAGCAGGAAAAGAACATTGCTCTTCATCGGATCGGTATGTGCATTCCTAGTTGGATCGAACTACCGTTCCTCGATGGCATCCATACGAGACCATCGAACTCCACTTTTCCCTTGTCCTCATACGTGGGCTCGACGATCCTCCCTGCTTTGATGAACCCGAGGATCGTGGCCACCACGCCTACACCGGCTAGGGCAACAGCCATGGTCAAACGCCGGTTCGCAGCGTCCAGATCGGCTTGCAATGAGGGGAGCACTTGATCCTTGAGACCGGTGATGGCCAATGGAACGCGCAGGCTGTTGTACGAATCTCCTGCCGCAACGAGCGCATCGTAGGTTTCTCGATCCTTCTTGTTGCTATTCCAGGCGAACACGCCGGCCGTTGCTGTTAACACCAAGGGGATGGCTCGATAGAAGAACCGTCCTTGAACGGCACGTTTCTGTTCCACCTTGTACGCCCTGTACGCATCGGTGATCGGCAGTACCTTGTAGAACAGGATCGTGGTATCAGCAACGATCGTCAACGTGGTGTCGAGCATCTTGCGATCGGGTGCCCAGAACACGAACCGATGATCACCCGCCGGGAGCACCAACCCACGGTTGGAGAGCCGTTCCTTGCCATCCAGGACGTACTCTACACCATTGTGCGGGGAAACATGGAGTTTGATCTCGCCCTTGCCCTGCCCGACCGTGATCGAAGCGAAAAGGAGAATGGGAAGTAGGGAAAGATCGCGCAGGTTCATACGTCCATCTCCACTTCGTTGGCCTCCAATTTCCGGGCGATGGCGCGGGCCGGATGTTCCGGCTTCTCTTCCACCAGATCCTTTTCCACCTTGAGATGCTCAATGATGAATTCTTGCCGATGGGGCGTGTTTTTCCCCATGTAGAAGCCCAAGAGATCCTGCACGGATGCTTCCTTGGTGATCATCACGGGTTCCAAGCGGATGTCCTCCCCGATGAAGTTCTTGAATTCGTCCGGGCTGATCTCGCCCAAGCCTTTGAACCGGGTGATCTCCGCACTCTTGCCCAGTTTGCCGAGGGCATGTTGGCGCTCTTCATCGCTGTAACAATAGATCGTCTCCTTCTTGTTCCGGACACGGAATAGCGGCGTTTGCAGGATGTAGAGGTGATCGTTCTTCACCAGGTCCGGGAAGAACTGGAGGAAGAAGGTCATGAGCAGCAAGCGGATGTGCATGCCATCCACGTCGGCATCGGTGGCGATCACGATCCGGTTGTACCGCAGACCATCCATGCCGTCCTCGATGTTCAAGGCCGCTTGGATCAGGTTGAACTCCTCGTTCTCATACACCACCTTCTTCGTCAAGCCGTAGCAATTCAACGGTTTGCCCTTCAGGCTGAACACACCTTGCAGGTTCACGTCGCGGCACTTGGTGATGCTGCCGCTCGCACTGTCACCCTCGGTGATGAAGAGTGTGGTGGCCTCCTTCCGGTCGTCCTTCTTCGGATCGTTCAGGTGGATGCGGCAATCGCGCAATTTCCGATTGTGCAAACTCGCCTTCTTCGCACGGTCCCGCGCTAACTTCCGGATCCCGCTGAGTTCCTTCCGCTCGCGCTCGTTGTTGAGGATCCGTTGTTGGAGGATATCCGCGACTTCCGGATTCTTGTGCAGGTAGTTGTTCAGTTCGCGACCGATGAAGTCGCCTACGAAGGAGCGCATGCTCTGCCCACCGGGCTCGACCTCCAACGAACCGAGTTTGGTCTTGGTCTGGCTTTCGAACACGGGTTCGATCACCTTTACCGCGACTGCCGCGACAATGCCCGTGCGCACATCACCGGCCTCCCAATCCTTCTTGTAGAAATCCTTGATGGTCTTGGCCACCGCCTCGCGGAAGGCACCTTGGTGCGTACCACCCTGTGTGGTGTGCTGACCGTTCACGAAACTGTAATACTCCTCTCCGTAATGGTTCGCGTGGGTGATCGCAACCTCGATGTCATCGCCGATCAGGTGGATGATCGGATAGAGCGGCTCGCCGTCCATCTTCACTTCCAAGAGATCCAAAAGTCCGTTCTTGCTTTGGTACTTCTGACCGTTGTAGAAGATCGTGAGGCCGGTGTTCAAGTAGCAATAGTTCCAGAGCAACCGCTCGATATGCGGCACGCGGAATTGGAATTGCTTGAACATCTGCTCGTCGGGATCGAAGACCACTCGCGTGCCGTTCGCCTCATCGGTCTTCACCAACTTCTCGTCCTTGCGCAATACGCCGCGATCGAACTCAGCGCGCTTCATCTGTCCATCGCGGATACTTTCGATCTTGAAGTAGCCGCTGAGTGCATTCACCGCTTTGGTACCTACACCGTTCAGACCAACGCTCTTCTTGAAGGCCTTGCTGTCGTACTTGGCCCCGGTGTTGATCTTGCTCACCACATCGATCACCTTGCCGAGCGGAACGCCGCGCCCATAGTCGCGCACTTCCACACGCTGCCCTTCGATCGTGACCTCGACCTTCTTGCCGTGGCCCATCACGAATTCGTCGATGCAGTTGTCCAGCACTTCCTTGATCAGGATGTAGATGCCATCGTCGAAACTGCTGCCATCGCCCAATTTGCCGATGTACATGCCCGGCCGCAGCCGGATGTGTTCCTTCCAGTCGAGGGAACGGATGTTCTCCTCATTGTAACTCGTCTCGCTCATTGCAGAAATGGCTTAGAACCCAATAGGGATAAGGGTTCTCGGCGCGTGGCACGAAGGTAGTCCTTCAACAAGGCCGGTTCGGACCGCTCGAAAATCCGATTTTCAACGATCGATCGGAGTTTTCAACAAGCCCCTCGCTTCGGACCTACGGTATCTGCTCGATCACCGCATTGGTCGGGATCACCCCACCGATGGTGTTCAGGATGATGTCCCGGTCGTTGTCCGTGCCGGTGTAACGGACCGTCCCGTCCAGGTTGCAATCCTCTGTGAGATAGCCTGTGACGGTATTCGTCGGGATCACCCCACCAATGAGGAAAAGCACCACATCGCGGTCACTGGCATCACCTGTATACAGCACCTGACCGTCCCGGAGAGCGTTGCCGGCCCACAGCAGGTGACGCGAACCCCGAACGCGCTGCGGATCCGTTCCGTAACTGCTTCCGCTACTGAATGGAACGAAGGCCGGCAGCGGGCCGGACCCGAAAGAAACCGGAACGGACATCGCAGACAGATGGTTTCGATGGCGTACTCCCACGCGATACATGCCCGGCGCTGCACAGAACTCCAGGAACTGTGTCCCATGGACATCGGTAACGAGCCCATTGCGCTGCAACAGTCCGACGCGCGACTCGATCACGGTATAGGGTGCATTCTCCGCACGGAGTTCCACAAGTACCCAGTCCGTAATTGCCAAAACACCGGTGATCTCAAATCGTGCTTCGGTGGTAGCTGTGGCGCCTACGACCGTGTATCCTAGGGTCGAGTACGGTTCCGTTAGTGGCAACAGTCCACGGCTTCGCAAGGAATCGGTCATCAGATCAGCGACTTCATCGTAGGGGCCATCCAAGAAGACTTGTACGCCGACCTTGATGGGTGCACTTCCTCCACAGTACGTGGCGACCGTTGTGAATGTGGTGCTGGAGTAAGCCGAATTCGTGCCCCCCTGGCTACCTCCCGAACAGACCGAACGTACCTCCACATCGTATGTGGTATAGGGCTCCAGTGCGGCCAACGAATAAGGACTCGTCACATTGCCCGGCACGGAGGTCCATGCTGGAGCTCCTTGGAGGCGCCACTGCAATTCGAACCCACTTGCCCCTTGCACTGAAGGCCAGGAAATACTTGCACTCGTCTCGGTGATATTCGAAACGGAAATGCCATCCGGAGCATCACATCCGGTTGCGTATGCATTCACGTAAAGCGAGTAGCACTGGGTCGCACTGAATGCCCCGTTGTATCCATCCACCCGAACATGGTACGTTCCCGCCGCAGCATTCGCGTAATTGATCGACTCGTTGGTGGTGCCTCCGTATTCAGAAGATGCCAACTCCGTTCCCGCGCCATCCAACAGGAACAGGTCATAATCACCCGCCAAGTTGGAGAGGCTCATGTAGATCGTGCTGGTGGACGTGAGCGTGAACCGATAGAAATCCTCATCGCTGTTGCTGGCAATGAGCGCACTAACGCTGGCAGGCAACGTGATCAGCGCGGCGGTCGCGAACGTGTTGTTGGGTTCCATTGTGTCCGGGCACGGTACCGCAGTAGTGAAGGTGTAGATGGATGAATACGCTGAGGTCTGGGCATCGCAAATGCTCCTTACTCGGAATTCATACGCAGTACCCTGAGCCAACCCTCCGAGGGCATAGGTATTGCCGACAAGGCCATTCACCGTTGTCCAAGTTCCGGCACCCACTTCCCGCCACTGTAGGTCGTAGCCGGTCACCCCCACCGCGCTCCACGAAAGGTTCGCAGAATTCACGGTGAGCCCGGTAGCAATGAGGTTTCCCGGTGCATCGCAGGTGGTACCGCAAACACCAAGGCAAGAGGCTCCGTTCACCGCATTCACGATAACGGCGGTGGGCTGTGGGCCGAACCCGTTGTTGAAACTGATGCCAACACCAGAAACCAAATGGCAATAACTCATGATGGTGCCCTTCACGGCAGAACTGGGAATGGGGCCTTCCGGGCACGACCCCTCCGAGTATCCGGCCGCCGGTCCGCACCCATCGATGGAGGTGCCATTACCGTTCCATGAACAGGCATGCGTGTGTCGGGATCCCAGATTATGGCCTTGTTCGTGGGTCACCACCTCCACGCTCCAACTGTAGGTAGGCACATTGCTGTAGCTGCTGTTGATACCGCTGTATGCTTGCCGCAATCGACTTTGGCTGCTACATAATGTATTCAACCATGCCACTCCACCTCCGCCACCGTATCCGATCAAATGGGCCATATCCCCGTTGAAGCTCGTGCGCTCATCTCCGAATTCATCCAAGAAATCCGTACTGGCCGGCCCTACATATGGACTGGGTACATCCCATACGAAGAGCTCGGAAAGTGTGACGTCGATGCCATCGTTGTCGAAGAGGATCGCGCTTTGGTTGAATAGACCAGTAACGTAGTTGATCGTGTTCGCCAGATCCCCCTTATCCAAGAACACGTTGTGGTTCACCTCCCAGTAGTATCGCACGCATCGGATCGTGCGATCAGCACCCTGCAATTCGAGTTGGTCGGTATGATAGGGTTCACCATCATCTTGCGTAGCACAGGTGTACGAATTGCGACGATGTAGATCACGTTCGCGATACAAGATGTGGAATTCATCTCGGCGATCCTCGAATCGGCCAAGCACCAGCTCACCGAGTCCGTCATCCAACAGGCCCATCACTTCACCGTCGAATACGCTGATCGCCGCCCAAGACCCCGGAACGCCGCGCACCATACCACGGTAGTGCGCACCAATACCACTGCCAACAGTAGCACCACTTGCTGTATTGATCCGAAAATCGGACGTGGTGATCTCCGTGTATTCCAGATCGAGGAGGAGATCACCTTGAAAGGTCGGTAACGAGAGGGAGATGTACTTCGGTCCGTCGGACATCAAGACCCTCAACTGACCAGCGATCGGCTTCAGGACTTCGGCCTTCTTCGCCGCGCCGCTCCACCGTGCTTCGTTCTCCGGAGTATTAGGAACTCGCTCAAAGAGGCTCACCGCTTTGAAGCGAACACCCTTCTCCTGTAAAGCCATGATCCGATCGGCCACTTGTCCGGTCCGCGACATACTGGAACCAATGAAAACGAATACGAACATGCACAACAGTGCAGTGCGAAGGTGAATGAACATGGGAAAGGAATAAGGGGGTACAAAGTACACAAGACCGTTCCTGCGGACAAGAGATCAACGCGCCGTGATATTCACGGGATATCGACGAAGGACCTTCCTGCCCCATTCTGGAGGTCTCCAACACCGCTAGGTTCACGCATTGTACAAGAAGTGCATCACATCGCCATCCTTCACCGCATACTCCTTCCCTTCTACTTTCAACTTCCCGGCAGCACGACAAGCGGCCTCGCTCCCTAGCGTCGTAAGATCAGTGTACGCCATCACCTCGACGCGGATGTAGGCTTTTCTGGAATTCGCTGTGGATCACACCGGCTGCTTCGGGACCGGTATCGCCTTGATGGATCGTCCATGCACGGACCTCTTGCACACCTGCGGTGAACTGGGCCTGTCGTTTCAAGTGGTTCTCGGCCCCTATCGCAGGGCCTTTTCCAAATGCTTCCATAGGGTGGATAAGGAACAGACCTGTACCCCATTTCCGTATGGATGATCCATGGCATCCGGTGTTACGATAAGTTGCACTTTGGCACCAACAGTCTCAAATGCCAATTGGTTCCCTTTGCTCAACGCCGGTGAATTCGTGGTCTTTATCTCCATGGCGACAATAGCTCTTGTCCCGGCCGTGATGACAAGGTCCAATTCAGACCCGTCCTGCGTTCGGAAGTAGAATAGTTCGCCCCGCTTACCCAACCATGCCCTGACTTGCTGGATCACAAAGCCTTCCCACGATGTGCCAACATGGATCCCGGATCGAAGTGTTTGCAGGTCCTTGATCCGCAAAAACCCGTGCAGCAGGCCACTATCGGTGATGTAGACCTTCGGTGCTTTCGTCAACCTTTTGCGCAGGTTCAGATGGTAGCTGGGCAACACGCTGACCAGAAAAGCCTGTTCAAAGAATTCCAGGTAACGCTTCACCGTTGGGATCGACATGCCGATCGACTTTGCGACCATGGCCATGTTCAACGGCTGGCCATGCACCGATGCCAACATGGCAAGCATGGCGCGGGTACCGGATGGTGCTGCCCCTAAACCCAACAAGGCCATATCGCGCTCAACGAACCCACGGATGTAGTTATCCAACCAGATGAAAGCTTCTTCATTGGTCGGGGTCAGAAAGGCTTCGGGATAGCCGCCCCGCAGCCAAAGCTTGTTCAGATCCTTCGCACTCACCTCATGTACGCTGAACGGAAAAAGATCCAAGTAGGCGATCCTTCCCGCCAACGATTCCGCACTTGTCCGAATGATCGCGGGCGAGGAGGATCCCAGCAACAGGAACCGTTCAGGTCGCCTGTCCCGATCGATCAACGACCGCATCAATGGGAAGAGCGTCGGCATGCGTTGCACTTCATCGATAACGATCAACTTGTCCTTGTTGGCCCACAGGAATGCCTGGGCATCGTTCAATAGGGCCACATGATCACTGTTCTCCAGATCTATATGCAAGACCTTGCGGTCCAACACTTTGACCAACTGGGAGGAGAGCGTGGTCTTCCCGACTTGACGCGCCCCCATGATGCCCACAGCGGGATAACGCTTGATGCGTGCTATGGCCTCAGGGAAGAGCGAACGGGGTTTTGAGCGGGCGGCCATCCCTGCAAATATAACATCCAATATTAGATTTGCAGGGAAAGTGTGTTCACGGATCCGGTCCGGAACAAGTCCCTACACGTTGAACAAGAAGTGCATCACATCGCCGTCCTTCACCACATACTCCTTCCCTTCCACTTTCAATTTCCCGGCAGCACGACAAGCGGCCTCGCTCCCAAGTGTAATGAAATCAGTGTACGCCATGACCTCGGCGCGGATGTATCCTTTCTGGAAATCGCTGTGGATCACACCTGCTGCTTCGGGACCGGTGTCGCCTTGATGGATGGTCCATGCTCGAACTTCTTGCACCCCTGCGGTGAAGTAGGTCTGCAACTTCAACAAGTGATAGGCCGCGTGGATCAGTTTGTTCACTCCTGGTTCTTCCAAGCCCATATCCGCTAGGAACATCTCACGCTCTTCCGGAGTGTCCAAACTGGCTATCTCGGCTTCGATCGCCGCAGTAACGAAGATCACTTCTGCGTTCTCATTCGCCACGGCTGCTTTCACTTTCTCGACGTAGGCGTTGCCTGTGATGGCGCTCTTCTCGTCCACATTGCACACGTACATCACGGGTTTCGTGGTGAGCAACTGGAATTCGTTCAACAGCGCAGGGTCGTCGTTCTCGTTGATCGCGGCCCTTGCGCTTTCTCCTTTCAAGAGGTGCTCGCGGATGCGCGTGAGCAGGTCGAAACGCTTTTTCGCGTCCTTGTCACCGATCTGAGCTCCCTTCTCCACTTTCTTGATCCGCGCCTCTACGGTCTCCAGATCCTTCAGTTGAAGCTCGATGTCGATCACCTCCTTGTCGCGCACTGGATCCACATTGCCATCCACGTGCACCACATTGGGGTCGTCGAAGCAGCGCAACACGTGCAGGATCGCATCGCACTCGCGGATGTTCCCGAGGAATTGGTTCCCCAAACCTTCGCCTTTGCTGGCACCTTTCACCAAACCCGCGATATCGACGATCTCAACCGTGGTAGGAATGATGCGTTGAGGCTTCACCAGTTCGGCGAGCTTGTTCAAACGTGCGTCGGGGACGGTGATGGTGCCCACGTTCGGTTCGATGGTACAAAAGGGGAAGTTGGCCGCTTGGGCCTTGGCGTTGCTCAAACAATTGAACAGGGTGCTCTTCCCCACATTCGGAAGGCCGACGATACCGCATTTCAATGCCATGGATCCTTGCTAACTCACTTCCCAATTGGAAAGCGGGCGCGAAGGTAACCGGTCCGTAAACGATGTGTCCGAAATGCAGAACGGGCACCCGAAGGCACCCGCTCAACAATGTACCGGCCAAAACCAGATGTCCCGGATACATGAGAGACAACGCAAATGGTCTGCCGCGTTGCTTCACCAGTGATGAATGGTTCAGCCGAATTCACCCAATTCTCGATCGCTTCGTCCCGAATGCCCGCCGCTACACAGGAAGTCTCCGGCCTCCACTTTTGAAAAGTTCTACACACGGTGCCAGTGTGCCTACGGTGCCCGGCTACTTTTGGTCACTCGTTGCAGACCTTATCGCATCATGTCCCAGACCACCTCCACAGCACCTTCTCCCACCATCTCCACCGTTGAATTGACCCGCATCGCCAGCCAGATCCGGCGGGACATCGTGCGGCAAGTACACGGCGTGCAAAGTGGGCATCCAGGCGGGTCGCTCGGTTGCGCGGACTTCTTCACTGCCTTGTACTTCAAGATCCTCAAGCATTCTCCCCAACCGTGGGATATGGATGGAAAGGACCAGGACCTCTTCTTCCTGAGCAATGGCCACGTCAGCCCGGTGTTCTACGGTGCACTGGCACGCAGCGGATATTTCCCGGTGAAGGAACTCGCGACATTCCGGAGGATCAACAGCCGTTTACAAGGCCACCCTACCACGCATGAAGGACTGCCCGGCGTGCGCATGGCGAGCGGATCACTTGGACAAGGACTCAGTGTGGCGATCGGGGCAGCACTTGCCAAGAAGATGAATGGCGATGATCGCTTGGTCTACACCTTGCACGGGGACGGGGAGTTGCAGGAAGGTCAGATCTGGGAGGCCGCCATGTTCGCCGCCGGTAAGAAGGTGGATAACCTCATCAGCACGGTGGACTACAACGGCCGGCAGATCGATGGTGATGTGGACGATGTACTTCCGCTGGGCGACCTGAAAGCAAAATGGGTGGCCTTCGGCTGGGATGTTCTGGAGACGAATGGCAACAACATGGAAGCCTTGTTGAAGACCATGGCGGATGCCAAGGACAGGACCGGGAAGGGCAAGCCCGTGATGGTATTGATGCGCACGGAAATGGGTCAAGGTGTGGACTTCATGATGAACAGTCACGCTTGGCACGGCATCGCACCGAACGATGAACAATTGAAGAGCGCTTTGGCCCAGTTGGAAGAGACCTTGGGTGACTATTGAGATGTGCATTGGAAAAACAGGTGGCAGGAGCAGGAGGCAGGAGCACCGCAACCTGCCAACAGCCCACTGCAACCTGCCCACTTCCACATACTGCGAAACACTTGGCACGCTTTTCACCGTTCATAAGGGGAACGAACCTGCCATGAACGCATTTTCCATCCGCCGCTTAACGCGCATTCTCGCTTCGGTCGTGCTCCTTTTCGGTCTTTTCCCCGCTGTCAACGCGCAGGATCCAGCTCCACGACCGCCGCTCACGCGGATGCTCTTCGTGATGGATGCCAGTAACAGCATGAACGCATTCTGGGGCAACCAACCGAAGATCAACACCGCACGGGAACTGCTCTTGAAGAGTTTGCAGGAGTTGGAAGGTCAGCCGGATCTGGAACTGGCATTGCGTCTGTATGGTCACCAAACACCGATCCAACCGGGCAAACAGGATTGTGACGATACACGACTGGAAGTGCCATTCAGTGCGAATAGCATTCCTGCAATGCGCAACACATTAAAGAACGTGAGGTGCCTTGGGACGACTCCGATCGCACGGTCCTTGGAAAAGGCAGCAGATGATTTCCCGCCACTGCTCTTCAACGACACCCGAAAAGTGCGTAACGTGATCATCCTCATCACCGATGGGATCGAAGCTTGCGACGAGGATCCCTGTGCAGTTAGTCGAGCGTTGATGGCCAAGGGCATTGTGCTGAAACCCTTTGTGATCGGCGTGGGTCTGGACGAGTCGCAGAAATACAGCTTGCAATGCGTGGGCAACTACTTCGATGCGAGTACTCCGGAGTTGTTCGAGCATGTGCTGAAGGTGGTGGTGACCCAAGCGTTGAACAGCACCACGGCCCAGATCAGTTTGATGACCACGGATGGCCAACCGACCGAAACGGATGTGGCAGTGACGCTCTACGATCAACGCACCGGCAAGATCATCGACCACATGATGCATACGATGAATGAACGGGACATTCCGGATACCCTGCACATCGACCCGATCCACACTTACAAAGTGGTGGCGCATACCGTACCTCCATCGGTGCGGAACGATGTGAAAGTCCGTCCGGGTGTACATACCGTGATCGCGCTGGATGCTGGGACCGGACTCTTGCATTTGCGAACGGGCCAAGGTCCGCCGGACGGCAGCGCGGTGCAGGCCGTGGTACGTCGTGCAGGCGAACCGCAAACGTTGATCGCGCTGGAAGTGGGTGCCACGCAACGCCTGCGTACCGGGACCTATGATCTGGAAGTGCTGACCTTGCCCCGGCTTCTGATCCCGGATGTGCGCATCGAACAAGGCCGAACCAATGAAGTTGCCATCCCCCGTTCGGGCGTGCTCAACATCCTTCCGTCCGTGTCGGGTCCCGGATCCATCTACCAGAAGAAGGACGACCAACTCATTTGGGTAGCTGACCTCGACCCGATGGCCATTCGCGCCCAGTTCCGGTTGTTGCCCGGGACTTACCAGGTCATTTACCGCAGCCGCAACGCACGACGCACCGAATTATCCATCAAGAAGGACGTCACCATTGAAAGTGGACGCTCCGTCACCCTCGACCTCTAACCTGAACGGCTACGATCCATGAGTCACTACCCCATACTCGACCAGAAAGATACCCGCAGCGGCTTCGGTGCCGGCCTGCACGAACTCGGCAAGACCAACCCGAAAGTGGTGGCCCTGTGCGCCGACCTCACCGGTTCGCTGAAAATGGAAGCCTTCCAGAAGGACTTCCCGGAGCGTTTCATTCAAGTGGGGATCGCCGAAGCGAACATGATGGGCATTGCGGCCGGTTTGACCATCGGCGGCAAGATCCCCTTCACCGGTACATTCGCCAACTTCAGCACGGGCCGGGTCTACGATCAGATCCGTCAGAGCATTGCGTATTCAGGCAAGAACGTGAAGATCTGCGCGAGCCACGCCGGTTTGACCCTTGGCGAGGACGGTGCCACCCACCAGATCCTGGAGGACATCGGATTGATGCGCATGCTACCGGGCATGACCGTGGTGGTGCCTTGTGATCACAACCAAACGAAACAGGCCACATTAGCTATCGCAGCGCATGAAGGCCCCGTGTACCTCCGGTTCGGTCGCCCGAAATGGCCGGTGTTCATTCCCACCGATATGCCTTTCGAGATCGGCAAGGCGCAGGTGTTGATCGAAGGAAGCGATGTAAGCATCATCGCTTGTGGCCACTTGGTATGGCGCGCGTTGGAAGCAGCGGAGGAGTTGGGGAAACAGGGCATCCAAGCCGAGGTGATCAACATGCACACGATCAAACCTTTGGACACCAAGGCGGTCCTTTCTTCGGTAGCGAAAACGAAATGTGTGGTGACCTGCGAGGAACACAACCGGTTCGGCGGATTGGGCGATGCGATCGCACAAGTACTGACCTCGCACGCGCCTGCCCCACAGGAATACGTCGCCGTGAACGACAGCTTCGGCGAGAGCGGAACCCCGGATCAACTGCTCACGAAATACGGCTTGGACACACCCCATATCGTAGCCGCAGCGCAGAAAGTGATCGAACGGAAATAAGGAAAGTGACGCGTGGCGAGTCTGGCGAGTGACGCGTGCTACCACCACGGAGCACTCGCCACTCATCACTCGCCACTCGCCACTCGCCACTCGCTTAATGGGTGATCTTTCTGACGATGAACTCCTCGCCCTCTTCCGAAAGGAGGATTCGCGCCATTATGCCTTCAACTTGTTGGTGCGCCAATACCAGCAGAAGCTCTACAGCTTCATCCGACGCATGGTGACCGATCACGATGAGGCACAGGACGTACTACAGAACACCTTCATCAAGGCGTGGACCGGTCTGGATGCGTTCCGTGCCGATGCCAAGCTCTACAGTTGGCTCTATCGCATCGCGCACAACGAAAGCCTGAACCACCTGCGCAAAATGCGGCGTGGCTTGTTCGTGAGCGAGGCCGACGTACTGGACAAGTTGACCACAACACTGGACAGCAGTGAACACTTCAGTGGTGACCTCATTCAACGCAAACTACAGTCGGCCATCATGCGGTTGCCGGACAAGCAGCGGGCGGTGTTCAACATGCGCTACTTCGATGAATTGAAATACGAAGCCATGAGCGAGATCACCGGCACCAGTGTTGGAGCGCTGAAGAGCAGTTACCACATCGCCGTGAAGAAGATCGAAGTATGGCTCATCCAGGATCAAACTACATCGACCTGAACGCGTCTTATCACCGTAGCCAATGGAACCTCACGAACAACACGACGAACTCAAGGAAGCGCCATTTCTGCGCAGCCTACCCAAGGTGGACCCGTTCGTGGTCCCCGAGGGCTTCTTCGAAGGTTTCCCACATGCCGTGGGATCCCGGATCCTGAAACAGAGATCCAAGCGCGCCGGGTGGTCCGCATTCATCCTTCGACCTTCCGTTGTGGGTGCATTCGCAGTATTCGCAGTGGTCCTTCTTGCTTGGTTCGCTTGGCCGGTGCAGGAACACCTGGAGAGCCTTTCCGAGCAGGTGATCGAACCGGAAGAATTGCCGCAAGGCACTTGGGACACCGACTTTCTGTATGAAGAGCTTGGCGAGGAAGGCTTCGCAACAACGATGGACCTACCTATGGATGACGAGGTGCTGTTCGCCTACCTCATCAATGAAGACCTTTCCTTGGACCTTCTGACCGACGAATTATGAAACACCTCCTCCCCTTCACCGTGCTGATCCTATTGGCCTGCCTTGGCATTACCGAGGCGAGCGCCCAACCTGATGGCCCTCCTTCCGCAGATCGGTTGAAGGAGATCAAAGCCCAAAAGAGCGCCTACATCACAACGCAGCTCAGTCTTTCTCCAGAGCAAGCTCAATTGTTCTGGCCCATCTACAACGAAATGGATGAAAAGCGCGAGACCCTGCGCCGCGATATGCGCTCGCTGATGAAGAACTCGCGGGACGGAGCCGCAATGACCGAAGCTGAGGCTGGTCAACTGCTCGAAAAAGGCCATGCCAATAGGGAACAGGAGCTGGCCTTGGAAAGGACCTACGATGATCGGTTCAAGAAAGCCATTGGTGCGGTGAAGACCCTTCAATTGCAAAAAGCCGAACACGATTTCAATCGAGAGGTGCTCCGGAAATTCCGGGACCGTGTGGAAGACCGGCGCGGAGAGGGAGGATCTGCACCCCGATAGGATCCGGGTGCGACCTTTGCACCCGCATGGACCTGCACAGCGCCTTCTTGGAGCACCTCGCACAGACCAGTCCTACCCCACTGGCCTTGGATATCGTGCATGCCGAAGGGTGTTATTTGACGGATCGAAAAGGTGAGCGGTATTTGGACCTAGTGGCTGGACTTGCGGTGAACAACGTGGGCCATCGGCATCCGGTCGTTGTACAAGCCACCAAGGACCAATGCGACCGCTACCTCCATGTGATCCCGTACGGTGAATTCATCCAGGAGCCACAGGTAAGGTTCGCGGAGCAACTGACCGCAGCACTTCCCGAAGGTCTGGATAGCGTCTACTTCGTGAATAGCGGCACCGAAGCCATCGAAGGGGCGTTGAAATTGGCCAAGCGCTGCACGGGCAGGACAGCACTCGTATCCTGCCACAAGAGCTACCACGGAAGCACCCATGGTTCCCTTAGCATCACCGGGAACGAGACCAAGAAGTACCGGTCACGGCCGCTTTTGCCGGACGTACATTTCATCACCTTCAACAGCACTGCGGATCTGGATCGTATCGATACCCGCACGGCAGCGGTGATCGTGGAACCCATTCAAGGTGATGCCGGGGTTCGGATCCCCGCTCACGAATGGCTCGTTGCGCTCCGGGTTCGATGCTTCGAGACCGGTGCCTTGCTCGTGTTCGATGAAGTACAGACCGGATTCGGAAGGACCGGTACCACCTTCGCGTTCGAGCGATCCGGTGTGGTACCCGACATCCTCGTTCTTGGCAAAGCCTTGGGTGGCGGGTTGCCCATGGGTGCCTTCATCGCTTCCAAGGACCGCATGGCACATCTCACCCAAGAACCGACACTGGGGCATATCACTACGTTCGGAGGGCACCCTTTGCCCTGTGTGGCCGGGTCCGCTGCATTCGATGTCCTGCTGATGGAGGATCTTCCGAGGAATGCGGAACGGATGGGTACGCTCTTCAAAGAATTGTTGGTCCACCCGGCGATCGTCGAAGTTCGTGGCGAAGGGCTGATGTTGGCGGTCGAATTGGACGACCCCGCCCGCGTTCAGCACGTGGTTCTTCGATGTCTCGAGCTAGGGGTCCTCGGCTTTTGGTTCCTATCCTGCCCGTCGGCTTTCCGGATCGCCCCTCCCCTTTGCATTTCAGAGACGGAGGTCCGTTCAGCCTGTGCCACTGTATGCGCTGCCTTGGATACCCCACGTCCATAAGCGGAATAGGGCATTTTCACGGATCCATCCTCGGGTTGGTCTCCCTGCACCCACGCGCTCGACGAACCCACCGTTCCCTGCTCCAAGATCCCCGCTGCTGGTCCGGATCCGCCCGGGTAGCCCTCGGAGCTTGGGGGAGAACACTTCGCGTTGTACTTTAGGCCCGCTTTGAGGATCAATCAACTCCCATCGCATTCCGTCCATGAAACAAATGCTACTCGGCTTGGCCGCCTGCTCCCTTTCCCTCACCGTGGGAGCGCAACAATACCAATGCGGAACCGACCAGATGCGCGCCGAACGCATCGCCAAAGACCCCACCTACCTCCAACGTGAAGCGGAATACGAGGCCGATGTGCAGCGGCTGATCCGCAACAGTACCGAGATGCGCGGTCGTGATGTCATCATCACCATCCCGATCGTCTTCCACATCATCCATCTGGGTGGTTCGGAGAACATCACCAACGAGCAGATCCTCAACGAAGTGGAGTTGCTCAATCAAGATTACAGTGCCACCAACCCCGATATCGACGAGGTGCGTGAGGGTATGGTCCCTTTCATTGGCAATGCCGAATTCCGTTTCGAATTGCCTACACGCGACCCGGAAGGGAATTGCACCAACGGCATCGACCGTATACGCACTCCCGAGACCTTGGTGGGCGACGATGGTTCCAAGATGAACCCGTGGCCACGTGATATGTATTTGAACGTATGGGTGGTGAAGCAGATGCGTGACGGTGTAGCAGGCTACGCATACTACCCCAGCACCTTTGCCGATCCCATCAGCCGGATGGCGGATGGTATCATCATTCTGAATAATTACATCGGTGAGATCGGAACGAGTAACGCGAACAGTTCCACGGCACTGTCCCACGAGGTGGGCCACTACTTGAACCTCTCGCACGTTTGGGGCAGCAACAACGGTGGTGAGGAAGCCGGTGGTGACGCTCCATACGGACATATGCAGGCTACCTGCGGTGATGACAATGTGGACGATACGCCGTACACACGTGGGTGGAACAGGTGCCCAACGGGTGCGACCAGCGATCCCTTGGCGTGGAAGAACTGGCGCGATTGCGAATTGCAATCCATGAGCGATGTGCGCTACACGTTCGAAGATGTTACCGTGAACACCGGAACGCAGGACCCCGGCCCGGTCCCCAACGCTTTGGACAGCCTGACGGATGCGATCCGATGTGTGGCCTCCCCCTTCACCAGCCACGGGGTTTCAGAAAACTCTTCTGTGGACGACAAATTCGCGTTCACCCAATGGGATGAAGGCGCAACGGACGGTGATAACGACTTCGCCAATTTGACGGGGGTCTTCGACCCGAACACGGCCAAGTATTATGAGTTCACCATCGACCCGCGCGTAGAGGATGCAGCAACGGTGACCGGATTGACCTTCGCCATGTCCCGCAACCTGACCGGCCCACGGACCTTCGCTGTACGCTCCAGCGCGAACAACTTCGCTTCCAACCTGCCCATCAGTGGCTCAGGAGACGCGCTGATCACCGTTCAAACGGGAGTGAACCTCAATCAGGCATTCTATGATACCGACACCAACCTGACCGTTCCATTGATGCGGGTTGGACCATTCACCGGTGCTGGAGCGAGCACGTATTTCAACTTCTTGGACGGCCTCACTTTCCGGATCTATGCATGGAACGCGGAAGATCAGGACGGTAGCTTCGAGGTGGATGATGTGCAACTCCTCGGGAATTTCGGCGTGATCGAGAACGTCCAGAATTTCATGGAGTACTCGTACTGCTCCAACATGTTCACCATGGGGCAGACCGCTCGCATGCGTGCGGCGTTGAATTCCTCCGTCGGCCAACGGGATATCCTGTGGTCCGAATCCAACTTGCAAGCAACGGGGATCGCGGAAGGCTTCCGTTCCCAATGCCCACCCAAGGCGGACTTCTATGCCCGCACTGCATTGTTGGGCCAAGGGACGCAAGAGGTACCATTCACCCCTCTGGCTTGCACAGGGACCAACTTGCAGTTCGTAGATAATTCCGTGGGTGGCCTTCCCACCGGATGGTCCTGGACCTTCCAAGATGGCGATCCGGCCACCTCTACCGAGCGCAACCCCGTGGTCAGCTTCAATTCGGGAGGGTACAAGACCGTTTCACTCACCGCTTCCAACGATAACGGTAGCGATACCCAGACCACCGAATACGACATCCTGATCGGCGGGCAACCCAATGATTTCACTGGTGCGTTCAGCGAAGGATTCGAAAATGGCAGCAGTGTGTTCCCTTGGCTCAGCATCAATTACGCGGAGAACAACACGGCCTTCCGACGCACCACGAGTGCAGCGTACGCGGGCAACGCCTGCGTGATGCTGAACAGTGGCGAGCGCAACTTCTTGGATTACATCGACCCGAATAACGAGCGCGATTACGATGATCTGATCTCCCCGACCTTCAATTTGGACCCTTTGATCAGCGGTACATTCAGCTTTCGGTATGCTTACTCCACCGGCACCAGTGATCTGGCGGAGATCACCGAAAGGCTCGAAGTGGCCACCAGCACCGATTGCGGAAACTCGTGGCAGCAGCTACCTAGCGGTACGATCACCACAGGAGAACTCGTGAACAACGGCAACAATCCCCAATTGCCTCCACCCGCTTGGGCCTCCAAATCCTTCAACCTGAGCCCTTCCCGCTTGGCACCGGATGTCCGTTTCCGTTTCCGTTACCTCAGTAGCGCATTCTCCGGGAACCTGTACATCGACGACATCAACATCGCGGGTGCGGTGGGCATTGAGGACCTCAGTCCTACGTTCTTCATGAGCCTCTACCCGAACCCGACCAGCGATCGGTTCTCCCTCGCCGTGTATGGCATGGACAAGTTCACCACGGACATCACCGTGACCGATCTGCGCGGTGCCATTGTGTACCGCACCGTGCGCCGTGCGGCTGGAGATCGCGGCATGGAATTCAGCGGTAGCGAACTCGGACTTTCCGATGGCATGTACATGATCCGTGCGACCAACGAAGCTGGGAACAGCACACAGAAGCTCATCATCGGCCACTAGGCTACGCTGCTTCTTCTTGGAAAGCCCCCCGGAATTCTTTCGGGGGGCTTTTTCATGCCCACCCGTTCAATACTGATCCGTAGCCAGCATGACCAAGGTGCATCCATGCACCACCTCGATGCCCTGATCGGCCGCACGTTGTGCGAAAGCGGCATGCTCCGTGCCGGGATTGAAGATGATGCGCCGTGGGGAAAGCTTCAGGATCCGATCGTGCCACTGTTCTTGATCCAACGGATTGATGTACAGTGTAACGGTGTCCACCACGGCTTCCGCAGGTATGCTGGTGCGTATGGGTGCCCCGCCCTGCTCTCCGGCTCGCTTACCGATCAAGAGCACAGGGTGACCCTTGTCCAACAGCCGTTCAGCAGCACGGTGGGCATAGCGCGATGGATCGGTGCTTGCTCCGAGCACCAAGGTCGGTCGTTCCATGATGCACAAAGGTGAGCCACGAACAGGCCTTGTTCCTAGAGCGTATTCCGAAAACGAACGAACCGCAGAACTACATGATCGGTATCTGGATCACAATTCCGCCATGCCCTTGCGTAGATCCTCTATCGTGCGCTCCGGTAGTTTCTGTAGATCCAGCACCATCAAACCATCTAGGGCATCATTGAAGCGCGGATCCCGGTTGAACCCGATGATGCGTGCGTTCAGGAGCAAGTACTTCTTCAAGAGGACGGGCATGGCGGTCTCTTGCGGATCCACCTCCGCGATGAGTCGATCCATCTTCTTCAGGTCGGCCATGGATGCCTGCACCAAGACCTCGCTATCGCTCTTGTCCGGTTTGATCTTGAATCGATTCCGTGGGCGCACTGAAGCGGCCATGTCCTGGTCGTAGTGATGCTGCCGTACGAACTCCATGATCAATGCACGCGAGAACCGGCTGTACGTACCGCTGATGCTGACCGGGCCAATGAGGTACTGCTGGTCCGGATTGGCGGTGATGTGGATCAACAAACCACGCCAAAGCATGAAGAGCGGCAGACGTTGTCGTTGATAATCCACCGAGATGAAGGAACGTCCCAGCTCGAAGCTCCGACGCAACACGCGATCCATGGGCCGGTCCATCCGGAACAAGGTGTAGGTGTAGAATCCGCGCTTGCCATAGCGGGCCATGATGCGCTTGCCGTCGCCGATACGATACGCACCGACCAAGCACTTCTTCTCCCGGTCCCACAGGAACAAATGGTCGTAGTACAGGTCGAACTCGTCCAGATCGATGCTCTTGTTCGTGCCTTCACCCACAGCCCGGAACGTCGCCTCGCGCAGTCGGCCGATCTCGCGCAGCACGTTCGGGATGCGCGAGCTGGGGCTGAGGTACAGATCGAATTCGGCTTGTGAATTCAACTTCAGGTCTGCAAGCCCCTCCACTTCCATCACCAATCGATCCTCTGCCATCCGCTCCGCGATCTCCTTCGGTCGTCGGGGAAACCGCAATGGATTGAACAACTCCCGCTTGACCACCAAGCCGCTGCCTAGGGAATAGGTCTTTGCACGCAGGAATCGGGCGAGTTGCTCGGTGGACGTGAACGCAGCAATATCCGCCGCA
Source organism: Flavobacteriales bacterium (assembly GCA_016710015.1). Taxonomy (GTDB): domain Bacteria; phylum Bacteroidota; class Bacteroidia; order Flavobacteriales_F; family PHOS-HE28; genus PHOS-HE28. The sequence goes on from JADJLR010000002.1 coordinate 187,634, forward strand.
GGGATCGGTTTCCCGATGCGCATCCGAACGGATCGACCGCGCATCCGCAACATCTCTTTGGGCAAGGCCAAAGTGCGTAGGTTGGGGTGGATCATGCCGAGCATTTGGAACACCATGCTGTTGGCACCATCGAACCACACCGGTACCACGGGAGTGGCCATATGCTGCGCCAGCTTGATCATCGGCGTTTTCCAACGCGGATCCGCAACGGCTTTCAACTCGGTCCGCCAACTGCTCACCTCCCCGGCGGGGAATACGGCCAAGGCCCCTCCTTCTTTCACATGGGACATGGCTTGGCGCATTCCTTGAAAACTGCTCAACGAGGTCAATTGCTCGAAGGGATTCACCCCGATGAACCGATCGCGCAACGGTTCCAATTGCTGTAGCAGGAAATTCGCCATCACCTTCAGATCCGGGCGTACCCGACCGAGCACCTGGACCAATGCCAATCCATCGATGGCGCCGTACGGGTGGTTGGAAACGAAGATCAAGCCACCGGTCTTGGGAATGTTGTCCAAGTCCGCAGCATCCACATCCAATTCGAGTTCCAGATTCTTGAAAACGCCCTCCACGAAGTCCAGGTCGTGCAGATCCTCGATGGCGTTATAGAAGCGCTCCAATTTCTTCAGCCCACTCACCTCGGTCAGCAAGGTGATCCTGGGGTCTCCAGGACGCATGTGGCTGGCTTTCGCCAATTCCACGGGATGAACGAGTTTCTTCATGCGGTCGCACCGCGAATGTACCCAACCCCACGGTCGCGTGGGTACGCAGTTCTGGCACGATCACAATTCGAGTATCCCGACGATACGCTCGTTCATGAGTTCACCGCCCGGATAATGCCGGGTATAGTCCAGGTTGATCCAGTGGCGACCATCCGCATCCGTATGGTGGTACAAGGGTGCATCTCCCACCTCGCTTGGAAATAGGACTTTCCGGATCAGGTACCCGATGCGCTCCATCTGGGCATCATCGCCCACGAGCAACTCAGGGTACACATGTCCTTCGGTACGCACCAAACGCACCTCGCCGCCGATGGCCTTGATGCAGGCGGCCATGAGTATGGCGTGATCGTCGCAGTCCCCGGCCATCAGTTCGATGCTCTCTGCCGGTGTGGCGAAGTACTCCCCGCCTTTCACATCCGATACATAGCGCCATTTGGAGTTGATCTCCTTGAAGATGGAAAGGGATTGGATCAGGGTGAACTCCCCCGGCCCTGCTTTGACATCCGCGAAATTCGCCGTAGCCATTCGGACCGCATCGCGCCGCACACTTCCTTTGGGGTCGTCCACCAAGGCCTGCAGGCGATCCGCATCGTGGAACGGGGCCAGTTTTCGTGCGGCCAAGGGTGTCCTCACCGAACTTGCACGAAGGGTGCCGAGCAATTCCGCATAATCCCGGTACATCTCTCCAAACCCGTATTTCCCCACCACACTGCTCAAGGTCAGCACCACCAAGCCACCGATGAGCACGGAATACACCACGACTTGAAAACGCCGCACCAATACGATGAAGGCGATCATGATCACCGCGAAGGTGAAAACATGGTCCACGCGAATGCCATCCCCGATGGGTAGGCTCAACTGTGGCACAAAGGGGTATAGAATAATGAACAAGGGTAAGGCCAGCAACAAAGCCACCAAGTAAACGATGACCACGTGCGCGAACTTATCGCCGGTTCGCACCACCCGCGCCGGAATGTCCGCTTGTTCCTTCACGGTATTGGTACGCACCTGTTCGGGATCAGGTTTCGGGGCCCGCTCGTCCATGTTGGATCAGCCACAAAGGTCGTTCCATGGAGCTGCTCTTTCTGGGCTTAACAGACTTTAACGGCAACGACGAACACGACTTGGGATTCGACGAAGCACTACAGCGCATCGACCAGGTTATTCCGTGTTGACCTGTTGAAAGAACCGTCGGATCGTGGTTTTGCCCGCTGGAACAGGCGGCTAGTTTTGCGATCCGATGGCCCAAAGGAATACAACCGCATTCGCCCTTGCCACAGGGATGCTCTGCCTAGTGCAGGCACATGCGCAGTCCGATGGTCCGAGCATCGGTGGACCCGAAGGCCTCGACATCTATGACGAGCTTACGGAGAACGCCCCACTCAGTTCGGCGGTGTGGGACGTGAATGATTCGCTCACCCACATCCCAGGGTACGATATGTACTGCCATTGGAACACCGATGTCCTATTCAACAGGGACAGCGGGCATCAACTCGGACACGATTCCGTGCGGATCGAACTGGGGCAGCATCTGTGCGACATCGCCATACCCTGCGATGGGAAGCAGACCTCGCCCTACGGCATGCGCCATGGACGGATGCACTACGGTTTGGACCTGGACTTGGAAACGGGAGACCCGGTGATGGCCGCTTTCGATGGTATGGTGCGGATCTCCAAGTACAACAAGAGCTTCGGGAATGTGGTGGTGATCCGCCACTACAACGGTTTGGAGACCTTGTATGCACACTTGAGCAAGCGCAAAGTGGAACCAGGTGATGTGATCATGGCGGGTGATACGCTCGGCCTTGGTGGCAATACGGGCCGCAGCTATGGCAGTCACCTGCACTTCGAAGTCCGTTTCCTGGACCAACCGATCGACCCATCCCTAGTGGTGGATATCGATAATGGTTCGTTGAAGTCCTTGCATTTCGACCTGCACAAAGGATCGGTCGCTTCTATGGCCGCTGCACAAGCGGAGTCCCGCAGCAAGGGAGCGACACGTAAATACCACGTGATACGGAGTGGTGATACCCTTTACGGCCTATCCCGGAAGTACGGTGTGCGGGTGCGTGACCTGTGCCGGATCAACGGGATCAGTGAGCGGAGCACGCTGTCCATTGGGCAACGCCTTCGTTACAACTAGTTGTGCGCCCCCTGGATCTTCCTGCGGCTGATATTCTCCACGAGGTCCTGGGAATGGATCGGTGAGAGGAGAAAGGCCTCTCCGGTACGCAAGCGAAGCAAGACCAGGTCGGTCCTCCCATTGGGCACCCTGTCGATCAATGCACGACCCAAGCCCAAGGTGAAGCTGGTGAGTCCGATGTCCACCGTACAGTAATTGGCATATCCCGCCACCCATTCAGGACTCGGAAGGTCCGTGACCGCACCGGTCGACCACTCCCGGAGATACTCGCGTGCGGCGGAGCGATCGATCAAGCTGGCATCCGATACATCCGGCATATCGATGGTGCGCGCCACCCCGTTCCGGATCAGCGTGAGCCGGTCCCCTTCTATGCTGTAGCTGCATGTCTTCCTGCGATCCCGAATGTTGGCAATGAGGAGGCCGACCACACCGACGACCCCAAGCCCGGTGAGTAGACCAAAACGCCCTGCATAGGCCGCCGCGATCACTCCTGGAAGCAACAAGAAAGGCAGTGCCCACACCATCAGTAAGGTGTTGTGCCACACACGGAGTGTTCGGTACCTTCTCGATCCCATTAATGCCAAGGATACTGTTGTGGCCAGCGGCTGTCAACCGCCGAAAGGCGATCACCACAAAGAGTGAAGCGGCCAAAGGCCGCTCCATTGTACCGAAGGCGGGACTCGAACCCGCACAACCTTACGGTCACACGCCCCTGAAACGTGCGCGTCTACCAATTCCGCCACTTCGGTATTGTTGGCCTTTCCTGCCACAGGGGGCGCAAATATAGGTGTTCACTGTTTCAAAATGATCGAATGAATGCGTGTGTCTGGCCATTACCTTGTACCAATGGAGCACGAAGGATCGACCGGATTCCATAGCATGTTCGATGGCCGTTCCGTCGAGGTGGTGGATCACGTTCGCAACATCCTGCGGTCTTCAAATGAGGTGGAGGTCCTTGTCGGGACCGATAGCCACAACCACTCCCGCCATACGGTCTATTGTACAGCCATCGTGCTGCGCTTCAAGAAGAACGGAGCCCAGGTGATCTACCGCAGGGAACGCGCACCAAAGGTGACCGACCTGTGGACCCGGCTCTGGGGAGAAGTGGAGCGCAGTTTGAACGTTGCCTTGCTCTTGCGTGGGACCGGCGAGATCCCCGTACGGCGGATCGACATGGACTTGAACAGCGATGCCCGGTTCGGCTCGCACAAATTGCATGCGGCGGCGGTAGGCTACATCCGTTCGCACGGATACGAGCCACATACCAAGCCCGATCTCTTGATCGCGACCTGGGCCGCGAACCTGCTGTGCAACGGAGGGGTCCGGATGCACGAAGCCCCCACCCCGCTATGCGGGACAGGGGCAACGTGACTCTTCAGATTGACCTTAGAACTACTAAGACAGGCTGTTGAACGCGGGCTCGCTTTCCAGAGTTACGTTGCCTCCCTCTTTTTCCTGTCGGGACCGTCCTAGTGAACGTATTTCCGGTGGGATGTCCGGTTAATTCTGATCCGGAAGGAAGCTGTACTTCTCTCCGTAGTGCAGCATCTGCTTCACGAAATCAACAGGGTATTCCAGCTTCACATCCGTGACCTTCCCATTGGCATCGGTCACCGCGACCATTTCGGGCTGGATGAATCCGGAATACGGTGCCGTTTTGATCTTCGCTGCCCGGGCCAGCACCTCACGATGAATGGCCGGATCCACCTTCACCCCGTAATCCTCCACCAAGGCCTTCCCCGCCTTGAAGTCGCCTTGGCTCTTGATGCGTTGCACTTCACGGAGCAGTTCGCCGAATAGGGTACGTAGCTTGTCGTAGTCCCGAATGTCATAGTACGTGTTGCCGTCACGGACCACTTTCACGATCACGCTATCCGCCTTGCCCTTTTCGTAAGCCCACGCACTCACCCATTGGCGATTGCGCATGTGGGCTTCTTCGATGTTCTTGCCCTCCTTCAACCGGCGCAGTTGCACCAATAGGCCATTGCGGATGTAGCTGTCGTACTCTGTTCTACCGACTTCCAAACTCGGCATCACACCCATCTCCACCAATTTGGGATCCAGAACATAGTAGAGGGCCACCAGATCAGCACGTCCTTCTTCCAACGTGCTGGCATAGCTCTTCAAGGTGATATCCGTGCCGCTCACACCGGGTTCCAACTGACCACTTGCGTGACCTACCACTTCGTGCAACGCGGTGTGCAAGGTGCCGGCCAGGGACGAATGCTCCTTGGCCCGAGCGATCTCCTCGTCATCGTGACAGAACACCTCCAAGGTGCTGGAACCGCTGCTCTTATCGTACGCATCGGTGATGTTACCCAAGCTCACACTCTTGCTACCATGGGCACTCCGGATCCAGTCTGCATTGGGCAGGTTCACGCCGATGGGCGTGCTCGGGGCTGCATCGCCCGCCTCGCCTACAGTGTTGATGAACCGGTAGGTAATGCCCACGACATCCTTCTTTTTGTGCTGGGGCAGCAAGGGTGAATTGTCCTCGAACCATTGCGCGTTCTCCATGATCATACTCATGTTCTTCGTAGCCACGGGATCATTCACTTCCACGATGCTCTCGTAGCTGCCGCGCTTGCCCAAGGGGTCGTTGTACACTTCCACGAAACCCAAGATGTAGTCCACGCTACTCTTCGTGTCCTTCACCCAGGCCACATTGAAGTCGTCCCAGGTCTTCAGATCCCCGGTGCGATAGAACGTGATGAGCAATTCCAGCGCAGCCTTTTGCTCCGGTGTTTCGGCCACGGCCACGGCCTTCTCCAGCCACTTCACGCTCTCTTCCAACGCGGCACCGTACATGCCCCCCACCTTGTACACTTGCTCCATCAATTGCCCATCGGTGCCGCGCACCAATTTGCTGTTGATGCCGTAGCTCAAGGGCTTGGGATCGTCCTTCTTTTCCAGTTTGGCGTAGAACGCTTCCACTTCCTTTTCGTTGATGTCCACGCCGTAGAAATTCACAGCGCTGGCCAAAACGAGGTCCTTGTCCGCATCGAGGCTTACCTTCTTGGCATCCACCGTGGGGTCGAACATGGCCGTAAGCACTTCCGCAGAGAGCGCGGATCCACTCTCCTTCAAAAGGCCTTCGAAGTATGCTTGTCCAAATTCCGGCGTATGCTTGTCGTTGCTGTAATGGTGGTGGATCCCGTTGCTGAAGAAGACCTGCTTGGCATAGGTCATGAAGGCCTCCCAATCCTTGCCTTCCCGCTGTCCGGAGTAGTCCTTGATGACCTTCTCCATGGCCCGACGAATGGTGAGGTTGAACCGGTAGTTCTGATCCCACATGATATCCCGACCCGCCAGACCGGCCTGGTTCAAGTAGTAACACAACTCCTTCTGTTGCAGGCTGAGCTCATCCCAACCGGGTACTTGGTAACGCAGGACGCGCACATCGGCGAACTGGTCCGCTTCCCATTGGAATTCGGTGGTCGCCGTGGAATCCGTCTCTACGACGGTTGCATCATTCGTTTGGCCACCGCAGGCAACGAAGAAGGGCAATGCAAGCAAAGGAAGAAGGTAGGTACGCATATCTGCTGTTTAGGGGTTGACGAAGATAATGGACCTGCGTTGGTAGATCCCTAAGCACTCAGGGCAATCGCCTCTAAATACATTCCGCACCAGGTCTGTTGTTTTTGCGACCCCTCTGGGGTCAACCCACAAGGAGAATGACCAGTGCTGTGTTCTGACCCCAGAGGGGTGACAAAAATTAGAAAATGCCCCCCCCGATGGGAGAACGACCCCAGCGGGGTCGCAGAGAATAAGATGCGATAGCCCTGCCTGAGCACCAAAGATGCTTCGCGCAAAGCCTACTCGGCCGAGCGGGCCTTCTTGGAGGGTACGGCCAGTTGCATGTTCGCCTTGGCCTCTTCTACCAAGCGTTTCATGCGGTGGTAGGCGGAGAGTTGCTTGTTGTACCGTTTCAGGTCCGCCGGGTCCAATTGCTCCACGTGGAGCAGGTCCATCTTGTCCGCCAGGTCATGCAATTTCACGCGGATGGCCAGATTGTCCTGCACCACCCGATCGATGTATTGCTCGTAGGTCTCTGCGGGGTCGCGGGTAATGTGGCGCAAGGCCTTGACCACGCGGGGCGAGAATCCCTTGCTCAGGATGTCTTCCTCCGTGAGGGATGAACGCTCCAAGATGTCGTGGAGGGCACCAAGGACCTGTTCCTCGAAATCATGTCCCCGCATCATCACACGCATCACGTGCAGCACGTACGGATTCCCGAATCGGTCGGTCTGTCCACGATGCACTTTCGCCGCAAGCCGAATGGCGGTTTCAAGGAGGTGTTCCATACTCAAGGCTTGCTCAACTCGATCCGCAGGTCCAACGCGGCGTTGTCGTTCGCGATGGCACTGAAATCCGTGTCCAACTTCACGGTCTTGCTATTCGGACTCTCCTTCACCATGCCGACCGCTGCTCCGGTATGGGCAATGGGGCTGGCGAAGGAATAACTCATCTTGTATTTCATGGACTCCAGGAATTGGGTCATGTCCGTGGAGTCCCCGGATCCATCGTCCTTGCCCATGTCTGCACCGATGCGACGTGCATGGTCGTTGTTGGTACGCACCAAGGTGTTACCCTCCCAGGCGAAGAAAGCATGGTCGGTCGTGGCGCTATCGTTCATCAGCACATTGAGGGCCGCATTGAGCGCGTCAATGTTCGCAAAGCGGAACTTGAGCTTCTGCACGAATTTCTCCTTGTCATTCACCTTCACCTTCTTGATCCCCGGGATCTGCTTCAGTGCGGCCACTTCATCCTTCAGGTCCATGGTACCCATGTCTCCGGCATCCTTGTTGCCGCTCTTGTCCAAGCCTTCCATGGCCTTCAGCATATCACCGATCTCGCTCATGTCCACTACGTATTCCATGGTGCCGGACCCATCCTTCTTGAAGGTGTAGTTCTCTTCGATGGTGATGCAGCCCGTGAAGGCCACAAGTAGTGCCAATAGCGCAAGGAGTCTTGTATTACGGGGCATGTTCTCGGTGTTGCGGCTAAGGTAGGACACCAGACCATGCGACGAACCACTGACACCGGACAGGGGGAAAACAAGAACCCCGCCTTGCAGGGCGGGGCTCCATTGCTATTCGTAGTATGATCAGCGGATCAACGGGACCCGCACCGTGCGCTGTACATCGCCGTTGGTGATCCGGAGGAACCAGATCCCAGGGCTCAGTGTTTCAGTAGGAATGAAGACACGCGCTGGCACACCGGCTGCACGACGTGTAAGGTGTACGCGGCCCGTAGCATCGATCACGTCGATCATCACTGCATTTCCATTGTCGAAGCCGTGTGCTACGATGAATTTGTCGTTGGCATACCAAGCGTTCAAACCGGACGTGGCCGCCGCGTTGGCGATGCTCGAGGTCAGTTCAACATGCATGTCCGTGGTCCATTCGCCGGTACATGGTCCATTGCTCACAGTGAGGGTCACGGTGTAGGTACCGACCTCAGACCAGCTGTGGGTAGGCATTTCCTCGTCGCTGTTGGTACCATCACCGAATTCCCAGTAATAGGAATCCATCTCGCCGCTCGTGTTGTCGAAGAACACGGGCGCATCCACCAACACCGTGGTGCTTTCCACCGATGCGCTGGCCACAGGAGCTTCCCCTGCACCGATCACGAACGAACCGGCATCGAAAACACATTCGTTCGCATCCGTCACCGTTAGGCCGTAGGTCCCGGGCAAGGCGACGAGGTCCTCCTCGGTTCCCCCATTGCTCCATGCGTAGGTGTATGGGGCCGTTCCGCCGAGCACCTGCACGTCCGCGAAGCCATCCGCCAGGTCGGGGCAGGTCGCGTCGACCAGATCAGCCGTTGCTTCCATGGCGGCGGGTTGCTCGATACGGAAAGCCTGATCCAGCGCACCGCAACCGGCATTGCTGCTCACGCGCACGGTGTATTCGCCAGCGGGAAGTTCGCTATTGACCGCAACGCCTTCTGCGATGGTCTGTTGCAGGATCACTTCGTTGGAAGCGTTCAACCAGGTAATGTCCATGGGCGAATCGCCGATGTGGACGATCCAGCCAGCTCCATTGTTGCCGAAACAACGGGCAGGATCGACGTAGAACGGCACAGGGGCACTGGCATGTACCAGCAAACGCGCCTCGCTGTCAGAGTCGTTCGCCTCGATGTTGAAACTGTAGGACGCACCTTCCATCAACGGGGTCATCGTTCCGGTCAGCAGGTCTTCCAACATGATGCAGGAGAGTCCCAGGTTCTCCATGTTGGAGGCTGTAACGGTGTAACTACCACTCAAGGCCACGTTCACCATCACCGGGATCGTGATGTCCATGGTGTGTTCGCCAAAGGCGCTGATGGCGATCAGTTCTCCGGATGGTGCCATGGTCGCGATCTGCGGTGCCGCTGGGTGTGCGAAGGTCATCTTGGGCACATCCTCACTATCCAGTTCGGGAGTTCCGATATTGAAGATCACCAAGGTTTCGTCGTAGAAGGTGTTCAGAGCACTGGTCACTTTCAAGCGCAAGCCCGTGAATGTGCTTTCTTGATCACCGCCGAAGAAACCACCGACCCGACGGTCCACTTTGTCGGCTTCCTCGAATTGGATCTGAGCACTTCCCATATCGGCCTTCACCATGAAGGCTTGGCTGCTCTGGATCGTATCCACACCGCCGTTGGTTCCATTGTCCGCGCTGATGTCCCAAGTGGCAAAATTCCCGGCCGTCGGGTTGTACGTCCAGACGTAATCGTCCACGTTGGTGCGGGCGATGTTGCTGAAGAGGATCGGACTCGCAAGTGGGTTGCTTACCGCATTCCAACCATCGATGGTCGGTGCGCTGTTGTTGGTGTAGCTCAATGCTACGTCGATCGGTGTGTTGGCGATGTACGGTGCACCGGTCACATCCACCGTGAAGGCCGTGGTGGTGTTGAGGCCGGTGCCGCACCACGCTGCGAATCCTTGACCTTGCACCAGGGATTGAGTGATGTTGGAAACACCCACCCAACCGGTGTCGATGTGCGCGTAGCTCATGGTTTCATCATACTCACGCACACTGGGCCAAAGAATACCGCTGCCGACCGGGTCGTCGAACGTGGGATAGTGGGAACCGGGGAACCCTGCGGTGATGAAATCGTCCTTCCACTCATTCACCGTTTGACCAGCCACGGGACTGCCCAAGAAGCGCCAGTTGGTCGCACCAGCTGGGATGTAGCGCTGCACGGTCATATCCCCTGTGTAGGACCCACCTGTTCCTACCGGGCCCAATCGACCGGTGCCGTATACATCGCTCACCAAGGTCAACGCACCGATGCTCGCATCGAAGTCACCGTCCTCGATCGATAGCGTTCCGCGTACGTTGATGACCGCGTCCGTCAATGAACCGTTCGGGGTATTGATGGTGAGGTCGAAGAGGTCCAGATCACCGCCCGAACTTTCGAGCACCGTGGCCAAGTTGCTCTCCAGCGCGAGTTCACTGTTATCCGCGGCCACCAGATCTCCATCGAAGATCGCCTGGTCACCGGTCACGTGCATGGTGATGTCCGCATCGATGTCCAATTCGCCACCGGCCTCAACGGTCAGTTGGCGCACATAGGTGTCGTTATCCACGGTGACCACGTGTGTGCTCTGCACGATCATATTGTCCCCAGCCGTGAAGTTCACTGCGATCGGTGTGCCCACCATTGCTGTGGACCACATGACATCCCCGACATCATCGCTGGATTGGCTGTAGTAGGTGTTCCCACAACTCACGCTCGTGAATGCGAAATCATCGAACTTCAAAAGACCAGTAAGGGAAGATGTGTAAACGTGATGTTGAGCCACATGGTCCATTGTGGTGTATGTAGCATCGCTCGCAGTTCCTGCAGACGAAAGGGCATCGAACCCACCATCGCCATCGAGGAACAATTCCCAACCACCGCTAGAGGTACGCGTTACGCGGATCCCAACGATGTCGCCACTATCCCAGTTGAATGCACTGGTGATCAGTGCGGTCACCGTTCCACCTGTACCATTCGTCACCTTCCACAGAGTGACCAGATCAGTTGTGCCGGTCAGGTTAACGCCTACTGCGTAGCCATCAACAGTGCTCGAAGTCACATCGGCTTCGTTCGCTACGATCCAGAACCAGAACTTGTTGTTGCCTGAAGGATCGTTGTTGTAACCGTTCTGCCACTGCCACGAAACCGATCCGGCAGTAAGGTCCACAGCTCCCATGGCCTTGTTGAAGTAGCTGGTACCAGCCACACCCAAGGTGGTGTGGCGCATGGAGTAGGCCCCACCAAGCGGCGAGGTCGTGCTCGCATACCAATCGCTCGGTGTGCCTTCGTTCCAACCGATGATGTTCCCATCCTCGAAATCGTCCTGCACGGCCGCTGCAAAAGCATCGTTGTCCGCAATGGTCAGCACATTCGTTGCTTGAGACCCGATGAAGGGTGTGCCTTGACCGCCTGCGATGTTCTGCGCTGTGAAGGTCAACGACTCTGGACCTTCACACAACATATCATCCGTGATGGTGATGGTTATGGTATCATTGGCGCTACTGCCTGCAGGAAAGGTTGCGGTCTGTGTGGTGTAGCTGTTCACATCGGCGGCACTGCCACTGGTGAGCGCCACATCCACCGTGGTGGCATTGCCCCCGGATGGGTTGGTGATGGCCAAGATGAGATCGACCGTTCCGCCCCCTTCCGTTCCGCTGGAAGTTGCCGAAATGAACTCCACACTGGTACAGAGGTCGTTGTCCGTGATCGAAAGGTCGTATTCGTCATTGGTCCCAACGAATGGAGTTCCTTGCCCTCCGGTGATGTTCTGCAATTGGAAGGTCAAGGTGGCATCACCATCGCATAGCCCATTGTCGGTAACGGTGATCGTTAACGTCTCATCCGAACTGCTTCCGCCTGGGAAGTTGACCGTTTGCGTGGTGTAGGAGTTGATGCGCCCGGCAGAACCGACGATCAGTACCACATCCACATCCGTATCGTTGGTACCATCCTCATCGGTAATGGAGAGGGTGAGGTTCAACGTACCCACGCCTTCGCTTACGGTGCTGCTGATGGTGGCGAATTCGACGGAGGTGTTGGTGCCGCTGGTTGCGTAATTCAGTTGAAAGTCATCAACCCCGGTGTGCGGTCTTGTTCCTGTACCCGATGTGGCGGATAGTGCTGCGATGCGGATCCACACTGGACCGGCATTATTGTCCAATGCCGTACCGAAATCCGCAGTTACCACGGCATTTGAAAAAGTCCCTTGAACCGTACTTACCGTTGCTGGTGAAGATGTCACAGAGGTGAAGGAAGTTGGCGTTGCCCCGAAACCATAATCCACGGTCCATGTGGTCGTGCGACCAGCTGTAGTCTGGTGCAATTGCTGGATGCTAAAGCTCAAGTCGAAGTCCACAAGACCTGTCGTATTCGCCAGTTGAAGCACGAATGCCGCACCGGCATCGCCAAATGAACCAGTTTGTCGAACGGACAGCGCACGATCCGTGTTCGCAGCTTGGGTTGCGGTATTGTCCGTAGCCGTTGCTGGCGAATCCGCCGAAGCGCTATTGTGGAAATTACCAGTTGTACTGTTCCAGGCCGTTGTAGCTATGGTCAACGACTGGGAGGTCCCCAAGGCCGATGCCGTAGCTCCGGTGCGCACGGTCCATCCCGTGGGAAGTGCGGTTCCGATACCATCGAAATTCTCTGTGTAAGGTGACGTTCCTAACGTCACTTGGGCGTACGTTGAACCCAACATACAAACTGAGAATGAAAGAACAAGGGCCAACCGAAGCGTATTGAGCTTCATCATATCGTAAGGGTTTTAGTTCGGACCTGGGGAGGCAGGCCGGTATGGTTCGTGTTAGGGGTGGTGAAGGTACGGTACAACCATGATCCACTCAAGGGATCATGAATTGTTCGAAGCACCGTTGCCCGTCGGTGGATATGGGCTAAAGGGTACCTCGAAGAACCTCACTCCGGCGGCATCGGCCTTTCGGCCACCCCTGCGGGCAAGCACTTCTCGTTTGGTCATCCGGCTCCCGCATAGCGCGGGATGAAGCAGTTGCTTCTCCTCAGTCAGTTACCTGTGGGTAACTTCCTTTCGTCGCGCCTTGTCTGCCCAGAACGATAAGCGCTTGTGCCATCCGTTCGAGGTTCTTCGAGGTACCCTAAATGCAACAGCCCCCGGGATTGCCGGGGGCTGCTGCCTGTGGAAGATGTGCTACCGCCTAGTGCAGCACGGGCAATGCGAATGTGCGCGTGTGGATGCCGCTGCTGATGCGGACCAACCAGATCCCAGTGGCCAATTCGGCCGTGGGCAAGGTGAGGCGTGCCGGTTGGCCAGCGAAGCGATGCTCTTGGACCAACTGACCGCTTGTGCTGATGATGCGGACGAGTACGGGATCGTTCCCCTCGAAGTTGTGATCGACCACGATCACATCGCCACTGACCCATGCGTTCAGTGTATGACCGACCACCGTTGGAAGCCCCGTGGTGGACTCCACCGTGACCTCGAGGCTGGTCGTAGCGGTGCAATCCCCGTCGTCCACGATCAGTGTAACGGTGTATTGGCCGGGCAGGGCGAAGATGTGGGTGGGTTCCAGTTCGTTGCTGGTCCCGCCATCCCCGAAATCCCAGCTGTTGGTGATGCCGTTGGTGTTGAGGACGAAGAAGGTGATCTCGTCGTTCACCAATGCGACGGTGCTCTCCACGGAGATCCCGGCTTCGGGTCCTTCCCCCGGGCTGACCACGTAGTCCTGCGGTGCAATGATGCAACCGTTGGCATCCGTGACCTCCACGTTGTAGGTGCCAGCAGGTACCTCAATGGCACTGTCGATGGAGCCGTTGCTCCAGATGTAGGTGTACGGTGCATGGCCACCCGATACCACCAGATCGATGGTACCGTCCTCCGTGGCCGGGCAACTGGTGGGCATGGCATCGGCTTCCACTTCCAAAGCGGTCGGTTCGTGGATGACGAAGCCGCTGACCAGATCGCTGCAACCAGCACTGCTGGTGATGCGCACGCTGTAGGCACCGCCTTTCAGGGCCACGATCCGGCTATTCCCGGCCTGCACGTTGTTCTGTTCCAGCATGACGGCACCTTGTGCGTCCATCCAAATGATGTCCACAGGACCACTGGGCACATCCACACTGGCCAGTCCATCGTCCCGACCGGCGCATGTTGCGGGGGTGGTCTGCAGTTGCAACGGAGCGCTGGCGTGCAGTACGAAGCGGGCGTTGTTCGGATCGTCATTGGCGAAAGCGATGAAGTCATAGCTGGCACCTTCCACCAACGGAGTTACGGTGTTGGTGGCCAGATCCTCCAAGCGGAGGCAGTGCAAGCCCGCTAGGCTGAGTCCGGTCGCTGTTATCGTGTAGGTGCCGTTCACCGCTACCTCCACGGTTACGGGAATGCTGATGTTGCCGGTGTATGCACCGTGGGCTCTGACGGCGATCATCTGGCCGGCATCATCCACGGTCGCGATCCGGGGTGCCCCAGGGTGTGCGACGGCGGACTTGAGCACATCGTCCCCATTGATCTCCGGAGTTCCTTCACTGAATACCACGAGGGTCTCGTCGCTGTAAGGGTTGATGGAGCTGTTGATGAGCAAGCGGACCGTGTTGGCGATCTTCTTCTGGTCGCCTCGGGGAAAGCCCGCCGTGTAGAAGTCGTCCGCAATATTTTGCGTGATCGCATTGGTCACCGTATTTCCGGACTGGATCTCGACGCTGGAGCCGGAGTTGATGGTGACCGAAGCGCCCGGATCGCCGGAGTTCGGGCTCCAGAACGCATCGCTGAAGATGCCGCTGGAAGTATGGGTTTGGGAGATCTGGGGCAGGGCTTCGGTCAATAGCACCAGCAGCGAAACCAGTGTGAGCACAGACCGCAAATGGGGAGGCCCTAGGGTTGTTATGGTCTTTCGTGTCTTCATCGGTCAGAGCGTTTGTTTGCTCTAGCATCTCAGAGTGGGCGTTCTACGCCTAGCCCAACGAAAGGGTTCCACGGATCTTGAAAAAGAGCCTCTGAACAGACCTGAAGTATCGTCGAACGGACATCCGCTCGGTCAAGTCGGACCAAATTCAACCCTGATGGAGCAAAAGCGCCTCCTCGGTGCCTTCAGGTGCCATACCGCCGTTGGGAAATTCCCGCCTTTCGGCGGGATGAACCTCGACTCCGTTCTTCCTTCAGAAGAACACCGATGGCCTTTGGGCCATCGGTACGGGTTCAAACAACAAAGCGCCTTGCGGCGCTTTGTTGTTTGTGAACCCGTAGGGAGTCCGCCTTTCGGCGGGATGAACCTCGACTCCGTTCTTCCTTCAGAAGAACACCTATCCATTTGGGCCATCGGGTCAAACAAAAGGCGCGGGGGGCGGGGCGGGGGGGGCCGGGGGGGGGGGGGCGGGGGGGGGGGGGGGGGGGGGGGGCAAAACGGCTGCGAAGATAAGGATCTTTGAGATCCATGGATCGCGAGGATCAGATCCAATCATTCAAGGCGTAGTAGCCGATGGCCACGAATTCGCGCAAGCAGGTGATCTCCAGCTTCAAGTAGTTCCAGAACGTGTAGCGCAGTCCCGGGTCGTTGGATACGTCCGGTGCCCAGGTCTTTCCCCCGATGTTCTGATGCTGGTAATTGAAATCATGGTCCATGGCATTCTCCCATGCCGGGGAACCACACACTCGGCCTTCACTCCTGTTCGCCCGCTGGAAGGCACGAACGCTCCGGTACATGTTCTCCGGTGAAGTCACCAAGGCCACCGGGATGTTCCTCGGGTAATGCTTCCAGAAAGCCAAGGCCTGTTCCCGCGTGTTATCGCCTTCATTCAATGGTGTGATGCGGGAAGGAGCGATACCACGCAGCACCAATTCATCGACCATGGCCCCAATGACCTTCGGGTCGCCGGGATGGATGACGGTGATGCGCACAGTGGTATCCGCTTTGGCCAATTCGGCAGCGTGGTGGAGCCGCAGCAGTTCGGGGCCGGAAGGCATTCCGCTCCCCCCTAGAACAATGATCCGCCCCACAGGTCTGGTACATTCCCCACCGGCCGACCCCAACCAACGGTGCGCATCGAATGGGATCCGCGTACAGGCGAGTGCGGTAAGTAGAAGTGCGCCTATTCCGAAAACGAACAGGAGTTTCCGTAGCCCATGCCGGGCGAACCGAACCACCTGACCGGCCAGCATGCCTAGCGTTGGTAACAGATCGCGCATGCCCGCAAGGTAGAGCCCCGATGAATGACGGGGCCTATGGCTACGGCTTGTAGTACTTCAACGCCTCGGGCATATAGGCCTCCAGATCGTGTACACGGGTCTCATCGCTCGGGTGCGTGCTCAGGATCTCGGGTGGGGCCGCTCCTCCCCCAGCACTCATCCGCTCCCAGAAGATGGGTGCCTCGCGTGGATCGTATCCGGCCATGGCCATGAAGATGAGTCCCATCTTATCCGCTTCACTCTCGTGCTTCCGGCTGTAGGCCAGCATGCCCAACTCGGAGCCGATGCCGAAGCTCTGAAGGAAGAGATCGCCAGCCAAGGAAGGCTTCTGTTGGGTGAGCACCTCCAAGGTCATGCCCGCACCTTGCACGAGTAACCCATTGCTCATGCGTTCGTTGCCATGTCGTGCGATCGCATGGGCGATCTCGTGCCCCATCACCACGGCCAATCCGGCATCACTCTGCGTAACGGGTAGGATCCCCGTGTACACCACCACCTTGCCACCGGGCATGCACCAAGCGTTCACGGTGGGGTCATTCACCACGTTGAATTGCCAATCGAATCCGGCGACCCGGTTGGAGGCCGCATTGTCGTTGAGGTAAGTGGTGGCTGCTTGTGCGAGGCGGTTGCCGATGGTGCGTACCCGCTGCACGTCGGCATTCCCATCCGGCAAGGGTTGGTTCTCGACCAAGAATTGGCCGTATTGCGTATCCGCCATGGCCATCATCTCCCCTTCACCGACCAAATTCATCTGCCGCCGCCCGGTGATGGGCACGGTGGCGCAAGCCTCGAGAACGCATAGCGCGATCAAGAAGCCAATGGCTTTCGTTCCTACGCTCATTGGATCACGGCTGAAAGTCCACGCTGCTGCAACGCGTGGCACCGTGCATCCAGCTGATCGTATGTACCGCGTTTCACGCTGCACTTGCCGTTGTTGTGTACGATCCATGCGCATTGTTCGGCTTGGATCGGATCATGATCACAGACCTCCACGAGCGACCCGATCACGTGATCAAAAGTGTTCACATCGTCGTTGTGCAACATGATCTCGCGGACCGGACCGCATTCGAGGAGGACTTCTTCCAGCAGAAGTTCTTCCGGTGAAAAATGTGCGCGTAGGGACATGGGACGAAATTACGACGTACGGCCAACTCCACCGAAGCGCGATGTCCCAAAGACCGGACCTTGGCCGGGTGAATTGGACTTTCCGATCAGGGCTTGGCCAGGATCTCCGCACCGAAGCGCTCCAGCAGGGCCGCAGCTTCCTTCATGGGAATGCGCTTGCCGTTGAGGTAGGCCGTAACGAAGGCATCCTTCACGCCCAGGGTGACCGCTTCGTCCTTTCGCACTCGGGCTTGCTCGGTGTCGGTGTACCGGCCCGTGGTGTACCTGATCTTGGCGGTTTCGGTGCGTTCGCTGTTGAGCGGTGCGATGTTGAAGAGCTTGTCCAATGCCACCGGCTTGCTGTACACACCCACCTGCACGGTGTAGAAGAGTCCGGCGATGGTCTCCACCTGCTCGGCCGGTGCTGCACCGGGTACATCGTAATAGGATCGTGCATCGGCCTTGGGTATGAATTGGGCAATGACCTCTTCGGCCGTAGCTGGTTCGTTCACGATCGCATCGGTCGCACTTCCCGAGACGGATGGCTTCGTTGTGGATGTGGTGGTGCCGGTGGTCGGCGAAACGATGATCGGAGCTTGGATGACCGCTGCGGGACGCACTTCTGCCGTACGTGGCGCAGTCGCAGGCTCAAGGACCGTATTGCCTTCGGTGCGTTGAGATGGCACTGCACCCGAGGTGGACACTGCTGTTGGTGGTGGGGTGATCGCAGCGATCGTTCCTTGCTCTTCTTGCGCACGCGACTCGCGCATGGCCTCGCCCAATGGGACGCGCACACCATCGCGGTACGCTACTACGAAGGCATCGCGGTAGCCGCGGTCACGAACCTTGTCCTTGGCTGCTGCTGCTTGATCGAATCCGGTGAACAGACCTGCGGTGTAGCGGATGAACCCATTGCCCGCATGTTCGCCCATCACCGGGGTCATGTCGCTGAACGCGGTCTCGGAAATGGCTTTTCGGAATGCACCGATCTGCACCTTGAAGACCAACCCTTCTGGCATGCGTGCATCCATGGGGATGGGTGCCGGTGCGCGATCGGTAGCTGCACGCAGGGTGAAAATATCGGTGACCAATTGCATCGGGAATGCACTGCCATCGGCAAAGTCCGGCACTTCGGCGATGGGCCGTGCGACCGGTGCGGATGCACTGCGACCGTCCGTGCCGAAAGGAAGGGTAATGGCCCGTGATCCGGGACGATCACCCGTGCGCGTATCGGCGTTCTCAACCGATCCGGAGGCATTCGCGGCATCGTTGGCATTCGTTCGATCGGTGGTGGATCCTTCCAACGGTGCACGGTCCGCCAAACCGACCTCACGGGTCTCGGCGAGCAAGGCCTCGGTACGGCGTGTGCGCATCTCCAAAGCCATGGTCTCGGTGGATCGATCGGCAGGTAAGGCTTGCAACATCACAGCGGCCTGGCCTTCGTTGATGCCTGCCGCACCGCGAAGCCGTGCAGCGATATTGGTCAATGAATCCGCACGCGACAGCATCACATCGGCACGGGTGCGGAGGACTTCGCGTTTCACATCGGCTTGTGCTGGGGAGAGGCGACCGGAGAGGCGCTCACGATCGAGGTTGCCGGCTTCGTTCAGCATCACACGTGCCAATTCGCGATCGATCCGTGCGCTTTCCTCCGCTTCCGTTGCGGCATCGTATTGCTCCAAGGCACGTGCTTTGGCTTGGAAGTAACGGCTCTCATCGGGGTTGCCAACGACCAATGCTTGTTCTTCAGCGCTGAGGTAGTAGTACTTCACCAGGCGATCATGTAGCACCTTGGCCTGTTCGGCATCGCGCCTGCGCAGTTCAAGCACACGTGCTTCTTCGGCCAAGGCCAGAGAGGCCGTGTGCAACGAGTCGGAGCTGGTGCGTAGTCGCATTGCAAGTACCGCCAGCTCTTCCCGATCGCGCTTCCGCACGGTGACCAAGCTATCCTCCACCGCGGCGGCACGATCGGCCATTTCCAACGAACGGGCTTCCAGCGATGCACTGGTCTGCACAGCACGTTCCGCGTGGATCGCAAGCAGATGAGGGTCCAGATCGGGGTCCAGTGCTTCTTGCTTCAGGATCACATTCTCCCCGCGCAGGAAATCCTCGTACCGCTTTACCGGTAGGCGTTCCTTGGGTGCAAGTGTCGCTTCCGTACGGTTCGCCAATTCGATCGCTTCGGCACGCGCACGTTCCGTGGCTGCTTCATCGTTGTCCGCGGTCAGGGTCCCTCCTGCCACCGTTGTTTCGGACGCACTGCCGCTACTGGTCTCGGTGTCAGTCCGATCATTCACTTCCGAACCTGCGGATGTGATATCGGGAACCACGGATCCTTCCGGATCACTATCAACGGTCTTGCGAACGATGGCAACCGCAGGCTCCTCCACGTGCTGGACAACGCGTTCGGTGATCTTCGAATTCGTTATGCTTTGGCTTGGGATCGTCGCTGTGGCGAGGGCCGGTTCGTCCAGATCCAGTACGCGCCGAGCGATGGCCTCATAGCTCAACGATTCGCCGCGCTGGAATTGATCGCTCAAGAGATAGGTCTTCACGGTGATCGCCCGGTCGGCTTCACCCAAGGCCTCCAACTCCATTCCGTAGGCGGTGCGCAACAAGCTGTCGCGCATCAGGATGTCCTCCGTTCGATCCGCTTTCTTCCGCAAGACCTCGGCTTCCCCGAATCGGCTGCGCGCATCGGCTTGCATGGTCTGTGCCATGAGGACCAAATTCTCGTCGGGTGCCAAACCCCTTGGGACCAAAAGTTTGTCGATCATCTTCAAACTATCCTTGGCGGTGTTCCATTCTTCCTTCATCAGGAAGGCACTTCGTTGGCCCAGATCCGCACGGATGATCATGCGTTCATCGATGAGTTTGTCGGCGCTTTTGCGCAGCTTGTCATATTCCTTACGTGGCAGTCCGGGCATGGACGCTTCGATGGAATCGATCTCCAGATCCAGTTGCTGCATGCGGGCCAGGTCCTTCTCCTTATAGCCCAATGCTTCGTCCACTTTGTTGGACCTGTGTTCCACTTTGCTGGCGTAGATCTCCTGCGGATCAGGGACCATGGAAATGAACCGGTCGGTCACGGGATCCTCGCCCGGCGCATAGGCGGTAGTGCGCACCTGACGCTCAAGACCTGGCGCTTCGATGGGTGCCGTTCTCGTCAACAGAGCTTGATGTTCACGCTGTATCGATGTGGCTTGCTGGATATGCTCTTGACGGATCATCCGCAGCCGTTCCATCTTTGGCAGAATGACCTCGGCTTGTTGCGGTGCCAATTCCAAGACCGCCGCTTGGCGCACCATTTCACCGCGCAGACTATCGGCGAGCATCAACTCCAAACCACTTAGCCCATCCGCTTTGGTTTCGCCCTCTTCCAACTGGCTCAGGCGTAGCTTGTCCGCTTCGTAATCCTGAAAGAGCATGGTGACGATATCCTCGTCCTTGGTCACTGGATAGAAAGTGACCGGCGATCGTCGCATGTCCACACCCTCGATGGCGAGATCTTCCGTTGGTGCTGTCGTTGCAATGCTCTTCTGTTCCGTTCGTTCAGCCATTTCGGCTTCCACGTTCTGGAGTTCGACCCGGAGTTGATCGCGGCGCACGATATTCTTCTCAGCCGCCAAGGATTGCTCCAATTCCGCTTTCTTGTTCGCCAGCAGGAAGTCCTCCATTTCGGGGTCGCCCGTGGAGGTTCCGGAGGAGGTAGTAGCGAGATCCAATGCGTCGTTGCCCGTCGAACTATCGCTGGTATTCTTCTGTTGTTCGCCACTCGATGTTGCGGGCGCATTGAAAGCAACGTCACTTGTCTCGGCCTCCGATCGCTGCTGTTCATCGACCGTGCCTTTGAGAACGTCATTGGTCGCATCATTCGCAGTTCCATCCTTCCGAACGGGATCCGAATTCGATCCATCGCTGACACCCTTCGCCACGTTCTCTCCATTGGAGGCCAACTCATCTCCATCGGTTCCAAGGGTCGTCGTTCCGGATCCTTGTTGTGCGACTTGCGCAATGGTTCCCGTTTCGGGATCGTTCTTCGTGGTGGTGTCTGTAGCCAGCACCGAGTCGGTTGCATTCAATGCGTTCGTGGATCCATCGACCCGGTCGGTGCCCTCTTCTGAACGCTCTTGATCCAGTTCCGTGTTGCCACCACCAGCAACACCACTCGCACTGGCGAGGTCATCAGGATCCCGGGTGGCAGGCACCTCGGCCACATCCGTATAGCGGACGGACCCCGGCGTTGGTTCGGTGGCCATTGCGGTGGTCGGACGATTCGCTGCGACGCTTGCATCGCCTGATGCGTCGCGTTGTTGGGCAACGGTGGCCGAGCGTTGCGCGATCGCATCGGCCGTGCTGGCCAGCTCCCAATTGAATGATCTCGACTCGGACGCTGTCTGGTCGGTGACCACCAAGGCATCGTAGCGCTCGTCCACTTGAAGCGAAGCGATCCGTCCCTCCGTACCGGCGATCCGCTGGCCCAGGCCGACCACTTGGTCCTTGCTCATCTCGGTGGCGGCGTTGGGGCGCTGGGCAACGGTCAGGTACTGTGTCAGATCATGTTGCCCGCGCATCACGGCGGTCTCGCGTTCCAACTCCTTCGCCTTGTTGAAGGCCCCATCCACTTCTTTCTTGAGGTAGGACAATTGTTGCTCTTGTTCCGTGATGTCCCGGTCCAGTTCATCCTTACGCGACTTCTTATTGGTCTCGCCGCGCTCTCGCTTCGCACGTGCCAATCGATCGGTCAATTCATTTTCTTCGGTTCGCTTGGCATTCGCACTGCTGAAGGCTCGGGCGGCTTCCTTCTCCTGCTCCACAAGTGTGCGTCGTGTTCGTTCGGCAACGGTCAAGTTGCTCTGCGGACCGGACTTCGCATCGAGTCGTTCTTTGAGTATCCGTAGCTGCGCGGTCATTTCCGCCTTTTGCTGGGCGGCGATCGCCTGCTCCAGATCGGTGGTTGCCTTCGCGGCCTCCTTGTGTCGTTGATCGCTTGCCGTTGCTTCGTTCTCCAACTCCTGCCCTGTGCGGAATGCGGCACGAGCACGGAGGTTCGCTTCTCGTGAGCGTTGCCGTTCTTTGGCCGCGTTCACCATGATCTCCTTTCGAGCCTCCTCGTCATCGACCCCATCGGCCTTGGCCACCAAGGCTTCGGATCCCCGAGCGGCACGGTCGGCCTCGGTCGCAGCATCTATGGCCAAACCATAGGCTTGCTTGCTCTGCATGTCAAGATCTGCGGTCTGTTCCGCTTGTTCCGCAACATCTGCTTTGGCCATTGCCACGGCTTTCGCTTCGGTGATGTCTCCAGAGAACCCGGCTTGCGTGAGTGGATCGTCGGAGATCGTTCCGGGTTCTTCGGCGATGGCGGCGACCGGTGCTTCCGAAGTGATATCCAACTTGGCGCGGCGCTTGATCTCTTCCATCATCAAGGCCATCATGTCCTCTTCCAATGGCGTGTCGAAATAGTTGCGGATGGCGAGTTTCTCCAGATCACCTTGGCGACCCAGTTCCAACTCTTGGCGGTACGCGCGCGGTGTGGTGGTGCGCGGAACATCAACGAGGCCCACATGGGTACGTCCGGATGGACCGCATTCCACCAAATACCTGAACTTGCCACTTCGCGGGAGTGCGAGGATGTACGATCCGTTCATGTCCGTGCGCACATCGGCCACCTTTTCCCGGGTGACGGCATCTTCCACCATGATGTGCGCCTTGCGATCGTCGGGATCGAAGGTGCTAGCGAAGGTCCCTTTCAGCACGGTGATCACAAGCGGTACCTGCGCAGTACTCACACGGTACACGTGCAGTTTGCCTTGTTTGCTATCCCTGCCACTGGCGAAGCACGCTTCCTTGCTCTCGGCATCGGTCATGTAGAACAACTCGTTATCCGGGGTATTCACCGCGAAATCGAGGTTCACCGGAGGTCCGAAGGTGTCCAGCCCTTTGTCATAGGCGGAGCGGAACACATCATAACCCCCCATGCTGTTGTGGCCTTTGCTGCTGAAGTAGAAACTCTTGCCATCGGGGTGCAGGAATGCGAAATCATCGTCCTGGTCGGTGTTCACATAACCGGCCAATTTGATCGGTGAGGCAAAGCTGCCATCGGGTAGCAACTCGGTGCGGTAGATGTCCCGCCCGGTCTTGCCATCCTTGCCGTAACTGCTGAAGTAGATGGCTCCACCCTTGCTGGGCAGATACACGAGCGTACGCTCCTTGCTCTTCTTATCCAACGAACTCTTCAATTCCTCCGGCAACACCACGATGCGACCGCCGATGTCCTCGAGTTCATAGAAGCGGAAGAACTCGGTTTCCTCGGTCTCGACCTTGTTGCGAACAGTGATCTCCTTGAGGTTGTTGAGCAACCGAAGCCCGTTGCGGCATTGGTTGTCCAGCGCGGCCACGGAGAAGCCTTCCAACTCCTCTTTGCTCCCCGTTCCTTGGTAGCGCTGGTAGGCCGCTTGCGCATCCTTGAATTGGTAATTGAGGTGGTAGGCGCGACCCAACCAGTACCAAGCGGCCGGAGGGATCGCGGGATCCTGCACGGCGAACTTCAGGTGCCCAATGGCCTTGTCCTTGTCGTCGCTGCTGAAGAGGAGACAAGTTCCGAACCGGTAGTTGAGATCACGATCCGAAGGGTTGAGACTGACGAGTTGGCTGTACAGTGGCAGTGCCTCCAAGTAGCTGTGTTCTTCGAACAAAGCAGCCGCCTTGGAGCGCACTTGTGCATCTCCTTGTGCCATGGTGATGACACTGAAAAGCACGCCGAATAGTATGACCGAGAGCCGGGTCATTCCTTAGAGTGGGCACTTCTACCGCAAATGCCGGTTCGGGGTTTCATGATCGATCGTTCCGCATACCTGCGAAGGACATGCGGTTCTCTTGTCCGCGGATCAACCGAATGATATTCTCGCGGTGTGTGAAAAAGACCAAGGCACAGAGCACGATCGCGAATCCGACCTTGACCGCACTGGGATCCTGAAAGATCAACGCGACCGCGATGGGAAATGCGAGTGCTGCGCAGAGTGAACTCAACGACACATACCGTGACAATGCGAAGATCACCGCGAACACCAGTATGCAAATGCCCGCAGCACCCGGATGCACCGCCAGGACCCCACCGAGTGAGGTGGCCACACCCTTGCCGCCCTTGAAATTCGCGAACACGGGATAGAGATGCCCGATCACCGTAGCCCCTACCAAGGCCATCCGGAACCACATCCACGGACCCGAATCCGCCTCCAGTTGGGTGAAGTTCGGAAGTATACGCACGGGAAGGAAGCCCTTGAGGATGTCGATGAACAGCACGGGTACCCCTGCCTTCGGCCCGAGGACACGAAAGGTGTTGGTGGCACCGGCGTTGTGGCTGCCGTGCTCGCGCACGTCCACCCCAAAGAAGGTCTTTCCCCACCACACACTGGTCGGGATGCTCCCGATCAAATAGGCGATCACGATCGATGCTATGCCGTACACCCAAGGGAACTCCATGGTTCAAAGTCCGAAGCGTTCACGGAAGTCGTCCACCTTCTTCCTGTTGGTGAGGATATACTGGTAGGGTGCCAACTCCTTGTTGCTGTCCAACTGGCGCTTATCATCCTTCACCTCCGAGAGCATGGTGTTGAAGGTGGCATCGCTGCTGTAGGCATAAAGGTAGTTCCGCGTGTACTGGAAGAAGTAGTAGCTCTGGTCATCCAGTGCCAAGTAGATCGTCATGATGTCTCCGCTGCGTTTCCGTTCCAGGTGGACCTTGCCCTTCACGTACCGGTATATCGGCTTCTTCAGGATGCTAGCGATGCCGATGGACCCTTCGCTGAGCCAGCTTTGTTCCGGACCGTCCCACCGCATCTTCACATCAGCCAGCACCAGTGGTTTCTCGATCTCGTCGGGAAGCTTCTTGATCTCTCCCTTGATGCTTAGTTCGCTGATGAGTTTGTCCGATCGCTCCAAGCCGAGCAATTCACGCAACATCTTCTCGTAGTACGTCTTGGTGATGTCCACCTGCTTCTGATCCGGGTAGGCGAGGATCTCGCTGGCCATACGCTCCAAGGCATTGTCCAAGAAGTGGAAATCCGCGATCATGACCTCGCTCGTGGTGAGTTTCTCCCCTTCGGCCTCGAAGCGGAGAGCGCCCACTCCGGTAAGTCCCACCCGACCCAAGTTCACGCCGTGTGCAATGCGGCCATCGGCGAGGATCACGCAATTCTCCACCGCGAGACTCACGAGGTCGCCCGGCAGATCGCGTTTGCGGATCTTGTCCTTGTTGGAGATCATGTACTCCTTTCGATCCTTGTCGAAGTACAATAGGCCTTTGGCAGTGATGATGGGCAGATCCTTCCGATCCTGGGTGCGACTGAGGAAGGTTCCGTAGGTCTTGAATGGATCCTCATCCGTGAGGTAGACCCCAGCACCGATCAGCACGCCTTGATCATCGAAGAGTGTATCGGCCACCGGAATGAAGACCTCCATCGGATCGATGGCACTGCTGAATTTCATCCAATTCTTGGAGAGTCCAGTACATCCGTGTTGGATGCGGGTACTGCCGTCGAAGGTGAGTTCCTCGATACTGGCAGTAAGGGCCACATCGCCGAAGAAGTCGAAGGCAGGACTCAACTGGAAGTCCTGATCCTTGGGGATGTGCCCTCGTGCGAAGGTCTGGAAGCCCGTATCCACATCGATCGTTCGCAAGCCGATCTTGAAGCTCCTGTTGTTCTCGTCCACGAAATCGATGTCTCCTGTTGCGGTGTATTTCCGCTTCGCTTCGATGCTGACCGTTGCGTTGTAGATCCGGTGGTACTTGGTCACGTAGTTGGCCGTGATCACTGCGTTGGTGAGCGGATCCAATTCCGCATTCTTTCGGATCCGAACGCGCATGCTGTCCGGTGTTACCAAGGCATCGGCCACTTGGATGTATTGCACATCGTTGGCGGTGATCAGGTGTTTCTTCAGGTCGTATCGCGCCTTGGGGGCCATGAAACTGAGCGAATCCTGACCTGGTCGGGTGCTGATGAAGTTGGAGCCGGAAAGCTGGAGATCCTCGTTGCCCACTGCGGCCGTGCGATCGCTCTCCAATTCGATGTCGCCTTGATCCATGAACCACTTGAAGCGATCCATGTAGCACATGTACTGGTTCACCGGGAACTCCACTTTGGTCTCGTTGCCGTTGCTCACGAATTCGCCGATCCGTTCATCCAGTTTGATCGTTGCGTTCACGTTGTCCGTTCGGAAGGCAATGCTGGAAGTGTCTCCTTCGGTCAATCGGAAATCGGAGGTGTCCGCGTGGATCTGCATGGTCTCGAACACGAGGAGCTTCGATGCGAGGGTCGCATTGGTGAAGTCCACCAGGCCGGCTCCGGTCATGCCGGTCGGCTTCAGATCGGTCTGGCCATACAGAAAGGCTTGTCCGCCATACATGGTCATCGCCTTGCGCAGCATCTCTGTGCGTAGTACGTCCTTGGTGGGTTCGAGCCGCACGAATAGGTCCGAACCGACCACATCCGGCACTTTGCTCGGCGCAGTGCTGGATCGATTCCTCAAGGAATCCGCACGGCCCAACGTGCTATCCGGACAGAATATCAAGGAACGCGAGGAGAGCTTGGTGGTGAGGTATTCCAGATCACCCTTCCCTTGAAGACCTCGACCATTGAGCGCGATCTCGTTGGTGAAGCGTGCTTTCTTGCCATAGAGCGGCATGCCCCCGTCGCCCGTGCTGCGGGTGAACCCGAGTGCATAATCCGGCTGTAGGCCGATGGGCTCCTTGATGTCCGGGAAGATGCCACCGGAGACCAACGTTCCAGTGAAGGCGAGACCAGCATTGGTGAAGTTGTCCAAACTGTCGATCTGGAATGGATCACTGCGGTAGTAGAACTTGTCCCTGTTGTACACGCCGCGCTGGATGCTGCTTTTGTCGTAGAACACATAGCTCTCCTTGGAACTGTTGAATTTCGGGAACTCCGGGTACTTGCCCTGCATCTTCCCATTCGGCCCTTTCACTTCCTGAATGCCGCTCTTGTTGCTCGGCGCATCGATCTCCAAGGTTCCCGTGACCTGTTCCAAGACGTTCTTCACCTTCACCAACGTGAACACGCCCTGCTCGTTCTTCTCGAAACTGTCCGCCATGAATCCTACGGAATCCACATTGAGTAGATCGATCACGAAGGGATCATAGTGGAAGTAGTATTCCTTCCCGTAGAACTGCAACTTCCCGGCCTGTACACTTCCTCCGAAAGTGAAGTCGCGGTCCTTCTTCACGGTAACGAGCTTGCCACTTGGATAGATCTTCACATCCTGAGAATCGCTCATGACGATGCGGGAAACGCCCATGATCGCCAAGTCGTAGTTCAGTAGGTTCACTGTGGCATTCACGCTGTCACTGTTGCTGTTGAATTGCAGCACGTCGTAGTCCTGCTTACCCGCACTGTTCAGGATGTGCTGGCGCATACGCGGTGCGGACTCCACCCACTCCGTTTCGGGATCGTAGCTGAGGTATCCCTTGTTGGCCATGTCGATGATCATCGGGATCACCGCATCCTTATGCATCTTGCTGAAGACCGCGAATTCCTGTGCATAGAACTTGCCTTCGTTCTGCTTGCTGAAGTCGTTCAGGCGCACCAAGGGGTGGACCGCATCGATCCCCATCATGCCGGAGTAACGCTTCTCCTTGTAATAGTTGAAACTCTCGAAACTCGCACGCGTTTGGGTGCTCCCTTGCAGGTTCCCCATCTGCACCAGCGGATCACCTTGCTTCCACGTGATGGTCTCTATGTACATGTCCAAGTCGTGGTAGGTGTCGTAGAACGGTGCTTTCCCAAGGCCCTCGTCCTTTTTGATCAGGGTGAGGAGTTTCTTCGCCTTCAAGAATCGCATGCTCACGCTGGGGTGGAACACGGAATCCTTGTCCAACAGGAGCCGCATCCCCACATCGTCACTCGTGATACGCTCTGGTTCGATGCTGAAGCGCAGTCCACTGGTGATGATGAAGGGCCGCTTGTCGCGGTAGAATGTCATGAAGGCCGGTTCCTCCTTGGTACCATACCCTTGCAACTTCGCGCCTTGCAGGGTGAAGCCGCCCTCGAAGTCAATGCCTTCGGCGATGTCGCGGATCTTCATCCGACGGTCATAACTCTCGAACCTCGGGTAGCTGGCGTTCCCCGGATCCACGTTGGCCAAGACCTTGTCCGTGACCCGACCGAACATGGTCCGCTCGAAATACGGATCGTTGAATTCCACCGAGTCCACCTCGAAGGTGGCACTCTTCATCTTGATCTCATATCGATGATCCCATTCAGCAAAGGTCGCTGCCGGTTTAAGGCCCGCTCGTTCCCAGGTGACCTTGCCTCCCTTGCCCTGCCACAACTCCAAGGTCGGTAGATAGACTCCGGAGGTGCCCTTGATCACTGCACTGTCCCCTTTTGCGATGCAGACCAGATCCGCAACCGGAAAGAGCACCTTGGGTATACTGTCGAATTCGAACGTGAATTTGCTGCTGTGACTACGCCATGTGGTACTGGCGCTGGTGAAAATGGTGTTGTCCTTGAACAGGTTCGCGCAGGTGGCGATGAACGCTACCACGTTCTGCTTGCGGCCGCCTTGGACCAACTTGTCCATGCCCTGCATCCAAGCATCGAATTCCGCTGAACTGCGACCACCATTCGGGAATTCCGCGATGGCACCGAAGTAATCCCGAAAATGCGGGTACGCATCGAAACGCTTCTTGACCATGTAGTTCGCCACTTCGACGATGCGCAGTCGTTGCGCCGTATTGTAATAGGGCCCGTTCCAAACCGGGGTGAAGACCTGTTCCATGAAGGGGCGTCCCTCCTTCTTATCGGCCTCCACGATGAGATCCGTGATCTCCTGCAGGAATACGGCCTGATCCGTGGAGAAAGGCTTGGACTGCCCCAGACTGCGCGGCACGGTGAACAGACACCATAGCGCGATCAGGAGAAAGCGTGAGCGCTGCAGACGGTATCGGGTATCAGAATTCATCAAACCGTTGGTGCTTTACATCCCAACAAGGACCATTCCCCTTCTTCCGATCGCACAGCGAGGGATAGACCGTTCGCCATGGCCGCGCTTTCCAACCGGGGACGATCCGCCACCACGAATCCACTGAGCAGCAGCACACCTCCGGGAGAAAGCGCTTCGGCCATCACGGGCATGGCATCTAGCAATGTATTGCGTTCGATGTTCGCCAAGATAAGATCGTAGCGATGGCCGATCAACGCGCTGGCCACGCCCTTTTCCACAGTGATCCTATGACAACCGTTCTGTTCCACGTTCTCGCGTGCATTGCTTACAGCTTGCTCATCGATGTCGATGGCACGCACGGCAGCGGCACCCATGCGTTCAGCAAGGATGGCCAACACGGCCGTACCGCAACCGAGATCACAGACCTGCGCCCCTTTCAAGTCAGGGCCGTTCAACATGGCCCGCACCATCATGCGCGTGGTGGCATGGTGGCCGGTGCCGAAAGCCATGCGCGGGGTCATGATGATCTCGTACCGGAATCCGGTTCCCGGCGGGTGATGCTCTGCCCGGATGCGGACCTCTTTTCCAACATCCACGGGCTGGAAGCTTCGCTCCCATTCTGCATTCCAATTGCGTTCTTCCACTTGCGATACACCCCAACTCACGTGAACATGAGGATCGCACAGGGTCAAGGTGCCATTCAAGGCGGACACATCAAAACGTTCCGTTGGGATGAATGCCTCCAGCCCACCGGTGGTCTCTTCGAACCCTTCGTAGCCGAGTTCGGCCAATTCCACCAAGAGGATATCCCGCCAAGGATCAATTGGTGCAATGAGAAAGGAGACGCGTGTGTGGGACATGGAGGCGTTGTTGTTGCGCAAGACCTCTTCGGCCATGCATGGATCGAGGTGACTCAACTTTCACTCGCAATGCGAACGAGCGCCTTGAACTGCTCGGCATCCAGTGCGGCACCACCGATAAGACCTCCATTCACGTCCGGCCCGGCAAAGAGCTCTGCTGCGTTATCCGGTTTGCAGGAGCCGCCGTACAGGACAGGCACGTTCGCCACGTTGGGTCCGTGGGAACGCAACAACGACCGGATGTGTGCGTGCATTTCTTGGGCTTGGCCGGCAGTGGCGGTAAGGCCCGTACCGATGGCCCACACGGGCTCGTAGGCGACCACCACCTGTTCCATCTGCTCCGGGGTGAGGCCTCCCAACGCACCTTTCATCTGTTCGGTCACCACCTTGAAGTGCGAACCTGCTTCACGCTCGGCCCTCGATTCTCCGCAACAGAATATCGGCGTGATCCCGTGGTCCAAGAGTATGCGGACCTTCCGACCGATCATTTCATCGGACTCCGCGAAGTATTGTCGGCGCTCGCTGTGCCCTACGATGCATGCCTTCACACCAACGCTTTGCAACATCGGTGCGCTTACCTCACCGGTATAGGCACCTTTTGCCTCGTGATGGCAGTTCTGCCCTGCGACGATGATGTCCGTGCCTTGGAGCAGTTCAGCCGCCATGGCCAAGAACGGGAAGGCCGGTGCGACCATGACTTCCACGCCAGCAATTGCGGGTGATCTCCCGAGTGCTGAAACCAATGCCAAGGCCTCCGAACGGTCCTTGTGCATTTTCCAATTTCCTGCTACGATCTTACGCATGGGGCAAATATGGCGGATGCGGTAGGCCCTTCGGCCACATTCTCTCCGGTGATATCAACAGGTGGATCGTCCGAAGCTTTCAGTTGGTCCAGTTACTTCCTGCCCGCTTCCTTCAGCGCTTGCTTGTACCGTTGCTTGTAACGCTCGGAGTATGGGCGATCCCATTGGAATTCGCGCATGGCCGGCTCCCATTCCGCAACGCCTGCTGGCATATCCAACAAGTCATCCGGCAACGGTGGGTCTGCAATGAGCAGATCGATATCCACACGTAGATTCCATTCCTGCGCACGAGCGGCCGCATCCATTTCCCCGTTCGCATCCACTTGGATCACTTTCCGGTGATGGTCTTCCAACCAATACTCCAACCGATGTGATCCATTCAAGGGCAGGAAGATCTGGTACTTGCCTACCGGATCGGTGAAGACCGAATCGCCGGCGATCGAATCGGTGTAGACGCGCACACGGACATTCTGGAGGGCCCTTCCCGAGCCCTGGTCTTCCACGATCCCGAAGAGCATGATGTTCTCAGTGCCTCCGGTAGGTTGCGCCGAACTGGTGATCACAACGCAGTTGGACGCGAGGAATAAACAGGTCAGGAATGAACGGCACATCGGAGAGCTGTCTCCGAAGGTAAGGCCTATTTCAAACCCACTTCCGCCTCTGCAAAGGATGGCACATCGTTCCAATGCCACTTGCCACGCACGGTGCCTTCCTGCAGCAGCAGCACGCCCGGATTGCTACGCACTACGGTCTTGATGGTCTTCTCGTCGCACTGCACGAAATCGAATGGCAGTTGTTCCGCATGCCGGAATTCTTCGATCGCGCTGAAGTCGTTGGCCGCCACACCATATACGTACCACCCTTTCTTGTACGCCTCGTCCACCAAGGCTTTGATCGCGGACAGGCCGTCCTTCTCCGTGGTCTCCACGTTGTACAACATCACCAAGAGTACTGGAGAAGGTTCATCCAAGATGGAGGCCGTGAGGTCGTTTCCGTCCACATCGGTGAGGCGGAAATCCTGCACTTGGGAAGGCACACCTGGATCCAATTCCACGATGCGTGTGCTGTTCGGTACGTTCTCGAAATTGTCATCGTCCCATGGGTACGGACCACTGGAATCGTATTCCGTCACTTCGCCGGTGGTCTTGTTCCGATAGCTCACGTAGGTCTTGTTCACCGGTGGTTTGGAGTTGCGCATCTGTTCGCTGATGCTCTTGTCCACAGCGTACGGACGGTAATCGCGCATGGGCAGGTGCGCGTAGTTGATCCAGGCGAAGACCAGAGTGATGGCCCCGATCCATGCGGCACTGATCCACTCCGCCTTGGCACCTTGCATGAAGCGCTTGATCAGCAGGTACCCCGCGAAACCGATCACCGTGAACCACACCGGCCCCATCCACGTGAAGACCCAACTCCACCCCGCCACCAAGGCCAGGCCGACCGGAAGCAGGATCATGTCATCCGCCTTGCTATTCCATTCGATGCGGTTGCGGAATAGGAAGATCGGAAGGATGAACACCAGCAGGATCATGTCCTTGGAGAAACTTTCCCACGGGGTCAAGCTTCGACCGATGGACCCTTTCATCGCATCGCCAAAACAACCGCAGTCCGTTACACAAGTCACCGTGCGTTCCACTTCTTGGCCGTTCACCATTACCGTGTACACGCCATCTGGATCACACGTGGCCGTGTAGGAAGTGAGCCAACCGAAGAACAGGGTGAGGATGAGCAGTGCCCATGTGGCTAACTTCATCCGCCCGCCAAAAAGGACGGCAAAGCCCAGCACCACCTCGGACAAGCACGCCAGGACCGCCAGAGCAAGAGCAAATGGCTCGAGGAATGGCAGATCCAATGCGCTCTCGGCGAAGTACTCCTCCAACTTGTAGGAAAAGCCCAGCGGGTCGTTGGCCTTGATGAGACCACTAACGATGAATAGTGAACCAACGAGTAACCGACAGATGTGAAGTAGCGTGCGCATGAGTTACGATCCGGGTTTGCGAATTTACCCGCCTGTTCGGGAAGCAGGTCCTTATTAACAAGCCTTAGCCATGCGCGGAGCACACAGTTCCAAGAATGTCTGGACTATGGATGCACCCGAACGTCGTTGTTGGCAGGATCCTCCGGGTACACCACTCCATTGCGACGCAGGCGTACCTCGGCCATCAACCGATCCACTTCGGGCTTGATCCGTTCCTCGTAGTCCTTGTCCCAGGTGAGGTAACCCGTGGTAGGACTGAAGCGAGCCAAGCCCATGGGCAGATCAAAGAAGGAAAGATCCAGATCAGTCACGTTCTCGAACATGGTCATTTCCACATCCACGGAAACCTCGCGGCGATCGCCTTGCCATGCAGCACCTTTCGTATCCACTGCGTAGCACTTGGTGATGTGACCGGGCAAACTGAACCGGATGATGTAGTTGCCACCACGTTCCAATTCCACGGTATAACGTCCTCCGGGACCTGTTGTGAAAGCGCGCTCCTTCACACCGTTGCGATATACGCGCACCAATACCTCGGTGAGTGGCGTACGTGCACTGTGATCCGTGACCTGCCCGTGCAAGCGCAACTCCACCGCCCAGGTCGGGAGTGAGCAAACCATGAATACACCGAGGATGAGATCTCGCATTGAAGAGGGCGGCACAAGTGCGATCGCAAAGCTACCGTGATGCCAAGCCTTCGCCCTACCGAGATGTCTACCCAGCACCACAAGTTCTCAACGTCCGATCGTTGAACAAGAAAAGTGTTCCGGTCAGGCTTTGATCGGCTCTTCCGAACGGATCATGGCGAAGACCCCGTAGTTCAGGATATCCAAGAAATTCGCATCGATGCCTTCACTCACCTCGGTACTGCCCTGGTTGTCCTCGATCTGTTTGATCCGCAGCAGTTTCATAAGGATCAGATCGACAAGGGAACTGACCCGCATGCTCCGCCAAGCCTCACCGTAGTCGTGATTCTTGCGTTGCATCAGGTCCCGGGCACGATCCATGCGGGCTTGTACCTCGCGCACGGCGGTCCCTGCATCCAGATCCGGTGTGTCCACCACCCCGCGGTCCAATTGCACCAATGCCATGGCCGCATAATTGATGATGCCGATGAGTTCCGGTCGGACGCCTTCGTCGACCTTGCTTTGCTCCACCTGCTGCAACGTGCGGATGCGCTGCGCCTTGATCATGATCTGATCGGTAAGGGACGATACCCGCAGGATCCGCCACGCGGTACCGTAATCCTTCGCCTTCTTGCCGAAAAGTGCGATGCACTCGGTCGTCACGGCATCGTACTGCTGTAGGGTCTTGTCCATCCGCTGACAAATGTAGGCGGGCGGCCTTTGGGGGAATGGTCCGATCGATCCATTTCCTGACCAACTTCGCGCCATGGACTCTGAAACGCTGAGCTGGCGGATCAAAGGTGAGCTTGTACGGCCGACATTCCCGCTGGTGATGGGGATCCTGAATGCCACACCGGATTCGTTCCACGCGCCGAGCAGGGTGGATGAACACAGCATTCTGCGCACGGCCGAGCGGATGCTGAACGAAGGTGCAGGGCTGCTTGATATCGGTGGCCAAAGTTCACGGCCCGGCAGTGGGCCAGGCATGGAAGCAGAGGAGATGGACCGGATCCTCCCTCTGGTGGAAGCTGTCCGTGACCGTTTCCCAGAAGCCTTGATCAGTGTGGATACGTGGCGAGCTCGAGTGGCCGCCGCTGCGGTTGAACGTGGTGCTGCCATGGTGAACGATATCAGTGCCGGATCGCTGGACCCTGCGATGCTGCCTACCGTTGCCGCTTTGAAGGTGCCGTACGTGGCCATGCACATGCAAGGCATTCCGGATACCATGCAATCCGAACCTTCCTATACCGATGTCGCGACTGAAGTGACGCGCTTTCTCAGCGAGCGTATCGCGGTTTGTCGCGAAGCGGGGATCCCTGATGTGATCGTCGACCCAGGCTTCGGTTTCGGAAAGACCACAGCACACAACTACACGCTGCTCCGCGAACTTGGGCGGATCCACGCATTGGGTGTGCCGGTCCTGGTGGGCTTTTCGCGCAAGCGCATGGTCAACGAAGTGCTCGGTACCACCCCGGCCGAAGCACTGAACGGGACCACGGTGCTCCACACACTGGCGTTGTTGAAAGGCGCTGCCATCCTAAGGACTCACGATGTGAAGGAAGCGGTCCAAGCCATCGCTTTGGTCAGGTATGCTTCCAATACGAGCGAATTGAATGACCGCGGAGCGAATGGCCTTCGCACCTGAGGGGATATGACCTCTCGTTTTTGCACGGAGATCAACGGACCTTGCGAACCGACAGCCGATGGATCAGAACTCCACCGGTTTGCGCTTGTTCCGTTTCACAACACTCCCCTTCACCACGGCCTTTCTTTGCCGGATCGCCACCTCCCGCTCATAGTGGATCATGGTCCGTTCCAGTTTCGGCTGGATCGAGGTGGTGTATGGATCATCCCAATTCAGATTGCGAACGCTGTGCTTGTAAGATGCTCGCGCGACCGGTCCATCGAACTGACCGAAATCGAAGCCATCCAGCCACGAGAACATGGTCATCTGCAGATCCATGTCGAAGAAGGGCACATCAGGAAAGAGCGGGGTCTCGCGTGCATCGATCAGCACATGCTTGGTCACCAGATCCGAGCGATAGAACCAGACTTGGTAGTCGTAGCCCCTTTCCAAGTACAATTCGTACTTCCCGTTGGTGCTGGTGATGACCGTTTCGCGATCCACGCTATCCTTTACCAGCCGCACTTGGACGTTCTTCATGGCATCTCCGGAAAAGTGATCGGTGACCAATCCATGCAAATGGATGTAGAACGCTTGGGATGCACTGGGCATCAACACGGCAATGACCAACCCGCACAGGATCCGGAGACTCGGCATCATCAAGGCCGCAAGTTACTGGCAAGGAGCCACCCCGAGCAACGGCTCGTACCGCTTTGTAAGGCTCGCGTTGTTGATGACCAGACCTGCTGGAAGGCGTGTCCCGGACCGATCCAAGTGCTGGATCCCTATCCGTAGCTGCACGGACAACAATGGCGTAACACCGTTCTGACATTCACCCAACATCGGCGGCTTCATCCCGGTTAACTTCGCGCCCTTGGCCGCTACAGCATTGGCACGGACACGATTGCGCACCCAACGGGTGTTGCGCATCACATTGATCTGGGTGATCATCACCCTGATCGCGGCTTTGTTCGACCATAACTCCTTGTTGCGTCACGGACTGGAAAGCAACTTCGAGGATCGGTTGGACGAGCGATTCCTACGGACCCTATTCGCGGGTGTGCTCGGTGGCGGGTTCTACATCTTCGTACTGCGCGATCGGTGGCGGCAACTTCCATTCACGGGTGCGACCCTTCGCATGGCCTCATTGATGGTCGTGGTCGTCGTGCTGCTCGTTGGCGTGGTACCCGCTGGGCTGAAACCGGACCCTACATTCTGGGAGGCATGCACTTCGCGCTTGTTCAACATGGGTGCGCTAGGCACCTACCTCTATTGGTCGCTCTTGATGGGTGGCACCATGCTGATGGTCCGGCTGAACGACCAGTATGGCAACGGAAGCGGAAACTACCTGACCGGTTTCTACCACCGGCCGAGGCAGGAAATGCGGATCTTCATGTTCTTGGACATGCGCTCTTCCACGGCGATCGCGGAAAAGCTAGGGCACGTAAAGTACTTCCAGCTATTGAACGAACTCTACGCGGACATCACCGACCCGATATTGTATTCGCGCGGCGAGATCTACCAGTATGTCGGTGACGAGATCAGTGTGAGCTGGTCCTTGCGTCGTGGCGTGGGACGGCAGCGCTGTATCCGCTGCTTCCTGGATATCCGTTCGAAATTGCAAGGCCGGGTGCGGCATTACGAAAGCCGCTACGGATTGGTGCCGGTGTTCAAGGCCGGATTCCATTATGGGCCGGTGACCACTGGAGAAGTGGGACTTGTGAAGAAGGAACGGATCTACACCGGCGATGTGGTGAACACTGCCGCACACATCCAAAACGCATGCAATGAATACGGTGTGGACAACCTGATCTCTCAGGACCTGATGGACGTGCTTCACCTACCCGAACAATTCGTGGTACGCGAGATCGGGAGTGTTGAATTGAAAGGGAAGCGCAATACCTACAGACTGTGGTCGTTGGTGCCACCGGAGAATGGGGATGCCAGCGAACGAGGTGCCGTAGGACTTCAGAATGTGTAGCTGCGTCCGCGGTACACGACGGTGGTGAAGCCCGTTGGACTTCGGTACAATACAGCATCCCCGACCAATTGGAATCCGTCGACGTTGGCCTCCCGCCCAAAACGGACACGTTCGCCCGCTAGGATCCCGCGTAGCTCACGGTTGATGTCGAGATACACGAGAAGATCATCCTTCACCGCCCATTGTTCCGGTACGTACGGTTCCACCTCGATCAGCTTTCCGTTGGTCCAACACATCAGTTTTCCACCCCAGAGGTAAAGGACCACGCGATCCTTCACCCAGAATTGTGCAGGCATGGAATCGGTCAGTTGGACCACTTCTCCACCGGCCCAAACCTTCAACTTCAACGTTCCATCCACGAAGGCCAGCACTCCGTTGCCCGCCTTCGCATCGATCGGTTTCAGCCCCGAAAGTCGTTGTTCGCCTGTGCGCGCCAAGCCCATGAATTCGTCCCGAACATCATCCCAGTAACCCACGATGTCCATTCCGTTCACGGCGATGCCCACATCGGCATCCTCGGTCAACACCCGCAACTTACCGTGGTGGAAGAGCGACAATTTCCGTTGGGATCGATCATAGAAAGTGACCGTATTGCCGCCTTGGGTCCACTGCGGAAGGAGGGAACCTTTCTCCACCGTTGCAATGGCCGTACGTTGGTTGCGGTGGATCACCACCAATTCGTGCTTCAGGCTGTCTACATACACCAACAAACTATCCGAGACCTTGAACCGCTCCACCCCAGTCGCTGCTCTAACGGCGGACCCGGAGCGTAACACGAACAACGAATCGTTCAAGCGCCACGCCGCACGGTCGCCGACTGCTTGCACATCGTTCACACCCTCACGCACCAACCATCTGGTCTTCCCGCTCTCTGCGGTATAGTAGCCCAAGCCTCCCGAAGCATCCTGGTACAAAAGCGCACCCTTCATGGGAAATGACCTTTTTGGTGGACGGGCATCCACCTCAACGAATCGGCCTTCCTGAAAAACCATCAAGCGATCCAATGGACTCGCGAAAGGCACCACCACTTGGGCTTGCGCCAGGGAAACAATACCCATCGCTGCGATCGCGAGCCGCCTCATGCCTTCTGGATACGCGCCAAGGTATGCACCCGCACCTCGCGCTTTCGGCCTTTCACGGGTAGGATCTCCTCTGGTCCCGGACGGAACCGCTGGTCGGCCTCAGGGATACGCGCCAACAGTTCGGCGGAGATCAGGATATCGGCCTTCATGTCCTTGGCAAGGCCCAAGATGCGTGCAACACTGTTCATTACATCGCCACTTAACTCCAAGGCCCGTTTGGTATGCCCGATCTGCGCGGAGATCACACGCCCGCCATGCACCGCTGCACGGAAATGTGGCACTACACCGAACTCACTTTTCATCTCTTCCTTGTGCAACTCGATCCGCTCTTGGATATCGAAGTACAGATCCAAACAATTCTCATAACGCACGCCTATTGGCATGGGCCAAGTGAAGATCACCTCGTCCCCGACATATTTATGGATATCAGCCTCGTTACGCAGGATGGCATCCGTCATCAACGAATACGTGTAGTTGAGAAAGCGGAAGTATCGCATATCCCCCATTCGCTCGGCCAATCCTGTGCTGCCGACCAGATCCATGGTGAGGACGACCCTTTCCTCGGCCACAGGTCTTTCGTATCGACCTAGCAAGAAGCCAATGAACATGCGCCGCCCCATGAATTCCTCCATCTGCACCACGAGAATCGCGATGGAGGTGACCACCACCACGCGCAACATCAACGTGTAGAGTTGGGCCATCAGAAAGATCTCTTGGACCCGCGCTGGACGATCATCTGCGAACCAAACGAAGCGCTCCGAACCCCAGCCGAAGGCCACCGCGATCAAGGCAATGGTGAGTAGGTTGACCAGCAACACCTTCCCGATGAATTGCAAGGGAATGGCCAAGGCCCGAAAGCGTCGGCCGAACATGTACTCTTCCAAGATCCCGGTCCAAAGCCCCAACAAGGCCCATGCACCCAATTGCAGATCCAATGGCTCGCCGCTGAACAACACAAAGGCCATCGCGACCGCTGTGGTGACCAGCGTGTACTTCGCCAGTTTCCGGAGTTTATATCGGGTGATCGCGGTCAAGGGCCGCGAAAGTACGGCCAGCGCTGGGGAGGTTGACCGATCTTTGCGGCATGCTTCGCCGTGTGTTCAGCTGGATCTGGCCCATCGAAGTGGTCCGGACCCAAGGCCATTTCGGGGAACTGGCGGTGCGGTGGGAGGATGGCAAACTCGTCCTCAATTCGGCCAACGGCAACCAGAGCTTTGGTTCTTTGCATCGGGTGTGGCAGCGGACCTTGAAGCAAGTGCTGCAGCCGAATGCCCTTCCGCGAAGTGTACTTCTGCTCGGCTACGGCGGCGGAAGTGTACCCCGGATACTCCAAGAAGAATGGGGATCCACTGCAGCGATCACCGCCATTGAACTGGACCCGCGAATGATCGAGCTGGCAAGGGCACATTTCGGGCTGGACCAGTACTGCGATTTGAACGTGATCCTGGGCGATGCCACCATTCGGATCCACGCTTTGCGAGAGCGGTTCGACCTGGTGCTGGTGGACCTCTTCGATGATCTGGATCTGGCACGTGGCGTGGATTCCAGCGCATTCATGCACGGGCTGAGAGAGCGGTGCGATGAGCATGGCGTGGTCTGCTTCAACACCGTTGCCTTCGACCCTGAAAGTGAAGAACGCTGCCAAGCCGTTCACGACCATGCCCAACGCGTT
Organism: Flavobacteriales bacterium; assembly: GCA_016710015.1. Classification (GTDB taxonomy): domain Bacteria; phylum Bacteroidota; class Bacteroidia; order Flavobacteriales_F; family PHOS-HE28; genus PHOS-HE28. Next base: position 227,352 of record JADJLR010000002.1, read on the forward strand.
TTTCACGAGGTGAACGAACTCAAGTTGGAGGGAATGAACCGAATGTTCATACTTCGGTGAGCAACGTAGAACGAACGACCAGCGTCCTAGCACGGAATGGCCCGAACTTTGGGCACTGGTTGCACCTGCCTTGAACTGAGTGGAGATCCGTCGCACATACCCGCTGATACTTAGCCTTTTGTTGATACAAGGCTCGGCTTTAGGGCAGGCATGTTCCATCGACCTTGGTGCGGATGTGACGATCTGCCAGGGCGAAACGGTGACCTTGACCGCACCGCCGGGGTACCCCACTTACCTCTGGAGCACGGGTTCCAATGCGGAATCCATCACGGTCGGAACGACGGGGACGTATTGGGGTGAAGTGAGCTACCCCACTGGTCAACTCGCTACGAATGGCAGTTTCAGTGGTGGAAATACCGGATTCACTACGCCGTTCAATTACAACACCAACCTGGTCCCGGATGGGAATTACTGGATCGGGACCAATGCGGCGAGCCATCACGCTCAATTCTTCGGCACCGGGAATGGGAACTTCCTAATGGTGAACGCCGGTTGGATGCATGCCGGTTGGGATGTGTGGTGCAATACCATCAACGTCTGTCCGGAACAGACCTACACATTGAGTGTCCGCGCCATGAGCTTGGCCTCCCAAGGTCCACCCTTGCTGGACTGGGCGATCGATGGTGTGCAACAAGGTCTGTGGATGCAGACCGGTTCCCAAGGGTCGTGGAGCACCTTCACGAATACATGGACCAGTGCGCCAGGACAGACCAGCGCAAGCTTCTGCGTCCGGATCGCCAGCGGCCATGGTGTGGGGAATGACCTTGGACTGGATGATATCAGCATCAGCAGCACCATCGTCCTGCGCGATGAGGTGGATGTGACCGTTACACCGCTTCCGGTGGTGGACCTTGGGCCCGATGCCACACTTTGTGTGGGTCAGAACCTGGTGCTCGATGCCGGTGTTCCGGGTGGTAGTTACGTCTGGCAAGATGGATCCACTGCTTCCGGGTATATCGTAAGCGCACCGGGGAACTACAGCGTTTTGGTCACAGCCGACAACTGCTCGGCCAGCGATGCCATTACCGTGAACTACACGCCTTTGCCCGTGGTGGATCTGGGACCCGACCTGACCCTTTGTACGGGCCAGACCGTGCTGCTCAATGCCGCCGTTCCGGGAGGCAGTTATGTGTGGCAGGATGGCAGCACGAACAGCACCTTCTTGGTGAACGGGCCGGGCACCTATTCCGTGCAAGTGACCGCGAGCAACTGCGCTGCGAGTGACGCGGTGGATATCGCCTACAACCCTACACCCGTGGTGGACCTTGGGCTCGACCGAACGATCTGCGCAGGTGAGCAAGTGGTTTTGGATGCCACGACCCCAGGGGCCACTTACCTCTGGCAGGATGGCTCCGTGTTGCCCACCTTCACGGCGAATACGACCGGTACGTTCAGTGTACAAGTGACGCTGAACGGTTGCAGTGCCAGCGATGCCATGGACCTGACCGTAACACCGCTCCCGGTGGTAGACCTAGGTCCGGACCAGACCGTTTGCCCCGGTACCGATGTCGTGCTGGATGCCACCATTCCAGGGGGCACCTACCTCTGGCAAGATGGCTCCGGCTTGCCCACCTTCACGGCATCAACGTCCGGGGTGTATTCCGTGCAAGTGACCGTCAATGGTTGTTCCGCTTCGGACTCCTTCACCCTCTCCCACTTCACGCTTCAAACCGTGGACCTTGGACCGAATGTCACCTTTTGCCAAGGCCAATCCGCGACCATCGGATCGGCCACACCGGGTGCCACCTATTTGTGGAATACCGGAGCGATCACTTCGGACATTTCGGTTTCTGTAGGCGGTACCTACTGGCTGGATGTTACGCTGAACGGCTGTGTGGTCCGCGATATGATCGATGTTTCCGTAACGCCATTGCCCATCGTGGATCTCGGAGCGGACCTTACGATCTGCCCAGGGACACAGACCACCTTGGATGCCACACTCGCCGGTGCATCCTACCTGTGGAGCACCGGGGCCGTTACGCCTACCATCAGTGTAGGGCCGGGGTCCTACTCGGTGACCGTTACCTCGAATTCGTGCAGCAACACCGACGCGATCGATATCAGCGCGTGGCCCACTCCAATGTTGGACCTCGGGGCAGATGTCACCCTTTGTCCCGGTGATCAACTGATCCTGGATGTCACCCAGCCGGGTGCCTCCTACTTGTGGCAGGATGGATCGGTGGGACCGACATTCACGGCTACAGCCAATGGCAACTACGCGGTGCAGTTGACCGATGCGAATGGGTGTATCGCGAACGATGCCATCAACGTGAGCTTCGCTGCACCGACTCCGATCGACCTCGGCCCAGATGCAATGATCTGCCAAGGCACCGCACTGAACTTGGATGCGACCGTACCGGGTGCCATCTACTTATGGAATACCGGTGCAATTACACCAACGATCTCGGCATCGACGACCGGAACCTATTCGGTGGTGGTCACTCAAGGTTCGTGTTCCGTCAACGACGCGATCGATGTCCAAGTCGCCGCACTTCCCATGGTGAATTTGGGAGCGGATGTCACCCTCTGTCCCAATGAGCAGGTCGTGCTGGATGCTACCGGACCTGGGCTGACCTATGCGTGGAGCACCGGAGTGAACACGCCGACCCTCACCGTAACGAGCGCTGGCACGTACAGTGTGACCGTAACGAATGCAGCTACCTGCACGGCGAGCGACGCGATCACCATTGCTTACGCTTCGCCGGTACCCGTTGATCTCGGTGCCGATCTGGTGATCTGCCAAGGAGGTGCTGCGATCCTGAATGCGACCACCCCAGGTGCTAGCTACCTTTGGAACACCGGCGCCGTAACCGCTACGATCGCCGCGACCACCAGTGGACCGTACAGCGTGGTGGTTACGCAAGGTTCATGCACCGTTGCCGATGCTGTCAATGTTACAGTGAACCCGATGCCAGCCGTCGACCTCGGTGCGGATGTCACCTTGTGCGCCGGTGAGGATGTCGTGCTGGATGCCACTTGGCCCGGTGCAACCTATCTATGGAACACCGGTGCCATCACACCAACATTGACCGCAACCACAACGGGGAACTACTCCGTCACTGTCTCCTTGAATGGATGTGTCGCCAACGACGCGATCAACGTCAACGTCCTCACCGCTACTTCCTTGGACCTTGGGCCGGATGTCACGCTTTGCACCGGCGAACAAGTGGTGCTCGATGCAACCACCGCAGGTGCGACCTACCTCTGGAGCACTGGTGCAGTGACTCCGACGATCACTGTAACCACAAGCGGCAACTATTCCGTGGAGGTCTTCAGTGGGATGTGCAGCGTGACCGATGCGATCGATGTTACGGTGAACCCGATGCCAGCCGTCGACCTCGGTGCGGATGTCACCTTGTGCGCCGGTGAGGATGTCGTGCTGGATGCCACTTGGCCCGGTGCAACCTATCTCTGGAACACCGGTGCCATCACACCAACATGGACCGCCACTACAACGGGGAACTACTCCGTCGCTGTCTCTTTGAATGGCTGTGTCGCGAACGACGCGCTCAACGTCAACGTCCTCACTGCTACTTCCTTGGACCTTGGGCCGGATGTCACGCTTTGCACCGGCGAACAAGTGGTGCTCGATGCAACCACCGCAGGTGCGACCTACCTCTGGAGCAATGGTGCAGTGACTCCGACGATCACGGTCACAGCAAGCGGCAACTATTCCGTGGAGGTCTTCAGTGGGATGTGCAGCGTGACCGATGCGATCGATGTTACGGTGAACCCGATGCCAGTTGTTGACCTCGGTGCGGATGTCACCTTGTGCTCCGGTGAGGATGTCGTGCTGGATGCCACTTGGCCCGGTGCAACCTATCTCTGGAACACCGGTGCCATCACACCAACACTGACCGCAACCACAACGGGGAACTACTCCGTCACTGTCTCCTTGAATGGATGTGTCGCCAACGACGCGATCAACGTCAACGTCCTCACCGCTACTTCCTTGGACCTTGGGCCGGATGTCACGCTTTGCACCGGCGAACAAGTGGTGCTCGATGCAACCACCGCAGGTGCGACCTACCTCTGGAGCACTGGTGCAGTGACTCCGACGATCACTGTAACCACAAGCGGCAACTATTCCGTGGAGGTCTTCAGTGGGATGTGCAGCGTGACCGATGCGATCGATGTTACGGTGAACCCGATGCCAGCCGTCGACCTCGGTGCGGATGTCACCTTGTGCGCCGGTGAGGATGTCGTGCTGGATGCCACTTGGCCCGGTGCAACCTATCTCTGGAACACCGGTGCCATCACACCAACATGGACCGCCACTACAACGGGGAACTACTCCGTCGCTGTCTCTTTGAATGGCTGTGTCGCCAACGACGCGATCAACGTCAACGTCCTCACCGCTACTTCCTTGGACCTTGGGCCGGATGTCACGCTTTGCACTGGTGAACAAGTGGTGCTCGATGCCACCACCGTAGGTGCGACCTACCTCTGGAGCAATGGTGCAGTGACTCCGACGATCACTGTAACCACAAGCGGCAACTATTCCGTGGAGGTCTTCAGTGGAAATTGCAGCGTGACCGATGCGGTCGATGTGACATTCGACCCCATTCCGTTGATCGACCTTGGCCCGGACATGATCCTATGTGGGGGAGAAACCGCCATCTCGTTGGATGTGACCTGGCCTGATGCCATCTACGATTGGAACACCGGTTCAAGTTCTCCCACGATCGAAGTGACGGCAAGTGGCAGTTATTCCGTGAATGTGGACCTGAACGGTTGTGTGGTTTCCGAAGTCGTGTCCGTGACCTTCGGCTCATTGGACTTCTACCTCGGCGCAGATACGCTGCTTTGCCCCGGCGAAGTACTGGAACTATCCGTTGACCCAGCGAATGGAGTCGCCACTTGGAACGATGTGATCGAGGCCTCCTCCTATGAAGTTTCTGCACCCGGGCTCTATTGGGTATCGATCGCTGGAACCGTAGGATGCAACGCTGCGGATACCATCGTTGTGGTGTACGCGGATCCCGGTTCCGTTGAACTCGGACCGGATCTGGTCCTGTGTGCCGGTGGATCCCTCGAACTGGATGCCAGCATCCCTGGAGGCACCTACCAGTGGGAGGATGGATCAACGGATCCCGTCCGAACAATACTCGCCAGTGGCAACTACGCGGTCGATGTCACTGTGGGGCAATGCGTGGTCTCCGATGCCATCGAGGTCACCTTCAACCCACTGCCCATCGTGGAACTCGGCCCGGACGTTGCACTTTGCCCTGGAACGATGGCAGTATTCGATGCCACAACGGTCGATGCCACCTACCTGTGGCAGGACGGTTCAACAGCGGCACAATACGTCACCAACGTGGCTGAGATCATTTCCGTAACGGTAACGGTTGATGGCTGCAGCAGCACGGACCAAGCGGTGGTGACCGCTTTGATAGGTCCGAGCATCGAACTGGGTGCAGATACCACGTTGTGCGAAGGGGCTTCCCTCCTGCTGGACCTTTCGAATTCCGGAAGCACACTGCTCTGGGAGGATGGCAGTACAGCTGCCACGCGCTCGATCACCACGGCGGGTGTGTTCTGGGTGGATGCAACACTCAACACCTGTGTACTGCGGGATAGCATCACGGTGTCGATCTTTTCTCCGGACGCACTCGACCTCGGACCGGACCAGTTGCTCTGTAGCGGCACCACCGTGGTGTTGGATGCCAGCTTCGATGGAGCGACCTACGCATGGTCCACAGGAGCCACTACACCGACCCTTACCGTTGGCCAACCCGGATCCTATGGCGTTACTGTGAGCTTCGCAGGTTGCGTAGCACAGGACCAGGTCGATGTGGACGTTCTAACTCTATCCGTGCCGGACCTCGGACCCGATGTCACCATCTGCGAAGGCAGTTCAACGATCCTATCCATTCAACCGAACGGGGCCTCGATACTATGGTCCACTGGTGCCACCACCACCGAGATCACCGTTACTGAAGCCGGATCATATACGGTGACTCTAGATAGCCTGGGTTGTCAGATCAGTGATGCGGTGAATGTGGTCCATACCCCATTGATCTCTGAAGTGGACCTCGGATCAGATATCGCCTTGTGTACCGGGGCACATGTGGTGCTCGAGGCCCAGCCGATCCTGGGTGCATCCTATGTGTGGAACACCGGTACATCGGGCCGTTTCTTGTATGTGGATCAGCCGGGTGCATACACGATCACCGCCCAAGGGAATTGCATCGATGCCGTTGCGACCATCGTGGTCTCACCCGAGGATTGTGGCACCTACGTGTACGTCCCGAACAGCTTCACCCCCAACAACGATGGGATCAATGATCGATTCCTCCCCAGTCTGGCAGGCCCGGTGGATGTCTATGAATTGAACATCTTCGACCGCTGGGGCGAACGCATCCACACCACCGCAGATCGTTATGCAGGATGGGATGGGACGTACAACGGTGTGCTTTCCCAAGATGGGGTCTACGTTTGGACGCTGGACTACCGTGTGCTTGGACCGAACGGCGTGAAAAGCGAACGGCTCGTCGGGCATGTGACGCTACTGCGCTGACCGCTATCGGTCGAAGCCATCTTCTTTCCACAGGAAGCGTGCCTCCTCGATATCAAGGTAACCGAATAGATCGCCTTGCTCCACCTTTGCAATGCGCGTGTTGACCAAGGTGATATCACTGTAAATGGCCGGTGCCACCGGATCCCGGAGATGCTCCAAAGGCCTAGTTTGCCCTCTTCCCCGGCCACGATGTACCCGAATTGAGCGTCGCGCATTCGTGGGTACTGAACAAGCATCACCTCCTTGCCGGTACTATCGATCGCCCCGAAGGCATCGCCGATCTTCACCCGGGCCACACCCCCAACATAATCCCAAGCGAGATCGTATTTGGCATCGCCAACTGTATTTCCAGCCCGATCCACGAAGCCCCATTTCGTCTTCTTCTTCACAGGGAACAGAGGGCCGATCGTCCCGCCGATATCCACATAGTTGAACGGAAGGACACGCTGGTTCTTGATATCGACCACCCCGTGCTTTCCTTGCAATTGAACTTCGGCTAGACCGGCGTGGAAATCCCCCCAAGCGGCCACGTCGGTATTCGCCTCGTACTCCTGCGGAATGGCGAAATGGCCTGTGGTATCCACGTAGCCACACTTGGAATCGGTCACCACCAAGCTAAGCCCATTGTTGAAGGTTCCGATGTGATCATGCACCGGCTGAAGGAGCAACTCGCCGAAACTGCTGAGCAAGCCCATGTGGTCGCCTTTGCGCACACGTGATCGCCCCTGTTCGAACCCTTCCACCCAATCGTACTCCGGGGGAACCACGAATTGGCCTTGACGATCGATCGCGCCGAATCGACCTTCCCGTTCCACCACGGCCAAGCCATTGTGGAAATTACCGGCAGACGTGAATCCGAACGATATCGTCCCCTCTCCGCGAGCATTCACATAGCCATACGATCCGTGGTCCTCGGCATAGGCCAAGCCTTCGGAGAAATCCCCGAGGTCGGAGAAGTTCATCGGCACCACGAATTCGCCGCTTCTGTCCACAGCCCCCACTCGTCCTGCACGCTCCACCACGCTGGTGCTCTCCATGGCCTCGTTCACTTCATCGAACTCGATGGGGATGACCACGCGCCCGGAACGATTGATGGAACCCACACGGTCATCCCTACCGACCAAAGCTTGGCCGGCTTTGAAATCATCCACCCAGTCGTATTCGGCCTTCACACGCTCCGTTCCCTCGTGATCGATGAATCCCCACTTCCCTTGTCGACGGAAAGGCAACATCTCCAAACTCGCCGTACGGTAATCATCGACCAACTCATCCATGAACGGATAGTCAGGATACTCTGCGATGAAGCGCGTGATCGAACCTACGCTCAGGTCGCGGCTATACGACTCGTAGATACTGCGCCAAGCGTCAGGAACGTGGTGGTTATCCGGGTAATTCTGAATGAATGCCTGATACTCCGGTATGGTCCTGCGCGGGGTACTGAGTTTGAAGATCTCATCCTCCGCCTTTCGCACGTTGGGATTCTCCGGGTGCGCTTGTATGAACGCGAGGAAGGCCGGAATGTCCTTATTCACGGTGGCCTCCTCGTAGATGGCCCCTTGTAATCGGGTGCGTGCTTCGTAGACCTCCCGTGCATCGGGGAATCCATTGATGAACTTCTTGTAGGCCACTGCGGTATTGGCCTCCCGGGTCTCGGTGAACGCCAAATGGTGCATGATGGTGCGAGCCTCCTCTGCACGAGTACCTGCTGGGTATTGCTCCACATACCGCTGGTACGCCGCTACGGTGTTTTGCCCCCGAGCCTTGTCCCAGGCCAGATCATACACGTGTTGTCGTTGGGCCTGTATGCTCGTGTAGCTCACACCGACCGCCCCGATGGTCATGCGTTCCTTGTCCGGAGTGCCCGTAAAGGCCAAGTCCGCCTTGAGTATGAACAGGTAGGCCGAATCCAGATCAAAGAACGGATTGTCCGGTCGCCCGCTGATCACGCTCAGCCCATACCACGCCGCAGCTGGGTGTTTCTTCACCTCCTTTTGGAACAGCGACCTCGCTTTGAAGTAATCATGAACCTCGAGTGCCTTGAAGGCTTTCTCCAGTTTGCCCGCGTGGGCTAGGATCGAGGGGAGCAAGCAGGCCGCAAGAAGGGCTGCGCGAAAGGGCATCGTCGCGTTCACGCCACAAAAGTAGCCGGGACCTGTGCAGGGCTTCCCCACCTTTGCACGTCTTGATCGACGACCCTTTGTTGATGACCTCTCGGATCGACCGTATAGAACGACTGCTGACAAAGCGCAATGCTCGGATCACACTGGTGGTTATCGCCTTGTGTACGCTGGTCTTCGCCAACGGACTCCGTTCCTTCCGATTGGACCACGACTTCGAAAAGTTCTTCCCGACGGATGATCCCGAGTTGGACCAATACCTCGCCTTCCGCGATCGGTTCGGACATGACAACGACTACTTGCTCATCGGCGGTACCCACACGCCAACCGTGTTCGATCGATCCTTCCTGGTGGCCTGGGATGATCTTTCGCAACACTTGGGTCGCTTGGATCATGTGGTCAGCGTCACCACCCCGACCCGGCTGGAAGACCCGCGGTTCACCTCCTTCGGCGTGTTCCGTATTCCATGGCTGCGGTTAGATGCCGACTCCACCCTACCAGCGGATTCCGCCCGGATCTGGCAGGACGAGCGGATCCGTTCGGGGTTCTTCGCGGACGATGGTCGGTCCATGCTGATGATCCTTCAAGTGCAACCCGGCTTGAGCAAGGAACGCAGCGATGCGTTGATGCACGTGATCGAAGAGGTCGTTGCTACGAGTGCAATCCCAGGGATCCGCATGGGTGGGCGGATCCATGGCCAGTTCTGGTACATCCAGAAAATGCAGCGGGAGTTGGTCCTCTTCTTCTCCATCTCGGTGCTGCTGCTTGCGATCTTCCTCTACGTCGGCTTTCGAACCCTGTGGGGTGTGCTCGTTCCGATCGGTGTCGTCGGTCTTTCCGTGCTGTGGCAAGTGGGCATGTTGTCTCTGCTGGGCAAACCCATCAGCATATTGACCATGTTGTTGCCCACCATCTTGTTCGTGGTGGGGATGAGCGATGTGGTCCACCTCTTGGAACGGTACCTCGAAGCGTTGCGCAAAGGGCATTCCAAGGTGCGCGCGTTGGCCATCACGTATTACGAAGTGGGCTTGGCCACCTTCCTCACCTCTGTCACCACCTCCATCGGGTTCGCGACTTTGCTCACCAGTGGCATTGCACCGATCCGCGAGTTCGGCGCGTACACGGCCATGGGCGTGCTATTGGCATTCCTTATGGCGTTCACCCTGTTGCCCGCGATCCTCATCCTGGTGCGTACACCCGTTCAAGCAGCACGCACCGAACAACAAGCCACGTGGTACCCCTTCCTGCACGGACTGTTTCGTTGGATATTGCGCCACCGCCGCCGCATCCCATGGGCCTTCGCAGCCATTTGCGTAGCATGCATCACGATCTTGCCACTCTTGAAGGTGAACAACTTCCTGCTGGAGGATTGGCCGGAAGATGACCCACAGAAGCAGGATTATTATTGGTTCGAGGACCACTTCGGGGGCGTACGAGGGTTCGAGATGCAGATGAGTACTGCTTGCTGTGTTCCGTCGCTATGGGCCCTAGAGTCGCTGCGCGAAATGGAAGGCGTGCAAGAACACGTTCAAGATATGTATGGCGTTGAAGCACTCCTTTCTCCGGTCACGGTGGTGAAGGCGATGAACAAGGCCTTCCATGGTGGATCTGGGGAATTCGACCGCTTACCCGATTCCGAGGAGGAGACCGCACGGTTGGTGAAGCAGGCCGATGCGTTCGGTGGAAGACACCTACTGAGCCAACTGGTCACTGAAGATGGACGCTATGCTAGGATGACGGGACGTATGCGCGATGAAGGTGGGTACATCCACCGCCAACGGAACGCAGAACTGGAAGCCTTCATACAGGCGAATAGTGCGACCGTCCATTTCTCTCAAACCGGCATGGCCTACCTGATCGACCGCAACAACGAGAAGTTGAGCGCCCAATTGATCCTGGGTCTGCTGATCGCGTTCGTATTGATCGGGGCCATCATGGCTTTCGTGTTCCGTGATCCACGCATGACGGTGGTCTCCCTCATCCCCAATGTGATCCCGCTACTCGGTATCGCCGGGTTCATGGGGTTGGCGGGGATCGATATCAAGGTGAGCACCGCCATCATCTTCACCATCGCGTTCGGTATCGCGGTGGACGACACCATCCACATGCTCGGCAAGCTCCGCATCGAATTACGGAAAGGATCAACGCTCCCCTTCGCCATGAAACGGGCCTTCCTCTCCGCTGGCAAAGCCATTCTGGTAACGAGCATCATGCTCTGCTCTGGATTCGTTGCGCTGGTATTCTCCGGCTTCGCAAGTGTGCATTACATGGGTCTGCTCGTGGGCCTCACCCTGGTATTCGCAGTCGTCACTGACCTGTTGCTACTGCCGCTCTTGGTGCTGTTCTTGCTGCGTCGTCCATCATCGCGTACGATACGCTAGGAACGCAGAACGGGCCTCGCGGCCCGTCCTTGCGTGACTTCCCCGTACTGCTAGAGCGACTCCCACAATCCCTTGAAGTCGGGTTCTTCCATGAAATGGTCCTTCCCTAAGGCGGCATACTTCTTCGCTTTGTCGCGCATGCCTTTGGAGATCTGGTAATCCGCGAAACGGATCAGTGCATTCTTCAAAAGCTTCTGCTGATCCCGGGGCAAGGTCTTGATGTCACCCGCTTCCGCCATGGCCTTGTCAAACGCCACCATGCTCAAGTCCCCTTCCTTGTTCAAATTGCTCTTGTACTGGGAAATCGCCAGCATCATCCACGGCCCTGGATTCTCAGGGTAATAGCCCGTCATCGCATCGAAGTTGTACTTCGCCTTGCTCAAACCTTTCGGGTCGTCCAACAAATTCTCACCGGTTTCCCCCGCCATGGTGTTCAGGCTGGACCAATAATCCTCGTAGTTGTTGAAGAACTCCTTCTCCTTGTCCTTCTTGCGGTACTTCTCCGCCCATTTGAGCGCGTCACGCCCCGCTTTCGGATAGTCTTCTGCGTACTGCTCCACCTTGGACATCTCGAAGTTGCACATGCTCACATAGAGAAAGGGAAGTGCATCCTTCTTGGTTGCATCGTTCTCCGTATACGTCAGTGCTTTCTCCATGCACTTCTCGTACTTCTCATCCACGTAGAGCACCAAGAGGTCCTCATACACGTGTTTCTGCGCTTGGGCGGCCACGCAGGCCACCAAGGCCGTGGCAAGGGTCAATGTTTTCATCATGCTTCTGAACTTGAAGTTTCCTTTGGCAAGGAACATGCCGAAGGTAGTTTGCTATACCGGGATGGCAGATGCTCCGGGTCTTGAAATTGTCCATGTCCTTCCGTGGAATAGACCGAGGGGAACATTTTCGACATCGTTTCCCTTTGAACCCCGGCCCTTTCCGCATCTTCGCAGCGGCCATGCGTATCGACATCCTCAGTGCCGTTCCTCGCCTTCTGGACAGTTGGTTCAGTGAGAGCATCCTGCAACGGGCCCAGCAGAAGGGCTTGGCTGAGGTAGTGGTACACGACCTGCGCAATTGGAGCACTGATAAACACCGGCGGTTGGATGATTACCCCTTTGGTGGCGGTGCAGGCATGGTCTTGTCCATCGACCCGATCCACCGTGCGATCAAGGACCTACAGGCCCAACGGGACTACGCCGAGGTGATCTACCTCTGCCCCGATGGCGAGCTATTGGACCAAGGCCTTGCGAACAAATTAAGCACCAGGGGGAATTTGATCCTGCTTTGTGGGCATTATAAAGGAGTTGATGAAAGGGTACGTAATCATTTGATCACCAAGGAAATATCTATCGGTAATTATGTGCTGAGTGGTGGCGAATTGGCCGCTGCGGTCCTGAGTGATGCGGTGATCCGCCTACTCCCTGGGGTACTAGGAGATGAGACCTCTGCCCTGAGCGACAGTTTCCAAGATGGACTGGTAGCCCCACCGGATTACACCCGGCCCGCCGACTACCAAGGCTGGACCGTTCCCGAGATCCTGCTGAGCGGCCATCAGGCCAAGATCGATGAATGGCGGCACCAACAGGCCCTTGAGCGCACTCGGCAACGGCGTCCACATCTTTTGGATCCTCCGAAAGGTGAGTTCGGTGATCAGGATCAGTGAAAGTTCCTTAATATTGCGGCCCCAAATCCACGGGATCCGAATCCTCCGACTTGTCGTAGGCGCTGGGAAATCCCTCTAAATCAAAAGGTCATGGACCGGATCAAGCAGCTCGAAAAGGAATACGCCCCCCTGAACGCACTTCCCGCATTCAAAGCAGGCGACACGATCACGGTCCATTACAAGATCGTTGAGGGCGCGAAGGAACGGATCCAGCAATACCAAGGCGTGGTGATCCAATGCAAGGGCAGCGGTAGCACGGCCACCTTCACGGTGCGTAAGATCAGTAACAACATCGGCGTGGAACGGATCTTCCCGATCGCGTCTCCTTTCATCGACAAGATCGAGGTGAACAAACGTGGCCAAGTGCGTCGTGCGCGGATCTTCTATCTGCGCGGTCTGCGTGGTAAGAGTGCCCGCATCACGGAAAAGCGCCAATCGGTGACCGAACCTGCAAAGGCGTAAGAACAAAATTGAATTGAAAAGAAGGCTCCGATACCGGGGCCTTCTTCCTTTCCACCCTGTTCCTTTTTCCTATTTTTCGTGGAATGGTGATCATTTCTGGAGCTTGATCGTTGGAGGAGCGGCGGGATGACTCGTTCTTTTGCGACCTTGAGGTGAACGGTTCGACAAGGCGGTCCTTGCCGCATTGGAACATCTAACACCAATAACCGCGCATTACCGGATCCAGGAGAACGGCTTTCGATACGCACCTGTGGCCAAGTTCCCTTATCGCATCGTGTTCGAGGTCGATGAGGACATTGTTGTGGTCTGTAACATCTACCACACGAACAGGCGGCCTTTTGAGTAGGAGGTGATCCTGTCCTCGAGGCGCAGGGTCGCCTACGGCAGACCCGGCGCAGGTTTGGGTGTTGGACCGTGATCTATGGACACACTGCGATGGTCTACGGGCCACGCTCAGTTCATGCCTTCGTTACGATCAGTGCGAGTCCGCCCCTAAAGCTTCATCACCCTACCCGAAGATCGGGAACCATCCGGTTGGACCAGAACGATGTGATACACACCCTCCGAATAACCGCTAAGGTCGATCTGCATTGTACCCGGAACACTTTTTACAACAACTATCTCTTGTCCATTCGTCGCAAGGATCCGGATCGTGGACATTGCTGCCACGTCACTACGAATGGTCAGATTCAGCGTGTTGTTGGCGAGATGTGCAACAAAAGGGGCCACAAGATGATCTCCATCAACGGACAATAAGGTTGAACAATTATCGGGGTCGTCGTTCCAATTCGTCACCAGATCGAGATAGGGCATTCCCCATATCGGAGTCCATGCCGATCCCACGATGTACCCGACGACCATCCCATCGGTGATCGACAGGTTGGGTGTGTATTCGTAATAGTCCGGGCGCCGATAGTCACCTAGTACATCCCACGGATTCTCGATCGACACGATCAGCGGCAGTATCACGATGATCGAATCATTCAGCCCGCCGAGGTCGCCAGCAGCCATGGAGAATAGCCCGTTGCAATCCCAGTCGGTTCCATCCCATATGCGTATAGTATCCCTGCTTTCCGATCCTGTCAGTACATCGATCACTTCCAGATCGATCCCATCAAAGTCCACGTTAACGATCTTCCCACTTAGCACAACATCGTCAGGACGCGCATTGCTCGTCCCACAGAACGGTACCGGTATCCAGCTACAAGCCAGCACGCTTTGGCCGACAAAGCAAGCCACAGTGCAAAGGGTAGGAGCTAGCTTCATGGTATGATCAGTTCCACATCCTTTTGTATTGTTCTCCACATCACCCCACCAACTCCTTGTTCCGGTTCGGGATATCGGCCTTGTCGAAGCTCACCTTCTCATCTTCCTCCTTCAACTTCAACACGAGGGCTAGGGCATCCGGTACCACATCGCTGCAGAGCGTAAGGAAGCTACCTGGCTTGGCATTGCTGATCGCGTAGCGGATGGCCTCATCTTCCTTCTTGATGATCTTGTATGGCTTGTTCGGGTCGACCTCCTTGATGCCTTTGACCATCAGGGCGATGATCTCGTCATCGCTCTTGCCGCGTAGGTTACGGTCCTGGCGGATGATGATCTCGTCGAACATCTGCGCGCTGAGGCGGCCGAGATTCACGGTATCCTCGTCGCGACGGTCGCCGACGCCAGCGATCACGCCCACCTTCGGGCTGTCGGGGATCTTGCTGATGAACTTGCCCAAGGCCTCAAAGCCATGTGGGTTGTGCGCGTAATCCACCACCACTTGGAAGTTCTTGAACTGGAACAAGTTGAGGCGACCAGGGGTCTGTGCGGCACCTGGCACGAAGGTCATCAGGGCTTGGCGCAGGTCTTCCACCTTCAAGCCTTGCACGTATGCCGCAAGCACCGCAGGCAACACGTTCTGGATGTTGAAGACCGCCTTACCTCCATAGGTGATCGGGATGTTCACGGCCTTTTCGATCCGCAGCTTCCATTCGCCCTTGCTGATCGTAACGTAGCCGTTCTCGTAGATTGCGGCGAGGCCACCGAGTTTGCAGTGTTGGCGGACTAGGCGGTTGTTCTCGTCCAAACTAAAGAGAGCGATCTTGCAATTGGTCTGTTTCCGCATGGCCATTACGAGGTCGTCGTCGGCATTCAAGATGGCGTATCCATCCTGTCGGACACTTCGAGGAACGGTGCTCTTCACGTGGGCAAGGTCCTCCAAGGTGTGGATGTCCTTCATGCCCAAGTGATCGGCGGCCACGTTGGTAACGATAGCAACATCGCAATGCTCGAATCCAAGTCCGCTCCGCACCAGACCGCCGCGAGCGGTTTCCAGCACGGCCATGTCCACCACAGGTTCTTTCAAAACGAATTGGGCGCTGGCCGGACCGGTGCAATCGCCTTTCATCAGCAGGCGGTTCTGGATGTACACCCCATCGCTGCATGTCATGCCCACTTTGTACCCTACGCTGCGCATGAGGTGCGCGGTGAGGCGTGTGGTGGTGGTCTTTCCGTTGGTCCCGGTTACGGCAATGATCGGGATCCGGCTGGGCGTACCCGGCGGGAACAGCATGTCCACCACGGGTTCTGCCACGTTCTTCCCGATGCCTCCCGTAGGATCCAAGTGCATTCGGAAGCCTGGCGCTGCGTTCACCTCCAACACTGCTCCCCCACTTTCGTTCAGCGGTTGGCTGATGTCATCGGTCATGATGTCGATGCCGCAGATGTCCAGATCGATGATGCGGCTGATGCGCTCGGCAAGGAACACGTTGAAGGAGTGTACCATCTCGGTAACATCGTCCGCCGTGCCTCCTGTGCTGAGGTTGGCCGTCGCCTTCAAATACAACACTTCGTCCTTGGGCGGTATGCTATCCGGAGTGAGTCCTTTTAGTTCGAGCAACTTCAGTGTATGGTCGTCCAGTTCGATCCGGGTCAGGACATTCTCGTGTCCATAACCGCGTCGTGGGTCCTTGTTCACCTCTTCGGTGAGTTGTGCTATAGTATGGACTCCATCACCCACCACGGCTGCAGGGGTACGTTTGGCGGCACACACGAACTTGTGGTCGATGACCAACAGGCGATGGTCCAAGCCGGTGATGTAGCGTTCCACGATCACACTGCGGCTGATCTCCTTCGCTTTGGCCAACGCCACTTTGGCTTCGTCCAAGCTCTTGATGCCGATGGTGGCCCCACGTCCATGGTTGCCGCCAATGGGTTTGATCACACACGGAAACCCGACCGACTCCACGGCGGCTTCCAATCCTTCTTCGGTCCGCACCACGCGCCCTTTAGGTACGGGGATCTCGTAGCTCTCCAGTAGCTGTTTGGTTTCCTCCTTGTCGCAGGCGATCTCCACGCCGATGTTGCTGGTCTTGCTCGTGATGGTGGCCCGGATCCGTTTCTGGTGGATGCCATGCCCCAATTGCACGAGGCTCTGCCCGTTCAAACGGAGATAGGGAATGCCGCGCGAAACGGCTTCTTGAACGATGCTACCTGTGCTCGGCCCTAGGCGGCTGTCCTCGCGCAACTCCCGCATCTTCTGTAGGTCATCAGCCAAGTCGTATTCCGTTCCAGCGATCAGGGCCTCGGCAATACGCACCGCAGCTTTGGCCGCGTACACCCCCACGGGCTCCTCGATGTAGCTGAAGACCACATTGTACACCCCTTCGTCTCGGGTACTGCGCGTGCGCCCGAAGCCGGTCTCCATGCCAGCAAGTGTCTGGACCTCCAAGGCGATGTGCTCGATCACATGGCCCATCCACGTGCCACGCTTCACCCGTTCCCAGAATCCACCCTCGTGCTCTTCGCTACAGCGATGACTGTACATGCTCGGCAATAAGACCTGAATACGCTCATAGAAGCCAGGGATCTTGTCCGTTGGCTTCTGCTCCAGATCCTCGATGTCCAAGCGCATGACAATGAGGTTGTGCCGCTTGACGGACCAGTAGTTGGGGCCACGCATGGCCTTGAGTTCGAGGATGCGCATGGTAAGATGGGCTGTAGGATACGTGGTCGAAACTGCCTGCACCCAGTGGAACAGGGCAAGCATTGGCGGAAGATAGGCAGGCGTGGTTGTTCATCAAAACTTCACCCGTACTTCACGTACACGTGGGTTCCCTCTATTTTAGCGACCGTTCCACAAGCGGGTTCCGGGTCAAGAATGACCGGAATGGCTTGTCGGTTCACGGGGCGGGGGACAAACATTTGGAATGACACCCAAAGGAAAACTCATCGCCATCGGCGGAAACGAGGACAAGGGAACAACACCCGAAGCGGGTCACCTCGCGAAGGTCTTCGACAATACATTCATCGAGGACGGCATACTTCGGCGCGTACTGGACGAGGCGGGAGGGAACGATGCCCGAATAGCCGTGATCACCAGTGCGAGCAGCGTTCCGGAGGAAGTCGGTCGGAACTATATTGACGCGTTCGGTCGGCTTGGTGCGAGGAATCTGGATGTGATGAATATCCGGGACCGAAAGGACGTGAAACCCGATATGATCAAGCGGTTGGCCAAGTGCGATGGCGTGATGATGAGCGGGGGCAACCAACTGCGGCTCACGACCATCTTCGGCGGCACCGCGTTCTTGGAACTGATGAAGCGGCGCTACCACGAGGAGGCGAGTTTCGTGATCGCAGGAACCAGCGCTGGAGCCATGTGCATGAGCAGCACCATGATCTACCAAGGGCATAGTGCCTCTGGTCTCATCAAGGGTGGCGTGAAGATGACGACCGGTGCCGCTTTGATCCAGGACGTGATCATCGATAGCCATTTCGTGGAACGTGGACGGTTCAGCCGGTTGACACAAGCCGTCGCTGGGAATCCGAACGCCATCGGGATCGGTCTAGGTGAGGATACCGGAGTGGTGATCACGAACGCGGACATGCTGGAAACCATTGGCAGTGGGCAGGTGATGATCTTCGACGGACATGATATCAGCTACAGCGATTTCGCTGATGTAGAGGAAGGACAACCCTTTAGTATCGAGGGCATGCGTGTCCACATCATTTCCAAGGGTCACACCTATTCGGTGAAGCAGCGTCAGTTCGCTGGGGTGCCGGTAGTTGCGAAGCATTGAAACCATGTTGGCCGACTCGATCATTCGCCGTTTCCGGATAGTTGCAATTGCAGAAGGCTGGAGTTTCCTGATCCTCCTCGGCATCGCCATGCCCTTGAAGTACCTAGCGGACATGCCACTTGCTGTGAAATACGTTGGATGGGCCCATGGTTTCCTTTTCATCGCGTATTGGGTCACGGCCGTTCCCCTCTTCATCCGACTGAAGTGGGATCTTGAACGCATTGCCGGGTTGGCACTTGCTTCCATCCTCCCCTTCGGCACTTTCGTGATGGAGCGAAAGTGGTTGCGTTGATCGGTCCAGGGTTCTGTAACGACCGCTCATTTCCCCACTTTGGGGGAGTTGTTCCACGTTCAGTATGGAGGTCCGTCTTGGCTCCCTCGGATCTTGAGGCAGGCTACGCCAGCTACCACAAGACCAATTTCGAATTGTTTAGCGTATCGCTAGGAATACTGCATCTGAATTGCTACCTTCCACGCAAGCGATGGGATGAACCCAGCGTGTCATCAAAAACACTATTCAAAATGAAAAGAGATAGCAAAATGGGACTCTTCGGACTCCTAGCAGGTGCAGCGATCGGAGCCACAGTTGGACTTCTCCTCGCTCCAGCCTCAGGGAAGGAAACACGCAAGAACATCAAGCGTCGTGCGAAGAGGGCACAGAAGGATCTGGTTGATCTGGTGGAAAAGGTTCGGGGAAACGCGGAGGCAGCAGCTGCAGACGCGATGGAAGACGCTGGTAAAGAGGTCAGTTCGAAAGCGAAACGGGCTGCCGATGCAGTGCGCCAAAGTGCCAACTAGTTGATCATGGCCCGAACTCCCGACAACCATGGTTCCAAGGACTTCGAGAATGGAGACCCCGCTGATATCGGGGTCTTCTTGGATCATGTGAGTGAGGATGCAAAAGGCTGGCTGCAAGCTCAACGGGAGTATACCCTGTTGATCGTCGGTGAGCGTTTAGGCCGGATGGCTGCATCGCTCGTGGTCGTGATCCTACTGGTCCTATTGTCCACCGGTGTATTGGTCATGTGCGGCATCGCGCTTGGACTGTACCTCGGTGAACACTGGGGCAATTGGCCTTTGGGTTTCTTGGGGGTCGCAGGGTTCTACGTCCTAGTGGGCTTGCTTTTTTACGTATTCGGTCAAAAGCCGATCAAGAACTTGGTCACTTTGACCATGATCAACGCCAGCCGCAATGAGGACGAAGTATAGGGACCTCCACGAATATCGGGTGGAACGGGCCAAGGCAAAAGCCGTGGTGGACCATTACGGCAATTCGTTGGAGGGCCATTTGCGGAATCTGAAGGATAAGGATTTCCGAGCGGAACTCGTAACAAATGCGGCGAGCGACCTGATCTCCAACCTCCGTCCGGTGCGCTTGTTGAGTTCTGTGTTCGGAAATGAACAAGGGGCACTAGGGAATTTGGCCGGTGCGTTATTGACCTTCAAAGCCAGGAGCTTCAAAGGGAAGCTATTAGCATGGGCCGCGACCACACTGGGACCGCTGATCGTGGATCGCATTCTCCGATCGGAGTGGTTGGACCGTTGGATCGCGAACACCAAGGAAGCGACCCAACGAGAGGAAGAAGACCTTGAGCGAGAAGACCTAGTGGACGAAGAAGTTCACTAACATTGACCCAAGGTCGATCCAACATGTCCGATCCGACGGGACTTCAGCGCTATGTGAACATCCTATTGGCAGTGGTCCTGTCCGTAGTGGTCCTCTATTTCGGACGCAGTCTCATCCTTCTGGTCATCGGCTCAGGCTTGCTCGCATTCCTGCTCCTGCCTATGGCACGCGGTCTAGAGCGCTTCATGCCCCGCTGGGCGAGTGCGCTGGTGTCCACATTGGTGGTGGTGGTGGTGGTCCTCGGGGCGTTCTTCTTCCTGGGATGGCAGATCAGTCGATTCGGAAGGGACTTTCCCGCCTTGCAGGATGCGTTCTCCAGCAAAGGTGAATTGGTCCTTGCGTGGATCGAGGATAACACCCAGTTGGACCGTCGCGAGCAGATCGCTTGGTTCAATAGCCATCTTTCGAGCTTCGCCAGTGTTGGTGGCAACGCGGCCTTGAGCTTGTTCTCCGGCACAGGAACGGTATTGGCCAGTATTGCACCCATTCCCATCTTCGTTTTCCTGATGCTGCTCCTCAAGGATCGTTTCCGGACCTTTTTCATGAAGCTGGGTACCACACGTGATGGTGCCGTTCTGGACGTGATGGTGACCATCAGTAAGCTATCCAGGAAGTACATGCGCGGGATGTTCAGTGTGGTGGTCATCTTCGCGATCCTCGCTTCCACCGGCTTCCTGATCATCGGATTGAAATACGCGATCCTGCTCGGTTCGGTGGTCGCGGTCCTCAACGTGATCCCGTACGTAGGGGCCTTGATCGGTTCATTGATCCCGATGACGGTCGCTTTGGTCTCCCAGAACAACCCGTGGAATGCCTTGGTTGCACTAGGTGTGGTGTTGGTGGTCCAATTCCTTGATAACAATTTCATCACCCCGAAAGTGGTCGGATCCAGCGTGAGCATCAACCCCTTGGCCAGCTTGGTCGCTTTGATCAGTTTCGGAACACTCTGGGGTGTTGCAGGGATGCTACTGGCGATCCCATTAACGGGTATGCTGAAGGTGGTATGCGACAGTATCCCTTCCCTCAAGCCGTGGGGTTACCTCTTGGGAGAGGATATTGAAACACCCAAGGAAAAGCGTTTGGTGTTGCCCTTCGTGCGATCCAGAAAGAAGCGTTGACCCTATCGAAAGATAGCTGTCCGGAATTCGCCGTCCGGGCCCACCTGCCCGCGGTACATGCCGCTACAGTTGAAATCCATGACGATGTTGCCGTGCCGATCGATCGCGATCAATCCACCGTCCCCGTCCAACGGCGGCAATTTCTCGTGGATCACGACACGCACGGCTTCGATCAAGGCGGCACCCTTGTACAGCATCATGGCGTGTACATCAAAGGCCGCGACCGCACGGATGAAGCTTTCGCCGTGGCCCGTGCAACTTACCGCGCAGGTCATGTCATTGGCGTAGGTACCGGCACCGATGATCGGACTGTCCCCGATCCGCTGCCACTTCTTGTTCGTCATACCACCGGTGCTGGTGGCTGCTGCTAGGTGCCCGGCACGGTCCAGCGCAACTGCTCCAACGGTCCCGAATTTCTTCTCCTTGGCTTCCATTGAGCTGCCCGCGTGATCCAATCGGACCTCGTCCGTGCCTACCACCTCCTTCCACTGCTCATAGCGGAACGCATCGAAGAAATACTCATCATCCTCCAATTCGATCTTTTGCTTGTGCGCGAACTCAAAGGCACCATTCCCGCTCAGGAAAACATGATCGCTCTGGTCCATTACTCGGCGTGCCAACCCGATCGGGTTCTTCACATTCTGCACGCCTGCTACGGCCCCGGCTCGCAGATCGCTGCCATTCATCAAACTGGCATCCATTTCGTGTTGTCCATCTGCATTGAACACGGAGCCTTTTCCCGCGTTGAAGAGCGGCGAATCCTCCAAGGCCCGAACCGCAGTTTCGACCGCATCCAAGGCAGGCCCTCCTTTGGTGAGTACCGCATGTCCACGTTGCAAAGCCAATTCCAACGCAGCCCTGTGATCCTTTTCCCTTAGCGGGGTCATGAGCTCTTTTGCAATGGTCCCGGCCCCTCCGTGTATCGCTAGTGCGGTGTTCCCCATGATCCTTGCATTCAATGTGCGGTGAAAGTAGAACCCTAAGTCCTTAGGCCCGTGTCGCATGCCCCATACCTGTCAACAGGTGCCTGCTAACTGTAGGGAAGACACCTCCGAAATTCCTCAAGCATCCGAAATAGGAAAGGCCAAGGACTTCCGCCCTTGGCCTTTCCGGTCTTCGATGCGCTTCAATATGTGATCAGCACGCCATCCGCCAAGAACATCAAATTCGTCTCCGGATCGGTGATCAACTCGATCTCTTCCTTGCTCTTACCAGCATCTTCGGCATAGTGTCGCAACGTGGGCACATCCACCACCTCGCGCGTCGCCGTGCCTTGCATTACCGCCTTCTTTCCTTCCAACCCTTTGGTCGGAACAAAGAAGCCATAGTCCATGAACCGCACTTTCATGACCCCTCCATCGGGCAATTCCACATCCATCCAGCAGCCCTTCTTGGTACAGCTGGTGAGGATGGTGCATTCCACCTTGGTGGCGAATTCGTCCTTTTCGGTCATCACCTTTACCAATT
The DNA here is from genome assembly GCA_016710015.1 of Flavobacteriales bacterium. Classification (GTDB taxonomy): domain Bacteria; phylum Bacteroidota; class Bacteroidia; order Flavobacteriales_F; family PHOS-HE28; genus PHOS-HE28. Next base: position 249,827 of record JADJLR010000002.1, read on the forward strand.
CGTCGGTGGAAATAGCCCCTTCCGGTGTGATCGCCTCGCCGTAGCTCTTTACGACCGCTTCGCCTTTTTCTTGCGCGATCGCGGTATTCGGGGTGGAATTGCAGGCAATGGCAATGATCGTAGCAAGTAATGTGAGTTTGTTCATAGCTCTAGTTTTCGTGGCTCCTGCAAAGATCGCACCTTTCTGCCGATCTTCAGTCCAGGATCCACTTTATCCTGTTGGAAATCCGGAATGGGGCCTGGTTCCTGCTGGATCCGCGTGATCAACTTTGTACAATGGCCCAAGAACACCTCACCATCGGTCGTTCGGAACACATCGCCCTACCCGAACTGGGTATCGCAAGGGTAGCTGCCAAGATCGATACCGGAGCCTACAGGAGCGCCTTGCACTTTCAGCGTTTGCAGGTGCGTACCGTGGATGGGGAGAAGCAACTAACGGTGACCTTTCAAATGGGAGGACAACGGAAGAAGAAGGTCTTCCGCAAGTTCAAACGGGTCGCGGTCAAGAGCAGCAATGGCGAGGTAAGCAAACGTTACCTGATCAGCACACGCGTACGGTTGGGCGCGCATTCCGTGCGTGTGCAATTCACGCTTTTCGACCGAAGCGATATGAAGTTCCAGGTCCTCTTGGGCAGAAAGTTCCTGCGCGGGCGCTTCGTGGTGGATGTAGGTGGCAAGGATCTGGTGGGTTGACACGGGTCGTTCGGCCTTTCGCTTCGTGATCCCGGAGTGGGAGCACCCCGCTGGAACACCGCACGGACCTATACGTTCCGTTCTGCGAATCGCACGATCTCGCCCGCAATGTCATGCCCGGTGGCTCGTTCGATGCCCTCCAAGCCTGGCGAACTGTTGACCTCGATGACCAAAGGGCCACGATCACTTTGCAGAATATCCACACCGGCCACGTGCAAACCCAAGGCCTTGGCTGCTTTGATCGCAGTGACTTCCTCATCGTGCGTGAGTTCCACCAATTCAGCGGTTCCTCCGCGATGCAGGTTGCTGCGGAACTCCCCTTCTTTCCCAATGCGCTTCATCGCACCAACGACCCTGCCGTCCACAACGAAGGCCCGGATGTCGACCCCTCTACTCTCCTTGATGAACTCCTGCACGATCACCCGTGCCTTCAAACTGTTGAAGGACTCGCACACCGCAATGGCGGCCTTTTTCGTATCGGCCAGCACCACACCGAGTCCCTGTGTGCCTTCCAAGAGCTTGATGATGCATGGTGCACCACCCACGGTATCCACGATGCTACCCACGTCCCTGCTGTAATTGGTGAAGACCGTCTTCGGTATGCCCACACCGCTTCGCGTTAGGATCTGCATGCTCCGCAACTTATCGCGGCTGCGTACCAAGGCCTGGCTCTCCGTGGTGGTGAACACCTTCATCATTTCGAATTGGCGCACCACTGCAGTCCCGTAGAAGGTCACGCTCGCTCCGATACGTGGGATGATCGCATCCACATCCGTGAGCGATTCGCCGCCGTAGATCACTTGCGGATTCTTCTTCTCAATGAGGATGTCGCACTTCACGTGGTTGACAACGCGCGTGGTGTGTCCACGCTCTTCACAGGCTTCCACAAGTCGTCTGGTGGAATACAACTTGGTATCCCGGGATAGGATGACGATATTCATTGAACGAGCCGCAGTGTGATTGATCGGAAAGTGAATGGAGTGAGCGGCCCCCGCAGGATCCGGGCGGAAAGCTACGGCGCAATGGCATTCTGGTGAATGGCACCAGCGTCATTCCTATCCCGATCCGCCCGTAGGACCCACAAGGTGAGTCCGTGCAATTCGATCCCGGATGGTGCGTAGTGTGTTGGCACCGGCGGAGCACCTTCCTTCGCCGTGATGTACCAATGCAGGTCTTGGGTATAGGCATCCAACGAAATGAAGTGGTAGCGCATCAGGTAGGTCTGGAGCGACCATTCATTCCACAGATCCGGATCCAATCCGACCAGCTCGTGCTCCGGTACCACAGCCCCGATCCGATGCACATCCGCCAACAGCTCCGGATCACGACGGGCATCTCCGAAACGGATGATCGCCAGAACGAACGAACCCAGAATGGCCAAGATCCCGATGGTCCTCAATACGAGCATACCTCTACCCTTTGGCGGCCAGGATGCCATCCACGAGGCCAATGCAGGAGCGGAGAAAAGCGCGATGGAGAGTGAAATGATCGGCAAAGCCGCAGCCATGTAAAAGGATTTCTGCACCATGGTGAGCATCAGCGGAGCGACTCCGCTCAACCCCACAAGCGCCATAGCCAGTGCTTGCGCGGAAAGCGAGTTCACCTTCGTCCGTGTGCGTTTGGTCACAACGACCAACAAACCGGCGATCAACAGCGGTCCCGCCATGTTCGTCATCAGCATTTCCAACGTGGCCAACCGATGGTCCACTGTGGGATCCTCGGCGATGCGATGCAACAGCCGTGACTCGACATACGTGTGTAGGCTCGCTTTGGCCGCTGGATCCATCAACACCAAGCCGTAGAGGCCCACCACACCAAGTGTCATTGCCAAAGAAAGACCGATCGCTCGCCACATACTCCCTTCGCGCAGTGCAAGCCAAAGCAAGAAAGGTGCGGCCAAAGGAAAGAGTCCGGGTAAACCCTTCGCTAGGGAAGCCAAGAAAACGAAGATGGCAGCCACACCGACCCACCACCACGCCTTGCGCACGGCGAGTACGCTACATAGCACGGCCGCAGTGGTGAACACGACCATGGTGCTCTCGTGCATGTTGTTATGGAAGCACCAATGCACGGTGGGAACGATGATCCAGAGGATGATCGGCCACCAGGCCATTTCACGGGCCACATGACCTGAAGGGACCAACTGGCGCCACAAAAGCACTAAGAGCCCTACGGTCAATAGGGCCATGAGCAATGCGTACGATCGTTCCACCCAGAATGCCGATCCGAAAAGCTCGAACCAGACCGACTGCATGCCAAAGACCAACGGGGGATGCTCGTGGAATGTGGTCAACCCTGCAAGCCCGACCTGACTGAAACGCGGTTCCCAGAATGTGCCATAGCCATGGGCTTCATTGTGCGCTACGGAAGCGTATAGTTGGCCATCCATGAACATACCATCCTGCGCCAACCATGGTAACAGGAACGCCAAGAACACACCGCATGTAAAGAGGATCGCTGCGCGTTGGACCGACCGAGGAAGCATCCGGGTAAAAGTAACCGCTTCCCGATCGCCTAGCTTCGCCGCCATGTGGCAGAATTGGCAGCGCTGGACCCGTGAACACCCACTGCTGGCACTCACCTGTATCGCGCTGGTGCCCCGGTTACTTGCCGCGTTCTTCAGTGAAGGCTACTTCGCACATGACGATCATTTCCTGATCATCGAAGCGGCCGGTAGCTGGGTACAGGCACCTGCCTACAGTACCTGGTTGCCGTGGAATCAAGTGGGGGTTCCGCATCCGAGTGGCCACAGCATGGTGTATGTGGGCTTGCACTTCGTGTTGTTCTCCTTTCTCAAGTCCGTGGCGATCACGGATCCGAAGGCCATGATGCTCGTGGTGCGCATGATCCACGCGGGTTTCAGCGTGGTGGTGGTGCGCGTGGGTTACCGGATCGCACGTTCATTGGGTGACCCGGCCATTGCATGGCGCACGGGTTTGTTCCTGGCCCTATTCTATTTCATGCCCTTCTTGGCGGTTCGGAATCTGGTGGAGGTGGTCTGTATCCCCTTCCTGCTGCTCGGTTCGTGGTACTTGCTGAAGGAGGATGCCAGGACCACGCGATCCGTTCTTATCGCCGGGATCTGGATCGGTCTCGCCATCAACATCCGCTTCCAAACGATCTTCTTTGCCGCAGGCCCTGGCCTTGCACTTCTTCTGATGCGTCGTTGGGTGCCCGCCCTTACGTACGGCTTGGGGCTCGCACTGCCGTTGGCGGTACTGCAAGGAGGCATCGACCTGATGTTGTGGGGTAGACCATTCGCTGAGTTGACGGAATACGTGCTGTACAACATGGCCAACACCACCACGTATTTCGATCAGCCGTGGTACAACTACCTGCTCCTGCTTCTGGGGATCTTCATTCCACCATTCAGCATCGCGATCTTCTTCGGGTTCTTCCGCCGATCAACACCCTTGCTGTTGTGGCTGCCGGTGGTACTCTTCCTAGCGATACACTCCTATTTCCCGAACAAGCAGGAACGCTTCCTCTTCCCCATCGTGCCCTTGTTCTTCGTATTGGGCCATGTATCATGGGAAATGTGGCGGAATGCCAGCGCGTGGTGGGCTGAGCGACCCAGGCTGTGGCGCGGCATTTGGATCTTTACATGGACCATCAACATAGCCGCGCTGCTCCTGATCACTTTCAGTTCCAGCAAACGCAGCCGTGTGGAAGCGCTGTACGGTCTACGTGGCCGGTCGGATGTTCGCGGATTGGTGATCGAGGATTCGTATCAGGGGACCGCGCCGATGCCTCCGCTCTTCTATGCGGGTGTTTGGGACGTTCCGGTGGAATCCTATATCGATAGCACAGTGGTCTTCTCGGATCGTTTGGCCATCTACCCCGATGGATCACGCCCGAACATCGTGCTCTTCATCGGTGAAGAGGATCTTCCAGCACGCATGGTGCGCATGGAACAAGCCACAGGGCCGCTCACCATCCTGTACCGCGCCGAGCCCGGTGCTTTGGACAAGTTGGTGCATTGGCTGAATCCTGTGAACCGGAACGAGACCATCACCGTTGCCCAAGTGGAGAACGAACGTCCGAAGTAATTTCGCCCCTTCATCACGTACCATGTCCTACACCACGCTCGACCCTTCCGTACTGCTCACCAGCGAAGGCATCGTTGCACTGATCACCCTGACCGCATTGGAGATCGTGCTGGGGATCGATAACATCATCGTGATCAGCATCCTCAGTGGCGAGTTGAAAGGAAAGGAGCGCCAACGGAAGGCACAACGCTTGGGCTTGGGCTTGGCCATGATCACGCGTTTGATGCTCCTCTTCAGCATCAGTTTCATCATGAGTATGCAGGACCCGTTCATAACGATCGCGGACCATCCGATCAGTGGTCGGGACCTCGTGCTGATCATCGGTGGTCTGTTCTTGATCTGGAAGGCGACAATAGAGATCCATGCCAAGGTGGAACACAAGAAGGAAAAGCAGGGCAAGCACAGGAAAGCCTCAAGCCTTTGGAATGTGATCCTCCAGATCATCCTGATCGACATCGTGTTCAGCTTGGACTCCGTGATCACGGCGGTAGGCATGAGCAATCAGTTGGTCATCATGTCCCTCGCCGTGATCATCGCTGTGTTGATGATGCTCGTAGCAAGCGCGACCATCGCAGATTTCGTGAACAAACACGGAACCGTGAAGGTGCTCGCGTTGGCCTTCTTGGTGATGATCGGCGTGGCGTTGATCATGGAAGGAATGGGCGAACACGTGAACAAGGCCTACATCTACATGGCCATGTTCTTCAGTGTGGTGGTGGAGTTCTTGAACCTGCGTATGCACGTGAACGAAAGCCGCCTCATGCAGGACCGGGACAAGGACATCCACCTGGACTAGTGTAGTAACCACTAAGTTCATAAACTATCTCCACCGCCTTTTCTTCTTCCTGCCACGTTGGAACACTTCGTCGTAGCGCCTGCTACGCCGTGCATATTCCGCACCCGTCGAGCCGGGGCGAAGACGCTTGCATGAAGAAGAAATGACGGCAGATCTTTGGTTCACCAACTTCGTGGCTACTACACTAGCGCGAGACGATCACGAATTCCGTGCGTCGGTTCTGCGCACGACCTTCTTCGGTGTCGTTGGTCGCGAGCGGTTTCTCCGGCCCGAAACCCTGATGGGTCAATCGGCTTCCGTTGATGCCGTGCCCTTGCATGTATTCCTTTACGGTGAGCGCACGGTCGTTGCTCAACTTCATGTTGTCGGCCGCGTTACCTCGGCTGTCCGTGTGGCCCCCCACGCGGATCTTCACGGTCGGGTTCTCGTTCAAGAAGCCGATCAATTCGTCCACGATGTATTCCGATGACTTCGTGATGGCTGCGGAATTGGTGGCGTACTTGATGTCGTTCACGCGATAGCTCTTGCCCACTTCGATCTTCTGCACGGTCATGTCCACCTTCGCAACACCGGCGCGAACCGTATCCTCCACTGCGAAGCTACGTGAGTCGAACACGTGGTCCTTCTTCTTCACGGTCATGATCACGTCGCTGCCTTCCTTCAACTTCACGACCGTCGCGTAACGGCCTGTGAGGCTATCCACACGGATGATGTCCACTTTGCGCGAGTCCATGTATTCGATCTCCACGGTGGCATCGCGCACGAGTTCCCCTTTCTCGTTGCGCACTTCGCCCTTCACCACGAGGATGTCGTCCGGGCGGGCTTCCTTGGGAAGTTCGAAACCGAAAACGTCCAGATCACCCGCACCTTGGTAACGCGCACTGGCGAAGTAGGCCGTGTGGCCATCGGCGCTTACGATCAAGCCGTGTTCGTCCTGGTCGGTGTTCAATGGGTGTCCGATGTTCTTGGGTCGGCTCCATGAACCGTCATCGTTCATCTTACTGAAGAAGATGTCGTACCCACCGATCCCCTTATGGCCTTTCGTTCCATCCACTCTACCGCTTTCATCGTTCGGAGGTCGTGCAGCGAAGTAGAGCGTTCGACTGTCGCTGTGCATGAAGGGCGCTTTCTCATCGCCCGTGGTATTGATGCCCTTGACCGGTCGTGCTGGTGACCATTGCCCTGTGCTGTCCCGGCTGCTTTGAAAAATGTCGATACCGTCCGTGTTCAAACGGCTAGCAGCGAAGTAGAGCGTGTTGCCATCGGCGCTCAACGATGGCTGACTCTCCCACCCATCGGGCGTGTTGATGTTCGGGCCCAGGTTCTCCAGCCCTGCCCATTCGAAGGTCTGTCCACCCTTATCGAGATCGAATTTGGTCTCGTAGTGCGAACGAAAGATGTCGCAGTTCTTGTACCCGCGTGCATCTGCAGGGCCGCAGACGGTAACGAACATCTCCTGGTTGTTCACACTGATCGTCAAGCCGCCATAGCCATCACCGAGGTTGAAGGGCTCGGGTAAAGCGCGACCTGCATTGAAATCCGCCTTCACGTCCGGTCGACGTGCTTCGGTGAGTTCTTCCACTTCACGTGATACGATGTCGCCTTTCGCTTGGCGCTTGCTCACCCGGGTGAAGAACAACAGTTCGTTGTCGGGCGATAGCATCGGCAAATATTCCTTGGCCGGAGTGCTCACGTTGCGTACCAACTGCGGGTCCAGAGGCGCGGTGTTCTTGTAGAAGTCCACGTAGAACTGAAGCTCCGGCATCACGGCTTCCACATCGGTGTACTGCTTGTCGTAGTCCTTGCTCAACTTCGCTGGATCATCGCTGGGGAAATTCCGGAACGCCTCGAATGACCTGGCTGCCTCTGCGAATTGATCTTCCGCGTAATACATGACCCCCTTGAGGTAGGGCACATCACTGTGGTATTGCGGACACTTCGCTTCCAATTGATCGAAATACCGTTGCGCTGCTTGGTAGCCTTTGCCGCCCTCCTTTCCGATCCGGTAGGCCGACACGCCCAACTGGAACAAGCATTCGGCGCATTCACCGTCCACCTCCAGCGCAGACTTCAGCTTCTGGTGGCGTTCCATGGCCGCCTTGGCTTTGCTCGCTTCATCCAGCAACTTCACCACCTTCTTATCACTGGGTTTGCCGCAGGGGTCATCGCTCCCGTCCTGGGCCGAGACCGGGGTCCCAACGAGCATCAGGATCGATAGGCCGACCAATGCCGAGATTGACCGCTGGAACAACGGTTTGACCGAGCGCCAACGATCCTGGAAACCGCGCAACACCTTCATCTGCTCCTGCTCGATCTACTTTACGGTGGTGTTGGTGGCCTCCGCCTTCGCGATCAGGTCATCGCCCTTCTTGCGGGCGAGGTCCACGATCCCATCGGCACGTTTATCGGCTTCCGCCACAGCGTTCCGTTCTTGTTTATCCGCCTCTTCCTTCGCCTTTTTGGCTGCAATTTGTGCAGCAGCCTTGGCCAAGGGATTGGTGACTTTCGCTACAGCATCATCCGCCGCCTTGTACGCTTCGCCCTTGATCCGTGCGGCTTCTTGCCGTGCCTTTGCTTTCACATCATCGGCTTGTTTCTGTGCTTCACTGACCAACCGTGCAGCTTCTTCGCGTGCTTTGGCAATGGCCTCTTCCTTCGCCTTGTCGATCTGTTCGTTCAACTCCTCCTTCACCTCGGTGACGATCACATCCTTCACGTTCGTCTCCCCGCCGGCGAACACCGGCTTCACGATCGGCTTCTCGATGGTACCCGTGATCTTGGCCGTCACGTCCAATTCGGCAGGCACTTGGAAGTTGGCCCCGATCGCACTATTCGCCTTGCCCAATAGGCCGCTGACCGCAGAAGCTGCACCCGCACCGAAGATGTCACTCGGGATCTTCGCCTTCATGGTGTAATCGATGGCCTGATCCGCGAAGGCCGTACTGCCACCTACATTGGCTTTGATGCGATCGATCTTCACATCGAACGGCTCGGTGATCATCTTGCCATCCTGGAACTTGTAGTTGAAGACGACATCCTGCAATGTGGTGTTCTCGATGCCATTGATCTTCAAGGCCTTCGCGATGTCCACCAAGGGCTGGAAACCCTCGACCCGTACGCTCTTGGTACGCAGGGTGCCATGCCCACTCAGCGTATTCAGGTCCGGCTGCATGTGTTGGTCGAGCACCGCATTCATGGTGAGGTTGGTGCTGAACTTGCCTTTACACGTCTTGGCGATGGGCACCATCTGTTGCACGGTCTCCATGTACTTCACGGTCTGTTCGATGTCGAGGTCCTTCACATCGTAGCGCAGATCGATGCGCGGTTTGGCCAGATCATTTGCATCATACCCACCGTCCAAGGCCATGCTGCCATCGAAGATGTTGAAGAAGACATCCTTGAGGTCCACCCGCTTGTCGTGTACTTGCAAGCCACCCTTCACATTCGTGAGGTTCATGTCGTCGTAGATCACCTCTTTCACGGCCAAGCTCAGTCGGAAATCGATATTGCCCGGCACTTCGATCACGGACATCTGCGTGGTATCCTCAGCGCTGCTGGCGGGATCTGCAGGATCGCTTGGGCCCATGAGTTCGTTCAGGTCGAACTTGTTGGCTGCTAGGTCGAATGATCCAGTGAGCGTACTGTCCTTCAACCACCATTGCAGGTAGTTGTCCATTCGCCCTTTGGCTTGCAGGTTGCTGGAACCCACGCTACCGTCGAAACTGGTGAGCGACAAGTACCGTGGACTGAAATCGAAGTAGAGGCTCTTGATCCCCACTTCCGGCAACGAGTCGCCTTTGTAGTCCATGCCGAGCAGGATCATGCGGCCGTCGGCTTGGAACTTGTCGTAACGACCGGCATCCACATCGCTCATCTTTCCTTTCATGCGCACGTCTGCTGTGAATGTTCCGGTCAGATCCTCTTCCATCGGCACCACTTTCTTCAGGCTCGCAAGATCCAAGTTGGCTTTCAATTCAGCGTCCACATTCGGATCATTGATCGGAGAGGTGAGGTACAAGCGTGCCTCCACTGGATTGCCGGCCATGTTCAAGGCGAAGCGCTTCAGATCCACCACCATCTTGTCCAGATCATTGCCCTGCGGGGCATGGATCTTCAGGTCCACGAAAATGTCATCGACGCTCGCTGGCAGATCAGGGTACTTGAACCGACCGTTGTCCACATCCACCTCCAGCCCGAAGCCCGGTGATGTGTTGTCGTTGTACGTGCCTTTCACATAGCCTTTGAACCCTGCCTTACCACTGAGTTCCACCCCGGAAAGGTCGCTGGCGAATTCCGCAGGGACGAGGGACAACAAGGTGGCGAAGTCGGACTTCTTGGTGTTCCAAGTGATGTCCATATCGATATCATCCCCAGGCATCGCCAACCATCCATCCATTCCAAGAACGAGCTGATTGATCGTCGCTTCGTTCTCTTTGAACGTGAACTTCATGTTCGGCATATCCATATCCAGATCAGCTTTGATGTCGGCCTTCACGTTCTTCAGGTATTTGATGCCATCGAAGACCACGTTGGCCGTGTCCGCATGGGTGATGGTATTCAACGTGAAGAGGTCCTGGGTGAAATCGCCGGATCCGTTGTGATCGAAGCCCTTGAGGTCCATGTAATAGCCCAATGACAGATCATCGTAGATGAAGGTGCCATCCTCGATCCAGTATTCCCGAAGTCCGATATTGAACTTGGATGCTACGGTATCCGCTGGCTCAGCGATGGCCGTGCTGTCCACTTTCGCGATGTCGTAATTCGCACGACCATCCTCTAGGACCTTTACGTGGATGTACGGGCGGATGAGACCGATGCACTTGATATCGATCCGGTCATCGAACACGCTCTTGATATCGATCGTGGCCGTGAGTGAACCGATACGCGCCAAGTCGATGCCTTCGAACGGTGACGCATTGCTGATCTTCACATCCGCGATATCCACGGTCAAATTCGGGAAGTTCTTCAGGATGGTGATGTCCCATTCGCCCCAATCCACGGTCGCGTTGAGGCTGTTGCTCACTTCCTTCTTCACCGCAGCTTCGATCTTGTCCTTGAACAGAATGGGGACCAGAATGGCTGCGGCCAATACCAGTACAATGAGGGTACCCAGGATGATGAGAATGCGCTTGCTCCACTTGGCCATGATCGATGCGTGTCTGATTCTTTGGTTGTAACGGTGAAGATCGCTCATGCCACGAGCGCCTTGCCAAGGTGCAAAGATCGTTCCGGGATACGGTGGAGCCGACGACCGATCAGGCCGGATCGTTCACACCTCCTTGGTGAAGAGCTTTTCGCCCTGAACATGGGCTACCACGCTACAGGTGGTCGCATCCCCCGTCACGTTCACCACTGTGCGGCACATGTCCAGAATGCGATCCACAGGGAGGATGATGGCGATCCATGCGGGATCCAGACCGAGCGAGGTCAATACCACAAAGAGGGTGACCAACCCGGCGCTTGGCACCGCCGCTGCCCCGATGCTCGCCAGCGTGGCGGTCAGAACGATGCTGAGTTGCTGAACAAAGGTGAGGTCCACCATGTGGTACTGGGCCAGAAAGACCACGGCCACGGCTTGGTATAGACTGGTGCCGTCCATGTTCACGGTGGCACCGATCGGCAGCACGAAGCTGGCCGTGCTCTTGCTCACACCGATGTTCTCCTCCATGCACTCCAAGGTGACGGGCAAGGTGGCGGCGCTGCTGCTGGTGCTGAAAGCCAGAAGTTGTGCTGGACTGATGGCCTTGAGGAAACGTCGGAAGATGTTGCGACGCATCAGGAGGGTCATTACCGTGGGATAGACCCCGAAGACCATGATCGCCAACCCGATGAAGACCGTTACGCTGTAGCCCGCCAAGGACTTGAACAGTTCGATCACGGCGTAAGGGTCATCACCCGCGATACGGGAGACCACACCGGCCATCAATGCGAATACGAAGATGGGTGCAGCCTTCATCACCACATCCACCATGGTCATGAACACGTCGTTGAGCCCGTTGACCAATGCCACGACCGGAGCGGCAGCGGTCGGCGGGATCATCAGTAGCACGATGCCGAAGAAGATGGCGAAGAAGATCACCTGCAACATCAAGGCATCGTTGAAGCTGAGGAAGATGTTGCTGGGCACCATGTCCACAAGGAACTGCAAGGGGCCAGCTTCTTTCGTACTACGGGCCAATTCCACCTTACCACTGATGAACGCATCCGGACTCTCCTGCTGACGGGCTGCCAGCACTTCGTCCACGATGGCCTTGTTCGCCGGATCACAACTCAGGCAACGACCATCCTTGGGCTTATCGACGCTCGGCGTGTTGTTCACCCACAACTCGTAAGTGATCCGGTTGCGCATCCGCTGGTCATCGTTGGCCATCTCCCCCGGCTTGATCACGTTCACGAGCACCAGACCAATGCCCACCGCGATGAAGGTGGTGGCGAGGTACAGACCTAACATCCCCATGCCGGTGCGGCCCAATTTGGTGATATCGCTAAGCCCGCTAACGCCGCTGATGATGCTGAACAGCACCAAGGGGATGGCAATGAGCTTGAGGAGGTTGATGAAGATGTCACCGAAAGGTGCTACCCAGTCCATGGTGAAACTGCTCCAACCCAAGATGCTGGAGAGCACAGCCCAGCCGGTTCCGGCCACGAGACCGATGATGATGCGAACGGGCAGGGAAAGGCCTTTCTTCTTGGATGCGTCGGTCATGCGCGGGCGGAACATTGGCGAAGGAGGTGGTCGGCGAGTACGATGCAGGCCATGGCCTCTACAATGGGCACAGCACGTGGCACCACACAAGGATCGTGGCGCCCCTTGGCTTCCAGCGTGACCTTTGCGCCGGAACGGTCCGTGGTCTCTTGGGCTTGTGCAATGGTGGCGGTCGGCTTGAAGGCCACATCGAAGTGGATGGTCTCGCCGGTGCTGATGCCGCCGAGGATGCCGCCTTGGGAACGCTTGTTGTGCTCCGAGCCCCGCAGGACCGAAGCCTCAAAGCCACTGCCGACCTGAAAGCCTTTGGCCGCATTGATGCTCAGCATCGCCTTGGCGAGGTCGGCTTCCAGCTTGTCGAAGACCGGCTCCCCCAATCCGGCAGGTGTGCCTTGGATGATGCAGCTGACCACCCCACCCACGCTGTCGCCTTGGGCGCGGACCTCTTCGATCAATGCTGTCATTGCCTTTGCGGCAACGGGGTCAGCGCAACGCACGGGGTTGTCCCATACGGTAGCAAGGTCGAGCTTGGCGGGATCGGCCTTCACGGCTTCCACTGCGCTTACGTATGCATTCACTTGAATGCCCGCTGCGGAAAGGAACTGCCGGGCGATGGCACCGGCCACCACCACGGATGCCGTGGTGCGCGCGCTGCTGCGGCCACCACCGCGATGGTCGCGCAGCCCGAACTTATCCTCCCAGGTCCTGTCGGCATGGCCGGGACGGTACACGTCCTTCAGCTTGTCGTAGTCGCCGCTCTTGGCATCCGCGTTCGGGATCAGGAAGCCGATAGGTGTGCCCAGCGTTGTTCGTAAGTCACTCCGGGCTTGCCCCTGAGTCTGGAAAAGGCCGCTCAAGAATTCCACCCTATCCGCCTCGTTCCGTGCCGTGCCCAGCGGCGTACTTCCGGGACGGCGACGATCCAACTCGCCCTGCACCGCTCCCAGGTCCAGTTGCAAGCCAGCTGGGCAGCCATCCACCACGCCGCCAATGGCGGTGCCGTGGCTTTCGCCGAAGCTGCAGAGCCGGAAGAGTTGACCGATGGTGTTGCCGCGCATGGTAGCGGGCGAAGGTAATTGGAGGGGCGGGACACGGTCGTGTGTACCCGGGGGCCATCGCCTTTTATCCACCGCGACTTCCGTAAGATATCAGCCACAGATGTCGCAGATGGACACAGATGATCCGCTTAAAGGCCGGCATTCTTTCGCAACCCACTTGTTGGAGAAAGGCACGGACCTGCGCTACATTCAAACCCTGTTAGGGCACAGCTCCAGCAAAACCACCGAGATCTATACACATGTCAGCACCAAAGCACTCGGCAAGATCCGAAGCCCCTTGGACGATCTGGATATCTGAGCTGGACTGGGGCTTTACATGCCCCAATAACACGATAACAGTAACCCCACCTACCGAGAAGGTCGGAAATAACAACCACTGTTGTTGATAGCAACTTGTTGTGTTTCATTGAATGACGCGTAAGAAAAATAGATATAGAAGGATTGCGGGCTATCTTATTGTGGCTCTCGCATGCTACTTTGTTTATAACGGAATTACGATCTATGAATATTCTGGGATTTACATTGAAGACCAATCTGAAGTTGCAATAGTTTTAGGTGCTGGGACTTCTGAAGGTGTCCTTTCTCCAGTATTCGCAGAAAGAACTAACCATGCTAAGTATTTGTTTGACCAAGGACTAGTAAAGAAGATTCTGATAACAGGAGGATATGGTGAGGGACAGATTCAATCAGACAGCGAAATAGGCAAACAGTACTTGTTGAGTGAAGGAGTTCCGATAGAAGCTTTAATTATTGAGGAGAAGTCGAGGTACACAATCGAAAATTTGATTGAGGCCAAAAGTGTGATGGACTCCTTAGGGTTTACTTCGGCACTGCTAGTTTCAGACCCACTTCACATGAAGCGAGCTATGAAGCTTGCGGAAAAACAAAATATTGATTGCCTGAAGTGTCTTACTAAGAGCACAATGAAAGGTCTTTTTTACCCCACGCAAGGGAATCCTAATTTAACGAAAAGACCTTCTATTATACCTTAGGCCAAACATTGCTGGGAAGAACAAGAGGGAGGAAAACGAATCCACAAACCCTAAATGAGTCAATGGCGCGCACAACAGCCCCTACAAGAAATTGGCGGTGCAGTGGGTAAAAAGTTTTACGCCTATCAATTTCGCGCGGCAGACAGTTTCCACTTCGAGCTTGGTACCGTTGACAGCAAGCCTTCGGCCAGCGGTCAACAAGGAACATGCAACTAGGTTAGCGTAGCCACTGATGCGCACTGGTGTGAAGGGTTCGTGGATGCCGATCGAGGTTCTTCGATGTACCCTCTATCCTGCCAAGAGATGATGGAGAACGCTGGGTACATTGCGACCGGCTTTCTTTGCAGTCCATGTCCACCTTACTGATCATTAACGCCAAAGCCTTGGTCGGAATCCGGCCGACCGATGTCACACGCATCCGAGGGACTTCGATGGGCGAGTTGCCCATGATCGCGAACGGCTGGCTCGCGATCGAGAACGGGCTGATAAAGGACTTTGGACCGATGGAAACCCTGGACCGCACAGGTCGAGATGGTGTACCGGTCATCGATGCCACCGGGCGCTTCGTTCTTCCCGGATGGTGCGATCCGCATACGCATACCGTGTTCGCCGCACCACGAGACGGCGAGTTCGTGGATCGGATCAAAGGGCTGACCTATCAGGAGATCGCAGCGCGCGGTGGCGGGATCCTGAACAGCGCGGCCAAGCTGCGTGGCATGAGCGAGGACGAACTCTTCATCCAAGCCAAGGCCCGGCTGGAGGTGATGATGGCGCAAGGAACCGTTGCCGTAGAGATCAAGAGCGGTTATGGCCTGACCGTTGAGAGCGAATTGATGATGTTACGTGTGGCGAAGCGTTTGAAGAAGGAATCTGCCCCTTGCATGAAAGCCACACGCTCCTAGCCCATGCACTGCCGGCGGAATTCGCCAAGGACCGCGATGCGTACCTGCGCCTGATCACCGAGGAGCTGATCCCGCAGGTGGCGAAGGAGGGCCTTGCGCAATACGTGGATTGCTTTTGCGAGACCAACTACTTCACGGTGGCCGAAATGGAGCGCGTGTTGGAGGCTGGCGCAGCACACGACCTCCCGGGT
Source organism: Flavobacteriales bacterium (assembly GCA_016710015.1). Taxonomy (GTDB): domain Bacteria; phylum Bacteroidota; class Bacteroidia; order Flavobacteriales_F; family PHOS-HE28; genus PHOS-HE28. The sequence continues at coordinate 265,214 of JADJLR010000002.1, forward strand.
AAAGTGCACGTGAATCAATTCACCAGCATCGGTGGGATACAAGCAGCAGTGAAGCACGGTGCATTGAGCGTGGATCATCTGGAAGTGATGGAAGAAGCGGACCTCGATGCCTTGACCGGATCACGCACCATTCCTACCCTGCTTCCTTCCTGCTCCTTCTTTCTACGCATCCCGTACGGACCGGCACGGCAGATCATGGACCGCGACCTGCCTTTGGCATTGGCCACCGACCATAACCCCGGAAGTACGCCGAGTGGCAACATGAACCTGGTGCTTTCACTCGCCTGCATCCAGTTGCGCATGCTGCCGGAGGAGGCGATCAACGCCATGACCATGAACAGCGCCGCTGCCATGGGCCTGAGCGAAGAACTCGGCAGCATCACCATCGGCAAGCGCGCCAGCTTGATCATCACCAAGCCGGTACCTTCGCTCGCCTATCTGCCCTACGCATTCGGCAACGACCATATCGATACGGTACTCATAGATGGAACACCCGTCCGCGCCGGAGCAGTCTGCTGAAGAGGTCCAACCCACCTTCGTTCGTCCTCCCGGTTTGGAGTTCGCGATGGGTGTGGCCTTGTTCGCCATGGTCCTCATGGTGTTCTTCCTGATCCAATCAACCGTCTTCATCCAAGGCGTTGTTGCGCGTTCACCGGACCTGTTCCCGGATGGCTTTTCCTTTGGTATGCTCTCCGATCCGCGTATGGAGGTTCGGATGCACGAGCTGGTCTTCAACGGTGACCTGGTTGCACAGGAAGCCATTTGGAGCGGAGCGATCTGCACACTGCTCATCCTGATCGTTGTGTACTATTGGAAGCGTGGACTCCTGTCCTTCTTCCTCGGTTTGAAATTGCCCGGATGGCGGCAAATGGCCCTTTGGTTGGCCGTCTTCATCGGCCTCGGAGCGATCATTGAAGGGTTGGCACACTGGATCCCGGCATTCCAGACCGATTTCATGTCGAAGGTGATATCCAGTACGACCAACGTGATCTGGTTGTACATCGGAGTCGGATCGATGGCTCCGTTGTTCGAGGAGTTCCTGCTCCGGGGTCTACTCTTCGGTTCCATTCGCCACATGGTGGACGAGCACGGGACCGTGGCGCTCACGGCCGGTGTATTCACCCTGATGCACATGCAATACGACGTGGCTGTGATGCTACTCATACTCCCCATGGGCATCGTACTGGGTTACGCACGTTCGCGCAGCGGATCGATCTGGGTCCCCGTTGTGATCCACATGCTCAACAACTTGGTGAGTGTGGCCGCACCGTAGTGGGGATCAGGATCGATGGACGTGGTCCACTAGCTTTGCGGCCCAAATAACGCTGTGACCATGGACCGCCAGTTGATCGAATGTGTACCGAACATCAGTGAAGGACGAGACCGCGCCAAGATCGATGCGATCACAGCGGTCGTCGAGACCGTGGAAGGCGTGCGCCTGCTGGATGTGGACCCCGGCAAGGCCACCAACCGGACGGTGATCACCATGGTAGGCGAGCCCGGACCCGTATGCGAAGCCGCCTTCCGGTTGATCAAGAAGGCGCAGGAATTGATCGATATGCGCAACCACAAGGGCGAGCATCCGCGTTTCGGTGCTACGGACGTTTGTCCGTTGGTGCCGATCAGTGGGATCAGCATGGAAGAGACCGCCGCTTTCGCAAGGACGTTGGCGAAACGCGTAGGCGATGAACTCGCAATCCCGATATACTGTTACGAAGCCGCAGCCAGCGAGGAGAAACGCAGGAATCTGGCCAACAACCGCAGCGGTGAATACGAGGGTCTTCCGAAGAAATTGAAGGAGCCCGCATGGAAACCTGATTTCGGTCCGGCGGAGTTCACCGAAAGTGTGGCCAAGAGTGGTGCAACGGCGATCGGCGCACGCAATTTCCTGGTGGCCTACAACGTGAATTTGAACAGCACCAGCACCCGACGTGCCAATGCCATCGCATTCGATATCCGCGAAGCGGGTCGTGTGCTGCGCGACGGTGACCCACTGACCGGCAAACCGTTGTTGGATACCACCGGCGAACCGAAGAAGGCTCCGGGCAAGCTGAAAGCCGTTAAGGGAATTGGATGGTACATCGAGGAATACGGCATTGCCCAACTGTCGCTCAATCTCACCGACATCACGATCACGCCCGTCCACATCGCTTTTGATGAAGCGTGTAAGAGCGCGGCAGAACGAGGGATCCGCGTTACCGGTAGCGAACTCGTGGGCTTGATACCGAAACAAGCGCTCCTGGATGCTGCGGACTTCTACCTCGCCCGGCAGGAGCGCAGCCTCGGCATCAGCGAACGCGAGAAGATCAAGATCGCGGTGAAGTCCTTGGGACTGGACGACCTGGCCCCCTTCGATCCGCAAAAGAAGGTGATCGAATACATGCTGGAGGAGCCCAATGCCGAGCGTCTGGTCCGTATGGACCTGAAGCGATTCAGCGAAGAGACCGCTGGTGAAGCACCTGCCCCCGGTGGTGGGTCCGTTGCAGCGTACGTGGGTGCGTTGGGTGTTGCACTCGGCACCATGGTTGCGAACTTGAGTGCCCACAAACGTGGTTGGGACGAGCGTTGGGAGGAGTTCAGTCAATGGGCGGTGAAGGGCGAAGTGCTGCGCAACGAATTGCTCTATCTGGTGGACGAGGATACGCGTTCCTTCGATCGCATCATCGCTGCGATGGGGTTGCCCAAAAGTTCAGAGGAGGATAAAGCAACGCGCAAGAAAGCGATCCTGGAAGCCACGAAAGGTGCCATCAACACGCCCTTGCGCACCATGCAGGTCTGTGTGGACAGTATGGAACTGATGATGGCCATGGCCGAAAAAGGACTCCAGGCCAGTGTCAGTGATGCCGGTGTTGGAGCGCTCTGTGCCCGGACCGGGGCCATTGGCGCCTATCTCAACGTGAAGATCAATTGTGTCGGCCTGGAAGATGAAGCCTTCCGGACGGATGTCCTGAAGAAAGCCGAAGCATTGAAGATCGAAGCGGAACAATTGGAGGGAAAGGTGATGGCCATGACCTTGGAAAAGATCTGACCGAGAACACCTACGGCCCTTCCGACGTATACCTTGATGCCGGGCCACCAATGCCCGTTCGATCCACACGCCGAAATGGGAGCCCGAGCCACATATCGCCAGTTTTCCAGGCGGGTCTTGTACTTCTTTCCGGTCCAGTTGTTGGTGCTTCACCTGAAGAAGAACCACCTGCTTCTTTTCACGTGGTTGCTACTCTTCGGATTCGTTTCCGAGAACCTCAGTGTGAAGTATGGTGTACCCTATTTGTTCCTCTATCCGGAGTATTTCGAGAATGTCGGATTCCTCTCTTATGCCATGACCGGTTTCGCTTTGGGCGGCTTCATCACGGCTTTCAACCTTTACAGCTATGCCATGCACGGATATCGGTTCCCGTTCATCGCAACGATCGCACGGCCCTTCCTGAAGTTCAACATCAACAATGCGGTGATCCCCGGTTTGTTCGTGCTCACCTTCCTGTGGTACTCCGGGCGCTTCCAGTACACAGCGGAGTTGGTACCACTGCCCTTGGTGATCTGGCACCTCGTGGGTTTCCTGATCGGCATTCTCGCATTCCTCGCGCTGGCCTTGTTGTACTTCACGCGCACCAATACCGACATCATCAAGCTACTCGGGAAAGAGCACGATGCCCACCGGCCTTTGGAACCCTTGATGGACATCGCATCGCACAAGACCGCACCACATCGGCAGGGTGAAAAGCGGAAGGCCTTGCGCTGGTTGCGCAGACAGCAGCGATCGGAGAAGTGGCGGGTAGAGACCTACTTGACCCCGCGACTACGCATCATGTTGGCACGGAGCAGCGCCCACTATGACAAGGAAATGCTGCGCGATGTGTTGTGGCAGAACCACGTGAACGGCGCGATCTTCGAAGTGGTCCTGGTCCTCACCTTCATCGCACTGGGTGCTTTCAGTGACATCCGATTCTTCGCGATCCCCGCTGGTGCTAGCGTTTTCTTGTTCCTCACCATGGTGCTGATGGTGATCAGCGCCCTGTTCAGTTGGTTGCAGGGTTGGACCGGCACCGTGATCATCCTTTTTGTGATCGGGCTCAATCTCATCAGTCATCGCACCGAACGATTCCTGTACGACAATCAAGCCTATGGTTTGGACTATACCGTTCCACCGGCCACGTACGACAGGGCCACGATCGCCGCCTTGGCCCTTGATACCACGGCGGCTGCGCGTGATGCGCAGGCCATGATACCCACCTTGGAACATTGGTTCCAAGACAATGCGGTCTTCGCACAGCAAGGAAAGCCACCCTTGGTGATCATCAACACCAGCGGTGGCGGTTTGCGCTCCACGCTTTGGACCTTGCGATGCCTGCAAGTCGCCGATAGCTTGCTTGGTGGCACGTTGATGGAGCGCACCATGTTGATGACCGGCTCTTCCGGTGGCTTGATCGGCGCTGCGTACTACAGGCAACTCTTCTTGCACGAAGAGCAGGACGGTGTGGACCGCAATGCCCACGAACTGTTGGACGAGGTATCCACCGATATGCTGAACCCCCTTGCGTTCAGCTTCGTCACCAACGACATGTTCGTACGCTACCGGACCGTGCACGATGGCGACCTGCGCTACACCCTCGATCGCGGCTATGCCTTTGAACGCCGTTTGAATGGGAGCACCAGAGGACTCTTGGATGTACGCTTGGACGATCTGAGCGAACCGGAACGCACCGCACGGATCCCCACCATGGTGATCTCGCCGGTTTCCCTGAACGATGGTCGCCGCTTGGTGATCGGTGCCTTGCCCATGGCCTTCCTCACGAATATCGCCCCGGAGGCATCAACAACCGCGACGGGACAACCAGAGGCCATCGAGTTTCAGCGTTTCTTCCGTGATCAAGGGGCGCATAACCTGAAGCTGACGAGCGCTCTACGGATGAATGCGACCTTTCCGTACATCACCCCCATCGTTTCACTGCCCAGTGAACCGATCATGCGCGTGATGGATGCTGGCCTCCGAGACAACTATGGCTATCGGGTCACATTCGCCTACCTCCAGACCTTCCGCGCCTGGATCAAAGAGCATACCAGCGGTGTCGTGATCCTGCAGCTTCGCGATACCCAGAAGGAACTCGATGTGAAATCCAGCAGTGCTTCACTCATCGGTCGTGTTTTGGATCCGGTGGGCACGGTGTACGACAACGTGGTGCGGGTGCAGGATCAGGATTACGATCTGGCCTTGCGATCGGCCAGTGCCTGGATGGAAGTTCCGTTGGAGGTGGTCGATATACAATTGCGGCACGGCGATGAAGAGCAGATCTCGTTGAGTTGGCACCTGACCGCACTCGAACGTAAGCGGGTGTTGCGCTCCATTGATTCGGAAGAGAACCAGCGCGCCTTCCAGCGCTTTCATGAGCTGGTAGTAGGCCGCAGCCCTACCGCAACTGTTGATGGTACTGCACTAGGCCACGAAGCGGATCAGGCTCCACTGCCCTGATGGTCATACCTCGGTCCAAGAAACATTCGGCCAGCACTTCCCGGAAACCATAGGCCACCGATCCCGTGGCGACCACCTCTCGACGTTGCTCGACCGGATAGAAACGGACGATGAGCTCGGCCAAGGCGTGGATCCGACCTTGTAGCAGGTTCTGCACGTACGGTTCCGAAAGGTGCCCTGCGATACGGACGGTGTAGGATGCCAATTCGCGTGCCGGATACGGACCACGATGGATCCGTTCCAAAACACCATCCAGATCGGGGCCTTCCACACCGAACAAGGCCAGATGTAGCTGTTCGGGTATGCGCCCGTAGAAGGCATCCTGAAGGAGGTTCCGACCAATGTCCGCACCACTGGCATCATCGCCCAGTATATAACCCAGTGACGGCATTGGACAGTGTAGGCGCTGCCCATCGAAATAGCCCGTGTTCATTCCGGTGCCCAGGATCAAGACCAGTCCTTGTTCCGGCGCGCACAGTCCAAGGGCTGCTCCAAGCAGATCCGTTCCCACCGTGATGTGCGGCTCTGGCCAGAGCGTTCGGACGGCGGCCTGCATGCGCTGCTTCCGCTCTTCCGTGCCACAGCCGGCACCGTATATGGTGACTTCTGTAACCGTCCGCCCTTCCGCTGCTGTTCCTTCGAACTGTTCGCGCAAACCTTGGGCGAATACGGTCCCATCCCCACTCAACGGATTGAATCCGGGTAGTCGCTCTCCCTTGGTCGGGAGGATCCGAAAAGTTCCATCTTGGGCCAGAAAAGCCCAACGCGATGACGACCCGCCGACCTCTCCGATCACGTGCATGGCCCGAAGATCGCGCTTTCCAAGCTCACGCCGTGCGATCGAACAGGTACTTGTTCGGACTGACGAAGCCGTTCTTCACGGCATACAGCACCACCGAGGCGGTGTTGTTCACGCCCAGCTTCTGCATGATGTTGCGCCGATGAGCGATCACGGTATGGGAGCTTAGGATCAATTCATCCGCGATCTGCGTATACGACCTCCCTTCTGCGATCAACGTGATCACTTGGCATTCCCGATCACTGAGCACGACCGGATCACAGGACAAGGGTTCGCAGATGAAACGGTCCACATCGAAGGCTGCCTTCCGCAAGACATCGAGCACCTTTCCACAGAAGAATTTGCTGCCATCGGCGGTCGCGGTGATGGCATCTCGGATCTCTTGTACATCGCAATCCTTGCGGATGTAACTGGTAACTCCGGCCCGGATCGCGGAAATGAGCGTTGACGTGGATGGATCGGGTGTGATGGCGACGAAACGTGCGCGTTTGGAACGACGGATCCCTTGCTGCACAGCTTGTGGCCCGAAGCCTTCGGAGGTATGATCGATCAACACCACGTGTGGCCGATGCCGAACGATCAAGGCCTCCATCGCGATGACATCCCGAGCTACTCCCACCACCTCGATCCGCGCAGAATCGGCCAATACCGCCTGTAAGCCGATCAACGCAAGCTCACTGTGGTCCGCAAGTAAGGTTCGAACGATCATTTCTTATTTAGAATAATTCTAGACAATCGCAAATGTACCCGGCAGCGACCAGCTACCCAAATCGCTCGGTCATTCCTTGCCTACCACCTTGAACACCCCGCCCTCGACGCTCAGTTCGGTGTTCGGAAAGATGGGGATCGCTTCGCGCAGCAGGAGTTCTGCACTCTTGTACCGCGAACTGAAGTGGCCCAACAGCAACCGACCTACGCCCGCTTCCAAGGCCAACTGAGCAGCTTGAGCGGCCGTGCTGTGCTGCGTCTCCTTTGCCCGTGCGGCAAGTGCGGTGGTGAATGTCGCCTCATGGTACAACAGATCCACCCCTTCAATGAACGGAAGGAGTGCCGGCTCGTACGCCGTATCGGAACAATAGGCATAGCTCCGCGTCGGTAACGGGTCCAAGGTGAGTTCCGCATTCGGGATCAAGGTGCCATCCGGGAATACGAGGTCCTCGCCTTGCTTCACCGCAGTTCGCTTGAATTTCGGGATCCGGTCCAGGCATTCGTGCCGCAGGCGCCGCAAACCCGGCTTCTCTCGGACCACGAAACCTGTACAAGGGATCCGATGCCGTAAGGCCAGAAGCGAAACGGACACGTGTTCATCGTCGTAGACCACCGCACCGCTTACGGGCTCGGTCGCATGGAAATGTAGGGGATACCGCAACCACGTGCCAGAGGCCCGGAGTTGGAGATCGATGATCGCCTTCAAGTCCTGTGGACCATACACGTGAAGTTCCGACTGCCGACCCAGGAGGTGCATGGAACTGATCAAACCCATCAACCCCAAGTAGTGATCGCCGTGCAGGTGGCTGATGAAGACCTGTGCGATCCGTTGGAAATTGACACCTAGCGAGCGAAGTCGTTCCTGTGTTCCCTCCCCGCAATCGATCAACAGGAGCTTTTCGTGGATGTTCACCAATTGAGCACTTGGGAATCGTCCGCGTGCAGGAAGTGCAGCGCCTGTTCCTAGGGTCGTAACGGTGAATGGACTCCTACTCATGCTAGAAAAGGCAGAAGGCCCCGGTTCCACGGGGCCTTCGTTCGATCCGGTCATTGAAATGATCACCGTTGCAGCGCCATACGGCCCGTGAAGGTGGTGTTGCCCGCCTCGACCTTGTACAGATACACTCCGGCCGGCAGGTCGCCACTTTCGAATACGATCTTGTTCATCCCCAACTTGGTCTGGGTGCGTTGATTCCACACCTCTTCACCGACCAAGTTGAAAACACGGATCCGTGATTCACCCGGCACACCCACTTGGTACTCGATGGTGGTCCGTGTCGAGAACGGATTCGGAATGTTGCGCACATTGGTCAACCCGGTCTCCACGACATCAAAAACACCGACCGAGGAATCGGAAATGGTGATGGAATATCCGCCGAATGGTTGAGGCAAGGATTGCGGACCGAAGAAGTTGAACCACGCCAAGACGTTGATCGTCAAGTTGAAGGTTCCGATGGCGGTGGGTGTCCCTTCGATCAAGCCGCAGCCTAGCATCTCCGTCAAGTAGGAACAGGAAGCTGGTGTTTGGGAGTTGCAACTGATGATCAAGCCGGGCGGAAGACCGTCCACGCTCACCAATTGGATGCTATCGATGGTGATGGCCGGATAACTGGGGGATATGTCCTGTGCGTCACTGGGGATCAAGATGTTCAACGTGTCCGAATAGAACTGGTTCAGCACACCGGAACGGAAATCGGTGGTCGTATCCGGCCATACGCCGAATACACTATCCGTATACAAGGTATTCGGCGTGCATTGGGCATTGACCGAAAGGCCAGCCAACAGCAGCGAAGCGAAGAGTAGGGTTTTCTTCATGGGTAGGTCTTAATCCTTGTTCACGTCCTTTTCGATCTCCTCCATGTACAACAGGTCCACTGCTTCTGCCGAGGTCGGTGTAATGGAGAGCACGCTTTCCAATTGCGAGATCTGCACCAACTTCTGTACCGGTTCTTGCAGTCCGCAAACGACCAGCGAACCATTCACGCTCTTGCACAGGCGGTTCGCGACCAACAGTGCGCTCAACCCGGAGGAGTCGCAATACCGCGTGGTGGAGAGATCGATGATGACGTTGCGCACGTTGGTCTTGTTCAAATAGACCAATTCGCTTTTGAGTTCCGGAGCACAGGTGGTGTCCAGTTTATCTACGTTGCTGGTCACTAAGGTGTACCGGCCTTTGTCCTCGATGGTGAAGTTCATGGTCTTGGGGCTATCCGGTCAAATATAATCACCGCTTCCAGTGGGCAACGATGGCCGGTACCGATCAACTTTCAAACAGTGGAGCGTGGGATACGGGCTGCCAACAGATAAAGTACCGCCATCCGGATGGCCACACCGTTCTCCACTTGGTCCAAGATAATGCTATTGGCATGGTCTGCCACTTGGCTGGTGATCTCCACCCCTCGGTTGATGGGGCCTGGGTGCATGATCAGGATCTTCTTTCCGATGCGTTCGTAGCGCTGTAGGTCGAGTCCGAAGCGCATGGCGTACTCGCGCAGGCTGGGAAAATTCGCTATGCCATCCCCCTTTTGCCGTTCCATTTGGATGCGCAACATATTGGCCACATCGCACCACCGCAGGGCTTTGTCCAAGTCGTATTCCACCTTCACTCCGAGGCTATCGATGTGCCGGGGCATCAACGTGGAGGGTCCACAGAGCATGACCTCGGCCCCCAGCTTCTGCAAACAGAAGATATTGCTCAATGCCACTCGGGAATGCAGAACGTCGCCCACAATAAGGACCTTGATGCCTCTCACCTTGCCCAATTTCTCGCGGATGCTGTATGCATCAAGCAGTGCTTGGGTAGGATGCTCGTGGGTGCCATCGCCGGCGTTCACGATCCGGGCCCCCACATTCCGGCTGAGGAAGACCGCGGCACCGGGATCCGGATGGCGTAGCACGACCATGTCCACCTTCATGGCCAGGATGTTGTTCACCGTATCCACCAAGGTCTCTCCTTTGCTCACGCTACTGCCGCTGGAACTGAAGTTCACCACGTCCGCACTTAAGCGCTTCTCGGCCAACTCGAAACTCACCCGCGTCCGCGTGCTGCTTTCGAAGAACAAGTTGGCCACCGTGATATCGCGCAAGGAAGGGACCTTCTTGATCGGTCGGTTCAATACTTCCTTGAATCCATCAGCGGTGCGGAAAATGAGTTCGATGTCCGCAGCGGTCAGTTCCTTGATGCCGAGCAGGTGCTCCACACTCAACTGTTCACTTTGGATCGTTGCACTCATCGGCCTGCAGATGTTCCTTGTGGAATTGCGGTATCGCGGGAACCATCGTTCGCGGTGTGTAACAGCACTTGATCCGCGCCGTCGCTCTCCTTCCACTCCACCGTTACGCGCTGATCGCCGATGCTATCCACCCATTTACCTACATAGTCCGGTTGAATGGGCAATTCGCGGCTGAAGCGCCGATCGATCAGTACCAATAAGTGGACGCTGGATGGCCGACCGAAGGCGAGCAAAGCATCGAGCCCTGCGCGAATGGTGCGCCCGGTATAGAGAACATCGTCCACCAAGACCACTTTCCGTTCATCGAGCATGAAATCGAGTTGGGTGATGCTGGGCTGCGGCGGCGTGGCCCGATGGCGGAAATCGTCGCGGTGGAAGGTGATGTCCAACTCACCATAGGCCAGATTCTCTTTTCCGATGATCCGCAACAGTTCGGTGCGCAATCGGCGCGCCAGCAAGACCCCTCGCGGCTGCAACCCGATCAACGCTAGGCCCTCCAGATCACCGTGATCCTCGATCAATTGGTAACAAAGCCGCTCCACGGTGAGCCCGAAGGCCTTGCTCGTAAGCAGAGGGATGGAGGACATCGTTGGCGAAGATACCTGCTTCGTGGAAAGCCGTCCGCTAGAATGCCGAAGCCCGGTCATCCTTGCGGAGACCGGGCTTCGAACTGGGTCAGGAAGAGGTCTATCCTTCGTCCTCCGCGTCGGCTTTCTTGCTCTTGCCATCGCGTTCCTTGGTCTCCATCTGGCTCTTCAGGTCGCTGAGTACACCGAGGTCACCCAAGGTGCTCTTCTCTACTTTCTCGTTCACGCTCTTGACCGATGTGCCAGTGCCCTCCTTTCTGGTGGCGCGCTTGCCTGTTGCTGCTGGAGCCTCGATCGCCTCTTCGCCCTCTTCAAAGGTGCGGGTGTGGCTGAGGACGATGCGACGGGCCTCTGCGTTGAATTCGAGCACCACGAATGGCAGCTTCTCTTCCAACTCGGCTTTGCTACCGTCGGCCTTCTTCAGGTTCTTCAAGGTCACCGTGCCTTCTACACCGTAGGGCAGGCTTACCACGAAGTTCTGTCCGGCACGTCCGGTAAGGGTACCCTCGTGCGCGCTGCCTGGGGTGAACACGGTAGCGAACACTTCCCATGGGTTCTCTTCCACTTGCTTGTGGCCGAGGCTCAGGCGACGGTTCTCCTTGTCCACTTCCAATACCATCACTTCGATGTCGTCACCCACGTTGCAGAATTCGCTCGGGTGCTTGATGCGCTTGGTCCAGCTAAGGTCGCTGATGTGGATGAGGCCATCGACTCCCTCCTCCAACTCGGCGAAGATGCCGAAGTGGGTGAAGTTGCGCACCTTGGCGGTGTGCTTGCTCCGGAGTGGGTACTTGAACTCGATCTCCGACCATGGATCGGCGGCGAGTTGCTTCATGCCCAAGCTCATTTTGCGCTCTTCGCGGTCGATGTTCAGGATCACGCAATCGATCTCCTGGCCTTCCTTCAGGAATTCCTTCGGGCTGCGCAGGTGTTGGCTCCAGCTCATCTCGCTGACGTGCAAGAGACCTTCCACGCCCGGTGCCACTTCTACGAACGCGCCGTAGTCGGTGATCACCATGACCTTGCCCTTCACCTTGTCGCCTGCATTCATCTCCGTGCTCAGCGCATCCCATGGATGTGCCTGGAGCTGCTTCAAGCCGAGTGCGATACGCTTCTTCTCGTCGTCGAAATCCAGGATCACGACGTTGATCTTCTCGTCCAGCTTCACCACCTCTTCCGGATGGCTCACGCGGCCGTAGCTGAGGTCCGTGATGTGGATGAGACCATCGACACCGCCCAGATCCACGAATACGCCGTAGCTGGTAATGTTCTTGACGGTTCCTTCCAACACCTGGCCTTTCTCCAAGCCACCGATGATCTGCTTCTTCTGGGCTTCCAGTTCCGCTTCGATCAGGGCCTTGTGGCTTACTACCACGTTCTTGAACTCTTGGTTGATCTTCACGACCTTGAATTCCATGTTCTTGCCCACGAACTGGTCGTAGTCACGAATGGGCTTCACGTCGATCTGGCTGCCGGGTAAGAAGGCCTCGATGCCGAACACGTCCACGATGAGACCGCCTTTGGTGCGGCACTTCACGTAACCCGTGATGATCTCGTTGGTCTCCATGGCGGAGTTCACCTTGCCCCAGGCATTGTGAACACGGGCCGTTTTGTGGCTCACGACCATTTGGCCGCCCTTGTCCTCTTGCTTTTCGATGTAGACCTCCACTTGGTCACCGATGGACAATTCAGGCTTGTAGCGGAATTCGCTGATGGGGACCACACCTTCGGACTTGTAGCCGATGTTGATCACCACCTCCCTCTTGTTCATCCCGACCACGGTTCCCATGAGCACCTCCTTTTCTTGGATGCTGCTGAGGGTATCCTCGTAGGCCTTTTCCATGGTAGCGCGCTGTTCGGCGTTACCGACCTTCTTCTCGTCCTCCAGCGCAGTCCAATCGAAATCGACCGGCGGTTCGAGGAAGGTGACCTTGTTATTCTCAACTGTTGACATACACTACTGATTGTATCCCGGACCTAGGACGCCGTCCGAAAGGGTTCGTTCGTTGACCTGCTGCGTCACGGCAGGCTCCCCGAATGGGGCCGCAAATGTAGGGAAAGTCCTGAGAATTAGATGATCCGTCCCAGGGCTATCGCCTCTAAATACATTCCGCACCAGGTCTGCTGTTTCTGCGACCCCGCTGGGGTCGAACACGTTCGTCCGACTCAAATTCTATTCTCTTTGACCCCTCTAGGGTCAACCCACAAGGAGAATGACCAGTGCTGCGTTCTGACCCCAGGGGGGCACAGAAATTAGAAAATGCCCCCAGATGGGAGAACGACCCCAGCGCGGTCGCAGAAAATAAGAGGCGATAGCCCTGTGATCCGTCCCGGTCCAACCCGGGATGTCTGATCAGACGATCAGAAAATAGACCTCCCGTTCTGATCCGTCGCAAAGCCTACCGGTACCTTTGGGGCTTGTGACCAACCAGAATGGCATTCGATCATCCGATCGTCCGATCATCTGGTCATCTGATCGGTATGCGCTCCTTCTCAATTCCCACCCATTACCGCAGCGAACTCATCGGTCGCCTGAAGGCATTTCGGAAAACCCAGGACCCGAAGAAGAAGGACCTCAGCCCTACCCTGTTGGATCTTGGCCCGGTGCGCTTCCTTTTCGCCCGGCACTTCGGCTTTTGCTACGGCGTGGAGAATGCGATCGAGATCAGTTACAAGGCTTTGGATGAGAACCCCGGCAAGCGGATCTTTCTTTTGAGCCAGATGATCCATAACCCCGAAGTGAACGCCGATCTGGAAAGCCATGGCCTGCGATTCATTCAGGACACACATGGCCAAATGCTGATGGATTGGAGCGAGATCACGAAGGATGACATCGTGATCATTCCAGCATTCGGAACCACCATTGAAACCGAGGAGCGACTGAAGGCGATGGGGATCGATCCGTTGAAACACAACACGACCTGTCCCTTCGTTGAGAAGGTTTGGAAGCGCAGTGCGCAACTGGGCGAAAAGGAGCATACGGTGGTGATCCATGGAAAGGCAACGCACGAGGAGACACGGGCCACCTTCAGCCGTACCGCAAAAGGTGCTCCTGCGGTGATCCTGAAGGACATGGCCGAAGCTCAACTACTTGGCCGCATCATACTGAACGAAGAGCCGACCGCACGCTTCAACGAGGTCTTCGGCAAACGCTGCACGCCCCACTTCGACCCTGTGCGGCACTTCGATCGCATCGGTGTGGTGAACCAGACCACCATGCTGGCCACGGAGACACAGGCCATCGCCGATCACTTGAAGCAGGTGATGGTGAAGAAGTATGGCAAAGCTGAATTGAAAGCCCATTTCGCAGATACTCGCGATACGCTCTGCTATGCCACGAACGACAATCAGGACGCGACCAACGAACTGTTAAAGGCAGAAGCCGACCTCGCACTCGTGGTGGGCGGCTACAACAGCAGCAATACCAGCCACCTCGTTGAATTGTTGGAGCAACGATTCCCGACCTACTTCATCAACGGCGAAAAGGAGATCCTGAACGCCAAGGAGATCGAGCATTTCAACTACCCGTTGCATAAACTGGAACGGACTATGGATTGGTTACCGAGCAAACGCCCGTTGACCATCATCCTCACCAGCGGCGCGAGTTGCCCGGACACGTTGTTGGACCGGGTGATGCTGAAGGTACTGGGGATGGTAGAGGAGGTGAAGGACCCGATGGAGGTTGTGGATGGGTTGATCAGATGATCAGATGATGGGCTGTGCATTTGTGGGACGCATCGATGCGGATGGATAATGGGTACCTCGAAGAACCTCGAACGGATGGCACAAGCGCTTATCGTTCTGGGCAGACAAGGCGCGACGAAAGGAAGTTACCCACAGGTAACTGACTGAGGAGAAGCAACTGCTTCATCCCGCGCTATGCGGGAGCCGGATGACCAAACGAGAAGTGCTTGCCCGCAGGGGTGGCCGAAAGGCCGATGCCGCCGGAGTGAGGTTCTTCGAGGTACCCTAATGTCAAATACATCCTTTTCGTCTGCACCGTCAATCGTTCCGCATCGATAGGATGGAACACATGCGACGCGCAACGGCGTACGAGATCAACAAGAACGACCCACGCTTCGATGTGGATTCCGCAGACATCGACCGCCCTTGAACGTAGTTCTCGTGGAAAGGCACTTGGAGTGGGCGGATGTCATCGTGGTGATGGAGTAGCACCACCGTAACAAGATCAGAGACCGCTTCCCAACACTGTACGAGAAGAAACCCGCGTCTGCGTGTACATCGAGGATATCTACGGCTTCATGCAACCGGAATTGATCGTGATCCTGCGTGAGAAGATCGAGGATGTAAACTGAAAGCGGGCTGTTGAACTAACCCTTCCAATGCTTCAGTTGAGAAGCAGGTGTACATGATCCGCCCTGCATATCTTCGAGGTCACGCCCATGAGAACCCCCATCCTACTTGTACTGTTCATTGCCTTTGCCCCTGCAAAAGCACAAACCACACCAAGCTCCTTACGCCCGGACATCTCCGTGGATCACTACATGAACGTGCGCTCCAGTGCCGTGCGGCTGGAAGTTGACCCGATCAGTGGTCGGTTGTATTACCTGCGCACCAACGGCGAGCTCCTGGTGGTGATCGATGATGGGATCGCGCCTCCGCACGACTCCGTTGTCTTCACTACCGAGGACCACTTGCTGGACGATACGTACGGCATGACCTTCCACGACAGTGATCTTTTCGTGATCGGGAATCAAGTCACCGGAAGCTCGACCCAAGGCATCGTTCACCGCGCTCGCCTGCAGCCCGACGGATCGCGCTTATGGACGGTGGCTGCTTGGACCGAACCCTATGCATGGGGTGGTAAGGCCCATGGGTTCAACAACGTTGTGGTCTCTCCAGATGAAACGGAACTCTATTTGAACTGCGGATCGCGCACAGATCACGGTGAGGTGCAGGATGTGAATGGCGCTTATCCCGAGTTGCGTGAAGAGCCTATCACGGCCAAGATCCTCCGCATTCCGATCGATGCGAACGAATTGTTGCTGCCGAACGACGAGCCGGAACTTGCCGCATCCGAGTTCGTGTTCGCCAGTGGCGTTCGCAACACCTTCGACATGGCCTTCGATGCAGATGGCCGGTTGTTCGGCGTGGAGAATTCAGGAGATCACGACGATCCGGAAGAAATGAACTGGCTGCGTCAAGGTCATCATTACGGGTTCCCTTGGACCGCAGGCGGCAATTCGAACCCAACACCTATAGTCGGTTACGACCCTGCGCTTGACCCGTTGCTCAACCCCGGCTTTCCATCCGCAGCTACGGATTTCCAGTATGACCCGACCTTCCCGCCTGCACCCCCTTTCTTCACGGAACCGATTCGCAATACCGGTCCGGATGCCGATCGGGTCCGGGATCCACTCACAAGTGGCATACGCGACGCATCAGATGAAGGGATCGAGATCCGAACGTTCACCTGCCATCGTTCTCCGCTGGGCCTGCTGTTCGACACGGACAGCTTGTGGGGTGATGACCTGCGGGGCGATGCCTTGATGCTGAGCTTCACGCCCGGTGGCGATACGTTGGGTTTCAGCCCGATCGCGCCTTGGGGCATTCCCGTGGTTCCGGCCGACCCGAGCAGTGATCTGATCCATCTCGTGTTGACACCCGATCTCCCGAACGACAACTTCTCCGTTCAGGCAACGCGCATCGTGGAAGGCTTCTACTTGCCCGTGGATGCAGCAAATGCGAACAACGTGATCTACGTATTGGAGAACTCCGGTGGTAATGAAAGGGCCATTTGGAAAGTGACCTTGCCGCTTTACACTGGGATCGATGGAACGATCGGATCGCACACCACCCCCCTGCACGTATGGCCGGTGCCAACGGCGGACCGGGTCATGTGGAGCACCGAAGGCAAGCGACCGAATGCGATCACATTATTGGATATGCAAGGTCGTGTGTGTCGTACCGTGCTAACGCGAACAACGAACGGGGTCATCGCCGTGAACGATCTACCGGCCGCCGTGTACCTCCTGCGCGCTGACTACTTGGATGGGTTTGTCCATCAGCGGTTCGTGATCACGAAGTGAACGATGCCGGTCCGGTTGCGGATCACGCCTCCGTAACCACCCCGATCGCGCGCACCACTTCTCCCAAGGCCAGGTCGAATTGCTCCGATGAGGTCAGGTGGGTGTTGTCGATCACGAAGGCATCGGGCGCTTCGGTGAGCGGGTCCGCAGCACGGGTGGTATCATCCAGATCACGACGTTCAATGTTGGCCGCGACCTCTTCGATCGTGATCTCGGCTCCACGGCCTTTCAGTTCCAAATAACGGCGTTGCGCACGAACCTCCGGGCTCGCCGTCATGAAGAATTTCACCTCGGCATTCGGGAACACCACGGTACCGATGTCGCGTCCATCCATCACTACGCCACCACCCTGCCCCATTTCCTGCTGTAACTGCACCAATTTGGCGCGCACTTCAGGGATCGGGCTAACGAGGGTAACATGGTGGCTCACATCCATCTCGCGGATCCGGTGTTCTACATTCCTGCCGTCCAACCAGGTCTCGCTCCGTTGGGTGTGGTCATCATGCTTGAAGCCAATGTGGATGTGCGGCAGGACCCGAAGCAAAGCGACCTTATTGAGCACACCATCCACGACAAGTCCATTCTCGATGACATAGAGAGCGATCGCCCTGTACATCGCTCCACTGTCTATGTACGTGTAGTGCAGGTGATGCGCCAAGTGCTTCGCCAACGTGCTCTTTCCGCAACTGCTGAATCCGTCTATGGCGATGGTGATCCGCTTCACGTTCCCGGGATGTTGCGGCCAAGGTAGTGGTGTTGGTCCGCCTACGCTAAAGCTTCAGCGAAACCTGGATAGCAAGACGGAGTTGGAAGTCGATCCACCGCAATGACTCAGGCTGCATGGGATAATAGCCGACCTTGGTGATCGGTCACCAGATCAGCGACTCCTTCAACCTGCAAACAAGGATCAACCTTTCTTGAAATCCGCGAAGCGCACAGCCAACGTGAGGGTATTGCTGATCCCGGCCAAATGCAATTGCGAAAACCCATAGCTGATGTGGAACTTGCTCACCTTCAGCCCCACCCCGAAGCTTAAGCCCGTGATAGCAGGTTTGTCCGGGACCAACAACTCCTTTCGGCGACGGGCGTTGTACGCTAAACGCAGCATGAAATTCTTGCTCAATAGGATCTCCGCACTGGGTACTACATGCAGGGCGGCCTTGTCCAAGGTGGTGATCTTGTTCTCGACCACTTCTCCCGTGGTCTGGTCCACCTCCACTATGGCGTTCGGGTCTACGTACGTGAGATCCCATCGCTGCAATTGTTCCATCATCAGGCCAAGCCGAAAGGGTGCATGCCTGAATTCATAGGTCACACCCAGCATGGCCTGGAATGGCAATTTCTCACGCTCCCCGGTGAAGGTGCTTGCTTGTGTGCCGATGTTGCGCAGCATGGCTGCCACGGTGAGACCAATGCTCTTCTTCGCGAACACCCCACCAACATCCAAGGCCCAAGCCGTCGACTTGTAATTCTCCAAAGCACTGGTGATCAACTTGGCATTCACCCCCACACTGAAGAGGCTATCGATCGGACGTGCTGCGCCCACTTGGAAAACATACTCCCCGGCGCTGAATTCGCCGATCTCCGCACCGATCTCGTCCGTCCGGGTGAAGGTGCCATAATCCATGTATTGCACGGCGGCGGAAAGTGTGATGTTACTGCTATCCAAATGATGGCCATAGCCCACGTAACCCACGTTGATGCCGGCGAAATAGGGCAGGTAGCTCAGGGCCACTTGCTTGCTCATGCTACGATTCAACAACGCAGGAGAGAAGAGTCCTAAGTTCAAGTCATTGTCCTGCACGGCTATGTAATTCCCACCCAACGCGGAAGCCCGTGCCGAACTGGGTATATCCAACAACCGGAAGGCGGACTGACCACCCAACTGTGCCACAGCAGAGAGACCTGCTCCACAAAGGATGAGTGCGACGAGTGATCGAATGTGTGTTGGCATGAATGCGACCGTGGCTTGGGAACGCAAGATAGCGGACCCTAGTATCCGGTTGGTCAAAGCAAATACCTTTCCGCCATGAATTGGCGCTCCATTCTGGCGATCGGGATGTTCCTTAGCCTCTTGGTAGGCTGTCGCACCACCGATGCGGTCGTTGGCCATGGCCCGTTCCAGAAGCGGAAGTATCGCCCCGGTTGGCATGTGGACCTCGGGCACCGGTCAAGCCACGGTGCCGCCGCACATGGACTTCGAACATCGGATGATGATGCTGGAACGATCGCGTTGCGGAACACGGAACGACCGATCACTGAGCCCACACCTTTGGCCGGACCGACATTGGAATGCAAACCTGTTCCGCTGCATACGTGCCTGAACACAGGCGACCACGCTTTCTCCATGGCTCCGCCGCTCCAATACGCCCGCCTAGCGTTGGGTCACGGTCTTCCACAAGAGTCCGATACGCAGGCTGAAGCACCGCGCTATTACAACCGCATGGCGTTGGTATCCGGTGTCTTCCTCGTACTATCCATGGCGGTGATCTTCCTGACAGGTGGAGGGAACATCTTGCTCTACCTGCTCAGTTTCGCATTCATCACGGGCATCATCGGATTGATCCTTGCGATCAAGCACAAGGAGAAGGGTAAAGGCATCGCCATCGCGGCGATCGTTCTACCTCTGGTCGTTGTGGGGCTCGTGATCGCCGCGCTCAGTGCTGTATTCTGAATCCTTCCGAAAGAACAATGACCCATCGCCGTAACTCAGAAAGCGATAGTCATTCGCCAGCGCGTGATCGTACACAGCGCGCCACGACGGGCCAAGGAATGCCGCTACCAAAAGCAACAAGGTGCTTTCCGGTTGATGGAAGTTGGTGACCAATGCATCGGCCACGCGAAACCGATAACCCGGCGCGATCAATAACCGCGTGGTGCCGATCAAAGCATCCTGTCCTTCGCCATCGCGCAGTTGATCACGTACGGCTTGGAGGGCCGAAAGTGGATCCGGCAGTTCGGTCTTTGGATATCCGTATGGTTCCCATTGATCCACGTCGAGTTGCTCCTTGGCACTCCCGGTCAAGATCCGTACACCATGCCAATAAAGACTTTCAATGGTGCGCAACGCCGTGGTGCCGACCGGTATGATCGGGCCGTGATCCATCTGGCCGATCAATTGCTCCACCGCTTGCAACGGTACTCGGACCTGCTCCGCGTGCATCGCATGTCCGTCCATGGTCCCACTTTTCACCGGCAGGAAGGTTCCGGCACCGACGTGCAGGGTCAACCGTGTTGTCGGTATTCCTTTCGCCGTGATGCGGTCCATTACATCGCGGCTGAAGTGCAAGCTTGCTGTCGGCGCCGCTACCGAACCACCGCGGTCCGCGAATACGGTGTTGTAGCGCACATCATCCGCCGCCGTAGCCGCACGGCGCATATAGGGTGGCAACGGAACCGTACCCGAATGTTCCAGTTGCTCTACGAATGTGGATCCATCGTTCCAGCGGAATTCGATCAGATGCTCCCCGTTCACATGATCGATCCGGACCGCTCGAAGTCCAGCCTCACCTTCACTCAAGTACAGCTCCTCCCCTTTCCAACGTTTGGCATTGCCCACCATGCACCACCAACGCGTGCTGTGCGTATCCTGAAGCGCCTCTTCGATCCGGCGATCGCCCTCCGGTGACAGGACCATGCACTCCAACACGGCTCCGGTGGTACGCTTGAAATGGATGCGCGCGTGGACGACCCGCGTGTCATTCAACACCAGTAACGCGTTGTCCGGAAGAAGATCGGGAAGTTCCCTGAACGCATGATCCGATATCCGATCATTCCTACAGACCAGTAACCGGCTCGCATCCCGTTCCGCCAAAGGCTGCTTGGCGATGCGGTCCTCTGGCAATGCGTAGGTGAAGTCGTGGATCGAAAGATCGCGCGGATGCATGGGCCGCGAAGATCGCGTTATGGTTTGATCACCTTGCCCATGCGGCGCGAGTCCTTGTACTGCACTTGAACATGGTACATCCCACTGGACCATCGATCGGTCTCTACGATCTCCAGTCCTTGCCGGATCATGCGATCCACCAACACGCGACCGGTCACATCCGTGATACGCAATCGAGCCGGGCCGTCCGCTTGGATGCAACACTGGTCGGTCACTGGATTCGGCCAGATCACGGGTCCATCGGAGGTAGCTTCCGCGATACCGGTGATCCCGAGGGCCTGCACCACTGCGTGATAGGCATTCACTTTTCCAGCGCCCCAGCGTGTGCTACCACCGACAGGTATGGTGCCGGTATTGGCATCGGTGCGCGCGGTGATCCGGATCAGCTCCTTCACATCCGCAGGTGTCATTTCTGGATCTGCCTCCAGGATCAGCGCCACGATACCTGCCACTGCTGGAGCGGCCATGCTGGTACCCGAGAGCCGCCCGAAAGGATAGGACCCACCTTGGAAATCAACGTTCACCAAGGTCGTGGGCGATTGATCCGTGAATGAACTGAGGCTGGAGGCCACATTAACGCCCGGCGCTGCGATATCCGGCTTCATACGCTCGTCCAGAGTGGGTCCGAAGGAAGAGAAGGAAGCGATGGAACCACCTACGGGAATGCCGGCTCCAACGGTGTACTCCGAGCTATAGGCCGCGACCGTGATCAATTCATTGGTACAAGCCGGTTCGCTGATCCCGTAGAAATGATCACCAGCTACCCAGCCGGTCTGTCCAGCTTGGAACTCCTGCCCCCAATTCCCGACATCGTTGGTCAGTTCCGTCACGTTCCAGAAATGCACACGCCCAGTTTCCGCAGCGGCCTTCAACGAAACTCGGTAGGCGCTGCTGGTATTCTTGACCCGAAGTCGGAAATGTGGCCGACCATTCAATGGGTGCTCCGCGTCCGCAGTCAGGTTGAAGAAGATGGTATCACTGCCTTGTACAAAGAAGGAATCGAGGTAGGCTTGTTGTGTCTCCGTGTTGTAGAACGGGGACTCGTGCAACACTTGATTCAGGTTGCCGCTCACCACCACGCCCGCCGAGAACGAAGCACCTTCATCGCCCCACATGCTGATGCTCTGCCCCCACATATTCGGGTTGGCCGAGTACGGATAGAATTGGATCCGTGATCGCAGCGTATCGCCTGTGAAATCCTTGCGGATGTGAAAGTTCACGTCGCCATTGTTACCGCCAGAATTCACAAAGACAACGCCTTCTTGTGCGAGCTGATCGATGGCTTGGCTGATCAGCGAATGGCCATCCAAAGTGCCGATGTGATACAAGCCCCAACTCATGTTGATCACCAAGCGCTTCCCGTCCGCGTCGGCGATCCCCTTCATCCACGTGAAGGCATCCAGCACTGCGGCCGCATCCACGAGGAAGGTGCAGAACAGGAATTGCGCATCGTAGGCCAATCCCCGGTACGCCGTACCCGCACCACCACCACCGGCAATGCCGGCCACATGGCTGCCATGGTAGGCGTAGTTGTATATGTTCGACGTATCCGACTGCGCTGCGAGTAGCTCCGACTCCGAGTCGTACACCGTTCCGTAATCGAAGTCCGCTGGTGCTGGGCCGGAGCGCTTGTACTGGTCCCAAGCAGCGCGCACACGGTAACCCGTCATGGCCGTATCGTAGAACATGGGGTGCGTGTAATCGAAGCCCCAATCCGTGATGCCGATGAGGACATCCCGGCCGGTATAGGTCTGTGGCAAATTGATGCCTTGGTGAACACTATCCGCATGCGTTGCCGGAACCACCCTGTTCAACTGGGGTGCTGCTTTTCCGGCCAATTCGATGTAATCCACACCGGTGAGCTCAGCGAGATCCGACAAGTGGTCGGCATCCACTCGGAAGGAGACCACATCGCCCACACGTGCTCCCCATGTGAGGACATCACGACCGACCGGGTCGAACGCCTCGTTCACCTTGGCCAAGAAACCGACCATGCACCGACCATGGACGAGTGCTGTCGGATAGTACCCTTGCGTGGCCTGGGTGAGATCCTCTGCTTTCGGATGCGTGGCGATCAAGGCTTTCAGTTCTGCTATGCCGACCGTTGTATTGGCGGGCATGCCGACCTGTCCAACAGCCGTGGACAGACCAAGAACGATGAACGAACCGAGTAGTGCTTTCCTCATGAACGGAGCTTATCCGACCAAGGTACGTGCCCGACCTTCAATCCGAGCTTGTTCCCTTCCCTTCACGGCGCACCTTTCACCGGTTCCTTTCTAGAAAGATCCAGCTTGTGTACCACCGTCAGGCGGATGTTGTGCCGATGGAAATAGAAATTGCCTGTGGGTCGCTGTTGCACAAGATCCAGGTAACTCAGGATGATCGTAAGCGCGGGAGTTGGTTTGTACCCGATGCCGATGAGGACCCGATTCTGATCGAATGTATTCAGGACCACCTTGGACCCAGCGTTCAACATGACCTCATCTGCGATGCGCAAGTACATACGTTCAATGCGCTTCTCATCACGCTTCACCCGGACGAGTGGGAACTCCAAGCCGAGTTGATAGCGGAGTCTGAAATTCGTGAAGATGTGACCACCTGCCAATTGTCCATCGGTCACTTCGGGGATGAACCTTGCCTCGCCCCGGTACCGGTGATCGAGTCGCAAACGGCCGATGGTGGTAGTGTTGTTCAACTCCACGTGTGGGCGCCATTCGGGCACGATCAGATCGCTCGATGATCGGGGATCGTTGGACCATTGCAGGAAATAGCTACCACCCGCTCGCACATCCCAACTGCGGCCCAACGTGCGCATGACATGGGCCCTCACAGCGAACAAGAACTGAGCATCCGGGTCGATGGACCTCCGTTCTTGGATGTCGGTGCCCAGCGACCACCGCTCACTGAATTTGAGGGTATTGATGTAAGCGACCCAGAACTGATCCTGCGTCGTGATCTTCTTACCCGTCTGCGCATTGGCATGTCCTCCGCGGACTCCTCCCACCACCGTCAAGGCCACAAGGGCCAGACACCGGAAGTTCATTGCGAAAGGTGCTTCGGGATATCGATCGGCTAGGCCACCTTCAAGGCATTCTCCACCTTCTCCTTCAACAGCGCGTGCTTCACCACTTCGATCATCTCGTTGACGTAGGTGAAGCGCATGCCCTTGGTGTAGCGCGCGTCGATGTCCTCGATGTCCTTGCGGTTATCGGCGCTGAGGATGATCTCCTTGATGCCAGCACGCTTCGCAGCGAGGATCTTTTCTTTGATGCCACCCACGGGCAACACCCGTCCACGCAGGGTGATCTCGCCGGTCATGGCGACGAACTTGCGCACCTTTTGCTGGGTGAAGGCACTGGCCAAACTGGTGAGCATGGTGATACCTGCACTTGGACCGTCCTTCGGTGTCGCTCCTTCCGGCACGTGAACGTGGACGTTCCAACGTTTGAATACATCCGGATCCAAGCCGATGATCTCGCTGTGCGCCTTGAGGTACTCCAGCGCGATGATGGCACTTTCCTTCATCACATCACCGAGATTTCCCGTGAGCGTGAGTTTGCCTTCGCCCTTCGTGATGCTCGTTTCGATGAAGAGGATATCACCACCGGTCGGGGTCCATGCCAACCCCGTGACCACACCGGCCACGTCGTTGCCTTGGTACTTGTCCCGCGCATGGCTAGGGCCGTAGATCTTCACCAGATCCCCGATCCCGACGGTCACGCTATGCTTCTGTTTCAACGCGATCTGCTTCGCACGGTAGCGAACGAGTTTTGCGATCCGCTTTTCCAAGGTCCGTACACCGCTTTCGTCGGTGTATTGTTCGACGATGGCCTCCAGTAAGCCGGGTGCGAGTTTCAACTGTCTCGCCTTGATGCCATTCTCACCGAACTGCTTCGGGAGTAGATGGCGCATGGCGATCTCGATCTTCTCCTCTTGGGTGTATCCGTTCACCTCGATGATCTCCATTCGATCGCGCAAGGCCGGATGAATGGTGCTGAGGCTATTGGCCGTGGCCACGAACATCACTCGGCTCAGGTCGTAATCGATGTCCACGAAGTTGTCGTGGAACGCGTAGTTCTGTTCGGGGTCCAACACTTCGAGCAGCGCGCTGGCCGGGTCGCCATGGAAATCCTTACCCACTTTATCGATCTCGTCCAACACGAAGAGCGGGTTGCTGGAACCTGCCTTCTTCAAGCTTTGGATCAATCGTCCGGGCATGGCACCGATGTACGTCTTGCGGTGTCCGCGGATCTCGCTCTCGTCGTGCAAGCCACCTAGGCTCATGCGCACATATTTGCGACCCATGGCTTCGGCCATGCTCTTTCCGAGACTCGTCTTCCCCACGCCGGGAGGACCGTACAACAACACGATCGGTGCCTTCATGTCGCCCTTCATCTTCAACACGGCGAGGTGCTCGATGATGCGCTCCTTCACCTTGTCCAAGCCGAAATGATCGCGGTCCAGGATCTTCTGCGCGGTCTTCAGATCGAATTTGTCACTGGTGTACTCGCCCCATGGAAGTTCCAAGAGCAACTGCACATAGTTGTGTTGAACGCTGAACTCGGCACCGGCCGGATTCATGCGCTGCAACTTCTGCAATTCCTTGTCGAAGGTTTCACCTACGATCTTGCTCCATTTCTTCTTCGCGGCCTTTAGGCGCATCTCATCGATCTCCTGCTCGATGGGGTTGCCACCCAGTTCGTCCTGGATGGTCTTCATCTGTTGATGGAGGAAATACTCGCGCTGCTGGCGATCCACCTCGGTACGCACTTTGTCCTGGATCTCGTTCTTCATCTGCAGCATCTGCAGCTCCTTGGTCAGGTGCGCAAGCAACAGGTTGGCGCGCTCGCGCAGATCGGCCACTTCGAGCATCTTCTGCTTCTCGGCCACCTCTGCATTCATGTTGCTACTGATGAAATTCACCAGAAAGCTCGGACTGTCAATGTTCTTGAGCGCGAACTGGGCCTCCGTCGGAATTTGCGGACTCTGCTTGATGATCTCCGTCGCCATGTCCTTCAACGAACTCACCAAGGCTTGGAAGCTCTTGTCGTCCTTCGCCGGACGGATCTCCTCGAACTCCTTCACCCGGGCGGTGAAGTAGGGCTCCAACTTCACCATCTCCAGTACTTCGAAACGCTTCTTGCCTTGGATGATGGCCGTGGTGCTTCCATCTGGCATGCGCAACATGCGGATGATGGTGGCGATGGTGCCGATGCTGTTGAGGTCATCGGCGCGGGGTTCCTCGATCTGGCCGTCCTTCTGGCTAACGACTCCGAGTGTCTTGGTTCCGCGATAGACATCCTGTATCAAGCGGATGCTGCGGTCGCGACCCACAGTGATGGGGATGACCACCCCCGGGAACAGGACCGTATTGCGAAGTGGAAGTATGGGAAGTTCCGGCGGAGTGGTCTCCGCATTCATCATCTCCTCGTCTTCGGCCGTGATCAAGGGGATGAGCTCCGTTTCATTCTCCATCTGCTCGGGCTGAAGAAGCTCTCTGTACGTACGATATCGTTCATAAAGAAATTGCCAGGTTGTCAGTCACAAAGATACCCACCGCCATCATCCTCTCGGATAGGATGGGTTTTCAATATCTACGGGTATGGGTTGCCAACCATCGTGCCGGAGCAGGGCAGTGTGACAGATGGGCAGTGCATGGCCAAGTGGCCGGTCTCAGCGGTCGATCACGAGATCGCGTTGCGCTGGGCGAAGAGGTGGCGTAACAGTCCCTCGTCCACTACCGTGAGCGGAATTCGCCGTCGCTCCATCACGCGGCGCGCCGTGGCCAACGCCCGTTCAATGTCGTACACCGCGAAGCCTTCCGCACCTCCCCACGAGAAACCGGGAATTTGCTTGGGCGGGAAACCGCTTCCGAAGATGTTGGCCGCAACCCCGACCACGGTACCGGTGTTGAACATGGTGTTGATGCCGCTCTTGCTGTGATCGCCCATGATGAGGCCACAGAATTGTTGTCCGCTGTCCACGAGCTTGCCTTCCGTATAGCTCCATACCTGCACGCTCCCGTACGTATTCTTCAAATTGCTGGTATTGGTATCCGCCCCCAGGTTGCACCACTCACCCAAGACGCTGTTGCCCAAGAATCCATCGTGTCCTTTGTTGCTGTACCCAAGGATCACACTGTTGGTGACCTCTCCCCCTACCCTGCATTCCGGACCGAAGGCCGAAGGCCCGTAGACCTTGGCTCCCATTTTCAACTGGGCATGATCGCCCACCACGATGGGTCCTCGCAACAGGGCGCCTTCCATCACTTCAGCCCCTTTGCCAATGTAGATGGGGCCATTCTTCGTATTGAGGATACTGGCCTCCACCACGGCTCCCTCTTCCAAGAAGATCAGGTTCGGATCCCCGATCACGGTGTTCGTTCCTTCCAAACGTTCGGAGCGGCGGCCTTCCGTGAGGAGTTGGAAATCATGTGCGATGGCTTTCCCGCAATGCTGGAATACGTGCCAAGGCCGTTCAAACCGGATCACTTCATCCGTAAAAGGGACCGGGGTCAAGTGGACCGGCGGTGACCTCCAATCCGCTATGCTCGGATGCCCTTTCCCTTCCGACCCGAAGGCCAAGGCCACGCCATCCTGAACGAGCACTTGCCCTGGCCGCAGATCCATGACCGCGCCTACGATCGCATCGGTCGGGAACAGCGCGCCATCCACTTCGAACTGGGCTGGTTCGATCGGTAATGGGAACGCGGCGGACAGGTAGTTCTCCGTGCGGTAGCCCACGCCCAGCCCACTGCGCACGTACCACCCTTCGGCCAAGCGCAATATCCCTGGCCTGAGTTGACCTACAGGACGTGTGAAGGTGAGTGGAAGCAGGTGCGCATGCCACCCGGCATCGGAAAGAATGATGGACATGGTCGTACGATCTTACTCCGGGCCAAGGTAAGTTCAGCCAGGATCACCTTTACGGGTCATGGATGGCCACCGCATCCAATAGGACCGTCAACATTGCGAAAATGTGCGACCCCTCCGGGGTCGGATAGAACGGCGCACGATACGACGACTATTCTCTGTGACCCCTCCGGGGTCGACGATCACCGCTTGAGCATGACCCCGGTGGGGTCACAGAAATTAGAAGGTCCGCACCCAGCGGGGCATTCGACCCCGGAGGGGTCACAGAGCACAGGTCCTATTGTGTGAGCGAAATTTAGATGCGCTTGCCCTAGGGGTCATGGATGGCCACCGCTCAGGTCTTGAGCACCCGGAACCGTGCCTTCTTCTGCAGGAAGTAACGCTCCAGCGTGTTGAAAGAGATCCAGGACAGTGCCAATGTGCCACCGAATGCCAGCGTATGGACCACGACATTGTAGACCAAGTCGTTCGCAATGGACCCGTACGGCACGAGGTCCAAAACGAACAGGATGATCATCCAGTGGTACATGTAGATGCCGTAGGAGATCTTCCCGATGGGGCCCAAAACGGTCCGGTCCGGATCGGGGAACACTCTGATGGGTCCACTAAGATTCAGGATCACCATACAGAACAGGATGGCGTAGATGGGGTCGTTGAAACGATCGAAATGAACGCCCCCGAACCAACAAAGCGCCGTAAGGCCGATGGATGCCCAGCCGATGGACCGTCCATTCAACTTGGTAACGAACGAATGGTCCGTAGCCCGCATATAGCCGAACAAGCAGCCCATTGCCATGCAATCGAACCGCGTGCCGTGGAAGAAGAGCGCACTTGCGTGGTAGAGTTCAGGGTCCTTCAAGGTGCGTGAATTGAGGAAATCGACTCCATAGGGCAACAGTGCATACCCAATGAAGAACACGAGCAACGCAGGGATGACCCGCGCTGGAGGAAGGAAACGCAGGATCACCGGCCAGAAAAGATAGAATTGCTCCTCGACCCCAATGGACCAGATCTGTGGGCTCGGGAGCCAATCCATGCGCAACGCATGTCCGATATTCGGCATGCCCAGTAAGCTGAAGAGCCAGGTCCCGGTGCCGGGCGTGAAAGGGAAGAGGACCACGGATAACAATAGAACGGTGTAGTACAAAGGCCAGATCCGGAGGATCCTTCGCATGTAGAACTTCCGGAGATCGGTGCGACCGATAGCCGCACGTTCCTTCACCAAGAGGAAGGTGATGAGGTAGCCGCTGAGCGCGAAGAAGAGAACGACCCCCAGGTGACCATCAGGAAGCCAGGATCCGGGGGTGTTGAATGCACTCGGGATACCGCGTTGGGACTTGAGCAATTCCACGTGGCCGAGTACCACCATCAGCGCAGCGATCGCACGTAGGGCATTCAACCCCGGCAGCAAATCACCTTCTACACGATCACGCATTTCTCGGTCAGCAAGGAACGCATTTCTCCTCTCGGAGATCCACCGCAGCGGTGCCACGATCAGATCCCGAAGAATCCACAGATCCAGTAGGCGATCGTCGCCAAGGCTGCGCTCACCGGAATGGTAAGGACCCAGGCCCATAGCAGGCGAACGGTCACGCCCCAGCGTACCGCACTCAACCGTTTCGTAGCCCCAACACCAATGATCGCACCGGTGATGGTATGCGTGGTGCTTACCGGTATGCCGAGTTGTTCGGTCATGTACAAGGTCATGGCACCGGCGGATTCCGCGCAAACACCCTCCAGTGGTGTCACCTTGGTGATCCGAGTGCCCATGGTCTTCACGATCTTCCAACCCCCACTGAGGGTACCCAGACCGATGGCCGTATAGCACGCGAGCGGCACCCATGCGTCCATATCGGAAAGGCTTTCCTTCTTACCGCTCGCCACGAGTGCCACCATGATGATGCCCATGACCTTTTGCGCATCGTTGCCACCATGCCCGATGCTGAATGCTGCGGAACTCAGGAGTTGAAGTTTCTTATACAAGTTGCCGGTGCGCAGCGCGCTGGGGGCACGCGTCATGTCCCATGCGTAAGCGGCCATGAAGATCAAGGCGAATACCGCCAAAGCGATCCGCAGTCCGTTGTTCTGGAGGATGAACACGCAGGTGACGGTCGTTACAACGGCGATCAGCCCAAGACGGAGCCAAAGTTTCTGCACTAAAGTGACCAATGTGATGAATATGGAGATGACCATCCCCACCAAAGGTGCCAAGAAGATGAATGCGGCGATGAGGGCCACCTTGCCAATGTTGATGCTGTCCAGATCGAATTCGGCACCCGCCAACGCAGCCCCAGCAAAGCCACCGATCAAGGTGTGCGACGAACTGCTGGGAATGCCGTACCACCACGTGAGCAAGTTCCAGGTGATCGCCGCGAGCAAACCAGCCAGAACCACGCGCAGGGTGATGAACTCCTCGTGGACCGTTTTCGCAACGGTATTCGCCACATGGTGATCACTGAAGACGAAGTAGGCGATGAAGTTGAAGGCTGCAGCCCAGATCACCGCTTGGACCGGCGTTAGCACTTTGGTGCTGACGATGGTCGCGATGGAATTCGCCGCGTCGTGGAACCCGTTGATGTAATCGAACACCAAGGCCAACACGATGACGATGACGAGCAAGGTCATCTCCTCACGCGTACTTCAGCATGATGGACTCGATCACATTACCCACATCCTCGCATTTATCGGTGGCGAGTTCAAGCGTCGTATAGATGCCGCGCATCCGGATCAAGTTGATCGGATCCTTCTCCGTTGCGAACAAGCGCTGTATGGCCCTATCGTAGACTTCATCGGCTTCGTTCTCCATGCTGTTGATGCGCACGACGAACTCGTTATTCATTCCGGTCTTCGACATGGTGCGCAGGCTTTGCACCGCCAGTTGTACGATCTTGCTGCCCTCGTTCACCAAGCGCGCCAATTCCCGGCAGGTCTCATCGGGCTTGACCAATCCGAAGAGTTCCAAGTTCTTCGCTGATGCGAGAATGTAATCCGCGACATCATCCAAGCTGGTGGCGAGGTAGTGGATGTCCTCCCGGTCGATCGGTGTGATGAAGTTCCTGGCGAGATCGGTGAAAATGGTATGTGTCAGGTCGTCGTTGGCGTGTTCCGCTATCTCCAACCGCTCTAGCAAGGCCGTTCGCTGAGAACCGGGCTCGGTCTTCATGATCGCGATCAGATCCTCCGACATCTTGAGCACATTCGCTGCGGAAGCCTCGAAGTGGAAGAAGAACACGCGATCGCGTGGTTTGAAGATGTTCAGCAGATTATCAAGTGCCATATACTTCGATTTCGCTGGGCAAATGTATTCGTCTCGATCGTTGCCGAAGATAGATGGTAAGATGCTTAACGTAGGGTTAACATGGTGACGTCCATTCCGGTCCAGGTCCTGTTCACCGAAGATGTTGAGAGTAACCAGCATCGGCGAGGCTCGTACTGGGATGTGTTTCTGGCATACGCCTGATCGGGAATGAATGCCCGATCGGTCAATTACGTTCGTTCGGTGCCATGGACCGATCTTCGTGGCATCATGTTGTACGAATTCAATGGTTATCGACCGGTGGTACACGAGTCGGCCTTTGTCCATCCACAGGCGGTGGTAACAGGCAATGTCATCATCGGGAAGGATGTCTACATCGGACCCGGTGCGGCCTTGCGCGGTGATTGGGGCGAGATCATCATAAGCGATGGGTGCAACGTGCAGGAGCATTGTACCATCCACATGTTCCCCGGAGTCACCGTGCGGTTGGAGCAAGATGCGCACATCGGGCATGGTGCCATCATCCATGGGGCCCATGTTGGGCGTAACTGCCTGGTCGGGATGAATGCGGTGCTGATGGACCATGTGGAGTTGGGCGACGAGTGCATCGTAGGTGCCCTCTCCTTTCTCCATGCCAACAGCGTATGGGAGCGTCGGAAGGTGATCGTGGGCAACCCGGCCAAGGTGGTGAAGGAGGTGACCGATGAGATGATCGCATGGAAGCATGAGGGTACGCAACTCTATCAACAGCTACCGGCCGAATTGCACGCCACCCTGAAACCCTGCGAACCCTTACGCGAGGTCCCTGCGGACCGTTCGCCCATCACCGTGCGGTACAAGACCTGGAAAGACACGAAGAAGGGCTAATACCAATTCGCACTAAGGCTTAGGCCGATCTGCTCGCGCTTTCTCCGCATGGCTCCTCCGTCGAGGTGATCAATTCCGTGGTATTCGTGATCTTCACACGCTTTGACTTCCATGATGGATCTTTGCGCTGGGATCATCACTTGGCTTTTGTCCCCTTTGGTCGTATTGGTCCGTTCGGTCTTCAAGAGGTTGCATGCACTTCCCACTCTTCGGTGAACTCATCATCATCCTTGGTCTGGCCACGGGCATCCTGCTCTTGTTCCGGAAGTTCAAGTTGCCCGGGATCCTGGGCTTCATTGTAACGGGCATGATCGCCGGGCCACATGGCCTAGGTTGGGTGAAGGAGGTGGAAGAGGTGGAAGCCATGGCGGAGATCGGCGTGGTACTGCTGTTGTTCGTGATCGGCATGGAGTTCAGCCTGAAGAAACTCGCAGCGCTCGGCCGTACGGTCTTCATTGGTGGCACTTTGCAGGCCGGTCTTACCACTCTACTGGTGACCGGGGTACTGGCCTTGTTCGGTATGCGTACCGAAAGTGCGGTCTTCGTGGGTTTCTTGGTCACCTTGTCCAGCACGGCTATCGTGTTGCGCATATTGCAGGAGAAGGGCAAAATGGATGTGACGCATGGTCGGGTCGCAACGGCCATCCTCATTTTCCAGGACATCATCGTGGTACCCATGATGTTGGTGACACCGTTGCTCGCGGGGAAGAGTACGAACATCAGCATGGACCTGATGTGGATGTTGGCCAAGATGATCCTCCTCCTCGTGGCGGTCTTCATCAGTGGCCGGTACATCGTTCCGCGACTTCTGGCAGCCGCGACCAAGGGAAAGGGCAACGACCTGTTCATCATCTCCATCGTGGTGATCTGCTTCGCTGCGGCCTTCGCCACACAAGCACTCGGACTTTCTCTTGCATTGGGTGCCTTCTTCGCTGGTCTGGTCATCAGCGAAACCGACCACGCGTACCATGCAACGGGCATCGTTCTTCCGTTCCACGAGTTGTTCATGAGCTTCTTCTTCGTGAGTATCGGAATGCTCGTGGACCTGCACCAATTTGCCGCTACACCCTTCCTCATCATCGGTCTCACCGTTGCACTGATCGTCCTGAAGGTCCTGACGACCACGCTCGCCGTTTGGTTCTTGAAGTATCCACTGCGGACCGCCTTGCACACGGGTTTGACACTGTTCCAATTGGGGGAATTCGGATTCATATTGGCGATACCCGGACTCGAATTGGGTTTGCTGAGCAAGACCCATTACCAGGTATTCCTGAGCGTAAGCATCCTCAGCATGGGAGCAACGCCATTCATACTGGAATACTCGGACCGTATCGTGCGGTACTTCTTCCTTTCGTTCGTTCCCAGTTCGGTGAGCAAACGATTGGATCGGTTGATGCGCGTAAAGAAGGAACAAGAGCGGACCTTGGGTAAGGTCCTGAAGGATCATGTGGTGGTGATCGGATTCGGGTTGAACGGACGAAATGTGGCCAATGCCGCCATCGATTCTGGTATCCGTTGCGCCGTGATCGAGTCGGAGTTGGAGGTCGCACAGCGTGCTCAAGCCATTGGACTGCCTACGTTGGTGGGTGATGCCACCAATTCCCATTTGCTGGAACAGGCCCATGTGGAGCGAGCACGTGTGGTGGTCGTGGCGATCAATGATCAGACCCAGACCTTGCAGATCATTGCCGCCGTACGGTCCATCAGCAACACGGCGCACATCATCGTCCGTACCCGGTATGTCCGCGACCTGGAGGATACCTATGCCGCAGGTGCCAACGAAGTGATCCCGGAGGAGTTCGAGACCAGCATCGAGATCTTCCACCGGGTGCTCCGCAAATACTTGGTGCCCGAGGTACGTATCCAGGATCTGATCGCCTCGATCCGCAACGATCATTATGAACGTTTACGCGGCAAGTCCGGCAACAAGCTCCGCAAGAAGAACGAGCCACTGGCCATTCCGGGGTTGGAGATCGCTACCCTCCCGGTCACGCTCGGGCGAAGCAAGGTGGTGGGCCGTTCCATTGCCGAGAGCCAATTGCGCGAACAGTATGGCATCACGGTACTCGCTATTCGGCGCGAAGGGCGCTACATCACCAACGTGAAAGGCGATGCCCGGATCTTGACCGACGACCTGCTGTACCTGCTCGGTTCACCGGAGAATATCGTTCGGTTGGACCACGATCTTCGATGACACGAAGAGGGGAGCGATGCCCCCCCCGAACCGTGCAACGCATTTCACGCTATGGATGCGGTCTTCCTTGATCGCAACATGTACGCACCGATCAACAAGGCCAATAGACCCAGAACGAAGCCCAACATTCCATTGGGACCATTTCCGTTAGGACCGTCCGAAGGGAAGTAGGGTCCTTCGAGACCATTCCTGCGTGCAGGGGTCAACTTGCCCTTCACCTCGTTCATGTAGTTGCGCTCTTGGGAAAGATCCCAGCCCGTTAGTGCATAGAGTTCGTCCATTTCACGGGTCCGTCGGTAGAACAGATCCTCTAGATAATCCTGCCCAGCCGTGCACGTGAGATCGCCAGTGGCGGGGTGCGTTAGGATGTAACGCGCTTGGAAGTGTTCCGTATTCGGTGTCACCTGGAACGCGAGGTCCTGCGGAAATTTCTCGCGCCCATAACGAACATGCATACGGGTGAAAAAGACCTGGCCACCCCCATCGTTCGCCCAATCCACACCGGCCTGTGCGAATTCATTCGGCATGGGAGGCGGACCTACACAGGGGTCGCACTTCATGCCGCCCCACGTAGGTGTCACGTTCCATGCGTACTCCAATGCAACTGCATTGCGCCCTTCACGTTCCCAATTCTTGGCGAAGAGGTCCTTGTAGAATTCGCCGAACCGCGCCTTCGCGAACAACGGAATGTTCTTGTCGGACGGAACCTTCACGGTTCGGTAGTTCACACATTCCACCCGACCAGTGCGGGTGAACGCATAAACGATCATGTCCTGTACACCGCTGCTGTTGGCCATGCCCAAGCGGATCGGCAACATGAACTTCTCACTCTCGAACCGCACTTGGATCGGACGTAGAAAGTCGTAACCGCTGGCCTGCAAGCGCTGTAGATCCACCTTCACAACAAAGAACTTCATGCCGCTCTTGATGTACGGATCCAACACCTCATGTGCTGTGTTCGGGATCTTGTATCCGTTGTCCAGCAACCAGTCCTTCAATCCATTGCTCTCTTTCGCACCGAGGATCAGGATGTCGTACTCACCGACTGCATACCGCGCCTCGATCGTTACGCCGTAGTCCTTCTCGTTCGCGTCCCGCATCGCAGGCACCTTCGCTTTACCGGTCGAGGTCACCATGTCCATTTGGACTTCGGACTCCGCGTATTCCCAGCGTTGACAGGGGTTATCGTCCCAGTATTCCACCAAACGCGGGGAACTGTACGCATCGAGCGCCGTGAACACGTTGCGCTCCACAATGCGGATATCGCTCTGCTGTAGAACGGTCGGAACAGGAACCACCATCGCAAAGTCCTTCACGTTTCCTTTGAAGTCATTGCTCATGGTGATGATCGTTCGTTGGCCATCACGAACGAGGATCACCTCGCTGCGGTCGTTGAAGAGGGTGGCATCGGCCTTGGCCACATAGAAACCGCAGAAGGACATGGACTGCAAAGCCGATAGGGTCAATGTTGCTAGAAGAAGGTTGCGCAAATTCATTGTTGAAGGGTTAAAAGGTTCGTTGAGCATGTGGAGCAGGGCGTACCCAATGGAAGGGTTCACCGTGCATGAGGTGATCGATCAGCGGGTTCAGAGCACAGCCCAGAAGCAAGGCCCAGATGGGTGCCGCATGGATCCAGAAATGCCAGGAGAATGCAAAAGCCAACACCGCGATCCCCATGCCCCAAAGCCATCGTGCTTTTCCAGACCGGGGTGTGGTCATTGGGTCGGTGATCATGAAGAAGGTGAAGAGCAACAGACTACCATTGGTAAGTTGGTGCCACCACACATCCGCGCCCCAGCCCAAATACCAGACCGTGCGGATGTATACGAGGGCAGCGAACGTGCCCAAGAACGCCACGCTGGTATCGATCCGCCCGACGCGCAAGACCATGATCGAGCCCGACGCTACAACCAAGAACACGAGCATTGCACCGCTTCCCCATTGCCCTGGACTTACCCATGCATCTCCGGTAAGTGCTACTGCGGCCGCGATGCCGAGGTTGCCCGGATTGAAGATGTGCCTGCCTTTCCAACGCAACAGGAATTTCCCCGCTATGGCCACCGTTGCACCGAACACCAATGTCCAGATCGATCCAGCCTGCAGTAGCAAGCACATCCCGAGCGCCGTGATCACTGCACTCTTCAAGGAGGACCACGGAATACCTTTCCAACGGATGAAGATGGTTTGAATGCCTACGCACGTTCCGAAGAGTGTGGCATAGCGCATCCATTGCGAATCCCAACCGAGCGCCAAAACGCCGTACGTGAGGAATCCGCCGAGGAACACGATCTGGAAATGGCGAGGGTCCTGGATGAAGGATCGGAGTCGTGTGGATGTGCCAATGAGAGCTTGCATGGTTAGTGATCGAAGAGCCGTACACACACTGCTGGAAAAGGTTCGATCGGATGAAACCTTCATCGCCTGTTCTCCGTTCCAGCGAACCCGACCAAGCACACAATTCCTCTCTACTACACATGACCTCCACCCTCACCACTGTACAACACATTCTGATCGTTGACGATGAGGACGATTGCAACTTCGTGACCAGGTTGGTCCTGAAGAAGGCGGGGTTCAAAGGGATAGTGACCTGCTTTACCAGTGCGGATGAAGCATTACACCACATGCGCAACGGTGGTGAAAAGCCTGATCTGATGTTCGTGGACATCAACATGCCGGCCGTGAATGGTTTCGAATTCCTGGCCACTTGTGAAGCGGAAGGCCTGCTCCCCAATGGATGCACCTCCGTGGTGATGTTCTCCTCCAGCAACCGCCCCGCCGACCTGGAACAAGCGTTGTCCTTTCGCTCTGTGATCGGCTATATCGAAAAGGCTCTCAGCATCGAAAACTTCGAACGGGTGTGCATGGAACACGAACGCATGCGTCCGGACCAACTTTGAATTCTCCCCATGAAAAAGATACTCATCATCGAAGACGAAACGATCATCTCCTTCGGCTACCGTTTACAACTGGAACGGATGGGGTTCGAAGTGACTGGAACGGCACGGAGTTCCGACGAAGCTGAGGAACAGTTGAAGATCGAAATGCCGGACCTGATCATCATGGACATCTACCTGAAGGGCCAGAAGAACGGCTTGGAATTGGCCCGTGAGATCCAAGCTCGTGAGCCGATCCCGATCCTCTTCCTCACAGCGAGCACAAAGCCGGAGATCGTAGAGGCGATCCATGAATTGAAGGATTGCCAATACTTGAGCAAACCGATCAACGCCGACAGCTTGGAGGACATGCTCCAACGCTATGTTCGCGTTTGAACCGTGCCATGCACATTGATCCGGACCAAGCGGAGCGGTTGCACAAATTCGCACATGACCTGCGCAACCGCTTGATCGGCATGCAGCAGGTGATCGAGCGATTGCAGGAGGAAACATCTGCCGAAGAGCGTGCGGAATTCGTCATTTTCGGCGAGCAGCAATTCTTCAAGGCCTTGCGCGAGGTGGAAATGGTGATGGACGATCTCGGCGTGGTCCGTGGCACCGTGACACCGGTACCGACCCGACTGCTTCTTCCTGCATTGATCAGCACGCACGTGGACCACATGCGCTATCGGTTCGATCGCAAACAACAGACCGTGGTGCTTGAACTCGACGATAGCATCCACGTAATGGGTGACGAACGCATTCTGGGCGATCTGGTGGATGCACTCCTTTCCAACGCGTCCAAGTTCTCGGATCCCGGTTCGGTCATCACCGTCCGGACCACGGTGAAGGACCAAGAAGTACTACTCGACGTGATCGATACCGGTACAGGTCTATCCAGCGCCGATCTCGAACAGGTCTTCGTGCGGTTCGCTTGGCTGTCCAATCGCCCGACCGGTGGTGAGTCCCAAGGACGAGGCACCTTGGCACGCGCCAAACAATGGGCCATGGCCCATCAGGGCGATCTCCATGCGGTAAGCAACGGTCCCGGCAAGGGGTGCTGCTTCACGTTGCGCCTGCCGACTTGCGCTTAGATCCTGAACGGGTCCTTAAGCCGGATTTCCATCCACCACGTGCACACGCTTGATGTGCTTTGCCACACGCTGCCCTCTGCTGTTCATTGCCACCTGGAACTCGACTGGATCCCCGATCTGTAGTTCCGTGAACTCGGCATCCTCCATGTCATCGTGCAGGAAGAACAGGTTGTTGTCGGGGAAACGGATGAATCCGTAGCCGTTCATCAAACTCATCACTACACTCTCGTGCCGCTTGTCCGGATCACCTTCTATCACCACGGTCGACTCCTCCCCCTCGCGCACGATATTCTCGCGTACTACGAAGCAATCCCGGATCACCTCATTGTCCTCCTTCAGTCCCTCCTCGATGACATCGTGCATTTGCAGCGGATACGTAACCTCGTTCCACAGGTCCGTGCTGGTGCGCGTATATTGGAACTCCCCGGTTTCGGCATCGGTGAATTCGAAGTCCCAACCCAGTAGCATGGTCTTGCAACCCAATGCATGCAGTTTCCTCACCAAGGGAACATGGTCACCATCCGATGCAACGAGGACGACCACATCATACCGCTTCAGCATACACAACTCATAGGTCTCCAAAGCCATGAGGACATCGATGCCCTTCTCCTTCTTCCGGCCTTGCATGTCCTTCAACGGCAGATAGTGCGTCTGAACGTTGTTGTACATCAGTACGTCATCGAACACCCGATCGTAGTACAATTGATTCGGTTTCTCGTTCGCCTCCCGTGCCGTGAATCGGCCACGGAAGAAATGAGCATCGATGATGTGGCACAGGTTCGGTTCGGTGCCTTCACGCTCGGCCACCATCTGTTTCATGAAATCGTGCAGGCCACCGATGTGGAGCCGACGATGATGATGATGCACATAGTTGTAATAGTTGCTCACGTGGCTGTAATAGCTCCCGTCGTAAAAGACACCCACCTTCAAGGCCCGATTGGATGATGTACTTGGCATGGATAATGGATAAGG
Organism: Flavobacteriales bacterium; assembly: GCA_016710015.1. Taxonomy (GTDB): domain Bacteria; phylum Bacteroidota; class Bacteroidia; order Flavobacteriales_F; family PHOS-HE28; genus PHOS-HE28. The sequence continues at coordinate 304,075 of JADJLR010000002.1, forward strand.
CTTCAAATGTAGCCTCTCGTTCGGTCGATGGGCTACTAACTTGCGATCCGCGATGCGCGCCCTCCTTCTGCTCTGCTTTGGTCTGTTCTGCGGATCGCTTATTGCCCAAGGCACAGGTGATCCACCGGCCACGGCCTTGAGTTTTTCGCGCACCACGAGCATCCCACTGAACAAGGTCCAACTCCATGACCGCGCCTTGGAAGCTTTGGCCGCCACCTTCGGGCGAGAACCGGGTGCCAAGGTGCTTTTAACGGACCGGGAGAGCGGGACCATCGAAGCGGTCGCTCGGATGAATTTCCGTTCGGAGATGTTGACGGGTCGCGAGGAAACCATGGGCACCATCGCCTATTCCATCCATGTTCAAGTGAATGCAGGCGAATTGCGGGTGGTCGTATCGGCTTTAGCGCATACGGGGAACCGCAACACGGCACGTGGTGGCATAAGCGTTGGGAAACTGATGCGTGATGATGTTCATGCCCAAACGACCGCCGGCCTAGGGCGAAGCAATGTGGTCCGGGTACATGCCGAGTTGCGCGAACTCGCCACCACAAGGATCAACTCGCTGCTCCAATCCATGGAGGCGTACATCCGGGCGAATATGGAGCCTTGACCGCTGAGCTGCACTGTAACCCCTCCCCTCCGCATGCGTTGAAGGGTGGGTTCCATGCCCTACTTCAAACGACATACACTACGCTCTTGGCCTATTCTGGCCATCACACTGATGACCGCGTTCATCGTCTATGGCGTTACGCTGATCTCACGGTCAGGCCAACTCCAAGTAAAGATCTCCAAGGAGGTGACGCTGTTGGATGAATTGAGCCGTTTGACCGGAACCTTGCATCAACTCGGCCTGACCCACCGCATGGACGTTGGGACCAGACAATATCAATGGCCAGTTGAGCTAGAACGCGTCCACGGCACCATCGAAGGCCTACAGGAACGATTCCACACTTCACCAGGCATGGACGAACTATCGGACGCGCTGGACCTCCTTCTCCACCAAGCGGATTCGCTGCACAGCCAGGCCATGGCCGCGAACGGATCCTGGAGCGATCAGCGTCCGAATGAGGTGGTGTTCCAATTCATGATGCAACGTGCGAAACAAGCGGTGGATCGCACCACACGCCATGTGCATGAACAAGGTTTGGGGGCACACACACGTACACTCTCCGCCCGGTGGGACGAGGCGCAACTCCTGTTGCTCATCGCTTGTCTAGTGGCCGCCGCGATGGCCTGGTTGGTAGGTGTGCGGAACAAACTACTCGTGCAAGCCCACTTGCGAAGCGAGCAACTGGATGTGGCCAGGCAGAACCTTGAACGTGTGAATCGCGATCTGCGAGAGACCATGTTGAGCAAGGAGGAAAAGGAGGTGATGTTGAAGGAGATCCATCACCGGGTGAAGAACAATCTACAGATCGTGAAGAGCCTGATCCGATTCCAAATGGAACAGGTGAAGGACCCTACGACGACCGAGCTGTTCAACGAGTGCGTGAACCGCGTTAGCGCCATGGCCTTGGTGCATGAGCAGACCTACCTGAGCAAGGACCTCGCGAACATCGATGTGAACGCCTACCTCAGCCACTTGACCCGTGATCTGTGCTACGCCTACTCCATCGACATTGAACTGCAATTGGACATCCGCATCGAAGTTCCCACGTTGAGCGTGGACACCTTGATCCCCCTCGGCCTGGTGATCAACGAGATCATTTCGAATTCACTGAAATACGCCTTCAAGGGGCGAAAGAAAGGAACGATCCTCGTCCACCTGAGCGGCGACCAAGAACACGGTCTGCATCTGCGTATCGGGGATGATGGCGTTGGGCTACCGGACCGCACAAAGTGGGATCGACCGGAGACCTTAGGTATGGACCTGATACACACCTTGGCAGGCCAACTGGATACCCGCGTGGAACTGGTGGCCGGACCCGGAACGGTCTACGAATTGGTGAGTTTGCAGGAGGAACGCCGAAAGCGCGCCTAACCGTTCAGTGATCGGACACCCGTTCGGCACAGCCGTGCAAGATGGGCTTTCTATACGCCCAGTACCTTTGCAGCCGTTCGCTTCAAGCGAGCAGCCAGACCATGCAGCGTATACTCCTATTCTCACTTCCCTGTCTTTTGATCGCTTGCGGATCACCGGACCACACTTCCCCCTCTCGCATGAACTACCCCGAAACCCACCGGGACAGCTTGGTGGGAGACACCCTGCACGGCACGTACGTTGCCGACCCCTACCGTTGGCTGGAGAACGACACGAGCGCTGAAACCGCAGCTTGGGTGGAAGCGCAGAATAAAGTGACCCAAGCCTATTTGAGTGCCATCCCTTTCCGAGATGAACTCGCGAAACGCTATGGGGAATTGTATGATTTTCCAAAGCTTGGCGGCCCTTCACGTGTGGGCGATCGCTACTTCATTTGGAAGAACAGCGGCCTTCAGAACCAGTTCGTGATCTACTCACGCCTTGGACTGGATGGCGAGGATGAGGTCTTCATCGACCCGAATGCCATCGACCCTTCCGGCACCACCACCTTCAACCCCATTGGCACCAGCACGGACCATAAGTACACGGCAGTAGGCGTGCAAAAAGCAGGTAGTGATTGGCAGGATATCACGGTGTATGACCTCACCACCATGAAGCCGATGTCCGATGTGTTGAAGTGGGCGAAATTCAGTGGGACCGCATGGTACAAGAACGGCTTCTTCTACAGCCGCTATCCCGCGCCGACCAAGGGTACCGAATTGAGCGCGGCCAGCAAGTTCCAGAAAGTGTACTACCACAAACTCGGCGATCCGCAGGAGAAGGATGCCTTGGTTTGGGAGGACAAGGCGAACGGCGACCTTTACGTGGGTGTCGGGGTCACCGAAGGAGAAGAGTTCGCGACCCTCTACATCAGCACCGGGACCGATGGCTTCGAACAGTACTACTATGACCTGCGCACCGGCGGTCTACCAACACCTGCTACCAAATGGGTGCCGCTTCAGCAGGGCTACGATCACAAGACCAGCATCGTCGCGTATGAACCCGTTTCTGCGAAATTGCTGGTGATGACGGACGTGGATGCTCCGAAATACCGCCTCGTGGCCGTGGACCCTTCACATCCAGAAAATTCCGCTTGGAAGGAAGTGATCCCACAAAAGGACGAACTGCTTCAAGGCGTAAGCACCGGAGGTGGTCTGCTCTTCGCCGATTACCTGAAGAATGCAACCACGCGGATCTTCCGTTACAAGAGCGACGGGTCCGATGAGCAAGAGATCGAATTGCCCGATCTTGGAAGCGCTGGTGGATTCGGCGGCGAGCGGAATGACACCTTCAGCTTCTATAGTTTCACTTCGTTCACGGATCCGGGCACCATCTATAAGTACGACTACGAGACCGGCAAGAGTGAGTTGTTCTACCGACCGGAACTGAAGTTCGACCCGTCCGAGTACGTGACCGAACAGGTGTTCTATCCGAGCAAGGATGGCACCAAGGTCCCCATGTTCATCGTCCACAAGAAGGAGGTGGTGATGAATGGGAAGAACCCGACCATGCTCTATGCATATGGCGGTTTCAATATCAGCCTCTCCCCTTCGTTCAGCACCAGTCGCATGTTGCTTCTGGAGCAAGGCGGGGTGTACGCCCAACCCAGCTTGCGTGGCGGTGGTGAATTCGGGGAGGACTGGCACCGTGCCGGCATGAAGGAGAAGAAACAGAATGTGTTCGATGATTTCATCGCAGCAGCGGAATACCTGATCGCCATGAAATGGACGGACACACCACACTTGGGCGTGAACGGTGGTAGCAATGGTGGTTTACTGGTCGGTGCGGTGATGACCCAACGGCCCGACCTCTTCGGTGTGTGCTTCCCGGAAGTGGGGGTGCTGGATATGCTGCGGTACCAGAAGTTCACCGCTGGTTTCGGCTGGGTGCCTGAGTATGGGAATGCGGACAACAGCAAGGAGGAGTTGGACTACCTCATGGCCTATTCACCCTTGCACAATGCAAAGCCTGCGAAGTATCCCGCGACACTGGTAATGACCGCTGACCACGACGACCGCGTGGTACCGGCCCACAGTTTCAAATTCATCAGCACCCTGCAACCGGCACAGCAAGGCGATTCCCCCGTGTTGATCCGGGTGCAGACGCAAGCCGGGCATGGCGCGGGTATGCCTACGAGCATGATCATCGATCAGCAGGCGGACAAGTGGGCGTTCTTCTTCAAGACCGTTGGTGTAGTGCCCAAGTTCAACGCCACGAAGTGACCCGATCTTGGATCGAAAGCGCAAGAACCCCGACCCCAACGGTCGGGGTTCTTGCATTTGCCCCCCAACCTCAGGCAAATTCCCAACAAGGCACGCTCTGCCCCGGTATTGCCTGTAGCACTACCGGCGGGAACGCTTGGGAGGATCCGGAACTGAGTCTGCGGAAATAGACATGGCGAACCTGCGACCGTACAGCTTCACGTTGAGCCATCGCTCCAACCTTCCTTGATCGGCCGTATCCGGAAGGATGGTGAAATGTGCCGAAACGATGATCTCGGTCGAATCCGACTTCGCGAATGTGGTTGGGGCATCAGCCACCACCAACCAACGCAGATCTGCATGTTGTGCCTGTGCCTCCTGCATGATACGCTCTCGCTGCCACTTATTGCTGGAAAGACTGTCGTTCAACGAGGCAAGCCGGGCGACAACGACCTGTTGTTCCTGTAGTTGTTGACGCAATCGCTCGCTTTCGGTTCGCGCCTCCTGCCCCAACTCATTCAACGAAAGCCCCGTCGTGATGGTCAACTCGGCCTCTTGCAGGTCGTACACTTCCAACTGCCTGCGCATGGTCTTTTCCACCACCGAATCGATACCCGAGCCCATGTAGACCAACTTGATGGAGCGACTCGGGGCATCCACCACCTTCTCCACGAGAAAATTATTGGCAACGATCGTTTCCCGATCAACGAAGCGCATGGCCTTGTTGTTGAAGGAATTCTGCTTCACCAATCGGAATGCCAAGATGACGCTCGGTATCACCGTGAGCAGGACCACCATCGTGGTGATGCTCCGGATCCGTTTGGACGTTCGCTCATCGGAGTGATGCCTTACGGGATACCGGAGCCAGCGCACCGTTGCCAACGCCGATAAGGAGATGAACACCGAATTGATCAGGAAGAGGTAGAATGCACCCGCGAAGAACACCCAGTTCCCGTGGGCCAAGCCATAGCCCGCCGTGCATAGCGGTGGCATCAGCGCGGTAGCGATAGCAACGCCTGGCACAACGTTGCCACGATCCTTGCTCGCCGTTGCGATGATCCCTGCAAAGCCACCCGCAGTGGCGATCAGCACGTCCCAAATGGTCGGACTGGTGCGCGCAAGGATCTCGGAATGTGCGTCACCCAATGGACTGATCAAGAAATAGATCGTAGAGGTCCCAACGCTCGCGGCGACCGCAAAGGTGAGGTTCTTCAGTGCCTTGCGCACCAGATCCAGGTCCCTCACGCCCAAGCCCGCTCCAACCCCAACGATCGGCCCCATGAGCGGCGAGATCAACATGGCACCGATGATCACCGCAGCGGAATTCACGTTGAGACCGACCGAAGCGATGATGATCGCGAAGACAAGAATGAGCAAGTTGGTACCCCGGAATACCACGTTCCGTTCGATGGACTCGATGGCCACGTTCGGATCCTCCGCATTATCACCAAGCCGAAAGAACGAAAGGATACGTAGTATGGGAATGGGCATGTTCGCACGTGTTGAAGCGGGCACAAGATGCGACGGATCCTGCCACATGCCACCACCTCCTGCACTTTGAATGGTGTGAAGGAGCTATCACATCGGTCCACCAATGATCCGCAACTACCTTAGGGTCCACCTATCTTCCCTTCCATGTTCCGAACTGCAAGTATCGCCTTCATCCTCATTTGCGGACACCTTCCCGTACACTCCATGCAATGGCATGTCGGACCCGGCCAACCGTATACCGCACCCAGTCAAGTTTCAGGCCTGGTCGGAAACGGTGATACGGTGAACATTGCCGCTGGCACCTACCCTTCTGATGTTGCGCGTTGGCAAGCGAATGACCTTTTGCTCCGTGGCATTGGCGGCATGGCACATTTGGAAAGCAACGGAAATGCTTGGGGTGAAAAAGGCATTTGGGTGATCCAAGGTGATCGCACGACCGTTGAATGGATCGAATTCAGTGAGTGCAGCATACCGGATCAAAATGGTGCCGGTATTCGGCAAGAAGGACATCACCTGACCGTGCTCCATTGTTACTTCCACAACAACGAGAACGGGATCCTGGCCGGCACGCCCAACGCCATGCCAAGCAACATCACCATAGAGCATTGTGAGTTCGCGCACAACGGTTTCGGCGATGGATTCTCCCACAACCTGTACATCAACTACACGGATACGCTGTGGTTTCGCTACAACTACAGCCACCAAACGAATGTGGGCCACGAACTGAAGAGTCGCGCGAACGTCAACTTCATCGAATACAACCGCTTCAGTAACGAACAGAACGGAAGCGCCAGTCGCGAGATCGACCTGCCGGACGGAGGACAGGCCTATGTGATCGGCAATGTGTTGCAGCAAGGCCTGCAAGGGCAGAACAGCAATATGATCGGCTATGGCCTGGAGAGCATGAGCAATCCGGGGCCGCATGAACTGTACGCCATCAACAACACCTTGGTGAACGAGCGCACCGTAGGCAGTTTCTTCAGTATGAACAGCGGAACGGTCTTCAAGGCCTACAACAACATCCTCGCCGGACAAGGACAGTTCGTGGCGAACTTCTTCCCGTTGCAAACCGACACTGCGGGCAACCTGAAGCAACCGGTATTCGCACTCATCGGCTTCGCGGATCCGAATAATTACAACTACCGCATTACGGATGATTCACCAGCGCACAACATCGGTATACCGGCCGGCCTCTCCAGCAGCGGTTATCCCTTGGTAGCTTGGGACGAGTACGTGCATCCCACCGGCCGCACGGTGCGTTGCCAACATGCCCTGCTTGATGCCGGTGCCTTCGAGACCTGCACCACGGATGCGCTCGTTCTTGTCGATCACCCGTGGATGATCTGGCCGAACCCGGCACATGATCGGGTCAACATCAACGCACTAGCGGGCGCCAAGATCGTACTGATCGACGCGCAAGGCCGCCTACTACGCACCATGCAAAGCACCGGCATGAACACCATCGAATTGCTCGGCATTGCATCCGGCATTTATGTGCTGCGTGTGGAACACAACGGAGCGCGTACCGATGAAAAGCTGATCATCGAATGACCCACTTCACACTTCGCGAATGGACCATGGCCGATCTGCCCGCCTTGGTGGAACACGCTAACGACCCTACTGTGGCGGACAACCTTACGGATGCATTTCCACACCCGTACACCGTGGAGCATGGCAAAGCATTCCTTGCACGCTTCATGGGCCAAGACCCGCAGCTCGTGCTCGCGATCGATGTGGATGGCGCAGCGGTCGGTGCAGTTGGCATTCATCCGCAAAGCGATGTGTACCGCCGGAACGCCGAACTGGGCTATTGGATCGCGAAAGCGTTCCGTGGAAAGGGGATCATGACAGAAGCCGTGAAGCAAGCAACGACCCGGGCATTCGACATCCTACCGGACATTCATCGTGTGTTCGCCCGACCGTACGGAAGCAACACCGCTTCACAACGCGTTCTGGAAAAGGCCGGCTTCATCCTGGAAGCTCGCATGCATGGCACCTTCCTCAAGAACGGCCGCGTAGAGGATGAACTGATCTACGCGATCCGGCGTTGAGCGCTTCGGCCAACCGACGGCACTAGAATATCGTCATGTCCATATGATCGAACGCGTCCTACTTTCCTTGGTGTCCATTTCCCTTTGGGCCTCACTGCTCTCTGCACAAACCACCGTGCTGTTCCTAGGCAACAGTTACACCGCCGCGAACGACCTACCGAATACCTTTCGGCAGTTGGCACTTTCACTTGGCGAAGAAGTCACGGTGAGTGCATCCACTCCAGGAGGCTACACCCTCGAACAACACGCCACCTACGCGCCATCGCTATCGTTGATCGACGCGCAGCCCTGGGACTTCGTGGTGATGCAGGAACAGAGTCAGTTGGGCGCGCTTCCCGTGGATGTCACCAATACGGAGCTCGGCGCCACCCAATTGCTCGCCGAGATCGAAGAGAACTACGAATGCACCTATCCGGTCTTCTATATGACCTGGGGCCGGCAGAACGGTGATCCCGACAATTGCCCCGCCTTTCCTTTCATGTGTACCTACGACGGTATGCAACAGGGATTGCGGAACAATTATGTGGCACTCGCAAACTGGAACGATGCATACACCGCACCTGTCGGCGTTGCCTGGAAGCAAGTGCGCGATACCCACCCGCTCATCAACCTCTATGCAGCGGACGGATCCCATCCATCCGTGGAAGGCACCTACCTCGCCGCCTGCGTGTTCTATTGCACGATCTTCCAAGAGAGCTGTGTGGATGCTGCATTCAACTCCTCCCTTCCTCCGGATACCGCAGCGATCCTTCGAAGCATCGCCAGTGCCACGGTATTGGACGAGCCCGAGACCTGGAACCTCGACGTGCCCAACGGCACCGACGCATTTCTCGATGGCTTCAGCAGCGGGCCGGATTATATCACCTTGATCCACAACGGGCAGGGCACGCACCTGTGGACCTGTAGCAACGGGCAATCATTCACCACCGCGACGGTCACCTTCACATTCGATACATCGGGCGTCTACACCGTTGTGCATACCTACACCGATCCCTGTGGCAACACCGCTACCGCGAACCTCACCTTCACGATCGTCGTCACGGTCGGTGTCGTGGAGCAGGATGCGGGATCGCGCTACCAAGTACGCGCGGGACCTCCCGGGATCGTGGAGGTGCATGGCGTACAAGGAGTGGCCACGCTCAACTTGTTCGATGCACAGGGACGGATGCTCAGCAATGAGCGGATCAACAGCTCCGAGGCGCAGGTCCCCTGCCCAACCGGACTGCTTTTCTGGACACTGACCGATGAGCGCGGAACAAGGTTGAGGGGGAAGGTGCTAGTGCACTGATCCCTGACAGCGCGGTTAAGGGTGTTCGATATTCCCTTCTCTCACTTTCCTTGCCGCTCCACCACGTACCGATGCGCAAGCAAGCCCTCTTCCATGAACTCCGTTTCAAAGTGGAGGCCGAGCTTTTCCAGCACCCGCACCGATGCTTTGTTCTCAGGCAGCACGAAGCCATGGATGCGCTCCAGCCTGAGCGGGCCGAAGCCGAATTCCAACGCGGCACGGCCGGCTTCGGTGGCCAGCCCTTGCCCCCACAGGTCGCGGCATAGCCGATATCCAACGTCCACCAGGTCATGTTCAGGCAGGTACTTCAGGCCAGCGAAACCGATGAACTCGCTACTCGCCTTGCTCACCATCGCAAAGCGACCGAAGCCGTTCCGCTCATAGTCGCCCAGGACATTCTCCCGGATCGTTCGCTCCATCTCCGCCATGGTCTTCATTCCACCATCATGGGTATAGCGTGTTACTTCCGCATCCAGGTTCATGGCATAGGAAGCCGCCACGTCATCCATCGTGAACGGGCGAAGGATCAAGCGTTCGGTCTCTAGGATCGTGTTGAACATCCCGCCGAAGGAAAGTAACCGGAAGGACTTTACAAGGGAACAGGTATTACCCGCCCACTATTTCCTCCCGACCTTAGCCCCAATGCAACTCCAGAACAATCGCCGGCCAATGGGAGCCGCGGAGCGGAAGACTCAAGAACCAAGACTCAAGACACAAGAACGAAGAACCAAGACACAAGGCTCAATGATCAAGGTTCAAGGCTTCTGAGCAACGAACACGCGACCTTCGCACCATGCAATTAGAGAATTACATCGCTGGCTCTTGGGTAAAGGGCACCGGCAAACAAGCGGAACTCCTCGACGCCAGCACCGGCGAACTCATCGCCACCACTTCCTCCGGCGGACTCGACTTCGGCGCCATGCTCACCTACGCCCGTGAAGTAGGCGGCCCTCCCCTGCGCAAAATGACCTTCCCGGAGCGCGGCCGCATGCTGAAGGCACTCGCGCTCTACCTGATGGACCGCAAGGAGGAATTCTACCAGATCAGCTACAAGACCGGCGCCACCAAGGCCGATAGCTGGGTGGACATCGAAGGCGGCATCGGCAACGTGTTCGCCAACGCCAGCTTGCGCAAGCAGCTCGGCAACATGCCTTTCTATGTGGACGGGCCACCCGTGCTCACCAGCAAGGGCGGCAGCTTCATGGGCCACCACATCATGGTGCCGAAGGAAGGTGTGGCGGTACACATCAACGCCTTCAACTTCCCCATCTGGGGCATGCTGGAGAAGTGCGCCGTGAATTGGATGGCCGGGATGCCCGCCGTGGTGAAGCCCGCCACCGTGACCAGCTACCTCACCGAGGCCATGGCGAAGGCCATCATCGAAAGCAGGATACTGCCCGAAGGCGCACTCCAATTGATCGTCGGTTCCGCTGGGGATCTATTGGACCATGTCGAGAGCCAGGACGTCGTCACCTTCACCGGTAGCGCGACGACCGGGCGTATGCTAAAGGCCCACCCGCGCATCATCGCGGAGAGCGTGCCCTTCAACATGGAGGCCGATAGCCTCAACAGCATCGTGCTCGGTCCCGATGCCACGCCGGACACCGACGAGTTCACGCTATTCATCAAGGAGGTCGGCAAGGAGATGACGCTGAAGTGCGGCCAGCGCTGCACCGGCGCACGACGCATCATGGTGCCCGAGAACCTCGTGGAGGATGTCCAGATCGCATTGGGCAAACGCCTCGGCGGTACCGTGATCGGCGACCCGCGTGCGGAAGGAGTTAGAATGGGTGCCCTCGCCGGACAGACGCAACGCACCGAAGTGCGCGACAACCTCGCCGACCTGATGAAAGGCAGCGAGCTGGTCTACGGCGATCCGAACAGTGTGAGCGTTACCGGTGCCGATGCCGAGAAGGGCGCGTTCATGAGCCCCATCCTGCTGCTGAACAAGGACCCCTGGAAGAACCAGCAGTGCCACAACATCGAGGCCTTCGGTCCGGTGAGCACATTGATGCCCTACTCCACCATCGACGATGCCGTGGCCCTTACCAAGCTCGGCAAAGGCAGCCTCTGCGCCAGCATCGCGACCTACGATGATAAGGTCGCTCAGCAATTCGTGTGGGGTGCTGCCAGCCACCACGGCCGCATGCTGGTGATCAACCGCGACATGGCGAAGGAGAACACCGGCCACGGTTCACCGCTGGCCACGCTGGTACACGGCGGTCCCGGTCGCGCTGGTGGTGGCGAGGAAATGGGCGGCAAGCGCGGCGTGCTGCACTACCTGCAGCGCACCGCCATCCAAGGCAGCCCCACCACCATCACCGCGCTTACGCAGCAGTACCAGCAAGGTGCCAAGCAACACATCACGCCGAAGCACACCTTCCGCATGCACTTCGAGGAGCTGAATGTGGGCGATACCGTGATCACCGAGAAGCACACCGTGACGCTGGACGACATCAACAACTTCGCGGACCTCAGCGGCGACAAGTTCTACGCCCACATGGACGAGAACGCCTTGGACGGCACCATCTTCACCGGTCGTGTGGCGCACGGCTACTTCATCCTCAGCCGCGCCGCCGGCCTTTTTGTTGATCCGCCCAAAGGCCCAGTACTACTGAACTACGGCATCGAGGAAGCGCGCTTCACCAAGCCCGTATACCCCGGCGCCGTCATCCAAGTGAAGTTCACCGTGAAGGAGAAGGTGGATCAGGAGAAGAAGCCGAAGACCGAGGACTCGCCCAAGGGTGCGGATATCGCGACGGGCATTGTGAAGTTTCTGGTTGATGTTGTTGACGAAACCGGGGAGACCGTGGCGATCGCGACGATCTTGACGATGGTGCGGAAGTTGGATCAGTCGTAGACCATCTGTTCTGGCATTATATTCGATATTCGAGGAGTTGCAGTAGCCCACCCCCACCATGAAGATCCGCGTTTGTACCCGATCAGTCTTTGCTCATGCAGCACTGGTCCTTATTTCCCTTCTTCACTCAGCAACTGTACTAGGCCAAGGCAAGGCTGACAAGAACATCCTTAATGGGATGCCCAGCGAAGAAGTCGTAATGTTGATCGGCGGAGCGATCGCTCTGTTCTTCCTGGCCCTCATCTTCCTTAGGGAGTTTAGACCCTTCGGCTTTACTGCCGACAATAGCAGATTCCGCGCACGGGGGTATGTCTACGCCGTTTCCAGGTTGAATGGAACCGTGCGCGGTGCCAAGACACTTGTCACCAATACGACATACTACAGCCAACGGGGCAACTCGACATACTCTTCTCGAGAGGACGAATTCTTTTTACACACATCTCAAGGCCTCGAAAGAAGCGTGACTGTCAGTCATGGGCTGTTCAAAGTTGACAATGGTCATGGTATTTCGGCCGTTGAATTCACCCCCGACAAGCACGGGAGGCCTGAGATCATCGCATTGTACAATCACAATACGGGTGATTCGCATGCACTGTTCGACAACATCGATCCCATAGTGCGAATTCCATGGCGCCGAGTGCTATTCCTTTATGGAGCTGTCGCATTTGTCATCCTAGCCGCGCTGATGAAGCCAGGAAATTTCGGGATCGCGGGCTTTCTTTCTGATTCCATTCAACAAGTCCTTCTCTTGGTTGTTGCCGCCTTCCCAATTGCTTTCCTCATCGGGCGGTCCATTGTCCAGGGTCGCCGGTCACGAGTGATCTATCGCCGCTGCTGGAAATTGCTTGACTAGCCAGCAGAATTCGAGATGGATTCAACAAGGCAGAAACAAATAGCCAACTGTACTTCAACCACGGCATTTGGGAGTGCCCTCAGGCTTGGTTGCGATCCGGATCGGTCATGAAGCCGGGCGACGCCCTGAACCTGACCGATGCACAAGGCAGAATGCTCGATGTCCGGATCCTGTCTGGAACTGGTTCGCTTCAAATGGCCCTGTCGCATTTGCCGGATGGCCTATATTTCCGTTCTTGGGAACTTCACGGGAACGGCGAACGCATCGGATCATGAAGATCAGCGGAACAGAATGACATGCCCACTCGTGTGTTCTTGTCCGAAGTGTTCGATGAGAGGGAGACGGTGGCTATTGCGACGATCTTGACGATGGTGCGGAAGTTGGATCAGAACTAGTCGCTGCGTAGATTTGAACAAACGAACGGGACCATGGCACAACTCACCTACCGCATCCTGATGACACGCGAGCCGGAAGGTGGTTTCACGGTGAACGTACCCGCACTTCCGGGCTGTATCACCTACGGCGAGACCATCGAGCACGCTATGGAGATGGCCAAGGAAGCCATTGAACTCTACGTGGAAACGCTGCAAGCGGACGGTGAACGGATCCCGGACGACAGCCAGACCTTCGAGTATTCGCTTGTACTCGCTTCCTGATCGGCGATGACGAAGGCGCCGTCGCTCTCACCCAACGAGATCATTCGTTTGCTAGTGAAGCACGGCTTCGAGTTTGCGCGTGCCAAAGGCTCACACCAGATCTTCAAGAACAAGGCCACCGGCAAGATGACCGTGGTGCCCATGCACAAGCGAGATCTTCCCAAGGGAACCATGCTCTCGATCCTGAAGCAGGCAGGTATCGATAAGGGGGAACTGCTTTGAGTCCGATCGAGCACCATCCGCCCAAAGGCCCCGTGCTACTGAACTGCGGTATCGAGGAAGCGCGGAAGCAAGTTGAGCGCCAGCGAAATCCCGCACTAACGGGCCCCGTTTACCCCGGCGCCTCCTTAAGGTGTCACCCTGAGCGATGTCGAAGGGTCACCGTGAAGGAGAAGGTGGATCAGGAGAAGAAGCCCAAGACCGAGGACAGTCCGAAGGGCGCACATCGCAACGGGTATTGTGAAGTTCCTGGTTGATGTTGTTGACGAAACGGGAGAGACGGTCGCTATTGGCACCATCCTGACCATGGTCCGGAAACTCGATCAGAGCAAATGAGCTGTACGATGCAAGAATGTCTTATGTCCTATGCAAATGCCAGACCCGTGATTGGCCGCATAGGACATAGGATATTCTTGCAAAAAGCGCTGGCCTTGTGGGTTGGCTTCTATCTTGATAGATGAGACCGACGAGACCGTGGCGATCGCTACGATCCTGCCGTGCGTTGCCCGGACTTCCGAGCCGGGGGGTGCAGAAGTCGGATCGAAATTGAACAAGCCGTTATCCTTTCCTAGAGGCACGCCCTCCTTCGGAAGTCCATACCCGGATCCGGCAACGCTGCACGTCCGCAGCCTTCTTTGTTCCGCTCCGGTCCTTCCTACGGATCAATCCAACACGCAGCGTAGGCAGAAGCCGAGCTTCTGGTCGAAGCCGAAGCGGCCGATACCGGTCTTGTTATTCTGCAGATAGCGGCACCAGGCCTTGTCGGTACTGCTCTCCGTAGTGCTCCACCAGTACCCGTAGTACGGCAGGTCGTTGAAGGAGCCGTTGTCATTGTCGCGGTTCCCGCCGGGCAGTGCTGCGAAACCGCTGCTGTTGGTGGCGCCGTTGTTTGGCGTGATCCAGAGCGAGAGGCTCTTCAGTTGGCCACCCACGTTGGGGGTGGTACCGCGCCAATCGGTGGCCGCCAGTTCCGCAGGCAGCATGCCCAAAGCAAGTTCCAACGTCTGCCAGTCCGCGTCCGTGGGCACATGCCAGCCTTGCGGGCAGATGCGGACATCGAAAGCGGCGAACCAGTTGTAGAGCTTGCCGTAGAGGGCATCGTTCACCGTGTCGTTATCGTAGTTGCTCCATGCACCGGTCTCCAGATCGGACCACGCCGTGGCGTCCGTTACGTTCGGGATCTCGGCACCATCGCGGTATCTGGTGGTGCGCAAGTTCTCGGCCATCCAGCATTGACCGCCGATGGAGACCACTGGATAGACATTGCCGTCAATGTCCGTAACGCTAGGGGAATCGGCACAGACCAGGCCGTTCGCCAGTTGGATCACATGGTCCGTGCTAACGGTAGGCACCTCGCTGATCCAGCCGCTGGCGGCCTGTCCACCGGGCAAGGTGGCGTAACCGGTCATCTGCAACTCATCACCCGGCATCCAAGTGAAGAGGGCCCGGGAATCCTTGGTGGCAACGACCAATGGGTCTGCTCCCAAGCCCTCCAAGCGGACCGCACCCGCAAGCCCCTCGCCCACCACCACCGTGCGGATGGAGCGGCGCTGTCCGTTCAGCTCCACCCACACCACCTGCACACCGGGCTGGCCACCCCGTAGTTGGAAACGGTGCGTGCCGGGAGCAACGGCACCTTGGTAGCTCGCCACTTCCCGGCCCAAGGCATCGCTCACACCCATGCGCAGCACACCGGCCTCGTACACGTTCAAGTCCACGTTCGTGTGGTCACTGTACGGATTGGGGTGGCTGGGGCCAAGCGTGAAGCCGTCGCGATCGGCCGCGTCCCATGCAGCAATGCCGGTGGTCCCCAGCACCAGCACCGTATCCGGGTAGAAGAGCATGGTATCACCCGCCTGGGACAGGTTCACCACGAACACACTGTCC
Organism: Flavobacteriales bacterium; assembly: GCA_016710015.1. Classification (GTDB taxonomy): domain Bacteria; phylum Bacteroidota; class Bacteroidia; order Flavobacteriales_F; family PHOS-HE28; genus PHOS-HE28. The sequence goes on from JADJLR010000002.1 coordinate 319,601, forward strand.
AGCGATACGGGATCTCCCTGGTACTGGCCGGTGAAGGTGAGTTCGATCACTTGTGCTTGACCATGGAGCAGGCAGCTGAGCAGGGTAAGGGAGAGCAGGGTGCGTAGCATGACGGGTGATTCAATGGGTTCTTTTGGCGCGATGAAAGTAGCATTCCGTCCAGTGCCCGAACATGTCCTTGGTCGTTTCTTGCAGCCGTGGACCGCTGCGGATCCCGGCTTCTTAGGCTGCACTCCGATCAGGTAGCCGCCTACATGCATGCCAGGCCGTTGGGGTATGAAGCAGACAGTGGTCCACTGCATTGCTGACCGCTGCATGGAGCCCCATGGAAGTTGAAGGCATTCGGTGCGTTCGACTCGGAAAGTCTCTATGGCAATGACACGAGCGTGGACGCTCGCGCCAGAGTTAGGGGCTGCCCTATTGAGACAGCCCCCTTTCAATTCGTGAATGTGATCGTGATCACTCGATCACCAACTTGATCGTGCGAAGCACGTTCTGTGCACTGCGCAGTTGGACATGATACAACCCTGAAGTAAGGTCTCCACGCTCCAGCTGTACGGTCGTGGTATTCATCTGCACAGGAATGGTGCGGACCGTTTGTCCCAAAGCATTCAGCATGACCAACGAAGCATTCTCCTCTGCGTTGGTCACAGGCCCCAGTTCGATCACCGCATGACCGGACATCGGATCCGGTAGATCGTGAGCGGAGCAGCATTGCTATGTTCATCCACTCCTACACTCAGCAAGGCCAAGGTCACATTGTCCGGGTTGCAGATCACCCCCGTGTAGTAGGCGGTCTGCTTCACTTGGGCTGCGGACGGCAGGTGGTTCACCGCCGAGATACTGTCTATGTAAAAGGCCCAGCCGTTGCCACTCACGTTCCAATAGATCTCGTCGTAGGTTGGGAAGAAACCGACCTGGCCCTTCGTCGTGTAAGTGATCCGGTAGCGGTAGTCGCCGGGATCCAAGTAGGTATCCTTGTCGCCGACGTACAGTACGAAGTCGTCGCCTTCTGTTTCCGTGTGGTATGGTGCGGTGGTGCCGTTCTGCTGCACATCGTCGATGGCGTACCGCACCCGGTTCTGCTTGCCGGTGTGGTCGTTGAAGCGCTGCAGGAGCCTGCGGACGATGCCGCGTTCGAATTCAACGCCCGCTGCATGGATGTTGATCTCTTCCGTCACGGTCAGTTGCCCATCGGGGGCTACGGTGAGGTCGGTGTGGAAGGAGGTGATGCGTTCCGTTTGACCGTATGCGTTTAGCCCAACTATGAAGGTGGTGAATAGAGCAAGGAAGTTTCCCTTCCACCTTTTGCTTCGCCAACCCCACATCCATTCTGCGGGGCTTCCGCCAAAAGGTGCCGGAGCGCGGTAAGCCTGTCCCGGGCTCGACCCGGGATGGACAGCCACCGCACGCTCTTCCCACACGTCTGAAGGTGATTTCAACGCTCCTTCGCTTCGACCACTTAGGTAGTTGAATACCATGGCAAGCGATCGATCAGCTATCAGTGGAATACAAAGTGACTTTCTCTCTTGACCCTCCATAATTGCGAAGCAATTCTCTCTGCGACTATGGCTACGTTCGCCATTTATCCTCTGCGTTACTCAGCGTCTTCGCGACTCTGCGGTGTGTTTCCATTGACCAGTCCTGTACCGGGAAACCGCATTACCCGAATTTCACCTGTGGCGCGTTCTTCTCTGCGGGGTTCTCCAACTCGAAGAAGGTGGACTTGGCGAAGTTGAACGAATTGGCCACCATGTTGCTCGGGAAGCTCTCGATCAGTGTGTTCTGCTCGCGTACATTGCCGTTGTAGTAGCGTCGCGCTTTCTCGATGTCGCCTTCCACCTCGCCCAAGGCGCTCTGCAGCGCGAGGAAGTTCGTGTTCGCCTTCAGGTCCGGGTAGCGTTCGGCCACGGCCATCAGGTTCATCAGCGCGCCGTTCAATTTGTTCTCCGCCACCTGCTGGCCCTCTACCGTGGTGGCCTGCTGCGCGGCCGCACGTGCCTTGGTCACGTTCTCGAAGGTCTCCTTCTCATGCGCCGCATAACCCTTTACCGTCTCCACCAAATTGGGGATCAGGTGGTAGCGCTGCTTCAGCTGCACCTGTTGGAGCGGATGCTTACCCCGTGCCGCAAACCCGAAGACCCTGGTCAAACGGTCCTTGAACAAGCAAGGCCCGCGTCTTTACTCAGGTGATCTTCACCGACACGATGCGGCGCGCTCGACCAATGGCAGGCACTGACCGTGCAATTGAACGATCCGCTGATCGAACTTTCCCAACTTTGGACCGTCGAACGTGTAAACCACGGTGATGGCACAACGCTACCTTCTTCTCCTGACCGCCACGTTGGCGTTGGTCAGTAGCACCCAAGCCCAGCCCGATCTGCTGCCCAGCCTCAATGCCGGAACCTTGCCTGCCGACAGCGAGCCGATCTGCACGCTGCCCACGCAAACACCGCCGATCAGCTCGTGTGGTCGACCTGAAGGTGAGCAGGCGGCGGACTTCACGCTGTTCGACCTCGATGGCAACGCCTTCAACCTGGAGGATGCCTTGCTGGCGGGCAAGCCGGTGCTGATGATCAGCAGCAGTTACACCTGCCCGGTGTTCCGCGGAAAGGTTCCCAAGATCAACCAGCTCGTGGCCGCCCACGGCGCAGCGCTGACCATCGTGATCGTGTACACACCGGAGGCCCATCCGGACATCGACATCAGCCCCTATTTCGGCGCGGTGAACACGGGCCAACAGAACATCACCGCCGGTATCCTGTACCAGCAACCCACCACGTACGGAGAGCGCAAGGCCGTACTTCAGGAGATGCTCGATAACATGCAGATCGACGCACCGGTGTACCTGGACGGACCCTGCAACGCCTGGTGGGACCATTACGGGCCGCAACCGAACAACGCGTACCTGATCGATCTGAACGGGACCATCCACACGCACCATGACTGGTTCGACAAACTACCGGATGACATCGACTGCGACATCGAGGACCTGCTGGCGCTGCCACCGAGCAGCGATTGCGGCAGCGCCTTCGGGGGGCAGTTCAATGTACAATGGGTCAGCAACGACACCGTGTACGGCATGGGCGGCACCACCATCACCGCGAACCTGCAACTCATCAATACCAGCACTACGGAGGATGTGCTTGTGCGCGTGGTGAAACTGCAGAACAATTTGCCCAGTGGCTGGCAGAGTTCCCTTTGCCTTGATGTGTGCTACCTGCCGGATATCGACACGGCCCTGGTCCCCATCGCCGCTGGCGACACCATGCACTTCTACTATTACTTCTACAGCACTCCCGGGACCGCCATCGGCTATACGCGATTGGGATTGCGCAACGAGAACGACTTCAGCAACAACTTCACGCGCCAGGTGTGGGGCCAGGCGGAAGGAAGCGTAGGGTTGGAGGAGACCGTGCGCTCATCGGCCATGCTGATCGCACCCAACCCGGCGACCGATCGGATCACGATCCCGGGTGCAGGGCCCAACGATGTGTTCGAGGTGCGCGATGGTGCTGGCCGAACGGCGATGCGGTCCACAGGCGCAACCGTGGACGTAAGCAAGCTTGCCAGCGGCCACTATGTGGTGTGCGGTCCGCTGAACGGCCAGCATGCAATGCACGCGCATCTGGTGGTGGAATAGGGGCGCTGGTACGAAAGGTGCCACCTGCGTAATCGCCGCGCACGGTACTCCGTTTTCGGAGACACGGCGGTCTGCACACCGGCGGAATGGACCTCCGCAGTCCGAACTGTCCAACCGTCACCGCTGGCCGCAACGGCGATGAAGCGGTTCGTTCACGGACGTACGGGGTCTTGCCCCGACTTCTCGCGGAGCAATGCGATGATCCAACCGATCAGGGTAAGCGACATCAACCCGTAAGCGGCTCCGGGCAGGGCATCGGTGCTCAGTAAGGTCTCGCCAAGGATGATCTTGAAACCGGCGACCAAGAAGACCAACGAAGCCAGCAACCCGGTGATGCGGGTCCACATGGGGAAACTGCCCTGGGAGCAGATCAACCAGAAGGACGGCGCGTACACGGCCATGCCTGCACCGAAGCCGGCCATGGCAACGTCCTCCGGAGCGGAACCGCAGCTGGTCATCATGCCCTCCGCGATGGCGAAGAGCACCAGTCCAGCGGCTGTGAGGTCATGCCCTTTGCGCATGAACTTGATGCTGAGCACCAACATGCCCGCCATTACACCGAGGCTGCTGATCAAATAGATGGTGCGTTGGGTGACCGGGTCGGGGAAGAAGCCACCTGCGATACCGAAAGCGACGCCGATCGCCAGACCGATCGCTCCGATGAGGTTGTTGGAACGTTCCATATTGAAGGTATTGGCCATGTGAATGTAGCGATCCTGGCTGACCCCGGCAGGTCATGCCGGAGCGCATGGAGCGCGACCCGACCCTGTGGAGACCATGGTTTGGAGCAGCTTAGCACATCCGAAACCTGCGGCCCATTCCGAATAGCCACAGGCACAGCAAGCAAGTCCGGATCGGATCATCTGCAACGTGTAGTTCTACCTTGCAACGTTGCCAAGCTGGCCCGGACTTTGTGCGTTGGGTCGGTCCATGGAAATAAAGGAACGGTGTATGCGGGAATTGATGGTCCGGTCGGTGGTGTTCTGTAGTATGATGGTGATCGGCACTTGCGTTGTAGCACAGCAGGCCACCGTGATCACGGGCACCGTGGTCACCGCCGTGGGCGAAGAACCGATCCCCTATGCCACGGTGGTAGCTTTGCAGAGCGGCACAGCGATCATGATCGAGGGGGCCACGACCGGGTTCGATGGTCGGTTCGAATTGAGCTCCCCTACTGCGGCGCTCGATCTGGTGGTCAGTTTCATCGGTTACCGCAGCGACACGCTGACCGGTCTCATTGCGGCGAACGGTCGCATCGATGCCGGCGTGGTCCACTTGGAAGAGAACATGCAACAGCTTTCCGAAGTGGAAGTGCTCGGCGAAGTGTCGCGCACACGGTTCGAGTTGGACAAGCGCGTGTTCACCGTGGGCGAGGACCTCAGCACCACCGGGGCAAGCGCGTTGGAAGTGCTCAACAACGTACCCTCGGTGAACGTGAGCATTGAAGGGGTGGTAAGTCTGCGCGGTTCGGCGGGCGTGCAGATCCTGATCGATGGCAAACCGTCGATCCTCGCCGATGGGCAGAGCAATGCCCTTGGCACCATTACAGCGGACATGATCGAGAGCGTGGAGGTGATCACCAACCCTTCTGCCAAGTACGACGCGGCGGGCACGGCGGGGATCCTGAACATCGTGTTGAAGAAGGAGGAGCAGAAGGGCCTGAACGGTTCCGTTTCGGTGAATACCGGTTGGCCGGAGAACCACAGCGTCGGGGTGAGCCTGAACCGCCGCACGCAGAAGTTCAACCTCTTCACCCAAATGGGGATCGGCTACCGCTCGCTGCCCCGCTACGAGGAATCCATCAACGAGGATCGGCTCGGCGGTTCCACGATCCAGAGCGAAGGCACCTCGTACCGCAAGGAACGCTTCTACAACATCACCTTGGGGACCGACTACCACATCGACCCGAAGAACGTATTGACGCTCTCGGGCAACTTCGCCTATGAGATAGAGCGGAACCCTGCGAGCATCGAATACAATGCATTCAGCGGAACAGGGCCCACCGCTTCGCAGTGGGTGCGTGATGAGGACACCGAGGCCACCAACCCCAAGTACCAATACGACCTGCAATACAAGCGGGAGTTCAAGGACAACAAGGAGCACACGCTGTTGATGAGCGCCCAGGGATCCTACTTCGGAAAGGACCAATCGTCGGTATTCACCACCAACACCCTGTTGGGCGAAGCGGTGAACAACGACCAGCGCACGGCAACGAAATTCAACCGCGCGGACTACACCATGAAGTTGGATTACACCGATCCGCTGACCGATAAGGTGACGATCGAGACCGGTGCCCAATACGCGCTGAACGATGTGGGGAACGAATACGCCGTTCAGGACCTGATCGATGGCGCGTACGTGCTGGACCCGGACCTGACGAATGATTTCCGTTACGACCAGAAGGTGCTCGGCGTGTATGGTACCGCGGCGTATGAAGGGAAGAAGTCGGGCATCAAGCTCGGCCTGCGCATGGAGAATACTGACCTGAAGACGCTGCTCGCCACCACGAACGAGAAGAACGACCGCACCTTCACCGACCTGTTCCCCAGCGCCCACGCTACGCACAAGATCTCCGAATTCTTCTCGCTACAGGCCGGCTATTCCCGCAGGATATGGAGACCGGAGTTGTGGGACCTGAACCCCTTCTTCAACATCACCAACAACTTCAACATCCGCACCGGGAACCCGAACCTACAGCCGGAATACACGGATTCCTTTGAGTTCACCAGCATCCTGATCGTGAAGAAGGCCTCGTTGAACGCCAGCGTATACCACCTGTACACCACAGAAGTGGTGGAACGCATCTCCCTCTTCGCCGACAACGTGAACACGACCATCCCACTGAACATCGGGACCAATGCGGCCACGGGCTTCGAGTTCAACGGCAAGTACGACCCGGTGAAATGGGTCACCCTGAGCGCTGACCTCAACTTCAACCTCTTCGATCGTCGCGGGGAATTCGAGGAGCAGAACTTCGACTTCAATGGGGAGAAATGGACCTCTCGCCTCACCACGAAATTCAAACTGCCCGCCGACTTCGATCTGGAACTGACCGGCAACTACATCTCGGGCTATCAGACCGTGCAATCCGAGGTATCGGGCTTCGCCTTCATGGACATGGGCATCCGCAAAAAGATCATGAAGGGCAAGGGCGTGTTCAACATCAGTGTGCGCGATGCCTTCAGCAGCCGGATCGAAGAGAACGTCATCGACCGAACGGAGTTCTACCTCTACACGTTCCGGCAGCGCGGTCGCTTCATCACCCTCGGCTTCAGCTACGGCTTCGGCAAGGGCGATGCGATGACCTATTCGGGAAGAAGGCACTAGGAATGAAGTTCCACCGGATCGCGGGATCTCCTGCGGAAGAGCCGGCAAAGGTTCAGGGGTCACAGGTCTCCTAGTCCCACGTCGTGCTGGTAAGCAGTTCCGGCTTCAACCGACCGGCGCGTTGGAGCAGCTCCAAGCCGCGTTGTATTTCACCTTGTTCAAAGACCACTTCGCCCAAGCGGTACATGCTCTTCGCATCCAAGGGGTCCGCCTCCACCAAGCGCTCGTAGTAGTTGCGTGCCGATCTCAGGTCGCCACTGCGTTGCAGACAGCGCGCTGAACGGTAGGCGGCATCGTGTTGTTGCGGCGTTTCGTTGGAAATGAATGGCGCGAAAAGGATGAAGGCCTCAGCACAATTCCCGGCCAGATACGCGCGTGCCGCCTTTATCCATGCCTCGTTGGGCGTTGGCAGATCATTGCGCGAGCTGGCCACAGCGGCGAATACCGCTTCCATGGGCAGTGCGAAATTCAATGCCTGACCACCGCCGTCGGCATGCCACGCCGTGGGCAGCCCCAACAAGCGCCCTTTGCCATCCACCAGCGCGCCGCCACTGTTGCCCTCGCTGACCGGCGCAGAGAATTGCAACAGCTTTCGCCCCGTAACACCGAAGGGCCGAAGACCGCTCGCCAGTCCGTAGCTGATGGTGAGTTCTGCACCGTTCGGATTGCCTATCGCGTACACATCAGCACCGGGTTCGATCGCATCGCTCGTCAACGTCGCCAGATCGGGCACCCCGGCCCATGCCGTGTGCGGAATGGAGCTCACGATCTCCATCACCACCAGGTCCATTTCCTTGTCCGCAGTGATCACCTTGCCGAGCAACAAGGACGTAGCACCCACTCGAGCAGAGATGACACCGCCATGCTGGTAACCGTGGAAGGTCGTGAGCAACCACTTGCGGTGCTTCAACACCACGCCACTGCTGCGCGACCGGTGAAGGCTGTCCGCACTGATGGTCTCCACCCACGCCACAGCACCGCTGGTCTGCGCGAAGATCCTTACGCCATGGTCTTGCGCACTTACGCCTTGTGCGAACAGGCAGGCGAATAGGATGGTCGCGAAAGTCAAATGGCGCTCCATTGCACGTTGTTCATGCTAAACCTACGAAAGGTCTTCTGAAGAATGACGAGCTTCTGAGGAATTGGCACTTCGAGCCGCAGGGTCCCGCCACATGCGCGGAGAGCCGACGGAGGTTCCACAAGGGAACGGTGGTGACGGGGAAGGTCGTGGTGCGGTGATGGGTGGAGTTGCCAGCGCGTCAGCCATTGACCAGAGCTATGTTGAGCCACCGAAGTAGCGCTTCAACGGTTGTTGGTGCATGTGCCGGATGCGATGCACCACGATACTACGCTGACCCACCGAATGGATCACGTGGTACCTGAAGACATCCAACGTTGCGTACCGGAATTGTCGATGGCGGATCCGGAAACCATGTGGATATTGGGCGATATATCGCCAACACCGTTCCAGTTCTTCACGGAAGCGGGGCCCTGCGTCAGTGGTATCCCCCTCAAGAAAACGCTGCGCTTCAACTGCGTCCTTTCGAGCCGCTGCTGTTACATGGAAGCCAAGGCTCATTTCCCTAGGTCCTTCTTCAGGTGAGCCATCACCTCCTCTATGGTATAGAACGTGCCCTCACCCCTCTCGGCCTGCTCGCGTTCACGGTCCATGGCATCCCATTCCTCGGCGGTGAAGTGCGAGGCGTAGTCCTCTTGGTCAACCTGCACCGCGCGCAACACCTGCTCCAACAATGCTCGCACTTCCGCAGCGCTGTAATTACGGTCCTCCAGCTTCAGGTAAGGCGCCTCGCCTTCGCGCACCACGCTGAGGTGGTCGGCCGGTGTGGCATCGGTGGATGGGCCGTCAAGCAGACGCTTCAGGGCTAGCAGCCGTGGCTCATCTTCCAAGAGGGCGATGCGTTCAAGGAGTTCTAGCCTGAGGGTCTTAAGGTCCATGTCGTACCGGGCTTCCTACAAAAGTAAAAGCGGGATCATCGTTCCGCGATGATGCGGTACACCCAGTTCATCCATCGGCGTTGCGGCACATTGCATATTTGGGAGTGCCATCCCGTACCGGAAAAGGTGCTGCTACATCGGCGGATGATCCGCTTCTACCATGCCTACGCCGGAGACGGGATACCGTGGGATCAACGGTGAAGGAGCGTTGCGGGTACCCTTCGCGCCCTACCACCCTCCTCCTCCACCACCACCGCCGCCGCCACCCGAAGAACCGCCACCACCGGAACCTCCGCTGCTGCTCGGTGCCGTGCTCGATGACTGCATGCTGCTGCTGAACGACGAGTTCATGTGCGAAGAGAATGCGCCGTAGTTCATGATGGAACCACCGTACCAACTGGATCGGTAGTTAGGGTCCACCAGCGCCTTGCTGATCATGTCCTGGAAGCGGTCGCCCCAGATCTTCTCCACCTTGAACGCGATGGCATAGGGCAGGTATTTCTCGAAGACCTCGGGCGTCATCGTAGGCGGATTGAAGTGCTGGAGCTGCTTCTCTTCCGCCGCGCTCAGGTACATCTTGAAGCCCAGCAGCCGTGCCCGTAAGGCCAGGATCTCCTCGCTCGGCCGCTTGATCAGGTAAATGTAGATCAGGAACAGGATCAGGTTCGCCACAACGAAGGCGATGAAGTACAACACATCGTGATCCCCCCAATACGCATTGTGTAGCACGAGCATGGCGATGAAGCTGATGATCACAGAGAGTATGGGGATGAACCAGAACCGCACGTTGTTGCCTTTGTTCAGGAACGCGTTCCACTGCGACTCCATCGTGGACTTGAACGCTCTTGCCATGCTCGCCACGCTCGGGTCGTACGCGCCGTCGATGGCGTAGCGTTGCTGGCCTGTGCTGAACATGCGGGCGAAGAGTTCCTGCTCCTCCTTCGGCAAGTCCGTGCCACTCTTCAGCTTCACGATGGTATACGTCTCCTTGGTGATCAGACCCAACAACACGTTCTCCTTCTTCTCTTCGATGCGGACCACACCCTTCACCGCCATATCGATCACCGCTGGCGTGATCAGGTAATCGGCAAAACCACCTTTCATCACCATGCCTACGGATGTCGGTGACAAGTCATCGGGTGGGGCGAAGAGCGGGATCACCGTGGGTTTGTCCGGATCGCGACCGAAACGGAACCATGTGACGAAGTAGTACAGCAACAGCAAGCACGTGATGCTACCGCCCAGGAGCGCTACGGCATAGCGTTCCAAGAAGGTCGGTGGTGGCGGTTCAGCCACCACACCCTTTTGGAAACCGACGGCCACTGTGAGGCCTTCGTAGTAGCCCATGGCGCGCCCTTGGAAGCGGACCGTGCGCGCATCGATAACAGAGTCCGTACACGTGTTCTCCGTGCTGCCCATCACGCCCGTGTAGCAGGCGGTCTGCTTCACCTGGGCCGTGGGCGGCAGGTGGATCACCGCCGAAATGCTGTCTATGTAAAAGGCCCAGCCGTTGCCGTTCACGTTCCAATAGATCTCGTCGTAGGTGGGGAAGAAACCGACCTGACCTTTGGTGGTGTAAGTGATCCGATAGCGGTAGTCGCCGGGATCCAAGTAGGTATCCTTGTCGCCGACGTACAGTACGAAGTCGTCGCCTTCGGTTTCCGTGTGGTATGGTGCAGCGGCGCCGTTCTGCTGCACATCGTCGATGGCGTACCGCACCCGGTTCTGCTTGCCGGTGTGGTCCTGGAAGTGCAGTGGCAGCCTGCGCACGATGCCGCGTTTGAACTCCACACCCGCTGCATAGATGTTGATGTCTTCCGTCACGGTCAGTTGCCCATCGGGTGCTACAGTGAGGTCGGTGTGGAAGGAGGTGATGCGTTCCGTTTGACCGTATGCGTTTAGCCCAACTATGAAGGCGGTGAATAGAGCAAGGAAGTTTCCCTTCCACCTTTTGCTTCGCCAACCCCACATCCATTCTGCGGGGCTTCCGCCAAAAGGCGCCGGAGCGCGGTAAGCCTGTCCCGGGCTCGACCCGGGATGGACAGCCACCGCACGCTCTTCCCACACGTCTGAAGGTGACTTCAACGCTCCTTCGCTTCGACCACTTAGGTAGTTGAATACCATGGCAAGCGATCGATCAGCTATCAGTGGAATACAAAGTGACTTTCTCTCTTGACCCTCCATAATTGCGAAGCAATTCTCTCTGCGACTATGGCTACGTTCGCCATTTATCCTCTGCGTTACTCAGCGTCTTCGCGACTCTGCGGTGTGTTTCCATTGACCAGTCCTGTACCGGGAAACCGCATTACCCGAATTTCACCTGTGGCGCGTTCTTCTCTGCGGGGTTCTCCAACTCGAAGAAGGTGGACTTGGCGAAGCTGAACGAATTGGCCACCACGTTGCTCGGGAAGCTCTCGATCAGTGTGTTCTGCTCGCGTACATTGCCGTTGTAGTAGCGTCGCGCTTTCTCGATGTCGCCTTCCACCTCGCCCAAGGCGCTCTGCAGCGCTAGGAAGTTCGTGTTCGCCTTCAGGTCCGGGTAGCGTTCGGCCACGGCCATCAGGTTCATCAGCGCGCCGTTCAATTTGTTCTCCGCCACCTGCTGGCCCTCTACCGTGGTGGCCTGCTGCGCGGCCGCACGTGCCTTGGTCACGTTCTCGAAGGTCTCCTTCTCATGGGCGGCATAGCCTTTTACCGTCTCCACCAAATTGGGGATCAGGTCGTAGCGCTTCTTCAACTGCACATCGATCCCGCTCCACGCCTCGGCCACCAGGTTCTTCAACTTCACCAACTTGTTGTAGATGGCGATGGCGTAGAAGGCCACGAGTGCGAGAAATACGAGGAGGATGGCTAGGGCGAGCATGTGGTGCGGGGTGTTGGGGTGGGGATCGAATATAGGGGTGCGAAGTGTTCCGTGTTAGCATGCGGGATACGTTCCGCAGCCGGATCTCCGAGAGCACCATCGACCGAACGGAGTTCTACCTCTACAGGATCCGGCAGCACGGGCCTAATCGCGTTCGGCTTCAACTACGGATCCTTCAAGGGCGAGGCGATGACCTATTCGGGGCGCAGGCATTGAGGGGCGAACGATGGTCGCCGTGAAGGCGCATGACTTCGCTGGACCGCCTCGGGCTTTTCGGCTTGGACCACTTCCCTTGGGGCTCTCCGTGGTCTCGCTACGATCCGACTTCGTGGACCGGTCTTTGTTGCACGCACCGATCCATGAACTACACCCTCCTCCTCCTCCCTCTCCTCTTCGTTGCTTGCACGAACGAACCCGCCTCGGTAGTTACCGATGCCCCAACGAACGATGCCATGCCGTACATACCCCTGCAGGATACCCTCGATGCCAAGAAGGCCGCCTTCGAGTTGAAGGCCGATGCGGGGAAGAAGCAGGACTATGCGGCAGGGATCGAGGCGGTGCGCAGCAGTGGCATATTGGAGACCGCACACCAAGTGGGCGATATGGCGCCGGATTTCACCCTGAACAATCCCACGGGACAGCCGGTGCGCTTGTACGAGGTGTTGAAGAACGGTCCGGTGATCCTGACCTGGTATCGTGGCGGCTGGTGTCCGTATTGCAACCTCACACTGCACCGCTTACAGGAGGAGCTGCCGAACTTCCGTGCTGCGGGTGCCTCCCTCGTGGCGCTCACCCCCGAATTGCCGGATAGCAGTATGAGCACGACAGAGAAGCACGCACTGGAATTCGATATCCTCAGTGATCCCGGCAACACCGTCGCACGCGCCTTCGGGGTGGTGTTCCAGCTCACACCCGAGGTGGCTGCGCGCTACCAAGAGAGCTTCGACCTGCATGCCTACAACGGCGACGCCAGCAACGAACTGCCCTTGGCCGCCACCTATGTGATCGGCACCGATGGTGTGATCACCTATGCCTTTTTGCACCCCGACTACCGGAACCGTGCGGAGCCTCGTGACATTCTGACCGCCGTGCAGCGCTTAAGGAAGTAGGTCACCGAAAAGTCGCATCGCAGGCAGCAGGCGGTGTACTGTACCCTGCGCTCCGACCATGGCCCCGTCCGCTCAGACCGTGACCTATTGCTGCATCCCGCTCAACGTAGAATAATGGGATACCCCATTCTCATCCACCACAACGATGGCCGCGGTCATGTTCGCCAGTAGTGGGCTGGTCCAGATCACTTCACCGGTCTGCGCGTTGCGTGCCTCTATGGTTTGAGGTGCTTCATGGCGATGCATGAAGAGCACCCCATCCACAACGGTGAAGTCCTTGGCGACCGAATTGTTCGCGACCCCGCTCGGGCCTATGTCGTACAGCAGGGATCCATTGCTTGCATTGAAGCACGAGATCGGGCCACTGCCTGCACGTGCGAAGAGCCTGTTGCCATCGAGATACGGATTCGCGCCGGAAGAGGTGCTGAGCACATTCGCCATCCACACCTCACTCCCGCTATTCATATCGAATGCCCTGACGTGATTGGTGGATTGAATATACACCTTGCCATTGCCGGCCGTAGGGCTTCCGAGTTGCGATGCGCCGTTATCGAACGTCGCCTGCCAGACCTGTGCACCGGTGAGTGCATCAACAGCGTAGAGCTCCTGATCATCGCAACCGAAGAACACTTTTCCACCTGCCACGCACGGAGAGGACTTGACACGGGCGGGCGTTTGGAAATCCCAGACCAACGACCCGTCATTCTTGTTCAGTGCACGAACGCCAGGAGAGGCCGTCCCTGCGGAGCAGTACAAGAGATCACCCGATATCGTAGGCGCACTCCACACACCAGCACCCAGATCCGTGCTCCAGAGTTGCGCACCGGTACCTCCATCAAGTGCGCGCACGAGGCCACTGGCTTGACTAACGTATACCACACCGTTCTCCACAAAAGGAGAGATGCCTTCGGGTAGACTGTTGCTCCAGATCTCTGTTCCATCGAAGGGGTTGAGGCAGTACAGCCTGCCGGACCTTACGATGTACGCTCTATTGTCCATCACTGCGGCAGAGGCATCCGTAAGTCCTAGACCAACGTTCGCTGTCCAGATCGAGTTGCCATTCGCAGCATCCAAACAATAGAAGAAGCTCTCACTCGAGTCGTCGCTCACGTAGATACGCCCATTGACCGAAGCGGTCGAACCTCCGATCACGATCGGCTCGGGAAGCACATTGAGTACATCATTGAAAAGCACGGTGGGGCCGTTCGCCATAATGAAGTTATCGAGATCCCAAGCCACTATCGATGCACCTGAACTCATTTGCCCTGGCGTGTAGTCGAAGTAGGAGGTGTGGAAACAGCCAGTCGCATCAAAGAACACCGGTTCGGTGTATAGGTCATCGAATGCGAGGTACATGTAGCCGTTGGTCACGGGGATACCGGACCCATCGACCGCGCAACCGGATACCGAGGCATGCGGACCGCACATACTTTCGAACGACAATGTCTCCAGACCAGTAAAAGCAGGACCTGTTTGGAATGAGCCCAAGAAATACGACCCGGCGTTCGCACCACCGGGGAGCGCATATACCTCTACGGTGGCGAACGGTGGCATGATATCCACCCAGACACCATCAGAACGTGTCATTTCAGTGCCTATCATAATGCCATCGACCTTTGCAGCAACGACCTGATTCGCGTACGGCGTTCCACCACACGTGATGATCACATTGTATCTGCTCGCGATCATCGGGTTATCACAATTCCAGACCGAAAAGTGACCAACCTCGCCCACGTAGTTACCTCCTTGTAGCGTAGCGGATCCCTCTTCCATCCATGTGCCAAGCGCTTCATCGAAATACCACAGCGGTATGCTTGGCCCCGCCGTGCCTAGGATAGAACTGGGCACCGGTACGGTCAACTCCGCACTTGCCCCATTCGCTAGCTGTAGCAGGTCTCCACTGGTGTTTTCCAGTTCGAAGCTGCCCATGCCATAGGATAGTAGCAGTACATCATCACCATTAAGATCCATCCCTTCCATCCCTGGCACCTCCAAGATCGACTCAGGGATAGTTAGGTCATAGAACCGCGAGTAGACCTTCACTTGTCCTTGATATCCTCCTTCAATGGAATTGGCAGGGATAACGACTTTAAGACCATCACTGGTCTCAACCTCTCCACCCGCACTTGCGTTGAATGTACCCGTGAGCATTCGAGGGACCAGCTTGACCTTTACACCGACCTCACCGGACTCAGAGACATAGAAATTCCTGCCTCCAAAGAAGTACCCTGACTTATGTACTTTCAGGAAATTCCTCCCATCGTTGGCAGGAACGTTCAGCATCCGGAATAGGCCGCGGTCTCCGCTGGTCGCCGTGCGGCCGTTCACCTCCACCTGAGCCCCCGTGATGAAGGTACCGTTGTCACCTACAACCGTCCCCGTGATGTTCACCGTGAGACCAGATGCGATCGGCGGCGTCGTGACATCCGGTTCGGGGTTGTCCTTCTTACATCCTTGAAAGAGCAGGACCATAATTAGTGGGAGGAGGAAAGAGGTTGTCCGTTTCATGCCATGTTCTTCGGAGTTCCAAGATATGGAACCCTTGTTTCTCTACACCATCGGGATCATACCCCAAATGTGAACAGAAGCTGAAGGACATCCCATATGGGCTACGAATAACGACCGTAACATCATCCTATTCGCCATCGGCGAGATGATCCCCAGCAACACTGTGAGCGGTTACCCCTCCGGAAACCACAACAAGGACGACGAGGTGGCCGTCCAATTCGATCGGGACGGACAGTGGTATAGGACCTTCCACACGCTTACCCATTCATTTCATCGATCCCTCGGCGATTCTGAGGGTCAAAGGCAGGGCTATCGCCTCTTCTTTTCTGGGACCCCCTGGGGCCGTTCTACCATCGGGGGGCGTTTTCTAATTTCTGTGACCCCTCTGGGGTCAGAATGCAGCACTGGTCATTCTCCTTATGGGTTGACCCCAGCGGGGTCACAGAGAATGGAATTTGAGTCGGACGAACGTGTTCGACCCCAGCGGGGTCGCAGAAACAACAGACCTGGTGCGGAATGTATTTTGAGGCGATGGCCCTGGGTCAAAGGACACTTTGTCCGTTTCGTGATTAACTTTTCGCCACATTTCAAACCATACACCCATGAAACGATCACTACTCTTTACACTTCTTGGAGGGTTCGCCGGCCTGATATCGGCACAGACGGTACTTGTGAACGAGAATTTCGATTCCTATACGGAAGGTGAACTTGTGGCACAGACCATCGGATTGCCATGGAGCACCTGGTCCGTTGACCCCGGGAGCACGGAAGACACCCCGATCAGTGATGAACAAGCGAGTTCAGGCACATTGAGCATGAAAGTGTCCGGGGTTGCTGCTGGTGGCCCTACGGACCTGGTACTGCGCCTTGGTGACCGCAGTACCGGGAGCTACACCCTGAGTTGGAACATGTACGTACCATCCGGCAATGGCGGCTACTTCAACATCCAACGGAACGAAGTGCCCGGTACAGGCAGCTTCATGCTCGAGGTCACCTTCAAGGTGGACGGGACGATCGAGTTCATGAACAATACGGTGGCCAGCGACGGCTCCTACCCGCAGGACACATGGTTCAGCGTGGCTTTGGCCTTCGACTTGGAAACTCTGGATGCAACGCTGGACATTGACGGAACAACCCAATACGGCTGGCAAACAGATACCCCTGGACCCAACCAGATCGGCGGGATCGATTTCTTCGCCTATGCCGGCGGTGCACCGAACGTACCGCTGTACTATGTGGACGATGTCCTCTTTACGGAACTCGGTCCGGTGGGTATTGAGGAGAATGCGCTGACAGAAGTCCATGTATATCCAAATCCGGCTACCGATGTGCTGACCGTGGAACTTCCACACGGGACCACGGCCATCGCCTCCTTGGTAGATGTCACGGGCCGCACCGTGGTCGATGGTACCACCTTCGGTTCGCGCACCCAATTTGCATTGAACGGACTGTCCAAGGGACTGTACTTCGTGCGAGTGAGGGAGAACAGCAAGGATGTCGTACGCCGCGTGATCGTGGAGTGAGCGCAGATCATGTTCTAACGAAAGCCCCCGACCGCCCGGGGGCTTTCGCTTTTGTTGTCGGCCGCTCCCATGCACGGATGCTTTTCTGAACCGGCCACCAGCGACAATGGGAAGGAGTTCGCCGATACCCCGCTGATCGTGATATAGGTCGGATCCACCCATAGAAAGCCCGGGTCTTCCCCGGATCCGCAGGCGATCGGTGCATGCCTTGGTCGTACAAGGCGAAGTCGATCTCCATGCCTTGCCATCCTGGAGGTGCGAAATATACTCCAGTGAGGAGGGCGGCCTGGATCAGGATGGCGAGGCGCAGATGTTCGGTATGCAGCAGAGTTGGAACAGGGTTCGGTAAGGAGTTTCGGAGACTTCAGGATGCCTCGAAGATCTCGAACGTCCCGTTGAACAGCGGGAGGCACAAGTGCTCTTCCGCCTGTTGTTCCACCTGTCCATGGAAAATACTTCAATATGAAGCCCTCAAGACCCACGTGATCGCTATTGGGCGTTGCATTCCTGCCGGATATTCTCTTACTTGCAACAACATTAATTCTCCCACGATGAACCGAATATTTACCCTTTTCCTGATCGCCGGTCCGACAAGTGTGCTGGCCCAACCCGTTATAGACGTGCCGAACATTCCCTTAGTGGGCGACATCACCACCATTGGCCTGTGCGATGACATCGTGGATGCCCCAAGCTTGAACGCCGCGACCGGGGCCATGGTGACCTGGGATTTCAGCGGCCTGAATGAGACCTCCGAAGAGCAATTCACCTTCGTGGACCCTGCCACCACCCCTTGGGCCGCCAATTTTCCCAATTCCAACCTCTGCGGCGTTAGCTGGGACGATGCGTACAGCTACTACATTGTTGGAAGTGGTGCCTTGCGCACGGAGGGCAATGCGCTCATCATTCCGGGCACACCTCCCGAGGACACCCTCAAGATCCTCCTGGCGTCCGATCCCGAACTGATCATCGAATTGCCGTACACCTTCGGGGATGGATCCTCCGACACCTTCAGCGGCACGTTCCAAGCGGGTATTTTCGCAGGAACGGTTGACGGCACCATCGAACAGTCCGTGGACGGCTATGGCACGTTGATCCTCCCGAATGCCACCTACACCAACGTGGTGCGCTACCATTTCAACCGCGTTCAAGTGAACACGATGTTTGGGAACACCGCCACGCAGACCAAGGAGCAATGGGCCTGGGTTTCGGCCGATCACCGCTTCTGGCTGCTGCTGATGGAGATCAACGGTGACGGGTTCGGTACGAGCGATCTTGTTTGGTACGACAAGGACCCCGCCCCGGCCGGTCCCAGTTCGATCGCAGAAACGAATTCCACCAACTTCCAAGTACACCCCAATCCGGTGGCGATCGGTTCGCCGATAACGATCCAACGAGCCGGGATCCCGTTCGGGACAAGAGCCGAACTCACGGATGCCACCGGTCGCCTTGTGCGCACGTACGGCAGCGTTGCCACCACGCTCGCCACGGACGGCTTGATGGCCGGGGCCTATGTGCTTCGCCTGACGGACACCAATGGAACAACGATGGCCACCACACGTGTGATCCTGCGTTGATCCGATCAACTCCTTTTCCCATGCTGTACCGCACCCTCCTCTGCGCGTCCGTTGCCGTTCTACTTGCGTTGCCCGCCCTCGCACAGGACGCGGCCGGTTGCAAGGACCACCCCGTGATCACCCGCTATCCGGGTTCAACGCTGGCCTGGTGCGAGGAGCAGAACCATGTGGAGTACGCCATTGCGCGGGGTCCCATATCCGGGTACCGCCAGATCGCGGAATGGACGGAGGTGAGCGGCAAGCGGACGCGCTTATACTACGTCATCAAGGGCACCACCTCCCTGCGCGACATCTACCTGAACTACCAGAACGCGCTGAAGGGTGCACAGGCCACCATCCTCGCACAGGGCACACAGGAAAAGAGCACCTCGCCAGAGATCGGCAGCCGCACATTTTTAGGTGTCCACCTTTCACGGAACGAGCTGCCCACGAGCGCGGGGCTGAAGCTTTTGAACGGCTCGGCCACATCGGGCGGTACCTTCTACATCGCCGGGAGCATGAGCGCCGCTGGCGTGCCCCTGCATGTGGTGGTGAGCGGTGCGCAATACAGCAGCGAGGAGAAGCTGGTGCTGGTGGACATCATCGAGGAGCTGGCGATCGCCACGGACAAGATCAAGGTGAACGCCGAGTGGATGAAGCAACAGTTGGAACTCTACGGCAAGGTGGCGATCAACGACATCCTTTTCGATACCGACAAGGCCACAGTACAAGCGGCCTCGATGCCGGTGATCGCGGAGATCGCGAAGGTGCTCGGTATGCTGCCCAAGCTGAACGTGTACATCGTGGGCCACACGGACATGAGCGGTGCACTGCAACACAACATGGACCTGAGCAATGCGCGCGCTGCAGAGGTGGTACGGATCCTGACCTCCGATCATGGTGTGGCGACCTCGCGGCTCGAAGCACATGGCGTGGGACCACTGGCACCGGTTGCGACGAACAAGACCGAAGAAGGCAAACAGCTGAACCGCCGGGTGGAGTTGGTGGCGCGGTAGAATCGTGTACCTGCTCTGCTTTCCGTTCACCCCTTGTACCGCATCGCCACGATGCCCGCCGCAATGAGCCAGCCGATGCCGATCGGAATAATGAGCATGGCATAAGTGCTGCGATCACCAAGTACGAGGCCCAGCAATGTGAGCACACCGGCCACGCCGAGGAAGTAGGACCAGATGAGCAACCAACGCGGTACCCAGGTGTCGCGGCCGGCATTTGCGACCGACATGCCGCCCACGGCAAGGATCATGACCGTGGCAAGCCAGTCCGCCGTAGTGGCGCTGTGACCGAGCGCGGTGGCGAAAGCGCTGACATCGGCGCCGGCCGCCTGTGCCGGTGAGAGCCCCACGATGATGCCGTACCACAACGGGAAGAACACGATGGCCGATGCTGCACCCACCGCGTATGCGAACGCCGCAAGCGCGGCAGGCTGTGGACGCGAACGACCGAGCAAAGCGAGTTGCACGCCACCGGCGCACATCAATACCGCACCCATGGTCCATAACCCGATGTTGAGTGCCAGCGCTCCGGCCTTCGCATGCGAGGCGATCAGATAGTCCGCCACGGTACCGCCCATCAATGCGGCATCGAGGTCCGTGCCGGTGGACATCCACGTGCCCGCACCAGCGAGCATGGTGATGGCGCCGATGATGGCGGTGGCCCCGGCGGTGCGCGGGTTCACGATCGTGTTGGTGGTCGTCATGGTCGGCTTGTTCGGTCGGTGAGATCGCAAAGCAAGCTTCGATGGCCCAACCCCGCTTGTACGGGTGTAACATCACAGCGCGAGTTGTCCGGGCAATTCCGTCCGCAGTGCGCGGTAGCGACCCGGTGCCATTCCCGCGAAGTCCTGGAAGCTGTGGATGAAATGCGCTTGGTCGTGGTAGCCGTTCGCGTAGGCTACGGATGTCAGTTCGCCCGAACTGCCGTGCAGGTGGTGTACCGCACCGACGAAGCGTTGCAGTCTCAGGTAGGCACCGGGAGGCAGCCCCATCCATTCCTTGAAGAGGCGGTTGGTGTGCATGCGCGAATACCCCAAACGGTCCTCGGGTCGCACGCGCTGGCCTTCCTTGCCCTCGGCCACCATCACCGCCACCGCGCTGCGCAATTGTACCGCCTGTGCAATATCCGGTGATCGGACGAACAGCCCATGTAGATGACTTTCGAGCCAGCACGCCTTTTCGTGGAAGGTACCCGGGCCGCGCAGGTGATCCTCGATCATGTGGATCTCCGTCAAGAGTTCCTCACCGTGTACCGCCCAGTCGCGCACCTCTTCGCAGGGGATGCCGAAGAGGGCCTTCACCGCGATCGGCTCCATCTGCACACCGATCACGTGGAAGTTGTGGAAGCTCATGTCCAAGGGCCGCGTGTGCAGGCCCGAGAGGAAGCAGAACCAGGCCGTGGGATCGAAGGAGCCGCCCACCCGCTTGCCTTCCACGCGGTCCATGCGCGGACCGAGATTGAAGATGAGTTCCACCTTGCCGCTGGGAAGGATGCGCCATGCACTACTGCCAGATGAGCGCTGTTCCCAGATCACATGCACCAAGGGTGCGAGCGAATGCGGGATATGGAAATTGACCTCCATGGTGGATCTTCTACGGTAGTTCCTTGCCGAAGCGCATCCAACTTAAGCAACAGCCATGAATGCACGCGCATTTCCGCACAAGCGTTCCGTATGCGCGGCGGACCTCGATGCCTGACCGGCTACCCGTTCAACATCCGCCGTTCATGAAGTGGGTTCGGCCGAATGTCGCGTTGCTTGAACGTTTCGAGAAGACATGGATACACCTTGTTGAAAACCATCAGGCCATGTCATTCCGTACCCGGACCCCTCCTGCTGTATCGCCCTTCAGCCTTCGCCTTCATGTGCTTTCCTACGGTTTCGTCCTCGGGGCAATGCTCGTGGTGCAATCGAGTCATGCGCAGATCACCGTGACCGCCGAGCAGCGATGGGCCACCTACCTCGGAGGCGAAGCGGATGACCAGGTATTGAGCGTGGCCACAGATGCCTTCGGCCATGTGTATGTGGCGGGACGAACGTCGAATGGATTGCGACTTGGTAATGATACCACGGACGCAAGCGGCCTCACCCACCAAGATACGTTGGGCGGTGGTGCATCGGATGCCTTCCTTGCCAAGATCGCGCCGCAAGGGTCGATGCTGTGGTGTACCTATTTCGGTGGTGCAGGTGATGACGAAGCCGTGCAAGTGGTGGTCACCGACATGGATGGCGTTTACCTCGTGGGCAACACCACTTCCACGGAAGCCATAGCCACGGATAGTTTGGGACTGCAAACGGTGCCGGGTGGAAATGGGGATCTGTTCGTAGCGCGATTCACGGAATACGGAAGGTTGCTTGGCGCCACTTACCTCGGTGGTTCGGATGTGGAGACAGCCACTGGCGCGGCGCTGGACGGACTGGGTCGTTTGGTGGTCTGCGGCAGCAGTGATGGCCCGAACAGTTTCACCAACGGACCTCTGCCTGTGCAGCCATTCGATGAGGGATCAGATGGTCTTCTCTTCACCCTCCACAGCACCGACTCGCTGGTTTCGGGGACGTATCTGGGTGGCGCAGGAGATGATGTGATCATGCACATGGCACAAGGCGATAGCACGGGCATCGTATTGGTCGGCAACACCACCAGCGCCATGGGGATCGCCACTGCGGAAGCCGCGATCCCCGCGCCTTTGGGCGGTACGGATGGCTTCATGATGAAGTTGGATACGAACCTCACCATCCTCTACGGCACGTACTTCGGCGGTGGTCAGGATGATCGGATCAATGGCATTGCGCGGTACGCGGATCGCTTCGCCATCTGTGGCATATCCTGGTCGGATAGCTTGCTTGTGGATAGCACCGTGCAGCAGCATGTGAACGCCGGCGGTGGCGATGGATTCTTCGCGCTGCTGGACAGTGTGTTGGCCGTGGAGATGTACACCTTCGTCGGCGATACCGCCATGGATGCGTTGGCCTCTATCGCATTCGATCAAGGAGGCAGTTGCTATGCCGTCGGCCTCACGAGTTCGGCGGTCGGAATGGCCACGGCCAATGGTGAAGGGGCTTCCTTGAAAGGTCCTTCCGATGCCTTCGTGTTGCGTTACGATTCGGCCCAAGCTTTGACCTGGTCTCGCTATCTCGGTGCGATGCAGGAGGAAGAAGGTCGCGCGTTGGTGATCAACGGGTATACCTCTGTGCTCGTTGGTGGCCGCACCAGTTCGACATCCGGGTTCACGTCACTCGGACACCAAATGGAATTCGGTGGTGGCGATCAGGATGGATCCTTGGTGCGACTGGATCAAGCGATCTCCACACCATGTTCCGGCATTTGCACCGGCACCAGTACTGGCAATGGATCGGGTGGCACGTGCAACGGGGTATCGAACCCGTTACCGCAGTTCGATCTCTGCCTTGGCGAATCGGTCAGTTTCATCGCTTATGGTGGCGCTCTTGGAGCTGGTGCAACGTGGATGTGGTACGCCAACGGTTGTGGCATCCCGGAGCAATTCCTCACTTCCGGTGATACCATCACCATTGCGCCGACTTCCTCCTTCACGCTTTCCGTGCGTGCCGAAAGTCAGTACGGCGCTTCGCCGTGCGAGTCCACCGTGATCATCGTTCACACCTACCCTACACCGACCATTGCGATCAGCGACTCGGTCTGTGGTGGCGCAGCGATCGACTTCTTCGGACAGTACGCGGATGCCTTTACGTGGGAATTGCTGGATACCCTGTTGCAGGGTCCCCAGGCGCAGCTCATAGCGCCGTGGATCACCGCTGAAGTACCGGTGGTGGTAACGGCGACGAATGGCCCCAGCTGTTCCGTCACCGTGCTGGATTCCGTGATGGTGAATTCACCGACACCACTCCTGTGGCAGGTAACGCCAGCCATCTGCACCGGAGCATCGGATGCTGCGATCGCGGTGGATAGCGCCTCCTTCAGTGGGCTCACCATCACCTGGGCGAACAGTAACATGGAGGGCACCACGATCACCAACCTCCTTGCTGGCAGTTACGCCTACACGTTGCTGGACAGTGCGGGTTGCTCCCTCACGGATGCCGTGGTCGTAACCGAAGCACCCGCGTTGATCGATTCGTTGATCATCACCGATGCGACCTGCAACACCATGACCGGATCCGCGCAAGTGATCACCACCAGCACCTCGCCCGGCCTGCAATTCGCGTGGGGCAACGGTCCACCCGCAGAGCCACTGACCGAAGGCTTGCTTCCCGGGTACTACACGGTGACCGCGACCGACAGCATGGGCTGTGTGGAGCATCGGAATTTCCAGATCCTCGCGGACGGCTTCTTCACGGCCATGATCCAGGCGGATACAATTTGGGCCGATGATGGGATCCCCCTGCTCCAGTGCATCATGGTGCCGATGGACAACGCGGCCATCTTCATTTGGACACCCACCACGGGTCTTGCGGACCCCACAGCTTCCAGCACCACCTGCACGGTCCTGGAACCCACCACGTACACGGTCCACGTACTCTCGTCCGCCGGTTGCATGGCCTCGGATAGTGTGGTGGTGATGCCCCGGACCATTACACCTAGGATCGATGAACCGCCGTGCGGAGCGTTCTTCCTACCGGATCATTTCTCGCCCAACGGCGATGGACTGAATGATGCATTGTGCGTGTTGGGCAATTGCTTCTCGGAACTGCAATTGAATATCTACGACCGCTGGGGGCAACGCGTCTTCACGTCCACGGTGGAGGATCCGTGTTGGGATGGCACCAACAACGGCGCGAACCAAGAGACCGGTCCGTATGCATTCACGCTGCGTGCAGTTCGGATCGACGGCGATGTCATTGAGCAAGCAGGAACCATTACACTCCAGAAATGAAACGCTTACCTACCCTATTGCTGGCCATCCTTTTCGGAAGTGTCGTGCTTGCCCAGGATGCGGATCACTTCTTCAGCGGCCGATCCCAAATGCTACTCGACCCTTCACGCGCTGGACTGGATGCCGGTGGTCGCGTGGCCTTCATCCACCAAGACCAATGGCTGCAGCTGCCCGGATCGTGGCGCAGTGAATTCTTGAGCGTGGACTGGTGCGCACGGAACACCAAGAAGCCGGTGTCCTCTTGGCTCGGGCTGGGGTTCTTGGCGCGGCAAGAACAACAGGGCGGGCAAGGCAGCCGCTTGGCCAGCTTGGCCTTGGTACCCGCCGTTCACCTGCGCGCTGGCTCGCGTTCGTACCTCTCCTTGGGCATGGAAGTGCGCTGGGTAAATGGGACCACCGGTGTTTGGCCAGGCACATGGGGCAGCCAATACAACGGACAGGTCTACGATGCCGCATTGCCCTCTGGCGAAACCTCGGCTATCGGCGAGAGCACTTGGTTGGAAAGCCGGGCCGGGATCTCGTGGACCTTGAAGCAGGATAGGGAAAGTGCGCACAGACGCGAGCGCAACAAGCTGGTCGCGGGACTTGCTGCAGATCATTTGGGCCGTTTGACCATTCAACAAGAAGGTGCATTCCCAAGCGCCCCACCCATGCGCTTCACCGCATACGCATTGGGCGAACTGCCGCACCAGATCTGGGACGATGGCTTCTTCGCCGGTGAACTGATCGGAAACATGCAAGGGACATCCTATGCCGCGCGCTTCAATGTGTACGCCGGAAAGCATTTGCTGAATGTGCTCCACGATGAAGGCGGACCGATGCATATCGGATTCAAAGCCGGGTTGGGTTACCGACTCCACGATGCATTGCTGGTGAATGCCGCCATGGACGTGAACCGGACCACCTTGGGCTTGGCCTATGGCTGGGCGATGCGTTCCACGGATCGCCTCGCTGCAGGACGGCGCACCGTGGAGGTCCTGTTGCAGGTGCGGTTCGCGGGTGCTTCATGATGCTGCGGTGGTTCTGCGATCATCCAACTTCTGGAGTTGGCCCGTCGCGCATACCGAAGCCACACCGACGTACTCCGCAGCACCCAGTTCCATGTTGAAGTGAAGTGCTGCGGCACCGGCCACTTCTTCAGCGACCACAAGGCCGAATTGCACCGCGCCCTGATCGACTGGTTCCGGAAGGAGTTGGCGGAGGCGAAAGATCGCCGAACCGACCATTGCTGAAATGGAAACATCCGATCACTGGTTCAGTTATCGGAACATATAGATCGTACTTTCATTCACGGTCAGTAGATCAAGACCTATGATCCGAGCAGTACTTCTGGCTACCATGATCAGTCTTCTGCCATCTCCGGCAACGGCGCAGTTGCTGTATCCTATCAGCGCGACCGTAGAACAGCATGAAACGGGCGTAACGGTTGCCCTTTATGTGAACCTCATGGTCGGTTGTCCAGCGTTCTACTCCGCTATCTTGACCGAACCGGATACCATGCGGCTCAAAGCCTGTTACTTTACAACAGGCGTGTTCAATATGGCCGGATGCACACGACGAGACACGGTGGAATTGATGAATGAAGACCTTTCAGGATGTGTACTTGTCGTTGAGTTCAATGAGGTCGGAAATTTCACTTCTCCGGCCGTGGACACCATCCTTGTATCAACGGAACCGCCGTTCCCGCTCTGTGCAATCGGGATCAACGACCGAACAACGAGCTGGTCCACGATCGGTTTTGACCCGAACGCTGGTCAGCTGTTCCTGCATTCAACTGTGGATGGATCAGCAACGATGGAATGGCATGATGTGTCCGGACACCGTGTTCACAGCGAGCAAAAGTTCCTTCATTCTGGTGTCCAATACGTGGCACCACCTGCACTGCCGAACGGGGTATACCACATCACACTCCGTCTTGGAGAAAAGACCCGGACATTCCGCGTGGTGCTATAGACCGTGTTATTGCGGGCCATTGAACGAAGGATCCCTTACTGCCCTCTGAAATACGGCCTGCTGTTCCTTACCCTGTAACCGCAGATCCAAGAACCTAGGCCGATCGGCCTGTTCGTCCTGATCAGTACGAACCCCTAGCACATACCTTCGGGCGGCAGGGTCAACTACAAGCGACCTGGCCAAGCCTCAGCGCCTTCTATTTCGCATCATTTACACTGTTTTACACGCCTTAACGCGATCGTTCCGAGCGTAGCCCGAGCTTTCCGAAAATCACGAACGATGACCTACAGAAGTTCCCTTCTCGTCCTGCTGTCCATGCTCTTGATCCTTGTTACGGCATGCGGCCAAGAAACCCCCAAGGAGGGATCAGGCACCCCGACCGAAGCACCCGCGCCGGTGGCATCCAACACCAACGAACCGCACCAGTACGGCGGCTGGTATTGTCCGGACAATTTCGGCTTTGTTCCCGTGGATATCGCAAAGCTTGATGCCGTCCCTGCGATCGCGGATCGACTGCCGACCGAAGAGGAACTGCATGATAACAAGTCGCTCATCAAGGTGGATACCGAGGAGTATCCGGATGCCAAGGCCCTAGCAATGGACCTTCCACGAGTGGCCCGCATCCATTCCGACCATACCGGCATGAGCGAGCTGGTCATCGTTATTCAGGCCATCGTTGTTCAGGAGGACACCGTTGTGGGCTACCGTTTCGCAAATGGCGGGAACGGCTCGGCTTGGTTTCGCGATGTCACCTTCCTTTCTGATAAGGAGGTGGCGGCCATGGGCCCACAGCCCTACTTCTTTTCCAAGTCCGTGCTGAAAGCCGGTACGGCCGACATCTGGCGTGCGCTGTGCAGGACGGAGCACTTCAAACAACTCGGCGAGCAGTTCGACCAACAGGCGTTCTTCTCGTCGGCGTGGGACCCAAAAGCCGAAGCACACTTGGATCTGGATGCCAAGGGCGAGAAGGCCACGGGCTATGTCGGCATGGTGTTCGGCAACTACTACATGCACATCCACTACGAGCTGGACGGCGTGTACTATTCCGAAAAGATGCTGCTCTCCGAGAACGCCGAGGACAAGACCACCGAGCTCTCCTTCGCCAGTGGCCCTTACCCGAAGGACTTCGGAACACAGCAGGCCAAGTGGGACCGTTGGGTGGCAGCGGTGAAGAAGGCCAGTGAGGCGGAATGACCGAGGACCGTCGTACTGCGGCGCGACAGGTTCCGTGATCCGTGGCTCCTTACCCATACGACAACACCCCAGCGCACTTACCTTCGAGTGGCAGGCTCTTTTCAATTGACCTGCTTAGGTTTGTAAAGCCTTCACAATACGTACCTCCTGGACCAATTGGACGAAGATCTGACCGCTCCATTGCTCCTTGTGATGAACGAAGATCGTCGGCAACACAACCTTAGAAGGAAAATAGAACACACATGAAAAGAGCATTACTATCGCTAGCGACGCTGGTCGGTCTGACATCGTTCGCGCAGACCTCCTATACGCTCTCTACCTATACTTCGGCGTATACCGAACTCACTGCTCCGACGATCATTGCAGTGAACGATGTCGATGAAGACACGTGGGATGAACCCGTGTTCGTGGTTCCATTCGGTTTCGATTTTCAGCTGGATGGAGAAACGTATGACTTCACATTTCAATGGGGTTCCGGAGCCATGATGGGGTTCGGAGGATTCAACATCCAAGACTCGACCCTCACGGATCCGTTGATCCATACGTTCGGATTATTCTCCGATCTGATCGATGGCGACCATATCGAAGGTCTTCCTCCTTCCGAGATCTCCTTCCAGGTCCAAGGTGCTGTCGGTGATCGCATCGCGAAGATCCAATACAAGGATGCGGCATTCTACTACGAAGGAGCAACTGCGAACAACCGGATCAATTTCCAGATCTGGTTCTACGAGGATGACGGGATCATGGAGATCCATTTTGGCGGATCGAACATCCCGGACCCCACACTGGTCTACAACGGCTTCCCCGGCCCACTTCTGGCGCTGCTGATCGACTTCAACATCAACGACGAAGAGGTTTCCTATAATGGCATTATATACGGCGACCCGGCCGACCCTTCGTTCACTGAAGTCGTGGTCGGTGGCAACGATGAACCTGCAACCTTGGACGCAACCCCTGCATCGGGCAGAGTGTATCGATTGGCTCCCGGTCAAGCCAATGGGGTGATCGATACTCCAGCACCGCAGATCAGTATCTATCCGACCCTGGTCGATAATGCGATCCGGGTAGAATCCGACATGTTCGCAAGCGCCACATACCGCATCGTCGACATTGCCGGAAAAAAAGTACAGACAGGACAAGTGCAAATTGGAGATCCAATACATGTTCCTGCACTACACCCAGGTCCATATGTGCTGTCAGTGGACGGTATGGGAGGTGCGGTGCGATTCGTGAAGCAGTAGCTCCTATTGATCCGGCCTGAGGTAGTGGACCATCGGCATGATCCGTGGTCCTTCCCGACCAACACGAACGCCTGCGCACGTATCTCCGAGTGGCAGGGTCCTCTTCGAGAGACCCGGCAGAGGTTCCAGACCCTACCGAGATTCAGATAGAGATGAGATGATCCAGGATCTGGACCATCCTATCAGGGACCGATGAGCAGGAGCCGCGGACGTGTCCTTGGTTGCGGGTTCGAGGCTTCGGCCCCAGGCGTGTTGCCTTGGCTTGTTCCTTATGACTTGTGTCTTGACACTTGAGTCTTGAGACTTGCGTCTTGAGTCTTGAGTCTTGGCAATTGTGTCTTGCAACTTGCGTCTTGGCAATTGCGGCTTCAGGCATCTTGGTCCTAAGGCCGCTCAGCGGATCGGTTCGTGGCCTTTCGGCGATCCGGAGACACCGCTAACGCAATCACCTTCGATCGGCAGGCGTCCTCTTCGAAAGAGCCAACCCGGGACTTGAAGACCACCGTTTCGCCTGTTCGCATTCATCGCATTTCCCAGAACCGTTCATCATCCGACTTCCGGACGCGCTCTTCGAACGCTGCACGAATGGCATCCATGTCACGAGCGGGAGGCGGCGGATCGGCAGCTTCCAAGACGAAGAAGAGCTGGTCCGCATCGGTGAATTCTCCAGCGTGGCTCGCATTCACCCGCTCTTGGAAATGCAGGCCGTCACCTGAGGCGCGCGGACGCGTTCGCACCTTGTTCGCCAGTTTGATGTAGGCGCCAGCAGGTGCAGCAGGATGGCCATGCCCATGTTCGAGCACCGTGTTGCCTGCCACCAACTCCGCATCGACCAAGGCGCGCAAGGCCTCAGGGAACCGAGCCAGCTCCTTCTGTAGTTCGTCCGTCACGTACATTGGTCCATGTTCATTGCGCAGGCGGTGGTTGGCCGCTTTGATCCTGTTCCGCGGTTCGCCCAGCTCAATCCAGCAGCACCCATGCGAACACAGCACAGAGGCCTGCACAGGTCAGGGCACCGCTCCACAACCAAATACCACCCTGACCGCCCAAATGCCAGAGCAGCACAATGGCGGCCAGCAGGCCGAACAAGGAAGGCAAGGGGACCAACAGGTCGATCAGTTTCACCAGCGGTAGTGCGCTGGTGCCACCAAAGCGCACACGTGCTACCGATAGAAAGATGAACCATGGCAGCTGCACCATGGCAGCGTACGCGGGCAGTCGAGGGGACAAGGAAGCGAGGTCCATTGCGTGGCGAATAGGGTGAAGGATCGGCTGATGCGACGAACTGTTCTGATAGGCTCGAACAATAGCTATGACCAAGATACGATCGAAGCAGGTCGGCGGCAGACGCCCGATGCGCTTCTGGTGAACCGCTCCCCCTTCTGAGCGTAGCAAATGGCTACGCTCAGAAGGGTTGGAACATGGTTGCCTAAGGCCACCGGCCATTACGTTGTTGCGCGGAGCCACAGGCTCCGCGCAGATCGGGTTATATTCGAATGCCTGCAACGGCTCTTAGCACCATCACTCCTCCACCTTGCACACGAACCAAGCAAACGAACGAGCATGAGCAATACCTGGATCCTAACGATAGCGCTCTTGACCTTCTTCACGGCGCTCACCGCATTCATTTCGATACGCTACTACAAGCGCAACAACGAAGAGAAGATGTGGAAGCTACTGGGGCTGCGGATCGGGCATATGCAAGAAGCGGTGATCGTGGGCATGGGGCTGACCGTGTGTACCCTGCTCGTGATGAAGTGGAGCGGTTGTTTGGTGTAAGGCACCCTCCCATGAGCGCACGAACTTCGAGGTGCACAGACCGTATGTAGCGACTTCGGGGTCCACGGTGCCGCAAGGCCGATCGAACCACGGCGCTTCGCGGGTGTACGGGTACTTGACGAGCGCGTTACACCACTCGCCCTATTGCATCATGACCAGCGCACCGATGAGAAGCCCACTTGGTTGCCCATGAGGAAACTTGCGCTGTTGATCGGAACCCTCACCGTTGCGGTAGGTCGCGGTCAGCCGGGAGATCCGTCCTTGTTCATCCCCTTTGTGGATGGTACGCCGAGGGATACGGTGGATCTGAACATGGACAGTGTACCGGACCTCCTGCTCAGCGGAACTTCTGAGAAAGCCGAGAACTGGAGATCCGGAGACACGCTCTTCTTTACCCGAACGGTATCCACACTTTCCGGCACCTACTTGCTGCACCAGTTGGACCAGGACATGTGGCCGTATGTGCTGAATACCTTCGTGCCAGGCGATACGGTACCCGACTTCTGGAACTACGGAGAGCAGGAGATGCTGCCGGAATGGGCCTTTATGGGAGACACGATCAAGTTGGGGCAGTACGGTGGCCTAGGATGGACAGAACCCGGCCTGATCCAGAAGCTGGCCGAGCAGGTGGTTGTTTTCCAGACCTACGAGAACGACCAACGGGTGCGTGGCAGTTTCACCATCGAGCTGCTGCCCGAAGCGCCGTACGCGCACATCGTTGTCGGCACCTTGTTGCACTCCGACGTTCCATTGATCGCGCGATGAATGCGGAGTTGAAGGAACATGCCGCCGCCGGGTCTCCTGAGGCACGAAGGGATCCTGCGGTCCGGAGCGACCCGGCAGGGTCCTCTGCGAGAGAGCCTATCGAGGATCCAAACGAGATCCGTGGCGTGATCGAAGGATGATCGTGCTGTTCGCGAGACGCAGCGCACGATCAGAACCACACCCTCCAAACCAGCCCCACTAGGATCCCCAATAGGATCAGGCCGTAGATCAGCTTGTTGTATCGCGCCAGCCATTCAGGCAAGTAGATATCGAAGTTGGGACGCTGCGAATCGGAATACCGCCGCGCCACCACCGTGAGCGGGCAGGCCATCTTGAACAGAAGCAACACCAGGCATTCCAGACCGATCAACGCCAATGCGATCCACGCCCATTGGTCGATGCGATCAACAAGGACCGCATAGGCCAAGTAGCCGATCACCACGTTGAAGAAGATCCACACGGCGGTGTGGACCAGCTTGATAGCGGTGAGCTTTGCAGCAGCGGTCATGGCTCCGGTACGCGTTCTTGCGCGATCGCTTCTCCAAGACTTCGGCCCCACTCCCGGGCCATGCTCACCGCGACTGCAATGTTGCTTTCCTCCGTGCGGGCCTCATCGTTCGGGCGCATGATCCAGAAGGAACGCGAGCCGAGCAGTTCCGCATGCTTGCCTTTGATGATCTCCTCCAGCAAGCGCTGTGAAACTTCGGTGGATCCAGCCCCCAGCGTGATCGCCACCACCGGCTTGCCCACCAGGTCCAGTTCTTCGATGAAGCCCGTTACCGCACGATCCGGCCGCCAGTTATACGTGTTCGCACAGAACACGTGGAGGTCGAAGGACCCATCGGTCGCTGCGGCCACAGTGGCCACGGTGCTCTGGAAACCGCGCTCCGCCAGCCCTTCGGCAAAGGCGCGGCACACTTGCGCATCCAGATCGTAGATCGGGTCGGGATCGTACACGATGAGCGCCCTTGGGCCGGACGGCGCATCTCCGATGGATCGCATCGATGCCTGCGCCGTGCGCTCCACCCAGATGGTGAGCACGATCCAGAACACCGCAACGCCGATGGCGAAAACGACCGTTCTCTTGAGCCAGACTTCCATAGTGAACGCTTTCAACAAAGTTCGCCGGGCGATCGGGAAAAGGAAATGACAAGCCTCAGACAGGTGGGAAGACCCTCAACATTCCACCCCGAACAGAACGAACGCCGAGGACGGGCCGTGGGAATACGTGTGATCGTTCCGACCTCCAGCGTCGCACACACTTCGCCACCATTCCCTCCCATCGTTCAGCAACTACCTTTCCACCATTCCGGTCCGTCATGAAGAAAGGCATCGAAGTCCTGCGGGACAAGACACTCAACCGTTCCGTGGAATTCACCCATGAGGAACGCGAAGCATTGGGGCTGCAAGGTCTGTTGCCGCACTTGGTAGCTACGCAACAACACCAGGTGGACCGCGTCATGGAGATCCTGCGACGCAAGGAGAACGACATCGAACGGTACATCCTTCTGAATTCCATGCAGGACCGGAACGAGCGGTTGTTCTATGCGGTCGTTGTGGAACATATTGAAGAGATCATGCCACTGATCTACACCCCCACCGTGGGGCAGGCATGCCGCGAATTCTCGCACATCTTCCGGCAGACAAAAGGCTTCTACATCACCCCGGAGGACAAGGGCCGCATCGCGAAGATCCTTGGCAATTGGCCGGAGCAGGACGTCCGCGTTATCGTGGTCACTGATGGGCAGCGCATCTTGGGCTTGGGCGATCTGGGCGCGAACGGCATGGGCATACCCATCGGTAAGCTGGCGCTGTACACGGCTTCGGCGGGCATCCGACCGCATCAATGCTTACCTGTGATGTTGGATGTGGGCACCAACAACCAAGAGCTGCGGGATGATGTGCTGTACTTGGGCTATCCAAAACCACGGCTTGAAGGCGAACCGTACATGGAACTCGTAGATGAATTCGTGCAGGCCGTGCAGCAGAAGTTCCCCAAAGCGCTGATCCAATTCGAGGATTTCTTAACACCGAACGCATACACCATTCTGGATCGGTATCGCGACAAAGTGCTTTGTTTCAACGACGACATCCAAGGCACAGCCGCGGTCGCGTTGGCTGGCGTGTATGCCTCCACGCGTATCACCGGCATGGAATTCAAGGACCTGCGTATCATGTTCCTCGGTGCCGGATCCGCCGCGACGGGCATCGCCGATCTCATGGTCTCCGCATTGCAAGAAGCGGGTTTGAGCGAGGAAGAAGCCTACCGCCGCCTCTGGTTCGTGGACAGCAAAGGCTTGATCGTGGAGGGCCGCGACCGCTTGAAGGCGTACAACCTGCGTTATGCGCACAAGCATGCCCCCATGCCCTTCATGGAAGCGCTGGATGCCATCCAGCCCAACGTGCTGATCGGCGCCACCGGATCGCCGGGCACCTTCAACAAAGCGGTCATAGAAAAGATGAGCGCCATGAACGAACGTCCGGTGATCTTCGCGCTCAGCAACCCCACTTCCCGGGCCGAATGCACCGCCGAAGAAGCCTACATCTGGAGCGATGGCCGCGCGGTCTTCACCAGCGGCAGCCCCTTCGACAAGGTCACGTACAAAGGCACCGAATTCCGGCCGGGACAAGGCAACAACGCCTACATCTTTCCGGGCATCGGCCTGGGTGCCATCATCGCCAACACGCGCATCATCACCGATGCCATGTTCCTCATCGCCACGCGCACACTGTCGCAATGCGTTCAGGAAAAGGACATCACGCGTGGCTCGTTGTACCCACGGCTAACGGAGATCCGCAAGCTCTCGAAAGCCGTTGCTGTTGCTGTGGCCGAAGAGGCCTTTAGGTCTGGTTTGGCACGGGTTGAACGGCCTGCGGATCTGGAGCAGGCTGTGGCGGAGTATATGTATGATCCGTTGGCGGCGCTGGACCCTGGGAATGGCGCGTAGTGGAATTGTGTGCGCATTGGGATCCGGGCATACCCACGAATGATTGCAGACGACGATCCGAACTATTCAGGGCTGTTGCCCAACATGTGCACTTCAAACATTTCCGGCTCTTCCCCAACCACACTGTTATCTTGTTCGCCAACGCTGATCCGACCGGCTCTTGGTCGTTGCTGAGGCTCCCATGCTCCATTACTGGTACACCGTTCTGAAGATCCTGGTCATGCGTCGGTTCCGACCGGCCTTGGCCTTCGACCAGAGCCTGGAACGGACCTTCCGCGTGCGGCTGATGGACTGCGATGGCCTGCGCGTGATGACGGCCTCGAAGTATCCGGCGTACATGGACTTCATCCGTTGGGAACTACTGGCACGCTCCCCGCTCTACGATCCGATCGTCAAACGCGGCCTTGCACCCACCTTAGGTTCGCAGAAGCTGATCTACCGCAAACCACTGAAGCGCTGGACACGCTTCGTGCTCTCCCTGGAGACGATGGGTTGGGATGAGAAATGGGTGTACCACGCACACTACTTCAGGCAGAACGGCCAGGTGATGGCCATCGGGATCACACGCGCCTTGATCTGGAAGCTGGACGTGCCGCACCTTATGGCGGATATCATTCGAGAGGTCGGTGGAAAGGAAGACGTGAAACAACCGCCGGACTGGATCGCGAAGCTCTTCGCCGATGACAAGGACATCATCAATGATGCTGGTGAGCAATTGAATGAGCGCTGACATCGAGATCGTTCAATGCGGCACATCGGAGCATGGCCTTCCCTGTTCAATGAGAAGCAGTGGACCCGGTAGCATGGACCACCCTTGGCAACGGGATCATTCCAGCATTCATGGTCGGCCGGACGGATCGTCGATCATTCCTTCATGAAAGTGGCCGCATGCCTCCGACCGCCTTCGGTCATGGTGAGAACATACGCGCCAGCTGGAAGGTCGCGCACATCTACTGAAGCCTTGCCCCGCACCCTACGGACCAAACACCCGGCCGGGTCATGCAACTCCAGCGCGACCATTCCAAGATCCTTGAACCCGGATACGAACAGGACATCGGTGGCAGGGTTCGGAAATACCTTGACCAAGGGTGCAGCATCGATCTCCGCTGTGGAAACAAGCGCCGCGATGGATGTGGTAACGAAACCCGAATCCACTTTCGCGAATACGTGATCATTGGAGAGGCTGTAATTGCCTAGGAAAGAACCGAACGAATTGCTGGAGAAGATCCCCTCCAGGATCAACGGCCAGCCTGAAGGTGCCCACGTGGTTCGCGAATACAATCCATATGGACTGCGAATGAACAGGGCATCATCATGGAAGCGCAAGTCGCCGACCCAAGAGGTGAGCGTGCCTGGTTGGATGAATGACCAGATCGGGTCTGCGGGTGCGCCGTAACGGTGGCTACCATCCTCGTCATTGAAGAAATAGGTGCCATTCACCACTTGCAATTCCGAAACACGTGCGTACGCACTGAGGTTCTTGGATATATCAGACCATGTACTACCTCCGTTCACAGAATGGAACAGCTTCAAGGAATCAGAACCATAATAGAGGTCGCCATTCCCATCCAGTGCAGCACCGGTCACAGCAAAGGGAGTTGCAACATCCGTAAAGGACACGCCGGAGTTCGTTGAATACTTGAATCCCGTGGGTGTGGACAGGAAGATGTTCCCTTGTGCGTCCTTGTAAAAGCACCTGCCCGCTACGCCGGTGATCTCCGACAGCGTTACGCCATTGTCCGTACTACGGAAGACCTGTGGCTGCAGCACAGAGGACGAAGGGTTGAGATCTTTCAAAAGGAACAAGCTGCCATCATCGGCATAGAAGGCCTTGGGGAAATCGCCGTGCTGCACGCCCGCCCAATTCCCTTCACCGTTCGAGGTGTACACGGAGTCCACGCTGGAATTACGTGCAAAGAGGACGAAGCGGCTTTCCGAAGCATCCACTTCCATGTAGTAGGTGTAAT
The DNA here is from genome assembly GCA_016710015.1 of Flavobacteriales bacterium. GTDB lineage: Bacteria > Bacteroidota > Bacteroidia > Flavobacteriales_F > PHOS-HE28 > PHOS-HE28. The sequence goes on from JADJLR010000002.1 coordinate 355,792, forward strand.
GCCGTGCAGCAGCCGGTGTTTCCATCAGGTCCCAAGTCTGTGCACTCGTGTTGCCGATCAAGCAGGTGATCAAGATCACCGGTCCAGTTTTCTTCATGGTCATGGTATTGCTTGTGCAATTTATAAGAACGAACGGAGATCTTGTGGAGTGGGTCTTCCCAGCACCGCCTTCATCTTCGATCCGGTGAAGCCGACCCACCGTAGCCCTTGAACGATGGCTACCGTTTGCTGGTGGACCGTGTGTGGCCACGTGGCGTTCCCAAGATCACTGCGCATTTGGATGAATGGGCCAAGGACATCGGTCCGTCCACCGAATTGCGGAAGTGGTTCGGGCACGAACCACCGAAGTTCACCGAGTTCAAAAAGCGCTATGTCAAAGAGCTGAAGGATCGCACCGACGAGCTGGATCGGATCCGCAGCCTAGCCCGAAAGCAGCGCGTACGCCTTTTGTATGGTGCCAAGGACGAAACGCACAACCAAGCAGTGGTGCTGCGCGAGGTGCTGCTTGCGAAAAGCTGAACGTTAAGCACCCGCAGATCCACCTACCCACAGCCCCCGCACGCATTGCACGCTGCACAAGCCGTACGATGGGAACCCGCATCACCTGAAAGCTGCAGGTTCCTCTTCCCGCTGAGCACAGGCAACCACATCCGCAGTAAATAAGCCGCAGCGGTCAATACGATGATGGATGTGAGGATGATCTGCATCAGAGGCCCACGAGCACGTTGGTGAGCTGGTAGGTGATGAGGCTTGCAAGGTACGCCAGGCCAAAGAGGTATCCGCCCATGATCCACATGTACTTCCACGAGTTGGTCTCCTGTTTCACCACCACGAAGGTGCTGAGGCATTGCGGTGCAAAGACCAACCAGATCAACAAGGAGAGCTTGGTGCCGAGCGACCAATCCGCAGCGATCCGTTGCTGCAAGCGCGCTTCCATGTCGCCTTCACTTCCATCCATGGCGTACACCATGCCCAAGGCGCTTACCACCACCTCGCGCGCGGCCATGCCGGGAACCAGTGCAACGGAGATCTCTGCATTGAACCCGATGGGTGCGAACACGTGCTGCAGTGCGTGTCCCAATTCCTCGGATAGACTGCGGTCCACTGGAGTGCCATCGGCCAGGGTGCGCGGCGAAGGCGTTGCATTCAAGGCCCACATGATCACCGTGAGTGCCATGATCACCGTTCCCACACGCTTCAAGAAGATCATGGCACGTTCCCACAAGCCAATGACCAAGCTGCGCATGTCCGGCCACTGGTAGGGCGGCAGTTCCATGAGCAAGGGTGCATGCGCGTGGTCGCGATCCGTGCGCTTTATCACCCAAGCCACGGTCATGGCGGCCACGATACCCAGCACGTACAGGCCCACCATCACCAACGCGGCCGAGATCGGATCGTACGGGAAGAGCGCTGCGATCAACAAGGTGTACACGGGGATCCGTGCGGAGCAGGCCATGAGCGGTGCTATGAGGATGGTGGTGAGCCGATCGCGCCAGCTACCGATGGTGCGCGTGGCCATGATGCCCGGTATGGCACAGGCGAAGCTGGAGAGCAACGGTATGAAGGATCGCCCGGATAGCCCCGCCTTGCTCATGGGGCGGTCCAGCAGGAAGGCCGCCCGCGGCAGGTAACCCGATGCTTCCAACGCCAGGATGAACAGGAAAAGGATGAGGATCTGCGGCAGGAAAACGAACACACTCCCCACCCCACCGATCACGCCTTCAACCAACAGGCCACGCAACGGACCATCGGCCATGTGCGCTTGCAAAAGCCCACCCAGCGCGGCCATGCCATCCTCGATGAAACCAGTGAGCCAGCCGCCCAACGAGAACACGGCAACGAAGGTGACGAAGAGCACCAACGCCAACACCAGCAAACCCCAGAAGGGGTGCATCATGATCCGGTCGATCCGATCGCTGGGATCGCGGTCCACGACCGGTTCGGTGACCGTGCGTTGGTAGATGCGTTGCACATCCTTCTGCGTGGTGAGCACCTGTTCCAGCCCAGACGGCCGCCACGGCACATGAACACGGGGTTCCACGGCACGGTCCAAGAACGCACGCAGCTCATCGGCACCACGGGCATGGATGCTCACCGTGCGCAATACAGGCAATGCCAATTCCTGCTCCAGTGCCTCCACATCGATCTTGATCCCGAGTTTCTCCGCCCGGTCCATTTTGTTCAGCACCACCACCATGGGCATGCCGAGCCGCCGCATTTCCAAGACCATGCGCAAATGCAATCGCAAGTTGGAGGCATCGGTCACGCAGACGAGTAGGTCGGGCAAGGCTTCGCGGCTGTGACCGGTGACCACATCGCGCGTCATGGCCTCATCATTGGAGATCGCGTTGAGGCTGTATGCACCGGGCAGATCAAGCACCTTCACGCTGCGCCCGGAGTTGGTGAACAGGGTTCCCTCCTTGCGCTCCACCGTTACGCCCGAGTAGTTGGCCACCTTCTGACGGCTACCGGTAAGTAGGTTGAAGAGCGCTGTCTTGCCGCAGTTCGGATTGCCGAGCAAGGCGATGTGTGCCGGTGGCGCAAGGGTAGCTGCTTCCATCGCTACTCCGGATCCACCAATATGAATGATGCTTCGTGACAACGCAGCGCGAAGGTGGTGCCACCCAAACGCACCGCCAAGGGTTCCTTGCCGACCCCGCCGGTGGCCACTATGCGCACCCGCTCTGATGGCACGAAACCCAGTTCCACCAAGCGCAACACCAGTTCGCGATCCACGCTGTTGGTGGGAACGGTGATCTCCACCACATTGGCCCAGGCTTCCTTGGGCAATTCATCCAAACGTATGGTGGTCCCCTTCATTCCAGACCGGCAAAAGTGAGAGTTCGAGCCGAAGTTCGGTATACCTCGATCATGGTAACCCGGGCATTGTTTGAAGATGGGCGTGTGTCCGCGTACGAGCATCCCGGATGCCGGAGTTGCCGATGGCACGGCTCTCACTTGTATGCTCACACTCTCCCACCGCCCCTTCCACTTGGTCAATACGAACCCGGCATATCGGCATCCACACAAAGAATGATGTCCGCTTGGCCACGGTACTCGGCATCGAGTCGGTCCAATCGCTCTGGTACCACTGTGGCGATCGTGACCACCTTCAGTTCTGGATGTGTCTGCTTCAAGTACCAAACGATGCCCTCATGGAAGTCCGAATGGTAGGATCCGTTGAAATGCAGGAAGCGCGTACCCGGCTTGGCGTGTTGGGCAATGAACCAAGCCATGGTCGCATCCTTCAGGGCTTGGGCCTTCACCACATCGGGAGTGCCATGGTCGCCCAACATGACCAACATTTTCACATAACCGGGCAAGGACGGATCGAAGGGGATCGGCAAGGGTGCCATCCACGCACGCTCCACTTGGGGTAGGGTATCCAACGCTTCAAAGCCTCCCCTGCTCACCGCACGGGCAGAGCGTCGCGGCACATTGGTGGCGATGAACGGCAAGCCCTTCTCTTTGGCCAAGTCCACCAACGCAGCATAGTCCGTGGCGTGATTCTTCCAAAGACGCGCTAGCGTATCGAAAGCGGCCTGATCGATCTCTCCGCGCAGGTACAGATCCAGTGTCGCCTGATCATCCGCCTCGATCATTTCCGCCCCCATGACCAGTGGGCCACGGGCAGCGAGATCACGTGCCACCACCAGTTGTAGCCAATGCGCGATCGGGTTGTTGTGCTGTTCGCCGAAGAGCACTACGTCGGCATCGGTCACGGTGCGTAGCAAGTGCTTGTACGAGACCTTCTTGCCCGTTGAGTTGAAGAGGGTGTAGGCCGGCAAGAGCTGGGCGCTCGCCACACTTGCTGCAAAGCCGATCAAAAGCAGCAGCGGAATACGCGTGGACCATGGGGTGTTGCTCTCGCTCATTCCACGAAGTAACGTGTTCCCCGTGGCTGGTGCTAATGGGCACAGACGAACGCGGTTTTCCCGTGCTTCCAGTGGACCCTACCTTCGCGCTTTCGATACCATTCATCATGAACGAAGCCATCCGCGCACTCGAACCCGCCGCACTCTGGAACCATTTCGCCGACCTCAACGCCGTGCCGCGGCCGAGTAAGAAGGAGGAACGTGTGATCGCATTCATCAAGAAATTCGGTGAGGATCTCGGCCTTCCCACGCAAGTCGATCACGCCGGTAATGTGATCATCAAGAAACCCGGTACCAAGGGCAAGGAGCAGGCGACGACGATCGCGTTGCAGAGCCATTTGGACATGGTACACCAGAAGAACAACGACACCATCTTCAACTTCGATACGGATGGCATTCGCATGAAGATCGATGGCGATTGGGTGAAGGCCGAGGGCACGACACTTGGCGCCGACAATGGGATCGGTGTAGCCACGATCATGACGCTGCTTGCTTCCACGGACATTCCGCACCCACCGCTGGAAGCGCTTTTCACCATTGATGAAGAGACCGGGATGACCGGTGCGTTCGAACTGAAAGGTGGCCTACTGGACGCGAGCATCCTGCTGAATCTGGATACCGAGGAGGACAATGAATTGACGATCGGTTGTGCCGGAGGTGTGGACGTGACGGCAACAGGCCACTACGCCAGCGAGGCCGCGCCGCAAGGGATCAAGGGCTATCAACTATCGGTTAAAGGCTTAACGGGCGGTCATTCCGGCACGGAGATCCACATCGGGCGCGGCAATGCGAACAAGCTGATGAACCGTATCCTGCTCGAAAATGAAGGCCATGGTATCCGCGTGTCAGCGATCGAGGGCGGCAGCCTGCGTAACGCGATCCCCCGCGAGAGCGTCGCCAGCATCGGTGTACCAGCGGACCAAGTGGATGCCTTGACGAAGTCGTTCAAGAAGCTCCGCGATACGCTGATCGCCGAACACGCTACTACCGATCCTGAACTAGAGATCGCCATGACTGCGGCCGACCTGAGCGGCAAGTTGATGGCCACCGCCGATCAGGGCCGTTTCCTGCGCGCCGTGCAAGCCTGTCCGGGCGGCATCTACCGCATGAGCCCCGATGTGGAGGGCCTGGTGCAGACCTCCAACAACGTGGCTCGCATCGAACTGAAGGATGGCAGCTACACGGTGATGTGCCTCACCCGCGGCTCGGTAGACACGGAGAAGATGGATGAGGCCAACAGCATCAAGGCGGTCTTTGAGTTGATCGATGCGAAGGTGAAGTTCGATGGTGCATACCCCGGCTGGGTCCCGCGCCCCGATGCCAAGATCGTGAAGCTGATGGCGGACATCTACCGCAAGCGATTCAACAGCGAACCGCATGTGCTGGCCTGCCACGCCGGACTGGAATGCGGCATCCTCGGCACCAACTATCCGGATATGGAGATGATCTCCTTTGGCCCCACGATCAGAGGTCCACACTCACCGGACGAAAAGGTGCAGATCAGCTCTGTGCAGAAGTTCTGGGGGTATTTGCTGGAGACCTTGGAGCAAGTTTGAGGCGCTACCCACCCGGCAAGAAGGAACTCACCCTGGATCCGTTCGATGCCATCTGCTTTCAACAAGGCAACGATCAGAAAGCTTGGAAACGGAAGGAATGCCCTTCGCCCGTGCGGATCAAATAGATCCCAGCCTCCTGTGGCATTGCGATCCGATCTACATCGGGTTTCAACACACCTTGCACAAGTAGACGACCGATAGTGTCGAAAACAGCACACGTCGTACGCGATCCGTTCTGATCCACGAAGAACGAACCGTCCTATTCCTCGATGCCCAAGCCCGCGCCACGTCCGGAGTAGGTCGCGCTGGTGGTCTCGCCCCCACCTTCATCGAACAGGTGTAGACCCAGCGTCCCAACGACCTGACCGCCATAGTGGAACGGGTCACTTGCGATACCCAACACCATAACATCTCCGTTGGCATCTACATCCGTCTCGTCCACATGGAGGAGTAGCTATGCTATGCCGGGAGCAAGCTCATGCCGACCGACACGAAGAAATCCATACACCGGTATTTCCTGAAAGACACTTCTCAGAATTGACACGTGATCACTTCGCCCCTGATCAAGAGCGTTCCGTACAGATCCGCTCCTGTTCTTCCACATACCCCGGGCACGATCGCACGTTGATCACGCGTAGGTCGTTGCGCACCTTGCGGATCCGAGGTCGCCAACCGAACAGGTTGATCCTTCCGGGGCGTCCGCCTTGGATCGTGTAGCAGCGTTCGAGGACCTGATCCGAAAGCCCATCGCGCGTGCGGTACACAACGCCCAAGGTCCATGTACCGGGCCAGATCGCAGGTTTCGCCACACAGCGGTCCCAATCCAATTTAATTACGCCGATCTGTGTGCGGAGCGAAGCGTACAACCCGCCGATCCGATCTTCGGCACCGCCCAATGCATGCAGGTAACTGGAAGCCCGGACCTCCTTGCCTTCGCGATGGATGAAACGCTTCATGTGTCGATCGATCCGACGCACATTGCCCTTCTTGATCGCTTGTGCAAAGTGGTAATCGTTGTCGCCCAAGGCAAATAGGGGGACCAAGACCAGAATAAGTATCAGGGATCTCATCGTTGCAATGATGGCCGGATATCAAGGTGTCAACCAACTACGCCATTCCGCGATGGCCTTCCGCAAGCGATCTTCTGACATATCCACGCGCAACCGCTGATCTCCCGTTACATCATGCTGCTGGCCGGTGAAGGTGTCCAGCGTCCGCATCACGGTACGGATATAGGTGTCGTGGATCGTGGCGTTCTCGCTACCGATGATGAAGATCGGTGTGGTCTCCAACACGCTGATGAGGTAGCGCACCGCAGCGCGATCCTGTTGCTCCAGCCGCGCGTATCCCTCCTTCGTCCCACAGACCATGGGGCGCATGCGACGATAGTCCATCAACTCGATCGATCCCAGGATACGATGGTCCTCGTTCCAATGCGCCGTGGCAGCCATGGCCAGCGCGAAATTCAGGTGCCGGGCAATGTAGGTGTGGGTGAGGCGCGCATGCGGATCCTCGCCCCAATATCGACGTGACAGCCGATCGAAGCAATACCGGGAGCTGTCATTCTTCAACTCCTCCTGCAACATGGACAACAGTTCGCATGTGAGCGGAGTGGCCGGAGGATAGGCCCCTCGAAAGAGATCCGTGCTGTCCGTGAGTGTTCGTTGCACCTCAGCGACAAACTCCTGCGGAACCGATGAGCAGATGGGCCATGCGCCAGCGTCGGACTGCGATGCCCCATCATGAGTACAGCCGAGTAGGATGATGATCAACAATGGGATCGATCGTATCATGGGTATCCGGTTCAATACTGTGCCGTACACCTGTGATCGGCTTCGGTTCGATCCGGAGACCGACCGAAGTAAGCAGCCATGGGGAGCGGGCATTGATATCGCTCCGGCTCAATGCCTTCAGCCGAAGAACTAGTAGATCTACGAGGTGTTACGCCCATGCTATCCATCACCTTTGAACCTGTGCCGATCACCAAAACCAAATGACCATGAACATTCAACACATTGCCCCTTCCGTCGTGCTAACGTCCCTCCTTTTTGCGGCCTGCACCACACCTCCAGCGCCGTGCCCACCCGTGGAAGAACATTTCGTTCATTCGCTTTCTTCCATCCCACCAGAAGCCGATGCGAACATTGCAGTTGTGGAAGGCTATTTGACCGCGCTTACAAAGGCGGATGCTGACGCGATACGAGCAGCTGCAGCACCGAACTTCTACGCGAACAATACCTTCACCCCAGCTGACTCCTCCGATGTGGAAGGCGTGATCGCAGATTGGTTGAGGAACGACTCGACCCGCTCCGATCAGCGGATCGAAAGGGTCTTTGCTGAGTGCGTTCGTGTCGCTGACGGTAACGAATATGCTGGCGATTGGGTACACTACTGGGGTACCTACTCCGCCACGGACAAGGCCACCGACAAGCCATACCAAGTACCTTTCTTCTATGATGCCCGCGTACAGGATGGCAAGATCACCAAGTCGTACACGTACTTCGACAGGTTATCCGTATTCCATCAGTTGGGTATTGCGCCACCACCTGCGCCTGCAGCGAAGAAAGCGTTGGAGAAATAGGACTCTCCCTGTGTGAAGTGAGAAGAGCGGGAGGCACTGTAGCTTCCCGCTCTTTTGTATGGATCATTGCAACAGAACACCATTGAATGGCCCGGATCTTCAACTCCATCCGCCGACGTTTGCTCACGCAGAACCGGTTCACCCACTACCTCGTCTACGCCACCGGCGAGATCGTGCTGGTGGTTGTTGGGATCCTGATCGCGCTGCAACTCAACACGGACAAGGACCTTAGGAAAGCCCGTTCCACGGAACTCAATTACCTGCGCAACATCAAGAGCGATCTGCTCGCGAACAAGGACAAGGTGAACGACTTCCTCACGCTCCGGACCAACTGCATCGGAGCGGCGCAACGGGTCATTGCACAGATCGATGCGGGCACCGTGACCGACTGGAAAACGCTCAACACCGATATGATCGCCATCTTCGATTGGAAGCGGTATTACCCGATCAACTACACGGTGGAAGAACTCCTGAACTCCGGGAGCTTGGCCCAGCTAAGCAATGACAGCATCAAGACTTCGCTCTTGGTGCTCGAATCCCTGTACAAGCAAGCAAAGGCCGAAGAGGACCATTTCCGCTTCGACTCCGAAGAGATCATTTACAAACCGGTTTACGAGCTCATGGACCTGGGGCCGTCATTGGACGTACACATGGGCAAGGATGTCGTGCTGCAGCAAAAGGACTTCGATCCCTACTTCGCAGATGTGCGGGTGAAGAACGGCTTTCTCATGGTCCTGGTCGAATTCTCCACCATGAACGCACAACTGAAGGAGATCGCGGAAATGTGTGATCGGCTCATTGCCATGATCGACGGCGAACTTGAAATGCACCGCCCATGATCAAATTCTTCCGCCAGTTCCGCCAACGTATGCTGAACGAGAACCGCTTTTCGAAGTACTTGCTCTATGCCGTTGGCGAGATCGTACTGGTGGTGATCGGGATACTCATCGCGTTGAACATCAACAACGCCAGCGCTGAATCGCGAACGCGCAACAAGGAACTGGTCCTGCTCAAGGAAATGCGGCAGAACCTGAGCGCGGACCTGCGCGATGTGCGGTTCAACGTCGTTGGCAACAAGGGACGGACACGATCTAACGAGGCCGTCCTGAAAGCCCTTCAGGACCGGGCCGAACTCGACGACAGCCTGAAACATCACTTCGGGAACATCCTGGGAAATTATCAGATGAGCGAGAACACCGCTGCCTGGGAGAACCTGAAGTCGGTCGGCATCGACCTGATCTCCGACGATAGTCTTCGCAATGCCATAGCAGCCCTGTACTCCACCAAATACGTGTACCAGGAGAATCTGGAGAAGAACATGGACGATCACTATCAGTGGAACCAGCTATACCCAATGGTCCTGAAGAACTTGGATGTGGAAGCAGTATGGGTATCGGCAACGCCTGTGGACCATGAGGGACTTATGGATGACAGGGAATTCCGTGAGGTGTTGAAAATGAACCTCTTCATTCGCAGGTACATGCAAGGGCAATACGAAGCGATCGAGGACGAGATAGAGGACATCCTCGAACGGCTGGATGCTCACATCCGGCACCTTGAGGCTCGCACGTAACGCGCATCGACAATGATCAAATTCTTCCGCCAGTTCCGCCAATGCATGATCAAGGAGAACCGCGTTTCGCAATACCTCTTGTATGCCATCGGCGAGATCGTGCTGGTGGTGATCGGGATCTTGATCGCGTTGCAGATCAACACCTGGAATGAAGGTCGAAAGAGCCAAGCACTGGTCATGGTCCGCTTGTCCGAACTGGTCCAGGATCTTGAGTTGGACCGGTGGCATTTCGACTATCACCTTCGATTGGCCGAGGCGGAGAACCACCGCATCGATAGTATACGTACCCTGCTAAGCGATGGGTCTGCCGATCAGGAGGTACTAATGCGCATGATCAAGAATGGTTCCGGTTTTTTGACCCGCCTGCAATGGGTGATGATCGCCACCACTGAATTCCCCCAATTGCATCAGAAGACCCTTCTCTCTCTACAGAATTCCGGTCAACTGGCCATCTTCGACCATGAGCTTCAAGAGTCCATAGGCAGTTTCTATGGCTTTCACCAGAAATACTCCTTCATGATCGAGGAGATCATGAAGGAGAAGAACATCGTCCATGCCGATTTTGTACGGTCGGTCCCTTACGATCCAAACCCAGAAGCGAGCAAATTGAATGCGGTCCTAGTGGAACAATTGTGGAGCAAGGTGGATGAAGCCGAGGCCGGTAGGAGCTATATCACGCTATTGAACACCTTTCACGAGCTCAACACGAAGACCATCTTCTTCAATTCCATGCGCTTGGGAAAGACCAAGATCATGATCGATGAGATGAATGCAGTGCTCCATTCTGTGGATGGCGTTGAGGAGGACCAAAAAGAAGCATCAGAGCTATGATCAAATTCTTCCGCCAGTTCCGCCAACGCATGATCAAAGAGAACCGAGTTTCCCGCTACCTGCTCTACGCCATCGGTGAGATCGTGCTGGTGGTTGTCGGGATCTTGATGCCCTCGCTCTGCCCCGACCCTAAAGGGTGCGCCAACACACAGAACCGGTGAACATGAAAAAGGACAGTTTGGATATCAATGGAATGCATAATGGAGCCAGTTCCAGGGTATTCAAGAATGCCGCAAAACTCAGAGAGTCCCTGACTGAATCAGAGATAAGACTCTGGGAGTTCTTGAAGACCAAACCACTTGGACACAAATTCCGAAGACAGCATCCAATCGCAGGCTATGTACTGGACTTCTATTGTCATAAACTAAGACTGTCGATCGAACTCGATGGTGGCTATCATTTCAGCAAGGAACAAAGGGCTAAGGATGCTGTTCGTACTTCATATCTAAAGGAGCTCGGCATTTCTGAATTGAGGTTCTCCAATAAGCAGATCCTCGAGGACTTTGAACCTACGATCGTACTATTAATGACGATCCTGCGCGAGGGCCCGCCCTTTAGGGTTGGGGCAAGCGCAGGCGATCTCACTGCCCGATGATCAAATTCTTCCGAAATATCCGCCAACGCATGATCAAAGAGAACCGTGTTTCGAAGTAGCTGCTGTACGCCATCGGCGAGATTGTGCTGGTGGTGATCGGGATCTTCCTGGCACTGCAACTGAACAACTGGAACGCCGAACGCAAGGAGTCCGACAAAGAGATCGGATCGTTGAAGGAAATGCGACAGAACTTGGAAAGTGACCTCGCCGATTGCAGGTACAACATCAACATGAACGAGCGGATGCACAGCGGCTGTGTGGCTGTATTGAAGCACCTTGAAGAACGAACTCCTTTCCACGATCCGCTGCGTGTGCATTACGGGAACATCTTCGGATCCACCGTCCTGACGCCGAACACCTCGGCCTTCGATAACCTGAAAAGCATCGGCTTCGACCTGGTCAAGAAGGACAGTTTGCGGCGTAGCATTACTGCGTTGTACTCCGAGCGTTATACTTACCTGAATAAGCTTGAAACCGGCTACGACGCGCACCTCCAGAGCTTCGACTTGGGCCCGCAGGTCTACGAAAAGATCGTGATTGATACCGTTTGGAAGAGCGGTCACCCCATCGACTCCATGGCGCTCATGGATGACAATGCGTTCAAAGGCGTGGTGCGCATGAACGTGTTCACGCGGGGCTATATGGTTCGGATCTATCAAGGCTTCGAGAAGCAGATCCTCGAGCTGATGGAGATGATCGATGAGGAACTGGAATAGCACGCTCTCGGATCAGTTCCTTCCATTTCAACGGTAAGGTCAGATGGGTATCGCTGATGATCGGATCCGACCGCACTTCGATGAAGTAGATGGTGAACTGTTGCAGAGGACGGTTCGATCTCAACGGATCGGGTTCACCTGAAGTGTCCCTATCGACCAGTCCTTGTTCCATACGCACATCCAACTCGTCCATTGTCGGCCCGTCCAGTATTCCAGAAATGCGTTCGAGGCGAACTTGCCTCACCGCAGTGGTACGATCCGCAGAATTGAAAGAGGTCTTGCATGTTGGGCATTGCAGTATTGGATACCGTGTTCATTTGAGCGCACTTGCCTCGCGCGCCATCATACGCTGCACAAGCAACAAAGCACCCATGGCCAACACCATCACCGTTGCGAACACGTACCACGTCACTTCGAAGCCGAACCACGCAACAAGGTTGAGCCCCAGCGTGTGACCGATGATGTGCGCGACGCTCCACGAGATGGTGAAGAGCGCCATGTAGGCGCCGGGCTGCCCACGGTCCGAGCGGTCGTAGGCAAATCGGTTCATGAAGGGAAAATTGAGCATCTCCCCCACCGTCATCAGCACCATGCCCACCCACAGGAAGGCGATCACTGGAAAGAAGTTCAGCACTAAAAAACTGAGTGCGAAGAGGACCACACTGAAGACCAGTATGCGATAGAGGCCGAACTTCCGATCCTCGCAGAACTTGATCAATGGCATCTCGAGAAGGAAGATCAACGATCCATTCAGGCTGAGCAGAACACCGATGCCGAATTCGCTCAAGCCATGCACTTCCCTATAGAACAAGGGCATCGTGCTGAAGTATTGAAGAAAGGGAATGCTGATGAGCACCATGGCCAGTAGGAAGACCAAGAACGGACCATCTCGGTATGGTGACCTTGTGGCCACGGATCTAGCCGCGTCATGATCCATGCGTGCTTGCGTCCTAGGGAGGCCATACCACATGATCCCCACCGCCACGAAACAGGTGAGGCCATCCACCCAGAACAAGCCGCTATACCCTGAAGTAGCAATGATCGACCCCCCTATAGCAGGACCAAAGCTGAAACCCAAATTGATGGCCAAGCGCACCAACGTGACGGCACGGGTACGGTTCTCCGGCTTGGCATACGCACGAAGAGCCACGAATACGGCCGGTCGGAAGGAATCCATCAGCACCGTAAGCAGAAAGACCGCGACGCAGAATGGCAAGAACCCGACAACGAATTGGAGCAGGATGAACCCGAGCCCCGTGGCGAACAAGGACCCGATCAAGACATCATAGAACCCGATCCTGTCCGTAAGCCTACCGCCCAGCCAGGAACCGAGCACCGAACCCGCTCCGAAGCAACTCATGACCCAACCGACCTGAGGAAGACTCAGACCCATGTCCGCAGTGAGATACAAGGACAGGAAAGGGATCACCATGGATCCTGCCCGGTTCACGAAGGTGACCAATGCCAGCATCCACACCTCGCGACGCAATCCGCTGAACGAGTGGACATAGTACCGGTATGCGCGGAGAAAGGGTTGCACCGGGCAAACCTAACCGGCCACTCCGGCTCCCAAGCGGAAGTCGCTGCATATTCAAGGCCGCCTCGCACATGAACCGGCCCGGTCGACACATCCGTTCCGGCATAACGCAATGGTCACCTCTTCCAGCACCCAAGCCCTCTTCGCATGATCCGCCAGAACCGCCATTTACTTCCTGTTCTTCAACTAGTTATACTCCCCTTGTACCGATCCTGGAACGCTTGTGGAAGACACCGGATCATGGTTCCGGAATGGCCTAGGAAAAGGTCATCCAGTTGGTTCATTTCTCCAACTTGCGACCACAAGTTGGTCTATACCACCGCCAAGTCCTACTTTGCGCCGCTTTCCACAGTTTGGAGCCCATGGCAAAGACGACAAAACCGGTACGCATTCTCTCTTCAGGTTTCGTGAAATTGAAGGTGAAGGCGATCACCTCGAAGACCGAGAAGAAGAAGGCTTGTGAGGAATATTTGAAGCGCATGAAGGCTCAACGGCTGGAGCAGAAGCGCACGCGAAGCACGGTAGAGGATACCGATGATGCGATCCGCTTCTTGACAGGAGAGATCGATCACTTGAGTTCCTAGGTCCGAGCTTTTCACGAATATGCAGGGCTGACCGGCCCATGTATGTGTGATGTCCCGATGCATTTGGGCCGTTCAAAGGATTCCTGCAACATTGTTTCCGGACCATGCCTTGTTCAAGCCCAATTGCCTTGACCGAGCGACTGATCCCAATGGAGCGATCCGCCATATCGTGAACGACCGACCGGATCATCGTGATCCGGTCGGTCGTTCACGATTCGTCCGCGCGGTCGATCAGCCCTTGAAGAGCTTGCCCAGCATGCCTTTGGCCATGCCAGCGATCCCGCCTCCTCCAAGGAGTGACTGCAAGTTCTTCGCATCGCCACCCACGTGCTTGGAGATCAGTTCAGTGACCATCGGAACCAACATGGCGGAAACACCGCTGGCCTTGCCTGCATCCAAGCCAACGGAATTCACCAATTTGCTTTGCAACACACTCCCGATGTTGCTCATGATCCCATCCGCTGCGGCATTGTTCTTCTGCTGGCTGAAGAGGTTCATCACATCGTCCATACCGAAGCCATCGCCACCGCCTACTACTTGTTTTACGCTATCGGCGGCTGCGGTCACAGAGCCACCAGCCTGCTTTTCGTCCAGCCCGAACTGGCTTATGAGTTGGGGTACGGCGGACTTCTGAAGGTTGGAGAGGATCTGGTCGAACATGGTCATCTGTGTGTTTTGATTCAGTCTTGAGACGTGCCTGTTCTATCGAGGTCACATGCGGAACTACGGACGAGTGGTTCGTACCATTGAACGATCTTTGACCACGAAGCGATCCTATGGCCATGCAAGACGGATATGTGAACAGCACGATACTGGACGGTGTAGCCACCGTGACCTTCCATCACCCCAAGAGCAATAGCCTCCCCGGACAGGTGCTCCGCGCCATGGCCGATGCCATTTCGGCGGCGGGTAAGGACCATTTGGTCCGGGTGATCGTGCTGCGGAGCGAAGGTGACAAGGCGTTCTGCGCCGGTGCCAGTTTCGATGAATTGGTCGCGATCAATACCGTTGATGAAGGACTGCGGTTCTTCAACGGATTCGCACAGGTGATCAATGCCATCCGTACGGTTCCCGTTCTGGTGCTCGGCAGGATCCATGCACATGCCGTTGGCGGAGGCGTGGGACTGGCTTGCGCTGTGGACATCGCCTATGCGCATGAAAAGGCCAGTGTACGATTGAGCGAATTGGCCATCGGAATAGGCCCGTTCGTGGTCGGGCCGGCCGTGGAACGCAAGGTCGGCGTGGGCACCTTCGGCCTATTGTCCGCCACACCCGCCTTGCGTCGCGACGCGGACTGGTGCGTTCAACATGGTCTATATGCGGAACACCTACCCACCATCGAAGCGCTGGATGCTCGGATAGAAGCACACACCCGCGAATTGGTCGGCTACAGCCCCGATGCCATGGCCGAGTTGAAGAAGGTATTGTGGCGTGGTACCGAAGATTGGGACACATTGCTCGCCGAACGGGCCGAGATCAGCGGTCGTTTGGTCCTGAGCCATCATACCCGAGAGGCCATTGGGCGGTTCAAGGCCACAGCAGCCAAGCGCTGATCAGCGCAGGCGATCCACACTGCGAATGAGCACTTCATCCGAACGGATGGCCCGCTCCGCCATGAACGCTAGGATCAGCGCTACTACAGGTGCGAAGAAGGACAATCCGAAGTGGCGCTCCACCTCACCATCCACTTCCAAATAGGCCTGTACCGAATTGTCCGTGATGAATAGGAATGCGACCATTGCCAACAAAAGCAAATAGGTTCCACGAACGAACCGCATTTGGCGTGGGCGGTTCCTATAGAATGTGATGCTGACCAAGAGCGCCAAACCGAGGATGGTCAAGATGATCGAGAAGGGCACTTTCATCACAATGTGCTCTAAGGCCACCCCATTCGCACCGTAAAGGCCGGTGGTCCGGAATACGAAGGCCTCATGGGCCTGGTGGTAGGTGGCAACCGGAAAACCCCAAGTGATCAGCGCAAGAATACCGGCTGCAAGCAGAAAGAGACTCTGTTTCCGTAAGAGCATGACGCGTTCCTAATTCGAGGCAAAAGTAATGCTCGGGCAATGGATCGGACGCTCTCCACCATCCTATACAGAGCACGTTACGAACCAAGGATGGGGTGGAACTCCCCTTTCATGCCACAGTTGCTGCCGCCGAAGTATTCGAAGAATAATGGTTTGAACATTGGACAGAAGCACGTAACATTGCACCGTAGTCCTTTGGATCGGAGCACTCGTCGAGACGACGGAGCGTCATTTCGGTCCTGACCAAGCTTCCTACACTGCGTTCGATCCTACGAAGTCCACGGACTTTACAACCCGATCCGCCATTCGGCCGAAGGCCACAAACCCATTCCATTCGTCCATGTACGACCAGACCGCACTGAGCGGCATGAAACTCTCCGAGTTGAAGGAGATCGCCCGCCAGATGAATTTGAAGAAGGCGGATACGCTGAAGAAGCAGGACCTGATCACCAAGATCCTGGAGAATCAGACCGGAAAGGCCCAAAAGCCCAAACCCATCGGTCCGGCTTTTGTTGGTGACGACAAGGACATCATCGCTATGGCGACCGCCGATGAGGTACTTCCCGTGGAAGACCCGGAGCCACCTGCTGAACCGGAGAACGACGATGACGATGATGATGATGACGACGATGGCGGTGAAGAGGCCGAAGAAACCGTAGAGGAAGAAAATGGCCAGGACGAAAAAGAAAGCGGATCACCTGCCCCTCCGGTCGCCACGGCCATTCCAGACGAACGTTCGCGCAATGATCGGCGTGATCGTCAGCGCAACGAGCCCCCGGCCAGGGAAGATCGCTCACAAAGTGGTCGCGCAGAAGGTGGCAACGACCGGCGAGACCCGCGCAATGAGCGACGAGACCAGCAACAACGTGACCGTCGCAACCCACAAGATCGTCCCCAAGGGGATGGCCAACGTGATCGGGATCAGCAGAATCGGGGCGACCGGGATCGGAACCAGCAACGCGGCCAGGATGGTGACCAGCAGCGCGGGGATCGCGATCAGCGCAACCAGCCGGATAGACACCCGCCACGGGAACAATTCAACTTCGATGCATTCGTAGAGACCGAAGGCGTATTGGAGGTGATGCCAGAGGGATACGGCTTCCTGCGCAGCAGTGACTACAACTACCTGGCTTCGCCGGATGACGTGTACGTGACCCAACAGCAGATCAAGCAATTCGGTCTGAAGCTGGGGGACACGGTTCACGGCTACGTAAAGCCACCACGCGAAGGGGACAAGTACTTCCCCTTGTTCAAGGTGGATACGATCAACGGTCGTGATCCGGAATGGGTACGTGATCGGGTCCCGTTCAAGTTCCTCACCCCGCTATTTCCCGACGATAAGTTCAACCTCGTGGACAAAGCGTCGAATATCAGCATGCGCGTGCTAGACCTCTTTGCCCCCATCGGCAAAGGACAACGCGGATTGATCGTGGCGCAACCGAAGACCGGTAAAACGGTACTCTTGAAGGATGTGGCCAACGCCATCGCCGCCAACCATCCGGAGGCGTACCTGATCGTGCTACTCATTGACGAGCGTCCGGAAGAAGTGACCGACATGGCCCGCAGTGTGAATGCCGAGGTGATCGCAAGCACCTTCGACGAGCCCGCTACACGCCACGTACAGGTTGCCGGTATCGTACTCGAAAAAGCAAAAGCACTCACGGAATGCGGCCATGATGTGGTGATCCTGTTAGATTCCATCACACGTTTGGCGCGCGCCTACAACACCGTTCAACCGGCCAGTGGCAAGATCCTGAGCGGTGGTGTGGATGCCAACGCCCTGCAAAAACCGAAGCGCTTCTTCGGTGCGGCACGGAAGATCGAGAACGGTGGTTCACTCACGATCCTCGCTACGGCACTCGTGGATACCGGAAGCAAGATGGACGAGGTGATCTTCGAGGAATTCAAAGGCACGGGCAATATGGAACTCGTGCTGGATCGCAAGATCAGTAACCGACGGATCTTCCCGGCCATCGACATCATGAGCAGCGGCACCCGGCGCGACGACCTCCTCCACCACAAGGATGTGCTGCAACGCACCTGGATCCTACGCAAGCACCTCGCCGATATGAACCCGGTGGAAGCGATGGAATTCGTGAAGAAGCACATGGAAGGCACCAAGAGCAACGAGGAATTCCTTGTTTCGATGAATGGGTGAGCAGCGCTGATCCGCAGCTTCGGGTAGGAGTTCAAATGAGGAGGATCTTCGCACCGATGGTCGACCGAACCAAGGATCGATGAAACTTACCTTGATCACTGCCGGAGCGGTCATCGGCCTGCGTCTGCTGCTCTTCAAGATGGGTCGCCCGCCCGAAGGCACAGACTTCATGATCGTGCACTTCTTGGCGATCGTCACACTAGTCTTCTTCACCGGACAACGGATGTTGTCAGGTGATTCGCGTTGTCCTTTCTCGGATATTTTACGCGATGGTTTCCGGAACGCCGCCACATACGCGCTGTTGCTCGGGGGGTTCCTATGGATGTTCTACAACTTCGTGGACAGGCAGGAATTCCCAACCAAGATCAACGAACGCGTGGCCGCCGTGATGGCCGAAGGCAAGACCGAGGCCGAAGCACGCAACGGTCTTGAAGCGTTCTTCAATCCTTTCAACTACGCGAGCATTACTTTCTTCTTGCTCCTTGCCGTCGGTGCATTCAACGCGTTGGTGATCGGTCTGCTGCACCATAAAGTGCTGCGTCGGCTCAGGCCATGAAGGCCTCGGTCACCGCTTGAAGGTCCAGTCCGCCGAAGTTCCCGCTGCTCATCAAAAGCAGGACCGCTTCTTCCTTCCGCTCTTCCCGGATAACGCCGAGTACCGCGATCGGATCGTTCAGCACGTGGATGTCCTTTCGTGCGAACGCCTGCTGGATGCGCGCTGGAGGAATGGCCGGCAAACGCTTCAATTGCACCGCATGCGGATCATAGAAGACAATGGCGCGATCGGCATCGTCCATGCATCCGGCGTATTGATCCAGGAATTCCTCGCTCAAACTGCTGTACGTATGCAGCTCCATGCACGCCACGAGTTGCCAATCCGGGAATTGCTCCCGCACAGCTTGAATGGTGGCCTTCAATTTGCTCGGCGAATGCGCGAAATCCTTGTAGACCACCCGCTTCGCATCACCACCCACTTTTTCCAAACGCTTGGCAGCACCCGTGAAGGTGGCCATCGCCGCGTGGAATTCGGCATCACCGATACCCAACAAATGGCACACGTGTCGCGCACCTTCCATGTTCTGTAGGTTGTGCTGACCGAACACCAGAAGGGGCACATCGCCTTGTGCCGTCTCCAATACGGTGACCCCCTCGGAGATACGGTGCTTCGGTAGTTCGTATGGTATCCGCTGTGCTGTGACCGTGGGATCCTCTGACAAGCGTGCCACTTCGGGATCGCCCTTGAAGTACACCAATTTGCCTCCCGGTTCGATCGCTTCGATGAATAAGCGGAATTGGTCCGTGTAATGGTCGAGGGTCTTGAATACGTTGATGTGGTCCCACGCGATCCCACTGATCAACGCGATATCCGGCTTGTACAAATGGAACTTCGGGACCGGATCCAACACCGAAGCCAAGTATTCATCTCCTTCAATGATCGCGACTTGGCTGGTGTCGCTCAACTTCACCATGCAATCGAAGCCCTCCAACTGCGCACCGACCAAGTAATCGAACTCCACACCCGCGTGCCGCAGCACATGCACGATCATGCTGGTGATGGTGGTCTTTCCGTGGCTTCCGCCGATGACCACACGCGTCTTGTGCTTGGTGCGCTCGTACAAGTACGCGGGATAGCTGTACACGGGGATCCCCAGTTCCTGCGCACGCTTCAACTCCGGATTGTCCAACCGCGCATGCATGCCGAGGATCACGGCCGAAAGATCTTTGTGGATCCGAAACGGGTCCCAGCCCAACTTGTCCGGCATCAAACCCAAACGGTCCAACCGGCTACGGCTTGGTTCGAAGATCTCATCGTCGCTGCCTGTTACCTCGAATCCTTGCTGGTGCAGCGCAATGGCCAGGTTGTGCATGGCGCTTCCGCCTATCGCTGTGAAGTGGACGTGTTCAGGCATTTCAGCGTTTGTTCATGTGAGCATGCGGACATGTGGGCATTGGAACATGAACACGGCAAAGATCCTTCTTCCAGGTGGCCCTCTCGCTGATGGCCCCACGGATCTTGAACCACGCGGTGTGGAAGAC
Organism: Flavobacteriales bacterium; assembly: GCA_016710015.1. Taxonomy (GTDB): domain Bacteria; phylum Bacteroidota; class Bacteroidia; order Flavobacteriales_F; family PHOS-HE28; genus PHOS-HE28. The sequence continues at coordinate 375,862 of JADJLR010000002.1, forward strand.
GCGCCTTCATGCTCCTTGTCGAAAACCACGATCTTCACGCCGCGATCGACACAGTTCCTAATAGCGCCGAGATGACCTTGCACCCAATCGAAACCGGTTTCTTCAAACTCGACGGCGGTGCCATGTTCGGTGTGGTTCCCAAGTCCCTCTGGAGCAAGAGGCTCCCGCCCGATGCGAACAACTTGTGTACGTGGGCCTTGCGTTGCCTGCTCATTGAGGATGGTGATCGCCTGATCCTGATCGACAATGGGATGGGGGATAAACAGGATGCCAAGTTCTTCGGTCATTACGATCTGCATGGAGATGATTCCCTTGATCGCTCCTTGCACAAGGCCGGTTTCTCCAAGGACCAGATCACCGATGTGTTCTTGACGCATTTGCACTTCGACCATTGTGGGGGAAGTATCGTGCGGCAAGGCGACAAATACGTTCCCGCTTTCAAGAACGCCACGTATTGGAGCAATGAATACCATTGGCGCTGGGCCACGAACCCCAATCCGCGTGAGCGAGCGTCGTTCCTGAAGGAGAACATCGCGCCCATCGAGGAGAGCGGTCAACTCCAGTTCGTCGATATCGGACGACGGAGTGCCGAAGAGAACATCTATCTGCGCGATGCGCTTCCGAGCATGGATGTCTTCTTGGTGAATGGCCACACGGATGCGATGATGATCCCGCACATCAATTACAAGGGCCGTACGGTAGCCTTCATGGCCGATCTACTACCCAGTGTCCATCACCTTTCGTTGCCTTGGGTGATGGCCTACGATACACGTCCGCTTTTGACCATGGCCGAGAAGAGCGATTTCCTGAAAGTGGCCGTGGATGAAGACATCGTACTCTTCTTCGAGCACGATGCACACCACCAATGCTGCACGGTGGAACGCACGGAAAAGAGGGATCCGCGTGAAGGAGACCTTCCCGCTAAGTGCCCTCTAGCGTTTTTCCCGCTCGATCACCAACCGCTGTTGCAGGATCCTGTTCGCATGGGATAGCGTAACTCTATAGACCCCAACCGGCAAGCCGGAAGAGTCGAATTCGATCTGGCCACTTGACATGGTAAAGGGCACATTGATCGTACGTCCCAAAGCATCCCACAGCGCGATGGCAGCATCGTTCATACCTGCATCATGGATCACAGTGAACGCCGATGATGCCGGATCCGGATAGATGACCAGTTCCGCTTTCTCCCCTTGGAAGTACACCGGCACCGCATGGGACAAGGATGAACTCGCATCCAAGTCGATCTGTCTCAAGCGGTAGTAGAACAACCCTGGGATCGGTCGATCGTCTCGGCTTGAATAATTCAACGGCACCAGACTATTGCCAGCACCGGCGATCTCCAAGATCCTGCTCCAATTCACACCGTTATCGGAAGGTTATGAGTGCCCGCGCCGATCCGCCCGGCGCTCCATGGCGAACGCACCTTGCTCACGAATATCGTGGCAGGGGACAGCATGGTCCGTACACCATTGGCGCACATGCTCACGCAGTTTCCAAGACAAACCTCCCGCCAGCACGACCTGCCTTGCACCGGTCACCCACCGCGTCAGCTCATCTGCGGACAGGTACCGTGTGTCGTGAACAACAAGGACATCACACACCCCACCGACCACGATCGACCGGGCATCCTTGGTACTCATAAAACGAACACTTATCCCAGGGGAGAGCCACGCACCGGCACCCGCAAGCGTGACTCCGCGTTGCACAGCAACGGATCCACGAACCTCTTCCATGAATGCGAAAGTGGGCTGTGCCAAGCCCAGTGCGCGTTGATGCCGTTCCATCTTCATCCCCAGCCACGGATCATCAACATCATCCGGCGCACTACAGAGCACCGTGTACTGCCTACCCAAGGTCATTGCGGCCTGCAAGGCTTGCCTGTCGTCATACACCGTGAACGATGCGTGATCCTCCAAGGTGTAGGTATGGTATGTCCAATTCAGCAACAACCCACCGAGCGCACACAGAGCGATGATCCGCGATCTACGCCAACCCAGCATGAGCCATGTGGCGACCGCAAGAACAAGCAGGTACAACAGCAACACATCGGACTTCCCGATGCGAATGGCCGGATACGCACCGGGCAGTGAACCGAAGAAGGCCGTGACACGATCCACGATCACCAACAGCCAGGTGAGCAGAACCACGACCAACGGACCGATGATGGGTATGGCATGAACAAGTAACAAGCCGACCGAACCATAGACCGCGAACCCGACCGCAGTGACGACCACGAGGTTGGCTGGCAGGAACCAGACAGGGAAAGCCTTGAAGTAGTACAAGGAAAGCGGCGTGGTCAGGAGTTGGGCGGAAAGAGATAGTACGGTCAATGTCCAGATACGCCCGACCCATTTCCCATTGGGCACCCACAGCCGTTCGATGGGGCGATGGAACAAGAGGATGCCGAGCACCGCAAGGAAGGACAATTGGAAACCGATCTCGATGAGCATGTGTGGCTCCCATACCAACAACACCAAGGCCGCAGTGAACAAGCTGTTGATCGGATCGGCACGGCGGGAACTCATGCTGGCTAGGGTGAACAAACTGAACATGATGGTGGCACGGAGCACACTGGGGCTTCCTCCGGTCAAACCCGCATAACCCCAAAGTGCTAGCAGGATCAAGGATCCACGCATCAACCTGACCTTACCGCTTCCGCCCCACCAACCAAGCATGAACAACAACATGGCATAGATGAAACCCACATGCGTACCGGAAACCGCTAGGACGTGAATGGTCCCGCTGCGCACGAATGCGTTGCGTTGGTCACCTTCAAGCTCATCGCGCAAGCCCAATACTAGTGCCCGAACAAGCGCTCGCTCACGGGTTGGCAATCCGCTTTCCACAAGCCAACGCGATACCTGCTGACGAACGCCTTCGAACAGATCGGTCCATTGAACTTGATGTCCTTGAATGACCCACGCATCCGGCCCAGCGAACGACTCATGGTACATGCCCCGTGAAGCACCCCATGATCGACGGTCGAATCCTCCCGGGTCCGGGATGCGTGTGATCGACTCGATGGACGATCGCACCAGGATCAGATCACCACGGATCGGATCCGCTTGGTCCGGTCGACGCATCAGGGTGAGCATCACCCTCCCGGATCGCGGTCGCATGCCATCGGTCTCTAGCGCGCCCAAGGCGGTCGCATCGGTGCGCACTACCTTTTCCGTGATGCCGTTGACCGCAGTGATGCGCATGGCACGGTACCGCAACTCCGTCCCATCCATTTGCACATGGTCCGGTCGGGAGAGCGGGTCGCGTACCAACTGCCAGAACGCACCGAACACGAAGAACCAGATCAGTACGCCCGGCGCATGTCGCCAACGTTCGCTCCGCGTTCTTCGCCACCACAATAAGAAAAGCGTGACAAAAGTGGCCGCGATCAACGCGATGCCTGCGTCCAGAATGGGGACCGGCCGAACCATCGCCACAACGATCCCAGCAATAAAGGGTATTGCTATGCGCATCATCGGCGAGCGCATCACCCCACCCAACGCTATGGACGATCCGAACCTTCCCATCCAACACCCCGAAAAGGTAATCCATCGAAACGGAACACCGGCTTGTCTACTATTCGTTGGAACCGGATCCTAAGTGGTTAGTTTCACCCTATCATGACGTACCTGATCATCTCCCTCGGGCTACTTTTGATCGCACCCATCACCGCATTCATCGCAGGGCAACGAGGCTACGATGTAATGTCGTGGTACTTCGTCGGCCTGCTCCTCGGCCCGCTCGGTCTGTTGGCCGGGTTCTTACCCAAACGCGCCCACGAGCCGGAGATCCGGTTCAGTTGAGGATCGCGACGTTCAAAGGACGTGTAGGATCAAGCATTTCAGGTAGTGCGTTTCCGGCACACCCCATAGGACCGGGTGGTCCGGTGGTTGTCCGCCGGAATACACTTCCCTGAGTTGCCGCCCAGCATCACGCGCTGCTTCGTTCACCATTTTCCGGAACAACTCCGGTGTCATGTGTTGAGAGCACGAGCAGGTGACCAGGAAGCCACCACTGGGGATGCATTTCAATGCACGCAGATTGATCTCCTTGTAGCCCCGGTACGCGTTGTCTATCGCTGATCGACTTTTAGCGAATGCGGGTGGATCCAACACGATCACGTTCCATTGGTTTCCCGTTCGGCTTGCTTCCGTGAGGTAGTCGAATACGTTCGCCACCTTGAACGTACAGGTCGTGAGCTCGTTCACTTCAGCGTTGCGCGTCGCTTGTGCTACGGCATCCTCGCTGACGTCCAAGCCCAACACTTTGCTCGCCCCATAATGGGCTGCGTGCAATCCAAAACCACCGGTATGGGTGAAGCAATCCAGGACGCGCTGCCCTGTACTGATGCGGCGCATTTCGGCGTGGTTCAACACTTGGTCCAGAAAATGACCGGTCTTCTGTCCATTGGCCACATCCACTTGAAGACGCAATCCATTCTCGTCGATCACCAGTTCGGTGGCAAAGGATGCACCGTAAGGGCCTTTGTATTGTTCCAGACCTTCCTTCTCACGGATCGCGACATCGTTGCGCAGGTAGATGCCTTTGGGGTGGATCAGTTCCGAGAGGGACACCAGCACGACGTCCTTCCAACGTTCCATGCCCAGGGTTAGGAATTGGACCGAGAGGACATCGTTGAACTTGTCGACCACGAGTCCGGGTAAAAGATCAGCTTCTCCGAAAATGACACGGCACGAACCAGAGTACCCCATTTGCTGCCTGTAATTCCATGCCGATGCGATGCGGGCTTTGATGAAGTCCGCGTCGACCCTGTCCTGCACATGCGGTGTGAGCAGGCGCACACGGATCAGAGAAGCCGGGTTGATGTACCCCTGCCCCAACGGTCGCTGCCGATCATCGAAGACCTGCACCATATCTCCCGGTACATATTCGCCCTCTTCTCCGATGATCTGATTGGCGAATACCCACGGATGGCCCTGGAGGATGCGGTTCTGGGTGTCCTTCACCGTGATACGTGCTTGTGCCATGCCGCGAAGGTAGCAGCGCCTGATGCGGCTCTGTGCCTGCCACTTTCGCAGCGTGAAGATCTCGCCACCTGCTACGAAGCGGCAAACATCGTTGGAATTCCTTGGCGAACTCGGCCAAGCCGCACTCCATGTGGGCAATGCCGTACCGTTGGTGGAACGTGATCTGGCGGTCATCCTAAAGGCCAACGGAGAGCCCGATGTCAAGGTGTTCGAACTGCCGACCGCCCTGTTCCTTATATGGGAAAGTGGCGATGAGCAACAAGTGGATATGGCACATGGAGCGCACCGGATCGCACCGTTGCGCTTCGATCGGAATGAAGAGGTGATGCTTACACGCCGTTCGCAGAATATGCCCATTGGAACAAGTTCTGTTAGTCGGTCTGAAAATATTCAAGCAAGCCAAAAGATCAGCGAATATAGGCTGTTCACAATTTCCATTCTGTTCGATATCTTTCACAGACCTTAAATTTCCATCTAAGCACATAACATGAGGATCCACATAATCCTATTGACCATTTTCTTAGCGCTGCAAACCACTACAATGGTAGCGCAGGCACCGAACATTCAATGGCAGGACTCTTTCGGGGGCAGTTCCTACGAGTCTGCTTCGGATGTTCTGCAAACCAATGATGGGGGATATCTGATAATTGGCTCCACAGCATCGACCGATGGGGATATTGGCGCAAATAATGGAAACACGGACGTTTGGGTGGTTAAGTTGAATGCAACTGGGACGCTCGAATGGGAGAACACATATGGTGGTTCGGGTTATGATTATGGATCAAGTGTTTCAAAGTTGCCAGGTGGGTATCTAATAGCAGGAGAAACCTTGTCCAATGATGGTGATGTGACCAATAATCATGGCGAAAAGGATGCCTGGGTCATCGCGATCGATAGCATTGGCTCGCTTACGTTACAAAAGACATTTGGAGGCACCCAATGGGAATCATTCCAAGACATAAGAGCAACCTCCGATGGTGGATCGATCGCCATCGGGTATTCTGAGTCCAACAACGGTGACCTGACTTCGAATAATGGGTTCTATGATGTTTGGGTGGTGAAGTTGGACGATAACCTGGACATAGAATGGCAAAAGTCCTTTGGGGGCTCGAACGACGATATAGGAGAGGCCATTGTTCAGAACGCAGATGGAGATTATATTTTCGCCGCTAGTTCAACATCGAACGATGGAGATATTAGTGGGAACCATGCCAACGGCACTAATGATTTTTGGACAGTGAAATTGGATGATACTGGGAGCATTCTTTGGCAAACGGCAAACGGCGGTGTACTTGGTGAGGCCCCCCACAGTTTGGTTCTAACTGCCGACGGAGGATGCCAAGTGTTGGGCAGCGCGGGTTCCAACGACGGCGATGTTTCATCGAATCCTGGATTCCCGGCAACTATGATATGGCTTATCAAATTGGACCAGAACGGGTCTTTGGAATGGGAAGCCACTTACGGAGGTACAGATATCGACCAAGGCCATGATATGGCGATCGCCTCGAACGGTGACCTGTTGATCGTTGGGGGAACAACTTCAGCGGACGGCGATGTTTCAAGTAATAATGGTTCCCAAGACCTCTGGGCCCTGCGAACGAATATGCAAGGTGGTCTGCTCTGGGAAACCACGCTGGGCGGATCGGCCTGGGATGGTGGATTTGGCTTGACCATAGGTGTTGACCAACAGATGGTAGTAGTCGGAAACAGCACATCCACCAACGGCGATGTTTCAGGAAATAATGGTTACGAGGATGTCTGGGTGGCTAAGCTTGAAGCAGACGCTGTGGGCATTGCAGAAGGGATTCCTGTTTCTTTTTCTGTACATCCAAATCCAAGTACAGGCATATTGAGGCTCGACCTGTTAGAAGCAGGAAAGGATGGAGAATTGATCATTCTGGACAGCTATGGTCGAGAAGTTTCGGCTCAACAAATGAAAGATGGATCCATTGATCTGGACCTAAGTGCATTGGCTAAAGGTGTCTATGTCTTTTCCCTTTGCTCAGATGAAGGCGTGTGGAGCGAACGGATCGTTCTCGAATAGGATCTCCTTTTCTATTCCTTGCTGCTATTTGGATGTGTAGGCTTCTCCTGTTTTCGGGCCGATCATAACTGGAGGCTCCAGGGGCATTGGGTTATGGTTGGATAAGCACCGGTGGACGGTAGCCAAGTGCTTTGTGAGGACGAAGAGGGTTGTAATTGTACATCCATTCCGTGGTACGCAGGCGCACTTCCTCCAGAGATCGGAAGTCATAGGCGCTTAGCAGCACACGCCGGATGCTACCGTTATTGACCCGGCCCTCAAGATCCGGACTCAAGCGGCGTAACGCCCGATCTCCTTTTGGAAGAAGCTGATGATCCGGTCGGGCTTGCGTTGAATGGAACGCAGATGGCGTGAGACGAACAAGTTGAGCTGCCCTTTGCGACGCGCTGGCGCATGTTTGGTTGCTGCATCCTTGAGATCCGCATTGGCGATCTCTACAGGGTTGAGTTCCTGAGAGTAGTTGGGTAAGTAGAAGGTCTCGATCTGCTCGATGTTCTCTTCCAGCCAAGCTTTCACGGGCCTGCTGTGATGCACGCTCAGGTTGTCCAAAACCAGGATGATCTTCTTCTTGGCCTCCTTAATGAGCCGTCGCAAGAACTTCAGAAGCATGGCCGAGTTGAGTGCCCCTTTGAAGACCATCCAACGCATCTGGCCTTTATTGGAACCCGTGGAGATCACCGAGCAGCCATGGCGGTTCTGGTTCACGCGCACCACCGGGGTCAGGCCACGTGGGGCATAGCTACGCCAGCGCACGACCTGTCCCGCTTGCGTGATCATCGCTGCGCAGCCCCGTTTCTTCACCCCAGTGTATCTCTGCTCCTTCGCCTTTGGCCCGTGAACGGATCACGGGAAAGTCCTCCTCCAGCCTTTCGCACCGCCGCTGGTTGTTGTTCGTAAGCCTTGCGCAGCGTCTTCTGTGGTGTGAACCCCCATCGCTTGAGGTACTTGCCCACGCTACGCACAGGCAATTTGCGACCATAGCGCCGCTCGATCAACTCGCGCACCGCTTGCCGGTTCCACAAAGCGTAGGGCATTTTCAATTGGTCGGGCGTACGGTCCCGGATCAAGCGCTGCGCCTCCTTCTCCTGCTCGCTGGTAAGTATCCGACCAAGCCCTGGTGGCCGGCCGGTCTTTTGCACATGCACCGCCTTGAAGCCACCTGCTTTGTAGCGCTGCCACGATTGGTTGACCGTGTTACGCGACATGCCGCACAACTCGGCTGTTTCCTTCAGACCCATACCCTTGATCCGGCATCGTACCGCTTGACGACGACGCTCATTGAGCTCTGCCATCGACAACTTTCTGCGATCGTTCTCTCGCATGACAGGACAAGATCCACAGATCGTGCCGATCATCCGCTACATCGGGACCGGATCAATAAAGGCCAACGGAGAGCCCGATGTCATGGTGTTCGAACTGCCGACCGCCCTGTTCCTTATATGGGAAAGCGGCGATGAGCATCAAGTGGATACTATGCGAAACTGCTTTCCTTCGCTATGGTGTCCGGTAGGTCTGTGCAGAAGCAAAGAAGCCCTGCTCAACAATGGAACAAGGCTTCTTCGCTTGAACACAGTACCCTATTTCTGGATCACCAGACGCTCGGTGTAGGTCTTGTCACCGGCTGTGATGTTCACCATGTACAGACCACCGGCCAGCTCGTTGTTGAGGTCGATGTTCGCTTTCACGAAACCATCCTGTACCGCGATCGTGCGCGCGGTCACCCGCTTGCCGGTCAGATCGTAGATGTCCACGCTTACCGTGTTCACATCCGCATCCACCGCACTGAGGTTGATGTAGAGTTGATCACCACGGTTCGGGTTCGGGTACATCGTAACGGACCCTGAGCTAGTCGAAGGGTCGGTAGCCATGCTACTGCTGCCCCCTTGTAGTTCTCCAGGGCAGTACGTGCTGCTGGTGATGTTCACCATACACACCTTGCCCCAAGGAGTCACCGGCTCAACGCATGATGGTGTGGCCACATCGAAGCACCAGTTGGCACCGCCATCCAGACTTACGCGTACATCCACTTCGTACTGCTTGCCACACTCGAGTTGTTGGCCAGAAGCCGCACTCCAGTTCATGAACACTCGAGGGCTTGTTTGAGGTGGGCGTACGATGCAGACCTCTTCACCTGGTATCCGGAAGCGGAACTGGTAACGCACAAGGCTACTGCTCACACCCGGGACCGGTTGTGGTTGCGATGCCGTGACGCGGTTGGTCCAATGGTTGGAACCACCGAACACTCGGTTCACGTCGCAGCTGTACTCGTTGAGGGCCGGGTTGTCCTGCAGGTTCACACGTGGGCAAGCGGCCAAAGCAGCATCCATCTTGAACTGGCAAGCGGGTCCCCATTCTTGATTCACAGCGCTCACACGGGCCCTTACACGAACGTTCAACAGCACACCTTCCGGGAGGTGGGGGCTGCCTGGGCTATCGGTCCAAGCGTTCAGGCGGAAGTGGCAAGCACGGGTCGCACCGGTGCCGTATCCATCGCTGTTCGCGTGGTTACGCAGGCGACGGTAGCTGTAGCTTCCGTTCGGATCGTAGAACCAGAACACATAGCCGCTATGGTAGTTGGCTAAGCTCCACCCGGCAGTATACTGGGCGCTCACGAGAGGATCTTCGTTGCACACGATGAACTTGTTGGTCACCCAGTCCAGCTTGTCGCAGTTGCTGATGATGAGGTGATCATCTCCAATGGGCAGACAGAACGCTCCGCCACCAAAGATCTGACTAACCCCCATGATCATGTTCTGGGCGTTGTCGATGATGCGCCGTCCGTTGGCTCCGGTTTCGCGCAGGATGTAGCCCAGGAGACCATCACCAGCGTTGTCCGTTACGCGCAGTTGGTAGCAGCCATCGGGCAGGCACACGATCTGTGTGCCAATGCTGGTGGCCGGGAAGAGGTCGATACCACTCGCTACAGTTGACGTTCCAACGGCATCCAGCACCTCCCAGATCACTTGGTCCGGGTTGGCATCGTTCTGGAATTCGAGGATGTAGTTGGTACAGTTGCCAACGGGTGTACCTACGCAACTACAGTTCGCTTGGATCAGATCACCGGTGGTGTTTGCGTTACCGTCATCACACGAAGTGCCCGGCAATGCCGTGCCACCGAAGATGCCGTTGCAGTCGGCCACACAGGCCGTCAGGCCGGTGTTGCCACCCACGCACACGTCGCATTCGTCCATGAAGGCAGTGCCACCAGGATCACCATAGCAGTCCACGGGGTTGCAACCGGGTGCTTCAGCGATCGTGCCCAAGCCCGTTGTTGCTCGCCCTTCCGCATCAGAGATCGTTACGCTGTAGGTGCCCGGTGCGGCATGCAGGACGTTGCCAACAGAATCGTTGCTCCAAACGAAGGAGTACGGTGCAACCCCACCGAACACAGTGGCTGACAATGAACCGAGCGGTCCCTCGTCACAACCAGCGACAGATGCTAACTGCACAGTAAGGGCTCCCATCGGAATGCGTGCTTCGTTATCCGAATAGGTGAACTCCAAGGCCGATGCGTTGCTGATCCGGGCGATCATGGCCCTGGGCAGCTGGGCCACGGTCCATGCCCGGTTGAGCATGATGGTCTGTGAGCTGTCCAACGAAACGTGCGTCGATGGCCCGATCTGGATGGTATCACCAGCCGTGGTGACATAGTAGAATGTCACGTCCCCATCGATCGGCAGATCGCCGTTGTTGCCGACCGTTGTCTGCATGGTGAGCAATTGTCCGATCGTTGGTGTTTGCGTGCTGGCCGTGAATGATGCGAAGTACAGATTGGCCGCTGCTCCGACCACGATCGCCCGTGTCGCCTCATTGTTCAATTCATCGCCCTCCACCACGACATCGTTGGCATCAATAATGGCACGGAACACATGCACACCTACAAGCGGAGAAGAGAACGGCACCGGAATGGAGACCGTGTGCGTACCGCCGGTGATCAATCCGGGCACGTTCGTCACCGTTGCCAGTTCATCGTTGTTCGCCATCACCCGTAGGTCGAAGGTGCTGCCCGGGTTGCCGTATCCGATGTTCTCGTAGGTCACGTCCAAGGTCACCGGTTCGTTCACATCGGGGTTCAACAAGCTGGGGTTGATGTACTGCGAAAGCACCCGCAGATCCGGAAGGTTGGTGATCAAAATATCCCTAGTGAGCACATTGTTGCCTTCGTTGCACTCGGTGTATTCGTTGTCGGGATCCACCGTGAAGGTGAAGGTGTACGTGCCCTCGCTGCTGAAAAGAAAGCTGCCGGGGAGGGTGACGCCCACGCCACAGTAACACCTTGCTTGAGCAGGATCGACCATGACATCTCCCAATAGGGCCGTTCCAGCGATATCCGGGCCGCTCACCTCGAAACGAACCTTCACTTGCGAAGCCGTGTACAGGTGTTCTGCCGCCAACACTACGCTCACGGCGGTGGTTTGTCCAAGGACAGGTAGCAGTGGCCAACCCCAGTCATAACAGACCGTTGGATAGTACTCATGGCACAACTCATCCAATGCACTGTCGCCTTCGTTGAATTCCGTTACCGTGTTGTTCGGATCCACGATCGCTGTGAGATGTGCGGTTGCCGAAGCAACGGTCGGTGCATTCACTTCCACCATTGCACTCTCCGATGGTGCCAGGTCACCGGCATACTGCGTAGTGTAGGTGCCGCCAGTGTTTACTTCGAAGGTGACATCGATCGGGCCTTGGGCGATGGCGTTCCCGCTATTGGAGATCACGGCATGGTAGGTCACTGTTCCCGGCACTTGTGGATCCACAGGTGTAACCGGAAGCTCGCACGGGAAATACACGCTCAAATCCGCCTGGCAGGCAATGGTGCTTCCGATGTAGGTCGCAGCGTTGTTCCCTTCGTCCAACTCGTCAATTGATCCATTGGGTAGTGGCACATCACATTCCAACACGAATGCGTAGTTCCCTACGGCTGGGGGCACATACGGAATGCTGAATCCGGTGTTTGTGAACTGACCAATATTTGAAATGGTGTGCGTGAAAGACTGCACAAAGTCGCCATCGCGGTATACATCCACGCGACAGTCGAAAGGCCCGGTTGGAACTGCTCCATGGTTCCATACTCTAAAGCTTGGTTCGCCCACTTGGCACTGGAACGCTTCCCCTATACCGCCATAATAGTCCGGCTGGATGTCCGGCAGACGTGGGAATACAGTTAGTCCTTGGCAATAGGAATTGTGGTAGTTCAGGTCGTCCAAGACATAGTCCGCATCACTCGTTCCGCAGATGGTGAAGTAACCTGGATCATCGAACTGGATCCCACTGAATGGTAACGTGAACGTCTCTCCCGCTGCCAATGGAGGCACTATCACATCATCGATGATGGGCAAACCACCGGTTTGTGCTGCATCCAAGCGGGTAGGAACAAGCACATCCTCACAGGTGGAATTTGTCACAGTGATGGACCCGGAGATCGTCTCACCTGTCAAGATCGCGTTAATGTTGTAGCCACCGATATCCATGAACTGGTCGATCGTTACACCAACTCCATACCCAACGGGACAACCTAGGATCCGTTCATAGGGTGCCTCCAAGGTGCCTGTGAGCGTGTAATCGGTCACCGAGCCTGTATACGAGAACGTTCCGGGAACCATCATCGCCAACACTTCTGCCCAGAAATAGCCTTGAGAATTGGTCAACACCGTGTAGGTCTCACCGAAGTGGCCTTGGATGGTCACCGTGGCACCGGCTACACTGCTGTCGGCAAGCGCCACCGCCGTTCCGGAATAGTAGGCGTAACCCGAAACAGTGATGTACTCATAAGACGCAGGAGCTATTACCGATTGCGCAGGACTCACCGACGCATACACATGGATCGTTCCCGGCAGGTTGAAATCGCCATTGACGAAGGGCCGTATGGCTGCATTGTTCAACTCGTTGGTCTCTGCGATCACATCGTTCACATCCACGGTCACATGCATGGGGCACCAAGCAGGGACGTTCGGTGTGGTTATGTTCCACGAAACCGTGAGAGTATCATGAGCGGCCAACGATGGGATGATGATTTCCGGATACACCGTGCCCGGCTCGAATTCGTTCACCAGTCGCACCGTGAATCCTTCCGCAGGGTAGTCGGCCCGGTTATGGACCTTGGCGAAGACGGTCAACGGAGAATTGGGTTCCGGGTTCGGGTCACTGAAGGTGATGTCGTTGGCGAAGATCTCCAGATCAGGCGCCACCAGCACATCCGGGTAGTTGAACGGTCCGATCTCCGTGAGACAATAGCTCTCCGCCACTTGGACGCGTGTCTGGTAGGCCATGCCGGTTGGTAGGCCAACGACGGTGCAGCGGTAACGATTGCCATCGGTAGTGGTCACGTCGCTCGCATCCGTAGCGACCATGAGCACCGTGCGGTCGAAAGGTCCGTTGAAGCTGCCATCGCCCTCGTAGTCCAAGATCAACCGCGGATAACCGAGCGGCAATTGACCATTCTCGGAATTCGAATAGATGACCTCGGCCGTGTAGGTGTCCGAAGGCTCACCCGTTTGCGGGTACAGGACCGCGTTCTGGAAATTGCCGACACCGGTGAACGACAAGGTGCGGTTCGCTGTCTGGAAATTCGGGTCATTGGGTAGGCGACAAGTACCGCACGCATCAAGCACCGATGTCCCATTGGGCACCCCGGCACAATCGGCGCAGGTGCTGTTGGGCACTATTCCCGTGTTTCCACCGGAACAAACGTTGCACTGGTCCATGGAGGCGGAACCACCGAAGTCGCCATGGCAGTCTGCTACGCAAGCGATCAGGCCCGTATTACCACCAACGCATGTAGCGCAATTATCAAGGTAGGCCGTGCCACCAAGGTCGCCATTGCAATCAGCTGTGCATGGTTCCAAGCCGGTGTTGCCACCAACGCAGGTGGCGCAGTTGTCCAAATAGGCTGTACCACCGTAGTCGCCGTGGCAATCCTGAACACAAGCAGTTTGGCCTGTACTTCCACCCACGCATGCGCTACAATTGTCCAGAAATGCAGTTCCACCGTATTCGCCATTGCAATCCTGCACACATGCTGTGAGGCCGGTGTTGCCTCCAACGCAAGTGCTGCAATTATCAATGAACGCTGTTCCGCCAGGTACACCGTTGCAATCATTCGTACACGGGACCAAACCTGTATTGCCGCCCACACAGGTGGCGCAGTTATCGAAGTATGCGCTTCCGTATAGGTCACCGTTACAATCGGTCCATTCGCATTGACAGCTGGCATTCCACACCCCTGTGGTACCCAACGGCGCATTGGGGAAACTACACGGCGAACCCAATGTTGCTGGACCATTCACAACACCTTCACAGTCAGAATAGTCGGTGCAAGTGCAGGAGCTGCTCCAATAGGTATCGTTGTTGCCCGCGATGCCATCGTCGCAGGGCTGACCGGGAAAGTCGTTTCCATTGGCCAATCCCTCGCAATCCGTCCATGAACACTGGCAGTTCTCATCTCGAACGCCATAGATAGGCGTTCCATCTAGCGCATGGGAATACAGGCATGGTGATCCAGCGACCAACGGCCCGTTCACTACCCCATTGCAATCGTAATAGTCCGCGCAAGTGCAGGCGGTACTCAATACGTTGCGTTATTGCCCACTATGCCATCGTCGCAGGGCTGACCGGGAAAGTCGTTTCCATTGGCCAATCCCTCGCAATCCGTCCATGAACACTGGCAGTTCTCATCTCGAACGCCATAGATAGGCGTTCCATCTAGCGCATTGGAATACAGGCATGGTGATCCAGCGACCAACGGCCCGTTCACTACCCCATTGCAATCGTAATAGTCCGCGCAAGTGCAGGCGGTACTCCAATACGTTGCGTTATTGCCCACTATGCCATCGTCGCAGGGCTGACCGGGAAAGTCGTTTCCATTGGCCAATCCCTCGCAATCCGTCCATGAACACTGGCAGTTCTCATCTCGAACGCCATAGATAGGCGTTCCATCCAGCGCATTGGAATACAGGCATGGTGATCCAGCGACCAACGGCCCGTTCACTACCCCATTGCAATCGTAATAGTCCGCGCAAGTGCAGGCGGTACTCCAATACGTTGCGTTATTGCCCACTATGCCATCGTCGCAGGGCTGACCGGGAAAGTCGTTTCCATTGGCCAATCCCTCGCAATCCGTCCATGAACACTGGCAGTTCTCATCTCGAACGCCATAGATAGGCGTTCCATCCAGCGCATTGGAATACAGGCATGGTGTACCGATCACATCAGGACCACCCAACACACCATAACAGTCATAGCCTTGGCAAGAACAATTGGCTTGGTACTGGTCGTTGATGGTGAGCGGATCTCCATCATCACAAGCACTTCCAGGTGTAGCGCTGCCGCCCAACTCACCTAGGCAATCCGCTTGTGCACCGCTCACACAAATACCGAACGAACCATCCGCAGTGGCTGCGAATACGCGCAACCAATAGGTGGTATTCGGTGTAGCCCCCCAGTACTGCGGAAAATTACTAAGACAGTAGAGCACGTTGCCATCACATGCATCCATCACTTCCACACGAACATCCTGCGCGCTCACTTCCGTCACGTCTATCGTTATCTGAGGTGAACTGCCCGAATTCACTTGGTACCATACATCGGCATATTCACCGCCCCAACACGTTGAGGCACTGCTCACGGTTGCATCTTCCGTAGAGCCGGGGGTCCCGGAGCCGGGACAAGCGCCATAGGTCTGTAGCGGAAGTACAGTTGCACCAAGGCACTCATCGTTCTGCAATGCGCCTGGGGGCAGCACCACGAACGGACGGGCCTCTGCAATTCCCCAATGACCGCTGGTGTCCTTGAAACGGGTGTTCAAGACATGTGTACCGATCGGCAATGTTGACGCATCGATCACCGTGTTGACACTTGCCACGTCCTGCGGCGCACCCGTGGGCAGGGCGGTTCCATGGCCCACACCGGGATCCACATCGAAGAAGTACTCGGCAGCTGCGATCGGAGGTGCTGGCTGCGTTCCTCCTCCGCCGCCACCGTACACGTAGAACAGGCGGCTGACGGCCAAGCTCCAGTGGCCTTCGGTGTCCTTCAGCCGGACGCTCAGGGTGTGGAAGCCTTCCAATAGGCCGCTGCCATCCACGCTGAAGGTTGCACTCACTTGATCACCTTGGGAGACCGCGAATGCCGTAGCCAAGCCTGCGCCCGGGTCCGTATCAATGAAGTATTCCGCCGCTGCGATCGGTGGTGCCGGATCCGAATTCCCAGTTGAGTTCCCGTACACATAGAACAAGCGCGAAACAGCGAGCCCCCACGTGCCGTTACTGTCCTTGAAGCGCGTGCTCAGCGTATGGAAGCCTTCGGGAATGGAGGTCCCATCCACCGCGAATTGGGCGCTTGCCGTATTGCCGGACGTGACCGATACGGCCGTACCGTTGCCTGTTCCGGGGTCGGTATCGACGAAATACTCCGCCGCTGTCAGCTGTTGTGCCGTGGCCGTACCGCTGAACAGCAGGCACGCCGATAGGAAAAGGATGATCGTTCTCATCGCCTTGCTTTTTGAAGGGGATTGATGTGATCAATCGTGCTTGGTACCTACCACTTGTACGTTCAAAGAACCACCCTCACCAATGGAGGTGTTCAAAAGGTCGAAGCTGGTGACCAAAGGCAGGCGCGCCACGCCATCCAATACACCAACCAATGGCGCACTGCCGCCATAGATGCCGATGTCC
Source organism: Flavobacteriales bacterium (assembly GCA_016710015.1). Taxonomy (GTDB): domain Bacteria; phylum Bacteroidota; class Bacteroidia; order Flavobacteriales_F; family PHOS-HE28; genus PHOS-HE28. The sequence goes on from JADJLR010000002.1 coordinate 392,565, forward strand.
GTGCCATCCGTTCCAGCATTGATGCCTGGCGAACCGGGCTGCAGGTGGTAGTCGTAGGAAGCAAGACCTTGAAGGTCCGGTACGTTCACGAAGAGCGGATCTACACCAACTTGGTTACCTGCACCAACGTTGCTTCCGGTGGGTGGCAAATCATCATCCACGGTACCGAAAGAAATGTTGTTGTTGAAGGCACAATTCTCCACGCCATTATTGTCAGCGCTTGGGGCGGAACCATAGAAAATGTTGTTCGAGACCACGGCGTATTGGAGGCTATTGAGCGAGTAACTGCCGTTGTTCGCGAAAATGTTGTTGATGATGACCACGGATGGGCTGGTGCTTCCGGTTACTTGACCGGTGATCAGGTTGTTCGTGATGAGCACATTGGTCCAGTTCCCAGACATATTGATCGACCCAATTAATGAGTTCTTGATGATCAGACCATCAATTGGGTAGCCGCTGTAAGCCGACACTGAACCTTGCACTCTTTCAATCAGAATATCACCTATCGAATTGCCATAGTCCACATAGATCTGGCCAGCATTCATAGCTATGATCTTGGACCCGGATGAGCCGTCTGCGAAGAATACCCCGTTCAGTTGAGTCTTTGCTCCTGCAATATTGTACCCTGCACCGATGAGCGTTAGTGGCTTGTCCAGGATGGCCGTCCCATAAGTCGCCGCAGACCCTGTGATCAACAACGTATCTCCCGGCGAAGCGGCGGCAATGGCATCGGCGATGTTGTTGTGTTGGGCCGGGTACCCGGGTTCGTTGCTTACGGTAAGTACAGTTGCGCGGAGACAAGTGGAAGCGCAAAATGCCAAGAAGCAGAGGGTCGGGGTTTTCATGGGTTTCTGATATTGGTGTTGGTTTGTAGGTCCAAAGTGAAGACCAAAGCAATGCCAGCACAAGGCGCTACACAATACCTATTTCTCAGTATTCGGCCACGTATTTTTCACATGACACGATCACCTTGATTTAACGAATACATAAGCATCTCCCCTTCTACAATACGAACGGCGCAAGAAAGTCCAGCTTTCCATGCGCCGTTCGCACATCGGTGGACGTAGATCGGACCTACCGGATAATGACAAATGTTTTGGAGGTGAACTCGGTCTGTTCCGACGACCAAGTAAGATGATACATACCCTCGGCCAGCCCCTCGATCCGCAACGCGCATTGTCCGAAGTTCACAGGAGCGGTGAGGGTGCGCACCAACTGTCCCGCAAGATCGAAGACCTGGAAGTTGTGGAGGCCATCCGGCTTTAAACCCGTCACAGTTAGTCGGTCGGTGGTTGGGTTCGGGAACAAGCGAACATCGGCGATCTCGTCCTTCGCTTGCACGGCCGTTACGATATCCGGGGTGCTGTTGCATGCGTAGTCTTGCGCGTTGTAGAAGGCTTGGACCGCGGCTGCGCGTTGCAGCAGATCGGGAACGCTCCATAGCGGACCGGCCCCAGCGCCATGCGCATAAGGGAAGGCGAGATCGATGCAGAGGGTATCATTGGCGGCCAAGGTGAACGGGCCGACGGAACCAACGGACTTTCTGTCTCCAGGTATGCTACCCGCTGTTACTTCCGACCATGCTCCTCCGGGGAATTGGAAATGGGTGGGGTAACCCGGATCGGTGAAGGGCATTCCATTGACCGTTCCGTTCATGAGATCGCCTAGGGATACCGGAGGTCCATTGTTCAAGAAAGATCGATGAGCTGAAAGCGTTTGATCTAGGAACAGGACGCCTTGTGCGGGTGGGTCGGCCCCAAAACCAGTCCCTTCGGGCAGCCCTTCATCATTGTCGTCGCCGTTGTATGCATACATCAGATTCAAGGTGGAATCACAACCCACGAAGTCGTCGTTGTACCCGCCGAGGTCGAAGTCCGTGAAGGCCCCGAAGCGCACATCATCGTAGCCTTCACCACTGCGGTTCACGAACTTGAAATTGCTGAATGCCGTGTTCCAGAGATCGGCATTCGTGCTGTCGTTGAATGCATAGTGCATGGCATGGATATCGACCTCCATGGGCGGGCGTATGCTGTCCGCATCGATCACGGAATGGAGGATCTGATAGACCATTTGATCGCCGCGCATCAAGGGATGATCACCGGCTTCAGGCTCGTAGATGCCATTGTTGTCCAGGTCGCGATACGGCGCAAGTTGTTCTGGTTCACCGTTGGTGATATCGCCATTCCCGGGCCACGACGCGATGGCGTACGGCACTTCGTATCCGGGGTCATTCCAATGCGCCGCGTGGTCCTGCAGTTCATGCAGATCGAATTTCCATACTTGGTAGTAGCGGCGGTAGAATGCTTCGTCCATCACGTTGGCATAGGGCCCGGCCGAAGACGGCACACCTTCCAGTTGATATTGAGGTGCTATGCTGTGCAGCAGCCCATCGCGTGTGCCGATGAGCCAAGGCGAGCAGGAGAATATGGTGTGGGTACTCTCGCCTTTCGGCACTTCGAAACCGGCCCTTGCAGATCCTGATCCATTGTTGCTGAATAGCGCGGTATTCGGTTGCAAGTGCGCTGCGATGTTGTTCACATCCAAAACGGCAACATCGCTCCCCTCCACCAACTCACCGATCCCTCTGTACGGAATATAACTAGTGCCACTCGATTGACCTCCAACCACATGCTTCCCATTGAACGCCGCAGCTGCTCGAATGGCCATGGGCAATTCGCGCTCGATGTTCGCATCGATCCAACCGGAGGTATAACTGCTTGTTCGACCCAATATTAATCCCTGCTCGGGATGGAGGCTTGCACGCTCGATCGATCCATGATCCTCGAATGGAGGGATACCAAGATCGGTTCCATTGTAATAGGCCCAGTGCGGTAATGGGAGTCCGCCATCACCGCGATCCGTGAAGGAGCCGACCACCACGAGCGCTTCTGTGGCGAGCAGGTCCATCACCTCGTCATTCAACCCGCCACCTACCTCCTCCCACGCTGATCCACTCCATCGCACCAGGCGCCGCAATTCGGTCATATTCGTAATGTCGTGGTCGAATGCGCCCCCAGCATACAATGCACCGTCATATACCTCCAGGGCATTCACCCTACCATTGAATCGGTTACCGACCGGCTCCCACCCGGATCCATTCCATTTGCTCACCGCACTGTCCGCGCCGGCCATGTATAATTCACCGTTGAACTCGGCCATGCTGTACACCTGTTGCGTAGATCCGGAACCCAATGCACTCCAGGTCGTTCCGTCCCACCGGGCGATATTGCCGAAGTCGTTCTCCCGCCCGGCAACGATCAGGTCGCCGTTGAAGACGATCAGGTCCCGCACCCGCTCAGGAGATGTGTTGAACGCTCCATCGAGATCAAAATGATCCACTCCATCCCATGCTTGCAAATTCGGTCGGAGGTGTCCGTTGAAGGACAGGTACATGCCGCCGATAACCAATTCGCCATTGTACTCGATCATATCATAGACCCCAAATGCTCCATAGACCCCTGAGCCAATAGGAAGAATACGCTGCGCTGATAGCAGCATCGAAAGAAGTAGTGCAGAGCACGTGAGTAGAGCGTGTTTCATGGTGTTCGTATGGGTTGGTGTTCCTATTTCGTTCTCGTTAGCTTTTACCCTTGATGCGCACTTTCATGCCGAAGTAGAGATCGGCACCGCTTACACTGTTCAATCCGACCAAGCCCCCGATGCGGTCGCTCCCGATCATGAACCCTGCGATACGGATGCTCAGGCCCATGGAGGCCTCCGCGTACTCGTCCATGGTTATCGGTATGGCTAAGCTGAAATTGCGGATCTCATAGCGCGGCACGATCGACAGCTGGTTGCGGGCGGTCGTTCCGGAGGTCGGCTCGGTCAAACCGAAGATCGTTTCGAGGCGTAGTGCGAAGTTCCGCACCGGGCAGTAGTCCACAGATGCGTGTACGGCCATGGGCAGGACCATGCGGAAGGACCGGCCACGCAGCGAAGCATTCGGATCATTCAAGAACAATTCGCTCAAGGCACTACCGAGTTGGATCGGCTCTTCGATCTCGAATTCATCGATCTCGTCGGTGGAGGCGACCCCGTTCCGTATCTCGTGTACCTCGGACCGCTTGGTATAGTTGATGCTTCCCACATCAGTGATCGCTGCTCCGATACGCAACCAGTAGGGCGTTGCGGTCGCCGTATCATCCCTCATCCATTCGATCACTGCACCAGCATCCATGCCCCACCCTTGCCCGTTCATCATTCCGCCCAATCCCGTGCTCCATAGGTCACTAGGCGGATAGACGATGGCGTAGTCGGCGTTCACCTCCGAGACCACTTGCACACTGTCATTGATCCCCGATAGCAAGGGCGCTTGGTTATCGATGTACATGCCATAGATCCCGATCACGTATTTCCCCGTGAGGGCGGAATGCAATCGGACCCGTTCATTCATTTGGAACGTATGGCCGTACGTGATCCCATGCTCGGTCCAGCTCATCGCGGCGGACAAGACCTTCAGTTCCTCCATGCGCCGACTGGTGCCGGGATCCAAGGAAATGGCATCGATGCCGAATTTGCGCGCCAGCTCGTTCAGGTCCAATGCCGTTAGTGTTGCCCGGATGTTGTTCGTGAAGGCGATCGCGTTGTTGGTACCGATCCGCAAGGAGAAGGACGGCAACATGGATCGGACATCAAGGCTTACGCTGCGCCGACTGCTGAGGGTCGGGCCCAATGCCGCGTCCGATGTATCAACACGGATCCGCCTGCCGAAGCCGAAGAGGCCGATCTCCTGTTGGTCCAAGTGCAGGTAGGTATTGTCCAGATCGACCCCGGTACGGTGAATGTTGATCTCCACCTTGACAGGGTTGAGCAGGATGCTCGCCGGTTGGCTCCCCAGTCCCCACACTCCTTCGTAGGTGCCCCCTGCAATGCCCGCACCGTATTGTGCAACACCCGGCAGCACTGCAAGGAAGAAGAACGGAAGGAGCATGGAGCGCATGGTGGATGTTGGATCACAGCCGAACGACGACCTTGCCGCCTAGTTCCAGTTTGTTCAGTGTGGTGACCTCGACCGGACCTTCCAGAAAGGCTTTCACTTTCAGTTGAGCACTGCTGCTTCGTGCGATCTCAGCAACATTGACATCCCCCACGTTCAAGGAAACTGTAGTGGCACCATCGGGTACCGGATCCATGTTCGCGATCGTGACCGGTGCATGGTCCACCAATGACAATTCGAACAAGACGCTCTGCACGGGATCATAGGTCTGTCCATCCGGTGAGAGGATGCGGAGATCAGCTTTGTTGAAACGGAACTCCTTCAGTTGGTCCATGGAATAACCGTTATCGGCCATGATGCGGCCTAGCGCCTCGCCATCGAAGCTGAGTGCGAGCTCGAATGCACCTTGTGGTATGCCGGAATCCACAGTGAACTCAATGGCTCCATACTCCAACAACAGTTCAGCCTCAAGGGCGAGATCTTCCTGTTGCTCCTTCGTGCATGATGGCAGCGCAAGGATCGCGGCGAATAGAACGAGTAAAGCGGTGATGCTGAAAATGCTTTTGGTCTTCATGGTTCGTATTGTTTTGGTAGACCACAAAATTGACCACCTCACCGAGTCGAAACAATACCAGTAAATGGTGAGGCGACCACGTAGTTTTCACAGGTTCAGGAGGAGTGGAGACCGCATGGCAGTGGTCGGCACCGATCCTTGGCAAGGGGTGCAGCGTGATCGTTCAGACCCACCCCTGCTCCACGGCCATCCGGACCAACTCGGCCGTGTTCTTCAGGCCTATTCGCTCCAGAATGTTCCGTCGATGTGTGTTCACCGTGTTCAGGGTGATGCCGAGTTCGAGCGAGATGAGCTTGCTGACCCTACCCTCCACCAACATGCGGATGATCTCCGATTCCCGCGGGGTCGGTCGGTAGCAAAGGCCGGGAAGCTTCTGCCGAGCCAACCTTCTTCTGAAGACCTCGGCCCCACGACCGGTGTATTGCCAACAGATCGTTCTGCTGCTCTTTATCCGACTAATATCACGGCAGATACTCAAGGTACTTCTGGGCTTCCCAGTGCGTTCATCCAATTCGAACACGGAGGTCTGCCGAAGCACCTTGATATGATCACCGTTCGCCTTTCGGATCCGATAGTCCACCAACAAGGAGGTCTCGAAGGGTTGCAGTGGCGGTCTCACCTCGGCCATGGTCTGCAATTCGACCGCTGTGATGCGTTCCATCGTTTCGGCATCTTCGGGATGCCACAGATCGGTAATGAACTCCAAGTTCAAGTCAGCATCGCTATAGCCCAGTATGTTCCCGAAGCCTCGCACACGGATCACTTCCATGGCCGCATGATCCACCACGTACATGAACTGATCCGGGAACAAGGGGAGCGTACTGAAAAGGCGCTCGTGGTCTGCTTGATGGTCCAAGTCCCCTTCCGAACGCACCGTTCTCAGGGATCCGAGGGTGGCTCGAATGCGGTCGATGGTCGTATCCAATTCTGCCTGGCCCATGGAATAGGGATCCGCGTGTTAAGGACACCTCCGCTCCGTTGTACGAAAAGAAGGTTCGGTACAATAGTACCGGGTTCGGGAAACCCTGAACAGGTGAAAAAGACGTTAACCTCCAACGTAATAGCACGGCCTTGGCCTTTAGGCAGCGTACGTTATCGCCGGGGTCCGGCGATGGCCGGTACGGATCCTTCTTCGCGGAAGAAATCCAGTGTATTCAGATCCACCAAGTGGACATCCGTATAGTAGTGATGCAGGATGTCCGTGTACACCTTTCCTTCCATGGCCATGCGCATGGCACCCTCTTGGCAAAGACCAACGCCATGACCGAAACCGCGACCTTCCAAGTTCACGTGCTCCCCTTCGGTATGCACCGTGAAGTAGGTGGAATTCAATTTCCAGTCTTCTCGCACTTGCTTCAAGGGGATCAATGGCCACCTATTCCCCAAGTAGATATCACGGCAGCCCGGCACATAGTTCAGGTAAGCGCCGAAGTCCCCGCTTCGCACATGGAACTTCCTTACCAAGTAGCTGGTCCATTCCTTCCGGGTGAAGGTCCGCTTCCAAGTGGCATGGGGAGCCGCTCTGCAAAACTCGTCCATGGTGGAGCGTAGGTACGGTTCCTGTTTGGTCCATAGATCCTCTGCGTTGATGGTCTCTCCGCCACAATTGCTGTGGAACAGCGCATGGATCAATTTGATGTCTGGATCGACCAGCACCATACCGCGTGTTTCTTCTACGGCTTTCTTGATGCTGTCCTGTTTGCACTGTCCCCGATACACTTGGCAGTGGACGGCATCACAGAGTTCGAACCCATCGGCCACGTGCTTGCGGTGGTTGCACAAGGCGTAGGTACGGCAGCTCACGCTTTGCAACTTGTAATACTCACCGTTGTGATCCTTGCCCGCTTCGGCTTGCACCACTCCCGCAGTGTAAGCTTCCAAAGGCACTGCATTGACGAGTTGCATGGCGGTGCCCTTCACGCTGATCACCAAGGATCCGGGGTAGGTGCGCTCCGCCATCTTGCTGTCGACCACACGCAGCCGCAGTCCACTCGTTTCCATGCGCGGCACCAGTTCGATGCGTTCCTTGGCCATGAAGGTCAGACCCAATGATCGGGCACTGAGCGTTCGCCCGGAAACGTCGATCCTCAAGCCGTCGTTCACCAGGATCTCGCCTTTACGAACCCCATCCGCAAAGACGGTACAGGGGCCTTTCGCGCTCATCACCATCACCGCATGAACGGTCTTGTCGCGCAGGACCCCAATGCGGACCACACGCTCCTGGGCCACCAGTGAGCAGGCGAATAGAATGGAGCATACGAACGCGGTAAGGCGCATATCGGGGCCGAAGGTACCGGGGTGGTCTACCTGGCTTCCCCTCCGCCTTGTAGACTTATCCACACCGCATTGGCGACGCGTGCAGAAGCCCCTGGCCCTCCCAACATTTCGCGCAATTGCTCCAGATCGCTCAAGAGTTTCTTCCGATCGGGCCCTTCCGCAGCGATCCGTTCCAATTGCTTGGACAGCTTCTCTACGGTGAGTTCACTCTGGATCAATTCGGTGACCACCTCGCGATCCATGATCAGGTTGACCAAGCTGATGTACTTGATGTCCACCAAGCGTTTCGCGATCCCACGTTGAGCGCACTGCCACTGTAGCAAACCACTTCCGGCACACCGAACAGGGCGGTTTCCAAGGTGGCCGTTCCGCTGGTCACCAAAGCCGCGTGTGCATGGCGCAGAATGTCATAGGTGCGGCTATGCACCACAATGTTCGGTGCGGCTCCGATGCCTTCGCAATAGACCTCGTCCGGGACCGAAGGAGCGGCCGCTACCACGAAACGGTATTCGGGGAAACGACCCGCCACAGCGACCATCAGGGGCAACATACGTGTGATCTCCTGCCTCCTACTTCCGGGCAACAACGCCACCACTGGCCGTCCATCATCCCCCGGAAAAGGCTCCAACTCGGTTCGTCCTTCTTGCTCGATGGCATCCAACAACGGGTGACCCACGAACTCCACCTCCATGCCGTATTTCGCATACCACTCCTGCTCGAAAGGAAGGATCACATACATGCGATCCACCACGCGCTTGATGGTATGGACCCTGCCCTTCTTCCACGCCCACACTTGCGGACTGATGTAGTAGTGTACAGGGATCCCTTCGGCATGCGCCCATTCCGCGATGCGCAGGTTGAAGCCGGGATAATCGATCAGGATGATCGCATCCGGCTTGAAGGAGGCGATGTCCGCCTTGCACGCATCGATGTTCCGTAGGATCGTTCGGAGGTTCATGATCACCTCGGTGAAACCCATGAAGGCCAGATCGCGATAGTGCTTCACCACATCGGCACCGGCCGCAGCCATCCGATCCCCTCCCCATGCTCTGATCTTGAGAGGCGAGTAAGGAGTGGCGAGTGACGGATCCGCACGGCTACTTACCCGGAACAATTCCCGAACGAGATTCCCACCGTGCAGATCACCACTCGCCTCGCCCGCAATGATGTACAATCGCTTGCCGCGATCGACCGATCCGCTTTGCGTTGCGCGTGGCATCAGATCCAACCGAGCTTGGTCAGTTCATCGATCGCGATCACGGGAACGATGTAGAGTGCATAGACGAGCATGGCCAGGATCACACCACGCATGGTCTTCTGCTTGCCCATTCGATCGAAGAGGAAGAACAGGAATGCATCGGCAATGAGGCTGATGCTCACGATGCGTGTGCGGAACTCGGAGGTCCCAAGAAAGAGGTCGTTCACGAACCAAGAGATGTCATACCACGGACGGATCGCGGTGACGTAAATGCCTCCATACGCGAAGAAGCCCAAGACCGGTGCCAGCATCCCTAATACGAACCCCAAGAGCTGACTATCCGAGCGCATGGTCCCACGTGTTCAAGTGTGCGATAGCGTGATGTGCCGTCATGTCGAATTGCGTGGGGACGATGCTGACGTAGTGATGATCCACGGCCCATACATCCGTATCCTCACCTTGGTCCTCGCTCCTGAATTCGCCTCGCAACCAATAATACTCCTTGTTACCCGGATCAAGGCGCGTTTCAAATTCATCCTCCCAATTCGCCTTGGCTTGGCGGCAGACCCGCAAGCCTTTCAACGGCTCCCCGTTCGCTTTCGGTACGTTCACGTTCAAACAGGAGCCGGGTGTCAAGCCATCGTTCAACACATTCCCGACCACGGAGCGGATCACCGGTCGCACTTGGCTGAAGTCGGCTTCGATGGAATGGTCCATCAGGCTGAATCCGATGCTCGGGATGTTCTCCATGGCACCCTCGACCGCCGCGCTCATGGTGCCGCTGTACAAGACGTTGATGCTGATGTTGGCACCGTGATTGACACCGCTGACCAACAGGTCCGGCTTGTTGCCACCGAGCAGTTTGTAGATCGCCAATTTCACACAATCCACCGGCGTACCTGTACAGCTCCACGCTTCCACGCCATCCATGAGATGCACGCTCTGAAGGCGCAAGAAGCTGTGGATGGTGATCGCATGGCCCATTGCACTTTGCGGTTTGTCCGGTGCTACGACGAGCACCCGACCGAAAGGCTTCATCTCCTCCACGAGGGTACGAATGCCCGGAGCGAAGATGCCATCGTCGTTGGTGACCAGAATGAGGGGTTGTTCCTTCATGGGCCGCAAAGCTATGGCCCTGTGCGCATGTGAACAGGTGTCGATGTGGACAGGCCTTAAGGTACCTCGAAGAACCTCACTCCTACCCCGTAACACGAGATGAGGACCGACCGATCGCGGATCTCAGCGCTGTGCCATGTGCAGGCTCCACCAATTGGCCAGCGCGAAGTGCGGCCAAAGGCGCATCCCTGTAACACGACCTGCTGCTAGCTCCTTGCGGAACGGAACGGAATAGATCCTTAGCACATCATCCATCGCCAGGATCAACTCGCGTTGTTTCAACGCCTCCTTGGTATTCAGCACTTCGTGCAACGGTATGGTGAAGCCCACCTTCTGGCGATCGATGATCGACGCAGGCAACGATCCCCGTGCGAACCGCTTCAGTGCGAGCTTCTCCCCTTCCTTGCCCACCAGCAAGCCGGTCTTCAACCGCATACTACGTTCCACCAACCGGTGATCCAGGTACGGCACGCGTGCCTCTACAGAAGCCGCCATTGACATACGATCCACGCGGGCGAGCAGGTTCTCGGGCAGGCGGAACTGTAGATCGAAGGCGCTGAGGCGTTGCAGCAGATCACCGTTGCGGCACTCGGCCGCGTCCATGTGCTTGCTCACCGTGCTGTACGGATCACGAGCTTCTGCCAGATAGGCGGCATTGAACACATCGCTCTGCTCGTACTGGCAAAGCGCATCGTTGCCACCCCAGATGATGTGCTGGCCACGTGTGTAGCGCTTCATCCAGGACACCCAATCGGGCTTGCGGCCCTTGAGCACGGGTGCGCCCATGGCCAGGTATGCTTTCCAAAAGACCTTCGGCACGTGGTGCAACATGTTGTTGACCCGGTGTGCGTCATGCCAATGGCGGTAACCGACGAACAGTTCATCGGAGCCTTCGCCACTGAGGCATACGGTAACCCCCTCGGCACGCGCCTTTTCGGAAAGCAACAACAAGGGTCCGCACGCTTCGTTGGCGATGGGCTCGTCCAGGATGCGGAACACGCGCTGCTGGGCTTGCAGATACTCCTCTGGCGAAATGGTGATCGTGTGGTGGCGCGTGTTCAGGTGATCGGACACCATCCGTGCGTAGGCCAGTTCACTCGTATAACCGGGCACACTGTCATCGAAGCCGATGCTGAAGGTGTTGACGCGGCGCCCCTTGGAAGCCAAGGCCGTGACCACCGAAGAATCGAGGCCACCAGAGAGGTAGGTACCCACCTCCACATCGGCCACCATCTGCAGGGCAACAGCTTCCTCCAACAGGTCCATGCAGGAGCGCTCATCGTCCAGGTCGCGCACTGTTCCCGTGGCGATCAGCGGATGCCAGTACCGCACCGGCTCCGGACGACCATCGCCCGCGAGTTCGAAGTAGTGGCCGGCCGGCAGCTTCTGGATGCCTTCAAAAAAGGTCGCCGTGCCTTCCACTTGGAAGAAGTTGAAGTAGCCCGCCAGTTCCGCACGGTTCACACGGCGCGATGCGAACATGGCCTTGGGCTCGCTGGCGAACGTGAGCACCCCATCGGTATGGTGGTAATAGAATGGCTTGATGCCCACCCGATCGCGCGCTGCGAAAAGAGTGCCTTCCACGTTATCGATGAAAACGAACGCGAACATGCCATTGAGGCGCTCCAGACAGCCCTTGCCCCACTGGATGCAGGCGAAGAGCAGTGTTTCCGAATCCGAGTGATCCGTGCGGAAGTCATGGCCCAGACGCTCCAGCTCGGTTCGCAGTTCGTGGTGGTTGTAGATCTCGCCGTTGAAGACCATCCAATACCGTCCATCCGCCGTGGACATCGGCTGGTTGGCATTCGCCGCGAGATCGAGGATCGAGAGCCGGGCATGGGCCAGTTGCCATTGCACACGCGTTGGCGGTTGCGGTAATGTGGATGAGCGCGTCGTGACCAGTGCATCCGGCCCACGGTAAGAGAGCCGTGCGATATCGAAGGTCTCAAGCGCTGCAGCACGATCCCCACGCCAGGTGATGGAGCCCGCTATGCCACACATGTGTGAATTGATCGCCCGCTCATCACGCTTCCCGTTGGGTCTTGCCCAACATCGTCTTCATCCGTTCAGCCCCCTTGAACCCCAACAGGCGATAGGCCCAAATGTAGCCCTTCGTATTGAGGCCGCCCGGGAGTGGCTCGAAGCCCGAAGGCTGTAGATAGCGCTTCCAAAGCTCCATGGCTTGGTCCGGATCGTACGGGTACAACATGCGCAAGCCCCCGAAGAAGGCCTGGTGGATACGCTTGAGTTTGTCCGGGTGCGGAGCACGCTTCCTGAAAGCCCTCAGCATACGTACCTGAACATCGACCAGCGCACGCCAGCGGCGCGCAGCCGCACCTTGCGAGATCTGCCCGGAAGCGCGTTCACGGACCACCGTACGATCGCCAGCGAGTTTCTTGAATCGGGCCTCGGCCTCGTACAGGCGCAACATCAGATCATACTCCTGGCTGCTGGGCAGGCGTTGGTCCCATCCGTTCACCTGGATCAATTTGGCCGTGCTCCACAAGTTGGCGCACGTGTTACCAAGGTTGCCGGCCATCAGCCCCACCTCTATCTCATCGTCGGGTACCTTCACATGGCGACCTCCATCGATACCTACGAAGGTGGCACTCTCATAGAGCACATCGGCATTTTCGGCAAGGGCCAGTTGTTCCGTGATCTTGCCCGGCAGAAGCAGATCATCCGCATCGAGGAACTGTACCCACGGTGTGGTGACACGTGCCAGTGGCCGGTTGCGCGCTGCTGATGCGCCCCGAACTGGTTCGTGCTCCACCACAACACGCAGATCAGGATGCGCCGTACACCAGCGTTCGATGGCCGGCACCGTACCATCCTTGGAACCATTGTCCACGCAATACACGATCTCCACCACAGGCCCTTGTGCCAGCACCGATTCCAGACATTCGCCGATATAGGCTTCCACATCGAAACAAGGAATGATGACCGTTACCTTCTGCATCAGCTGAACCGGGGCGCAAAGCTATTGGATGCAGGTGGATGGGATGTCCCGCATCTCGCAGTCCCGCATTATTGCGGAATACTGGACTCCGTCGTGCGGGAGCCGTCGCGAGGCGTATGGCGAGTTGAAATGTTGGCGGGTTGTGGGTTGCGGTAAGTGGAGTGACCTTTGTGCGCGACCAACACGTAAGGCATAACCCGTCAACTCGTAACGCATTCCCTATGAAACAAGCCATCTTTCCCCCCAACGCTGCAAAACCGATCGCACCTTACACACCGGCGATCCTTGCCAATGACACCCTCTACTTGAGCGGACAGATCGCCCTGGACCAAAGCGGCGAACTGCAGATCAGCGATATCGATACGGAGACCCGGCAAGTGATGGAGAATCTGGGGGCCTTGCTGAAAGCAGCGAACATGGATCACTCGCACTTGGTGAAGGTGACCATCCTACTGAGTGATATGGCGCACTATGCCGCCGTGAACGAGGTGTACGGCAGCTACTTCAGTGACCTACCGCCGGCACGCGAGGCCTATGCGGTCAAAGGATTGCCACGGGGCGTGAACGTGGAGATCAGTGGAGTGGCGTGGCGGGGATGATCCGGCTTAGCGGAAACGCCAAGCCCTCTCTTTCAGCAAACTCAATGCGAAAGCACCTGCCGCCGCGCTGAACACCGAATAGTCGAATGCCCCCTTTACACCGGTGGAGAAGGTCATGGCCAAGGCGAACAGGAGCAGGAGGATGCCACTGGCCTTTGCGACCATCTCGGTACGGTAACCGATGATCAGGAGCACCGCCAACACCACTTCCGCGACAGTGGCCGCCCAACCAACTGGTCCAATGAGCGAGGCTGGTAGCCAGGGGTTGATCATGCCCGTGTAGTCCACGAAAGCGGACCAATTTCCCCACACGGAAACCGCTGCGCTCCAACAACCAAAGCGATCTGCTACTGCGGATAGGAAACCGGCCGCAAGCGCCAACCGAAGGAATGCTTCGATGATGCGTTCTGCGAACTTCATGCGGTCACTGATTCCGTATCCTGATCCATCGCCCGCTACTTGGTTTCCGGTTCGCTGAGCCATCTGAATCCATCCATCACCGCTCGATGCAGAATGTTCGCATGGTCGAATAGGGGCAGGTACCGATAACCTACACGGATGCCTTTCTCCTTGCGGACCTTTCGGGTCAAGGCCTGTGCTGGGCGCACCATGTTCTTCCCCTCTTTCCCGACCGCGATGAACACTGTCTTTGGAATGTGATCCGCATGGCCAACGAATGCCGGCTCTTGCTCCAAGAGTGAACCTCCATCCCACCATAAGCTTGGGCTTACAATGAGGTAGCGCGTGAAAAGTTCTGGCCGTTTGAACAGGACTTCCGTTGCGAACAACCCACCCAAGGACTGACCGATCAGCATGCGATCGGCGCCAATGCGGTAGTTGCCTTCTACGAATGGAATGAGCTCATCCCCCAAGAACCGCAAGAAGGCAGCGGAGCCACCGGTGGTGGGGAATTGTTCTTTGTCCTTTGCAATGGATGTAGGGAAGGTGAAGTCCCGCTTCCGGTCCACATTCGCGATCCCAACGACAATGCTCTCCGGCACCCAATTGATCCATGGATATGACGCGAATTGGACAGCCCCACTCACATGGATGAAGTCCTCTTCCGCCGAACCATCCAGTAGGAATATGACCGGATAAGCAGCGACCGTGTCCGCGCTATAACTATGCGGCAGGTATATGTTCAAGACGCGATCCTCACCGAGCACCTGTGATCGGATGGTCTCCGAAATTCCGAATTGAAAAGGCTCCGGCCCGTGCACACGCTGCGCAACGAGTGCTGTTACGCTCAGAGCACCACCCAACGCTAGGGTCAGGGCTAAAGCCTTCACGCCAAGCGCTTCAATTGGCTCCCGTAGAGCGCGGTCACTGCCACGGTCATCAGCGGACCGAAGACCCCCAAGAAAGAGGCCGGCAACACCAATAGCGGGGCGAAAAGACCGACCAACTGGGCACCGGCGTACAAGTAGAACCCATTCTTCTGTCCCTTCCAAATACCCACCATTCCGATCAACCGGACCACGGTCCGAACAAGGAAGATCAGCATCAATGTAACACCACTGGAGTGCAGGATCACCGCCATTTCTTCCAACATCGCGGCTTGATCACCTTGCAGATATTGGGCGGCCGCATCATTCATCAGTTGAACGAATTCCTCCAAGGGTAGGCGCCCCACGGCCGTCATTCCGAGCATCCCCAGAAGATAGATGAGGATGAAAAGGCCGGTATTGATGAAGGTGAGAATGCCTAGGACCGAGATCAGGTCCGGTCGTTTGGTGCTACCGGAGGCATCGGGTAGATAGGTGGTTTCTGCCATGTTGGCGAAGTTAAACGCCGGAATCGAAGTGACCGCAGCACCCTTTGATCCACCGTTCCTTTCGGATGGGTAGTTTTGCGGCCCAACAAGAACCAGAATCCAACCCGATGAGCTACGATGTCATCGTTCTCGGCAGCGGCCCCGGAGGCTATGTTGCTGCCATCCGTGCCAGCCAACTCGGCCTGAAGACCGCCATAGTGGAAAAGGAGGCCCTCGGTGGCATCTGCCTCAATTGGGGTTGTATCCCTACCAAAGCGTTGCTCAAGAGCGCCCAGGTATTCGAATACATCAAACACGCGAAGGACTATGGCATCACTGTAGGTGCAAGTTCTCCGGACATGAAGGCGATCGTGCAGCGCAGCCGCGATGTGGCCAAGGGCATGAGCAACGGCGTGCAGTTCCTGATGAAGAAGAACAAGATCGATGTGATCATGGGCACCGGCATGTTGCAGCCCGGCAAGAAGATCGAGGTGACCGGTGCCGATGGAAAGAAGCAGGTCTTGGAAGGCAAGAACATCATTGTTGCCACCGGTGCTCGTAGTCGCGAACTACCGGCCTTGAAACAGGATGGCAAGAAGATCATCGGATACCGCGAAGCCATGGTGCTCGCTGACCAGCCCAAGAGCATGGTGGTGGTCGGTAGCGGTGCGATCGGCAGCGAATTTGCCTATTTCTACAACGCCATCGGCACCAAAGTGACGCTGGTGGAGTTCCTTCCGAACGTAGTACCTGTGGAGGATGAGGATGTAAGCAAGCAATTGGAGAAGAGCTTCAAGAAGCAGGGGATCGAGGTGATGGTCTCTTCCGAAGTGACCAAGGTAGATACCAGCGGTAAAGGCTGCAAAGTGACCATCAAGACCCCGAAAGGCGATCAGACGGTCGAGTGCGAGATCGTCCTGAGCGCGGTGGGTATCGCTGCGAACATCGAAGGCATCGGTCTGGAAGCCGTGGGTATCGTTACGGACAAGGGCAAGATCAAGGTGGACGGGTACTACGCCACGAACATCCCGGGCTATTTCGCCATCGGAGATGCCACTCCTGGCCAAGCCTTGGCGCATGTGGCATCCGCCGAAGGCATCATCTGCGTGGAGAAGATCGCCGGCCAGAACCCACACACACTGGACTATGGGAACATCCCTGGTTGCACGTATTGCAGCCCTGAGGTGTCCAGCGTCGGTATGACGGAGAAGCAGTGCAAGGAAAAGGGCTTGGACATCAAAGTGGGCAAGTTCCCATTCACCGCCAGTGGCAAGGCCGCCGCCGCTGGTGCCAAGGACGGTTTCGTAAAACTGATCTTCGATGCCAAGTACGGCGAGTTGCTCGGTGCGCACATGATCGGCATGAACGTGACCGAGCTGATCGCTGAATGCGTGAGCATCCGTAAGTTGGAAACCACCGGCCACGAGATCATCAAGACCGTACACCCGCACCCGACCATGAGCGAAGCCATCATGGAAGCGGCAGCGGCAGCCTACGGCGAGGTGATCCACCTGTAGGGGTCGGACTTGCACGTACTGGGCTATCGAATGATGACATCCACCTACGCTAAAGCTCCGGCGGACACGTGTGCGGCATAGCCGGTTCCTTTCAGATCGACACTTCCCGGCCTGCCACAGGAGACCGGATCAACGAAGCATTGCGTCGCATCGCCCATAGAGGGCCTGATGATGAAGGCATCTATCGGAACGGAAGTGCCATTCTGGGCCATCGGCGGCTAAGTATCCTTGACGTGACCAATGCAGGGCACCAACCCTTCACTGACGAAGGAGGTCGCTTCACGATCGTGTTCAACGGCGAGGTCTTCAACTTCCAAGCGCTTCGAGCGGATCTTGAAGCACAAGGGCACAAGTTCCATAGCCAGAGTGATACCGAAGTGGTATTGCGGCTATACACGTTGAAGGGACCTGCATTCTTGGACGATCTCAACGGTTTCTTCGCGTTGGCCATCCATGATGCCGAGAACGACACCTTGTTCTTGGCGCGTGACCGTTTCGGCGTGAAACCCCTGTTGTGGAGCGTAGTGGATGGACGATTTCTCTTCGCCAGTGAATTGAGGGCCCTTCTGGCCTTGGGGGTGGAACGCAAGCCGGACCCGCTCTCGGCCCAACAGTACTTCGCCTACCATTACATCCCAGCGCCGAACACCGTCTTCCAAGGAACCCAGAAATTACTTCCGGGGTATGCCGTAAAGGTGTCCGCGAAAGGCGCTCAGGTGGAGCGGTGGTACGATGTGGCAGAGGCCAGCAAGCGGGTCAAAAAGACCTCCGACCCCAAGAAGACCCTCTTCGACCTATTGGACGATGCTGTACGCCTGCGGTTGATCGCAGATGTGCCCGTTGGCGCTTTCCTGAGCGGTGGTGTGGATAGCAGCATCGTGAGTGCCTTGGCTGCACGGCACCACAAGCACCTGCACACCTTCAGCATCGGCTACGCAGACGACCCCTTCTTCGACGAGAGTCCGTATGCCGAGGAGGTAGCACGCCACATCCGGAGCGACCACCACACGTTCAAACTGACGCGGGAGGAACTGGCGGAGAATTACACGCGGTTGTTGGCAGCGACCGACGAGCCCTTCGCCGACAGCAGTGCCCTCCCATCCTACATGCTTTGCGAACGAACGCGCAAGCTGGTGACCGTGGCCGTAAGTGGCGATGGTGCGGATGAGGTATTCGGCGGATACACGAAGCATCAAGCCGAATTACGGTGGCGCTCGCCGGGAGCGAAAGAAAAGGCCGTGCAACTCCTTGCACCACTTTGGAAGGTACTACCGCGCTCACGCAACGGTGCCTGGCAGAACCGGTTCCGCCAACTCGACCGTTTCGCGCGACTCGCTTCCACACCGGAAGACCGACGCTTCCAGGAATTGGCCGCCTTCACCACCCACCAGGAAGCGGATGCCTTGGTGGCCGCTCCGACCGATGCACAGGCCATGGCCGCGCGCGACGCGATGTTCACCCAGGCCTTTCAACGCATGCCCGGCATGAACGGTGCTTTGCTCGCCGACGTGCTCTCCACGCTGCCGAACGATATGCTGCATAAGGTGGACCTCACCAGTATGGCCCACGCGTTAGAGGTGCGCACCCCTTTCCTTGATCTCCGTGTGGTGGAATTCGCCTTCAGCCTGCCCCCAGAGGCGAAGCTGGTCAAAGGTTCCGGCAAACACATCCTGCGGGAGACTTTTGGACACTTGCTGCCCGCTAGAGTGATGACCCGCAGTAAGAAAGGATTCGAAGTGCCCCTTCAGGACCTGCTGCGTGGACCTTTGGCCGCATTCGTGGATACCACTGTGCGTAAGGATCCAGTGGAAGCCGCTGGCCTCAACTGGTCCGCTGCACAGGCCGTTGTGAGCCAACTTCGTTCCCGAACACCCGGGACATCACAGGCAACCTTACACGCCTTGCTCGTCTACCTAACGTGGTGGAAAGCCCACGTCGCAGCGTAACGTGCGATACTGGGAACTCGGTACCTTCACCGCCCGACAATGCCCCGCATCCTTCGCATCATCAACCGATTCAACCTCGGTGGCCCGACCCACAACGCAGCTTACCTATCCAGGTATCTGCCGGGCGACTATGAGACCCTGCTTGTGGGCGGCAGTCAGGAAGCGACCGAAGAGGGCAGTCATCATATCCTAAAGGATCTAGGCATCGAACCGATCATCTTGCCTGAACTTCAGCGCGAGGTGGCACCGTGGCGCGACCGTGGAGCCTATCGGCGGATCAAAGAGTTGATCAAGGAATTCCAGCCCGATATCGTACACACCCATGCCGCGAAAGCTGGTGCGGTCGGTCGCATGGCAGCTGCCGACCTCGGTGTGAAGGCCATTGTCCACACGTTCCATGGCCATGTGTTCCATAGCTACTTCGGGCCCGTAAGGACCGCACTGTACAAGAACATCGAGCGGTTTCTCGCGAAACGATCCTCCCGGATCGTGGCGATCAGTGAGAGGCAGAAGACCGAATTGGTGGATGAGCACCGCATCACGGAATCGGAGAAGGTCTCGGTCATTCCCTTGGGCTTCGATCTGGGTCGCTTCCAGGCCGATCAACTTGCGAAGCGGGTTCTTTTCCGAAAGGTCTATGGCGTTGCCGAAGACGAGATCGCGATCGGCATCATCGGGCGGTTGGTGCCCATCAAGAATCACGACCTCTTCTTGGAAGTCATCGCCAAGGTGCGTTCCCGGACCGGCAAACGCATTCGAGCCTTCATCGTTGGTGATGGTGAGGAACGGGAACGGCTTCAACAGCGCGTGGGCGAACTGGGACTCAGCCAAGTACAAGGTCCGTACTTCAATGGGCATGGCTTCGGGCACGGGGTGAATGGAAAGGCCATGGTCGAGAGCGCACACGTGACCTTCACCTCCTGGATCAAGGAAGTGGATATCGTCAACGCCGGAGTCGATATCGTGATGCTTACCAGTTTGAACGAAGGCACCCCGGTAAGCCTGATCGAAGCCCAAGCGGCCAATCGGCCCGTGATCAGCACCCGCGTGGGTGGGATCGAGAATGTGGTGAGGCCCGATCACACCGGATTCCTCAGCGAAAGTGGGGATCTGGATGGCTTGGCGAACCACCTCTCCCGCCTAGTGGAGGATAAGGCCCTACGCCAACGTATCGGCAAGGATGGGTGGAGCCATGTGCGGGACCGGTACCATTACACCCGCTTGGTCCATGACACCGATGCGATGTACCGCTCGTTGCTGAACTGACAATGCCCCGTCCGGATCGCTACTTTTGCCCGCACATGATGCGGACCATATATCGGCATGGGGCTACTGCCCTGCTCCTCGCCCTCCTGATCTCCGGTTGTACCATCAACCGGAATATCATGTTCAAGACGCCTCGGGATTACCAGTTCTCGGTATTCACCGATTCCATCCGGGCGAATTTGAAGCTGCAGCGCAACGATGCCATCCAGTTCCGACTCTTCGCCAACGACGGCTTCAAGATGATCGATCTGGTCTCTGAAGGGGGTAGTCGCGAAGCCTCATTCATCCAACGGAACGTGTTCACCTACAACATCGACAGCGATGGTTTGGTGAAGTTGCCGCTCCTCGGTCGTGTGAACCTTGTGGGTAAAACGCTGCGCGAGTCCGAAGTCTATTTAGAGGAACTTTTCACCACGTACTACAACAGACCGTACGTGCAATTGCTTGTGTCCAACAGACGTGTGGTGGTCTTCCCAGGTGGAGGCGGAGATGCGAAGACCGTGACCTTGGATAATAACAACACCACGTTGCTGGAAGTGCTTGGTATGGCCGGTGGTCTCTCCGCACGTGCGAACGCCCACAAAGTGAAGGTATTCCGCTACGCTACATCCGGCGAACGCCTGATCTTCGAGTTCGACCTGAGCGACATCAGTGGCTTGAAGTATGCGGATATGGTGATGCAAGGGGACGACGTGGTCTATGTTCAACCGAATCCGGACATTGCGCGTGAGTTGGTCCGTGATCTGGCCCCGATCATCACGCTTCTCTCCAGCGTCCTGCTCGTGATCTCGGTTGGCCGCAACCTCCAATAGGCGTATGCTGAACGAGGATATCAATAGCAGGAATGTAAACCTGGATAGTTACAAGGAGCGTATCACGAATTTCAGCCAGGAATTCGAACTCGGGCTCTTCATCTTCATCCTCAAGCGGAGCCTGATCTGGATCGTGCTCTGTGTGCTCACTGCCATCGCTTCGGCCTTCATCTACCTGCGCTATACCGCGCCCATGTACGAAACACGGGCCCTGCTGCAGGTGCGCGAAAGCAATACGGCCAAGAAGGTATTGAGCATGAACACCTTCACGGATGAGACCAACAACTTGCAAGCCGACGTAGAACTCATGCGGTCCAAATTCTTCATGGACCGGGTCTTGGCGAAACTTCCGTTGAAGGTGAGTTACTTCAATCAGGGGCAGATCCTGACCGAAGAGTATTATCGGTTGTCCTTCTTCAAGGTTGAGGACCTACACGTGATCGATTCCACCATCGCCGATGTCCCCATCAATCTGGACATCTCCGACCGCAAGAACATGCGGATCTCGTACACCCTTGGGGCCTTGTACGATGTGCGCTTCGCACCGAATGAATTGGTCCGAACCCCGCACTTTACCTGCCACATCATCGTGGAGGATCATCCGAAGATCAAGGACCCCGAGGTGAACTTGAACCTCTTCTTCAGGATCAACTCCCATGAACACCTGTTGCAGCGCTATTCGTCCGGAGCGGTGGTCAACATGGTGGACCCCGTGGCGAAGACCGTGGAGGTCACCTTCAAGGATGAAAACCCCACCTTGGCCCGAGACCTCGTCCAGACCATGGCCGAGACTTTCATTGCTTATGATGTCGAACGGCAAGGGGAGAGTGCGGAAAGCGTGATCAACTTCATCCGCTCCCAGAAGGATACCGTGTTCCACCAGCTCCGCGAATCGGAGGTGATGTTGCAGGAATTCCGTATCGATAACCAAGTCTCGGATCTGAAGCAGATGACTCCGATCTTCTTGGAACGATCCGAGAAGTATGAGGACAAACGGATCCAGTTGACCATGGAGATCGAATTGCTCCGGGCCATGGCCGCTGCGACCGATAAGCCGATGCCCGAGATCAACTCCTACGACCTGCTTCCGATGCTCACCGGCACGGAGTACGAGGAGATCCTCTCGCGGACCATCAACACCCTGCTGGACCTTCTGCGCGACCGGGAACGGATGTACATGGAGGCCACGGACAAGAACCTCAATGTGCGTTCCTTGGAGCACCAGATAGAGGTGCAGAAGAAAGTGGCCTTGGAGAGTGTGCGGAATCTCTTGGAACGTGCGCAGAACAAACGCGATGCCGTGGATCGCATCCAAGCCGAGTTCGAGGGCCGCTACCGTGCCCTGCCCGAAAAAGAACTCGAATACGCACGCATCGAACGGGTATTCTCCATCAATGAGAAGTACTACACCCTGTTGCTGGAAAAGGACATCGAATACCGAATCAGCAAGGCCGGTTTCGTACCCGAGAACCGGATCCTGGAAAATGCCGTGGTTCCAAGCTCCCCGATCTTTCCGAACCGGAACCTCATCCTCTCCTACTATTTGTCCACCGGCCTCATCCTGAGTTTCCTGATCGTGCTGATCCGATACATCCTGCACGACAACATCACCTCGTTGCACGACATCGCCAAGCTGTCCAATGCGAGCATTTCCATTCTAGGGATGGTCCCCAAATACAAGAAGGAGATCCCCATTTCACAACTCCTGATCGACAAGAACCCGAAATCATTGATCGCGGAATCGTTCCGCACCATCCGGACCAATCTCCAGTTCGTGGACAATACCGATGGCGCGAAGACGATCGCGATCACCAGCACCATCTCAGGTGAAGGAAAGACCTTCGTGGCCATCAACCTCGCAGGTATCATTTCCTTTAGTGGGAAGCGCGTGATCATTCTGGACTTGGACATGCGTAAACCCAAGATCCATCTGGGCTTTGGCGTGGAGAACATCCGGGGCATGAGCACCTTGCTTATCGGAAAGGACCCGGTGGAGGCCTGCATCCAACACAGCTCCCTGCAAGGCTTGGACTTCATCACAGCGGGTCCCATTCCCCCGAATCCCTCGGAATTGATCATCAGCCAACGCATGAACGGGTTGATCGATGAACTCAAGCGCCAGTACGATGTGATCCTGATCGATAACCCACCGGTGGGCTTGGTGACCGACGGGATCCCGATGATCCAACGTGCGGATTACCCCATCTACATCTTCCGTTCCGACTACAGCAAGAAACAATTCGTTCAGAACGTGGACAGACTGATCAACGAGAACAACATCACGCGCCTCAGCACCATCCTCAATGGGGTGGATATCGAGCGCAACAAATACGGGTACAACTACGGCTATGGCTACGGTTATGGATATGGATATGGCCAAGGATACGGCGGTGGGTACTATGAGGAACGGTCCGCCAAACCCTCCGGCCTGCTCGGTTGGCTATTCGGTCGCGGATGATGCAGAAGGAACTCACCCCTTTGGATGGACTCATCCTGCTGCGCCCACGGATCTTCACGGATGATCGGGGACATTTCTTCGAGTCCTTCAACAGTCGAGCCTTCAAGGAGCTATCAGGGATCACTGCGGATTTCGTTCAGGACAATGAAAGCATGTCGATCAAAGACGTGCTTCGGGGATTGCATTTCCAAGAAGAACCGTTCGCCCAAGGCAAGCTGGTTCGCGTGGTCCAAGGTGCAGTGGTGGATGTCTGTGTGGACATCCGCCCATCGAGTCCCACGTACGGGCAGCATTTCAAAGTTCGTCTGGATGCCACCGAGAAGGCGATGCTCTGGATCCCCCCCGGATTCGCACATGGATTCGTCGCCTTGGAGGAAGGCTCTGCATTCGCCTACAAGTGTACCGCGTATTATCACCCTGCCGCCGAACGTACCTTGTTGTGGAACGATGCCGATCTGGGTATCGACTGGGGCATTGCAGACCCGATCATCAGCGCGAAGGACAAGGAAGGAATGGCCTTCAAGGCGTTGAGAACGCAAGCACAGCGTTGACGATGTACAGTCCCACACAGCTGTTCCTGATCTACTCCGGGCTGTTCTTCGCAGCGTTGGTTTTCAGCTTGTTGATCAACTCGGTATTCATGCGTTTCGCACGTACATTGGGCATGCGTGAAGAAGATCAGAATTTGGTGCGGTGGAGCAGTACCGCGAAGCCCTCCTTTGGTGGGATCTGCTTCTACATCCTGTTCTTGGCCTCCTTTTCCCTGTACGGGGTGATCTTCCCCGGACTAAGCGTTGATGCCTTACGCCCGGATCTCCTCGGCTTGCTTGCCGCCACCTCACTGGGGTTCCTGATGGGGTTGGCCGATGATGCCTACAACACCAACCCGGTACTGAAGTTCCTCGCCCAAGTGGCCTGTGGTGGGATACTCATCGCAAGCGGCTCTTGCATCGACCTCTTCGATTCCCAATGGGCCAACGTGGCACTCACGTTGTTCTGGGTGGTGGGGATGATGAATTCGATCAATATGTTGGACAATATGGACGGGATCACCACCTCGGTCTCCATCGCCGTGCTGATCGCAGGTCTGATGTCCATGCTCGTCATCGGTCCAGTGGATCCCGTGTACATGGTCCTTCTGGTAGGTACCATGGCGGCACTCACTGGCTTCCTGTTCTTCAACTGGAATCCCTCGCGTATGTACATGGGCGATACGGGTAGCCAATTCCTCGGAGTGTTCCTCGCCTTTGTGGGGATCCGTTTCTTTTGGAATGCACCGAGCATTGAAGGCCATTGGGAACCGATCAGGCAAGTGATCAGCGCCATCACGTTGTTCCTGCTCCCGATCGTCGATACCACGGTGGTGACGATCACGCGCATCAGGCGCGGTCGTTCACCCTTCGTCGGTGGCCGGGACCATACCACACACCACTTGAGCTATGCGGGATTCAGCGATGGACAGGTCGCCTTGGTCTTCATCGGCCTATCCCTCCTACACGTGTTCCTTACCTTCGTCATGGCCCGATACATTCCGGTGTGGCAGAACATTCACACCACGATCTTCGTTTCGTATGCGATCCTGTTGTTCCTGACCCTGTTCATCCTTACCCGAAGAACACACGCACCGAAGCCATGACTCCCTTACCGAACACCCTCCGTATCCTATTGCGCACCTCCTTGTGGGCCTTGCTCCTGCTGGGTGGTTCCATAGCCTTGCACCTGTTCACGTACTCCTCCTTCGTAGTAGACAATGACCTGGACCACCAACGCGATTTCAACGATGGGTACAAGGTCTTCTCCCTTACCCTTCCCAACGAACTATTGTTCTGTGGGAAAAAGGTACCCTTGGAACGGTTGGATGTGCGCGAGCGCTTGGATCGGGAATTGCTTGTGAACACCTACTGGCAGAGCAACACCTTGCTGGCACACAAGCGCGCCTCACGTTGGTTCCCTTTGATCGAGCGGATCTTGAAGGAAGAAGGCGTGCCCGATGACATGAAGTACATCGCCGTGATCGAAAGTGGGTTGATGAACGTGATCTCACCGGCCGGTGCCACCGGCTACTGGCAATTCATGAAGGAGACCGCCTTGGGCCATGGGCTGGAGGTGAATGCCGAAGTGGACGAGCGCTACCATGTGGAGAAAAGCACCTACGCCGCGTGCAAATACTTGAAGAATGCCTACGGGAAGTACAACGATTGGGCCTTGGCCGCTGCTTCGTACAACTTGGGCCAAGGCGGTGTGGACAAGCAACTCGGTCGCCAAAAGCGCGATAGTTATTTCGACCTGCTTTTGAACGATGAGACCGCTCGTTACGTCTATCGTATTCTCGCCATGAAAGAGATCCTGCGCGACCCGGAGCGCTATGGGTTCCACCTGCGCAAGAAGGACCTTTACGCACCCTACCGCACCCGCGTGGTGGAAGTGAATGGAGCCGTTACCGATCTGGCGGACTATGCCATTGCACAAGGAACGGACTACAAGACCTTGAAGCTATTGAACCCTTGGCTGCGCGAGAACCGCTTGACCAACCGCGAGGGCCGCACCTATGCGGTATTGCTCCCCGCTGCGGATTTCGATACCGTTGAGCCTCATTAGACCGCCCAGTGATCCTTTGTATACGGACGTGAAGAAGCAGGAGGACGAACAACCCGTATCGGTTGCAGGTGATGAGTATGTTGAGGTGCTCGGTGCGCGTGTACACAATCTGAAGAACATCGATGTGCGAATTCCACGCGATAAACTCGTGGTGATCACCGGCCTGAGCGGAAGCGGAAAGAGTTCACTTGCCTTCGATACCATCCATGCGGAAGGCCAGCGCCGGTACATCGAGACCTTCAATGCCTATGCCCGCCAATTCCTCGGCGGGATCGAACGGCCGGATGTGGACCTGATCACTGGTCTCAGTCCCGTGATCGCGATCGAACAAAAGACGATCAGCCGCAACCCGCGCAGCACGGTGGGCACCATCACAGAGATCTACGACCTGCTCCGCCTGCTCTATGCGCGCGTGGCCGACGCGTACAGCTACCTCACCGGCGAGGCCATGGTGCGGTACAACGACCGCCAGATCGTGGAACTCATCAGCGAAGCCTACGAGGGCCGGGAAGTGTTGATCCTCGCACCGATCATCCGCGGACGAAAAGGTCATTACCGGGAACTCTTCGAACAGTTCCTAAGGCAGGGTTTCCTACGCGCTCGAGTGGACGGCAAAGTGATCGACCTCACAACACGTCCGCGTTTGGACAGGTACAAGGTCCACGACATCGAGTTGGTGATCGACCGGCTGAAGGTGAAGAGCGGTGATGCGAAGCGCTTGAACGAAGCTTGCGCCATCGCCATGAAGTACGGGAAGGGCAATTTGATGGTGGTGTCCGTGAAGGACGATGAAGCGCGCTACCTAAGTCGCCACTTGATGTGCCCCACCAGCGGCATCGCATACGAAGAACCCGAACCGAACCTCTTCAGCTTCAACTCCCCGTACGGCGCCTGTCCCAAATGCAGCGGTCTAGGCCAAGTGACGGAGGTGGCCATGGACAAGATCGTGCCGGACCGGAAGAAGAGTGTGAAACGTGGTGCCCTTGTTCCACTTGGCACTTTCAAGAACTCGTGGATCTTCAAGCAGATCGAAGCGGTGTTGTCCTCCTTCGGACATGACCTCAACACACCGCTGGAAGAAATGGAGGACACCGTGCTGGTGGCCCTGCTGAATGGCTTGGACGAACCACTGAAGGTGAGCAGCAGCATTGGGCTGAGCGACCGGCAGGTGCAATTCGACGGCATCATCCCCTTCATCTTGGAACAAGCGGAAGGTGGACCGAAGTCCGCGCAGAAATGGGCCGCTGGCTTCACGCACATGGTCACCTGTCCGGAGTGCAACGGAAGCCGGTTGAAGAAGACATCCATGTACTTCCGCTTGGATGGCAAGAACATCCATGAGCTGGCCAGCATGAGCATCGCCGATCTGCATGCCTTCATGTCCGGACTGGTCGAGCGGCTCGATGAGAAGAAAGCGGTGATCGCACGGGAAGCGGTGAAAGAGATCACGGCCCGGAGCAGTTTCCTGCTGGATGTCGGTTTGGACTACCTGATGCTGGATCGCAGTGCCCGAACACTCTCCGGAGGGGAGGCGCAACGGATCCGCTTGGCCACGCAGATCGGCAGCGAACTTACCGGTGTACTGTATATCCTGGATGAACCAAGCATCGGCCTGCATCAGCGCGACGACCAACGCTTGATCGCCAGCCTGCGCAACTTGCGCGATGCGGGCAACAGCGTGATCGTGGTGGAGCACGATAAAGAAATGATGTTGAGTGCGGACCACTTGATCGACATCGGCCCTGGCGCTGGCGAACACGGTGGGCGCATCGTGGCACAAGGTGCTCCTCGGGAACTCTTACTCGGCGAAAGCACCACGGCCAAATACCTGCGAAACGAGATCCGCATCGAGGTACCGAAAGAACGCCGTGCGGGTAGCGGCGAACGGATCACCCTGCGCGGTGCATCCGGCAACAACCTGAAGAACGTGGATGTGGACCTTCCGCTCGGCAAGTTCATTTGTGTAACGGGGGTGAGCGGTAGTGGCAAGAGCACCCTGATCGGAGACACCCTCTACCCCATCCTCAGCAAGCACTTCTACCGCAGTGATGCACACCCCTTGGCCTACACCGCCATCGAAGGACTGGAACACATCGATAAGGTGATCGAAGTGGACCAAAGTCCGATCGGGCGCACCCCGCGCAGCAATCCGGCCACATACACCGGTCTGTTCGATCACGTCCGGGAACTCTATGCCGCCCTTCCCAGCGCAAAGATCCGCGGCTACAAGCCGGGGCGGTTCAGCTTCAACACGGCGGGTGGACGTTGCGATACGTGCAAGGGTGCGGGAGTTCGGTCGATCGAAATGAACTTCCTACCCGATGTGAGTGTGCCCTGTGAAACCTGCCGTGGCAAACGCTTCGACCGGGAGACGCTGGAAGTGCGCTACAAAGGCAAGAGCATTGCCGATGTCCTAGCCATGCCTGTAGAAGAGGCCATGATACACTTCTCCGAGATCCCGCAACTCGCATTGAAATTGAGGACCCTTCTCGATGTGGGGTTGGGTTACGTGAAACTGGGACAAAGCAGCACCACCCTCAGTGGAGGCGAGGCGCAACGCGTGAAACTCGCCACCGAACTGAGCAAGCGCGATACAGGCAGCACCTTCTACATCCTGGACGAACCGACCACCGGCCTACATTTCGAGGACGTGAAACAACTGATCCATGTGCTGGATCGCCTCGTGGATCATGGCAACACCGTGTTGGTCATCGAGCACAACCTCGACATCGTGAAGGTGGCGGACCATGTGATCGACATGGGACCCGAGGGCGGGGAAGGTGGTGGCGAGGTGGTTGCACGTGGCACGCCCGAAGAAGTGGTCCATATGGGCCGTGGATATACCTTTCCCTACCTGAAAGCAGAACTCAACTAGTGCGGGATCAGAACCGCGCAGACACGAACCACCATACCCTTATGGCCAAGACCCCAGCAGCCCATCACGACAGTGAACGCCGCATCAAGAAATCCTTCAAACGCAAAGGTTGGAGTGAAGTGAAAGCCAACGACAGTTGGGCCATCTTCAAGATCATGAGCGAATTCGTTGAAGGCTTTGAAGCCATGCAACGGATCCGCCCGTGCGTGAGCATCTTCGGTAGCGCCCGGACCAAACCCGATGCCCATGCATACGCGCTGGCCGAAGAGATCGCTTACCAACTCACCGGCAACGGCTACGGCGTGATCACCGGTGGTGGGCCGGGCATCATGGAGGCGGCGAACAAAGGCGCGCAACGAGGTGGTGGCACCAGTGTGGGCCTCAACATCGACCTGCCGTTCGAACAACAGCCCAACCCATACATCGACAAGGAAAAGAGCCTCGACTTCGATTATTTCTTCGTGCGCAAAGTGATGTTCATCAAATACAGCCAAGGTTTCATCGTATTGCCCGGTGGTTTCGGCACATTGGATGAACTTTTCGAAGCCCTCACCCTGATCCAGACCCAGAAGATCGGCCGCTTCCCCATCATCCTAGTGGGCAAGAAATACTGGCAAGGCCTCTACGACTGGATCAAGACCACCATGGGCGAGCAGTACAAGAATGTGAATGCCGAGGACCTGGACCTGTTCAGCATCGTGGACAAACCGGAGGATGCCGTGAAGGCCATCAACGCCTTTTACAGCAAGTACATGCTGAAACCGAACTTCTAAGCCGAAGCGGAATTTGGCATGGGGCGGGTTTGAAGGATCCCTCCACGGGCCAACAGGAAATGGGTGGTCCGTTCGACCAATGACGCTGCCAAGGGGGCCTTTCTGACGTTCCACCAGAACGAAATAGCCTTCCCGTCAACAAGTTCCTGTTGGTATCGCTAAGTTCGCAGACACATTACACCCCGCACGTCCCGATACTTTTGGACGCACCGGGGGTAACCCTAGCGAACATCAACCATGGCGCATCAATTGGTACTTCTGATCAACCTGCTCGGGCTCCTGCTCATCGATCCATTCTTCCTAGCGGATATCAGCATCACGCAGAACGTTCCCACCAACATGGTACCGGGGAGTGAGGTTCGCGTGACCGTTACGGTGAGCAAGGCCGATCTGAGCGGATTCGCCAAATTGCAATTGGACCTCCCTCCGGGACTCACCGTCACGGCCATTGAGACCAAGGGCGCTTCCTTCACCTTCGCCGACCAGAAAGCGAAGTTCATTTGGATGGCCTTGCCGAGCACTCCCAGCTTCAAGGTGAGTTATACCCTGACCTCCGATGCAACAGTAAGTGGCAACCTCGCCATCCAAGGGAGACTGTCCTACATCGAGGACAATGAGCGCAAGACCTTCGATATGCCCACGGCCACCATCGACTTCGGTGTCGGCGGAGCCGTTCAGGTTGCCGAGACCACGACCAATGAAGAGCCCGATGCGCAGGACCTCGTTTCGGCGGGAGCTGGCGCACCTCTTGGCACCTCCGTGATGGCCGTGATCGACCAAGCGGACGGGGTGGCCCCTATTCAAGGCATGGGAGGTGTTACCGGCACCCGTACCATCACACCCGTGTCAGCGAATGAAATGCTCGTGGAGGTGATCATCAAGAAAGGCGAGATCCGTGGGTTCGGCAAGTTGCAGGAGACCATTCCACAGGGGTTCAGTGCTCTTGAAAAGACCAGTACGGAAGCCATCTTCACCACGCAGGACCGGGCGGTGAAATTCGTATGGCTCAACTTGCCTGCTGCTGCGGAGGTGCGCGTGGTGTACAAGTTGCGCGCGAATGAACGTCCAGAAGGAGAATACAGCATTGATGGTGAATTCGGATACTTGCTGAACGACGAAACGCAAAAGGCGGTATTGGGCACATCGAAGTTCTTTATCGGTACTCGGGCCCTCGCAGGTATGGAAGGCGATGCCAGCAGCATGGACACCATGGCAAATGTGGATCCAGCTATGGCTCAACGAGAGAGAGAGGCCAAAGAAGCTGCTGCCAAGGAAGTTGCTCGTGAAGCCGCCGCCCGCGAAGCCGAAGCCAAGCGCTTGGCAGAGCAGCGCGCACGGGAGGAAGCGGTCGCCGCCCAACAGTCCAAGCCGGTCGTAGAGCCGAAGACCACCCCACGCATTCCAACGCCGGAGACCGGGATCGTGTACAAAGTGCAGATCACTGCAGGCCATCGGGAGGTGGGCAAGAGTTACTTCAGCATCCGCCACCGTTACACGGGAGCTTTCAGCGTGGAGCGCCACCAAGGCTGGATCAAATACGTGACCGGTCGTTTCGGTTCATACAGCGAAGCACGTGATCAACGCGTAGGCTATGTAGCTGCGGGGCACCAATTCCCTGGGCCTTTTGTAACAGCCTATAACAACGGCGATCGGATCACCGTACAAGAGGCCCTTCTCCTGAGCAACCAGAAGTGGGTGCAATGATGTGACCTTGAAACGGAACGAATGCCCAAATACCACGGTCTTAGCAACCTGTTCCGTTCCGTCCTCGGCCTTTCGCTGGCCTTCTTCTTGTCCCCTTCTCTTTCCCTTGCCCAAGCGGATAGCACAGCACTGCCGCCGGGTATCTCGGCTCCCAAGGAGGAACTCCCGATCAAATTGAAGCCCACTTTCGGGATCGGTCCGGGCATGCTCGCATTCTATGGCGATGTTGGCAACGATCACAGCGCATACAGCCCGTTGGTGACCCGTGTTGGGTACGAGTTGCGGGCCACCACCCCGATCACCCCTTGGCTCGAAGGCGGCATCTATGCCCTGCACGGCCGACTCGGCGTGAACGAACGCAGCCTTACACGCAACCTCAACTTCGAGTCGCGCATTACCACGGGGGGGGTGCAGTTCCGTTACAATTTCCTGCAACTCCTCAACCCGTCTAGGGTGGTTGAACCTTACGTGACCGTCGGATTCGAATCCGTTGAATACCTGACCAAGACCGATCTCCGCGACGCACAAGGCCGCACCTACCACTACTGGAGCGACGGCACCATTCGGGACATCGACGAGCAAGCATTGAATGCGGGCGATGCCGTGTTGATCCAGCGCGATCACACCTACGAAAGCGATGTCCGCGAATCCAACCTCGATGGATTCGGGAAGTACCTCGAGCGCACTTGGGCCGTCCCGGTGGGCATCGGTGCGCGAATGGACATCGGACACGGATTCGACTTCCGCATGGGGGCCACCATGCACTTCACCCTCACCGACCTTATGGATGGTGTCACCGAAGAAAGCGTGAACGACCGTAAGGGTACCGTCGGCAACGACCGCTTCCTCTTCACCTCCTTCTCCATCGGTTATACCATCCCGATAGAACGTGGGTCAAAGAAGACCAAAAAGACCCCACTCTCCAGTGAAGAGGTGGACGTGCTGGCGTGGATGGGTGATGAGGACTCCGATGGTGTGCAGGACATTTACGACAAGTGCCCTTATACGCCCGCAGGCGTGGCCGTTGATGCATTTGGCTGTCCGTTGGATGGTGATGCGGATGGTGTTCCGGATCATCTGGATGATGAATTGGATTCCGCACCTGGTGCCTTTGTGGATGCGCACGGCGTTACCGTGAGCGACGAAGGCTTGCTGAAAGGCTGGCTGGCCTACAAGGATTCGGGCAATGTGAATTACGTGACTTCCCGCGTGGAGTCCTTCGGCCCGATGAAGCCCAAGGTGGTGCCCGTGAAACGGGTGTACGTGGTGAAGGTGGGTTCGCAAATGGAGAAGATCAGTGAAGAGGTGATCCAGAAACTCCTGAGCCTGCCCGATATCCGAACCGTGGAAAATGGCGATACCACTTTCTTCGTGGTGGGCAGCTATGACAAGATCCCCGAAGCGCTGCGTCGGGAATTGGATCTGCGTAGTCTGGGTGTGGAAGGCGTGGTGATGGCCGAGGAGAACGGTCGTTTGATCGATGTGAGTGAGGAGACCGACCCGTTGCGCGTAGAAACTGGATCAGTGCCGAATACCCCACCACCCGTTGGCGAGATCATCATCCGTGTCCAGCTCGGCGCTTTCCGCTATCCGTTATCGCGCAACATCTTCGTGGGTATCAGCGATCTGGTCACGATCAAGGGTGATGATGGTCTCACGCGATACTACACCGGTTCCTTCACGGAGGTGAATCCTGCCGCGCAACACAAGGTGAACATGTTGCTGAGAGGCTTCAACGGTGCATTCCTAGTGGCCTTCCGCGATGGTAAGCGGATCAGCATGAAGGATGCGGGAGCCAGCCTGACCGGACCCGAAGACCTCCGCAACGTACCTAGCGGCAGCATCGATAAGAGCCTGTTGCGTTACCGTGTGCAAGTAGGCACCTTCGTGGGTAACGTACCGATCGAAACCATGGGCCGAATGATCGAAATGGGCGATATCCGTCCGATCACCAGTTCCGATGCCGTGCGCTACTTCTACGGGCAGTTCAAGGATCGCAAGTCCGCTGAGGATGCCAAGATCGCGATCCAGAAGGAAGGCTTCACCGATGCCTTCGTCGTAGGCGACATGAACGGCTACATTATCCCAGCGGAGGATGCCGATGGGTTGATGAAGCAACCATAGACCGGAAACGAAGACACGATCGATCTCGGATGCAATAGCGTCCAGATAATAGTCGTTCGGAATGCGTGGCACTACCTTGCCGCTTCATCTCCACCGTCATGCACACCCGATCCTGGCCACGCCTTGTCAGCGCTGCTACGCTTACCGTATGGCTCTTCACTGGATGCCGAGATCACGGAGTTGTTGCACCGGATGCGGCCTACACACCATACATCCCGGCCTTCACCGCAGGCCACATCAGCGCAACCTCCCCGATCCTGGTCCGCATCGCGGATGGTCAACAATGGCGCGATTCCTCCAATGCAGCGATCCAGGGCCTGTTCGACTTGAGCCCCTCGGTAAAGGGAAGCGTGACGTGGAAAGACCAGAGTACACTCGCCTTTGTGCCGAACGAACGCCTTCAGCAAGAGGAAACCTATACCGTCACCTTTCACCTTGGGGATCTGATCGTGTTGCCCACAGGTTTGGATGATTTCCGATGGCAGGTCAACACGGTCCGCCAGAGCCTCGATGTGCGCGTGAGTGACATGCAGTCCCTTTCGGCGTCCGACCTTACGTGGCAGCGGCTGATCGTCGCGGTGCATTCGGGCGATGTGATCGGAAAGGAGGTCGGCAGTTGCTTCACCGTTACACAAGGCGGACGAACGTTGGCCTTGAATTGGGTCCACGAACCGAACGGTCGTTTCCATACATTCTCCGTAGATAGTGTGCAGCGCGGCGAAACTGCCAGCACCGTAGAGATCAGCTGGAACGGAAAGCGTATAGGTGCCGCAGAGGAAGGCATGCTCCCCTTTTCCGTTCCGGCCATCGGTGATCTGGCCTTGATCTCCGCGATCACGGATTCCGAAGGGGAACAGAGCGCGACCCTGCTCTTCTCCGATCCCTTGGATGCTTCACAGAACATGGATGGTTTGGTGGGCATATCCGGATCCGACGGGATCCGCCTTTCGGTGGAGGGGAACAAGCTGATGCTTTACCCAACCGAGCGCCTCAGCGGCGATCGGCAAGCTTATGTGGCGGCCGCCATCCGCAATGTGAACCGAAGACCACTGGGCAAGGACATCACGGTGGAACTCACCTTCGAGGAACTCAAACCGGCCGTTCGGATGGTCGGGAAAGGCGTGATCCTCCCCTCTTCTGATGGTCTAGTGATGCCCTTCGAAGCCGTGAATCTCAAAGCGGTGGATGTACGCGTGGTGAAGATCTACGAAAGCAACATCACCCAATTCCTGCAACGCAATGCACTGGATGGCGCGAACGAATTGGCACGCGTTGGTCGACTCATCACACGCAAGACCATTCCGCTGAATACCGCCGATGCACCGGATCTGGGGCGCTGGAACACGTTCTACTTGGATCTCGCCGAGCACATGAAGGCCGAACAAGGCGCGATCTATCGGGTGGAACTCTCCTTCACCCGAAAGCACTCCGTTTATCCGTGTACCAATGCCGATGACGCGACGGTCGAGCTGGAACGGGAACGCACTTGGGAAGAGGAACAGGCCGCCTACGATCAGGTCCAGGACTACTGGTATTACGACGACTACTATTACGAGGACTACGACTATCGCGAACGCGAGGACCCGTGTACGCCTTCCTACTTCGCGAACAACCATTCCACGGCGCGCAACATCCTGGCCTCGGACCTGGGCTTGATCGCAAAGGGCGGCAACGATGGTTCCCTGTTGATCGCGGTGAGCGATCTACGGACCACTGCACCACTGTCTGGCGTGAAGCTGGATGTGTTGGACCTCCAGCGCAAGAGCCTCGGCCAAGCCGTTACCGATGGAGAAGGACTGGCCACCTTTCCCAACAACACCCACAAGCCCTTCCTCGTGGTGGCCAGCAAAGGTAGCCAACGCGGCTATTTGCGGTTGGATGACGGATCCTCGCTTTCCGTAAGTGAATTCGATGTGCAGGGCGCTGCGATCGATCGCGGGCTGAAGGGTCTTCTGTACGGGGAACGCGGCGTTTGGCGTCCCGGTGATTCGCTCTACCTCGCTTTCATGTTACAAGATGCACAACACAAGCTCCCGAAGGATCATCCAGTGGTACTGGAGCTTACCGATCCCCGGGGCCGGATCGACCAGAAGCATGTGCGCACCGCATCGGTGAATGGCGTGTACGCATTCCGCATGGCGACCTCCACGGATGCACCGACCGGCGTTTGGCATGCGCGGGTGGTGGTCGGTGGCACGAGCTTCCACAAGAGCCTTCGGATCGAAACCGTGAAACCGAATCGCCTCAAGATCCACATGGACCTGGGCGAACGTTTGACCGTTGCGGATAGCAAAGGCGTTACCCTCCGCTCGATCTGGCTGCACGGCTCGCCCGCTAAAGGGCTCAAGGCACGAGTCACCGTGACCATGTCTGCAGCCGCGCCGGTGTTCAAGGGTTTCAAGGAATTCACCTTCAACGATCTGCGGACCTCCGTTCCCCAAGAAGAACAAGTGGCATACGATGGTGTGTTGAACGACCAGGGCGAAACGCGTTTCGACATGGACTTGCAACCCGGACGGAACGCCCCAGCCATGGTGAATACGAACATCGTAACGCGCGTGTTCGAAGCCGGAGGTGATGCCAGCATGGATCGCACCTCGGTACCCTACTACCCGTATGTGAGCTACGCCGGGATCCGCCTCCCGGAAGCATTCAACGCATGGGGTGGTCTGGTCACGGACACCACCTACCAATTCGCGATCGCCGCAGTGGATGCCCATGGCGCACCCCTTTCCGGACATGCCCTGAAAGCGCAAGTGTACAAGTTGAAACAGAATTGGTGGTGGGATGGCGATCTGGAAGGCGATGCCAATTACATCAGTTCGCCGAGCGTTGAATTGCGGCAGGAATTCGAGCTGGTGACCGATCCCAAAGGCCGAACGACGCTCAAGTTCCGGGTGGATCGTCCGGATTGGGGGCGTTTCGCTGTGCGCGTTTCCGATCCAGCTAGCGGACATTCAAGTGCCGTTCAATTGTACTTGGATTGGCCGGGTTGGGAGGGCCGCTCACGCCGCGAGGATCCCGACCAAGCCGCCAGACTCAGCTTCAACAGCGACAAGGAGAAGTACCATGTGGGAGACAACGCTACTTTGATCATCCCCTCCAGCGGAACCGGGCGCGCGTTGGTGAGCTTGGAAACGGGAAGTCGCTGTTTGGATGCGGTCTGGGTGGAGTTGAAGACGAAGGAAACACGGTATTCCTTCCCGGTGACCGCCGACATGGCACCGAACGTGTACGCGCACGTAACCGTCGTACAGCCACACGCACGCACGCTCAACGACCTGCCCATTCGGATGTACGGTGTGATCCCCATCCTAGTGGAAGATGCTGCAACACATCTCGCGCCCGTGATCACCATGGCGAAGGAGGTGAAGACCGATGTGCCGTTCACAGTTGAAGTGAGCGAGCAGAACGGTGATCCCATGACCTATACGTTGGCCATTGTGGACGAAGGTCTGCTGGACCTTACCCGATCCAAGACACCCGATCCGTGGAACCACTTCTACGCCCGGGAAGCATTGGGTGTGCGCACCTGGGACCTCTATGATCACGTGATAGGTGCGTTCGCGAAACAGATCGCACGAGTGTTGGCCTTGGGTGGTAGCGACGATGCCGGACCCGCGGAGAATGCCAAAGCCAACCGGTTCAAGCCAGTGGTGAGGTACGTGGGGCCCTTCACCTTGCAACGGGGAAAGAAGGCCAAGCATGAATTCACCATCGCCAATTACGTCGGATCCGTACGCGTGATGGTGGTTGCTACCGATGGCGACAAAGCGTACGGCAATGCGGAGAAGGCGGTCCCGGTGAAGAAGCCATTGATGGTGCTCGCCACACTCCCCCGAGTGCTTTCACCCGGTGAGGTTGCTGATCTGCCCGTGACCGTCTTCGCCATGGATCCTAAAGTGAAGGACGTTCGCGTTCGCTTGGAACCGAATGAATTCCTGATCCCCGAAGGACCATTGGAGAAGACGATCCACTTCAGTTCCACCGGTGATCAAGTGGTCCGCTTCAAGGTTCGCGTGAAGGAAGCGATCGGTGTTGCGAAAGTGAAGGTGAGTGTTTCCGGTGCCGGAGAAAGCGCTTCCGAACGCATTGAATTGGATGTCCGTTTGCCGAATTTGCCTGCAACAGAAGTCACGGAAGTGTTACTGGAACCGGGTAAAAGTTGGAGTGCAGCACCTGTGCCTTTGGGTGTGGCAGGCACCAACAGTGCTTACTTGGAAGTGAGTACGATACCTCCTGTGGACCTCGGCCGGCGCCTACAGTATCTGGTGGATTATCCGCACGGATGTTTGGAACAGACCACGTCGAAGGTCTTCCCGCAACTCTACATCGGTAAGGTGATGGAACTGCCTGCGCGCTTCCAACAGAGCATGCGCGCCAATGTGGAAGCAGGGCTGCAAAAGATGGCGCAGTTCCAGCGAAGTGATGGATCCTTCAACTACTGGCCCGGTGGCGATCATTACGATGATTGGACATCGATCTATGCAGGGCACTTCATGGTAGAGGCCGAACGTGAAGGTCTGAAGACCGTGGGTCGCACCTTGCCGAATTGGCTCGCCTATCAGCGGAAGGCTGCGCGGGACTGGCAGGCAAGACAGCAGAATGGTTGGTCGATCGAATCCACTCAGTTCATTCAGGCCTATCGCCTCTATGTGCTCGCGTTGGCCAAACACCCCGAACTGGCGGCGATGAATCGCTTGCGCGAACAAGGATCACTCAGCACACGCTCCCGTTGGATACTCGCCGCCGCCTACGCGCAGATCGGTCAATTGGATGCTGCAAAGAGGCTCACATTGGCCAGCGAACTTTCGATCCCGGCCTATTCGGAAATGGGATATACCTACGGCAGTGCGTTGCGTGACGAAGCCATGATCGCCCTCGCCTTGATGCACATGGACGAGACCGCCAAGGCAGCGGGAATGGTGCAACGCATTTCCAAGGACCTCAGTAGTGGTGGCTGGTACAGCACCCAGAGCACGGCATTCGCGCTGCTGGCTGTTGCCCGTTTTGCGGAGAAGAGCCAGTTGGACAAGGGCCTTTCCTTCAAACTGGAACTTGAGGGCAAAGCCACCGACCGTTTCACCGAGAAAGCGATCAGCCGTGTTGAGCTCGCCACGCCGAATGGAAAGGACCACGTGAAGGTGACGAACACCGGCAAGAACCTCCTGTACGTGCGTTTGGTCCGCAACGGAACGCCATTGGCCGGTGCAGAGGATCCCACATCGAGCGGGTTGAATATGCAGGTCGAATACACGCTGATGGATGGTAAGCGTGTGGATCCCGCACGGATCGAACAAGGCACGGACTTCAAGGCCACGGTGCGCATCATGCATCCCGGGGTGGCAGCGAACTACCAGCAATTGGCGCTGACCAACGTCTTCCCTTCCGGTTGGGAGATCCGGAACAACCGCTTGGAGGGAAGTGAAGGGGCCATCGCCGCATCCAGTTACACTTACCAGGATCTGCGCGATGATCGCGTGATGACCTACTTCGACCTCTGGCGTGGAAAGTCCGTGACCTATGAAGTGATGCTCAACGCAGCCTATACCGGGCGCTACTATCTACCCGGTGCGTTCTGCGAAGCGATGTACGACCTTACGATCAATGCACGGACCATGGGTCGGTGGGTGGAAGTAGTGCCATCGGGCGAACCATCAGCGGCGCAACAGTGATCGCCGATGGGATCCGGTAGGCGCAAGGTGTTGATCACCATCGCTGCCTTTGGTGTGCTCTTCGTTTGGGCGCGTTGGGGACCGATGGACCCCTTGTTTCAGAAACCCCGAAGCACCGTTCTGCTGGACCGGGACGGAGACTTGCTCGGTGCCACGGTGGCGTTGGATGGTCAGTGGCGCATGCCTCCGAGCGATTCGGTACCGCATCGTTTCGAAACGTGTTTGCTCGCTTTCGAGGATCGGCACTTCCGCTCCCACCCCGGCATCCACCTTCCTTCACTGATCCGTGCGGCAAAACAGAATTGGCATGCCGGTCGCATCGTCAGCGGGGGAAGTACGATCACCATGCAAGTCGCACGCATGGCCCATGGCGATCGGCCGCGAACGGTCTGGAACAAGGCGGTGGAGATTTGCGCGGCTTTGCGCTACGAGGTCCGGTTTTCGAAGGACTCCATCCTTGCGCTGTATGCTGCCAACGCGCCATTCGGCGGGAATGTGGTCGGACTTGAGGCCGCTGCTTGGCGCTGGTTCGGTCGATCACCGGACCAACTGGGTTGGGCCGAATGTGCCGCACTCGCCGTGCTCCCCAACGCACCGGCACGGATCCATCCGGCACGGCAACGCGATGCACTACGCGACAAACGTGATCGCTTGCTGGAGTACTTGCGCGATACCGGAGTACTCGATAGCATGACCTGTTCGCTGGCCCGTGCAGAACCCCTCCCGGAGCGACCGATCGACCTACCCCGATCGGCTCCGCACGCCCTAGCGACCTTGGAGTTATCCGGTCATCGTGGCCAGCGCATCACCAGTACGCTCGACCCGGATCTACAGCGCCGCGTCACCGCGATCGCCGACCGACATGGACCGATCCTTCGTGCGAACGAAGTACACAACGCGGCAGTGCTCATTCTCGATGTACCCAGCGGAAAGGTCCTCGCCTATATCGGCAACCTTCCGCAAACCTCGGCCGAACATGCTGGAGAAGTCGACATCATCCAAGCCCGACGTAGCACTGGAAGCTTGTTGAAACCCTTCCTCTATGCGGACATGCTGCAATGCGGCGAAATGATGCCCGACCAGCTTGTTGCCGATCTGCCCACGCATTACCAAGGCTTCTCACCCAAGAACTTCGACGCCCGGTTCGACGGTGCTGTACCAGCGGCAGCCGCACTCGCCCGCTCGCTCAACGTTCCAGCCGTGCGTGCATTACACCGCCATGGCATTGAACGCACCTTGCGCATGCTACGCGCCATGGGACTGGAACATGTGGACCGTACGGCCGAGAACTATGGCCTTTCGTTGATCATCGGTGGTGCGGAAAGCACACTTTGGGAACTCACCGGCGCATTCGCCTCCATGGCGCGGACGGTTCTTGTTCCATCGGAAGTAGAACCAGTCCATGCGCCGCAGCTTGTGGAAGGCGAGTACGCTTCGGCTACCTCAGCGGTTCTTTCAGCAGCATCCGCATACCATACGATCCAAGCCCTGCATGCGGTACACCGCCCAGGCTCGGAATCTGGCTGGCAGTATTTCGCGGATCCGAAATACATCGCTTGGAAGTCCGGAACCAGTTTTGGCCACCGCGATGCTTGGGCCATCGGGTTCACCGACCGGTTCGCTGTCGGAGTGTGGACGGGGAATGCAGATGGTGAAGGCCGGCCCGGACATACGGGTACGTTGGCCGCAGCGCCGATGCTCTTCGACGTGTTCGACCTGTTGCCCAATGGTCACGGGTTCGACACGCCATTCGATGGCATGGAACGCACTGCGGTCTGCCGAGCCACTGGATTCCGCGCTGGTCCGGATTGTCTCCCTGTCGATACGCTTTGGGTGATCCGCGAAAGCGAACGCACAGCACCGTGCCCCTATCATCATCGCATTTTGGTGAATGCAACGGAGGATCACCAAGTTGGTCCGGACGCGCATGGACATTGGGTGAATTGGTTCTCCCTTCCACCGGCCATGGAACACTACTACCGAAAGGTCCATCCAGAGTACCGACCACTGCCGCCTGCCCCAAGTGGTCCGCGCGAAACCCCCATGGAACTGATCTACCCAGGCCCCGATGCACGCATCCACATCCCGGTGCAACTGGATGGAACCTTTGCCCAGGTGGTACTGATGGCCGCACATCGCGATCCATCTGCTCTCTTGAACTGGGACTTGGATGGCGAATTCGTAGGACGCACACAGAGTGAACATGAACTCGTAGTGGATCTGGTCACCGGGCCGCACCGATTAACTTTGACCGATCAGCAAGGTCTTTCGTTGACCGCCACTTTCCACGTGGTCCGAAGCGACACCCAGCAGCAGAACGAATGAAGTGGCCCCTTTTCCTCCTGTTCATCTTTCCAACTTTCGCGCTATTCGCCCAACCCGATACGCTCTGGGTGCCGGATCACGGCGTGTTGAAGCCCTATGGCGTAACCTACGATCCGGTGCGGATGGATGCCCAGTACAAGCGGATCGGCCGATTCGTTCAGGATACAGGGCGTATTGCGGTGGAGATGGACTACAAGCGCGGCTTCCCATCCGGGGTGTTCCGTGCTTTCTATCCGGATGGTCGCCCGTTGATCTTCGCGGTGTACGGCTGGAAAACGCTCCACGGCGATTGGACCGAGTATGCCGAGGACGGTAGCGTATCCTTGAAAGGACAATACCGCCAAGGGCTGCGTGATGGTCCTTGGGCCTTCCGAAAGGACGAGGTCCTGGGCCACTACAAGAAGGGACAGAAACACGGCGAGTGGAAATACTACGCGAATGGCATCACTATACGTACGGAGAAGTACAAGAGGGGCAGCCTGAAGCGGAAGCGCAACTTCGACCGCAATTGACAACCTTGCACGACATTTCTATCCCTTCGGGGCAACCTGGCACGCGTTTGGCGCGTTCCAAAGCTTTACAGCCCATGCATAGCCGTTTCCTCTTTCTGCGTCACCACGCCGTGATCGCCCTGTTAGCGCTTCCATTTCTTAGCACTGCTCAGCACGACGATCCACTCACCAGCGGAAAGATCGGATCCTTGCTCTACCACATTGACCGCATGTACGTGGATGATGTGGACAAACAGAAGTTGGTGGATGCCGCCATCGTGAGCATGCTGGAAGAACTCGATCCGCATTCCATCTATATCCCGAAGGAGGACCTGGACGAAGTGAACGAACCCTTGAAAGGAAACTTCGAGGGAGTTGGCATTCAGTTCAACATCGTGCGCGATACCATCTACGTGGTGGATGCCATTGCAGGGGGCCCTTCCGAACGTATCGGCATACGTGCCGGTGATCGCGTAGTGACCATAGACCAAGAGAACGCTGCGGGTATGAACTTCAAGAACAGCGATGTGATGAAGCGGCTCCGGGGCAAAAAAGGCACGAAGGTGGATGTCACGATCCTGCGGAAAGGGACCTCCACTCCATTGGATTTCACCATCACCCGGGACAAGATCCCCATCTACAGCGTGGAAGCCAGTTATATGGCAAAACCCGGCGTGGGCTACATCAAGGTGAGTCGTTTCAGTGCCACCACCATGAAGGAGTTCCGCGAACATCTTTCCGAATTGAAAGAAACAGGTATGAAGGACCTGATCCTGGACCTGCAAGGGAATGGTGGTGGCTATCTCCGCACCGCCATCGAAATGGCCGACGAATTCCTCGGGGACCGCAAGCTGGTGGTGTACACCGAAGGACGGACCTCCCCGCGCGAAGACACGTACTCCACGAAGGAAGGTCTATTCGAGAAAGGCCGGTTGGTGGTGTTGGTGGATGAAGGCTCCGCAAGTGCCAGCGAGATCGTCAGCGGTGCGATCCAGGACTGGGACCGTGGCTTGATCATTGGCCGCCGCAGTTTCGGGAAAGGTCTGGTGCAACGACCGGTCATGCTCTCCGACGGTTCAGCTGTGCGCCTTACGGTATCGCGCTATTACACCCCATCGGGTCGGTCCATCCAAAAGTCCTATGAGAATGGTGTGGAAGCCTATCAGCGGGAAAAGATCGAGCGCCTACGCAAAGGCGAACTCACCTCTGCGGATAGCATCCATGCGGCAGACACCGTGAAATATTACACCATGAACAAGCGCGTGGTTTATGGCGGTGGCGGGATCATGCCGGATGTGTTCGTGCCGATCGATACCACGCTGAGCTCGGAGTACTTCGGTCAGTTGGTACGCAAGGGCATCCTCAACACCTTCGCTCTGGAATTCGTGGACAAGGAGCGGGCGAAGTTGCTACAGCGCTACACCGATATCGATGCCTTCATCCACGAATTCCATGTGGATGCGGTGTTGACCAAGGCATTGGAGGATGCGGCCAACAAGGAGGGTGTGGTCCCGGATCCGGAGCACATGGCCCATTCGATGGACCTGATCGAATTGCGGCTTAAAGCATTGATCGCACGCGACCTTTGGAACACATCCGCGTATTGGCAGGTGATCAATGCCAACAACCCAGTGGATCGCAGCTTCCAACGCGCCTTGGAGTCGCTATCTGATGATTCGTTCCACCGCTATGGCATGATAAAGCCCTGACGCTCTGGAAGTACCCACAAGAACGCACAGGCTGTTAACGGCCTGTTAAGCCCCAGCATGTTTGTTGGGGCTTGTCTTATTTTCGCGCCCAGAACAAACTCCATTCGACGAAAACCGTACTCCGATGAAAGACAAGATCCAGATCGCATTGCTCAGTGTCATCGCCATTGCCTTGGTGGTTCTCGCCGTAGGTCAATTCACTGGGGATAAGCAAGAGGGCAGCATCGTGGCAGCGAACTCCGTGAATTCCGTTGCGGCCAGTGTAGATCCCAACAAGCCGATCGACCCGACCTTCGACCCGCTCTCTACCGCCACCCCTCCGGTGGACAACACGCCGAAGACCACGGTGAACTTCGCCAATTACGAGCACGACTTCGGCAACATCAAGCAGGACAGCGAGAACAAGTACGTGTTCAGCTTTACGAACACAGGCACCGAGCCCTTGATCATCGAGACCGCGAATGGTTCGTGCGGATGCACCGTGCCGAACTACCCGAAAGCACCGATCGCACCAGGTGCGACCGGCGATATCGAAGTGGTTTACAAGCCAGGCAAGCAGGAGAACGCACAGACCAAGACCGTGACGGTGATCGCCAATACCGAACCCAAGGAGACCACCTTGCGGATCAAGGCGAACGTGGCGAAAGTGGGCTAAGCCAAACGAATCCATT
Source organism: Flavobacteriales bacterium (assembly GCA_016710015.1). Lineage (GTDB taxonomy): Bacteria > Bacteroidota > Bacteroidia > Flavobacteriales_F > PHOS-HE28 > PHOS-HE28. The sequence goes on from JADJLR010000002.1 coordinate 436,921, forward strand.
AACGCAGAACGCCGCTCCAACGAGCGGCGTTCTGCGTTCCACAGTAGATCCTTCAGCCGACCAAGGCATCGATCGCAGCAGCCAACTTCCGATCCTTTTCGGTGATCATCCCGCCTGCATCGTGGGTACTCAACGCGATCTCCACCCGGTTGTACACGTTGGTCTATTTCGGGTGGTGATCCTGCTTTTCCGCCACCAGCGCAACGCGTACCATGAATGCAAAGGCCGCGCTGAAGTCCTTGAAGTCGAAGCTTCGGCGAAGTTCATTGTCCTGTTCGGTCCAGTGGCTCATCGGTGTATGGGTAGTTCGATCAGGTGGGGCGCGTCGGTATGCTTGACCAATTGCATTTCGGCGATGAGGTGCTTGGCACCGGCGAATTTGTCGATGATGAAGAGCACGTACCGCGCATCTACACAGATGTTGCGGCACTTCTCCGGATCGAACTGGATGTCGCTCATGGTGCTTTCCCATGTGCGATCGAAGTTCAATCCGATGAGCTCGCCACGCCCATTCAGCACAGGACTGCCGCTGTTGCCTCCTGTCGTATGCAGCGAGGAGGTGAAACAGACCGGCACCGTCCCGTTCACCGCATAGTCGCCGTAGTCCTTGGCGGCATGCAACTCCAATAAGCGCGCAGGCAAGTCGAATTCCACATCGCTTGGAATATACTTCTGAACCACCCCGTCCAACGTGCTGAAGGGTTCGTAGACCACTGCGTCTCGCGGTTCGCTGCCCTCCACTCTACCGTACGACAAGCGAAGTGTGCTGTTCGCATCGGGCCACCACGTGCGGTCCGGGTCCATATCCATCCGACCTTTCACATAAGCGCGCATGGTCGCCTCGATCCGGTCTCCCAAGCGTGCATGCTCGGGCCGAACCTGTTGCAGGAAGGAATCATAGAGACTACGGGAGGCCAAGAAGGCCGGATCCTTCTGCATCACTCTCGTGAACTTCTTGGGCGACGCGTTCAAGACGGTCTCCAATTTCTTCTGGTCAACCAACACACTACGTGCGTACAGGTCATCGACCCAGGCATTGGCGTCGCCCTTGAACTTGGTATCGATCCCTGTGAATATGGCAGGTTGTAAAGAGGCCGGAACACCAGCGCGATAGATCGGTAACAGGGCTTTGAACACCCCCTTGTCCACCTCTACATCGTAGTCCTTGAAATAGCCGATGAGCGCATCCCTCCGTGCCTTCACAACATCCTGTCGTTTGCCCTCTCGAAGCAACCGATCACCCTCCTCGATCAATTCGCGGTACCCATCCGCGAAGCGTAGGATCTCGGGTCCGTAGTACACCATTTCGACGAAAAGGTCACGTGCAGTGGCGTAGCGTACATAGCTCTTGTGGTCTCCCTCGAGCGCCGTCATATGGTCCACGAGATCCGTGCGGTTCCGTTTGTGCGCTTCATCCACGAATGCCGCCTCTTCCATTCTCTTCTTCTCCCACGTATGCAGTTCCCGCAAGCCGCGCAGTTCACCGATCCATTTCTTATATGCATTACTGATGCTCGATTGTTTGTCGGCGTATTGGATCCGTATGCGATCACTGGAACGCATGGCCGCATCGATCACCGAAAGGCTCGCTTCCCGCATCTTTATCCGCAAGGGATCGGAAACGTTCATCACGTAGTCCACCGCATAGGAACTGATGTAGCGCTGAGTGCTTCCTGGGAACCCGTATATCATCGCGAAATCGCCCTCTTGTACACCGCTCATGCTGATAGGCAGCACGTGGCGAGGTGCGAATGGCACGTTGGCATCACTGGGTTCCGCTGGCAAATTATCCGGCCCAGCATAGATCCGGAAAAGACTGAAATCCGCATTGTGTCGCGGCCACATCCAGTTGTCCGTATCACCACCGAACTTGCCGATGGAACTTGGTGGTGCACCCACCAACCGCACGTCCCGGAATGTTTCCGTGATGATCAAGAAGTATGAATTGCCATAGTTGAAAGGCCGAACGACAGCTTGGTAGTGCGTACCGACCACGGCTTCGTTGGTGATGCCCAAAGCGATCTCCGCCACGTGCAGCCGCCGTTGCGCCTCGGTGCTCACTTCGCGGTCCACGAGTCCGGCAAGGATCTGAGCGGTGACATCCTCCATACGAATGACGAAGGTGGCGGTGAGGCCCGCATTCTTCAATTCAGACTTTCCATCGGCAGCCCAGAAGCCGTTCTTCAGGTGATCGTGTTCCAAGCTGCTCTGCTCCTGGATAGCACTGAAGCCACAGTGGTGGTTGGTGAGGATGAGACCTTGCCCGCTGATCACCTCCGCCGTACAACCACTACCGAAGAGCACAATGGCATCCTTGATACTGCTGTGGTTGATGCTGTACAGGTCCTCGGCGGAGATCTGCAAGCCTGCGCTTTGCAGGTCGCTTTTGATGCTCTTGAGCAAGGTGGGTACCCACATGCCTTCGTGGGCGAATGCGCCAACACTGAACAGTGCGGCGGTAAAGGAGAAAACACGTAGTGACCGATGAATGTTGTTTGAACGCATTCCACAAAGGTCGGTTCTTCAGGCATTCAACCCTAGACGAGCATGCTCACGGGGTTTCCGCAGCTTAAGGACCCGCGAACCAATACTACGAGTAGTGAAGGTGCCTGCTAGACAAGTATCCGGAACCGTGCAGCTCTAAGCAAATCCCTGCATCGCTCGTTGGGAATGTGCATCATCTGTGATCGGGATCCGATCATTCTTTTACGAATATCAATACTGGTCCATACTTTCATCCTGCATTGCAATTGAACCCGGATGAAGTACAAGCACTTAGTGATAGGAATTCTGACATGGTGCTGCCTATACCCGATGCTTGGCCTCGGTCAGGATCTCACATTGCAAAGTGGTTGGCCAGGGGCCAACGGGCATATCCGAGCCATGGTCCTTGATCCTGCAACCGACGTGCTCTATGTTGGAGGGACCTTCACTGAAGTGGACGGCTCGCCAAGGACTAGACTGGCCGCCTTTGATGCCGTGACCGGTAACCTTCTCCCGTGGTCGCCGTCGGCAAATGACGGTGTCTTTGCCATGGCCATTCATGATGGCACGTTGTACATCGGGGGTGATTTCACTGAACTTGCTGGCGAAGTCCGAGGCCGTTTGGGTGCTTTCGACCTTGCCACTGGCGATCTGACGACCTGGGCACCCAGCGTGAACGCTACTGTATTCAGCATCCTCGCTGGCAGCATTGCCATCCACGTGGCCGGTGACCTGACCGTCGCCAATGGTGTTACCCGAAACCGCGTTGGCGCTTTCCACCCCACAACAGGAGCGCTACTTCCTTGGAACCCGAATGTGACCGGGTTCGTTCGTACACTGCTCCGTGATAACAGTTCGATCTTGATCGGAGGCACCTTCACCCTTGTGGGAGGCCAAGCCCGGACCATGCTGGCCGAGGTGGATGACGCCATTGGTACGTTGTCACCATGGGATCCTGCGCCCAACGGTACCGTGCTTTCCTTGATCATGCATGGCGGAACGGTGTATTGCGGAGGTAGCTTCACGTCCATTGGTGGCATACCACGCACCTCACTTGCAGCCATCGACCGCGCCACTGGAATACCGACTTCTTGGGCACCCTCGGTCAATGGAGCGGTGAATCAATTATGTATCTGGAACGATAACCTGATCATTGGCGGCTTCATGTCCCAAGTACAGGGTCTGGCGAACCAGCATTTGGCTTCGTATTCGATCGCTACGGGAGTGCTCAATACACCGCCGCCTGCTCCATCCTCTACGGTCTATGCTATGGTGGTTCACGGTGACGAACTATACACTGGTGGCGTTTTCACCCTGATCAACCCGAACATCCCGCGCTTACGCTTCGCGGCATGGAGCCTTTGTCAACCCACCACGTGGTATGCCGACGGGGATGGTGATGGACTTGGGGACCCTAGCGTTCAAGAGGTTGCGTGCACTGCGCCCACCGGCTTCGTGGGCAACAACGACGATTGCAACGATAGTGATCCGGAGCTCCTAGGGCCCACGCTGTGGTTCGCGGATAGTGATAACGACGGCGCCGGAGATGCGAACATGACCACATTAGCGTGCGTCGCGCCGCCCGGATATGTGCACAATAGCGATGACTGCGACGACGGCGACCCCGAACTGATCAGCCTTACGATCTGGTATTTGGATGGTGATGGCGATGGCTACGGGAACATCTTCGCCCCGACCCAACTGGCTTGCGGCGCACCCGCAGGCTATGTGGACAACCCCGATGATTGTAACGATTCGAACCCGAACATCCACACCATCCGGAATTGGTTCGCGGATACCGACGAGGACGGTTTCGGAGACCCCTTGATCCCACTTAGCGCCTGCAACCAGCCTCCTGGCTTTGTGGCCGATTCCACCGACTGTGACGACGACGACCAGCTTTGGTTCATCGGGGCAGCATGCGATGATGGCGACCCAGCTACGGAAGGCGATGTGGTCGAAGCGGATTGTGTCTGTCGGGGATCGGGGGTCCAAGTGGAGGTGCGTGTCTGGTTGGAAGGGGCGTACACCCCCGGAAGCCTGATGTCCGCTTCCCTTTTCCAGAACGGTCTGATCCCTTTGACGGAACCCTATACGGCATTGGGCTACACCCATATCGGTGGTGGCGGCGAAACCACCACAATGCAAATGCTCGACCCCTTCCCTGGCACGGATGAACACACCGCCGTGGATTGGGTAGTGCTGGAATTGAGGGATCAGAATCAACCATCATTGATCGTGGCAACCCAATCATGCATCCTTCGACGGAACGGACTGATCACCCGGACGGACGGCTTGGACCTACCAGTATTCATGGTGGCCGCTGATGTATACTTCGTTGCCGTGCGGCACAGAAACCACCTGGGGTTTCATAGTCTATTCCCTGTGAACCTCGGAGTACCGATCCCCCCAGTCGTGGATTTCGCATCCGGCCAAACCGCGACAGCCGGCACCAATGCCCTCAAGCCCATGGGGCAGCGCATGGTAATGTGGTCCGGTGATGCGCAATTCGATCGGAATCTGAAGTACACCGGATCGGCGAACGACCGAGATCTGATCCTACAACGCATCGGTGGCATAGTACCAACGAATACGGTGAGCGGATACTATCCAGAGGATCTGAATTTGGATGGTCAGGTCCGATACACCGGCACGAACAACGACCGGGATCTGATCCTACAGAACATCGGAGGAGTGGTACCTACCACCATCCGCTACGACCAACTCCCGAACTAGGAGGCGCGAATATCTCGTACGGAACCTTCAACCCCATGGCCCCGTTGAAAGGCCATGGACCCACGCACCTTGGTCATGCTTTTGGCACTGGCCGGAAGCCAGCTGCATGCGCAGGACTTTGTTCTGGACCCTTCATTCGGAACAAATGGCGTGGCCTATCAGCCTGGTCCGGAGCCATACAGCGGCGCATCTCCGCTTGTTATGGAGACCCTTCCCGATGGTGGATTCCTCAGCCTGCATAGTGCAGGTGTGGACGCTATAAAGGTCATGCGCTGCACGCCGAACGGCAAACCGGATAGCAGCTTCGCGATCAATGGGCACTTCATCCTCGCTCCGCCTTCCATCGGACTAATCCCTTCAGGTATGGTGGTGCGGCCGGATGGGAAGATCATCATTACCGCGACCGGCCTTTTTCAAGGCACGAACGATCCGAAAATCTTCATCTGTCAACTCCTGCCGAACGGAGTGCCGGATCCTTCCTTTGGAGTGGACGGCGTTCTCTACTACAATATGCCCGTGTACCAGATCCTTCGGGACGCAGTGCTTCAGACGGACGGGAAGATCTTGGTGGCCGGCGGTTCGTCCGGCTCCATGTTCGTAAGCCGTTTCCTACCCAATGGGGATCTGGACCTATCCTTCGCCACGAACGGTATCGGACTATACAACCCACCCGGCGTAACGGCTTCGGCCAAAACGATCGCCTTGGGTCCTGATGGTAGCATCTACGTTGGCGGTTTCAAATCCATTGGTGCTGATGCCTCGGCATGGGTCGTGGCAAAGGCCGCCCCGAACGGTGTCCTCGATCCGTCATTCGGCGATGGCGGTATCTTCTTCTTGGACCACGTGCCCGACCAATCCACCATGTCCAACAAACCGGAGTGCATCATGGACCTGATGGTACTGGATGACGGTTCGCTGATCGCGGGTGGCTATGTGGCACTTTCCGACACTTGGGAACGCTTGGCCATAATGAAATTGGATGCTTTCGGCCAAGCCGTGCACGAATTCGGTGATAACGGACGGATCTATGCCGGCACACTTCCAGAGGGCCGGTACTTAGGCAAAGAGTTGGTGTATGACCCTACCGGGTTATTCATCTTGGTCGGATCGATGCTTACCTTGGACAATAGGAAGGAGGTTGTGATCCTGGCCTTCGATGGGATGGGCACTGTGCTGGATCAGAATGGCAGCAACGCGCCATTTCAGTTTCAGCCTGAGGTCCAGATGCAGTTGACCACTTGCGGCACCTTCGACCTTCAAGGCCGATTGATCGTGGCCGTGAGCCATTGGAACCAACCCGAAGGCAGATCATCCTTCATCGCATTCAACTTCGATATCAATGTCGGCTCGAATGAATTCCCGGAAAACTCCATCGGCCTTTCCGCTTGGCCCAATCCCACCTCGGGTCAATTGAGTATTTCCTATGACCTGCAGGCTGCTTCCAAGGTATCCGTAGATTTATTGGATGTATCCGGACGAACGGTGGAGCGGTCACTCACGAACGCGCACAGGAGCTCAGGTGCGCAATTGGAACACCTGTCCCTCGACCCCTCCCTATCCAGTGGCACGTACCACCTCAGGGTACGGACCGGAGCTGGCTCCTGGACACGAACAGTTGTTATCGATCGGTAGTATCAGTGCCATCGGTTGGTAACTGCTCACGCGCAGGTCCCGGTTCCAGCGGCGCATCGACCACTTCCGAGAGGAACCAAGCCAAGAGCACGATCAGCAAGAGTGCCAAGAAGGCCTTGGGATCCCGGTATATCGGCAATTTGGGCCGTTGGACAGCGCGATGGTAGTTGTGCAATAGGCGCTTCGGATCCTTCAAGCGTTCGATCTCCTTCGCTGTGGGCTCCGGCCTTCCTTCCGGGGTTATGTGGTAACGTCGTTTCATGCCCGTTGTGAAAGGTAGGTGCGTAGCGTGGCAAGGACCCGATGTGTCCGCATCTTGGCCGCATCCTCAGCGATCCCTAGGACCTGGCCGATCTCTTGGAAACTAAGTCCATCCATGTACCGGAGTTCGACCAGGTGTGCCTTGGCCTCATCCAATCGACCCATCGCCTGTGCCAATCGTGCCAGCTCTTCCTCGACCGGCGGCATTCCAATTTCCTCCGTCAACCCCAAGACTTCCGCGAAGCTCATTTCCACCAAGATCTCTTTCCGTTTCCTCCAATACATGCGCACTTCGTTCAGCGCGATCCGATACAACCAAGCCCTGAACGGTAGGCCGCGATCCGTATAGCGAGGCAGCGCCAGCATGGCCTTCAGGAAAGCATCCTGTGTGATATCAGCGCTCCGCTGACGGTCCCTGATGCGTCGCTCCACGAAGCGATAGATGTCCCCGAAGTACCGCTCGTACAACGGCGTAAAACGCTGTGGATCGGCCTTGGCGGCTCGTATGGCCGCAGCCTCGCTTTCGGGATCCATTCGGTGGGTTCGGTAATGGAATGCACTCCGGTGGAAAAGGTAACACGCTATTCGGCGATGCCATGTAGGAGTTCGTCGAAACCTTAAAGCGTTTTACCCGTTCCAAGGGCTAACTCAAAATCGGCCAAGACGGTCCATACGAGATAAATGATCCTCTGGATGCCCATTGCTCATAGGCGATCCCTGCTCCTAGTCATACTCCTGACCCATCTACTGCTAGCCGGTGCCGCTAGTGCCCAGTCCTATGTCTGGCAATGGGGACACTCGCTATCCAGCAGCGATAAGGAGGAGGTGACCGGGGTCGCGATGGACAATGCCTCAGGTGCGTCATACGCTTGTGGATATACAGAAGGAAATGGTCTTATCGGCGGATCAAGCGGGACCGTTGGAGGAAACGTGGATGCCTTCGTAATGAAGTACGACCAGAACGGCGTCCGTGAATGGGCGTTTACTCCAACAAGCCTGAATGATAGCAGAGCTACAGGTATTGCCTTGGATGCCGCTGGGAATATCTATGTCTGTGGTTGGTTCAAAGGGGTTATTGACATTGCAGGTAACTCCGCGCTGGGAACAGGCTTATTGTCCAGTTCCGGCAACATAGACTGGTTCATCGCATCCTTTTCACCGAACGGAATACTGAGGTGGAAGGCCAAGCTCGGAGGATCCGGGGACGACCTTCCTGCCGGCATCGCCGTTTCAGGGGATCAGGTCTCCGTGTTCGGGACCGTCAAAGGGCGGATCACGACCTCGTTCGGATCCATTTCAAACAGTCTGCCCTCCGGCAAAGAGAACTTGGTGATCGTCAGTTATGGATTGAACGGGACCGGCCAGTGGCTGATCTCCGGAGGAAGTGGCGATGATGAGATCCCACGATCCATCGCTAAGGACGCGAGCCGTGTGTTCGTGGCATTCAGGGCGAAGAACAACCCCTTCAGATGGTACGATCCAGCAGGTGCGGTCCTATCAAGTCACTCCAATTCGACGGACAAGGAAGTGCGGATTTCCGCGTTCAGCATCAGCGCTGCACACTTATGGACCACTTCCCTTTTCGAAAATGACAACGTGGACATTAGTGGGGCGGGCATGGCGGCGGGCTGCGATGCGCTCTACTATTCCAGCATCAGTCATTCTCCCTGCACATTCCCGGGAGTTGGCGTGGTCAACACCGGTACGCATGATTTCTTCTACCTCGGTCGCATCGACCCGAACACCGGTCTATTTCAATGGGTGACCACCGGCACTACGACCGGTTCCACCCATACCATAGGAGGAACAGGAATAGCGATCGGAAGAGCAGGAGCGGTGCATGTGGTCGGCAACTTCAAGGACGATGTTTCGATCGATGGAAATACGTTGTTGTCAAGTACAGGTAAGGTCCAACCGTTCGTTGCCACCTTCCGGTCCTCCGGCATCCTCGTCCGGAACGACAAACTGACCAGTTCCAAGGATGCTTGGGGGGCATGTATTGCTTCTGACGCACAAGGAAGGCTCGCCATAGGAGGGCGCTTCAACACGAATATCTCGAGCAGTACGATTCCATTGACGGGACCTTCCAATGACAACGGTTACCTTTTCAAGGGTTCCATTGCCAATTTAGGCGGTGCCGAACCCTCTGCTTGGACCCCGCCTGGGACCATGTGTTCGAATGCGGGTCCATTTTCGTTGAATTCCTTGCTCATAGCCTACGGGAGCGGACCAGCAGTATCTGTCGCTAATTCCAGCAATGTGGTCTCGCCAAATGGAGCGCTCGGTGCCGTACTTGGCAGCTACGCACAGTTCAACACCGCTGGTGGGCATATCACCGTAGACCTTGGGGTCACAGTACCCTCCGGAACGACGATCAGTGTACTCTGGCGCACATCAGGAGCATCAGCCTCTGCGAACATCCTTTCCGGAACAACCACCAGCCCGACAGCTTCTGCAGGCACGATCAGCACGGCCTCCAATTCGGCGATCTATTCGGATATCACGCTGTCCGGTCCTGCGCGATACATCAGGCTCCAACGTCCAAGTTCGGGCAGCTCGAATTTCGAAGTGGACGGTATCTACTACAGTTTCGGCAATGACCTTAGCGGCACATGGTCCGGACCAGGCGTGTCCGGATCCACCTTCAACCCTGCGGGACTGTCCGGAGCCGTTGCGTTGACCTATACCGTCGGCAGCGGATCCTGTGCATCGTCCACGACCGATTCCATCCAAGTGACCGCAGCTCCGAACGCAGGTACGAACGGAACGCTGTCGACGTGCAGTGGTTCACCAGCAGCCAGCTTATTCGCACAATTGGGTGGTACTCCGCAGACCGGTGGCATCTGGTCGGGACCAAGCCCAGTAGTCGGTGGCATGTTCGATCCGAGCAACATGAGCCCCGGCAACTACATGTACACCGTTGCTCCGACAGGTATTTGTGCGGGTTCGGCCACAGCATCGGCCTCTGTGACGGTCGGTGCCACCCCGAGTGGTGGCACCTTCACTGGGAATGGGGTGGTTTGCCCTTCCCCAGCGACCGGTACGCTGACGATAACCGGATATAGCGGCACGATCGTTCGTTGGAGGGTATCAACGAACGGCGGCACGCTTTGGACCTCGATCGGCTCCACAAATTCCAGCATCACGTGGAGCAACCTCACCGGTCCAACACAGTACATGGTGGAACTAAGCCAACCCGGTTGTGGAACTGGTTTCAGTCCGGTGGCCACACTGACGCCGCAAGACATGATCGCACCATCGATCATTTGCCCGGCGGTCGCCCCGATCCAAACCGCTTACGCCACGCCCTCATGCTCCATGCAAGTTCCCGACTTCAGGACCTTGTACACTGCATCGGACAATTGCACGGCCACACCGACCATCGTCCAGGATCCGGCGGCGAACACATTCGTACCATTCGCGGAATACTTGTTGGTCCAACTGAAAGCCGTGGACGCGGCCGGAAATGGTTCCGCATCGTGCATGGCTACCATCATCGGTGTGGATACACTTCCTCCGACCTATAGCTGTCCAGGGGATGTGAATATCAATACCGATCCAGGTGCCTGCGGTGCAAGTCGCACGTTCTCGCCTATCGGATATTCGGACAACTGTTACGGGAATGGTAATTCGGAAGCGCTCTACCTCGCTCCCGGGAACGTGAGCCAGACGCCACTCTCGATATTCGACCCGACGGATTGGGTAGATATCACCGCGACCCCAACTCAGACCCTTTCATTGGGTGATCATACGGTAGCCTATGTGCACGAGAACGGCGTTGAGGACGTAGTGCTTTGTTCGCAGATCATTCGAGTGACAGATTCACAACCTCCACAGATCTCCTGTCCAGCGGGTGTTCTGGCAATCACCAACACCGGTTGTACCGCTACTGGTGTCGCCCTCGGTACGCCGGTGTCTAGTGACAACTGCGGTGTGGCTTCCGTAACGAACGATGCTCCGGCCGTCTTCCCGATCGGTGTGACCACCGTGACCTGGACCGTGACCGACAACGCTGGATCGACCGCTACCTGCACACAGACCGTCACCGTGAGCGACAACGTGCCACCTACGATCACCTGCCCGGCCGACGTTGCCGTGAACACCAACAGTGGTTGTACCGCTACTGGTGTCGCCCTCGGTACGCCGGTGTCTAGTGACAACTGCGGTGTGGCTTCCGTAACGAACGATGCTCCGGCCGTCTTCCCGATCGGTGTGACCACCGTGACCTGGACCGTGACCGACAACGCTGGATCGACCGCTACCTGCACACAGACCGTCACCGTGAGCGACAACGTGCCACCTACGATCACCTGCCCGGCCGACGTTGCCGTCAACACCAACAGTGGTTGTACCGCTACTGGTGTCGCCCTCGGTACGCCGGTGTCTAGTGACAACTGCGGTGTGGCCACCGTGACGAACGATGCTCCGGCCGTCTTCCCGATCGGTGTGACCACCGTGATCTGGACCGTGACCGACAACGCTGGACTGACCGCTACTTGCACACAGACCGTCACCGTGAGCGACAACGTGCCACCTACGATCACCTGCCCGGCCGACGTTGCCGTCAACACCAACAGTGGTTGTACCGCTACTGGTGTCGTCCTCGGTACGCCGGTGTCTAGTGACAACTGCGGTGTGGCTTCCGTGACGAACGATGCTCCGGCCGTCTTCCCGATCGGTGTGACCACCGTGATCTGGACCGTGACCGACAACGCTGGACGGACCGCTACCTGCCACAGACCGTCACCGAGGACACGCCACCTCGCCGGCCGACGGCTGGAACACCAACAGTGTCCGTGTCCCGCGGGTAACACGGGCCCTCGCGCGCTCTGTGCGCCACCATGCCGGACCGACAACGCTGGACTGACCGCTACTTGCACACAGACCGTCACCGTGAGCGACAACGTGCCACCTACGATCACCTGCCCGGCCGACGTTGCCGTGAACACCAACAGTGGTTGTACCGCTACTGGTGTCGCCCTCGGTACGCCGGTGTCTAGTGACAACTGCGGTGTGGCTTCCGTACGAACATGCTCCGGCTCTCGTCCGCCGGCAGTACTGGTGTGCCTCGGTACGCGGTGTCTAGTGACAACTGCGGTGTGGCTTCCGTGACGAACGATGCTCCGGCCGTCTTCCTGGTGTGACACCGGATCGGACCGTGACCGACAACGCTGGATCGCCGCTACCTGCCACAGACCGTCACCGTGAGCGACAACGTGCCACCTAGATCGCCTGCCCGGCCGACGTTGCCGTCAACACCAACAGTGGTTGTACCGCTACTGGTGTCGCCCTCGGTACGCCGGTGTCTAGTGACAACTGCGGTGTGGCTTCCGTGACGAACGATGCTCCGGCCGTCTTCCTGATCGGTGCGACCACCGTGACCTGGACCGTGACCGACAACGCTGGACTGACCGCTACTTGCACACAGACCGTCACCGTGAGCGACAACGTGCCACCTACGATCACCTGCCCGGCCGACGTTGCCGTCAACACCAACAGTGGTTGTACCGCTACTGGTGTCGCCCTCGGTACGCCGGTGTCTAGTGACAACTGGGTGTGGCCTCTGCCGTCGTGGACCGAGTGACACTGCCACCACTCCCTGCCGTGCCCCAGGGTGTCCCTGGTGTCGTCCTCGGTACACCGGTGTCTAGTGACAACTGCGGTGTGGCTTCCGTGACGAACGATGCTCCGGCCGTCTTCCCGATCGGTGTGACCACCGTGACCTGGACCGTGACCGACAACGCTGGACTGACCGCTACTTGCACACAGACCGTCACCGTGAGCGACAACGTGCCACCTACGATCACCTGCCCGGTCGACGTTGCCGTCAACACCAACAGTGGTTGTACCGCTACTGGTGTCGCCCTCGGTACGCCGGTGTCTAGTGACAACTGCGGTGTGGCCACCGTAACGAACGATGCTCCGGCCGTCTTCCCGATCGGTGTGACCACCGTGATCTGGACCGTGACCGACAACGCTGGACTGACCGCTACTTGCACACAGACCGTCACCGTTTCGGATGCGACGGCCCCTTCTGCTGACTGTCAGAATATTACCGTTCAACTTGATGCAAGCGGTAGCGCTACCATCACGCCTGCTTCCATTGATGGCGGCAGTAGCGATAACTGTAGTGGCTTTACTCTGAGCGCTTCTCAGACTGTCTTCAACTGTAGCCATATTGGAGTAAATACCGTGACACTCACCGTTACGGATGCTTCCGGCAACGTGGGTACGTGCGATGCGATCGTAACCGTGGAGGACACCATCGATCCCACTATCACTTGCCCAGGAGATCAAACCGTACAACTGGCATTCGGTAGCACCGGCACTTGGTATGTACCTGTCATCAACGCGAATGACAATTGTGGAATTTCAGCGATCGCCCCAGCCGTTACGGACAGTTTGTGGCTCACTGCCGGAACGCATGCACTCGCCTATACAGCTTATGATGCAGCCGGGAATTCCTTTGAATGTGATTTTGAAGTGACAGTAGACATCTTAGATTGCTTTGGAACGCCAAATGGTACCGCATTCCTTGACAACTGCGCAACATGCGTGGGTGGCAACACCGGTGAAGTAGCTTGCGTGCAAGACTGCAACGGTGACTTCGGCGGTACGGCATTCCTTGACAACTGCGCAACTTGCGTGGGCGGCAACACCGGTGAAGTAGCTTGCGTGCAAGACTGCAACGGTGACTTCGGCGGTACGGCATTCCTTGACAACTGCGCAACTTGCGTGGGTGGCAACACCGGTGAAGTGGCTTGTGTGGCTGACTGCAACGGTGACTTCGGTGGTACCGCATTCCTCGACAACTGCGCAACTTGCGTGGGTGGCAACACCGGTGAAGTGGCTTGTGTGGCTGACTGCAACGGTGACTTCGGCGGTACGGCATTCCTCGACAACTGCGCAACCTGCGTGGGTGGCAACACCGGTGAAGTAGCTTGTGTGGCTGACTGCAACGGTGACTTCGGCGGTACGGCATTCCTCGACAACTGCGCAACCTGCGTGGGTGGCAACACCGGTGAAGTAGCTTGTGTGGCTGACTGCAACGGTGACTTCGGCGGTACGGCATTCCTCGACAACTGCGCAACCTGCGTGGGCGGCAACACCGGTGAAGTAGCTTGTATCCAAGACTGCAACGGTGACTTCGGCGGTACGGCAGTCCTCGACAACTGCGCAACCTGCGTGGGCGGCAACACCGGTGAAGTAGCTTGTATCCAAGACTGCAACGGTGACTTTGGCGGAACGGCATTCCTCGACAATTGCGCAACCTGCGTGGGCGGAAACACCGGTGAAGTAGCTTGTATCCAAGACTGCAACGGTGACTTCGGCGGTACGGCATTCCTCGACAACTGCGCAACTTGCGTGGGTGGCAACACCGGTGAAGTAGCTTGTGTCCAAGACTGTAACGGTGACTTTGGCGGTACGGCATTCATCGACAACTGCGCAACCTGCGTGGGTGGCAACACCGGTGAAGTAGCTTGTATCCAAGACTGCAACGGTGACTTCGGCGGTACGGCATTCATCGACAATTGCGCAACCTGCGTCGGTGGCAACACCGGTGAAGTAGCTTGTGTGGCTGACTGCAACGGTGACTTCGGCGGAACAGCATTCCTCGACAACTGCGCAACTTGCGTGGGTGGCAACACCGGTGAAGTAGCTTGTGTGGCTGACTGCAACGGTGACTTCGGCGGAACAGCATTCCTCGACAACTGCGCAACTTGCGTGGGTGGCAACACCGGTGAAGTAGCTTGTGTGGCTGACTGCAACGGTGACTTCGGCGGTACGGCATTCATCGACAATTGCGCAACCTGCGTCGGTGGCAACACCGGTGAAGTAGCTTGTGTGGCTGACTGCAACGGTGACTTCGGCGGAACAGCATTCCTCGACAACTGCGCAACTTGCGTGGGTGGCAACACCGGTGAAGTAGCTTGTGTGGCTGACTGCAACGGTGACTTCGGCGGAACAGCATTCCTCGACAACTGCGCAACCTGCGTCGGTGGCAACACCGGTGAAGTAGCTTGTGTGGCTGACTGCAACGGTGACTTTGGCGGAACAGCATTCATCGACAACTGCGCAACCTGCGTGGGTGGCAACACCGGTGAAGTAGCTTGTGTCCAAGACTGCAACGGCGACTTTGGCGGCACAGCATTCCTCGACAACTGCGCAACCTGCGTGGGCGGCAACACCGGTGAAGTGGCTTGTGTCCAAGACTGCAACGGCGACTTCGGTGGAACGGCATTCCTTGACAACTGCGCAACTTGCGTGGGCGGCAACACCGGTGAAGTAGCTTGTGTGGCTGACTGCAACGGTGACTTCGGCGGAACAGCATTCATCGACAACTGCGCAACCTGCGTGGGTGGCAACACCGGTGAAGTAGCTTGTATCCAAGACTGCAACGGTGACTTCGGCGGTACGGCATTCCTCGACAATTGCGCAACCTGCGTGGGTGGCAACACCGGTGAAGTAGCTTGTGTGGCTGACTGCAACGGTGACTTCGGCGGAACAGCATTCCTCGACAACTGCGCAACCTGCGTGGGTGGCAACACCGGTGAAGTAGCTTGTATCCAAGACTGCAACGGTGACTTCGGCGGTACGGCATTCCTCGACAACTGCGCAACTTGCGTGGGTGGCAACACCGGTGAAGTAGCTTGTATCCAAGACTGCAACGGTGACTTCGGCGGAACAGCATTCATCGACAACTGCGCAACCTGCGTGGGTGGCAACACCGGTGAAGTGGCTTGTGTCCAAGACTGCAACGGCGACTTCGGTGGAACGGCATTCCTTGACAACTGCGCAACTTGCGTGGGCGGCAACACCGGTGAAGTAGCTTGTGTGGCTGACTGCAACGGTGACTTCGGCGGTACGGCATTCATCGACAATTGCGCAACCTGCGTGGGCGGCAACACCGGTGAAGTGGCTTGTGTCCAAGACTGCAACGGCGACTTCGGTGGAACAGCATTCATCGACAACTGCGCAACCTGCGTGGGAGGTAACACCGGTGAAGTAGCTTGTGTGGCTGACTGCAACGGTGACTTCGGCGGTACGGCATTCCTTGACAACTGCGCAACTTGCGTGGGTGGCAACACCGGTGAAGTAGCTTGTGTGGCTGACTGCAACGGTGACTTCGGCGGAACAGCATTCCTCGACAACTGCGCAACCTGCGTCGGTGGCAACACCGGTGAAGTAGCTTGTGTGGCTGACTGCAACGGTGACTTCGGCGGAACAGCATTCATCGACAACTGCGCAACCTGCGTGGGTGGCAACACCGGTGAAGTAGCTTGTATCCAAGACTGCAACGGTGACTTCGGCGGAACAGCATTCATCGACAACTGCGCAACCTGCGTGGGCGGCAACACCGGTGAAGTGGCTTGTGTCCAAGACTGCAACGGCGACTTCGGTGGAACGGCATTCCTTGACAACTGCGCAACTTGCGTGGGTGGCAACACCGGTGAAGTAGCTTGTGTCCAAGACTGCAACGGTGACTTCGGCGGTACGGCATTCATCGACAATTGCGCAACCTGCGTGGGCGGAAACACCGGTGAAGTAGCTTGTGTGGCTGACTGCAACGGTGACTTCGGCGGTACAGCATTCATCGACAACTGCGCAACCTGCGTCGGTGGCAACACCGGTGAAGTAGCTTGTGTCCAAGACTGCAACGGTGACTTTGGCGGCACAGCTTTCATCGACAATTGCGCAACCTGCGTGGGTGGCAACACCGGTGAAGTGGCTTGCACCGCTGACTGCAACGGTGACTTCGGCGGTACGGCACTTCCAGGCACGACCTGTGACGACAACAATGCCAACACGGTAGGTGACACATGGAACACAAGCTGCGCGTGTATCGGAACACCGATCAACTTCGATTGCGAAGGCGTTAGTGGCGGAAGTGCTTCACCCGGAACCGCTTGTGACGATCAAAACGAAGGCACCATCAACGACATCTGGACCGCAGATTGCCAGTGTAGCGGAACGATCGTATCGTGCAGCAGTGATGCAGGTGCCGACCAAAGCACGTGTGCAACAGCATTGAATTTGAACGCGAGCGGCATAGGTTCATGGAGTGGTCCGGGGTTCGTGACCATATCTGAGATCGACTCTCCTCAGTCCTTGATAACGTGTACCGTCCCTGGCACCTATACACTTGTTTGGACCGTAAGCATTCCAGGCTGCACGGCGACGGACGACGTAGAGGTGACCTTCCATGGAACACCGGATGCTTCATTCACCTACGCGAGCACCACGATCTGCTCCGATGGCTCCATCATATCCCCTTCCACCTCCACCACGGGCGGCACGTTCATGGCACCGACCGGGCTAGCGATCAACGCTAGTAGTGGCGCTATCGATCCGAGCAACAGTGAGCAAGGCAGCTATGAAGTCACCTACACGTTGGATGGCACTTGTCCGATAAGCTCCATGCAAGTGATCACCGTGAATGATGCATTGGACCCTTCTTGGGCCGCTCCGCAATCGGTCTGTGCAAACGCAACGATCATCTCTTTGGACGAATTGATCACCGGTGATGGTGGCGGTATCTGGAGTGGACAGGGCGTGAATGCAGCTATGTTCGACCCCGCAGTAGTAGAGGGTAGCTCGTTGGTGACCTATACCGTTGGCTCGGGTAGCTGCGAACAGAGCAGCAGTGCTACGATCGTTGTGACTCCGGCACCGCAAGCCAATGGAGGAGCCGATGCATTCACGTGTGATCCCGAATACCAATTATCGGCGAACGCTTTCGGTGGAACCGGGATATGGAGTACCGATGGCATGGCCCAATTCCTGCCAAATGCCTCCGACCCGAACGCGATCGTGACCGGAGCAGGTCCCGGAACGTATGTCCTCTTCTGGACGGTCTCCAATGACGTTTGCTCTTCCACGGACACGATACGGATCACATTCCTCGACCCGGCCACCGACCTGACCATCGATGCCGGACAAGACCAGATCTTGGAGGTAGAGACCAACACATTCTTGGAAGCGACCACCACTCCTGGAGCGAATGTGACATGGACCCTACTGAATGGATCCGGGTCCATCGCAACGCCGAACGCGGCTCAAACCGACGTTCATGGCTTGGGTATCGGTCCCAATACATTCATCGCCACGGTGTCATTGGGTCAATGTATCGGTACATCGGATACGATCGTCGTGCGGGTGAAGGATCTATTCATTCCACAAGGTTTCTCACCGAACGGGGATGGCGACAACGACCTGTTCGAAGTGACCGGCATGGCGGCCTATCCGGGAAGCGAACTGATGATCTACAACCGTTGGGGGCAAGAAGTGTTCTCCGACCCAGCCTATGCCAACGGTTGGGGCGGAAGGTCCAAGAATGGAAGCGACCTACCCAATGACACCTATTTCTACCTGCTGAACCTATCTGACGGAACCGCGTACAACGGCTTCGTAGTCATCAAACGATGAGGACCAAAGGACATATCCTCCTTGTCGTAGCCATGATCTGCGGGAAGCAAATGACCGGTCAACATACGCCATTGACAAGCCAATACCTGTTCAACGGATTGGTGATCAATCCCGCCTATGCTGGCAGTCGTGATGCATTGGCGGCCAACCTCACCTATCGTCATCAATGGGCCGGTCTCGATGGTGCCCCGGTGACCCAGATCGCCAGCATCCATGCTCCAGTGGCCCGACGGAAGGTGGGTTTGGGACTCCTATTGTACAACGACAAGATCGGCGTGAGCCAAGAGACCGGTCTCTTTTCGAACTACGCGTACCGTGTGCGGTTCAGAAATGGGAAACTCTCCTTCGGACTGGGTGCCGGCCTCACCTTCCTACGCAGCCAATGGTCGACCTTGGCGATCCAGCAGACCTCGGACATTTCCTTCGCCTCGGATACGCGTAGCGCCATTCGTCCCAACTTCAGTACAGGGGCCTTCTACTACACCAAGAATTGGTTCGTTGGAGTCTCCGCTCCTTTCCTGATCGTACACCGTTACTCGGTGAACAACGATGGCTGGAAGCTCTCGGACAGCCGTGGAGATCTGCAACCTATGCTAACGGGCGGGTACGTATTTGAACTTTCCCGGGAAGTGAAACTGAAACCGAGCACCTTGGTCCGTTACCGCACAGCGACCGGGGTTCAAGCCGACCTTAGCACGAACCTGATCTACCAGGATCGGATCTGGTTGGGAGCATCATACCGCTCCGGAGATGCCTTCGTTGCCTCGCTCGAAGTGCTGCCCACACCCCAGTGGAGACTCGGATATGCGTATGATCTGGGAATGTCCAAACTACGTGCAGCTCATTTCGGTTCGCATGAGGTGATGCTCCAATATGAATTCGGCTACCGTATCCGAGTAAAAGACCCTCGCTCATTCTAAATGCTTCGCAAGCTCTCCATAGCCTTCGTGTTGCTCGCCAATGTTGGTGTGGCTCAGGAGTCCCATGAGGTAATGCCCCTAGCACTTGGCAACATGACGGAGGACTATGCGCCGGTCTTTCTGGATTCGGGTTTCGTTATGAGTTCCATCCGGGAGACCGAAGCCACCATCGCATTCAAGGACGCAGAAACCGGCCGACCGCTTGCCGACCTATACTGGGTCCCCCTGATGGACAATGTACCGGGCACTCCGGTCCTCTTCAGTGCGAACCTAACAACACCGGTGAACGAAGGTCCAGCTGCATTCACACACGGTGGTAAAACGATCTGCTACACCCGGAATGTGACACTTCCGAAGAAGTTATCCAACCTCCGCGCATCGAATTCCCAACTCGGACTCTTCTTCTCCGATCTGGAGAACGGGACCTGGTCTTTGCCGATCCCTTTCATGCACAATAGCACCAAATACTCGGTGATGCACCCAGCGATCAGCATCGATGGCAACACCCTGATATTCGCCAGTGACATGCCAGAGGGCCTTGGTGGCATGGACCTCTACCGCAGTACTCGAACCGTCGAGGGCTGGTCCACGCCGGAGAATCTCGGTGCTGCGATCAATGGCCCGAACAACGATGTATTTCCCTCCTTCGGTCCGAACGGTGCCTTGTACTACTCCAGCGACCGGATCGGCGGAATGGGCAAACTGGACCTCTACATGGCTCCGCGCAACGGTCCTACTTGGAGTGATCCGACCGCCCTGCCAGCCCCGATCAACTCTCCGGGGAACGACATGGGGATCACCTTCCGCGCCGATGGACGCAATGGTTACTTCAGTTCGAACCGAAGTGGGACGGATCGGATCATGTCCATGAAGTGGACCGTTCCGAAATTCCGGGACTGTGCACCTCAAGAGCGAAACAATTACTGTTACGCCTTCCGAGCCAAGAAGCATGCCGCCACAAGTTCACTCCCGCTTGACCACGTTTGGGAACTTGGTGACGGTACCCGCACCACCGGTTTGGTCGCCGAACACTGCTACGACCAGCCAGGCACCTACGTCGTACGCTCCTTGCTCGTGGATCGCAAGACCGGGGATGTCTTCCATCAACTCAAGGAGCACGAGTTGGTGATCGATGATGCCCAGCAAGCTTGGATCTCATCACCGGATACGGTGCGCACTGGACGTGCGATGGCCTTGGATGCATTCAATAGCCACCTGACCGAATGGGAACCCTCGGAATACCATTGGGATATGGGAAATGGCTCAGTCCTTCAAGGCGAGAAGATCCAGCATACGTTCCGGATACCTGGAGTGTATGAAGTCAAATTGGATATTCTTTCCCAACCGGATGCCAACGGTGCGATCGCCAACCAGTGCAACACCCGAACCGTGGTGGTCTTGGATCGCTTCCACGATCAGGAGGACCTGACCGTGGTGGCCACCTACCAAGATGTCATGGGGGCCACACACACGTTCGAGTACCAAGAATTGCCCTTTGATCAATTGGGTATGGCCATGGATGAGATGGCGGATGCTACCTTCTCCGTGGAACTCTTTGCATCGAAGGATCGGATCAGCTTGGACGATCCGAAATTCATGGAAGTCCGCAAACTGTATAGGGTGGTGGAACGTTTCGATCCGGAACGCGGCGTGTACACCTATTCAGTAGGTGAGACCAGTGATCTGGAAGAGCTTTACAAAGTGTTCAAGAAGGTGAAGGAGTTGCAATTCCTGGATGCCGAAGTATTCCAACTGCAACCCGAGAAGTTGATGGACCTGAGCAAACTCGATCTTGCCTCGATCGAAGAGTTGAATCATTCGAAACTGCGGACCAATGCGATCCACTTCGCGTACAAAAGCGCGGATATCGGATCGGGGTCCGAGGAGACCTTGGACCAGATCATCGGATTGCTCCGTCAACACCCGGAATTGAAGTTGGTGATCGAGGCGCACACGGACGACATTGGAAACAACGCATACAACATCGACCTTTCCCAACAGCGTGCGCAGTCCGTACTCAGTTATCTGGAGGAACACGATGTTTCTCCGGACCGGTTGATCCCCGTGGGCCATGGAGAGAACCAGCCCATGGCGAGCAACAAGACCGAAGATGGGCGCAGTCAGAACCGTCGTGTGGAATTCCGCATGACCGTTAAGGGCGAGGATCAGGCGTTCCAGAAGACCCGCTGATCACGCCTCGCGTACAACACGGTTCGACGACGACCGGAGTTCCTGAAGCTTTCGGTCATTGTTCCACGAATGGTCCGCAGATCGTTCCGCTCAACCCCATCGTGGTGGATACCTTAGCTGCGTGTCACCTTCGAACCGCATCTTGGCCCACCTGATCTTCTTGTGTGCTTCGGTCCAAGCGACCGTGGCCCAGACGGGTCTTCAATTCATCCAGAATCGTGGGCAATGGCCGGATGCAGTGACCTATCGTGCGGACGCACCCTCGGCCACGGTCTGGGTCGAACGCAGTAGCTTGTTGATCGATCGGTACGATGCCACCGCCATGGAGCACTTGGCCCATGCGCATACGCACGGTGGTGAAGTCCCGCGAACCGTTGCTCATCATGCACTCCGGTTGGGCTTTGCAGGCGCGAACCCAGACCCGATCATCGAACCGTTGGGTATTCGACCGGGGGCGTACAACTACATCCTCGGTAATGATGCCTCCCGTTGGGTGGGCAAGGCACATGCATTCGGTGCCTTGGTGCAAAAGGACATCTACCCTGGGGTGGACCTGCGCATTCGGGCAAAACACACCGCGTTGAAATACGACCTACTCCTTGCAGCCGAAGCGGAGGTGGGAAAGATCCTTCTTCACTATGAAGGAGCCGAACGCATCGAGCTGACCCCGGACCGGCTGATCATCCACACCGCACTGGGCGCTCTTACCGAAAGTATTCCACTGGCTTACCAAGAGATCGCTGGGGAACGCCGACACGTCGAATGCACCTATCGCAGGGTTGGTGATCTCATCGGTTTCGAACTTGGTGTACACGACCCTACTGCACCCGTGGTGATCGACCCGACCCTTGTCTTCAGTACGTATTCCGGTTCGTTCGCCAACAATTTCGGTTACACCGCTACTTTCGATCGCAATGGATTTCTGTACAGCGGCAGCACGGCGTTCGGTCAAGGCTATCCGACCACCACGGGAGCCTATCAAGTTTCGCATGCCGGTGGTGATGGCTTGTTCGACGGGACCGATATCGCCCTTACGAAGTACGACACCACGGGCACCTTCCTCATCTGGAGCACGTACCTGGGCGGAAGCAGCGACGAACTACCCCACAGTTTGATCGTGAACGGGAACGACGAGGTCTTCGTGTACGGCACCACCAGTTCGCCTAATTTTCCCACTACTGCCGGGGCGTTCGATGGCACCTTCCATGGTGGCCCGCCCGTGGACCTCACCAACGGACTGGGTGCCGATATGCCGAACGGTGCGGACATGATCGTGGCACGCTTGAGCGCAGATGGTTCGCAATTGCTGGCGAGCACCTACCTCGGTGGTTCTGGTACCGATGGATTGAATACAGCGGCAGGGCTGAAGTTCAACTATGCGGATGAAGTACGCGGAGAGGTGTTGCTGGATGCCAACGACAATGTGTACATCGCGAGTTGCACGGCATCGCCCGACATGCCAGTGACCATCGGCAGCATCCAACCCGTGTATGGTGGCGGTGCGCAGGATGGCGTGGTGGTGAAGATGGACGCTTCACTCACTTCGGTGATCTGGGGCAGCTACTTCGGCGGAACTGCTGCCGATGCCATCTACAACATCGAATTGAACAGTGCAGGAGCATTGTACGTGACAGGTGGAACGCGTAGCACGGACCTGCCCGTCACCTCTGGAGCGTATCAAAGCACCTTCCAAGGCGGCACTGCGGACGGATTCGTTGCGTTGATCGGTGGCAATGGAGCCACCTTGCTCGCTAGTAGCTATTTCGGCACCAGCGGATATGACCAATGCTACTTCGCCGAGCTGGATCAGGAAGGCCAAGTGTACCTCTTCGGTCAAACCACTGCGGTCGGAAATGTCCTGATCGTGAACGCGCCGTACAACGTTCCGAACGCAGGTCAATTCATTTCGAAAATGGATCCTGGCCTCACAGCGATCCAGATCAGCACCCGATTCGGTCAAGGCGATGGCATTCCGGACATCTCCCCGACCGCATTCTTGGTGGACTATTGCGACAAGATCTACGTGAGTGGTTGGGGTAGCGCGATCCAAGGTGGACAGTTGAGCACGGCCGGGTTACCGGTAACTCCCGATGGCTTTCAACAAACGACCGATGGCAACGACTTCTACCTCGCGGTCTTTGACATCGATCTCTCGGACCTGTTCTACGCCACCTACTTCGGCGGCGGCACCAGTGCCGAGCATGTGGATGGAGGCACCAGCCGATTCGACCGACGTGGTCGAGTTTACCAAAGTGTTTGCGCCGGATGTGGCGGAAATTCCGACTTCCCGATCCAACCGAACCCCGGTGCGTGGAGCCCCACGAACAATAGCGGTTTCTGCAACAACGGCGTTTTCAAGTTCGATTTCGACCTACCGATCGTTGTGGCGGACTTCGGATCGAGCACCAACTGCCTGCCTACGCCGATCACCTTCAACAACCAGAGCTACGGTGCCACGGACCATGCTTGGCAATTCGGTGATGGCACGAGCAGCACGCTTCCCTCGCCGAGTCACCTTTATGCCGCTCCGGGTGTGTACACCGTGACCTTGATCGCGAGCAATGCATCAACGTGCAACCTGAGTGATACAACGACCCAGCAGATCGTGATCCTGGGCGACGGCAACCTTGAACTTCCGGACACGACCATTTGTTCGGGCGGATCCGTTCAGATCGGCATCCTGCCCATCGCCGATCCGAGCGTGACCTATCAATGGTCCCCATCGCAAGGGTTGTCCAACGCAACAGCTTCGAATCCCTTCGCTTCGCCCATACAGACCAATACGTATGCCTTGACGATCAGCAACGGAACGTGCAGCACCACCGCGCGACAAACCGTGATCGTGAGCACGGGTGCGATCGATGCCGGCGCGGAACAACTCCTTTGCGGACCCGACCCGGTCACGACCCTTGTGGCGAACGGTTTCGGAAGTATCCATGCGTTCCAATGGTCCAGTACCGCCACATTCTCCGATACACTGAACGCACCCATCGCAGATAGTACAGCGCTCGTGATGCCGCTTCGTGATACGTGGTACTTCGCACGCGCATTGGATCAGGCATGTAGCGCCGTGGATAGTGTACTCCTCCGCGTTTCGCTTGCAGTCCCTCTCCTTTTCGGTGACAGCACGATCTGCACATCGGATATCGCGACGTTGGAGTTGTCCGGTATCGATCCGGGTTCCACGATCACTTGGGAACCGACCGATGGGATCATTTCCGGACAAGGGACCACCAGTGTACAGGTCGCACCGGAGGAGACCATGGGCTTTGGTGTTACCGTATTATCCCCGCTCGGATGCATCTGGAATGCAACCACTATCGTCGTGGTTTCGCCACTGGATGGCACCTCGGTGATCGCTACGGCCACGCCCTCGCTCGTACTTCCCGGCGAAAGCGTTCAACTTCAAGCTTTCCCAACCGATGCGGCGAGTTATTCCTGGTCACCGACCGCACCACTCAACACGCCGAACATCGCCACTCCCATAGCAACGGTCACAGCAAGCACGCTGTTCACGGTGACCGTTTCCGATGGCATTTGCACCAAGGATGCCTTCGTTCGGGTAGAGGTCCACGACCTCCGTTGCGCCGACCCGGATATTTTCGTTCCGAACACTTTCACCCCGAATGGCGATGGGAACAATGATGTCCTTTACGTGCGTGGTCGAGCGGTGGAACGCCTGAATTTCGAACTGTTCGATCGATGGGGTGAGTTGATCTTCCAGACCACCGATCTCACGCGCGGATGGGACGGTACGTACAAAGGGAAACCCGTCGACCCTGCGGTCTTCGTGTATCACCTGACCGCATATTGCATCGATGGGCAGCGCTACTTCACAAAAGGAAACGTGACCGTTCTGCGATGAGTAAGTGCAGGTGGCATCCAACAATCGGTGCGGGTATTTTCGTCGCTTCACTCGCTATGGGCACAGCATGTCGAGTCCACGCGCAAGACATCCATTTCTCGCAATTCTTCAATTCCCCATTGGCATCGGGCCCTGGTGCGATCGGTACGTTCGAAGGGCAGTATCGTTTCAACGGGATCTTTCGGCAACAGTGGCGTTCGGTGACCATTCCTTATCGCACATTCGCTTTCGGTGCGGATGCGGCTGACGTGGGCGGCATCGGCGGCCTAGGTGTAGGCGCGTGGATCTACAATGACCGCGCTGGGGATAGCCAACTGGACCAATTCCACTTCAGCATGGGTGCAAGTTGGACCGAACACTTCGGTGCCGATCGCGATCACGCTCTGACCGGCGGTGTGCAATTCGGAATCACCAACCTTTCACTCGATCCTTCCAGTCTCACCTTCGACAGCCAGTACAATGGGTACTATTTCGACCCCAACTCCGCCACCAATGAGCGGATCATTCGCGATGCAAAAACGCATTCCGATCTCCACGCAGGACTTGTCTACCGCTTCAACATGGATCATCGCAAAGGTGTGCAGGTAGGGTTCAATGCATTCAACCTCACCACGCCGAACATCGACTTTCTCGGCGGTCCCTACACCGCGTTGGATGTGCGCACCAGTAGTCACTTGATGCTCTGGTTCCCTATAGCGAAGAAGCTGGACCTACGACCGATGTTGCAGTACATGGCACAAGGGGAATTCCAGGAATTCGATATCGGATCGAATGTGCGCTACATCCTTCTGGATCGATTTGGCCTGTTACGTGCACTTTCCGTCGGACTGCATTACCGCGCCGCCGATGCCGGATACGTGTACGCCGGGTTGGAATACGACGATTGGACCTTTGGGATGAGCTACGACATCAACACGAGTTCGCTCGTGCCAGCCAGCCGGAACCGTGGTGCCATCGAACTCACGGCGATACGGATCCTGCGTAAAAGGCCGGTCGTTCCAGTACGCTTCAAAGCTTGTCCCACTCAGCTCTGAAAAATGCGCTCGTTCGCTCGTATCACCACGCTCCTCCTTTTCGCTTGCACGAATGCTTGGGTGAGCGGGCAATCGGTGCAGCAATGGATCCTGTGGGGCGATGCGTCCATGGCTCGTTCTGAATTCTATGGTGCCTCACGATTCTATGCCGATGCCTTGGAGTTGGAACCCGGACGCATGAGCTTGCAATGGAAACAAGCCGAAGCATGCAGACTGAGCAACCAGTACGACAAGGCCGCTGATCTGTACGAAGTGGTGTACCGAAAAGACGCCGGGCGGACCTACCCCGAGGCCTTGCGTTGGCTCGGTGAAATGCAGCTCTGCGATGCACGCTACGACGATGCGGAACGAACGTGGAACAAGGTGTTGCAGAAGGAGAAGGACAAATCATCGACCATGGCCCTTCGTGCGAATGAAGCGATCAAGGGTTGCACATTAGCGAAGCAAGAGGGAGACCAGAACATTTTACTGGAACACCTTCCCGAACCACTCAACTCGTTCTCCAGTGAATTCGCCCCACGCATCGGACCGGACTCGGTGCTCTACTTCTCCAGCCTGCGCGGCGACCTGAAGAGCGACGGGGAAGTGAAGGATAGCACCACCTATTTCACACATCTCTTTCCTGCAAAGGAATCGAACGGAACTTGGACCATCGGCGATCCGCTTCTCGATGAACGGCAACCGTGGAACAGCGCGAATGCGACATGGACAAGGAACGGGAAGTCGATCTTGTACACACAATGTGATAGCGCGAACAATTGTGTGATCCATTATGCGCCATTCACCAAGACCGGCCTATTGGGCACACCGCAGATGGGCTTGGATGGCGGAAGCAGTACGCAGCCGATGGTGGTCGCTGAAAATGATACGGAATGGCTGTACTTCGTAAGTGACCGGCCAGGCGGTGAAGGAGGAATGGACATTTGGCGTGCCCGGATCCTAAATGGCACAGCTGTTGATCCACGACCACTCGGACCACCGGTCAATTCGCCAGGAAATGAGTCGAGCCCGTGGTACGATGCCAGCAACGGCCAATTGTGGTTCGCCTCGGATTTTCACGCTGGCCTAGGTGGTTTCGACATCTTCCACAGTACTTGGAACGATACGTTCGATGCGCCTGTGAACGCCGGAATGCCGATCAACTCACCGGCCAATGATCTGTATCCGGTATACAACAGCACCACCGGTGAAGGTTGGTTGACCAGCAACCGCAAAGGCTCCTTCGCGGCGAAGGGCGAAACATGCTGCAACGACCTGTATCGTTTCGCGAAGCGTGTGTTACCAACGGGGCCGTTCGTTACCGTTACGACATTGGATACTTCCGTGATCGCATCGCTCCCTACGTACGATCCACAAACCGTCGTAGAACGTCTCCGCAGTGCGCAGCCGCTGGTCCTCTATTTCCACAACGACGAACCTGAACCGCGCTCACGTGCAACGCGCACCAAGCAGACATACGGAGCCACATTCGAAGCGTACGAAGCGTTGTTCCCAACGTACATGAAGGAAAACGAAGCTCCTGATGCGATCGTCGACTTCTTTGCCCAGCTGGTTCGAGCAGGTCGCTCCCGGTTGGATACCCTGATCGTGGATCTGGCCCTTGCTTTGGAAGATGGCCACAACGTGACCTTGGATGTTCGCGGACATGCTAGTCCGTTGGCTCAGAACGACTACAACGTCGATCTGTCCCGTCGTCGCATAGAGAGCCTACGGATGCACTTATCGAACGCCAACGATCGTGCTTTGCAGGCCTACTTGGATAGCACCGCAGCGAACGGGGTGATCCTTCGCCTTCGTCCACTTCCCTTCGGTGAAGACCGATCGGCCCCGGGGGTTAGTGATGCACTTTCCGATGTGAAGCGGTCGGTATACAGTGTGGAAGCGGCGCAGGAACGCCGGATCGAAATAGCGCAGATCACGGTCGAACCCGTTAAGGAACACGAATTCATTCAGCGCTTTTCCATCGGGACGGTGACACGCGGAAGGCCAGAACCGTTCGACGTACCCGTGAAGAATGAAAGTGGGCAAACATTGACCTTGATCAGCGGGAATGCCGGTTGTGAGTGTATTTTAGTGGACCGACTACCACCTCCGATCGAACCCGGTGGAACAGGCATTCTTCGCATCAGCTATTCAGGCAGATCGCTTGTCGGTCCCCTTGACCGAACGATCACGTTCCAAACGAATGACTTACCATCGCGATTCGAGATCATCATCACAGGACTTGTCCAACCATAGCCATGGAACTCCTCCTTCTCTCCAACTCCACTTTGCCCGGCGAAGCTTACTTCGCTTGGCCAAAACCTCATGTTCAACCGTTCCTCACAGGGAAACGTCGCATCGCATTCGTCCCGTTCGCGGCCGTGGATGAGCAGCAAGATGCATACGTGGAACGCATGTCCGATCTGTTCGGTGAATGGAATTGCGAAACCATCGGCCTGCATCGGGAAAGCGATCCGGTAAAGACCTTATCCACCTGCGATGCGGTCGCCATCGGTGGCGGGAATTCCTTCCTCCTGATCCGTTCGTTGTACCGCAGTGGCTTGATGCGCGCACTTCAACCACTGGTGAAAGAGGGTATGCCGTACCTCGGCTGGAGCGCCGGCAGCAATGTGGCCTGCCCCACCATCATGACCACGAACGATATGCCGATCGTGGAGGCCCCTTCGCTGAAGGCCTTGAACCTGATCCCGTTCCAGATCAACCCGCATTTCACAGAAGCTACCATTGCAGGCCACGGAGGCGAAAGTCGGTCCCAACGGATCGCGGAGTACTTGGCCATGCACCCGCACATGCCTGTGGTCGGCTTACGCGAAGGATCGCTCTTGCACGTCCACAAGGACCAGATGGAGTTGATCGGCAAGGACATGACGATCTTCCGCAGAGGATCCGAACCCGAAGTGATCACCGCCGGGACCAAGTTGCGCATCGACCTACGTCCTCTGGCCCCTGCTCACTGACAACGGACCCTTCACAACTCGATCAACAGAGTTCACCAGTCCGGCCTCACGGCTCCGGTTCTTTGTACATCGCTTCCAACGAAGCGTGAACTGAACGACCGATGCCGACCCCAACAGAAGACGCTCCGGGAGCACTCCTCACCTTTCTGCGCGTTCTCGGCATGGACCTGTTGATCCTATTGAAGATCGTGGCCGTCCTTGCCGCAGCATGGTTGGTGGAAAGGATCACGTACCTGATCCTGCGCCGCGGCTATGCCCGTCGTAAGGCGAGAGGCCGTGATGAATTCACCCAATACCGGTTCTTGCGCAATGCGGTGCGAACCGTTGTGGTGGTTTGCGCCTTCTTCGCCGTGGTGTACACCATACCTGCTTTGCGTTCCTTCGCTTTCACACTTTTCGCTGGTGCTGGCTTGTTGGTCGCGATCCTAGGCTTTGCCGCACAGAAGGCATTCAGTGATATCATCAGCGGCATCTTCATTGTTGCGTTCAGACCGTTCCGCGTGGGCGATGTGATCCAAGTAGGCCAGCAAGGTCTTTTCGGCACCGTGGAGGACATCAACTTGCGACACACCACCTTTCTCACTTTCGAGAATCGCCGAGTGGTGATCCCCAACTCGATCATCGGTGAGGAACGTATCGTGAACAGCAGCATCCGCGATGAATCCACGTGCCAATTCGTTGAGATCCCCGTGGCCGTGAATGCGGATCTGGAAAGGGCAAGGTCCATCATGCAACGCGTTGCGAAGGCTCATCCCGCGCAATACGACAACCGTTCGGTGGAAGAAAAGGCCGCTGGTGAGCCGGAGGTCGCTGTTCGCGTGGTGGACATCAAGGATG
Organism: Flavobacteriales bacterium; assembly: GCA_016710015.1. GTDB lineage: Bacteria > Bacteroidota > Bacteroidia > Flavobacteriales_F > PHOS-HE28 > PHOS-HE28. The sequence continues at coordinate 467,267 of JADJLR010000002.1, forward strand.
GAGTGGTCAACCTGCGTGCGTATGTATGGGCTGCGGACCCGGTCACCGCTCGCGTGATGCGCTACGATCTGACCGAACGGATCCTGATCCAGTTCGCGCAAGAACACATCCCGATCGCCGTGCCCATTCAGCATTTCGTGCAGCAGAATCCGTTCCGAACACTCGCCACCGGAGCGGTCGACATTCAACAAGACGATCAATAGAGCCGCTGTTCTGGACCAACCTTTTGTAGGCAAGAAAGACACGATGAAGAAAGTCCGCCTCCGATCCGAAAAAGCAGGTCTACCGCCGGGTGCCTTCGTTCGTGTGGGTCATGGGTCAGGATCAAATACGCTTATTCGTTTGTTCGAGTATGGCACCGATCGCGTGGTGGAGAGGCAACTCGACTCGATCGATGTACCTGACACACTGGAAAATGGGTGCGCGAATGCGTGGATCGACATCGACGGGTTGAACGACGATGGGCTACTGCTCTCCATTGGAGAACGCTTCGACCTGCACCCACTGTTGCTGGAAGATGTATTGAACACGGATCACCGGCCCAAGGTGGAGGAGTACCATGATACCCTCTTCGTGGTGACCAAGATGCTCGCACTGGATGAGGAGACCGGTGGTATCCTAAGCGAACAGATCTGCTTCATACTACGCAAAGGACTTGTGATCTCGTTCCAGGAACGTCCGGGCGATGTGCTTGAACCCATTCGTGAACGCCTGCGCATGGACACCGGTCGCGTGCGTCGAGCCGGAGCAGATTATCTTCTCTATTCGCTCCTCGATGTGATCGTGGACAACTACTTCCAGATCGTGGAGGATCTGGGTGGACGGATCGAAGCCCTTGAGCGCAAAGTGATGCTGAAGCCCGGCAACGAAGACCTGCTCACCATCCAAGAGTTGCGCACTGCGCTGATCGGCGTGAACCGTTATGTGACCCCCACGCGGGAACTCGCTGGGCGGTTGAATACGCTGCAAAGCCCACTCATTGATAAAAGTACCAGGCGGTACATCAACGACCTACAGGACCATACGGTGTACATCGCCGAAACGATCAACACGGACCGCGAGATCCTGACCAGTTTGGAGAATACGTACCACGCCGGGCAGAACGCACGGATGACGCAGGTGATGAAGCTGCTGACCGTGATCAGCACCATCTTCATTCCGCTCACCTTCATCGTGGGTGTGTTCGGGATGAATTTCAGGTACATGCCCGAGTTGGAATGGCACTATGGCTACCCTCTGGTGATGCTGGCCATGGCCGTGATCACCGGGCTGATGCTCCTCTGGTTCCGCAAGCGGAAATGGCTCTGAGGGCTCCTCTCCTCGGACCCCGGCGATCGAATTTCTCCGAGGAGTGTCGGCGCATTGTCCTGTCCTTTTACTTTGCACCGTGACGAACCGCGAACACAACCTTCCTTCCAAGGCCCCACCTAACTGTGGAATGACCTTGCATTGGGCTGTGGACGGCACCTGTTGCGCATCCTTCGCTTTCAGCTGATGGGCATTCGCGTGTCCTTCTGCTATGGGATGGCCCAGTTCCCCAACGCTTCGAACCGCTCACGCTTCCTTCTGATCACCCTGCGGACCTTGGCCCACCTTGATGGACCGAGCGATCGCACATGGCCAATCCCCGCCTTTCACGCACTATGAAAACACGCTACGTCGACTTGATCGAGCAGACCTTCGATTTCCCGAAGGACGAGTTCACCTTGGACGATGACAACTTGGTCTGGAACGATCTGCCTCTGGTCCAGTTGATCGAAAAACACGGCACACCACTCCGCATCACGTACTTGCCGAAGATCGGCGAGAAGATCGAGTTCGCCCGCGACCGCTTCAAGAAAGCCTTTGAGACGCATGCGTATAACGGCACCTATGAATACTTCTACTGCACCAAGAGCAACCATTTCCAATACGTGATCGATAAGGTATTGGACAAGGGCGTGAATCTGGAGACCAGCAGTGCCTATGATCTGGAGATGATCGAATTGCTCATCGAGCGGGGACGGATCACCAAGGAAGCCACCATCCTGTGCAACGGGTTCAAGGATGCGCGCTACATACAAGGTATCGGCAAGCTTGCCAACCGGGGGTTCAACGTGGTGCCCATCATCGACAACATGGCGGAGATCCAACTGTTGGACGAAGTGATCGAGGGGAAGTGCGACATCGGGATCCGCATTGCTGCGGAAGAGGCTCCGAAATTCGAATTCTACACCAGCCGGTTGGGGATCGGGTACAAGGACATCATCCCGTTCTATATGCGCAACATCAGCAAACAGAAGAAATTCCGTTTGAAGCTGATGCACTTCTTCATCAACACCGGCATCACCGATACTGCGTACTACTGGAACGAGTTGAGCAAGTGCGTGAACGTGTACTGCGACCTGTGGAAGCTCTGCCGAACCTTGGACACACTGGATATCGGCGGTGGATTACCCATCAAGAACAGCCTCAATTTCAGCTTCGATGTGGATTACATGATCAGCGAGATCGTCGGGCGTATCAAGGACATCTGCGAGGAGAACAAAGTGCAGGAACCGAACATCTTCAGCGAATTCGGATCCTTCACCGTGAGCGATAGCGGTGCCACATTCTTCAGTATCGTGTACCAGAAGAAGCAGAACGAGAAGGAACGGTGGAACATGATCGATGGGTCCTTCATGACCACCTTACCGGACACATGGGCCATCAGCAAACGGTTCATCATGTTGCCCGTGAACAATTGGAACGACGAGTACGAACGCGTCTTCCTCGGTGGCATGACCTGCGATAGCGACGACTATTACAACAGCGAGCAGCATATAAACGCCATCTACCTGCCCAAGTACCAAGAGGAACGGCGCCAATACATCGGCTATTTCAATACCGGGGCATACCAAGATACCCTAGGCGGCTTCGGTGGTATCCAACACTGCCTGATCCCCAAGCCCAAGCACGTGTTGATCGACCGGTTGCCGGACGGCACCCTCACCGACCGCATCTTCGCTGAACAGCAGACCGCCGAACGCATGCTGCAATTGTTGGGCTACTTACCGATGGAAGAGGAGGTGAAGAAGTAACGAACTCCATGATGAGTGACGAGTGGCGAGTGGCGAGTGATGAGTGGCTAGTGGCGAATGACCAGCTTTGTGGACACCACATGCCACTTGATCCTCGACCCATCCTTTGCATTTCCACTTCCCCCTCTATATTCGACCCCTGAACGATGAGCAACACGCGACCGATATCGGCCTTCATGGAGAAGCACTACCTGCACTTCAATGCAGCAGCGCTCGTGGATGCCGCGAAAGGATACAAGGCCCATTTGGCACAAGGTCGCAAAATGATGGTGACCTTGGCCGGTGCAATGAGTACCGCTGAACTGGGCAAGAGCTTGGCCGAAATGATCCGCCAAGGGAAGGTGGACATCATCAGTTGCACGGGTGCGAATTTGGAGGAGGATGTGATGAACCTCGTGGCGCACGACCATTACGAGCGAGTACCCAACTACAGGGACCTGACCCCGCAACAAGAACGGGCACTGCTGGACCGTGGCATGAACCGCGTCACTGACACTTGCATTCCGGAACATGAGGCCTTCCGTCGTTTGGAAAAGCATGTGGTGGACCTGTGGACCGCCGATGACAAGAGCAGGAACCGTCGATTTCCGCACCAGTACTTCTACGAAATGATCAACTCTGGCGTACTGAAGCAGTATTACCAGATCGACCCGAAGAACAGTTGGATGGTGGCCGCAGCAGAGCGCAACCTGCCTATCATCTGCCCCGGATGGGAGGACAGTACCTTGGGCAACATCTTCGCTGGCCATTGCATGGTCGGCGATTGCAAACCCGGCATGATGAAGAGCGGGATCGAATACATGATGTTCCTAGCGGATTGGTACACGAACAATTGCGGTGTTGAGGGCATCGGTTTCTTCCAGATCGGTGGTGGTATCGCAGGGGACTTCCCGATCTGTGTAGTGCCCATGCTCCAACAAGACCTGCAACGCGAAACGCCGTTCTGGAGCTACTTCTGCCAGATCAGCGACAGCACCACGAGCTACGGCAGTTACAGCGGCGCTGTACCCAATGAGAAGATCACGTGGGGAAAACTCGATATCGACACCCCGAAGTACATCATTGAAAGCGATGCTACTATTGTAGCACCACTCTTATTCGCGTACGTCCTTGATATGTGACCAAACGCCTGCGCCGGGCCTCGGTGCTTGAAACCATGCAACGCCTGATCCGCTCCTTCAATACCTTGACCGATGCGCTCAAGGAAACCCTACAGGAACAATACCCTGATGGGATCGACACCACGCACATCAAGACGATCCCCACCGCCAAGGGCGAAGTCCTACGGGTGATCGAACTGCTTACGGCAGATGCCATGTACCTGATCAAGATCAACCCGGAGAGTCGGGAAGAGATCGAACAGTTCCTGGATCAGGATGACGGCGGTTCGGATGACGGTGACGAGATGGAAGGCAACGACGAGCTGGAAGGTGCCGACGATGCAGACGACGATGATCCCGATGATGATGTGGCGGACGATGCAGGAGATGACGACGATGATGAAGATTGACCGGTTCATTACTTGAATACCCGAACGCCTCCGCTAACAACGGGGGCGTTCTTACTTTCGGTGCAAGCAACGCCATAGCTCCAAAGATCGGCGCACGCAAATGACCGGACCATTCCACCTCGCCTTCGCCACCACGGACCTCAAACGCATCAGAGCCTTCTACGGCAAGTTCCTTGGCTGCAAGGAGGGCCGCAGCGCCGAGACCTGGGTGGACTACGACTTCTTCGGTCATCAACTCACGATCCAAGAGGTACCCAAATTGATCAAGACCGCTCGGATCTACAACCCCAAGAGCAGCATCCCAAGCACGCATTGGGGCATCGTGCTGCCATTGGCCGACTGGAGAAAGCTGCGCGACAAATTGAAGAAGGTGGGCGTGAAGTTCTACATCGAACCCGGCGTGGTGATGAAGGGCCAAGTAGGCGAACAACGCAGCATGTTCATCGAGGACCCTGACGGCCATGCCATCGAGTTCAAGGCCTTCGAGGACGCTGGCGATCTCTTTCGTCGATCATGACGGCAAGAGGTGCCATTGTACTTCTCCTTTTCGGCCTTGGCGTCGGGATCATTGGTAATTTGTTCAAGATCCAACATTGGCCGAATGCCGGACCGATCCTCATCGCAGCCTCGTCCATGCAAGCGATCGCCGTCTTCATTCTCATCCTGAAGGTTTCCCGCTACCCCGGTTCCAAGGAATTCCTGGACCGATGAGCACCAATGAAAAAGGCACCTGACCGGTGCCCTTTTACAATTCGGATCGTTTCGTTCTTTCAGTAGGTCCGGTGCGCGGCGAGCAAGCCATCAGCATCGTACTGCTTGCCGTGTCGAAGCTTTCCGTTGTGGTAGGTCAACTGGCCCAAGGGTTCGTCGGCCTCCGTGCGGAATTCCCAAACCCCTTGCCGCTCGCCTTCCTTGAACCCGGCTTGTGTGATCAGCGCACCCGTGTCCGTGTATTGCTTCCACACACCATCCCTCCGGCCTTGGTGGAAACATCCGATCTCATTCACCTTGCCGTTCTCGTGGTAGGTAATGAAATGGATCCGTTCGTCCTCGGTGTAGCGAGTAGCGCGCAATGTCCCGTCCGGCCAATACTCTTGGCTGAGCAATTCCTGTGCGCTGAGACCTGTGCCCAAACCGAGGAAAAGAAGAAAGAGCAAGTGCTTCATGGTCCTGTGTTCCACCTTGGAATTCTTCGAAAGTAAGGATTGTTTCATACCGAGTTAACATGGATCTAACATTGGAATTCGGCTGATCGATCCCGTTCTGAACCCGTTGAGCACCCTACTTTAGTCGGCCTTCCCGCAGCTACGCATGGTCTTCAGTTCACCGGTCTTCTTGTTCCTCTTCCTGCCGGTGGTGTTGCTGTTGGTGCTATCTGCCGGTACGCTGAAGGCGCGGAACACGATCCTCACGATCGCCAGCCTCTTCTTCTACGCATGGGGAGAAACGCTGTATGTGGTGGTGATGCTCGGCAGCATCTTGCTGAACTACCTGATGGGCCTGTGGCTCGGGGCAGCATCCACAAGTTCCGGAAGGAAGATCGCCATCACGGTGGCGGTGGTCTCCAACCTCGGCCTGCTTGCATGGTTCAAGTACGCCAATTTCATTGTGGACAATCTGGCCATCCTGTTGGATGGTTTCGATATCAGCATGACCACGATCGATCCCGTTCAGCTACCGATCGGGATCTCCTTCTTCACTTTCCAGAGCCTGAGCTATGTGATCGACGTGTACCGCCGAGAGGTGCCCGAGCAACGAAAGCTGGGGAACCTGGCGCTCTACATTTCCCTCTTTCCCCAGCTGATCGCTGGACCGATCGTCCGCTATCAAGACGTGATGGACCAGATCGACGACCGCAGGATCGACTTGGAAGGATTCGCCATCGGTGCCCGGCGCTTCATCATCGGCTTGGGCAAGAAACTCCTGATCGCCGACCACGCCGCACGCGTTGCCGATACGATCTACGCGATCCCCGAAGGTGCCATGCCGGTGAGCGTCGCATGGCTGGGCGCACTGGCGTACAGCATCCAGATCTACTTCGACTTCAGCGGATACAGCGATATGGCCATCGGCTTGGGACGCATGTTCGGTTTCCACTTCTTGGAGAACTTCAATTTCCCGTTCATCGCGCGCAGCATTCGGGAATTCTGGCAGCGTTGGCACATCTCGTTAACGACGTGGTTCCGCGACTACGTGTACATCCCCTTGGGTGGTAGCCGAGGAACCACATTGATGACCTACCGGAACCTACTGGCCATCTTCTTCTTCACCGGTCTATGGCATGGCGCCAGTTGGAACTTCGTGATCTGGGGACTCTTCCACGGCATGTTCCTGGTGATCGAACGACTGGGTTGGCAAAAGATCCTCGACAAGCTCCCTGCACCATTCGGCATCGTGTACATGATGATTGTCCTCAATGTGGCTTGGGCACTCTTCCACACCAACGACTTGGAGAGCGCTTGGAACTATATGCGCAGTATGTTCGGAACGAATCCGCACGGCATCGGCATCAACTATCTCTCTTTCTACCTCAGCAACGACTTCGTCGTGGTGATGATCCTCGGTGCCCTAGCAAGCACTCCGCTTCTCCGGACGGTCCTAGCGCGGATGAAGGTCGGTCTCGCCGAGCGCTCTGTGCGGGTCCGCGCATTCTCCCGGAGCATGTATGCCATCAGCGATGTGAGCGTGCATGCGCTGATCCTGTTGTTGTGCGCGATGCATATGGCGAGCAACACCTATGCACCGTTCATCTACTTCCGCTTCTAGGCCATGAAGCTGATCAAACGCATCCTCCCCTTCTTGATCGGGCTCGCCGTTTTCGGCTGGACCTGGGAGCACACGAAAGCTCCTCCGGAGCCACGTGAGGATGTGCGGATCACCCTGTCGATCCGGTCGGATGTTACGGATGACATTGAGCTGTTCTTCGATACGAGCGGTACCGGATTCCATACCGAAGCCTCCTTGCGGCGAAAGCTGCTCTCGTCCATCGCCCTGCAAGAGTTGAGCTTCAGCCTCCCGCGAATGGACAGCTTGCATGGGCTACGGATCGACCCTGGGGACCACCCGATCCTGTTGGAGTTGCAATCGTTACGGATCGATGGACCCTATCGGAGCACGACATGGGATGCGCAGGACATCATCGAACGATTCGTGGTGACGAACCAGATGGATACACTGGCCTTCGACCCGATCACGAAGTCGGCGCTATTGCCATGCAAAGGGAACGACCCTTTCATGACCACGGGAGCATCACTGCCGATGGGTACGCGAGAGGTACTCTCCCCGGCGCGTCCGGTCATGCTGGCCTTCGTGAAGGCCGCCCTAGCGGGGATCCTGGCCGCACTCCTTACCGCGCTGCTTCTGTCCATGCGGTGGCGAGTACCCGACCTTCGGAAGATCATCGCAGGGCGTTCCTTGCCGGTTTCGCTGTTCGTGCTCCTATGCGCTGGTTCGATCTTTTTCGCGGTGTGCTCCTTCGTCAGCGGGATCCGGATCATTGACAAGGACAAGGAGATCCACGTGTTCGGCACCTGGCACAAGGCTGATGAGGTGCAGGTGTATTATGCCGAACGACCGGACACCTTCGATAAGTACCACTACGCTGGGCGATCCGTGGTCCCCAATCGCTCCCCACAATTGGTCCGATTCACTTTCGCATCGAGCACCAACCTCCGGCACTTGCGCTTCGACCCGGGGATGTCGCAGGATTCCATTTGGCTTGACAGCTTGCGATTGACCAGCGGAAACGCCTCGATCACTTGGCTACCCGAGGCCATGAAGGATCGTTTCGCCACGAATGAATACGTTGCCGATGTGCAGATCGTTGACGACCGCTTGCTCATCATCACCAAAGGCAACGACCCGTTCTTCCGGATCACAGAGGACGTGGGGCCCTTGTTCATCGAGCTGAACGGGAAGAGCGGGAACGGACCTGCCCCTTTCATCATCGCCGGCATAGCCGCGCTATTCTTCCTCTTCGGTTCGGGCCAGGCCTTGGCGCGTTGGTTGCGTAGCCCAGATGCACACCATTCCGACATGATCATTGCCTGGGTCTTCGCCGTCGTGGTGGCTGCACCGCTGATCACGATGTTCACGGACACGGAGCCCGTGCTGGAGAACACTGAGAAACGCACCCTTGCCGAACGGCCCGAGTTCGAATTGCACCGTGCCTTGGATTTCCCGATCGAGTACACCACCTACTTCGCCGAGAATTTCGGGCTTCGCAAGGTGCTCTTCCGTTGGAATTCGTTGTTCAAGGCGCTTGTACTGCGCACCTCACCACTACCGGAGCGCACGCTCTTCGGCAAGGATGGTTGGATGTTCTATGTGCAACCCGGTGCCATGGAGAAGTACCAAGACATCTGCGACATCAACGATCAGGATCTGGAACGCGTGGCCACACGACTCGAATTGCGCCGCCAATGGCTAGCGGGACAGGGCATCCACTATGTCCTCTTCGTTCCTCCGGAGAAATCGGCCGTTTACAATGACAAGCTCCCGGACCGCATTCACCGCTTCGGGACCCCGAGCTGTTTGGACAAGTTGCTCGTTTTGCTGAAGGAACGGACCCAGCTACAGGTGGTTGATATACGTGATACACTTCGCAGCGCGCGGGCGAAGCACGATGTGTACTACACCACCGATACGCACTGGAACCCGATCGGGGCATGGTACGGCTACAAGGAATTGATCGGTGCTTTGAATGCCGTCGACACCGCGATCACACCTCCAAAGCCGTTCACAGCATTCACCTTCCAACCGAAGGAGAACGACGAAGGTGATCTGGCCGTCATGATCGGCCTCAACGACATCTTCACACGCGTATCGCCGATGATGGCCCCGAAGGACTCGCTCTTAGCACGTGATGTAGCAGTGGGTTCGTTCGCGAAGAGCGGTTTCTTCAAATACACACCGATCGCCAAAGAGATCCCAGGAAGCACCAAACCCCGGCTGCTCATGTTCCGGGATTCGTTCGCCGTGTATATGATCCCGTACCTGAGCGAGCATTTCAGTCACAGCACCTATGTGTGGACCCCGATCTTCCTTCCAGACGTGGTGATCGAAGAGCGACCGGATGTCGTGGTACATGAAGTGATGGAATTGTACTTGTCCGATCTCTTGGAAGACGACCTCGACCTTCCCCCTACGCAGCTGCCTTAAAGGGCGATCTGGAAATCATGTACACCCCGGGAGAGATTCGGGTTGTAGCACGGATCATCCTTCACATAGCCGCTCCAGCGTTCCTTGAAGAGGCCCACTTCGCGCAGGTGCCTTTCGTAGCTCTCCTTGGTCATGTGTGGATGCCCGCGTGTGAGCGATTCGTAGTGGTACAAGGAAACATCCGGCACGTACACATTGCTGTAGCCCGCCTCGCGTAAGCGCAGACAGAGGTCAACGTCGTTGTACTCCACGGTGAATTCCGCTTCCCATCCGCCGATGCGCTCGAGCTTGGTGCGCTCTACCATCATGCATGCGGCCGTAACGGCGCTGTTGTTATTCACCGTGTTGATGTAGTTGAAATAGCCCGGACCGTCCTTGTGGTAGCCTACGAAGGTGTGACCGGCCACACCACCGAGTCCAATGATGACGCCCGCATGCTGGATCGTGTCGTTGTGGTAGAGCAGCTTCACCCCCACCGCTCCGATCGACGGCCGTTGCGACCACTCGTGCATGATCCGCATCCAATTCGCATGGATCACCTCGGTATCGTTGTTCAGGAAGAGGATCTGGTCACCGCTGGACTTCGAGATCCCGAAGTTCATCAAGGCCGAGAAGTTGAACGGCACGTTGTGTTCGTACCACTTGAATCTCTCCGGCTGCAAGCGTTGCATCTCCTTCATGAAGGCAAAGAATGCCGGCTCCTTGCTGTTGTTGCTCACCACGATCACTTCGAAATCCGGATGATCGGTCAAGTTGAACAAGGAATGCACGCAGGTGGCGAGCACCTCAGTCATGTCCTTCGTGGGAATGATCACGCTCACCTTGCCGCGCAATGGGGCCGTGAACCGGATCCCGTAGCCCCGGTAGCCGGGTAAGAAGGAGACCTCTGCTGGTTCATCCCTACGTTGCAAAGCTTCCGTAAGCGCATTGCGCGCAGCTTGATAGGCGTAGGGCTTCACCTCTTCACTTCGTGCCGCGCTCGCAGCATGGATGCGCCAGTGGTACAGCACGCGCGGCACATGTTCGATACGCTTGGCTTTTTCAGTGGCCCGAAGTATCAGATCGTAGTCCTGACTGCCTTCGAATCCTTCGCGGAAGCCTCCGACCGCATTCACCAAGGATGTACGCATGACGACCAAGTGCCCGAAGTAGTTCCGAGACAATAGATGGTCCTGACACCACTGTGGCTTGAAGTGCGCATCGCTGTGCCGCCCCTCCTCATCCACTTTGTCCTCGTCGGTGTATATGATGTCCGAATCAGGCTTCATATTGATGCGCTTGATCACGTGATACAGCGCATCCGGTGCGAGCAGATCGTCGTGGTCCATGAAGGCGATGAACTCCCCGTTCACCAGTTCCAACGCACTGTTGCTCGCTTTGCTGATGTGACCGTTCTCCGTGCGGAACACCACATGGATCCTCGGATCCTCCTTCATCCAGCGCTCAATACACTTGCGCACCTCGGCGTTCGGCGATCGATCGTCTGCGATGCAGAGTTCCCAATCCGCGTACACTTGATCCACAACGGAACGGATGGCAGCGTCGAGCAGCGCGATCGGCGGATCGTACACTGGCATGACCACGCTGATCAAGGGGCGTTCCCGGAACAAGTCGATCTGCTCTCTCTGATCATCGAGGTCACTGGCCCGTGCGAAGTGTTTGACCATCCATTGCTCATACGGGTCTCCTGAAGGCACCATGGCATTGCGCATCTGCTCGTTGCCCAGAAGGATCCGCACCGGCTGATCCTCGGTCATGAGGTACATGGCCCGGAAGAACTTCGCCAAGAACTTGCGCACGATCCGCCGGCCTTTCTCCGAAACGAGGAATGTGATCCTCTTGATCCATCGGAAGCCGGACTTCGAAGTACCACTGGAGGTGCGCAACAAGGCCCGCATCTTGTTGTAGCCCTTGCGCAATCGCCAGAGCTTACTGCTTTCAATGGCCTTGATACGCTCCTCGTACTGGCCGATGAGCCCTTGCAAGGCCTTGGTATGTTCGCGGTGCGCCGTGAGCGCTTGCATCAGTTTATCGGTCTCCCCCACCAAGCGATGCGCTTCGACCACCAAGATCTCCTTCTCCTTCGCAGCCTGTTCAGCTTCATTCCGTACTGCTTGTATGGTACGAGATAGCTCTTCTACCTTCTCCAAGCGCGCTCGAGATCCGGTCTCTGCACTGGCGATACGTCGTTCAAGCTCCGCCTCTTTTGCACGCCACTTAGCATACAGATCGCGTTGTGCAACGACTAGCTCTTCTACGCGTTCAATAGCCTCCTTTGCGCGTTGTTGAGCTTCGACGAGAACAAGTCCCGATCGTTGCTCCGCCGCTTTCGCATTTCGCAGCTCCGACCCCAACCCTTTCAGCAGTTCTTCGGATCGTCTCCATTGCGTACGATCGTTCGCTTGGATACGGTGCAATTCAGACACCACGGTATCCACATGATCGGCGTAGACCGCACGATGCCTGCTCACGATGAGGTTGAGGATCCGTTGCCGCGTATCCGGCTCTGATGCCCGACCGATCAAGGATCCCTCTCGAACTCGGTAGTGGAACAAAGCACCGGGGATGTGATGGAACCCGTGCCCAGCGATCATCAAGCGTAGCCAAAGCTCCCAGTCTTCATAGCCATCACGCATTTCCTCGTCGAATCCCCCTACCGCATCGAAAGCGGAACGGCGCACGATCGCACAAGCGTCAACACGATTCCCGACGAGTTCTTCCGCGAGAGTGGGGACCCGCTGTTCCACGACCCCTGATCGGTCACCGAACTCCAACTTGTCACTGAAGACGACCGCCACTTGGGGATCCGCCTCCATAACGGGGAATGCGCGCTCCGGATATTCCTGATCGATCCGGTTATCGGCATCCAAGAATAACAAGTACGGGGCAGTGCTGACTTGGACCCCAGCGTTGCGTGCAGCGGATAGGCCTCGGTTCGGCGTATCGATGACCCGGAATCCTTGTGCCCGCAAAGAATCGAGTACCTCTAGCGTATGCGTCTCGGTCGAACCGTCATTGACGATCACCACACCGGCTCCGCTGGATCGCGCCGGACCCAAACTCTCCAAGGCTTCGGTGAGGAATCCCCCATCGTTGAAGCATGGTATGATGACATCCACCGCATCTACCATCGATCTTCCTTTCGAAGTCATGTGGGAATACCCAAGAGTTCGTGGTAGTACATCCCGACTTCATGTGTGGTACCGACCTTCACGATGGTTCCCGCTTCCACGCATGCTGCGCGATCACAGATCCGTTGCACCTCGCCCAACATGTGCGAAACAAAGACGATCGTACACCCCTTTGCCTTCAGTGCCTCGATCCGCCGATAACACTGCTGCTGAAACGCCACATCGCCCACGGCCAACACCTCATCGATCAACAGGATCTCCGGATCCGTCGCAGTGGCTATGGCGAATCCCAACCGGGCCATCATGCCCGTGGAGTACCGTTTCACCTGCATTGCCAAGTCCTCATCGGAAAGCCCGGAGAAAGTGGAAACGTACCTGCGGATCGCGTCGCGGTCCCTGTGTTCGTGCCCCATCAGCAATCGACACAAACGCACATTCTCCCAACCACTCAACTCCGGTTCCAAGCCAACGCCCAAGGCCAACATGGGTGCGACACGGCCGCGAATGTTCGCCACGCCCTTGGATGGTTCAACGATCCCAGCTAGCAAACGTAAGAGGGTGCTCTTGCCGGATCCATTCCTGCCAACGATACCGAAACATTCACCAGAATCGATACGAAGGTCCACACCGTGCAGGATCCGTTTTCGTTCCAAGAGTCGCTTCGTTCCGAACGATGTCAAATACGATTTGATGGAACTGAAACCGTGTCGTTGGACCATGTAATCCACATGGACATCGTGCAGTTCGATCATCGGCAGCCCCAATTCCATCCTAGTAGTTGGCAATAAATCCAGGACGAAAGAACCGATACACCATTCCGCCGAAAGCAGCGGATATGCACGCAAGTCCGGCCAATATGACCCAGGTCTCCATTTGTGGAATTCGCCCATGGTAAAGCACTTCCCGGAATGCAGCGATATACTGGTACAGCGGATTCACCTCCATGACCCACCGCATTCGCTCCGGCACCAGATCCGAAGGATAAGCGATGGGTGTGAGATAGAACATCGCTGGCAACAACGCATTCCACAACAAACCGATATCCCGGAAGAACACGTTGAGGGCGGAAAGTGCCAAGGACAATCCGAAGATGAACACGGCGAAGCACAGGACGATCGGGATCACCAATACATCGGTACCGTGTGGAACGCGACCGAAGAAATGAAGGATGAAGGCGAACGGAACGAAGGACATGCCTAGGTTGAAAAGCCCGGCCAATACTTGCGCAAGCGGGAAGACCAATGGCGGCACAGCTAGGGAGCGAAGTACAGCGGCGTTCTCCACCAAGGCTCCCATGACATGTGCACTACTCGTGGCAAAGAAGGACCAGAGGATCAAACCGCTCAAAGCGAAGACCGGATAATTCTCCACTTGTGGAAAGGCCTCACTGAAAATCAGCAGGAAGATGAGCAAGAAGAGCAAGGGGTTGAGCAAGGTCCAAACGAAGCCGAGCATCGAACTCTTGTACCGTAAACGCACGTTGCGCCAAGCCACCGCACGCACCATGGGCCAATGCTCCCATGTAAGACGCGTTGGTGCGGCGCGTTGTGCCGGTATGGAAATGGTGGACTCCATTGTGCGGCAAGTTACCGGCTGCCGTTAACTTGGCGCGATGCCGCTGGTGATCAATGGCCGGTTCTTGACTCGCCCCGTTACCGGTGTAGAGCGCTACGGTCGCCTTTTGCTCCGGATCATCGCCCGGGAGTGGCCCGGAACGCGCGTGGTGGTACCCGGAGAGGCGACCGATCGGATCGATGCTTGTGGCTTAGAGATCGTTCCACTCGGTGGGCGTGGCGGACACGCTTGGGAACAGATCCAGCTTCCACGAGCTGTAGGTCGACGCGATGTGCTGCTGAGCCCAGCGAATACCGGCCCACTTCGGGTCCGTAACCAAGTGGTCGCGATCCATGATCTGGCCGTGATCCATCACCCGGAGTGGTTCGATCGGCGATTCGCGGCGTGGTACGGCTTCCTGCTACCGAGGCTTGCCCGACGTGCGGCTCGCGTGATCACGGTTTCATCCTATTCTGCTGCGGACCTGATCCAAACTTTCACGCTGCATTCGGACCGCGTAATGCTCGTGCAGCCCTTCACCGATATCGCCTCGACAGTTGGGTCGGATGCGGACATCGGAATGCCCTATTGCCTCATGGTTTCCAGCAATGACCCGCGGAAAGGGTGCGAACGGGTGATCAATTGGTTCAAGGACTTGAAGGACCCCGCATTCCAATTGGTCATGGTCGGTCGGTCCGGCAAGGCTTTCACATCCGTGGAACGATCGCACATCCCTGGCGTGATCATGCTGAATGATGTGGACGACGCGCGGCTTCATGCCTTGTATCGAAATGCCACAGCATTGCTACAGCCTTCCTACCACGAAGGTTTCGGTCTTCCGATCCTAGAGGCGATGCAATGTGGCTGCCCAGTGATCGCCTCGGACCTACCTGTATTCCATCAACTCTTCGGAAAGGCACCGCTTTATGTGGACCACTGGGATCCGGCGAACGTGCATGCTGCCATGGATCACGTTACAGACACGGTGCGAAGGCAAACCTTGATCAAAGCAGGTGTTCAATGTGCTTCTGAATTCTCCGAGCAGCGGATGACCGATCAACTCCACACCGTACTCGACCCATTGCTGGAACTGCGATGAAGGTGGCATTCGTACACGATTGGTTGGTGGTGAGCGGTGGCGCTGAAAAGGTGACCCGCGAGATCCTTCGCACCTACGATGCCGATGTATTCGCGCTGGTCGACTTCCTGAGCGAGCAGGATCGGGCGTTCATCCTCGGTGGGAAGCACGCCACCACGACCTTCATCCAAAGGCTACCCGGCGCATGGGGTGGATTCCGAAACTACCTCCCGCTGTTCCCAAAAGCAATTGAACGTTTGGATCTGAGCGGCTACGACCTCGTGCTTTCCACTTCCTACGCTGTTGCCAAAGGAGTGCGCCTACGGCCGGACCAGGTACACGTGTGCTACATCCACACGCCGATGCGCTACGCGTGGGTGAACGAGTCCGGTTACTTGGCGGACCACGGACTGGAAACCGGCCCGAAAGCGTGGTTCATCCGCAAGGTTCTGGAACGATTGCGGAAATGGGATCTCAGGACCAATGCATCGGTGGATCGGTTCATCGCCAACAGTACGAATGTGGCCAAGCGCGTCAAGGAGATCTATGGCCGCGATGCCGATGTTCTGCTCCCGCCGGTGGATACCGAGCTGTTCACTCTGGGAACTGGGACGCGCACCCACTACATCGCTGCGAACCGCATGGTGCCCTACAAACGTGTGGATCGGATCATCGAAGCGTTCCGGAGCCTGCCCGACAAAGAACTACTCGTGTGCGGTGATGGACCGGAACGAGCGAAGTGGGAAGCTCGGGCACCAATGAACGTTCGTTTCCTTGGGCATGTGGAACAGTCCGAATTCATCCACTTACTTCAAGGATCAAAAGCCTTGATCGCGGCTGCGGATGAGGACTTGGGCTTGACCCCCTTAGAGGCGCAGGCCTGTGGAACACCTACGCTAGCCTTGAGGAAAGGCGGTTATCTTGAAACGATATCCGACGGTGTATCAGGAATGTTCTTCGCTACGGACCGTGCCGAACGTATTGCTGCGGCCATTCGCCGATTCGAACGCGATGGCATACAACGGTCGCCTGCCGAACTTCGTGCTGGAATGATGAACCACTCCAGCGCACGATTCCGTGAACGGTACAAGGCCTTGGTGGATGCAACAATAGCCGCCGAACATGCACAGGACTGAGCGCTCGCCTTGGTCCTTGGCCCTATGGATCTCCACAGTGGCGTTGGCTTCCATGCCGTTGCTGGGCATGCGGCCCATGGTCTTCGTTATCATCGTTTGGTTGATCCTCGCATTGTTCGTGCGGATGCGTTCCGCGAACCCTACAATGGTCGACCGTACAGCATTGATCGTATTGAGCGTACCATTCCTTTTGATTGTGCTCGACCTACTTCGGGCGGATAGCATTGCGAGTGGTTGGCCGTTCGTTGAGCGCAGCGCAGCACTTGTGGTCTTCCCCATCGGCTTCCTGCTCTTGGGCGCACCGACCGATGCCCGCACCAGATCTTGGTTTACGACGGTGTTCACTTTGTCCGGCACGGTGCTGGCCGTGGTCGTGAACGCGCTCATGCTTCCGTACCTGAGCGAAGCATGGGAGATCGATGCACCCTTCAGTTCCACTTATCGCTACGAACTCGCGGACATCAGTGGCGTGCACCCTCCCTATGCCGCCTATTGGTTCTTGGTCGGCGCGCTCTTCCAATTGGATGTTCTTCTTGGTGCGTTCAACAAGTGGAGGCCGCTTCGTTCTCTACTGTGGCGTACAGCCTCGGTCATCATTCTGGTGGTCACCGCGTTGTTCATCGGTTCCCGGATGCCCTTGTTCGCATTCGGTGCCGGTGTGGTGGTCCTGCTGTTCATGCGCTTGCCCCGCGCTGTTGCGGTGCGACTTTCGGTACTCGCCATGTTCCTTTTGGGTGCGGCCGTTCTGCTTTCACCAGGGATCCGCGAGCGTATGGTGGAGGTTCTTCCGTTCGGGAACACCACGGCACAGCACATTGCCATGAACTCCATCGAGATCCGCGGGCCGATCACGGATTGCTCTTTGGCGCTTCTGGAAGAGAACTGGATCGTGGGTGTTGGCGCTGCCGAAGTGCAACGTTCCCTGGACGTCTGCTATGGCTCACTCGGTTTGGACCACATGGTGGCCAGCGGTTATGGGCCACACGACCAAGCCTTACACTGGTGGCTTTCTTACGGAATACTTGGCCTCGCAGCCTTCGCACTGCTCTTCGGTTGGTGCATTCGCAGGGCATGGCAACGCAAGGATGCACTTCACCTCAGCTTCCTCCTCTTCATGTTGCTCTGCTCTTTCACGGAGGACCTGCTGACCAGACAATGGGGCGTGGTGCTCTTCGCTTGCTTCAATACCTTCTTCGTGGCCGGATCGACCACAGAAGGATCTGAAACGAATGCCTAGAAGGACAATCGCCCCTGCTGCTCCATGGCCATGCGCAGTTGGCTCACCTCCTTGCGCAGATCGACCACGCTGCGAGCCAGTTCGTCTCGACTCATGTTCGGTTCAGGTAGTTCAGCACTGATGAAGTGTACGAACTTCCATACCTCCAGCACATTGTTGATGGGCACTTCGTACGGCGTATACAACGGGTTGGTGCTGCACAACAACAAGCTGCCCTTGTCCTTCAGCTGATTGTAAAGCACCTTGAACACGATGCCATCGTCCTTGGTGATCACGATATACGGTTGGCCGTCGCGGATGGTCTGCCAGTTCTGCACGTACTCGCCGGTCACCCATGAACCTTCTGCCACCGGCGGCATGCTATCCCCACTGATCTGGAAGGTGCGGTACTTCCGGTCGCGTGCCAAGAACGGCATCTGGAAGGTGGGCAAGATGCTGATGTACTCCGGATCGGCGTAACCCAGTGCGTAGCCGGCCTGCGCTTTGTGCGGAACCAGTTCCACGTTCTCGATATCCTCGCTGTTCACCGTGGTGGCCAACACACGCAGCCGACGCCCGCTGAGATCGATGTCACCTCCCCGCTCCAACACACCCAGTTGACTTTCGCTGAGCGCGGTGAGGTCGTCCTTCAAGAGCTTATCCACACTGACCTTGAAGTATTCGCTGAGCCGCACGAGCAGATCGAACGAGGGCTCGGCCGTGCCGTTCTCATAACCGCTGTAGCTACTACGTTTCACATCCAGGGCGATGGCCGTTTCTTCCTGTGAGCGTCCGCGACGCGTGCGAAGGAGCTTGATGTTGGGGCCGAAGAAAGGATTGGGTGTCATGGTGTGGGGATTGTCTTATGACGGTTGAAGGACTGTCTTATGCTCGTGCCACTCACGCTTGATGCTGTTTGAAGCCAATGGCCCTACGCGGGGCTTCTGGCCGGGTGACCAACGCCGTGAGGTGATCGAAGATGGCTTGGATCTCCTCGTCGTGGCCGGTAACGCGGCCTTCCAACTGCTCCAGCCTTTGTAGGATCTCCTTGTGGCTTAGCAACACCTCACGCATGCGGTTGAAGATGCGGATGATCCGGATGCTGACCGCAATGGCCTGCTCGCTACGGAGCACGTTGGCCAGCATAAGGATACCGTGTTCGGTAAAGGCGAACGGGAGGTACTTGGTATGTGCCCCCTGCTTTAAGGTCGCAAATTGCGACCTTAAAAGATCCCACTCCACTTTGGTGAGTTCGAACATGAAATCTTCCGGGAAACGATCGCTATTCCGGCGAACCTGCTCCTTGAGGCGCTTGACCTCCACCCCATATAGCTCGGCCAGGTCACGATCCAGCATCACCTTCTGGCCACGGATCACATGGATGCGGTCGGTAATGGCCGTATCGGGCTGGTTAGCCACCGCGTACTTGGTCGGCGGCTCCATGAGTATGGCCCTCACCGCCGTGTTCATTGCGGAGATGGGTTGAAGCCAATAGGTTTCCGTGGCTGCGTAGCTGGCGCCACCAGTTCCGTGAGGTGATCGAAGATGGCCTGTATCTCCTCATCATGGCCGGTAACGCGGCCTTCCAGTTGCTCCAGCTTTTGTAGGATCTCCTGATGCGAAAGGAGCATTTCGCGCATGCGAGTGAAGACCCGTATGATCTGGATATTGACCAGAATGGCTTGCTCACTGTTCAACACGCTGGAGAGCATGGCCACGCCTTGTTCGGTGAAGGCCATGGGCACGTACTTGATGTTCGCCCCTTGTTTCAAGGTGCCAAATTGGCTCCTTGAACTTTCGGCTTCTTCCATGGTCAGTTCGAACATGAAATCCTCCGGGAAGCGCCCGAGGTTGCGCCGCACCTGCCGCTTGAGTTGCTTGGTCTCGACCCCATAGAGCTCGGCCAAGTCGCGATCCAGCATCACCTTCTGGCCACGGATCACATGGATGCGGTCGGAAATGGCCGTATCGGGCGGCGACACGGCCGTGTAGTTCGGGGGCGGCTCCATTGCCAAGGTTCCCATCATTGCCTTGATCAATTACTTGACGAAGCAAATCTAGTGACTAATTTACTGACCCGAACATGACGGATATATTGTCAGTGCGAAATTATTGGCACCTCACCCCGGCCCTCTCCCAAGGAGAGGGAGAAATGCCCCCATTGCCAAGGGTTGCAGGTTATTGGCTTGCCGCATTCCAACGGGACCTCCGCCAGGGATGGGAGCGGCAGCCCTATGAAGAAACGGCCTTGCAACCACGTGCAGCGAGGAGGCCCGACGAAGGAGGGACCCCGGAGCGCCGTGGTTGCTGGCCGAGGCGAATAGGCTACAGCGGACAGCCCGTTAAGGCGGCCCTATAAAAATGTAGAATGATCAATGAGGCATGTAGTAAGGGCGCGAGATCTCGCGCCCCCTACCTGCCTCCTGACCACAGATGGAACGCACGATCCTACATCTCGACCTTAATACCTTCTTCGTGAGCGTGGAACGCCTGCGCGAGCCAAAGCTGATCGGTAGGCCGGTGCTGATCGGTAGCGATAGCGACCGCGGCGTGGTGGCCAGTTGCAGCTACGAGGCGCGGGCCTTCGGGGTACGGAGCGCCATGCCGATGAAGATGGCCAAGCAACTGTGTCCGGAGGCGATCATCCTGCGCGGCGACAGCGGGGCGTACCTGCGCAAGAGCGATGAGGTGACGGAACTGATCCGCGAAACGGTGCCGATGTTCGAGAAGAGCAGTGTGGACGAGTTCTATGTGGACCTGAGCGGCACCGATAAGTTCCACGGTAGCCGGAAGCTGGCGGTGGAACTGCGGCAAAAGATCATCAAGGAAAGCGGACTGCCGAACTGCTTCGGGCTGAGCATCAACAAGACGGTGAGCAAGGTGGCCACCGGCGAGGCCAAGAACGGCGCGGGCGAATGGTATGTGGAGCGCGGTACCGAAAAGCCTTTCCTGGCCCCCATGCCCATCGAACGGATCCCAGGCGTGGGCGGTAAGACGGCACATCTGCTGCGCAGCATGGGTGTGGCCAAGATCCTGACCTTACAAGAACTGCAGATGGACCTTCTGCAACGTCTGCTCGGGCAGCACGGCCCGGTGTTGTGGCGCAAGGCGAACGGCATCGACGACAGCCCGGTGATCGCTTGGCACGAACGCAAGAGCATCAGCACGGAACGCACGTTCTCGCGCGATACGATCGATGTGGTGAAACTGAAGGGACTGCTGACCGCCATGGCCGAGAGCCTCACCTTCCAACTGCGCAAGGGCAGCAAGCTCACCAGCTGTGTGGCCGTGAAGATCCGCTACGCCGATATGAACACGCACACCAAGCAACTGCGCATCGGCTACACGGCCTGCGACCACATCATACTACCGGCCATACACGAGCTGTTCCGCACGTTGTATGATCGTCGACAACGGATCCGCTTGGTGGGCGTGCGCTTCAGTCACCTGGTGGGTGGCGGCCACCAGATGGATGCCTTCACCGATACACAAGAGGCCATGGACCTGTACCAAGCGATGGACAAGGTGCGCAAGCGTTTCGGTGATCGCGTGGTGATGCGCGCCAGCGGTATGGATGCGAAGAGCATCGGCCGCATGGACAACCCTTTCGATGGGCAGGCGCCGGTGTTGTTGGCGAACCGGAGAACCTAGGGAAGACTCAAGTCACAAGTAAGAGGAAGTCTCAAGGAAGACTCAAGTTTCAAGTCACAAGACTTGATACATCAAGGTCCGGGATGCCGACCAACTTGATCACTTCGCACTTGTGACTTGTGACTTGAGTCTTGTTCTGGGCGTGCCCCAATCCCACCGCGCAAACTCCCCCAACGCACGGGTCGGGCTATCCGCTGTACTCCTCGCAGGTGCAACGCATGCTCTTCCTTCGGGCGAGGCATGCATCGCCCCTACTGCGGGGTGCCGCTCCTATCCCTCACGCGGGGTTCTGTACATTCACTTCACCTTATCATCCATCCATGACCATGGGCCACACCAAGATCGCTTTGCTGATCAGCTTGGGCACCATCCTTTCTTTGTCCATGGCCGCACAGCAGAATGTGCCCGCGTTGCCAACGAAGGAACTCTTCGAACAGAAGGTGATGCACGATGGCGACAAGCCATATCTGTCGCTGGAGCCGGACAGCCTGCCCGGTGATGCCGCGCTGAACGCCCGCTGCACAGCGCTCTGGCCCTCGCTGATGTACCTATTCGAGAATTACGCCACCACCGCAACATACATCTGGAAGCTCGGAAAAATGCTGCCAGACACGGCCACCATCCACGCTCGGGTGGATTCATCGTTCACCGCCGACACGGCGTTCACCACACTGTACCAACGCGCTGTAGCACGTGAAAGGGTATCCCCGATTTCCATTGATAGTGCGCTCAACATCGCTTCGCACTTCTTCTACCTGCATAGCGAGAAGGGCGAGCCCGTGGTACACATCTGCGTTGGGATCAACAAAGTGAAGGAACTTTCTGCGGCGCTCGCACACCCCTATCACGCGGCTTTCTGTTATCAGGTCATCTGGGAGATGGAGGACTACTCCGCGCTGCTCAATGCCGTGAAAGCACCCTACTCAAAAGAGTTCAAGAAGCGCAAACCTTCCGAGGCACGCATACTCGAAGTGGAGCCGTTGATCTATGCAGGCATGGCCGACCAGCCCGAACTACGCCGCGCCTTGATCGCCTGCTATGAGCGGAACAAGGGACACCTGAACTTCGAACTGGTCTACTGAACAACGATCTCGGTGGACAAGCGCATTGACAGCGACTTCTTCGGAGAGGAGTACACCTCAGTCCAACACCACCCGAACCACCAACCCATCCTCCGACCGTAGCAAGTAAAGGCCGTTCTCTATGCTCGTCATGTCAACCGCATTCACCCCGGGCCGTAGCATCAACGACCGCACTCGTTGTCCCGAGCTGTTGATCAGTTCTGCGGGGATGTTCCTCGCACCAGCTACCTCCACGTTCAAGAGATCGATCACCGGGTTCGGCCAGGCGATCAGCCCGTCCGTTGAGGTCCTGTTCTGCACTGAGGTCGGGATACCGCCGACCCTACCAACCATAGCGGATTGGGTGAGGTTATCACCGACCGTGAACGGCGGGAACATGAACACTCCTTGCAGGTGGCCGGCAAGGTGAATGGCATCTACCTCCGCCAACGCAGTGATCGTTTGGGCCGTATTGAAGGGTCCCGTGGGGAAACTCGTCGCCTCCCATTGCGCAGTGCCGTCCGGCGCGAACGAGACGATCGTCATGGAACGTGCGCCGAGCGTGAGGCCATCGCTCACCACACCATTGCCCCAATCCACCTGTCCACGCAGATTGCCGAAGAGATAAGGCTTGTCGCTGGCATCCACGGCCACGCATGGACCTTTGCTCCGTTGCAGGTCACCTACTATCGGCCCACCGGCCAGGTCGCTTTCCGCACCCCAAAGGAATTGCCCAGTGCTATCGAGCTTGGCGATGAATGTAGCATACACCCAATCCGGTCCGTTGAATTGGATGCCGCCCCAACTCGTGCCTTCGATGAACATGGCCCCGGCGATGTACGCGTGCCCATCGGTTGTGGCCACGACCGTGGGGTTGTTGAAAGTGACATCGTCCGCGAACTCCACAAAGCCCGCGCTACCATCCGGTCGGTAGCGCAGCACGAACATGGAATAGCCGGTGGTGCCCGTGTTCTGGTAGGCCGATCCACCAAAGGCGAAGCCACCATTCTCGCATGAGCCGCTCACATAGAGGCCCCCTTCTGGATCGAAGCTGAGGGTGCCGATCAGGCGAACCCCATCGATGATGCGTTCTTCCACATCGCTACCGGTCGCATTCACACGGATCACCCTCGCGATACCCCATTCCGAGAAGGTATACCACAAGTTGCCGTCGGGGTCTATCGCCATAGAAGCAATGCCCGTCGCTGACCCGTGCAGCAAAGAGATGTTACGCGACCATTCGATAAAGCCGCTGGTGAGATCAACAGCGACGATGAAATGGTTCTCATACAACGGTGTTTGTCCGGGGACACCGCCTAGGATCGATCCGTCGCAGAGTCCGAGATCGCCCATGAAACTACCGGCGAAATAGGCTTTGCCATCCGTACCCACCGTGGCCGCCGCAACGTGGACCGAATCGAAGACCATACAACCCCAATCTTGCGAACCTGTTGCCGGATCCAGACGTTCGATCATCGCCTGGCCAAAACCATTCTGGCCATAGAGAAAGGGTATCGTGGTCTGCCTCATCGCAACCAGATAGCCTGAAGCCGAAGCAAGCACTTGGTCAGGCAGCTCGGGGTTCAAGGAATAATCCACGGTCTCCGTGGTGAGCCAATCCACTTGTTGGGCATTGGCAGCGTGCAATGAGGCGAGGAAGAGAGCGATCGTAAGAATGCGCATGATGGTGGGTTCGGCACTATAGACCCGGCGATGTGCGGATCCGTTGCCTAACTGCCTTGGTCGATCACTGTTTCACCAAGCGGGTCATCGTCGTGTCCCCATCGTCAAAGTGCAATTCAAGCACCCATATACCTGGTGCAAACCCATCAACAGAGATCAACTGTGGGCCGATCAACTGGACAGCGCCTAGTCGCCCTGAAACATCCCAAGCCCTGGCGCTTGTTAGGCGGTTTTCTGAAACAATACGAACAGCATCTTGCGCCGGGTTCGGCATGATACGAAGGGACGATGCCTGTTGTGGATCGACCCCGACGTTCAACACCACCAACACCGTGTCCGTGCTCCACATACAGCCGTTCGGGTCGGTCAATTGTGCGTGGTAGTTGCCGGTCTGGGCAGCCACGTACGAGGCACTATCCGCACCTGCTATCATTTCATCATTGAAGAACCACTGCCATGAGGTTCCTGTAGTCCACAACGAATCGCCCTGCACTTGCACCGTGTAGCCGGGATCCGTCACTTCTTCCACATACACGGTGTCGACCCGGACCTGACCGTTCGCGTCGGTCACTTCAACGATGTAGAAACCGGGGCAGAGCTCATCTATGATCTGCGTGGTGGCACCAATGCTCCAAGCGTACGTGAATGGTCCGACCCCATTCGCAAAGGCGATCGCCTCTGCGATGCATGATCCCGGACAGATCTCAGCAGTGTACAGGCTCACATCGAACGTGGTATCAACAGCGGAGACCATCATGGCATCGCCGTTGCCCATGTCATCGATCGTGGTGCTGCCGTAGGTGACCGGTCCCCAGTAGTAGCCACCGAAGTAGAGTTTGTTCGGTGCAGCGGCCTGGCGATGGATACACAAGGGCACATCCCGGTTACCAGCACCCGCCTTGTTCGCCCACACCACGTCACCATCGCCATCCATCTTCAGTATCGCGATGTCCTCGCCCCCGGAACCTGTCAAGGGTGTTCCGAAGAAATCGACCGTATTGTGGAATTGGACGGCCACATACACATTGCCTTGTCCGTCGACATCGGCACCCCAACTTAGATCGCGTTCTGTAGAACCGGTGCTCTTTCCCCATTGATAACTCCCATCCGCATCGAACTTCAGGATCACGAAGTCATCATCGTTACTTACCCATACCAAGGTGTCATCCGGCAAGTACATGCTACCCCGCAATCGACCGACCATGAACACATTCCCGAGCGTGTCGGCAGTGATGCCCATGCCTTCATGATCGCCGGACCCGTAACTGTGGCCCCATTGCACGTTCCCGTCCAGGTCGCAGGAGAGTATGTAGGCGGTACCACCCACGTTCACAGGGACCAAGGGATAACCATCGAAGGTCCCTGTCGCGAAACTGAATTGCCCGGTGATGAACAAGCGATCATTCGCAACGGAAATACCCCGTGCTGATTTGTCCTGCCCCGTTCCGGAGCTGGTCTTGGCCCATTGCACGGTCCCTGTGCTATCGTAGCGGGCCACTACGATCTGCCGGTAGTTGCCGGGATTCGGGATCAGGATGTCATCGAATCGGATCGTGGTTCCACCGCTGATACCAGCGATGAACAAGGCACCATCCGAGGAAACCGCGATGCCACGCGCCTCATCGCTGGAGCCACTGCTGCCTGCTCTTCGCGCCCACTGGCATTCACCTTCCGTGTTGTAGCGCGCCACGAAGATGTCGTCACTTCCCAGCGAAGCCAAGGTCACTCCGTTGTTGAAGGTCGCATTCCCGTTGTAGCTGCCCGTGATATAGATCCGGTCCTCCGCATCGATGGCGATATCGTACGCATAGGCATCATTGAACCCTACGTTGATCCCTTGCACCCAAAGACAATTCCCAGCAGGATCGTACTTGGATATGAACCCCGCAATGCTGCTTGGTGCAGTGACCGTACCACAGTCGAATACCACCGTGCCACTTACACTTCCCGCCCAATACACGTTGCCTTCACTATCCGTGGCAATGCCGTAGCATTGATCGGTATTACCACCACCACCTGCATCAACAGCCCAATTCCATTGTTGGGCCTGAATTGAGCTGATCGAAAGCAGGAGAAGACCAAGAAGAGGAATACGCATGGCACAAAGATCGGGTTGGGTCGGGAAACGGTTGTAACAAGACCCCGGGTTTGACCGTCACACCATCGACCCCGGTCTTCCACCGTTCATGTATTCTTCCCGTCGGTGAATACGCTTTCGCGCATCTTCGTTGCTTCCAACCCATCCCAGTCGACATGGAACTCATCATCTCCGGACTTAGCAAGACCTACGGCAACGGCGTGAAAGCGCTGGACACTGTCAGCCTCACCATTCCCACTGGTATGTTCGGGTTATTAGGACCGAATGGAGCCGGGAAAAGCACGCTGATGCGGATCCTTGCCACGCTTCAGGAAGCGGATGCAGGTTCTGCCATGCTCGGAGAATTGGACGTACTCAAGGATAAAGAAGCCGTGCGCAAAGTGCTGGGCTACTTGCCTCAGGAATTCGGGGTGTATCCTCGGATAAGCGCCTACCAGATGTTGGACCACATCACCTTGCTGAAGGGCGTGACGAAAGGTGGCGAGCGCAAGGAATTGGTGGATGCCCTGTTGCAGAAGGTGAACCTCTGGGAGCACCGCAAGCGCCGGATCGCCGGTTTCAGCGGTGGTATGAAGCAGCGCTTCGGCATCGCGCAATCGTTGATCGGTGAACCGAAGCTGATCATCGTGGATGAACCGACCGCCGGCCTTGATCCCGGTGAGCGCAACCGCTTCTACAACCTGCTCACGGAGATCGGCGAGAACGTGGTAGTGATCCTTAGCACGCACATTGTACAGGATGTGCAGGAGTTGTGCAGCAAGATGGCGATCATCAACAAGGGAAAATTGCTCTTTGCTGGTGCTCCGAGCGATGCCTTGAACAGCATCAACGATAAAGTGTGGGAACGCACCATCGAGAAAGCGGAATTGGAGAAGTACAGTAGCACGCACCAAGTGATCAGCAATAAACTCGTAGCGGGCAGACCCGTGATCCATGTGTTGAGTGACCAGTCACCTGCGGATGGTTTCGCTCGCACCGCTCCCACCTTGGAGGATGTGTTCTTCACGCACATTTCGTCGGACACCGTTGCAACTCCAGCTCACCCATGATCGCACGGCTCTTCCTCTTCGAAGTGCGCTATTGGCTGCGCCAGCCGATGGTATACATCTTCTTCTTGTTGCTTGGCCTGATGTGCGGTGCCGCAGTGGCGGTGGACAACATCCAGATCGGCGGCAGCATTGGCAGCGTGTACCGCAATGCGCCGGAGGTGATCTACAACTTCTGTGGCATCATGTCCTTCCTCGGATTGTTGATGGTCACGGCCTTCGTCAATGGCACGGCCGTGCGCGATTTTGCCAACGACACCCAGCAGATCGTTTTCAGCACACCGATCAAAAAGCATCACTATCTCATCGGGAAGTTCCTCGGCAGCACTTTCATCGCCTTGATCCCGATGCTCGGTATCAATATCGGCATCATCGCTGGCAGTTGGTGGCCCACGATCGATCCTGTGCGATTGGGTCCAACGCTCTTGTCAGCGCACGTTTCCGCTTTCACCATGATCACCCTACCGAACGTGTTGTTCACTTCCGCCGTGATCTTCGCAGTTGCGATCCTGATGCGCAGCTCCATCGCATCGTTCATCAGCGGGATCGTCCTGCTTGTCGGTTACCTGATCTCGCAAAGCTTGATGTCCGGTTTGGAGAACGAGATCACCGGAGCCATGTTGGATCCATTCGGATCGAATGCACTGGACCAAGTGACCAAGTACTGGACCGTTAGCGAGAAGAACTCCTTGATGCTCCCCACTTCTGGTGTATTGCTATGGAACCGTCTGCTGTGGATCGCCGTGTCCATCGGCATCTTCATGTTCGGGTATCTCCGTTTCAGTTTCCACGATCGGAAGCAGAAAGCCAAGGTGATCGTGGAAGAACGCGTTCAAACTGCTCAACCCACTGTCGCACTGCCCGTGGTGGCCCGGACATACACCGCTGGCGATCGTTGGAATCAACTGCGTGACCAGATCGGCATGGACCTGAAGCGCATCGTGACAGGTGGCGTTTTCATCATTACCATGCTGTTGGGCCTTGCGCAGATGATCACCTCGTTGTCCTTCGTGACAAGCATGTACGACAACGTGACCTACCCGGTCACTTACAACGTAGCCGACATGCTTTCCGGTTCCCTGTTCATCTTCATCATCATCATCGTTACGTACTATGCGGGTGATCTGATCTGGAAGGACCGCGAGGCCCGCATGAACGACATCAAGGATGCGTTGCCTACGCCGAGTTGGCTACCGCTTGTCGGCAATTTCGCGACGATGTTGGTACTGCTTCTGGTCGTATTGTTCATCGCCACTTTGGCAGGCATCATCACACAGGCGCTCAACGGCTACACGCACTTCGAGCTGGATGTGTATCTGCTCTACTTCATTGTTCCCGCCATGCTCGGCTTCGGTTTCTTCACCATGCTGGCGCTGTTCGTCCACACCCTTTCACCGAACAAGTACTTGGGCTACTTCGCGTTCATTCTGGTGATCGTACTCAACCTCTTCCTCTGGAGCGGTATCGATGTGGAAAGCAACTTGGTGAAACTCAACGGCTCGCCGGGCATTCGTTTCTCCGATATGGCACGCTTCGGTCCGTTCGTGAAGGGGTGGATCTTCTTCAGGGTGTACTGGTGGGTATTCGGTGCCATGCTCTTGTTCACCGCATTCCTATTCGCTGTGCGCGGCAGGGAGAGTGGGGCGGGTTGGCGCTTGCGCATGGCCGGTACCAAGTTGAAGCAGAATTGGGCGATCGCGCTTCCCATGTTGGCCGGTTGGTTGTTGCTCGGTGCTTGGGGTTACTACAACACCAAAGTGCTGAACACCTACAAGACGGGTGACGAGCAAGAAGAACTCCAAGTGCGCTACGAGAAGGACTACAAACGGTTCGAGGGCATTCCACAGCCGCATTACACTGATCTCGAATTCACCATCGACCTGCAACCGGAGATCCGGATCCTGGATTTTGAAGTGAAGGTCACCACGCGCAATGTGGATGATGTTCCGATCGATAGCCTTCACCTGAACCTGCCGGACAAGCACGTGATGTTGGAGATACCGGGTGCGGAATTGGTGAAGGATGATGTGGATCTCGACTACCGGATCTACAAGCTGGATCCACCGCTCGCACCCGGTGCGGAACTGAAGTTCACCGTGAAAGGCACGTACAAAGCGGAAGGCTTCGAGAACTCTGTATCCTTTGTGCAACTGGTGAACAACGGAACCTTCTTCAACAACATGAACCTGATCCCGGTGATCGGATACTCGGACGGGCAGGAGTTGAGCGACCGCAACGACCGCCGTAAATACGAGCTTCCGACCAAGGAGCCCATGCAGCCCTTGACCGACGATCCAACCAAACGCATGCACACCTACTTGATGCACAACAGCGACTGGGTGAATGTGCGCACCACGATCAGCACAGCACCGGACCAGATCGCCGTGGCTCCCGGCTCGTTGAAGAAGGAATGGCAGGAGAATGGCAGGAATTATTTCCGGTATGAGCTCGATCACAAGAGCATGAACTTCTACTCCTTCCTGAGTGCACGCTATGAAGTGGCACGCGAGAAATGGATTCCGCCGCATCCTTCGAGTGACTCAGGGGGCGGGAGTATCGATGTGGAAGTGTACTACCACAAAGAACACGAGGTGAACGTGCCGCGCATGCTCAACAGCATGAAGAAGGCCTTGACCTACTACACGGAGAATTTCGGTCCATACCGCCACAAGCAAGTGCGCATCTTGGAATTCCCGCGTTACTTCAGTTTCGCGCAAGCCTTCCCCGGCACCATGCCGTACAGCGAGAGCATCGGCTTTATCACGGATCTTTCCGCAGAGGAGGACATCGACATGGTGTTCTATGTGGTGGCGCACGAGATGGGCCACCAATACTGGGCGCACCAAGTGATCGGTGCCGATATGCAAGGGGCCACGTTGTTGAGCGAGAGCATGTCGCAGTACAGTTCTCTGATGGTGATGGAGAAGGAGTATGGACGCGATAAGATGCGCAAATTCCTGAAGCTTGAAAGCGACAAATACCAACGTGCGCGCGGCGGAGAGACCGAACGCGAACAGCCGATCCTGCATGTGGAGAACCAGGGCTACATCCACTACAACAAGGGCAGTGTGGTGCTCTACGGCATGCGTGAATTCATCGGGGAGGACACGTTGAACAAAGCCTTCCGGGCGCTGGTGGATTCTTTCGCATACGGCGCTCCACCCTACCCCACTTCACTCGACATGTACCGCGAATTGGAGAAGGTGACCCCGGATAGTCTGACCTATTTGTTGGAGGACCACTTCAAGTACATCACTCTCTACAACAACCGTATGCTCAGCGCTACAGCGAAGAAGGCGGCGGATGCAATGTATGATGTGGCCATGACCTTTACTTGCGAGAAGAACCATGCTGACAGCCTCGGCAACGACACTAAAGTGCCCATGAACGATTGGATCGATATTGGACTATTGGCCGAAGAGAAGAGCGACAAAGAGGAAGGTGTGATACTGGTGCAGCAACGCATGCGATTGAAGGACGGCGAGAACACGGTCACACTGCGGAGCAAGGAACTGCCTGTGAAAGCGATGATCGACCCCATGCACTTGTTCTTCGATCGTGTGCCCGATGATAACGGGAAGGCTGTGGAGGTGAAGGAGTAGGGCCTTTGCACGCATCACTTCTCCCCGTACCGCGGATCCGGCTTCCACGGTACCCTTCGGCTCCGCGTTGCTTCGCTCAGCGTGACACGTTCCATCCGATCACTTCTCTCCATAGCGGGGATCCACTTTCCACGGTAGCTTTTCCACCACTTGTGTTCGCAACGAGTAGTGCCCGAACTCTTCTTCCACGTAGCCTTTCAGGATGTACACGCCACGCCCACGGAAGGGATACTGCGCGGCCACCGAAGGGAATTGCGTGCTGTCCCAGAAATCGCCCGCCGGATCGATGAAGGAGCCGAAGCTCATGTACGAGCCGCTGTTCGTGGTGGTGGTCTTCACGTGGATCATGTAGCCGAGCATGGTTACGTGCTTGCCTTTGTGGGCGGGCATTTGGTGGGCTGATATGGTTGGGGGTTGAGAGTTGAGGGTTGAACGTTGAGGGTTGTCGCCACCGCTCACCTTGCCCATCAAACGTCCATCGCGCCCTACCATTGGGAACCGGTTTCCAATAGCGGGCACTTGATCGACCAAGGTGAACGGATCGCGCAAGGGGAAGCCGAGCAGTTCCAACTCATCGTAGGCATCGGCGAGTGGGTAGTGCTTCAGTTCGGGCAACTTGGGTTCTTCGACCTTGGTGATGAAGAGGTCGCCGTCCGTGGATGCGTTCGATGGTCCCCGATGCATCAGGGTGAGGTCCCAGAGCAGGCCCGGTTTGCTCTTTCCGGTGAAGCGCAAGGCCCCCACACGGATGAGGGTGCGCGCCTGTTCCACATGCAAGGGCACACGGCGGATCAGGTCCTGCAGATCGATGAACGGTCCGTTGCGTTTGCGTTCGATCAGGATAAGCTGCACCGTTTCGGAGTTCAGACTTTTCACGTTCTCCAGACCGAGGAAAATGCAGTTGTCGGTTGTCGGTTCATCCGTCGCACGAGTCGCGCGCGAGGCCTGTGCGACCGACCCACCGACATCCGACAACCGATCACCCCCTTTCACCAACGAGCACAGCCCCTCGCTCCTGTTCACGCACGGCGCCTCGATCACCGCTCCCGCCCGTTTCGCCTCGTGCAGGTAGAACTCCGTGCGGTAGAACCCGCCGAAGTTGTTCGCCACGGCCACCATGAACTCCAACGGGTAGTGCGCCTTCAGATACAGGCTCTGGTAGCTCTCCACGGCGTAGCTCGCGCTGTGACCTTTTGCGAAACTGAAGCTGGCGAAACTCTCGATCTGCCGCCATACCTCTTCCGGCTGTCCTGCGGGATAGCCCTTCGTGCTACAATTCGCAAAGAACTTCTTCTGCACCAATTTGAATTCCGGACGATCGCGGTAGCGGATGTTCATGCCCCGACGCACCTGGTCCGCGTCCTCCAGATCGAGGCCCGCGTACTGGCTCACCACGCGCAACACATCTTCCTGGTACACCATAACACCGTAGGTCTCTGGCATGATGTCGTACAACTCCTTCGGCGCCTGCTTGCGACGCTCCAGGTCGTTGTGGCGCAATAGGTATTCGCGCATCATGCCGCTCTCCGCCACACCCGGACGAATGATGCTGCTCGCCGCCACCAGTCCGAGGTAATCATCCACCTTCAGCTTCTTCAGCAGCATGCGCATGGCCGGGCTTTCCACGTAGAAACAGCCGATGGTGTTGCCCGCACGGATCAGCGCTTTGATCTTCGGATCGTTCTTGAATTGATCGATGGCGTGGATGTCGACCGCCTGTTGGCGTAATTCAGAATTTTGAATGAAGAATGAAGAATTTAGAACTGAATGCGCACTACTAGCGAGCGCAGTGTTACTTTCTCGTTCCGGTTCTGCAACGATGCTACTACGGTCGGTGCCAGTTGCACAATGCTTGGTGAGGACCGTTCTACATTCTTCATTCTGCATTCTACATTCTACATTCCCTTTTGGGCCATTCACCATCTCCACTGCATCCCGTATATGTCCCAGCCCGCGCTGGCTCAACAGATCGAACTTGTGCAGGCCGAGATCCTCGCATTCCAACATGCTGATCTGCGTAACGGGAAAGCCCTTCGGCGGACGATGCAACGCGGTGTAGTGCGTCACCGGTTTGTCCGTGATGACGATGCCGCCCGCGTGGATGCCGAAATGGTGCGGCATGCCGATGAGCAATTTGCCGTACCGGATCACCGCTTGCGCCACCTTGTCCAGATCGGCGCTGGTGGCGTGCTTGCTGGGGCGACCGCGTGCATAGTAACCATGGCTGCCCTCGCTCAGCGCATCGATCTCTTCCGGCGGTAAGCCCACGGCTTTACCCAACTCGCGGATGGCACCGCGCCATTGGAAGGTGGTGTACGTGGCGATCTGCGCCGCGTGGATACTACTTGCTCCAGCACCCTGAGCAGAGCCGATGGGGCCGTTGTACTTGTCGAACACATAGCGGTACACTTCGTCGCGGTCCTTCCAACTGAAGTCGATGTCAAAGTCGGGTGGTTTCTTGCGTGCTGTGCTGATGAAGCGCTCGAAGTAGAGGTCCAGTTCGATCGGATCCACATCGGTGATGCCCAAGCAGTACGCGACCAAGCTGTTGGCACCACTACCGCGCCCCACATGGAAGTAGCCCTTGCTGCGTGCGAACCGAACGATGTCCTGATTGATGAGGAAGTAGCTGATGAAACCCATGCGCTCGATCACATCCAGCTCGTGGTGCATACGCGCCATCACCTTCGGTTCCGCGTTCGGGTAGCGGTAGCGCAGGCCCACCAAGGTGTCGCTGTGCAGTCGCTCGCGGTCCAGTGCTTCGCTCGTACCAAAGACCTTGCGTGTCTTGTCGCTACCGTCGAATGCGATGCTGCATTGCTCCAACAACCACTCGGTGTTCCGCACCAACTGCGGAAAGTCCTGATACATGTGCCGCACTTCCTCTTCACTGCGGAAGACCTCCTCCGGTTCGGCGACCTCTTCGGGCGGCACCATGCTCACCACCGTGTTCTTCGCCATGGTGCGCAGCAAGCGGTGCGTGTTGTGGTCGCGCTTGTGGCGGAAGGTGACGGGCAACAAGGCCACAAGATCCTGCGTGCGCTTCGACCACGGACTGAATGGCAGGCGCGTGAGGTCGCGCGGGGCGATGCCGATGCGTTCATTCGGACGCAACATCGCAGGCGCACCTCCGAACGGATAGATGAAGAAGGCATCCGCGAGTTCGGGTGCGCGAGCGGGCAAGGCCGCGTCATCCAACAAAAGCGAGCTCAGCAATTCGTTCAGCTGCTGGAAGCCTTCGTTGTTCTTCGCAATGCCGATGTACAACAACCGCGCACCGCGACGGAACTCGATGCCTGCGACCGGCCGCACCTCGAACCGATGTGCATCGCGCACGAAGTCCGGTATGCCCGAGGTGCAGTTGATGTCCGTGAGCGCGAGCGTGCGCACGCCTGCTTTCTGCGCTTCTTCCAAGAGCGCTTCGGGTTTCATCACCCCGTACTGGAAACTGAACCAACTGTGTGCGTTGAGGAACATCGCGGATCGACACATTTCACGTCGATCTGTCGATCATAAGTTAAGCGATCCATGCTTTTCTTCTTGCCGATCAGCATGAGACCAGACAACCGAAGCCTACGTTTGGGGGTCATGTGCCCTACGGCTTCAATCCACCACAACCAAAACCTAACGACAATCCCATGAGAATACTCTCCACATTGATCCTTTCCGCGATCTCCATCGGTGTATTTGCCCAAACCATCGATCAGGTCGGTTTCAGCTTTAGCCCTGCTGTCCTCGCCGTGGACGCAGGCCAGACCATTATGATCACGATCGGTTCGCCCCACACCTTCACGGAGGTCACCGAGGAGATCTGGAATGCGAATGGTAACACACCCAATGGTGGATTCAACTTCAACGCCGGAACGCACGAGCTTACACTGAACACACCAGGCACCTATTACTATGTCTGCATTCCTCATTCCAACTCAGGCATGAAGGGGCAGATCATCGTGCTTGACGGAAGCGGAATGGCCGAAAGGCCGACCAACGCCAGCCTAGGTTTATTCCCGAACCCGGCGAACAACGTGGTGCGGATCACTACCGCGCAAGAGGAAGCCCGGATGGTCACACTCATCGATGTACAGGGTCGCGAGGTGCTGCACCAGCAACTCAACGGTCTCACGAGCTTGGACATTTCCGGACTGGAACAAGGCAACTACGTTGTAGTTCTCACGAACACATCCCGCACCATTCTTGCTCGTGAGCGGCTCACCATCGCGCACTGACACGGACCCCTCTGCAAAGGCACTGCTCCCAAAAAGCAGTGCCTTTGCTTTTCCCTTCCCACTGTACAACCTACAGGAATGAAAGCCGCATGAACTTCCGTCCATGCGGCCTTCTTTACGCGGGGCACACCACCAACGCCCTACGAACGATCAGTTCCGGTACTTCACCGCGCCTTGTGCCAACAGGTGCTCGATGTCGTTGTTCACGCTCAGGATCAGCAGCGAAGTGGCAGTGCAGAACACCGGGCTGGTAATGCAGTGGTGGCCGTTCCAACTGCCGTCCTGGTTCTGTATGCTCACCAAACGGCCCGTGGTCTGCTGGTACCAGTTCTTCCAACCGTCGTCCTTGCCGATCACCAAGGCTTCGCCGGTCTGCAAGAAGCTCAGGAACTCCTCGCCGCCGTTGTTGCCGAATCCGCTGATCACGCGTTCGTCCTGCGCCTGTTGCTTGGCACTGTTGTACACGTTGTAGGCGGTGTTCAGCTTCTCCGCCTCGCTGCGCGTGTAGCCCACCTCCTCCAAGGTCTCCACGCTCACGGGCGCGTCCTTTTTCACCTTGCCGGACTTGCGTGCCTGCACTACCACCTCGCTCACTTCGCGCGCTTCCATTGCACTGCTGCGGCTACTGCCACTAACGGCGTACAGCGTTACCCCAGCAGCTCGGTCGGTGGCCACACCACCGGTGCCCACATCGAAGTTGGCCTTCTGGTAATCCCGCGCCAGGTCCAAGGACTCATCGTCCACCTCGGCACCTTGCGCCTTTGCGGATTCCAAGGCGTTGGCCGCAAACGATGATTGCAGCACACCGGCCCAGCCATCGCCCTGCACGCTGCCATCGCTCTGTTGCGAACGTTGTATCATGGCCACGCAGGTGTTCAGTGCACGCATGCAGCGCAGCTTCATCGGGTGCTGCTCGCTCAACTTCGCCACCAGGTTCGAGAAGTATTGTGCCGTAAGTGCCACGTCGATATTCGCACCCAGCTTCGATTGGATCTGCGTGCCTTGCAGCGCGGTTATGTTGATCGCACCCTTCGGCGATCCTTCCACCTGACCCAGCAGATATTCCGTGGCCTTCTTCAAGGTGGCGGAATGCTCGCCGTTCTCCAAGGTGTTCCCCATGCGCAGCAGCGCCATGCCCACCATGCTGGTGGTCGCGGGATCGGCGCTTACCGCGTGCGGATCAATGATATCCTGCCGAGCGTGGGTGCCCGAACCGAAGCCGCCATTGTTGGCCTGCGCCTTCACCAACCACGCCAAGCCACGCTCTTCACTGAGCAGCACCGGGCCCGGCGTGGCCAGCACGAAACTGCTGTCGAGGCCCTCCCCTTCGTAGATCGTTTTGAACACGCAGCCCTTGGCCGGTGGCTGTACATGCTGCGCCGCCAGTTCGGGATCTGCCGCTGGCACGTGGCACATCGGTTCCTGCGCCGTACTCCGCGCCTGACGGAAGGATACGAACAACACGATGGCGAAGGTCGCCGTGAGCAGTGCGATGGGAATGAACGAATTCCTTTTCATGATCGTAGGTGTTAGGGTTTCTCTTCTATTGGATGCACGATCCCATCCAATTACATGATCCAGTACACGCCATTCGGTAACTGGTTCGATCGAACGAAGGATATTGGATCGCTTACCTTGCATTGTCCGCACCAGAGCTTCGCAACTCATCTGGAGCACGGCACGGACATTCGATACATACAAGAAATGCTTGGGCATGCAAGCACCAAAGCGCATCTTAAAACAAAGTTGACGGCTAGGAACATGGTGCACGCGTGCTTCGCGAAACACTTAGCATCATGAAAAAGCTGGTACTCTTCCCCTGTATTTGCATTGCCTTGTTGACCCACGGCCAGATCACGACGATCCATGACATCCAGTACTCCACCACCGGCCCTTCGCCGTTGGATGGCATGACCGTGACCACGGAAGGTGTGGTCACCGCTTCCAACGAGTGGGACAACCTCGGTGCCATCTTCATTCAACAAGAAGGCGCGGTGGAATGGGGCGGGATCCAACTCAAAGGCAGCAGCGATCTGTACACGCTCGAGGTCGGCGACCGGGTGCTGATCACTGGTGTGGTGGATGAAACCAGCGGTGGCACAACATTGAATTTCATCACGAACGTGACCGTGCTCGATAGCAACGTGGTCATCGATCCCGTATCCGTGGATCCCGATCTCTTCTCCAACTACAGTTTCCCGGAGAATGCCAAGTACGAAGGGATGCTGCTGACGCTTGAGCGAGCACCGAACACCGTCTTCGTTGTGGACCAGAACCCGGATGAACCCAACAACTTTGGGGATTACCGGATCGGTTCCAGCATATCGGACCCGGACATGGGTTGTCGCGTGTTGGCCGGGCGCCAAACATCATCCCTGTTCTCCTCGCTCTTCGTCTCGTACATCAATGACGAGGCATGGGAAACGAACAGTGGCAGCATGTATGTGCCTGGGATCGTGGTTTCAGCAGGCGATGAATTCGTTTCGGTTTCCGGTATCCTGGTATATGGCTTCGGGGACCTACGCTTGCTTCCCAGGAACAACGGCGACTTCGTTCCCGTGGACGATTCCGGGATCGCGGATCGAAAGGGGATCGATCTGCAATTCACGGTAGGTCCGAACCCAACGACCGGAACTGCAACTGTTCGCCTAGCTGCGCAACGTGCCAACACAATGGTTCTCCGGATCTCGGACATCCTGAGAAAGTCCGTCAGTGCAACAACCTACCTGATCGTACCTGGAGAGAACACGTTCGTGGCCCCGACACTGGGCCTGCCCCCGGGTACGTACATACTGGATGTACGAGTCGATGACGCTGGGGCCTCCGGTATCCTGATCAAGGAGAGCGGTGAATAGCCAAATTCATCGCGATAGCCCCCACTCCTGCAACTCTTCGCGGCCAAACGATAGTTTGAGTTCTGGATCGAACAAGTTGGAAAGACTTGTGGAAGCGGAGGTGTCGGACCGTGGCAAGCACGTGCGCGTGCTGCACGAAATGACCAGCGAAGCCGGTGCATAACAATTCAACTGGAACACCACCGACCTGGCCGCTGGCATGTACTACGTGACCTTGTTGCTCGACGGTGAGCCCATTACCACAAGCGTGCGGCGAAGATCGACCACTAGGCTGAACGAACAAGATGAAGCCCGGCCTCTCTAACAGTGGTCGGGCTTCCGCTTTTCTTTCAGGAAGAAGTTCTAGCGTTGCAACACCACCCGCCGCACGATGGAACCGCGCGTGTCGGATACGCGAATGAAGTACACACCGTTCGCCAGCTCGGCGCTCGGACTCCACGTCAACTGGTGCTCGCCCGCGCTGACGTTGCCGTTCAGCAAGGTTCCCACTGGACGACCAAGAAGGTCCACCACATCCGCTCGGACCATCGATGCTGCGGTCATGGACAACGGAAGTACGGTGCGTGTAGCGAAGGGCGAAGGATAGGGCGTGCCCACCAGCGCGTCGGTCAAGAAGCGGTCTTTGATGTTTGCCACACCGTCCAGCGTTAGGTCATCCACAAGGTACCACGAGCCTACGGCACCAGCCGGAACATCGTCCGCTATGATGAAGGAGATCATGACCGCTGCGGCCGGGTCGTTCCCCCCAATGCTGTAGTCGATCGCTACGGTGAAGGCCGTATAGTCACTCTGTGCATTGGCGTATGTGCCCACGCCCACGCCGGTCACTAGGCCGTTCACGTCCAACACGTTGGCTCCCACTACGAGGCGGGTGCTGCCCTGTGTGGGGCTGAACTTATACCAACCGCTGATGGAAGGCACATCCTCTGTCACAGGTGCGCCACCCACTATCTGCATGGTGGGCGACACCACTTGGCTGCTGATGATCGGGTTCTGGAGCACCTCCCCACGCGCCGCGAAAGCACCCGAGCGCGCATCAGGCGATGGAGTGATCACGTAAAAGCTCAAGGGGGCGAGGTTGTTCGCACTCCAGTTGTCCGGCACATTGCCGCTCCAGCTTTCGAAGCCGCCGTTGGGCACTTGGGCACTGAGGCTTCCGGCGAGGATAATGGTGGCAATTGCAGCGTACGGTTTCATCATGGATCATTGGTTGTTGATGGACCTGTTGAACGCAATCCACGCTGATCGGTTTCAGTCGGCGAGTCGACGCTCCTCTTGAAGACACATCCTCGCCCCACAATTGCTGGGTAGGTCCTGCGGTCCGTGCTGTGCGCTATTCCATGATCTTCATTCACTTTTACTTACCCGCAGTGCCTTCTCTGTGGGTTGAGATGCATTTATTGACCCGGTTTGCACAATGCAGTACACGCCATTCGGTAACAGGTTCGATCGAACGAAGGAAATTGGAATGCAGACCTGCATCCCGATATACCCCGAACGAAGAGTTGCCTTTAGGGTACCTCGAAGTACCTCGAACGGATGGCACAAGTGCTTATCGTCCTGGGCAGACAAGGCGCGACGAAAGGAAGTTACCCATAGGTAACTGACTGAGGAGTAACGCCGGATGACCAAACGAGAAGTGCTTGCCCGAAGGGTCGGCCCATAGGCCGATGCCGCCGGAGTGAGGTACTTCGAGGTACCCTTTAGCTACACACCGATGGGCATAACAGAGCCGCACGTACCTAGGCACATTGCCATCACCGTGGAATTCGATCCTTTCACCGAAAACAGGATGAACACGGCACTCACCCAAGGCGGCAAGCAAATGGAGAACATCCATATCCACGTCACCGATAATTCCACCGCGTTACCTCGGTTCATTGACCAATGACCGCGGATCCGTGGTCGATC
The DNA here is from genome assembly GCA_016710015.1 of Flavobacteriales bacterium. GTDB lineage: Bacteria > Bacteroidota > Bacteroidia > Flavobacteriales_F > PHOS-HE28 > PHOS-HE28. Next base: position 507,244 of record JADJLR010000002.1, read on the forward strand.
GGATCGATCTGGAGCATTACGCTGAGTAACTGCGCGAGGCCGCCTACACCGCTCTCGCGGCGATGGTTCACAGCAAGCAACCCAATTCCATGTTCTACCGTCCAATCATCCGAAGCGTTCATCTCCACTTTCATAGTGAGCGAAATTGCTTCCTTCGCTGAACCCTACTCAGGATCCAACCCAACAATTCCACCCATGCGCTTCCCGCTACTTATTATCACTGCACTTGGCTCTCTTGCTACTGAGGCCCAGACCACATGCATCGATCAAACGTTCTTGGCCGACGTGCCTTCCGTACAAGTGCTGAAGGTGGTGGAGCTGCCGGATGGAAAGGTCCTCATGGGCGGCACCTTCACCAATTATGCAGGTTCCAGCTACGATCATTTGGTAAGGCTGAATGCCGATGGTTCCTTGGACTACACGTTCAATAGTGGGCATGAAGGGCCACAAAACTCCGTCTACGACATTGACGTGATGCCGGACGGGCGCATTCTGATCTGCGGGAATTTTCTGCAATACAATGGTGTGAACAGCTACTTCGTGGCACGGCTGCATGCGGACGGCACGTTGGACCCTACGTTCAACATACCACCAAACTCCATCAACGGTGCAGTGAATGCAGTGGCTTGGCATGAAGAGAACAAGGTGGTGGCCGCTGGTGATTTCTTTGAATGCTATGGCCACAGCAAACCGCATATCGTCCGCTTCAATTCCTCCGGAACGGTAGACACCACCTTCCAAATAGGAACAGGATTCACCACCAATGTGTATGACCTTGAGGTGCTCCCGAACATGCAGATACTCGTGGCCGGCGCCTTCTTTCAATACAATGGCAACTCCTGCGGAAGGCTCGCCTTGCTGAACACTGATGGAACATATGACCCCAGCATGAGCAACTCGCCCGGGTTCAACGGGATCGCCCGCCACATTGAAGTGCAGACGGATGGAAAGATCCTGGTGGGCGGTAGCTTCGATCAACACAATGGTCAGGATAGTTGGGGCCTTGCGCGGCTCGATCCCGATGGCTCTGCCGATCCTGCCTTCACTTCGCCGTTCTACCCCTATGCTCCCATTTTCGCCATCGCTGTGCAGGCGGACGGCAAGATCGTAGTAGGTGGCGAATGGACCGAGAACATGTATGCTGTTGGTGTTGGACCCGGCACACCTCGGCTTACACGCCTGTTGCCCGATGGCACACGCGATGCTACGTTCGCTATCGGCGCAGGCCCCGGTGATCTAGGCACCGAAACGTTCTACATCCGTGACGTGGCTGTGCTCTCGACCGGCAAGATCCTCGTTGCGGGCCGTTTCACCAAGTTCGATTCCGAGATCCAATACCAACAGATCATTCGGTTGAATGAGAACCTGAACGTTGGTGTAACGGACATTGCCCCCGCTGCGGATATTGATGCGATCATGGACCGCAACAATGATCGGATCCGTTTGACCACCCCCGAGCAACTGCGCGGAACATTCCAATTGGTGAACGCCGCTGGGCAAGTGGTTTCGGAAGGTGCAGTGTCCAACAGAACGACCTACATCAGCACGGCTTCCGTTTCGCAAGGAGTCCATGTGCTTCGCGTACAGACCAGTGATGGTGCTCTGCATTCGGTAAAACTGGTGCTGTAGGTTTCGGATCCTTCCGCTCCCGCATGCCCTCCCTCGACCTGCGCATTGCTGGGCACTAAGCACGTTGCCAGCACCGGGGAAGCTACGGTCCGCGCATAGCCTGTGGCTACGCGCAACGAGGTCATTTCTACCGATACCCCACGCATTACCTTGCAGCATGCGCATCCTTCTCCTGCTCCTCTTCATACATTCCATCGGGATCACTTCCGCCCAACGCATCCTGCATTTCACCAAGACCTCCGGCTACGACCACAACACCCGGACCGTCTCCTTTTCGATGTTCCAAAGCATCGCCATTGAACTCGGCGCGACCGTGGACGACGATGCTACAGGTGCAACGTTCACCTCCGCGAACGAGTTGTTCCAGTACGATGTCGTGGTCTTCTCCAATACCTCCGGTGCCGATCTGCTCGACCCACAACAACGCGCAAACTTCGAAGCCTACATCGCCAACGGCGGCAACGTCCTCGGTATCCATGCCGCCAGTGACACCTACCGGCACAGCACCGCCAACGGCAACAACACCGGCACGTGGGACTACTACGCCGAACTGATCGGGGCCAGTGTACAGGAAAGCCCGAACCACGTGAACGGCACACCCGAGTACGCCATGCAACACATCGGCCTTCACGCTTCCACGGCCAACCTGCCGGACCCGTGGGTGAAGAATGAGGAATACTACTACTGGGAAGGTGGCTACTACGGACCCGACAATTCCGTGGTGCTGCAAGTGGAAGCGACCGTGGGACCGAACGGACAGGTGAACAGCTACGATGCTGCGCGACCCATGAGCTGGTACCGCGAACTTCCCAATGGCAGCAAGGTGTTCTACACCGCGCTGGGACATGCGGGGAGCAATTTCACGGATGATGTCAACTTCCGCACACACATCACCGATGCATTGGAATGGATGCTGGATGGCACCGTAGGGATCGCCCTACCACGCGCAAGTGAAAACATCCTCGTCTACCCCAACCCAACGACAAATGTCCTTGCTGTTCATGTTGATGAACACACCGTTGGTCGGCTCCTGCAATTGATCGATGCTTCGGGGCAGGTGGTGGTTGCGGAGCGTTTGCGAGGACGGATGCAGCAGGTGGATGTTTCTGCGGTCGCACCGGGGAGTTACGTGATCCGAATTGGATCCGCTTCGCAAGGTCGCGTGATCTTGGTCGGTGCCCCGAAGTGAGCCTAGCCTGTGGTCAGGCTCAACAAGATCCGCAGTTCGGTAGCATGAGGCTACTCTGCGCCTGTGCCGTTGAGCGTGACCTCAGGATAGTGATGGAGGCGTCCACATTCAACGCGATCGACACCGACTTCAGCCGCATCACATCTGAGCGCACAATTCAAAAAGCTCTCGGGGATGTCGCCTTCGGCCTTCCAGCGAGCGTATGGTCAGTGATCGGAATAGAATAGATGCACTGATGCAAACCTTTCCCTTCAGGATGTAATTCCGAAAGAGAGGCTCCGGTCGTACCTTCCATACAAGCCTGACCATCATCATTTGATCATCTCAGTGACCTTTGGCATGCAAGAATGGGCACGTTCCGACGTTGATGTCAATGCCAATGCTCCTACCTTGTTGATCCATACCAAATGATCCGCACCGGCATTTCCATCCTCCTCAGCCTCCAACTCCTGCTGGCGGGTGTGCCATGGAGCGTGCGCACACATTGGTGTGGCGGGCAGGTGGCCGAACGGACCCTCTTCGGTGGAGCGCCCGGATGCGGAATGGAAGAAGGTGAGTTGAGCTGCGCGAACGAATTGCCAGCGATCACAGCCATTCCGTGTTGCGAGAACGATGTGTTGCAGTTGGATGCCGTGCCTTCCTTCGTGAAAGTGGCGCAGGAGTTCGTGAATGTTCCCGAGGTACCCGTCCACGATCTGAGCGGATCTGCGGGTTTGCTTTCCTGCGAGGCCGATGATGCCTTCACGCACCCACTGCATCCGCCTGATATTGTGCCCACAGGCCGGGACATCCTGGTCCGCGCCCAGCACTTCCTGATCTAGAACTTCTCGTGTTCCGGTGTCCGATCATGTATCGGCCGCCTTCGCCTGCTCACCAGCGTGATGCGGTTTTCGATCCACGAGAATTTCCAGATCCATGCTCAATAAGCTTATCCATTACTTCCTCGCGAACAAGCTCGTGACGGCCCTGCTGCTGCTGCTGCTCGTGGGCTGGGGACTGGTCACCGCGCCATTCGGTTGGGAGATCGGGGCCTTGCCCAGCGACCCGGTGGCCGTGGACGCCATACCCGACATCGGCGAGAATCAGCAGATCGTCTTCACGAACTGGCAAGGGCGCTCGCCGCAGGACATCGAGGACCAGGTGACCTATCCGCTCACCACAAGCTTGCTGGGGATCCCCGGCGTGAAGTCGATCCGCAGTTCGTCCGTCTTCGGCTTCTCCAGCATCTACGTGCTCTTCAACGAGGATGTGGAGTTCTACTGGTCGCGTTCGCGCATCCTCGAGAAGTTGAACGCACTGCCCACGAACCTGCTGCCAGATGGGGTGCAACCTGCACTTGGTCCCGATGCAACAGCTCTTGGTCAGGTGTATTGGTACACGCTCGAAGGCCGCGACCCGGAAGGGAATGTGACCGGCGGATGGGACCTGCATGAAACGCGCAGTGCGCAGGACTTTTTGGTGAAGTACGCATTGAACGGTGTTGAAGGCGTGAGCGAGGTGGCCTCGATCGGCGGCATGGTGCAGGAGTACCAGGTTGACGTGGATCCCGAAGCGCTCAAGGCCTTCAACATCCCGCTGCACATGGTGATGATGGCCGTGAAGAACAGCAACCGCGATGCGGGCGCGAAGACGATCGAGGTGAACCAGGTGGAGTACCTGATCCGCGGGCTCGGTTACATCCGTTCGATCAGCGATCTGGAACAAGCAGTGGTCACCGTGCGCGACGATGTGCCACTGCGCATCAAGGATGTGGCGCGTGTTTCGTTAGGGCCGGCAACAAGGCGTGGGCTGCTGGACAAAGGCGGGGCCGAAGTGGCAGGCGGCGTGGTGATCGCGCGCTACGGCGCCAACCCCATGGCAACGATCCATGCGGTGAAGGAGAAGATCGCGGAGATCGCACCGGGTCTGCCTTCCAAGGTGCTGGCCGATGGCACCAAGAGCCAACTCACCATTGTGCCCTTCTACGACCGCACGCAGTTGATCCACGAAACACTGGGCACGCTGGAAGAGGCGCTGTCCTTGGAGATCCTGGTGACGATCCTCGTGATCCTGATCATGGTAATGGAGCTGCGCAGTTCGCTGATCATCGCCTCGCTGTTGCCGATCGCCGTGCTGATGGTCTTCATCGCCATGCGCTACTTCCATGTGGATGCGAACATCGTGGCGCTCTCCGGCATCGCCATCGCCATCGGCACCATGGTGGATCTAGGGATCATCCTTTCGGAGAACGTGATCCGGCACATGGACGAGGACCAAGGCCGGAGCAAACTGTTCGATGTGGTCTACAACGCTTCTGCGGAAGTGGGTTCCGCCATTCTCACTGCCGTCAGTACCACCATCATCAGCTTCATACCGGTCTTTACCATGGAGGCCGCCGAGGGCAAGTTGTTCCGCCCCCTCGCCTTCACTAAATCCTTCGCCCTGCTGGCGGCCGTACTGGTGGCCTTGTTCATCCTGCCGACCTTCATCCAGCTGATCTTCGGTGTGGATGGGCGCAAGCGATGGACACGCATCATCATGCGTTCGCTCATGGTGGTCGGTGGTATCGCTGCGTTCGTGTTCGGCAACCTCTGGGCGGGCGTTTCCCTGCTCACCTTGTTGGCTGCGCACGTGCTGGTGGATCGCAGCAAGAGCGATAGTGCGGTGGTGAAGGCCTTGCCTTTCGCCGTGATCGTGATCTCCGTGGCCTGGCTGCTTTCCGAGCTCTGGCGGCCCTTGGGCGTGGACCGCTCCTTGTTCGTGAATTTCCTTTTCGTGGGCGCATGGATCGGGCTCATTCTCGGCCTCTTCCAAGCGATCCAGCATTACTACGAACGCATCCTGCGCTGGTGCCTGGACCACAAGCTGGCCTTCCTCTCTATACCGATCGCGATCGTGCTGTTCGGCGTGATGATCTGGATAGGATTCGACCGCGTCTTCTCACCACTTTCGAATGGAGCGAACGCTGTGGGTTGGAACATCGAGTCCAGCAGACCATGGAGCAAGATGGTCCATGCATTCCCCGGTGTGGGCAAGGAATTCATGCCCGCCTTGGACGAAGGCAGTTTCCTGCTGATGCCCACCAGCATGCCGCACGCGGGGGTGGAGCAGAACCACCGTGTGGTGCAGCAATTGGACATGCGTGTTTCGGCGATCCCGGAAGTGGCGATGGTGGTGGGCAAGATGGGCCGTGCGGAGACCGCGCTCGATCCCGCGCCGATCAGCATGTACGAGAACATCATCAACTACCGGCCGGAATTCGAAGTGAACGAGAAGGGCCATCGCCAAGCCTTCAAGGTGGATCGGAACGAGCGTTTCATCCTCACCACCGGCGATACGCTCACGCAGGAAGAAGCGCTCACACCCACATTCGATCGCAACACCTTGATCCCTGCTGATCGCGGCCGCTACTTCCGCAATTGGCGTGCTCACATCAACACTACTTCCGACATCTGGGAGGAAGTGGTACAGGCCACCGATCTGCCGGGTGTCACCTCTGCGCCCAAGTTGCAGCCCATCGAAACGCGTTTGGTCATGCTGCAGACCGGCATGCGCGCACCCATGGGCATCAAGGTCTTCGGACCCGACCTGCCGACGATCGAGGAATTCGGACGCGAACTCGAGGCGATCCTGAAGGAAGTGCCCTCGGTGAAGGCCGAAGCCGTGTTCGCGGATCGCATCGTGGGCAAGCCCTACCTGCATTTGCGCATCGATCGGGAAGCCATCGGCCGCTACGGCCTGACCGTCGAGGACATGCAGCGCACCATCGAGACCGCGATCGGGGGCATGGTGAACACCACCACGGTGGAAGGTCGAGAGCGCTATCCGGTGCGGGTTCGCTACCCACGCGAGTTGCGTGACGATCCCGATCAATTGCAGCGGATCCTGGTGCCGACACCCACAGGCGTGCAGGTACCCTTGGGTGAATTGGTCAACGTGGAATACGAACGCGGTCCGCAGATGATCAAGGAGCGAGGACACCTTCCTGGTCGGCTATGTGCTCTTCGACAAGCGCGAAGGATACGCCGAAGTGGATGTGGTGGAGTCCGCACAACGCGCCATCCAACAACGGATGGACAAAGGCGAATTAGCCATGCCCGCCGGTGTGAGCTACCGCTTCAGTGGCAGCTACGAGAACCAGGTGCGCGCCGAGAAACGCCTGTCGATCGTGGTGCCGCTGGTGCTCATGATCATTTTCCTCATCCTTTACTTCCAGTTCCGCAGTGTGTCCACTTCGCTCATGGTCTTCACCGGCATCGCGGTCGCGTTCGCCGGTGGCTTCATGATGATCTGGCTGTACGGACAGGACTGGTTCCTGAACATCGACATCGCTGGTTCCAACCTGCGGGAGCTGTTCCAGATGCACACCGTGAACTTGAGCGTGGCCGTTTGGGTGGGTTTCATCGCGCTCTTCGGCATTGCCACCGATGACGGCGTGCTGATGGCCACCTACCTCGACCAGAATTTCGCTGCGATGCCAACGGAGGATCGGAAAGGTATCCGCAAAGCCGTGGTGGCGGCTGGCAAGAAACGGGTGCGACCGGCCCTGATGACCACCGCCACCACCTTGATCGCCCTGCTGCCCGTGCTCACCTCCACCGGACGCGGTGCGGATATCCTGGTGCCCATGGCCATCCCTTCCTTTGGCGGCATGGTCGTCGCCATCATCACCATTTTCGTCGTTCCCGTGCTCTACAGCGCGCGTATGGAATGGCAGCTCAACCGCGCGAAGCCATGAGATCAGCGATCGCCATCCTATTCTTCCTGAGCCTTGCTTCGGCCGGTACGTCGCAAGGATTGCCGGAGCACCTCGCCAAGTCAGCGGAACTGAACCCGGGTGTCGCAGCCCGTTACGCCGAGTTCGAAGCGGCCATGAAGCGCAGCGCACAGGTGCGCGGACTGCCCGACCCTTCGCTCAGCATCGGCTACTTCATCAGTCCGGTGGAAACCCGGATCGGACCGCAGCGCGCACGCTTCTCGCTTACACAGATGTTCCCTTGGTTCGGCACGCTGGGCGCACAAGCGGAGGTCGCCGATCGTCTGGCGGAAGCGAAGTATGCGGCCTTTCTCGAAGCGCGCAACGAACTCTTCTTCAAGGTGCGCGCGGCCTACTATCCGCTGTACGAACTGGATCGTCTGATCGCATTGGAACGCGATGATCTGGTTATTCTCAAGACCTATCGCGCATTCGCATTGGCGCGGTTCGAAAGTGGCGGCGGAGCCATGGTCGATGTGCTGCGGATCGACCTGATGATCAATGCGGAGACAACTGCCATCGAAATATTGGAAGAGCGCCGCAAGCCCTTGTTGGAGAACTTTTCCCGTGCCGTGGGCTACGCGGATCAGGTCGTGGTGGATGTCTCGGACACCCTACAGTTGGTGGATCGCGATCGGAATTCTCTACGGACAGCATCGCCACGAGTCCAAAGTTGAGCGAACTGGACCGCCGTGCAGAGGCCGCTTTGGCACAGGCCGAGGCCGCTCGCAAGATGGGTCTGCCGCGCTTCGGGCTCGGCCTGGATTACGTGGTGGTGGATGAGCGCACCGACATGGATCTGCCCGACAACGGTCGCGATGCCATCATGCCAATGATGACATTGAGCCTACCGATCTACCGGAACAAATACCGCAGTGCGGTCGAAGAGGCGCAGGAGATGAACCGGGCCATCGAGGCCATGCGCGTACAGACGGACAACGAGCTGCACAATGCTTACGAGACGTCCTACTTCGAGGCACACAAGGCCGCGCTGAACGTGCAACTGATGGACCAACAGATCGCGATCGCGACCCAGGCGCTTGACCTCCTGCTCAGCGCCTACAGTAACAGCGGAAAGGAATTGGAGGAAGTACTGCGCATGCAGGAACAGGTCCTGACCTTCCGATCGATGCGCCTCGCCGAACTGCGCATGCACCACACGGCCGTGGCCAAACTGGACCACCTCACCGCGAAACGGATCATCGCACCTTGAACAGAACTTTCGATAACAACCAACAACAACCAAACAAACCCACGAACATGAAGACCAAGAACCTTTTCACCACCGGCCTGATGGCCTTCGCCCTGCTCGCTTTCACCGCATGTGGCGGCAACGACGATCACGGCCATGAGGATCACGAACTCGGCGATCACAAGGAGCACATGCACAGCGACAGCACCGAGCACATGCACGAAGAACATGCAGCGGCATACCAATGCCCCATGAAGTGCGAAGGCGACAAGACCTATGCGGAAGCGGGTACATGTCCGGTTTGTAAGATGAAATTGAAGGAAGTGCAATAGAACACATCAGCAATGCAAAGGTTGAACATCAAACAAGCCGGACTGGCGTTCGGCGCCACTGGTGCGGCGCTCTATTTGGGTTGCATGTTACTTATGGCGACCAGTGGCAGTGAGGCGATTGAAACGCTGTTCAATGCTTTGTTGCATGGCCTTGATGTCCATACCATCCTTCGCGACGAAGTACCCATTGAAGATTCCGTTATTGGTCTGATCCTCACTTTTCTGATAGGCTGGTCGGCTGGCATATTCTACGCTTGGGTCTACAACATGGGCGTTCCGAAGCCCTCAGGAAGGATAGATAGGAACACGATGTGAAACAGAACGAAACCCGAATGGAACACCACGAACACCACCACAAGACCAACGACCATAAAGGACAGGACCATCATGGCGACCATCACGCCGTGATGATCGCCGATTTCCGCATGCGGTTCTGGGTCTCCCTCGGTATCACGATCCCTGTGCTGCTGCTCTCGCCCATGATCCAGGAATTCCTGGGCTTGGACATCTCCTTCCCTGGATCCTTGTTCGTGCTGTTCGGGTTGTCCACCGTGGCCTATTTCCACGGGGGCTGGCCGTTCTTGAAGGGTGCAGTGAAGGAGATCCGCACCGCCGCACCGGGCATGATGACCTTGATCGCCGTGGCGATAACAGTCGCGTATGCGTACAGCTCGGCCGTGGTGTTCGGCTTGGAAGGCAAGCTCTTCTTCTGGGAATTGGTCACGCTGATCGACATCATGCTGCTGGGGCATTGGATCGAAATGCGTTCCGTGCTCGGTGCATCCAAGGCCTTGCAAATGCTGGTGAGCTTGATGCCCGCCGAGGCGCACGTGATGGAGAACGGTTCCGTGCGCCACATCCCCCTGGCCGAGCTGAAGAGCGGCGCGCGCATCCTGGTGAAGCCCGGCGAAAAGGTCCCTGCGGATGGCGTGATCGACAAGGGAGAGAGCAACTTGAACGAGAGCATGCTCACCGGCGAATCCATTCCGGTGAAGAAGGGGAAGGGTAAACAGGTTATCGGCGGGTCCATCAACGGCAACGGCGCCTTGGAGATCACCGTGGAACACACCGGCAAGGACAGCTACCTGAACAAGGTGATCACCCTGGTGGAAGAGGCGCAGAAAACGAAATCGAAGACGCAGCACCTGGCCGATCGCGCAGCGAAATGGCTCACCTACATCGCGCTCTTCTGCGGCTTCGCCACGCTGGCGGTCTGGATGCTGTTGGGCCAGGAATTCGTCTTCGCCCTGGAGCGCATGGTCACGGTGATGGGTGATCTCCTGCCCGCATGCCCTGGGGCTCGCGATCCCGCTGGTGGTGGCGATCTCCACGGCGATCAGCGCACAGCATGGTCTGCTGATCCGCAACCGCACCGCATTCGAGAATTCGCGGAAGATCACCGCCATGGTCTTCGACAAGACCGGCACGCTCACTACGGGCGAGTTCGGTGTTACGCGCATTGCACCTGTGGATGGTGGACCGGACGAGAAGGAATTGCTTCGCCTGGCCGCGGCGCTGGAGCAGAACTCCGAACATCCGATCGCAGTGGGCATCATGACCCGCGCGAAGAAGGATGGCATCGCGGTCCCGGAGGCGGAGAAGTTCGAAGCCATCACCGGCAAAGGCGTGCAGGCCACGGTGGAAGGGCGTGAGGTCGCGGTGGTATCCCCCGGTTACTTGCGGGAGAGAACATCGCGCTGCCGACCGAAGGAACTACCGGCGCCGCTGAAACAGTGGTGCATGTGATGGTGGATGGCAAGTTCGCCGGATCAATCGCACTGGCCGACGCTATTCGCGAAAGCTCGGCCGCTGCGATCAAGCAATTCCGCGAGCAGGGCATCAAGACCTATATGGCCACAGGCGACAACAAGCAAGTGGGCAAGGCGGTGAGCGATGCACTGGGCCTCGATGGCTTCTACGCCGAAGTGCTTCCGCACCAGAAGGTCGAGCTGATCAAGGAACTGCAGGCGAAGGGTGAGTTCGTGGCCATGACCGGCGATGGCGTGAACGATGCACCCGCCCTGGCCCAGGCCGATGTGGGCATCGCGGTAGGTTCCGGAACGGACGTGGCCGCAGAGACCGCCGACATCATTTTGGTGAAGAGCGATCCGCGCGACATCCTCGGACTGATCCTCTTCGGCAAGGCCACCTACAACAAGATGATCCAGAACCTGATCTGGGCCACCGGCTACAACGCCATCGCCATTCCCCTGGCGGCCGGCGTGCTCTACTCGTTCGACTTCCTGCTGAGCCCCGCCGTGGGCGCCGTGTTCATGTCGCTCAGCACGGTGGTGGTGGCCATCAATGCACAATTGCTGAAACGCAGCTTAAAGACCGCAAGCTCATGAAGATCCCCGCTTCCCTTTCCCGTTACCGCACCACACTGATCGTGGTCATCACCCCTGGTGGTCGGCCTCTTCCCTCGGGCGTGCATTGTTCGGTGGTGCTGCCTCCCCTGCGCCGATGTCGGAGCGTGAAGGCCACGACATGAAGGATCAGATCTGGACCTGCTCCATGCATCCGCAGATCCGCATGAAGCAACCCGGCCAATGCCCCATCTGCGGTATGGACCTGATCCCCGCTGCTTCCGGCGATGCGGAGATGGACCCCATGACAGTTGGTCTTACTGAGCATGCGATGAAGCTCGCCAATGTGCGAACGATGATCGTGGGCATGGGCGGCGGCACCGGCAACGTGCGGCTCACCGGTAAGGTGGTGCCCGATGAACGACGCGTGTATTCGCAAGCCACACACGTGGCCGGCCGGGTGGAGGAACTATTGGTGAACTACACCGGTGAGACCGTATTTCAGGGGCAGGAATTAGCACGGGTGTATTCGCCCGAGCTCGTCACCGCGCAGGAGGAATTGCTGCAAGCGGCGCGGGTCCGCGAAGTGCAGCCCTCGCTCTATGCTGCGGCGCGTGAAAAACTGCGCAACTGGAAGCTGACAGATGCGCAGATCGAAGCGGTGATCGCCGCGAACGCGACCAGTGGCGTGGTCCCGATACTGGCCGATGTGAGCGGCGTGGTGGTGCAGAAACGCGCTGATCTTGGCGACTACTTGAAACGCGGCGAGGTACTCTACGCAGTGGCCGACCTCTCCAAACTATGGGTGCAGTTCGACCTGTACGAAAGCGACCTGGCCGCCATGCACATCGGCGATACGGTGCGCTACACCGTGCGGTCTGTTCCGGGCAAGATCTTCAAGGGGCGCATCACCTTCATCGATCCGGTGGTGGATCCCGCCACCCGCGTGGCACGTGCCCGCGTGGAAGTGGCCGATGGCAGCCTTAAGCCGGGCATGTTCGCCATCGGAATGGTGCAAGCCAGACATGGGCATGCTACCGCATTGCTAGTGCCGCGTTCCGCCGTGCTTTGGACCGGTCCGCGCTCGGTGGTGTACGTGAAGGAAGGCGAAGGCCGCTTCCGCATGCGCGAGGTGGTGCTGGGTGCCGCGATGGGCAACGATGTGATGATCGCGTCCGGCTTGGAAGCAGGCGAGGAGATCGTGGTCAACGGTACCTTCATTGTGGATGCGGCAGCGCAGTTGAACGGCACACCGAGCATGATGTCGCCGCAGGGTGGACCGATGCCGAAGGGGCATGATCACGGGGCGGTGAAATGATGCACGTGGGCTCGAGCTTGGACTTAGGCCATCCCTGAATTCATGGCAAAAACGTAGAACGCCGACCCAATGGATCGGCGTTCCGCTTTTCAATTGTAGTTGGCTCACTGCTCCATCACCACCTTCCCGGCCTTCTTCCGATCGTTCTCGTCCAGCAGGATCTTGCGCATGCGCAGGCTCTTGGGGGTCACCCCCATCTTTGCGTAGCCTCTGGCTACGCCATCCATGATCCGAAGCTCAGTAGCCTTAAGCTACGTGAAGGCGCTAGCATGAAGGAAGAAGGATGAATGGGAACTCTCCAATAAAAAGCGGAAGTTGCTCATCGGATCGTGAACCGCACCGGTACCTGTTGCTTTGTGGCCACCGCACGTCCGCCCGCCTTTGCTGGGATCCAGGGCGGCATGGTCGAGACGATCCGCAACGCTTCCCTATCCAGAGCGGTACTAACCGAACGGACGACGCTTGGCCCTTGGATACTTCCATCCGCACGAATCAGGAATTCGACCACCACCATACCGGACCGGCCATTCTTCAATTCTTCCTCGGGGTATTTCAAGTTCCGCCTGATGAACCCATTGAGGCCACCACTCCCACCTGGGAATTCTGCGGGTTCATCCACCTTACCCTCCTCTACTGCACGCACGGTCCGTTCTGTGCTAGGCTTCGCGACGGATGCCTTGGGTGATACCGCTCGTGGGTTCTGCACTTCAGGTAGCGCTTCCACTACCATCACCTTGGGGGTCAAGGAAACCACCTCATCCAATTCGGTCCAAACTCCACTCTCCACCTCTTGCGCTGTGGCCTGTAGCGTACGGCGCGTGGTCATCATCCATACCGTCCGATCGCGCTGCGCTTCCTGCACGAAGAGGTTCAGATCCCCACCTGGGATCTGCATCAATGAACAACGCGCCTGGATCCATTGCTCGGCGCTATCAGCTACCGTCAGGTAGCAATTCTCCTTGCAGTACCCCCCATGTATCGTTGCCGAGAACGTCCGCAGGATCAAATGCAAACTGTCCCGCTTTTGATCGAACAAGGCTTGTCGATGGTCACGCAGCGCATTGGCTCTTCGGGTGATCAGATCCGCGGAAATGGCCGAGATCGGCGGACCGTTTGGGTTACGCGCAGAATCCCAGATCAACAGGCTATCCGCTCCAGCATACGCCACCTTCAGGGACCGACCGTCGAATTGGTAGGACACCTTTTCCGGCAGCACCCATTGTTCGTACCGCAACCGCACATTCGCCCGGTACTTCGCTCCACCCAATGCAATTTCATGGATCACAACCGCTTCTCCGTATTCGTCGCTGGATACGGAAACCTCGCTCAGGTCCATGTATTGCTCCCGTCCTGGCCCCCTCCCTTCCTGAAGCACGAAGCGCTGTCCCGCTTGCTCCCCCAACAAGCCCATTATCGTCGCCAGTTCTTGTTCGGAAAGCGTATGCCGACTGATGACCTCCAACGCGGCCTGGTACCCGGGCAGCGCAGCAAGCACAAGGAAGACCACGGTCGCCGTGATGGCGATGACACGCTTTCTTCGGGCTACGATCACCCGCCAAGCTTCCAAGCCGAACAAGATGGCCAGGAGTGACCGGGCCAACATATAGAACCACTCCCGATCCATGCCGATGCGGAAGTAGATCCATGCCGCTTTGTCTCCATGAATATTCGCACTCAGGAACAAGGAGGCCAAGAAGAGCAGTACGCCCAGCAGGCCACCTACGGTGTACCACCATTTCTTGCGCAAGGCCAGTAGGAGAAGGATCAACCCGGAGAGAAGGGCGGATGCCAGCCGTAACACGAATGCGATAAGCAATGCCGCGATAGCGATGTCCGCTCGATAGTGTGCAACGAAGAGCTCCAGTTGAGACGGCCCTTGAGCCTTAACGGACCGGCGACGCGCCTCTCCGCCACAAGCCGAGCAGAACCGGGCACCCACTTTCAACTCCGAACCGCAGAACGTGCAAAACATGGCTGCTCTACCCCAACTTGTTCCCGCAATGTTCGCAGAACGCATCGACCGCTTCTACCACACCCCCACACCTGGAGCAATGCGGTGTTGCTGCACCGGGAACGATATCCGCGCCTGTTGCGGTACCGATCCGTTCAAAGATGATGTAGTACCCATTCGTGCTGGTGAACAGGAATAGCGTACACACCAACAGCAACAACCGACCAATGAACATCAACACATTTCCGGTCTCCGATGGAATGACCTGCGCCACCTTCCACCCCGCTGCATTGTGCTCCGCGATCGTCCGCCTCAATGCCCTTGCCGGTGAATCGATCAAAATACCGATCAGCCCGCCGCTCAGTGTTACTACGACCACCTTGTTCATGTGAATTCGGTTAGGAGATAACATGTGCTGAACTTCATCACCTCCATGATTCAGGGATAAATGGGAACGAGGTTCACCAAGCGGCCAGTGCTGCGCAAGTATGTGAGCACGCGCCGTTGATCCGGGTCAGCGTAGTACGAAAAGGTGACCGCCCCTACATCCTCCATCAAAGTGAGCGCCTCCTGTGTACCCACTTCGAAAATGAACCCGTTCCGTTCGCGTTCGATGAATTGCGCGTACAGATCCATCGGTATTGGCCGTCCGAAGGACCACGGCCCCAAGAGCGAGCGTGCGCGGAGTTGGTCCAACTCCAGTTGTTGCGGATCCAGTTCAGCCCCCGTGCTGGAGAACCCGGACGGCAGCACCTCTTCCTTGTAAAGCAACCGACCATCATGCGCGATGATCTCCAAGTAATAGATCGGTACAGCATCGGCGGTGGTCGAGATCTTGAACGTATCCAAACGCATGGGATCGCTGAACGCATGAAGGACCGCAATGGCCGAACGGATGCCAACGCCTAGGGGGACCTTGCCATTCGGTACCGGTAATAACCGTTGCACAGCAATGGAGACCACATCCGGACTTGTCATATCGGCTGGCTCACCAGCAGAACCCTGAAGGGCGATCGGCACCTCCACCACATCCCCGGATGAGACGGTCGAACGGACCACCTTAGCAGGTTGCTGCACTGGCGTTGGTGTCGCCTCCTTCACCACTTCGACCGACCCGCTCTGGTCCACCTGATCCGTATTCGGTGAAGCCACATTCACACACCCAATGGCCTGCTTGAACTGGCTAGCCGCACTCCCCGAAACGGCATACACCCGCTCCCCGGCTGGGTCATGCACTTTCACGGATCGCAGCACTGCACCACTCAATGCCGCCCATGACGCTGGCTCCACATTGAAGTAGGTCCATGCGCATTGCCATCGCGTTCCTTCGGCATCTGCCTCTGGCCCTGATTCGTGCCGCGTCCGGAGGGCTGTTATACGCTGTCCGCTCCCGAGTTCCAATTCCAAGGTCTCGGTCGGCTCCGGTAGGGAATTGGAATGAGCCAAAGCCAATCGCAATTCCTTTTGGCCTACGGTGCTACCAGCGGCCAAGCGTACCTCGGATCGCGTTGCTCCTTGGTCCGCATGCACCACGATATCCTTGCTCCGAAAGATCCGGGATGAACCGCTCTTGCTCGTGTAGGAATAGCCCCATTCACAGGGCATCGCCGACTGACCAGCCACTCTAGGCACACCTGCATACATCAGGACGGCGCAGAGTATCCAGCCATAAAGAGGGCCAAACACCAGTGTACTGTACATGCTCACAAACCCCCTGCGACACCTAGTATCGCAAGTGTCCCAATAGCGAGAACTAGTACAACGACTGCACCTGCAGCCCCCCTCTTCTTCACTGGTTCCGGTACGGTCTCGGTGGTCTTGGCTCGCTGCATCACACCGGCTTCAAGCAGTGGAAGATCCGCTTGGGTCGCTGCTCTGAAATTCTTGTAGGAGGCTGGGAAACCGGTTACGGTAACATTCACCCGGCTCCCTACGGGCTGGATCACGAATACCGGCTCCACCAGCAGGTCGGCACCTGCGGTCTTCACGGCATCCGATATCGCCTCTGACTTCACCGAGGATAGATTCGTGGACAAACCGCTCGCCGAACCGTTCACCTTGTTGTTGGATACATCCAGATCAGCGATCACCGGGTGGTGAATGACCCCTGGGCCGTAGATGTTCAGGGTCTTCGCGGTTTCGATCTGCTTGACAGGTGCGCAGGAGCCCAAGGTCAACAGACCAACAAGAAAGAGGGTGTCACGTCGTTTCATGTCGATAAGGTTGTGATCGATCAGTTCTAACCAATTGCCCCTGCACTTAGCAGAAAGCGACCCCAAAATGCGAACTGTTGGCCAACAATCCTAGCGCCATGCGCTGGATCGGGTTGAAAGTTCCGGTGTATCCTTGGCGTACTCGACCGCCAATTCTGAACGGAACTTCGAAATATCGTAAGCTTCGCTCCATAAGATCCGAAGTTCAGTAACCGGAAGCTCGGTCGTCACGCCTGCGTTGCAAGATCAAAGCACATGAATACAAGAACGCCGACCCAACAGATCGGCGTTCCGCTTTTCAATTGTAG
Source organism: Flavobacteriales bacterium (assembly GCA_016710015.1). Classification (GTDB taxonomy): domain Bacteria; phylum Bacteroidota; class Bacteroidia; order Flavobacteriales_F; family PHOS-HE28; genus PHOS-HE28. The sequence goes on from JADJLR010000002.1 coordinate 524,417, forward strand.
TTGGCTCACTGCTCCATCACCACCTTCCCGGCCTTCTTCCGATCGTTCTCGTCCAGCAGGATCTTGCGCATGCGCAGGCTCTTGGGGGTCACCTCCAAGTACTCGTCGTTGGTGATGTACTCCATGCACTCTTCCAAGGAGAACTTCACCGCAGGAGCGATGTTCTCTTTGTTGTCGCTGCCGCTGGCGCGCATGTTGGTGAGCTGCTTGCCCTTCAACACGTTCACCACGAGGTCGTCGGTCTTGGGGTTTTCGCCGATCACTTGACCGCCGTACACCTCTTCTCCCGGATCCACGAAGAACCGACCGCGGTCCTGCAGTTTGTTGATACTGAATGCGATGGCGGTGCCGGTGCCTTGGCTGATGATGCTGGCCGCGCGACGCACACCGAGTTCGCCCTTGTACGGCTCGTAGCCCTTGAAGCGGTGGGCGATGATGGCCTCCCCTTCCGTGGCGGTAAGCAGCGGGTTGCGCAGGCCGATGATGCCGCGCGCAGGTATGTTGAATTCGATGTGGACGCGGTCGCCCTTCAGTTCCACGCTGGTCAACTCACCCTTGCGACGGCTCACCAGGTCGATGACCTTGCTGCTGAATTCCTCCGGCACTTGTACGGTGAGCATCTCCACCGGCTCGCAACGCTCCCCGTCGATCTCCTTCATGATCACCTGCGGCTGGCCGAGTTGGAATTCGTAGCCTTCGCGGCGCATGGTCTCTACCAGGATGCCGATGTGCAGGATGCCACGTCCGTATACGAGCAACTTGTCCGGGCTGTTGGTCTCCTCCACACGCATGGCGAGGTTCTTCTCGATCTCCTTGAACAGGCGATCGCGCAAGTGGCGGCTGGTCACGTACTCCCCCTTCCTTACCGAAGAACGGCGAGGTGTTGATGGTGAACAACATGCTCATGGTGGGCTCGTCCACCTTGAAGCCGGGCAGGCCCTCGGGGTTCTCGAAGTCGGCAACGGTGTCGCCGATGTCGAAGCCTTCCAGGCCCATGATGGCGCAGAGTTCACCGCTGTACAGCTCGCGGTCCTTCACCTTCTCCTTGCCGAGGCCTTCGAAGACCATCAGTTCGGCGACCTTGCCTTTGGTGATGCGGCCATCGTTCTTCACGAGGCTCACGTTCTGGCCGGACTTGATGGAACCGCGACGCACGCGACCCACTGCGATACGACCTTGGAAACTGCTGTAGTCGAGGCTTGTGATGCGCATCTGCAAGCTGCCATCCTCCTTCTTCGGAGCCGGGATGTGCTTCAGGATCATGTCGAGGAGATAGCTCACGTCCTCCGTCGGGGTCTTCCAATCGGGTCCCATCCAGCCTTGCTTGCTGCTGCCGTAGACCACGGGGAAGTCCAATTGGTCCTCGTTCGCTTCCAAGGTGAACATGAGGTCGAACACCTGCTCGTGTACCTCTTCCGGTGTGCAGTTCGGCTTGTCCACTTTGTTGATGACCACGATGGGCTTAAGTCCGAGTTGGATGGCCTTGCCCAATACGAAACGCGTTTGTGGCATGGCGCCTTCGAAGGCATCCACCAGCAGGATCACGCCATCGGCCATGTTGAGCACGCGCTCCACTTCGCCACCGAAGTCACTGTGGCCGGGGGTGTCGATCACGTTGATCTTCACACCCTTGTAGCGCACGCTCACGTTCTTGGAAAGAATGGTGATGCCGCGCTCGCGCTCCAGATCATTGTTGTCCAGCAACAGGTCGGCCGTGGCTTGGTTCTCCCGGAACAGTTGGCACTGGTGCAGGATCTTGTCCACCAAGGTGGTCTTGCCGTGGTCGACGTGGGCGATGATGGCGATGTTGCGGAGTTCGGTCATGCGTGCGCGCCTGCTTACCGGCGTGTGGTTCGTTTTCACCCTTTTGAAAAAGGCCCGCAAAGGTACTGTTTTTCAGTCGTATTTCGGTCTGGGCACTATCTTCGCGGCCCCATGGTCCTCAGCCAAGGGATCCGGCCCCGTAGTTCAACTGGATAGAATGGCAGATTCCGGTTCTGTTGGTTAGAGGTTCGAATCCTCTCGGGGTCACGAAGCGGCGCGAAAGCGCCGCTTTTTCATTTGGTCATGTGGGCATGTGCCCATGGCCGAGCTCCGTTCGGCGTTCCTCCATACCGCAGTCATGGCATCTTGGTCGCTGGCCTTCGCATCATATAATGTCCAACCACGCCAATTCACGTCCCCAAAAGTGCTGCACGTTCCACAAGGCATTGCATATCCATGAGGTCACATGAACATATGGTCGCCCTTCAAGCTGTCTTGTTCGTTCACCATACCCAACCCAGTACCCGGCCACAAAGCCCTCAGTTCCTCCAACTGCACTGTGCGCGTATAGATGCAGGCATTCCATGTCCACATGTTCTCATGATCTTGTAACCATGCGCCTCGACAAATACCTCTGGTGCATCCGCCTCTTCAAAACGCGCAGCCTCGCGACCGATGCGGTGAAGCGGGAGCAGGTGCGGATCAACGACCGTATCGTAAAGGCCTCGGCCGAAGTGAAGGTCGGTGATGTGATCGCATTACGCGTACCACCCGTTTGGCGGAGTTGGGAGATCGTGGCAATACCTGCATCGCGGGTGGGTGCCAAGCTGGTGCCGGACCACATCACCGAACGAACGTCGTTCGCCGATCTGGAGAAGTTGGAGATCGCGCGCTTGGCGAAAGCGCAGCATCGTTCCCCGGGGGAAGGACGACCTACCAAGCGTGATCGGCGCGACTTGGAACGGTTCAGCCAAGAATGAACCACCCATCACCGGCTTAACACTTCTTCGCATTCATTAACGCAGCATCCCGATCAACGTGGAATAGTTTCGGTCTTCCAAACCGAACCATCATGTTCAGATCCATCTTCTTCATGCCCTTGGCCGCTGTGTTCCAAGGAGGCGCTGCACAAGTACCGGACGAGCCACAAGGACCGGAAGACCGAAAGGTGCGCATCGAGATCGTGACCACCGAGAACGGGGAGACCAAACGCATCACCAAGGAGTTCGATGCGGCCAACGAAGAAGAAGTGCAAGATGCCTTGAAAGAACTCGGTGTGCTGGACCACATCAACATGAACGGCGATGGCGAGAACGTGACCATCGACATCCGTCGCTACGGTGGCGATACCGACGACGATGTGTTCCTGCACATGGCACCAACGCCTCCCCTGCCAACTATGCCGCCCTCGATGCGCGGTATGGCAGTGTGCGAGCCCACCGCCTATCTCGGCGTGAGCACCCGGACCGTGGATCCCGAACAAGCGAAGGAGTTGAAGTTGCCGGTGAAGTCCGGTGTGTTGGTGGAGCAGGTGGTGGATGGATCCGCAGCAGCGAAGGCCGGATTGGAAGAAGGTGACGTGATCACCGAATTGGATGGCAAAGCCGTGCAGGGATCAGAGGATCTCGTAGCCACGATCCGCGAACAGAAGGCCGGCGACAAGGTGAAATTGACGTGGTACCATGCTGGCAAGAAGAAGAGCGCCAGCGTTGAACTCGGTGAGCGACCAACGCGCACCTACACCAATGCCTACGGACCGGAGCATGGCAGTGCCGAACACGACTGGGAGACCTATTTCGGCGATGGTGAATGGGACCAAGCTCCACGCGCATTCCTGGGCGTTACTCCCGGCGATGACGATGGCACCGGTGCCTCGATCGGATCCGTGGAAGAAGGCACAGCGGCCGAGCAGATGGGTGTGCAAGAAGGCGACCGCATCACCAAGTTGAACGATGAGCCCATCACCGATTTCGATGACCTTTCCGCTGCCGTGAAAGCGCAAAAGCCCGGAGATGAGGTGCGGGTAACGGTGCTACGCGACGGCCAACAGCAGGTGCTGTCCGGAAAGCTTGGAGAGCGCAGCACCGGCCGTGCGTTCCATTTCAACTACAACGGCGATGAAGGCGACGAGGCCGAAGAGCGCGAGTTCGAATTCCACGGACTCGCTCCGGAGGACCGGGAAGCATTACGCCGCGATATGGACGCACTGCGCGAAGAGATGAACGAGTTGCGCCGCGATCTCCGCAAGGACCTGCGCGTGGAGACCCGCATCACCATCGAATCCATGCCGCTGAGCGCGGAGGAGAAAGCGCTGCTGAAGAGCAAGGGCGTGGAGCATTTGGATGCCGACCTGAAGGTGGGTGACATGCGCGTATTCCCCAACCCGAGCAATGGCTTCTTCCGGATCCAATTCGATGTACCCGAAAGCGGTGACCTGTTCGTGAACGTACACGACAACACGGGCAACAAGGTGTACGAGGAACGCATCACCGGTTTCAAAGGGCGCTACGAACGCACCTTGGACCTAACGGACAAGGCCACAGGAACCTACTTCCTCGTGATCGACCAGAACGCGAAGAGCATTGCACAGAAATTGGTGAAGCAATAGATCGCAACGCCACCGAACAGTTTGGTGAAAGGAGTGTTGGGGGTGCGCAAGCATCACCGGCACTCCTTTCTCTTTTGCACCTTTACCGCACCATGAAGATCCTGATCAAACTCATCATCTCTGCCATCGCGGTACTCGTTACCGACCTTTTGTTGTCCGGCGTAAGCCTCGGCGATCTGGGGGAGACCAACGGACTGATCACGGCCCTGCTCACTGCTGCGGTACTGGGTTTGCTGAACGCCTTGCTCAAACCCCTGCTCATCTTGTTCACGCTACCGGTCACCGTTTTGACCTTGGGACTTTTCCTGTTGGTGATCAACGCAGGGATCGTACTCATCGCTGCGGAACTAGTCCCCGGATTCGTGGTAAAGAGCTTCTGGTGGGCGCTCGGCTTCAGCCTCGTACTATCTTTCGTGCAAGGGATCCTGAATGCCTTTGATGGTGGAAAGAAGCGCGAAGTGCGCTGAGTTGAAGAGAGGTAGCAGGTGGCAGTAGACAGGTTGCAGGTTGCAGTCGGCGGATAGCAGTTAGGCGTTGCTTGGTGCGTCTTGCGTAGCTGCCTTCTACTCGTTCGCTACCGGGTCATTGTATACGCAAGCTTTCGGGGTCTCGGTCATTGTCCCAAATAGTGACCACATCGATCGTGGCTGGAGTGACCCGATACACAAGCTTGAAATTTCTCACGGTGTGGAACCTGATGTCGTCCAACTCCGTGGGTACTCCGGAATTCGGGAAGATGCAAGCAAGTTCCATGATCTCATTGAAGAGTCGATCAAGCTTCTCCGCATAACGCGTAGACCCATTGTGTTCGGTCCAATACGTATAGATCTCCAGCTTGTCCTGGATGGACCTCAGCGACCAGCGGACTGCTCGTTGAGCCATCTCGAGACCATTTGTACGGCTTGCTCGTGGGTGAAGAACCGGCCTTCATTCAGATCCTTCAACCCGGCATTCACCGCGCTTCGCTCTTGAGCGGTGAAGGCGTGCGGAACTTCGAGATCACTCTCTGCGGTGATCACCGCTAGGATCTCATTCAAAATGACCGGATCCTCTATGGAAGTGACCCGCGCAATGATCTGTTGTCGAATGGTCATCGGTTCGTATTGAACTGCAAGATACGTTGGATGGTGAGCACCGTCCGTAGCGGCATGAAGCGCACTGAGTTGAAGAGAGGATACCGTGGGCAGATAGCAATACGCAGGTGGCAGTAGGCAACCCCTTGGTACGTCAAGCGCTGCTGACACCTGCCTACTGCTGTCTGCCAACTGCCCACTGCTGACTGCTGACTGCTGACTGCCAACTAACAACTACCCCCTATTATCCCCGTCCAGCAACCGCCCGATCCCGCCGAGCACGCTTCCTTCCTCCTTCCCCTTACCACCGGCACGAGGCGACGCAGCGATGATGTTATCCGCCAAGCGACTGAAGGGTAGACTCTGTATCCAAATGTGACCGGGTCCACGCAAGTGCGCCAAGAACAATCCTTCGCCTCCGAAGAGCGTGTTCTTGATGCCGCCGATGAGCTTGATGTCGTAGTCCACGGTCTGCGTCATGGCAACTAGGCAGCCGGTATCCACGCGGAGCGTTTCACCCGGTGCGAGTTCCTTCTGAATGGTGGTTCCACCGGCATGGATGTACACCTGGCCATCGCCTTCGAGCTTCTGCATGATGAAGCCTTCGCCACCGAAGAGGCCGACACCCAAACGCTTCTGGAATGCAATCCCGATGCTGACTCCTTTAGCGGCACACAGGAAACTATCCTTTTGGCAGATGAGCTTCCCTTGGTAGTCCAACAGATCCAACGCCATGATCTTACCCGGATAGGAGGCTGCGAACCATACCGTGCGCCGACCACTGGTCATGTTCGTGTAGGTCGTCATGAAGAGGCTTTCGCCGGTGAGCACCCGCATCCCAGCGCCCAGCAGCTTGTCCATGAAGCCTTGCTCCCTCCCATCGCCACTGCCGAAGATGGTCTTCATCTCGATGCCGTCGTCCATCATCATCATCGTGCCGGCTTCGGCGATGACGGTTTCCTGTGGGTCCAGCGTGATCTCCACGCATTGCATATCGTCACCGACGATGCGGTGATCGATTTCGTGTGCTTGGCGGTTCATGGGAAGCAAGTGTTCGATAACCCAAAGAAATGTCCATGAGCACACATGGCCGTCAAGTTCCGGATGAATGCCACATGATCGAAGAGCAGCGGTCGGATCAGTGGATGAGCGGGGCTGACTTAGCGCAGGAGCGTAACTTGCTCCTCCAATTCCAGTGATCGTAAACATGTCTCTCACCGCAACACAGAAAGGAACCTCAACGAGCCGCACACCCGACCAGGACACGCTCCTGAAGGCCTGGGAACTGATGTGTACAGCGAAGGCGATGACCGAGTTGTACGAAGAGAATTTCAAACTCACGAGCAAGTACGTACACGCTACCAGCCGTGGGCATGAGGCCATTCAACTCGCACTTGGCCTTCAATTGAAGCCTCAGGACTTCGTTGCGCCTTACTACCGCGACGATAGCATCCTACTCGGCATCGGCATGGAACCGTACGAGTTGATGTTGCAGTTACTTGCCAAACGCGACGACCCGTTCAGTGGTGGTCGGACCTACTACGGCCACCCCAGCTTGAAACGCGAAGGCATGCCATGCATTCCGCACCAGAGCAGTGCCACAGGTATGCAAGCGATCCCCACTACGGGCATCGCACTTGGGCTTTGGTACAAGGAACAAGCAGGCATAGCGCACGATGTTCCCGGTGACGCTCCGATCGTTGTTTGCTCCTTGGGCGATGCGTCGATCACCGAAGGTGAAGTGGCGGAAGCCTTTCAGATGGCGGTGTTGAAGAAACTGCCGATCATCTACCTGGTGCAGGACAACGAATGGGACATCAGTGCCAGTGCTGATGAGATCCGCGTTGGCGATGCGAGTGATTATGCCAAAGGATTCAAAGGGCTGGAAGTGCGCCAAGTGGATGGTGCAGATTTCCTCGCCAGCCACGCCGTATTGCAAGAAGTGATCGCCGCAGTGCGCAAGGAACGCCGACCTTTCTTGGTACACGCGAAGGTGCCTTTGCTCAACCACCACACGAGCGGGGTGCGCATGGAATTCTACCGCACAGCGGAAGACCTCGCTGAACATCGCAAACGCGATCCCTTCCCACGCTTCCTGCAACAATTGCTGGACCAACGCATTCAACTCGATGGCTTGAAACACTTGGAGCAAAAGGCGATCGCTCGTGTGAAGGCGGACTTCGATCGCGCTTGCGCGGCCGATGACCCTACACCGGAGGATCTAACAACGCACATGTTCGCACCAACGCCGATCACGGAAGAGAAAGGAGAACGTTCCCCTTCCGACCGCGAGCCTACCGTGATGGTGGACAGCGCCCTCTTCGCCATCCGCGAATTGATGCAAGAGGATCCACGATGCCTGCTCTACGGACAGGATGTGGGTGCGCGGCTCGGTGGTGTTTTCCGTGAGGCCGCAACGCTCGCACGTGACTTCGGTGGTCACCGCGTATTCAACACGCCGATCCAGGAGGCGTTCATCATCGGTAGCACCGTGGGCATGAGCGCCGCTGGATTGAAACCGATCGTGGAGGTGCAGTTCGCCGATTACATCTGGCCCGGACTGAACCAACTCTTCACCGAGGTGGCGCGTTCGTGCTACTTGACCATGGGTAAGTATCCGGTCAGCTGCATCATCCGTGTCCCCATTGGGGCATACGGCAGTGGTGGCCCGTACCACAGCAGCAGCGTAGAAAGTGTGCTTTGCAACATCAAGGGGATCAAGATCGCTTACCCCAGCACAGGTGCGGATCTGAAAGGATTGATGAAGTCCGCCTACTACGACCCGAACCCCGTGGTGATCTTGGAACACAAGGGCCTTTACTGGAGCAAACTGAAAGGCACGGAAGAAGCCAAGACCATTGAACCTTCGACGGATTACGTGATCCCTTTCGGCAAGGCCCGCATCGTTCAAGTAGCCGATCCTGCATCGATCGAAAGTGGCGAAGCGACCGTGGTGGTGACCTACGGCATGGGCGTGTATTGGGCAAAGACCGCCGCAAAGCAGTTCCCCGGACGCATCACCATCATCGACCTGCGCACCTTGGTGCCGTTGGATGAAGAGACCGTGATGACCGCCGCACGTTCACACGGCCGTTGTTTGGTCGTCACCGAAGAGCAGCTCACGAACTCCTTTGCACAAGCCCTCGCCGCACGCATCAGCGAGGCCTGTTTCGAGGAACTCGATGCACCAGTACGCAGCATCGGTGCCGTCGACATGCCCGCCATTCCACTGAACAGCGTCTTGGAAGCCACCATGATCCCGAGCGCGGATAAGGTGGCGATGGCCCTCGAAGAACTCCTCGCCTATTGAACCGTGACTGAACGACACCTCAAAGTCCAGCGTACGGCCCGCTATCACCAACTCGGTGATCCCGCGACTGCGCGTGCGATCTGGATCGTCGTACACGGCTACGGACAGTTGGCCCGCTACTTCCTCAATTCCTTCACCGACCTTGCCGTTGATCGAACGATCATCGCACCGGAAGGGCTCAATCGCTTCTACACGGATGAAGCGCACCAGCGGGTCGGGGCCACGTGGATGACCCGCGAAGACCGCGAACACGAGATCGCCGATCACGTCGCTTACCTCGATGCACTCCATACCAGCATAGTTCTGGAAGTCGGCGATCTACCGCTGGGCGTGCTGGGCTTTTCGCAGGGCGTGGCCACGGTGGCCCGGTGGATCACCATGGGACATGTACGACCGCATCGCTTGGTGCTCTGGGGCGGCAGTTTACCGCCGGAGTTGACGAAGCAGCAACTGGCCAACGCTTTGGCATCCACGCAAGTCGATTTGGTACACGGTAAGCATGACGAACTCGTTCCCGCCTCGATCCTCCGGAACAACGAAGCGTGTTTGCAGCGTTCCGGCATCGCCGTGCGTTGCCACGAGTTCCCAGGAGGTCATCGCTTGGATCCGGTGATCCTTGCACGCTGCATGGCCGGCCTAGGTGATTAGGATCTCAATGCGACTGGGGTTTTGGGTAGATGTTTCGCAGTACGCAGGATACTTTAGGCGGTAAACCCAACGAACATGAACCAACGCTACGCATTTGCATTCGCACTCGCTTTGCCTCTGGGACTGACCGCCCAGACCTCTAATTACCCCATCGGATCCACCGTTGCGGATTTTACCATCACGGACACGCACGGAGAAACGTACAACCTGTACGCATTGACCGCCGCTGGTAAGCACGTGATCCTGGATTTCTTCTTCTATGGCTGCGGCCCTTGCCAGATCAACGCACCGGCGTACAGCCAGTTGCACGAGACCTATGGCTGTAACGACGGCGACCTGATCTGTATCTCGGTGAACAACGGCGATGATACCGATGCGATCGCCGAGCAATTCGGGGTCGACTTCGGAGGCAACTATTCCCACCCGCCCACGATCGGGCAAGTGCAAGGAGGCGCACTGACCAGCACGTTCGGGGTAAGTTATTTTCCAACCGCCTGCATCATCGGTACGGACAACAAGATCAAGGACGATGACATCTGGCCGATCAACAACAACATGGCCTCGTTCGTGGCCGCATTCCCTCCCGGCAGCAACATTCAGCCCATGGCCTGTGCCGTAGGTATCGGAGAACACGTGGCGCGGTTCAGCACCACGGTCTACCCCAGCCCTTCAACCGGTCAAGTGTATTTGGACCTTGCTCTGGAGCAGGCCACCGAAGTGCAGGTGACCGTGACGGACGGCTTGGGGCAGGTGGTGCTTACCAACAACCTCGGTCGCATGACGGCAGGTGCCACAGTGCGCACCTTGGACCTGAACGCTATGGCCGATGGAGCATACCTCCTTCGCATCACCACTGGCAATTCCGGCATCATCAACCAACGGATCATCTTGGCCCGCTGATCGCCACATACCATTCGTACTTGAAGAAGCGCTCCGATCGGGAGGGCTTCTTCATTTCGGTATCGGCTCAGAAATTCACTGGCGGATGATCATCCTTCCACGCCAAAATATCGTCGATGGTATGTACAGAGACCGAATGGTAGTTCGGGCGTGCGCTATTATAAATGGTCTGGGCCATCAACCGGCCTTTCTCCGTCCGTAACATTTCCTTGTACAAGGGCACTAGGAATTTCCGGCGACCTACCGTGTTCAAGAACACGTCCATCTCAGCAAAGGCAGGATCATAGTCGTTGCGAATACTTTGCTCGAACCACGCTGCCAAGATCTCGGAATTGGCGCTCTTGGTGAATCCGAATGCGGCATCCAACTCGTGCATTTGCGCATCGCTCAACCCTTCCGGAAGGTGCCTCAGGAAATGCATCCACTCGAATGCACTCCATTCCTTGGCCGCCAATTCTTTGGCCGCCGTGCCTTTCGACCAACGCTGAACTTCCTGATCGACCTTGGCGAACCGATCACTCAATGGTACCGGAGCGTTATCCGGAAGACCCACACCATCGACCCATTCCTCAACATTCAGCTCGATGTGATTCGGATTGATAAGGTGCTCCTCCAAGTGCGCGAGGAACTTGTCCGTGGTCATGCTCTGGAAAGCGAACCGGTCGAAGTAATCACGCAGGAAAGCATCGAACTTCGGGCGACCGACCTTCTCCTCCAGCAAGCGCATGAAGCTTGCCCCTTTCTCGTATGCCACATCGGTCATGCCGTCGTCAGGATTACGCCCTTTGAGGTCCAGCCGCAGTTTGGAATCTTCTGGATGCGCACCATGCGCGATCTGATCCAACGTGGCTACCAGATCCTGCCGACCTAGCTGCGCGAGCATGCCGGCGTAATCCGCGCCGTACAAGGCTTCGGAGATACGCCCTTCGAAATACACTGTGAATCCTTCGTTCAACCAGAAGTCGTTCCACGTTGCGTTGGTCACCAAATTCCCACTCCAACTGTGTGCCAGTTCATGCGCGATCAACGCCGTCAGTGAACGGTCACCCGCGATGATGGTGGGCGTAGCGAAGGTCAAACACGGATTCTCCATGCCGCCAAAAGGAAAGCTTGGTGGCAACACGATCACATCGTACCGCCCCCACCGATAAGGGCCATACAAGGATTCCGCCACCTTCACCATCTTACCCATGTCCGCAAACTCCCAAGCGGCACGATCCACCACACTATGCTCGCCGTAGACGCCTGTCCGCTCATCGATAGCGCGAAATTCGATATCCCCAACCGCAAGCGCGATCAAGTAGGCCGGAACAGGCTTATCCAATTCGAACGTGTATACACCATCCAATGAACGTTCCTGTGCATTCGAAGCGCTCATCACGGCCATCAATTCGTGTGGCACCTTCACCTTCGCCGCGTAGGTGAAACGGATGCCAGGACTATCCTGGATCGGGATCCAACTCCGTGACAAGATCGCTTCTCCTTGTGTGAACAGGAAAGGGTACTTCTTGTCCGCCGTTTGTTGCGGAGATAACCATTGTAACGCTTTGGCCTTCCTTCCTGTGGCGTAATGGACGATGATGTACTTGGTCTCAGGCCTCAGGTCGATGCGCAAGGCGCGACCCAGCATGGTGCTGTCCCCCAAATTGTAAGCCAACGCCGAACCGCTCTTGTCGGTCACCTTTTCGATCACCAATCCATCGGTGTCCAAGATGATCCCCGTCCCTTGGTGGACATCGATCGCATAACCCGCCTTACCGAAGATCTTCTGGTTCTCCATATCCACTTGGACATCCAGATCAAGGTGCGTGATCACCGCCTCAACGGGACGGGCGTTGCTATGATGGTCCATGGTCACTTCATCGGTTCCAGCGATCGGTTGACTCGTTGTTCCCGAAGGGGCCTCAGACTGGCAGGCTACAAGTGCGGTGGCAAAGAGTGCGACGAACGGTATTCGTGTATACAACATATCAATGTGTGGTGGGAGAGGGAGGCAAATCTAGTACGGTGATCCGCAAGTGACCGGTCAACGGTGTGCGCCTGAACCGTTCATCCCTGATTGAACGTCGATCCGCACTCCAATTTCGGTCATGCGATCATGGATCTGATTCAATCCGAGCGATCGAACACTTGCCCCATTCACGGTCCTCACGATCGTTGCTCAGCCTTTGATCAAGGATGTCTTCCGTACGATCGAGGTGATCGGACCGGTCCAGATCGTTCTTGCGACAACGACCTGCGCCTCATGGCGGGATGCGCTACCGGGCTGCGCTACACCCTTCCGATCAAGAGCTGAATGCGGTTTCGGCTCTTCCAACCTTTCACTTCCAACTCTCGCCGATATGCCATGGACTTGTCGACATGCGTTTCGGTGTGGACTACGAGCCAGTCCTTCGCACGTGAAGTCCAACCACGGTGGTCGCTCAAGTGCTTGCGAAGGCGCTCCTGCATTGACTCAGTGGTATGGCCTATGTAATACCTGTTCAACAATTCGGAATGGAGGATGTAAAAGGTCGCCATGGAACTGATAGGGCCGCCTCCACTGAGACGGCCCCCTTACCAGTCGGGGTGACTGGACTCGAACCAGCGACCCCTTGCACCCCATGCAAGTGCGCTACCGGGCTGCGCTACACCCCGAATTCCCTTGTCCCGCATTTCGACCAGCGACCCTCCCGCCTCTTGGCGGGATGCGCTACCGGGCTGCGCTACACCCCGAATTCCCTTGTCCCGCATTTCGACCAGCGACCCTCCCGCCTCTTGGCGGGATGCGCTACCGGGCTGCGCTACACCCCGAATTCCCTTGTCCCGCATTTCGACCAGCGACCCTCCCGCCTCTTGGCGGGATGCGCTACCGGGCTGCGCTACACCCCGAATTCCCTTGTCCCGCATTTCGACCAGCGACCCTCCCGCCTCTTGGCGGGATACGCTACCGGGCTGCGCTAAACCCCGAATTACCCTTGTCCCGCATTTTGATGGTATGGATCAAGTCCGAATCCCATCCGGGGACACGGTGGACCCTTGGGCGGCAAATGTAGCAAAGGGTTGTGGACCTTGGATCCAAGGAAGTGGATCAGATCAGGTCCCAAGCCAGTACCTATGATCTAGTTGCCCGTGAAGGTGCAGATCAGGGCGAAAAGAAGGATGCCCGAATAGATGGCCACTGTCATGAGCCCGGGGCTGTACTTGCGTAGAATGGTATGCATCACTGGTAAGAGTTGCACCAAAGGTCAGGACACAGCGCGAAGGGAACATCACATGAATGTGCATTATCGAGCCAATCGATCAACAGCCAACTGTGGAGGAAGGCAATGGATGAGTGGGTGAACCAAAGGACGAGCGGGGTGTTCAACCAAAGTCAGCCACGTAGTTTTGCGCCCTCCAATCCCTTTTGATGCATCGTTGGTTCCTCGTGCTCGGTCTATTTCACACATGTGGCCTCGTGGCGCAGAATACGTTCACGGTAAGTGGTTATGTGAAGGATGCCGCTACCGGAGAAACCCTGATCGGGGCCAATGTCTATGCGAAGGAGACCTTGAAGGGTACGGCCACCAACACCTTCGGTTATTTCGCCCTGAACCTCTCACCTGGACCACAAACGGTGGTGATGAGCTTCGTCGGCTATGAAGATGACGAGCGCGTGATCGACCTCAAGAAGGATCTGGTGATCACCTTCGAAGCACGCACCAAAGCGATCGTGGCCAAGGAGTTCGAAGTGCTCGGAAAGAAGGCGGCCAATACCGAAAGCACACAGATGGGTGTCATGGATATCGACGTGCAGAAGTTGAGCACATTGCCCGCACTGCTCGGTGAGGTGGACATCCTAAAGACCATCCAGTTCCTGCCGGGCGTGGCGAGCAACGGTGAGGGTAACAGCGGTTTCTATGTGCGCGGTGGTGGTCCCGACCAGAACCTGATCCTCTTGGACAATGCAACGGTGTACAACGCGAGTCACCTTTTCGGTTTCTTCAGCGTGTTCAATGCTGACGCAGTGAAGAATATTGAACTGATCAAGGGAGGTATGCCCGCACTTTACGGTGGTCGCGCAAGCAGCGTGCTCGACATCACCATGAAGGATGGGAACAACAAAGGATTGCACGGACAAGGGGGTATCGGACTCATCAGCAGCCGATTCACATTGGAAGGACCACTCGTGAAGGACAAAGGCTCCTTTATCCTTAGTGCGCGGAGGACCTATATCGATGTGCTCACCAAACCATTCCTCAATCCGGAAGGTGCATTCGCTGGAAGTGGCTACTATTTCTACGATGTCAACGCTAAGGCCAACTACCGGATCAGCGATAAGGACCGCTTCTTCCTCAGCGGCTATTTCGGTCGCGATGTATTCACCCTCACCGGCAGCGAACCCGGCAGTCCTGATTTCCGCATCCCTTGGGGTAACGCCACCGTGAGTGCCCGCTGGAACCACGTCTTCGGTCCCAAGCTTTTCCTCAACACCACGGCCATCTTCAGCGATTACAAGTTCAGCTTCAAAGGTGGTCAGGACGATTTCAAGTTCGGCCTAAGCAGCGGTATCAAGGACTATGGCCTCAAAGTGGACTTCAGCCAGTATCCGCACGTCCGCCACGAATTGAAATACGGCCTCCAATACACCTACCACATTTACACGCCAAGCACAGTGGATGTGGAAAGCGGCGACACCGAATTCGCGATCGACACACCATCGAAGTTGAACGCGCACGAAGGTGCACTCTACTTCCAGGACGACTACAGCGTTACGGATCAGCTTCGGGTGAATCTCGGAGTGCGTCTCTCCTATTTTGCACATGTCGGCACTTTCCGCGAGTACGTGCTGGATGGGAATGGCAACAGCGTTGGCACGAAGGAATATGCCCCCGGCAAGAAGATCAAGGACTACGCCGGGTTGGAGCCACGGATCTCCGCACGTTACACCGTGGGACCGAACAGCAGTGTGAAGGCCAGCTTCAACCGCAACCTGCAATATGTTCACCTCGCCAGCTTCAGCTCCGTTGGCCTGCCCACCGATGTGTGGATCCCCAGTGGCACCAATGTGAAGCCACAGGTCGGCCTACAATATGCCGTGGGGTATTTCCGTGATCTCTTCGATCGCAAGTACGAGGCCAGTATCGAGGTGTATTACAAGGACATGCTCAACCAGATCGAGTATGCCGAGGGTACGCAACCACAG
Organism: Flavobacteriales bacterium; assembly: GCA_016710015.1. GTDB lineage: Bacteria > Bacteroidota > Bacteroidia > Flavobacteriales_F > PHOS-HE28 > PHOS-HE28. Next base: position 539,887 of record JADJLR010000002.1, read on the forward strand.
GATGGCGGCAACACCAACTACGACGCGTTCCTGGTCTTCGGCAAGGGCTGGAGCTATGGCGCGGAGTTCTTCTTGAAGCGTCGCTTGGGCAAATTCACCGGATGGGTGGGTTACACGTGGAGCAAGACCATGCGCAAATTCCCCGATGTGAATGCCGGCAATGAATTCCCCAGCCGTTGGGACCGTCGACACGACCTCAGCGTGGTAGGCAGTTATGACCTCAATACGCGCTGGACCTTCGGTGCCACTTTCGTGTACAGCACCGGTCAAGCCACTACCCTGCCCGTGCAACGTTATTGGATCGAGGGCCGCGTGGTGAGCCAGTTCAGCGAGCGCAACGGCTTTCGCATGGCCCCGTACCACCGCATGGACCTTGCCGCCACGTTGAAGAACAAGCCAACCAAACAAGTGACCGACAAGACCACCGGCGAGACCACCACCGTGGAGCGCAAATACCGCAGCAGTTGGACCTTCGCTGTATACAACGCCTACAACCGCGCCAACCCTTACTTCTACTTCTTCACCACCGAAGGCACGGCCGGCGGTGGAGATCTTCGGCCTGTGGCCAAGCAAGTGTCCTTGTTCAGCATTCTACCCTCCGTTACATGGAATTTCCATTTCTGATGAAGCGCTTGCTCCCCCTTTTTGCCATCGCCCTACTTGCCGGATGTGAGAAAGAGATCACGGTGGACCTGCCCGACACACCTGAGCAATTGGTGGTGGAAGGCACCATCGAACCTGGTCTGCCACCCTTCGTGATCCTAACGCGTACCCAGAGCTATTTCGAACCGTTGGACCTGACCAGCATCGCGAACAGTTTCGTACGCAACGCGATCGTTACGGTCGATAACGGCAACGGACCCGTTCAACTCGATCAGGTCTGCAGTGGCTCCGATCTGAGTCCCGAGGAGATCGCCTTGGCGGCCGAACTCACCGGTTTGGACCCGACCCTCTTGGCGGCCGTTCAGGTATGCATCTACACCACCACCAACACGGCGGTATTCGGCGAAGTAGGCCGCACCTACAGTCTGCGTGTCGAGGCCGAAGACAAGGTGCTCACCAGCGTCACCACCATTCCCAACCCGGTGCCACTGGATTCAGTCTGGTTCAAACTTGCCCTTCAACGGCCAAATGATGATTCACTCGGATACGCATGGGGGCGGCTCAGTGATCCCGATACCATGGGCAACCACTACCGGTGGATGGCGCGCCGGATCAGCCACCGCGCCAATGGTTCCGTGGAAGACCCCACCTTCATTTCACCCTTGGGAAATACGTTCGAGGACAAGTTCGTGAACGGGCTCACCTTTGATTTCAGCTTCATCCGCGGACGACAGTTCTACAGCGACCAGCCAGAGGACAACAACGAAGAGACCGGCTTCTTCAAATTGGGTGACACCATCGCGGTGAAGTTCGTGAGCCTCGGGTACAACGAACACGAATTCTACACCAGCTACGACGAGAACGTGGGCAGCAGCGGTGATCTATTCGGCACGCCGGTCAATGCCAAGTCGAACATCGACGGTGGTCTAGGGATCTGGGCCGGCTGGGGCGTGTACCCCGATACGATCATTTGCCAGTAGAGACCCGAACACCGCCGTCATTCCTGACTTGATCCGGGATCACGACATGCCCAGAGATCGATCAACGCATCCAATGTGGTCACTGTCCATGGAAGGGCTGGACATGGAACCATCAGGTCAAGATCTTCTGAAGGACCAGCCGCGCACGGTACATTTGCGACCTTCAATACCATGAGCAACACTCCCGAACACGTCAAATGCCTGATCATCGGATCGGGTCCTGCAGGTTATTCCGCTGCCATCTACGCCGCTCGCGCGGATCTGAAACCCGTGATGATCGAAGGCCCCTTGCCCGGTGGCCAGTTGACGCAGACCACCGAGGTGGACAACTATCCCGGCTACCCGAATGGCCGCACCGGACCCGACATGATGAATGACCTGCGCGAACAGGCCGTTCGCTTCGAGACCGATGTGCGAAGTGGCTGGGTGACCAAAGTGGACTTCACCGGCCCCGTACACAAGGTGTGGGTGGATGAGAAGACCGAGATCCATGCCGACACCGTGATCATCAGCACCGGTGCCAGTGCGAAATGGTTGGGACTACCCAACGAGATCCGCTTGCGCGATATCGGTGGTGGCGTTACCGCTTGTGCCGTTTGCGATGGTTTCTTCTACAAGGGACAGAACGTCGTGCTCGTAGGGGCTGGTGATAGCGCTTGCGAAGAGGCCACCTACCTCGCGAAGCTTTGCCCCAAGGTGTACATGCTCGTGCGCAAGGATGCGTTCCGTGCCAGCAAGGCCATGGTACACCGCGTGGAGAATACGCCGAACATCGAAGTGCTCTTCAATACCGAAGTGAAGGATGTACTCGGTGAACATGCGGTGGAAGCCGTGTTGGCCATCAACAACAAGACGAAAGAGGAGCGCAAGCTGAACGTTACCGGCCTCTTCATCGCCATTGGCCATAAGCCTGCCACGGAACTCTTCAAAGGCATGTTGGATATGGATGAGGCCGGCTACTTGAAGCACGATGCTGACCGTACCAGCACCAAGATCCCCGGTGTGTTCGTGGCCGGAGATGCCGCCGATAAGGTGTACCGCCAAGCTGTGACCAGTGCGGGTAGTGGCTGCATGGCCGCCCTCGATGCCGAACGGTGGTTGGCAGCGCAGGGGAAGCATTGAGCGCCGATCGGACGCATACAACTGTGATCATTCATTGATCGACGTTGACGCTTTCTACCAAGAAGTACACCTTCGTGGTAGAAACACGGATCGTACTCCCCATTGCTCCGATCGATGACGATGGTCATGGTGCCTATACTTGACCATGGGCAACTTACCGGTATTCGAGGCGAGGCAAGGCAAGGCAAGGCAAGGAACGTATTCGACACCCCGATCACCGATCACACTTTGCATGAGCACTTCGTTCAGTCACCATGTGCGCAAGTTGAGAGCGCTGGTCCAGCATTTCGATGCGTCGAGCAATGCATACAAATTGGTGGTTCTCCAGCGCATCTCGGTGTGCGACCTCATGCCCACGCGATCCCTCATCGCGTATGGTGAGTTGCTTCTCTTCCTACAGGCCTATCCACCGGATCGCGCGCTTTTCAACGCCGCGAAACGTGAACGGTCCAGAGTATCCAGATGGCTCGCACGGTCCGGCAATGGATCGCGGAAAGCGCTGGAGAATTCGGCATTGCCCCATACGTCCTCCGTGTCCACGTTCTCGATCGACCAGATCAAGTGGTTGCTGAACGAGCGCGGCTGTCACATCGGGATCGAACGATTCGAGAACACGGAGTTCGACCTGAACCAGGTGCTTGCCGCCACCTTGCCCACGTTGGAGCGCCACGAAACAACGGCGGGGTCCGACAACATGGAGTTGATCGATTCACTTACCGGAGGCCGTGTGGATCCGCTGCGTTTCCTGGTCGCTGAATTGGATCGATCCTCCGCTGGTCCGTTGGTCAAGGACCTCTTGTTCGATGGTCTGGGCCTGTACGTGCGGATCACTCCACAGAACAGAACCTTCAGCAAGGCCTACAATGCGCTGCCGATACCTCGACCCTTCTTCCACAACGAGATCCTGAAGCGATTTGAGGCAGCCACATTGCTGGATGAGCCTCTGCCCTCACCCACTCCACTCACCGCTCGCGAACTTCAACGCACGATCCGGGTGGTGAAATTGTCGATGGTGCTGACCGATCGTGAAACGGATCCGGTGACCTACTTGGACGAGCGCAGTTTCCGCTACTATTCCTTGGGTCGGGGGATCTCGATCGCCATTTACGGCATGCTACCAACGCGCCAACTTGCTTTGGAATCGTACATCGGCTACACCTTGTTCAAGAACGGGATCCCAGCTGCTTATGGCGGTGCTTGGGTGTTCGGGAGGCGAGCGGACATCGGGATCAACATCTTCGAAGCATTCCGGGGCGGAGAGTCCGGGTACCTGCTTTGCCAAGTGTTGCGGGTGTATCGGCAGGTCTTCAAGATCAGTTGTTTCGAGGTGGAGCCCTACCAGTTCGGACTGGATAACCCGGACGGCATCGCCACAGGCGCATTCTGGTTCTATCACAAGTACGGTTTCAGACCGACCGATCCGAAGCTCCTGGCACTGTCCGAAGCGGAGGTCAAGAAGCGGATGGCCCGCAAAGGCTACCGAACAAGTGCGCGCGTGCTGGAGCGATTCACGCAGGGCAACTTGGTGTTGGCCATGGACCACCGAGAGCATCCCGGTGTCTATGCGCTAGCAGGGCTCGTGAAAGAACTGATCCTGACCCGGTACAAAGGGGACCGCACACGCGCAATAGCAGAAAGCACACGAAATTTCAGGACACGCACCGGAATGCGCAAGGGGGCCAACGCCGATGGTGAGCATGTTCTTCAAGAGGTGGCACTTTGGGCCGAGGCCTCCAACGAAAAAGAGCCGACGCGTCTGGACCTGATGGTTCAGATGATCCGCACGAAGCCCTCGGATCCGTATCGCTACCAGCAATTGTTGCTGCGTTACTTCGAAGGAACCTAGTGGTTACTACACTAGGCTAGGATACTCGTACCCGACATCAACGGCCCATTGTGTATTTCGACCCCTTCCATTCCACCCCGATACGGAAGGTCTGGTACAGTCTTACATCCTTGAGACTACCGCCGTGATGCGTGGTTGCGGAGTGCAAGGCTCCGGAGGGATAGGCCACCAACCGGTTCGGTCTGTATCCGGCCCGATCGATCTCCACCCATTTCGATCGATCGCGACTGTCCTTCTCAAAGAGCGCGTGCAGATCAGCGAGCTTCATCTTCAACTTGCGTGCGGCCGCTGCCGAAGGTGGATCGCATAGTCCAGTGCGCTTGTGCATCCAGAGCGAGGTGCCACACTGGAAGGGCAGACCCGGCGTGAGGTAGACCACGGCGGTGATGTCGTTGTACGGCGTGTCCGAATGAACACCGGGCATTTCCTTGCGCTTTCCTTTGGCGAAGGCTTGGTAGAACACCCCGTTCTCATCCGCAGGGTCCTTGTCCCAACGCGTGATCCGAATATCCAGCAAGCGCTCGAGTTTGGCCCGCACCCCGGGTTCATGGTAGACCTTGGTGCTGCGGAAGCCGGTGTATTCCTCGGGTTCATAATACGTAGCTTCCTGTGCTGCGCGATAGACCTTCTCCAGGTCAGCGTAGAAGTCGTCCAGAACGAATAGGAAGCGCGGGTAGGTGATGGGTCCCATGGTTCTTTGGGTTGGTGGAACACGATATCGGTACCAAAGTTGGGGGAATGGCCGACTTGGGAACTGACCGATGACAGCTTCTCCAACTTGGTGTGCATATGTGATCAGCCGGAGATCCGAGCGTGACGAACGAAACGGATCACTCCTCCATTCTTGTTTTGGAAGCGCGCTTTTACGATCCGATCGACAAGCACGGAGCAACGGACCACCTCCCATTCACCGACCGGAACAGGCATCTCGCTGACCTCTTGACTTCCAAGTGCCCAACCTACTTCACCTCCCAATCCCCCATCGTCAGGGCGAATTGGATCAATTCCCGTTTGCTGAAGGGGATGTCCCAATCGCCGTTGTACTGGATGTATACGGGTACCAGATCGCCATTCACTACCGCGTTCCGCACCTTGATGCGGATGTCGAAATCCAGGAAGAGTGATCGATGGAGGATGTGGTATTCCCGCGCGATCACTTGGCTGCTGGCCTGATCGAACCAGGTGCTCATTTCCTGGATCACGGTCTTTCCTTCGTGCCCTTCCTTGGTGTCAGAACTGAAGACCCAACATTCACGACCGTCCCGTTGATCGGCCCAGATCCGGTTGTCGTAGTGTACGGCCATGTCATCGTTGTAGAGCGCCAATTTGTCTCCGATGAAGGGCACACTCGCGATCTCCTGCCCCGGATTGAACATGAATTTCTTCAACTCGCTCTTGTACTTGTCGAAGCGCGAGCTGCGATCGATCTCCAATTGCCGATCATGAATGGTATTGCTGGCCACGTACTCACCCTTGGGGAAGAAAACATCGTCGTACATCTCCACGGTGAGGTAACGGAATGAACCGTCCCGCTTGCGCAGCTTTCCTTTCTCGACTACGCTATCCAGCACCAGTTCCGCCAAGGCTCCGTCCCGTACCAAACGCCCACTCCGGAACATGGCAGCAGTGGCGGTTTCCTGTTTATTCCGAACGCGGAGATCACTGACCAAGGTGTGTGGATGGTACTTCGTGTTCAGGAAGGCGTGTTGGAAGGTGGTATCGTCCATCACCTGCCGTACGAAACGTTCCACGCTGAAGCCACTGGCTTGTGCAGAGATCACCACCTCATCCAAGGTGATGTGCTTCAGCAAGGTGTCCGGTTGCGCAAGACACGTCGCGCTGAAGAACAGGACTGCGCTTGTTTGCAGGATGTGTTTCCGGCAGGAGGACCGAAGATCACCGGACCGCATGATCAGTGCCTGCGTGTGGGGCCCAAGCTGGAATAGAGCTCGTACTTCCGTTTCATGTACACGAGGAAATCATATTGACTCAGGCCTTTGATCACCTCATCGGGGACACTGCAGAATTCGATGAAATCATCGAAGGCATCCGGACTGAGTTTAATGATGTCGTACTGCACATACTTGTGCAACAGCTCCTGTAGAAGTGCGCGCTTTCGATCCTCGTTCTCCAGTTCTGCCACCAACCGCTTGCTGCGCTCTCTTCGGCTGAATTCCTGATAGAGATAAGTGATCGGACTCTGCAAGGCATCCACGTTCGTCAATCGATGGTCCGATTCCCGGTAGCCCAGTTTCGCGATCTCCGCTTGGATCTCCTTCATGGTGCGCTCGGACAGGATCTCCACTTCCGGGAGTTGGATATTGAGCGGTCGCAAATGCAAGGTGACATCGTAGATCGCCCGAACGGCGCTGTCGGCAAAGCAGAGCACCTTGGTCTGGTGCCCGATGGAACCGATCATGAGCGTGTCGGTACGTAAGGCTTGAACGGTGAACGTGCCATTGGCATTCCCGAAGGTCCCCGAGCGTGTCCGCTTGTTCACGACCATCAGGTCGTAGTACGTCCGCTGATCCGTGGAGGTAATGACCTTCCCATGTATGGTGACCAATTCCTGACCACGGACCGAGGCGATAGCAGGAACGAAAAGGAGGAAGATGAGGATGCGCACGGGGCAAAGGTATCGGCTCCAACCGGCAAACAGTATGCCGTTACGGAGCGGATCCGTACGCAGCGGGATGAGACACTATGTCCTTCAGGATATTCGTCGCGATGGTACGTTGCCCACGATCGGTCGGATGGATATTGTCCCGAAGCTCATCCACAGAAACGTGATGGTCCAAGTCCTTCAACACGTGCAGGCCAGCCTGTTCTGCGAATGCGAGGATCGCTTGCCCTTGCGCGTTGTAGTTCCCCACCTTGATCTCGGATCGTTCAGCGTGCATGTACAGGACCAAAGGAATACCACGCGCCTCGGCGTAACGCACAATTCCGTCGAACCCCGGGTTGAATCCATGTCCACCTTTTGAGATCCCGAGTTCCTCATCTGCATCCTTCTTCGGTCGCAGCAACTTGGGCAAGAGGTAGCGGTCCACCAACTCCAACACCGCCAACGGATATTGCTCGTCCGGGAAGTGCTTCATGCGGCCTACGACACCCGAGAAGACCATGTTATCGTGTGCATCGTGCGAACTCGCGAAGAGGACGATCGCCTGTGGCTTCGGAAGCGGAGTGTGTTGCAAATACGCGACACAATTGTCCGGCCCCCACGAACCTGCGGCGATATTCAGGAATTGGACCTTGCGTCCGAGCGTTTTGGATAGTCTATCGGAAAGGATGGTCGTGGCGAGCGAATCCTGATCGGTCATCATCCCCCCGTTGATCACGGAATCACCACATCCCAAGATCAGCACGGCACTACTATCCGGCTCTTCCGAACGCATGGACAGCGAGTTGTATTGGATGTGATGGCCGTAGCGGCATCGGTCCTGGTTCGGCTGTGGAATGTACTCGTAGTGCGGATCCGCCCGCATGAGTACTGCATCGCAAAAGCCCAAATAGCTGCGCAGGAACACTTCCGTGATCAGGAACAGAGCAATTACCAGAAGCAACAGTCGCGACCAGATGGACCAACGCCTGGGAGTGTACGCCACCGACATCGGGGTCGAAAGTAGGTAGATGGGAACGCCGGTGCCGCGCTAAAAGGAGAAAGGTCCCCTCCAGCACCTATCGGTGTAGAAAGGACCTTTCATGTAAGTCCTGTGCACCTGTAAGCCGGGTTCTGTTCTCCACCCTTTCGGGCGTAGCCTCCACCATCTATCTAGCCCTGTCGTCACCGACAGGATCGATCGACCTACCCTCCGGATCCCGAAATGCATCGGGAGGACGGGCTTTCCTCGTTCCGGCGATACGGAACACCCGGTATACATGGTCTTTCAACGCGTGAGGTTTACCTAGCTGCCTTGTCGCCAAGACACTGGTGCGCTCTTACCGCACCTTTTCATCCTTACCTCGCTGAAGCCTTGGCGAAGGCGGGCCTTCACTTCAACTCCGACGATCGGCGGTTTCCCTTTCTGCGGCACTTTCTGTGGACCATCCGTTCCCAAATGGCCCCCTTCCCGTTAAGAAGCACGCTGCCCTACGCTGCCCGGACTTTCCTCCCCACACCTCGCGGTGCGGAGCGGTGGAGCGATGCACAAGATGTCAAGGAACGTTCAATGACGCAGGATCTCCACTTCCGTTGCCCCGGACCCATACCGAGCCATGTTGGCATCGTGGAACCGCACGTTCTCGTAATACTGCAACACCTTCCGCACCTCTTCCCGTAGCACGCCTTCACCGATCCCATGGATCACGATGAGTTTGCGCTTCCCGTCGCGAATGGCTGCCTCCAACGACCGTTCGAAGTAGGCCAATTGATAGCGCAATTTCTCACCATCGCTGAATCGGGTCTCGTCCTCCACCAATTCATGCAGGTGTAGGTCCACTTCAGCCACCCCACCATCCTCCGGCCTTTTCGGTGTCTTTCCGAGCCGCATGCCGATCCGTTTCTTGCGTTGCTCGTCCATCACATCGTTGGCCGCCACCATGCCCGCTTGATGATCGGTGATCCGATAGGCTTGTTCGGCCGCGTTGCGATCGTACGGCACCACTTCCCGGATGAACTTCACAAGTTCGAAGCCGTCATCCGTGCGCACTCGCACCCTACCCGGCATCAGGAGGTCCAGCACCACTCCACCGCCCACCTCATCGATGAAGGCGACGCGATCGCCTTTGTTGACTGCGCGTGCGGACATGCCGCAAAAGTACGGGGTCGGCGACTCCACAGCGGCTATCTTGGACCACAGCAAATAGGAAGCATGGAAGAACGTGGCCCCTGGAAGACCCTAAGCATTGAAGAACGCTACAGCACGCCTTGGATCTCGGTGAGCCACCACGACGTGATCGATCCCAGTGGCCAGACCGGGATCTATGGCGTGATCCATTTCAAGAACCTGGCCGTGGGGATCGTTCCGTTGGATGAAGACCTGAATACTTGGATCGTTGGCCAATACCGCTACCCCTTGAGCACCTACAGTTGGGAAATTCCCGAAGGCGGTGGGCAACGGGACCGACCGGCCATCGAAAGTGCGAAGCGTGAGTTGCGCGAGGAAGTGGGTATAGAAGCAGCGCGGTGGACCACCATTCTGGAAATGGACCTCAGCAATTCCGCAAGCGACGAGACTGCGATCCTGTACGTGGCCCAAGGCCTTACCTTCTTCGAACCTGAGCCCGACCACAACGAAGAACTCGAGGTGCGCAAATTGCCCTTTTCGGAGTTGTTCGATCTGGTGATGCGAGGAGAAGTGCGGGACAGCCTTACCGTTGCTGCCGTGCTCAAAGTGCAGCTGATGCTGATGAACGGCAGCTTGACCCGTTAGAAATAGAGACCGTGCGCGAGGATACGGCCGTTAGAGCGGAATTCCAGAGCAGGCAAGGGCACTTTGATTCCATTCAGAACGAAGAGTAGGGTACGCACGACCGCCGATCCGGACCTGATCCGCGTGAGGTCCACATCCGGAGCCACGTAGAATTGCCGAAATCGATCATCCGGGCCCGTTCGTTCATTCGTATTCGGAAAGGCAGTGGTCATTCCTTCACCCCCATAGCCCACGGCCACGTTCAACCAATGCGGTAGTCGGCTCTGTTTCGCGAAACTCCACAAGTTGGTGCTCCACCAGATGGTCTGTCCATTGTAGTCCTTCAGGATCCGTTCTCCAAGCCCCTCGCCCAACAGATCCGGCCGTTGATCCGCGTACGGTGTCGGATGCGCGGAGAGCTTCAGCGTGGAACGCTGTTCGCCCCAGAGTACCTCCTGCCCCATGAAGAAACCGGCACCTGTGGTATTGGCCAACATGTCAGACCAAGAAAACCCCCAACCGGAGGACGTACCATCCAGGACTTCGACACCGGCAAGGAATAGGAATCCAAGCCCACCACCGATCAGGATACCATCACGTTCGCTGGTCCCACAGCGCTGCCAGGCGGCATGTCCCCAACGGCCTAAGGTATAGGCGCTGAACACGTGCCCAGCCTTGTCCATCTGCAACCATTCGCCGGAATCATCGAAGGAATGGAACGGACCACGGTCGTATTGCGTATACCACGCTTTGTCCAGCAGAATGATGGCCCCTCCCATTGCCGTTCCAGCCACCAATGCGGTCCGCAGCCGACAGGCTCCTACCTCCGGTCGTGCTACTGTGGCAGTCCGGATGGTATCTGGCTCCTGCCTGCCAGTTCGGGGTTGTCCAACTGCTCCAGTGGCCAGAAAAATGGCAACCAAAGTCGCACAGAGACAACCAGTTGCGTTCCCGAACGTCATAAAGATCAAAGGTAGTTCTACCGATCAGAGCGGAACGCCACCAGTATCGTCCGCACTACCTTTGCGGATCTAAGTTCCACAGCACCAAGGATAAACGAGAAATTTGCGGCGAACAACTTCCATCCTATCATGTTTACTCCTGTTCGGGGTAAGGTCCTTTGCAATGGAGGCCGGGACGGAAGCGGAGCATCGACCCGCAACCTTCTTGGCAGACCCCTGCGGAAACGGCTTTGACGCTTGGCTTCCGCATTTGGATATGACCGGAACAGTGGATGCCGATGGACTCGTTGTGCGCGGACCACTCTTGGCCCCTATTTGGGAAACAAGCATTCACGTGCTCGGCGTTGGCAGAACTGAGAGTCGGATCACCCCGTGGCTCAACAAAGGCCGTACGGTGGGATCATCACGGGTTTGTATGGAGGGAGCCGACTTCTCAGTGGAGTACTTGCTATCGGAGGAAGGGCTGCGCCAGAATTTCTTGGTGTTGGAAGCACCCCTAGGTGATGGAGCCTTGTTGATCGACTTGGAATTGAACACACTTCTTTATCCTGAACAGGAGGACGATCACGGTATCGTATTCCGGAATGAACGGGGTACCGTGTGCCACGCCTATCGGGACTTGAAGGTCTGGGATGCGTGCGGAAAGCCCCTCTCTGCCTGCATGGAACTGGTTTCCAATGGCCAGGGCATTCGTATCCAGGTGGAGGATGGAGATGCCGTCTATCCAGTGACCGTGGATCCAGTTTCAACCACGGCCGACCGCATTCTGAACCCACCTGTTGCGGGAGGTTACTTCGGCTGGTCGACCGCGAATGCTGGTGATGTGAACGGTGATGGATATAGCGATGTCGTTGTGGGAGCATACGATGCTGCCAACGGACAAGTCACCGAAGGATTGGTCTATGTCTATTATGGAAGCCCCACGGGGATACCTGCCGCACCTTCCGTAACACTTGAAGTGGATCAAGTGGATGCCAATTTTGGATTCTCCGTGGACGGTGCAGGCGATGTGAATGGCGATGGGTTCAGCGATGTGATCGTAGGGGCGAGTACTTGGGAGAGTACCGGTAGTCAAGATAAAGAGGGTGCTGTTTTCATCTTCCATGGATCGGCCGGCGGGTTATCCACCGTACCGAATACCATCATTGAGGCCAACGCAGCTAACAACTACATGGGCTCTAGCGTAGCTGGCTTGGGCGATATCAATGGCGACGGTTACAGCGATGTGGGTATGGGCGGCTTTCTGGCCGCTGGGGAAGGGATCGCATGGATCGCTCTTGGGTCTGCAACTGGCATCAACCCAGTGTGGCGACACCGGTTATCGCGTGGTCAGGGCGGCGCGCAGTTCGGGATACAGATAGCACCCGCAGGAGATGTGAACGGCGATGGGTTCAACGATGTGATCGTAGGTGCGCACAAATACAACTTGTTCGCACCTTTGGACGGTGCCGTGTTCATCTATCATGGAAGTGCGAATGCGTTAGGGGTCGGCCTTAATCCAGCGCCCACAACGACATTCAATACCAACGGATATAGCCTGCGAAATGGCTGGTCGGTCTCCACCGCAGGAGACGTTAACGGAGATGGCTATAGCGACATCATCATCGGCGACTGGCAGGACAATATCGGTCCTGAAGTTTATGAGGGAGTCGCTTTCGTTTATCATGGTTCCGCTGCGGGCATCGTTACCGTACCTGTTACGATCATCCAAAGCGATCAGGACAATGCCCACCTTGGGCGCAACGTCTCCACCGCAGGTGATGTCAACGGCGACGGCTACGCGGACGTGATCATCGGAGCTCCAGAATACTCGAACGGTCACACCCAAGAAGGGGCGGCATTTCTTCATCTAGGATCCCCTACCGGGATCAGTTCATCGCCATACCGGATCTTCGATTCGAATTTGTTAAGCGGGCAGATCGCCGAATCGGTCAGCACGGCCGGTGATGTGAATGGCGACGGATACAGCGATATGATCGTTGGCAACGGAAGGACGAGTGGTGGTCCGGTTCGGATCTACCACGGGGGGCCATCCAGTGTGCGCTCCACGCCCAGCTTTTCACGCTCATCCGGATCGGCGGCCGCTCGACTCGGTGCTTCTGTCGCCAACGCCGGCGATGTGAATGGCGACGGATATTCCGATGCCTTGTTCGGCGCACCGGATGCCACCAACGGCCAAGCTGGCGAAGGTCAGGTATACGTTCACTACGGGGGACTTTTGGGCCTCAACCCTCTACCGTCCTTGATCCTGGAGGCCAATTTGGCCGGGGCCGGGTACGGCACCAGCGTAGCATCCGCTGGAGACGTGAATGGAGATGGCTATTCCGATGTCGTGATCGGCTCCCCCAATGCCAATGGCACTGGACGCGCATACATCCACCACGGCGGTCCCGCTGGTCTCGGCTTTGGCGCAGCCCTGACGTTGAACGGAACACCGGGATCACTTTTCGGAGCCTCCGTGTGTACGGCCGGTGATGTGAATGCCGATGGATACGCGGATGTATTGATCGGTGCGCCTGCGGCCGATCGTGTGGAATTGCACCTCGGTTCCGCAACAGGACTGGACCCCACGCCCCATGTCACCTTCGCCCCGATCATAACGGGAGGGGGCTATGGAACTTCGGTGAGTACAGCCGGTGATGTGAATGGCGATGGCTATTCCGATGTCATCATCGGAGCTCCGGAGTACACCAACCCGCAAGTGTTCGAAGGTGCGGCCTTTATCTATTTGGGCAACCTGACCCAAGTGCTCAATACCCCGCAACTCACGCTGGAACTGAATTTACCCGGTCGCCGCGTAGGCCAAAGCGTGGCCGGGGCCGGAGATATGACCGGCGATGGGTACTACGAGGTCATCGTCGGAGCGCCAACTACCACTCAAGGCGAGACCGAGGAAGGCGTAGCCTATGTGCTACGGGGTTCGCCGGCCGGATCCACTGGTGCGGGCATCATGACCATCCAAAGCAATCAAGTCGGTGCGCATTTGGGTACCAGCGTTGCCGAGGCGGGCGACGTGAACGGAGACGGCTACGCAGATGTGATCGTGGGTGCTCCGGATTATTCCAACGGGCAGGTGAATGAGGGGGCAGCGTGGGTGGTCCTTGGTGCCTCCACAGGTATGGGGACATCCATGGTCATTGAAGTGAACGGAACCGGAGAACATTTCGGCACTGCAGTATCAGGTTCCGGGGATGTGGACGGAGATGGATACTCCGATGTCCTTTGTGGGGCACCCAACGCCTCACCTTCGTTGGCGAATGAAGGTCGGGTCCATCTGTTCCGAGGAAATGACGCCCTGTCCTACAATCGGCTCAGCCGCCAGTACCTCGCCGACCTCGTAAGCCCACTTTCCACCAACAGCGACGACTTCTCCAATACCATAATGTTCGGGGTAGGCCACAGAGCGCGTAGCTCCATCCAACGCACCACGGCGAAATTGCGCTGGGAAGTGGTCCATGAGGGACAGCCATTCAGTGGCGCACCGATCACCACGAGTGTTGCCGCCGATGCCAACAGTGCCGCTTGGACCGACCTCGGACTCGCAGGTGTCGAGATCAAGGAATTGCTACCAAAGTTGGCACCCTACCTCCGGCACAAGTGGCGGGTGCGCGTGGAATATCCGATGCACAAGATGATCGATGGACAGCGTTTCAGCCGATGGTTCTATGGCTACGCTTCTGCGGTCGGGGATATCGGGATCCTCCCGATCGAGCTATTAAGCTTCGAGGGGCGACCCGTAAGGGACGGGAACCAATTGACCTGGATCACCGGTTCTGAATTGATGAGCGACCGCTTCGATGTGGAGCGCAGCCTGGATGGTGAGGCGTTCACCCTGCTTGGAACAGTTGCTGCAGCAGGACGGAGCAATCAACCCTTGGAGTACGAGTTCGTGGATACCGAACCGCCCACAGGTATCGCCTATTACCGGCTTCGCATGGTAGATACCGATGGTTCGGAGGAATTCTCGAACACGGTGGTCGTTATGCGGAAGGGTGGCAATATGCTAGTGTTCCCTGTGCCTGTGGACGATGTGCTGAATTGGTCCGTTCCAGATGTCGAGGTCCGTACGGTGATCATCCGAGATGCATTGGGTCGACAAGTGCTCACGGCGACCCCGACCACATCAGGAATACGAAGTGCTGCATTACAGCGTCTAGCTACGGGCACCTACTCGATCTTCCTGCTCGATCAGGCCGGGGCCATCATCGGCCGCTCCCGGTTCGTAAAGCGCTAAGCTCCGATCGCCTTCTGGCAATCCGCTAGGATCTTCCGCGCATTCGCCAGAGTATCCGATTCCGCGTAGCAACGCAGTACCGGTTCCGTACCGCTCGCCCGGATCATCATCCATTGCTCGTTGTCAAAGTGGAACTTGTAACCATCGATGGTTTCCACACTGCGAACGACCCGGTCCCCGATCTGCTTGTACGCTCCTTCTTCGCAGGCCTTCAATACCTGCTGCTTCAACGCTTCGCTGATGTGCAGGTCATTGCGCTCGTATTTGAACGGACCCACGATCGCATAGACCTCATCGATCAGATCGTCCAAGCTCTTCCCGCTCTTCGCCATGAACTCCCAAATGGTCAACCCCATCCAGATGCCATCGCGCTCGGGAATGTGCCCTTTAATGGCGATGCCGCCGCTTTCTTCACCACCCAGCAACACATCCTCTTTGATCATGATGCCGCAGATCCACTTGAAGCCGATCTTGGTGACCTGGTATTCCAGTCCGTAATACTCACACAGCTTCTTCACTTTGGGTGTGGTGCTCACTGCCACCACCACCTTTCCGGTGAATTTCTTGTACTTCACCAGATAGTGGATCAACAGCAGGATGATGTGGTGCGAGTCGATGAACTCTCCCTTGCCGTTGTATAGGCCGATCCGATCCGCATCACCATCGGTGGCGAGTCCGCAATCGATACCCCCCTTCTTGATCAAGTTGGCGAACTCTTGCAGGTTCTTATCGATAGGCTCGGGTGCCTGCCCTTGGAAGGACGGATCGTACTCGCAATGCAAGAGGGTCGCATCCGGCAATATCCGCTTGATCACATTCTGCCCGGATCCCCACATGGCATCGTAACCCCATTTCTGGCCGCACTCCCGGATCGCCTTCATATCGAAATTGGCTTCCACATGATCCACGAACATCGTTTCCAGATCGATGTCCTTCAACAGGCCCTCCTTCTGTGCTTTCTTCAGATCGATCGCCGCCAGGTCAAGCCCATGTTCGGTCGGTATCATGTCCTCCACTTCTTGCACATGCTCAGGGATCAGCGGACCACCGTAAATGCCTTTCAGCTTGTACCCGTTGTAGCTCGGAGGATTATGGCTGGCTGTAAGGATCACACCCATCGCGCTCTTGCGGTTGAAAGCGCCCAAGGAGACCATCGGTGTGCTTACGAAGCCCTTGGCCAAGTGGACTGTGATGCCATGTTGGATGAACACCTTCGCAGCCGTTGCGGCGAACAACTCGCCTGCAAAGCGGCAATCGTGGCCCAATACGATGCTGGGCTTATCCGGGAATTCGCGCTTCACCCATTGGGCAACGGCTACGCTCACGCGCGCCACGTTGTCCACCGTGAATTCCTGCGCGATGATGGCGCGCCATCCGTCCGTACCGAACTTGATCTTGGTCATGATGTGTTTTGCTTTCCTACAACGAGCCGCGAAATTAGGATCCTCCGCCGAAGCAACAGGATTTTGACACAGGGCTATCGCCTCTAATTTTCTGCGACCCCGCTGGGGTCGTTCTCCCATCGGGGGGCATTTTCTGATTTCTGTGACCCCTCTGGGGTCAGACGCAGCACTGGTCATTCTCCTTGTGGGTTGACCCCAGAGGGGTCACAGAGAATAGAATTCGAGTCGGACGAACGTGTACTACCCCAGCGGGGTCGCAGAAACAACAGACCTGGTGCGGAATGTATTTAGAGGCGATAGCCCTGGACTTTGACCGTTTCACCGGTAGATCCGGCGTTCATTCAACGCACGTTGATAGCGTCTGGCATACACCAGATGCTGCGCATAGCTCTTCGAGAATTCCGAATGACCACTGAGGTCGGCGCGGGCACAGAAGTACAAGAAGTCGTGCTTTTCCGCCTGAAGCACTGCATTGATGGAGCGCGCTTCGGGCATGTTGATCGGCCCTGGCGGTAAACCCAGATTCTTGTACGTATTGTATGGCGAATCCACCGTCTTGTCCCGATCCAGGATGCGCGATATACTGTCCAGACCCAAGGCATACTTCAACGTGGGGTCCGCCTGCAATGGCATACCGATCCGAAGGCGGTTCAGGTAGACCCCAGCGATCCTTGAAGCATCGGAGCGTTGCACGGTCTCGGCTTGCACGATGGAAGCCAAGGTGGACACTTCGATGGGTTCCAAGCCCAAGGCCTTCGCCCTCGCCGACCGATCGGAATTCCAGAATGCATCGTACTCCCGCTTCATGCGTTCCACGAATCGCTCCGGCGTGGTGGTCCACCAGAATTCGTACGTATCCGGAATGAACAGACCAATGAAGGTCCGTTCGTTCAGCCCAGCCGAATGCTGGACCTCCGGATCTTGGAAGGCCTTAATGAAAGCCGCCGAATCCGGCTCCAACCGCTGTGCAAGGAGACCCGCGAGATCACGCAAGTTCTTCACGTTGGTGAAAGTGACCTTCACAGGCTCTTGTTCTCCAGCGCGAAGTTTGTTCACCAATGCATTCATACCGATGCCATTCGGCAAGCGATAACGTCCGGCTTTTACGCGATCCACGTAATTCTTCCGCTCACACAGCCAACGGAACGCCACTTCGTCCTGGATCGCGCCCAAGTTCTTCAAGCTATCCACCACCTGATCGAATCCGGCTCCTTGTGGAATGTACAGGACCACACTTTCCTCGGTGAAGGCAGCGCTCGGTCCAGTGATCTTCCTCCATCCCCAATATCCGCATGCTATGGCAACGAGAACGGCCAGTATCCCGACCCCTCCGACCACCCGTTTCTTGCGCGCCATGTTCACACGTTCATGGTACCCGTGAATACCGGCATCACAGGGCCGATCAACATCACCCGATCAGGCTCCTTCCCTTCCGCGACCTGTTCGACCTCAACGCGCAAACGGCCACCACGTGTATGAACGTCCACCGAATTCCCTTGGGCCTTTCCGCGATGGATCGCATCCAGCGCAGCGGCCGTGACCCCGGTTCCACAACTCAACGTTTCCGCCTCAACGCCGCGTTCATAAGTGCGCATCCGAAGAAGGCGTTCCGACGAGTCCCATTGCACGAAGTTCACGTTGACCCCAGCTTCGCGAAATCGAGGACCATAACGGTGCAGGTGGGCTTCTTCAATGATCGAGACCTTCTCTGGATCCTGCACCCAGACCAGCAAGTGCGGCGATCCCGTATCCAGAAGGTCAACGTGCTCGCTTATGGTTTCCGGCTTTCTCGGAGGACGCATGCTGATCCCGACCTCCAATTCACCCGTGACCTCCGCGTTGTGGTCACCATCGATCGCGCTGAAGGACGCACTGCGATGCTCCCCCGTAACGGACCTCGGGTCATCGCCTACGAGTTCTCGCCAGAATGCGAACGCACAACGACTTCCATTGCCACAGAAGCTTTGGCTGGCATCCGGGTTGAAGAATTCCATGTGAAAGTCACGGCCCTCCTGTCCAGCTTGGAGGAGGATCAAGCCATCGCTACCAATGCCCAAATGGCGATCGCATAAGTGCTTGATCAAAGCGAGATCCTCTGTCGGAAACGCTCCCGACCGATCATCGATCAGAACGAAGTCGTTCCCCGCTCCTTGCCATTTGCTGAATCGCAGTTCCATCCGTCGTCAAATATCGGGCTCCGAGGCCGCATTCTCGGATCAACACATTTTAACGTGACAAGGTGATACTTCCGCGCTGCCAAAACGTTCCCTACTATATGGCAGGCACGAACTTTGACCCAACGCACCAAACATCGATGACCATTATGAAACGTGCACTCGGATACTTCGCTATGGGGCTGGCTGGCGCACTGATCGCGCTGACCGTACATGATCGTACTCGATCCAGCACCCAGCTCTCTTCCAACCCGACCCCGGTCGAAACACCACAGGTACGTTACGTGAACCTAGCGAACCCCACCGGTGGCACCACTGCGGCGTTGGATTTCACCTATGCTTCCGAAGCCACTGTGAACGCGGTGGTCCACGTGACCACTGAAACCGCAGTGAACGTGCGCGATCCTTTCGCTGATTTCTTCTGGGGTTATCGTGCGCCGCAACAACAACAGCTACGGCAAGGTGCTGGAAGCGGTGTCATCATAAGCGCTGATGGCTACATCGTGACGAATAACCATGTGGTGGAAGGTGCAGATAAGATCAGCGTCCATTTGAACGATAACCGCATGTATGAGGGCAAACTGATCGGTCGTGACCCAAGTACGGACCTGGCCTTGTTGAAGATCGATGCTTCCGATCTGGCCACTGTGCCATACGGGAATAGCGATGCCGTCCGTGTGGGAGAATGGGTCTTGGCGGTGGGAAATCCGATGAACCTGACCAGCACCGTCACGGCGGGGATCGTCAGTGCAAAGGCCCGCAATATCAATTTGCTCCAGTATGATGCATCGCGCGACATCTTCCCGCTGGAATCCTTCATTCAGACCGATGCTGCGGTGAACCCCGGCAACAGCGGTGGTGCCTTGGTGAATGTGAGTGGTGAATTGGTAGGCATCAACACGGCCATTGCAAGCACCACAGGCATGTACACCGGGTATTCGTTCGCGATCCCGGTGAATATCGTCCAGAAGGTCGCGAACGATCTGCTGGAATTCGGTAGCGTACAGCGCGCCTACATCGGGGTAAGTATTCGGGATATCGACCAAGTTCTCGCGAATGAAGTCGGCTTGGACCGGATCCGTGGCGTGTACGTGAACGGGATCACCGACGGTGGTGCTGCACAGCATGCGGGTATGAAGACCGGCGACGTGATCGTGAAGGTGGGCAGCATCGACGTGAATAACGTTCCACAGCTACAGGAACAGATGGCCAAGTTCCGGCCGGGCAACAAGGTTCCCGTTACCGTGCTTCGCAACGGCCAAGAACAAGTCTTCGATATGACCTTGCGAGGACGAGAAGGGACCACCGTGGCACGCGTGGAGGAGCCTAGGTCCATTTCCAGTACACTTGGGGCCGAATTCCAAGCGGTGACCAAGGATGAACTGAACGCACTGAAGCTGGACCACGGGGTGAAGGTCACGACGATCAATGGCGGCAAATTCCGCAGTAGCGGGATACGGGAAGGGTTCATCATCACCAAGGTGGATCAAGAACCCGTTAAGGATGCCAGCCAATTGGAGCGCCTATTGGCCAACAAGCGCGGTGGAGTCCTAGTGGAAGGAGTGTATCCCAATGGAACGCGTGCCTTCTATGGGCTGGGTCTATAATACCATTCCACGATCCGTGATCGTCCAATTCCCTAATGCGGAACTGGACGAAACAGCTTGTCTCACACATTTACCATTTCTAAGCCCAAGTCCACTTTGTGATGAACTTGAACCAAGAATTGGTACAAAACGCTGGATCACCAAGGTATTCGTCGAAGATCGACCCCTCGCAGGTGTGGTGGCTTGTACCGTACCTGTAGGGGGTCGTACCTTTGCGGCCTGAATGTTCCGAATGGAAAGTCCTTCGGACCCGGCAACTCAACACGGACCAACTTTTAATCACACAGCGTATGGCATCGAGGATGCGTCAGCTCAAGATCACCAAGTCGATCACCAACCGGGAAAGCCAGTCGCTGGACAAGTACCTACAAGAGATCGGCAAGGAAGGCCTCATCACCGCCGATATGGAGGTGGAACTGGCCCGCAAGATCAAGGAAGGTGACGGCACAGCCTTGGAGAAGTTGGTGAAGGCCAACCTACGTTTCGTTGTTTCTGTTGCCAAGCAATACCAGAACCAAGGTCTCAGCCTGCCGGATCTGATCAACGAGGGCAATCTCGGTCTGATCAAGGCTGCCCAGCGTTTCGACGAGACGCGTGGTTTCAAATTCATCAGCTATGCGGTGTGGTGGATCCGACAGAGCATTCTTCAAGCGTTGGCTGAGCAGAGCCGTATCGTTCGTCTGCCTCTGAATCAGGTGGGCTCCCTGAACAAGATCAACAAGGCGTTCGCCAAGTTGGAACAGGAGTACGAACGTCCGCCAAGTGCTGACGAACTGGCCGTGTTCTTGGACCTCCCAGCTGAAAAGGTGAGCGATACCATGAAGGTGAGTGGGCGCCACATCAGCATGGATGCCCCGTTCGTGGAGGGCGAAAGCAACAGCCTGCTGGATGTTCTGCCGAACAACGATAGTGCGCCGGCCGACCGTCTGTTGCTGAACGAATCCTTGGCCAAGGAGATCGAACGGGCATTGAGTACCCTCACGGAGCGTGAGCGGGATGTGGTGAAGCTCTTTTTCGGGATCGGCATCAACCACGGACTGACCTTGGAAGAGATCGGAGCCAAGTTCGATCTGACCCGTGAGCGAGTGCGCCAGATCAAGGAAAAGGCGATCCGTCGCCTGCGCCACACGAGTCGTAGTAAGCTCCTGAAGGCCTACCTCGGTTGATCCCTATTACGTAGGAACGTCAAATACCCCCCTTACCCTTCTTTCCATGGAGACCGTTGCAGCGAACACCGGTTACGAGACCGGCTTACAAGAATATGTGGACCGCGAGCGCTCGGCCGTGGATCTGATCAACTCTGTTGGTCAATTGATGTACGGCAAGGGCGTTGAACTGGTCTTCTTCCGCAATCACTTGCTCGATATCGGGATCTCCGAGGTGATCAAACTCTTCAACTACGCGGACCAAGTGGTGAAGAAGCCCATTGAAGTTCAGATGACGGCCGACGTGGCGCGCGGCTTGCTGGAACTGGACCTGGCCCCGAGCAAGATCGACATAGGGCGGTTGACGCATGAATTCGCAAACTCCGGGTCGGCCTCCATCAATGATTTCCTCAAAGACCATTTGAGCGGTTTCATTGGACAGGACAAGCATACATTCAAACCCCAAGACGTGATCCTATACGGCTTCGGGAGGATCGGGCGGATCGCAGCGCGTGAATTGGTGAAGCAAGCGGGCAAGGGCCAGCAGCTTCGACTTCGGGCGATCGTTACCCGCACCCTGACCGATGCCGAGATCGTGAAGCGCGCAGCGTTGCTGAGGAACGATAGCGTACACGGTTCTTTCAAAGGCACCGTGATCGAGGATGTCCCGAACAAAGCCATTTGGATCAATGGCCAACTGGTGCAGCTCATCGCAGCGAGCAACCCGGAGGACATCGACTACACCCAGTTCGGAATACAGAATGCCCTAGTGATCGACAACACCGGCGCGTTCACCAAACGTGCGGATCTGGAACGTCACTTGAAGTCAAAAGGAGTTGGAAAGGTGCTTTTGACCGCCCCCGGCAAAGAGATCCCGAATATCGTCTATGGGATCAACCACAAGGAAGTGGACATCGAGAACGAACGCATTTTCAGCGCTGCAAGCTGTACCACGAATGCCATCTGCCCCATCCTGAAAGTGGTGGAGGATAGTCTGGGCATCGAAAAAGGACATATCGAAACGGTGCATGCCTACACCAATGACCAGAACCTGCTGGACAACTACCACAAGGGTCCACGCCGTGGGCGAAGTGCGGCCATCAACATGGTGATCACCAGCACTGGCGCAGGAACGGCAGTATCCAAGGCCATCCCAAGTCTGAAGGACAAACTCACGGCCAACGCTGTTCGCGTTCCTACGCCCAATGGTTCACTGGCCATCATGAACCTGACCTTGAAGAAGCCGATCGCAGACCTTGACGCTATGAATGGTATGATCCGTGAAGCTGCCCTGGTCGGTGAACTGGTCAACCAGATCCACTTCCAAGTGGACCCCGAACTGGTGAGTAGCGATATCATCGGCGATACGTGCTGCAGCGTCTTCGATAGCAATGCGACCATCGTTTCGCCCGATGGAAAGAGTGTGGTGCTGTACACGTGGTACGACAATGAATTCGGCTACACCAAGCAGGTCATCCGCCTTGCCAAGCATGTGACGAAGGTGCGCAGGCTTGTGTATTACTGAGAACCGCCCCCTTTCAGCTTCAGCCCCCTTTTCGGGGGCTTTTGCATTTCCATCCCCCTCAGGTCGGCCCATCGGGAAATGGCGGAACCTCGACCGAGGTCGAGGTTCCGATTCTGGCGGGCATGAAGGTCGTCTGCTCCGAACGATCGCCCACCAGCTGATAGGTAAACAGGTCCCGATCAGTTCCGAAACAAAGGTTGGGGTTCGAAAGGCTTGCCACAATACCCATTTCTAGGTATTTCTTGCCCTTGGGCACGGTCCGATCCAGCTTCTCAGGTAGCAGGAAAGTACCGGTCGGTCTTTGGTGCGAGAGTACAAGAGTGCGAGGGTTGGATAGCTTGTACCCTCACACTTTCACACTCTTTCACCCTTGGATCCAAGGGTAAGCGAGACCGGATCTTCTTCACCGACTCAGTAAATGCAATACAGGTACTGAATTTCATCCGTTTCTTCCACCGACCAATGCGTAACCCGCCACCGGATGCGCTCAAAAGCGATGCAGGACATGTACGAAATGAAAGAAGCCGCCCCAATTGGAGCGGCTTCCTTTTGTAGCAAAGTGCCGGATCAGCGCTGGATCACGATCCGTTCCGTCGTGACGAAGGAGCCGACCGATACCCGCAAGAGGTAAACGCCACTTCCCATGTCCGTGCTCAATTCCACCTTGGTCTTCAAGACACCGTCCTGGATCGCCACTTGGCGGCTCACGACTTGTTTACCGACCAGATCGTACATCTCTACACCCACACGCTCGACATTCGGATCGATGTTCGACATGGCGATGAACAGGTCATGCCCATTGTTGGGGTTGGGCCAAGCTGTGAACTTCGGTGTTGCAGATGCAATGGTCGATGTTCCGGCCTGCGGTGCGATCCCGGATTGAGGATTCGTGATCGTCACCAAGCATACTTCACCCCACGGACACCAGGTCACGCCATGATCACGGCTCAAGCGAGTGCGAACATGGTATGTGACACCAGGCACTAGGGGGTCTTCGACCCAGTTCAAGACCAATTGGTTCGAGTTGCCAGTGAGCACCTTCTCGAATGTTCCCTCGCCAGGCAAGGTGAACTCGAACTGGTAGCTGTTCGCACCCGGACGGGCCCAAGTATAGAGCTTTGCATTGGACCCGAAGGGCTTGAATACGCCGCAGGAGTATTCTGGGATCCCCGGTGTATTTACCAAGTTCGTCGGAGGACACTGTGCTAGTGCAGGGTCGATCTTGAAGAGACAAGCAGGACCCCATGTTCCCCAGGACCAGTTAACACGTCCCATGATGCGCACGTTCAGTAACACACCTTCTGGTAAGTGCGGACTGCTTGGCGTATTCGTCCACGCATTGATCCGGAAGTGGTTAGCACGAAGGGCTCCCGTTCCAGCTCCATCACTCTCGGAGTGCTTGCGGAAACGACGGAAGCTGTAGCTGCCATTCGGGTCGAAGAACCAGAACAAATATCCACTACTGTTACGCAGAGTTGGGGTAGCATATGCCGCACTTACTGCTGCGTTCTCGGTCGCAACAATGAACTGGCCGCTCTCCCAGTACAACCGGTCACAGTGCGAGTAGAGCACACGGTCATCTCCAACAGGCAGGCAGAAAGCGGCACCATTGGCAATTGCACTGACCGAACCGAACTGGCCGTTACCACTATTGTCGATGATACGACGCCCGTTCGTACCAGACTCCTTTAGAACGTAGCCACCTGTGGTCATACCATCTCCAGCGGAATCGTACACCCGAAGGGCATAGCAACCATCCGCCAAACAACAGTTCTCACCGATCACGGAATTATCCACGCCAACGTATGGTCCTCCTTCGCATAGCGCAGTGCCACCTCCTGCTGGAATGATCTCCCACGAGGTTTCCGCACCATTATCATCCGTTGTGATGATCAGGTTCACCGATTGATCACAACCGATCGGTGTTCCAACGCAGGTACAATTGTTCGACCAAGTATCTCCCTCAGTGTCCGGATCCAGATCATCGCATGGCTCTCCAGGAGTATCTGGACCATTAGGAACACCTGCGCAGTCAGCGCAGGTGCTGTTCCAATCCGGGTTGCTCGCACCACCAGCGTAGCATACACCGCAGGCATCAACCTCGGAGTTGCCATTGGGTACACCAGCGCAGTCAGCGCAGGTCGTGTTCCAAAGGGGGTTGCTCGCGCCACCAGCGTAGCATACTCCGCAGGCATCGACTTCGGAGTTGCCATTGGGAACGCCAGCGCAGTCAGCGCAGGTCGTGTTCCACAAGGGGTTCGAGGCACCACCAGCGTAGCATACACCGCAGGCGTCAACCTCGGAGTTACCATTGGGTACACCGGCACAGTCAGCGCAGGTCGTGTTCCACAAGGGGTTCGAGGCACCACCAGCGTAGCATACTCCGCAGGCGTCAACCTCGGAGTTGCCATTGGGTACACCGGCACAGTCAGCGCAGGTCGTGTTCCACAAGGGGTTCGAGGCACCACCAGCGTAGCATACACCGCAGGCGTCAACCTCGGCATTTCCACCGGGAACGCCCAGACAGTCATCGGTGCAGGGGTCCAGTCCCGTGGTGCCACCTACGCATTCGTTGCAGTTGTCGAGGAACGCCGTGCCATGGGTCACCAGCGCAGTCAGCGCGGCGTTCCACAGGGGTTCGAGGCACCCCAGCGTAGCATACTCCGCAGGCGTCAACCTCGGAGTTGCCATTGGGTACACCGGCACAGTCAGCGCAGGTCGTGTTCCACAAGGGGGTTCGAGGCACCACCAGCGTAGCATACACCGCAGGCGTCAACCTCGGATTAAACGTTGCGTTGTAGGAACGTGCCATTGGGTACACCAGCGCAGTCAGCGCAGGTCGTGTTCCACAAGGGGTTCGAGGCACCACCAGGTAGCATACTCCGCAGGCATCAACCTCGGGTTGCCATCGGATACACCAGCGCAGTCAGCGCAGGTCGTGTTCCACAAGGGGTTCGAGGCACCACCAGCGTAGCATACTCCGCAGGCGTCCACCTCGGAGTTGCCATTGGGTACTCCGGCACAGTCAGCGCAGGTCGTGTTCCACAGGGGTTCGAGGCACCACCAGCGTAGCATACTCCGCAGGCGTCAACCTCGGAGTTGCCATTGGGTACACCGGCACAGTCAGCGCAGGTCGTGTTCCACAAGGGGTTCGAGGCACCACCAGCGTAGCATACTCCGCAGGCATCGACTTCGGAGTTGCCATTGGGAACGCCAGCGCAGTCAGCGCAGGTCGTGTTCCACAAGGGGTTCGAGGCACCACCAGCGTAGCATACTCCGCAGGCGTCCACTTCGGCATTTCCACCGGGAACGCCCAGACAGTCATCGGTGCAGGGGTCCAGGCCCGTGGTGCCACCTACGCATTCGTTGCAGTTGTCGAGGAACGCCGTGCCATTGGGTACACCAGCGCAGTCAGCGCAGGTCGTGTTCCAAAGGGGGTTGCTCGCGCCACCAGCATAACATACTCCGCAGGCATCCACTTCGGAGTTGCCATTGGGTACTCCGGCACAGTCAGCACAGGTCGTGTTCCACAAGGGGTTGGAGGCACCACCAGCGTAGCAAACACCGCAGGCATCCACTTCGGAATTGCCATTGGGAACGCCGGCACAGTCAGCGCAAGTCGTGTTCCAAAGGGGGTTCGAGGTGCCACCGGCGTAGCAAACACCGCAGGCGTCAACTTCGGAGTTGCCATTGGGTACACCGGCGCAGTCCGCGCAGGTCGTGTTCCACAAGGGGTTCGAGGCACCACCAGCGTAGCATACTCCGCAGGCATCGACTTCGGAGTTGCCATTGGGAACGCCAGCGCAGTCAGCGCAGGTCGTGTTCCACAAGGGGTTCGAGGCACCACCAGCGTAGCATACTCCGCAGGCGTCAACCTCGGCATTTCCACCGGGAACGCCCAGACAGTCATCGGTGCAGGGGTCCAGTCCCGTGGTGCCACCTACGCATTCGTTGCAGTTGTCGAGGAACGCCGTGCCATTGGGTACACCAGCGCAGTCAGCGCAGGTCGTGTTCCAAAGGGGGTTGCTCGCGCCACCAGCATAACATACTCCGCAGGCATCCACTTCGGAGTTGCCATTGGGTACACCGGCACAGTCAGCGCAGGTCGTGTTCCACAAGGGGTTCGAGGCACCACCAGCGTAGCATACTCCGCAGGCGTCAACCTCGGAGTTGCCATTGGGTACACCGGCACAGTCAGCGCAGGTCGTGTTCCACAAGGGGTTCGAGGCACCACCAGCGTAGCATACTCCGCAGGCGTCAACCTCGGCATTTCCACCGGGAACGCCCAGACAGTCATCGGTGCAGGGGTCCAGGCCCGTGGTGCCACCTACGCATTCGTTGCAGTTGTCGAGGAACGCCGTGCCATTGGGTACACCAGCGCAGTCAGCGCAGGTCGTGTTCCACAAGGGGTTCGAGGCACCACCAGCGTAGCATACTCCGCAGGCGTCAACCTCGGAGTTGCCATTGGGTACACCGGCACAGTCAGCGCAGGTCGTGTTCCAAACGGGGTTCGAGGCGCCACCTGCGTAGCAAACACCGCAGGCATCCACTTCGGAGTTGCCATTGGGTACACCGGCGCAGTCAGCGCAGGTCGTGTTCCACAAGGGGTTCGAGGCACCACCAGCGTAGCATACACTGCAGGCATCCACTTCGGAGTTGCCATTGGGAACGCCAGCGCAGTCAGCGCAGGTCGTGTTCCACAAGGGGTTCGAGGCACCACCAGCGTAGCATACTCCGCAGGCGTCAACCTCGGAGTTGCCATTGGGTACACCGGCACAGTCAGCGCAGGTCGTGTTCCACAAGGGGTTCGAGGCACCACCAGCGTAGCATACTCCGCAGGCATCGACTTCGGAGTTGCCATTGGGAACGCCAGCGCAGTCAGCGCAGGTCGTGTTCCACAAGGGGTTCGAGGCGCCACCTGCGTAGCAAATACCGCAGGCATCCACTTCGGAGTTGCCATTGGGTACTCCGGCACAGTCAGCGCAGGTCGTGTTCCAAAGAGGGTTGCTCGCGCCACCAGCATAACATACTCCGCAGGCATCCACTTCGGAGTTGCCATTGGGTACTCCGGCACAGTCAGCGCAGGTCGTGTTCCAAAGGGGGTTCGAGGCGCCACCTGCGTAGCAAACACCGCAGGCATCCACTTCGGAGTTGCCATTGGGTACACCGGCGCAGTCAGCGCAGGTCGTGTTCCACAAGGGGTTCGAGGCGCCACCTGCGTAGCAAACACCGCAGGCATCCACTTCGGAGTTGCCATTGGGTACACCGGCGCAGTCAGCGCAGGTCGTGTTCCACAAGGGGTTCGAGGCACCACCAGCGTAGCATACACTGCAGGCATCCACTTCGGAGTTGCCATTGGGAACGCCAGCGCAGTCAGCGCAGGTCGTGTTCCACAAGGGGTTCGAGGCACCACCAGCGTAGCATACTCCGCAGGCATCGACTTCGGAGTTGCCATTGGGAACGCCAGCGCAGTCCGCGCAGGTCGTGTTCCACAAGGGGTTCGAGGCACCACCAGCGTAGCATACACTGCAGGCATCCACTTCGGAGTTGCCATTGGGAACGCCAGCGCAGTCAGCGCAGGTCGTGTTCCACAAGGGGTTCGAGGCACCACCAGCGTAGCATACACCGCAGGCGTCAACCTCGGAGTTACCGCCTGGTACGCCTGCACAGTCTACAGAACAGTTCCCGAGTTGTACACCCGGCCCAATGATCTGAGAAGCTGCACTGATCGACTCACCACCCAATGATGCGTAGAAATTCGAATTCACAAGCTCTTGAGAAGTGTACGCATCGGTGCGAATGATCTCGAACGTGGCGCAGCCGGTCAATCCGGTAACGTTGATCCGCGCATAAGGAGACCATGTGTTCGCTGGATAGACACAACCATCCCCATTGACCCAACCTCCACCTGTGCAGTTGTAACCACGGTACCGGAAGCCACCGAAGTCGACGTTAGTGATACCCGGATTTCCGAGCAATCGTGCGCCATCGTTCCAGCAGTCATCGAACGATTGGCTCGAATTCCCGATCAACGTACCACCAGCCGACGTTTCCCATCGGATCGCAAAAGTGTTGTTGAAAAGGCCATCGCTGAAGTCCCATGTGTTATTGGGTCTTACTTGGACCTCCAACTGGGTCGGCGTGGATTGTATCAGTCGAAAATCGATCTGGTCCACGTCACCGGGTACTTGGGCCCAAGCCGGTATGATCGCCAACGAAAGCAAGGCGCAAGCAACTAGGCGAGCGAGGTATCGGCGGGTTTTGGTCAATAGCATGTTAGCGTCGTTGTAGGGTTCTTGATCAGGAGCAGTGATTGGGAAACGCGTTCAAGGGATGCCATGGCGATCGGAGTCCGAACACATATGGTCGGCCCAATTTATGAAATCCCTTTTATATGGTTCTAGTCTCGTTGCGATGCCTCTCTACCGGAATCGTACATCAGGGCAATTGCTGTTGTCGGGTATTCGTAGGTATGACCCCGCCGATGTTGGAAAGGATGTGATCCCGGTCATTGAAGGAACCGGTGTACTTCACTACCCCATCCATATTGACATCCGTTCCGAGATATCCAGTGATCGTATTCGTAGGTATCACACCTTCAATGGCGCTCAGGATCGCGTCTCGGTCATTCCCGGTTCCGGTATACATCAACGAACCATCGCGAACCACCTCTCCGGACCAAAGGGTTCTGTATCCGCCAATGATCTTCTGGGCCTCTGTGCCCCAAGTAGCCGTACTTCCTTGAGTGAAGTCCAGCGCGAAAGGTGCCGCACTCAAGGCCACTGGCGAAGCGGTCATCACCCCCAAGTGGTTACGATGACGGACCGCTACGTGGTACGAACCATTGTTCACATTGAAGCGCAGTGGGGAACCCGTTACGGAGACCAGGTCGCCGCTACGTGTTACCAGCGCACTTTGGACCGCAACAACGGTTGAAGGCGTCGTTGCGTCGCGCAACTCTACCCTAACCCAGTCGACGATCGCACTCGCCCCTGTGGGGATCAACATATTGGCCGCGATCACTTCTCCACCGCCGCCGACCTGGGGGAATCCAAGATCCGCGTATGGTTCATTCAACGGGATCAATCCCGAGACCCGAAGCGCATCCGACATCATTCCCGCATTCTCGTCGAACGCACCCTCCAGGAGCACCTTTGCATTTAGGACAACGCCGTTCACTACTTCCGCAACCACGGGGATCCGAGCGCTTTCAACCATCACAGCCTCCTGCTCGATCTGCCAGTTGTATAGGAAGTAGTAATAGGCACTACCGGCCGATGAGCCGGTTATCGAACCGGCACTACCCAAACTGTATGGATAATTCACACCTGTATTGCTCCGGTGCAGGTCTTGGAAAACCAGCTGAGTTCCACTGCTAACAGCACCGCTATCGTATGCAGATATCTTGTGTTGGATACCCTTCGGTACGTTGAAGTCCAATTGTACGGTTTGTAAGCCGGTCAGTAATTCGATCTGCTTCTCCGCAATGATGTTACCCACATTGTCGACCAGAACAAAGTGACGAACACCAACGGCATTCGAATAGACCTGTACCGTTTTCAAAGTGAAAGGCTGATAGGCATCGAAGAGCAACCATTGCTTGCCGTTGTAGTTCGCTCCATTCCCACCAGCATAGCTCATTCCACCACTTACATTGTTACCGGGTAGGGTGGCTCTATCAGCAGCATAGAATGTAGTAGTTGTTGACAGCATTGGCGTGGTGAAGGCATTTCCGCTACCGACAGGATCTCCACCGGAGGCAGCCGTATACCACTGTGGATCCGAACCTGTGCAGGACAGATCCGCTGTGCTGGGACCTGGAACTGTTGCTCCCGTTCCCGTTGGAGCACTTGGTGCGGCTAATGCCGATACGGTAAGGTTCCCGGTCACCAAGGTGCCACATGGAGCGGAAACGGCGCACGAGTAGTTACCTGCTTGGGAAACAGTGATGCTGCGTGTGGTAGCACCGGTATTCCACAAATAAGAGGACCCTGGAGTGGCGGTCAACGTTACGGTGCTTCCACCTCCAACCACCGGACGCTTATCGCTTTTGATCCAAGCTGAACCTCCGCTGTTGGCTGCACGTTGCAGCGCGATCGTGAAGGGCATGGCGGTCCAGTTGTTCGCTTCGTTCTCCTCCCGGAAGACGTTCTGAGGATCCACTTCGGCCACTATCCAGTAGTTGCCGTTGCACAGATCCGGCATGAGGTTGATCCACATTCCTTCCAACCATTCCCCATAAAGGTCGGTCCGGCCAGTGGAGATCCCTTGGAAATCCGCACTGCAGCTGTAATCACGGAAGAGACCGTTGTTCGGGAATTGAGCGGAGGTATTCAGCACACTTCCTTGCTGCCATTGCTGCGCTGTTCGGCAATGTCCGTTGGCGCTAGACTCCCAGCAATCGTAGTAATCCATCAGACAGAACCCGATCTTGGCACCGGTCGCTACGATGGGCCAATTCGTCGGTAAAGGTTCATTCGGATCTTGGATCCGTAAGGTCATCGTGGTCCAATCATCCACATGGTAGTGCCCGTGGTTCGGGTGATACGTCATGGTACCGGTCTGCTCATCGGTATATGACATGACATTCCCGTTCTTGTGGTAAACGCGTTGGTAGAGGATCTGCTTTGGCGTTAGCCCATTGGGACACGTATAACTGGTCTGACCTCCGGTTACATAATTGGTGTCCGTACCACAGATGAAAGCCCGGATACTACCATCCGTTTGGCCCCGAACTTCCAAATTCCCTTTACCAATATTCGGAGTTGAGCCGGATACACGCAGCCGCGCTGCATCCGAGCCTGTTTGACCGTACTCGGTAGGCCCGGACTGCACTGTGGACAATGCATTCCAACTGATGGTCATGTCCGGAAGTAGATCGCAATCGGTTTGGCCCGATGTGGCACAAACGCAACTCGTAGCATTCGTGATCGTGCATTGCGCGTTCGCTTTGAGACCGGAGTATAGTAAGGCGGACACAGCGATCGTCGTGCGGAAAATCAACTTCATGTAGTTGGGGTTTGAGCAAGTAGGATCGCTAAACTAGCGCATTCGAGGTGGTGCGGTCAAGCGCCAATGTCAAAAGACCAACACCCGCTTCCCTTCGACGAATCCATCGACTTGCAGGCGAAAGAGATACAGACCTGATGCCAATCCATGGGTAGGCACCACAAGATGCTCGCCTCTGAATGAACCTTGCTGGATCAACTTCCCTGTTGGACCGAACAACTCCCACATCGCAGGATCTGTACTTTCCATCCTCCATACGTTGAACCCTTGTCCATTGACCGGATTCGGAAAGAGGCCATTGATCCGTGACTGCGGCTCTTCCAGGCCGACAACAGAAAGGTAATGTACAAGGCCACCATAGACGGTGCCCGCCCATACCGATCCATCACTAGCGACCATGATCGAGCCGACCTCGTTGTCCGGCAACCCGGAATTGGCCATCGTAAATTGAGTGAAGGAGTCATCCGTGTCGATGCGAATGATGCCGGAGAGCTGGGTTCCTGCCCATACCCGGTGCTGTACATCCATCGCAATGCATGCCATCGCATTGGAAGGGAAAGCGATGCTGCTATTCCACTGGTACCAATTGCCACCAACGGGTGGGCCTTGTTGCCTAAGCAAACCACCAGCGGGTGTGGCGATCCATCGAGCACCACTGACCGGGTCGAATAGGACATCCGTGGCTGTATTGTCGAAGAACCCGTCTTGAAAGGTGGTCAGGAAAGTGACCGTGCCATCGCTGATATAATGCAGCCCTCCATTGAAAGTCCCAAGGCAAACAAGCCCGTCTGGTCGAACTGCTATTGCATTGGTATTGTTCGTGTTCAGTACTGCACCATCGTGACTAAGCTCTGTATCATCATAGATGCGCCATTCCGTGCCGGTAATACAAACCAGACCGCTCGCGGTTGCTACCCAAACCCAACCTCGATGGTCCACGAATAGATCACGGACCCCATAACTCGGCATCGGGGAATCGGTGGGATCGAACGTGAGCCATTGGTCATCTAGGAAGTAGGCCAAGCCACCGGATACCGTTCCGATCCAAAGACCGCCTTGATCATCCACATCCAATGTACTGATCGCATTCCATGGAAGGTCCGAATTGCTTTCTTGGTAGACCATCCACTGGGCATCCCCATCGAAATGACAAAGCCCCCAATCGGTACCCACCCAGAGTCCTCCTTCGGGATCTTCCACCAATGCCGTCACGGTGGTACTAGGCAAAGGGGAATTGGACATGTCATACACCGTCCAATCCTGCCCGATCACAGGTATTCCGACCGCGACTGCAAGGACAAGGACGATCGACTTCACCGGAGAATTGAAGGTCATTGGTGCTGAACGACCCAAGTGGTGCTCTGTTGAGTGCGATCACCGATCAATTGCAGCTTATAGGAACCATCCGCGAACTGCGTGGCATCCAACGGGATCGTATTCGAACCCGCAACGGTCACAAAAGAACTTCTTGCACAGGTACGTCCTTGGGTATCGATCACTTCCAATAGCACGTTCTCCGACACGGGCCACTCCAATGACAAGCGCGCCAAGTCTCGGGTAGGGTTCGGGACCACCCCGACGATAGGGACTGCGGAGGAGTTCGTCGCGATCCGTGTACTGACCTCATAGATTTCCCCCGTGCGATCCTGACCATTCAAGGATATGTAGTAGTTGCCATTGTGCCCGGCGGTCCATTCGTCTTCTACCACAACCACGTTCGCAGGACCGTTGGTCACGATGAAATACCCGAGCACGAATTCCTGATCCGCATTCCAGGCATAACCCGATGCATAGAAAGGCGCACCGCCGAAACCGGTGTAGCTCAGGTAGCGATATGCCCCTTCATCCACAGCAGTTCCAGAAGGATTGATGCTCATTCCAATGTCGGAGAGCTCCTGGGCTTCGTCGAAGGAGAAGGTGGTGGACGAACCGGCATCCCAGCGTAAGGTGAACACCACAGCAGCAAACAGGCCGTCGAAGTAGAGGTCCGGTCGCAGTCGAACTTCATACCGGCCATCTTCCAGTGGCACCATGGCAATATCGACCATCGGGAGTTGCGCTTGTACCAAAGACACAGAGGCCAAGGCGAAAAAGCCGATCAACGGAAGGTGTAGGAATGATCTCATGGTTGTTCGCTCGGTTGCCCCAAAACTAGTACAAGCTGCTTCTAAGGCCAAGGTGTGTGTTGGTCCCGACCCGAACCAACGTGTATCCGATCAACTGTTACAGGATCCCTTCCACGATCCGATCGACGGTAACCCCTTCGGCCTCCGCCTTGTAATTCCGAACGAGCCGGTGGCGAAGGATCGGCAGGGCAATGGCTTGAACATCTGCGATATCCGGTGAGAATCGACCGTGGGCCAAGGCGTGGCACTTCGCCCCCACCACAAGGAATTGAGAGGCTCGGGGTCCCGCACCCCAACTGACGTGATCGGTGATGATCGCCGGAGCACCCTGTACGCCGGGGCGTGTGCGCGTGGCGAGTTTCACGGCATATTCCAACACATTGTCCGCGACCGGGACCCGACGTACCAAGGCTTGGTAGCTGAGGATCTCCTCCGAGGTGAGCACTGGGCTGATGCTCGCCTTTACATCGCCGGTCGTGGCTTTTACCACTTCCATTTCCTCCTCGAAGGTCGGGTAGTCCACCCAGATGTTGAACATGAAGCGATCCAATTGCGCTTCGGGCAAGGGGTAGGTCCCCTCCTGTTCGATCGGGTTCTGGGTGGCCAACACGAAGAAGGGTTCTTGCAAGGGGTGTGTTGCACCGGCAGCGGTGACCGACTTTTCCTGCATGGCCTCCAGCAATGCTGCTTGGGTCTTGGGCGGAGTCCGGTTGATCTCATCCGCCAGAATGACGTTGGCGAAGATCGGTCCACGGACGAATCGGAAACGTCGGTCCTGGTCCAGGATCTCGGATCCGATGATGTCGCTGGGCATCAGGTCCGGTGTGAACTGGATGCGGTTGAAGGAAAGGCCCAAGGCCTGGGCCACCGAATTCACCAAAAGGGTCTTTGCCAAACCGGGAACACCCACGAGCAGACAATGGCCGCGACTGAAGATGCCTTGGAGCACAAGGTCCACCACTTGGTCCTGGCCGATGATGACCTTGTTGACCTCCGATCTAAGTCGGCGGTATTGCTCGCCGAACTTCTCAACTGCCTGTGTATCACTCATGCTCTTCTAAACCTGCTGTTCAATTCCCGGTGGCGGTCTTCTTTGTCCAATCCTGCTGGAATGGACAGGTAGCGTACTCTTCATTCACCCGCACATAGGTGCCACCGATACGGTCCTTCACCCACGTATCTACGGCTTTGGAGCGTTCTTCGCCTTCTGCGGCCTGCTGGATCATGCGGTAGTCCTCCTTCAAATTGGCCCGGTGCGGTTCTGTTCGCAAGATCAATTGAAGGATGCGGTAAGCCTTGCTCCCGTCGGGCATCACCACCAATTGCGGATCACTTACTTCCCCTTCCTTGAGTTTGTCCAACACGAAGAAGGCCTGCTGATCCAGCGCACCCATGTCCCAACGCGCCGTGTTGTTCACGGGTTCGATCACCACGCCGTTGGTGCCTTTGCTCTCCTCATCGTCGGAGTACTTGGCGGCCACTTCCGCGAAGGGCGCTTCACCGGCCCGGATCGATCGGGCTAAACTATCCAACAGGACACGATCCAACTGCAATTCGGCGGAACCCACCTGCGGACGCATGAGTACATGACGCGCGTTGTAGTGTTCCCCCCGCCGCTCCACCATTTGCATGAAATGATAGCCGTACTGGGTCTTGAACACTTGGCTCACCTCGCCTTCTTTCAAACTCATGGCAACGGCATCGAACTCCGGCACCATGGTCCCCACGGGCACCATGCCCAGTTCACCGCACTCTTTGGCAGATCCGGGGTCCTCGCTATAAAGGATGGCGACGGTACACATATCCTTCTCTCCCTTTAGGACACTCTCGCGGAATTCTTCGATCTTGCGACGGACCCTTCGTTCCTCCTCGGTACTCGGTTTCGGCTCGCGCAGCACCATGGCATACTCCACCTCCGCGTTGATCAGGGGAATGCTATCGTGCGGGATCCGGTTGAAGAAGCGCTGCACCTCGCGCGGAGTGATGCGCACGTCGGAAGTGAGTTTCTGCTGCATGGTCTGCACCATGAGCTGGTCTTGCACCTGCTCCCGGAACTCGGCACGGATCTCCGCTATGGTCTTGCCGTAGAACTCCTCCAGCTTGACTTCGCCGCCCAGTTGCGAAGCGAAATACCGGATCCGGCGATCGAGTTCGGCATCCACCTGTACGTCATCCACCACTACACTATCGATGCGACCCTGTTCGATCAGCAATTTCTCGAAGAGCAGATCCTCCAATTCCCCGCAGGTGCTTTCCCGATCCACGATCGAACCATTCTGCCGAGCTTGTTCCGATCGTGCGGTGACTTCGGAGTGCAGAATGGCCTCGCGCCCGAGTACCGCAACGACCCGGTCGATGACGATCCCGGCGGGCTGCCCCACCGCCACACCGGTCAACAGTGCGAATAGCAGGCTAAGGGTCGAAGCGTTCCACATCTTCATTGTCGATGGCATCCTTGTACACATCTTCACGCATCGCTGCGATCAGTTGAAGCTTCCGTTGATTCAGGAGGATCGAGCGTATATCCTGTTCGACAAGTTCGACCGGAGCGGGTGAGGTGCTGTCCTTCGATCCGACGACCTCGATGAACCACGCTGCCGTTCCTTCCTTCACCACACGTTTGCCGACTTTGGACAAAGGTCCGGTTTCTTCGGCTGGCAATGCCATCGCCGTACGCAGTTCCATTTCACTGATCCAACTTTCCGTGCGGTCGATGATGGAAACCCCACGCTGGGCCAGCCAGATCTCAACGTCGCGTCTTTCGTCCAGATCACCCCGTAGGAATCGCTCCTCCATCTTCCGAAGAACACGTTTCTCCGCTTCGTTCACCTTGAACCAGCGAACGCGTAAGATATTGTCCTTCAATTCGAAATTGGCTTGATTGGCATCGTAGTACGCGGCTATTTCCTGTGCTGAAACCGCCGTGTCCAACTTCTGCTGGACCAATGCTTGCTCGTAATTGAAGATCACGAGGGAACGCCTATAATCCTCGATCTGCGCTTCCATATCCGATCCTACCGGGGGTTGGTTCAGTTCCGATACATGAAGGACCACTTGCTGCCGCAACCAGCCGTCGATGAAGCGTTCCGCTAGAGCGGTGCTGTCCTCCGGTGTGGATTCCAGAGGGATCACTTGCCGTAGTTCACTCCACCGAAGGACCTGATCGTATGCCCGTGCCAATACCCGATCACCAGCACCCTCCTTGGCCGAGGTGCATGCTATGCAACCCACTGCGAAAATCCCAGCTGTCCAGATCTGTACTCGGTCGAACTTGAGGGATCGCTGCACCTCGATCACTTTATGGAGTAGAGCACGTCTTGATCCACGGTTACGGGGTACTTGGCACGTAGTTCAGCGATCCATGCCTTCTCCAGGCTGTCTTGGTATGCTGCGGTGATCAAGCCACGAGCCTCATCCATGGTCTTGGGTTCCGGTACGCGAACGCCCTTTATATCGGCAATGAGGACACTGCCGTCCACTTGAACGTCCGGTCCGAGGCCGGGCTTGCTCATCCCTTTGAGGTAAGGCTTGCTTTCTGCTGTGAACAACCCACTTTCAATGGACAGCGCCAAGGGGTCGGTCTTGTTCACGATGGCCAACAACGCATCCCCACGCTTGCCCTTCTTCAACAAGCCGCGCACTTCCTTCGCGACGACCGTACTGGAGCAGATGTAAAGGTCGGCATCGAACCGCGTGTCCCACATGAAATCCAACTTGTTCGCCTCGTAGAACGCTTCGAGTCCGGCGGTATCACGCACGGCTTTTCCCCAAACCTTTTGATCCGTGAGTTCGAAGAGCAGAATACCGTCGCGATACTCCTTCATGAGCAGGCGGAATTCCGTGTACTTGGCCTCCAGGTTCTGGTCCTCGTACCCGATGATGCGCTCATCTGCGAATTCGTTGAACCGTGTCTCGACCAATTCCTTGATCGGGATGACGCGCTCGCGCCGTTGTTTCGCATCGATGTGGTCCAATAGATCTTTCTGTGTGTAGGTTCCGCCTTTGAACGCAAAGACCGGCTTGGTCATCTTTTCGGCTTTCTTGCGATCGTATGTCCAACCCTCCATGATGGTGCGCACGACCACGGTATCCTCCATGGTCTGGGGCATCTCATCGTACTGCTTGCTCTTGACGTTCATCATGTGGCCATCTTTCATCGAACCGAGCACTTCACGGCGGTAGCGCTTGCCATTCTCCACGAACGGACCTTCCACAACGTTCTTCCGAATCAACGTATCGCTTATCGAGGTTCCCTTCTTGAAGACGCTCGAGTCCACCATGGCCATGACGGCCTTGAGGTTCTGTGGATAGGCGGTGTATCCATGATCCTTCCGCAAGCGTTCGATGAAGACCTTTTGGGTCAGTTCTGCTCGGCTGTCCCGCGCGATCTTGTTCTTCAATTCGGTCTTTGCCCCATCGTAGGAAGGGAGCGGCTGTTTCTCCAACAACTTAATGATGTGCCAGCCATACCGTGACTTGATCGGTGCGCTCAGGTCACCATCGTTGTTCAAGGCGAAGGCGGCATCCTCGAATTCCTCGATCATCTTGCCCGTTCCGAACATGGGCAATTCGCCGCCCTTGGTATTGGAACTTTCGTCCTCGCTGTATTTCAAGGCCGCGTCGGCGAACGGGAGCTTGCCCGAGGCGATCTGGCCGTGGACCTCCTTGATGCGCTGTTCGATGGCCGCTTGTTTCTCCGGTGTTTCTTGGTCGGTGCTACGCATCATGATGTGCGCAACCTTGACCTGACCGCGAGCAGGGCGACGATCCACCACTTTGATGATGTGATAGCCAAAGCGGGTGCGTACTGGCGGGCTCACCTCTCCGGGCTTGGTATTGTAGGCTGCGCTTTCGAAGGGATACACCATTTGCAGGGCACTGAACCAGCCGAGGTCTCCTCCATTCTTGGCCGCGCTGGGATCCTCTGACCCGCCTTTGCCCTGTGCCACGGATGCGAAGTCCTCTCCTTTCATGACCCGTTCACGCAATGCAGTGATCCGTTTCCAGGCGATCAGGGTATCCTCTGGGGATGCGTCAGCCGCTACCTGGACCAGGATGTGGCTGGCACGGACTTCTTGCTGCATACGGTCGAACGCCTCCTGCATGAGCGATTCATTCAACTCCCGATCGATGAGATACGGACGCGCAAGTTGCTTGCGGTACCCATCCAGTTCGTTCCGGAACTTGGAAATGGTATCCATGCCCAAGGTCTCTGCCTCGCGCACCTTTAGTTTGTAGTTGATGAAGAGGTCCAAGTACTCATCCAGATCAGCCTTGGTGACC
Source organism: Flavobacteriales bacterium (assembly GCA_016710015.1). Lineage (GTDB taxonomy): Bacteria > Bacteroidota > Bacteroidia > Flavobacteriales_F > PHOS-HE28 > PHOS-HE28. The sequence goes on from JADJLR010000002.1 coordinate 579,260, forward strand.
TGAGCATCCTTGTTGTTCTTCTTGTAGATGGCTTCGAATTCGCTACGCGGGACGGTCCGCCCATCCACGGTCATGATCACCGGGTCCGTAGTCGTCCCATTCTGTGCGGTCACACCGCTCACGAGCAGTCCGCAAACTGCGATCAATACCGATCCGATCTTCTCCATGGCAGTCTCGTATTCAATTGCTTGCGACCCACAAACGACGACCTGCCGGGGGGTACAAGGGTGGCAAATGTAACCGATCGCCTCGGCGGCGGTGCCGAGTGCGGTCCGTTAAAATGATCGAAGGGAAGAGTTCTTTTTTAGCGGTGACTGTAATTCGGGGCCTCACGCGTGACCTGCACATCGTGCGGATGGCTTTCGCGCATACCCGCCATAGTGATCCGAATGAATTTGGCCTTGCGAAGCGCTTCCATGTCCGCTGCACCGCAATACCCCATCCCGGCCTTCAATCCGCCCACAAGTTGGTGAACCACCTCGGCGAGTTTCCCTTTGTAAGGCACACGGCCACTGATGCCTTCGGGTACCAGCTTCTTGATGTCGTCCTCTGCATCTTGGAAGTACCGATCCTTGCTCCCTTGCTGCATGGCTTCGATGGACCCCATACCGCGGTACGATTTGAAGTGTCGCCCTTCGTAAATGATCGTCTCCCCGGGACTTTCCTCCACCCCTGCGAGCATGCTACCGACCATGACGGTTCCAGCGCCGGCCGCCATGGCCTTGACGATGTCGCCCGTGTATCGGATCCCCCCATCGGCGATCACGGGAACACCGGAGTCCTTGAGGGCTTCTACGCAGTCCAGTACAGCGGTCAGTTGGGGCACCCCGACACCAGCGATCACCCGGGTGGTGCAAATACTTCCTGGGCCGATGCCCACCTTGATGGCATCTGCACCCGCCTCCACGAGGGCCTTAGCTGCTTGTGCCGTTGCGACGTTCCCGACAATGACCTCCACACCGGGGAGCTTCTCCTTCACCGACCGGAGCATCTGTAATACGCCTCGGCTGTGGCCATGGGCGGTATCGATCACCAGGGCATCCACACCAGCATCCACCAAGGCCTGAGCACGCTCCATGGTATCCGCAGTAACGCCAACGGCCGCAGCCACTCGCAAGCGCCCTAACTTGTCCTTGCATGCATTGGGGCGCTGTTTCAGTTTGATGATGTCCTTGTAGGTGATCAGACCGACGAGTTTGCCGGTCGCATTCACAACAGGGAGTTTCTCGATCTTGTGTTCTTGCAGGATATCCTCGGCTTGTGCCATGGATGTATCCGGTTTGGCCGTGATGATCTTCTCCTTGGTCATCACATCGGCGACGGGCCGGTCCATTTTCTTCTCGAAACGGAGGTCGCGGTTGGTCACGATCCCGACCAGTTGATCATCTGCACCCACCACCGGGATGCCACCGATCTTGTGTTCGGCCATTAGCCGCAGCGCATCCATCACCAAGGCACGTTCATTCAGCTTCACCGGATCCAAGATGATGCCGCTCTCGGACCGTTTTACGCGCCGCACTTCTGCAGCTTGCTCAGCGATCGATTGATTCTTGTGGATCACCCCGATACCACCCTGCTGTGCGATCGCGATGGCCAATTCAGCTCCGGTAACGGTATCCATGGCGGCAGAGACCACGGGGATGTTCAACCGGATGTTGCGCGTGAACCAGGACCGGATGTCGACCTCACGGGGCAATACCTCACTGTACGCAGGTACCAACAAAACATCATCATAGGTCAACCCTTCCCCGATGATCTTCCCGTTCTCACCATTGGCAGACCGGGGTTCGGCTACTTTGGTCCGAGGGGTAGCAGTGGATCGTTCCATGCACAAAAGTACATCTCCGGAACGATCCGACGTTTCAGTCGCGTGCCGTCAGCATGGTCACCGTGCCCCGTTTCTCGAATACACGGCCTTCCCCATTCTCGAACCTGCAGTAATAGCCGTACACCCCAAGAGGGACAGGACTGCCGCTCGCTGTACCGTCCCAAGGTTGTTCCGGATCATTGGTGGTCCAGAACACTTGTCCCCACCGGTTGATGATGGAGAGCTCGTAATCGGAAACATCCACGTAGGACATCACCGGTTTGAATACCGGATTGTACCCTCCGATCACGAATGCGTTGGGGATGTACACCAGATCCTCTTGGACCGAACATACCACATTGCTTTGCGAGGTTGCGTTGATCCCGCTCGCATTGCCAGCTTCCAAAGCCACTACATAATAGCAGAACCGGCCCGTGGTGCTGGTGAGTCCAGAGACATCATCCAAAGCCTCCCATGGCTCCGGAGCAACGATATTGAGCAATTGGAACGGACCGTCCTCGATGCTGCGGTGGATCGAATAGACCTGCACTTCCCCGTCCCAATCTTCATAGCCGTTCCATTCCAAACGGTCGATGCCTGTTAATTCCGCTGTCGCCTTGAGCAGGATATTGCCCCCCACATTGCTGACGACGGATGCGCTCCCACACCCATCCAGGACCACCACCCGGTAGCGGTAGCTATTGGTGGCCGGTCGTACATCGGTATCCGTGAAGACCAGCACTGGGTTTGCGCTGGGTGCTCGCCCATCGATCCCTTCGAACGGCTCGCCATTCACAGAACGTTCTAGGCGATACCCTTGCACGTTGGCCAGCACATCGATGCTGTCCACGATGGTAATGAGCTCTTCGTCATCCACAGTGACCGTGCGCAGGTAGTTGAATGTCGGCAGCCCCGGATAGTCCGTGATCACGCAGGTCCGATCGGAAAGGGAAGTGGTCGATAGATCATCCCGGACCGCTGTAACGGCATAGCAATAGGTCCTGAACGGCGCCACCTCATGCGTGAAGAACGTTGTGGAGCCATCCGTGGAACCCAATACGGACCATAGACCATTGTCCACTTGCACATGGATCCGGTATTCTCCTACGGCCCAACCAACATACGGTGACCACGATAAAGTGACCAAAGCCGCACATTCATCATAGACCTGGTCCAGGAACATGGTGGTGTGCATAGGGCGCGTGGCACTGGTGTTCGGGCTGGGCGGTACCCCGACCTCACAGGTATCGAATGCCGCGATGGTGTAGGATTCGATCCCCAGACCGGCCTCGCTATCCGACCATTCGTAACTTGTGTTGAATTGCCCGTAGACCGTATCGATCACCACCGCACCGACCGGAGCTTGGTAAACGATGATGTAACCATCCGTATCCGGTTCCGGACTCGGTTCCCAATCCACTGTGGCAAGTCCGGACAAGGTATCCACAGTGACCGACGTGATGACCGGAGACGTTGGCGGGGTGACATCGCGAAAAACATCACCGTCCCAATTGCTGCTGGAGGAGCAACCCCGGGAATCCCCACGCTCCACGTGGAAGGTGAGCGAATCCTCGCAGATGGACACGACGTGCTGATAGGCGAAAGTGGTAGTCGACACCTCGGCAAGCAGTTGCAGCACCCCGATGGGGTATTCCAGCCACACGCTGAATGTATCATCCGCTGTCGGTGCCACAGCAAGCGCATTCCAGGAAAGGTCCGCATTGCCGGGTGGGGCGCTTTGGAACACCTGTAGAAAGATGGTCGAAACCGTGTCGCTCGGCAGGGATTCCTCTGGACCAGCACCCGATGTGAACGTGGTGATGTAGTAGAATCGGGGCCCTGTAGCAGCACCCGCTAATGGGTCTACGACGGAGGTCGTTCCAATGGCCCCGATCGGCGGCAAAGCGATATATGGGCCGATCGCCGCTGGTGCCCGATAGATCTGATAATACCCGAACTCGTTACCGGGATCTGGCGGTGCGGACCAGGTCAAGGTGGTCGCCCCGGTCTGGTCCACACTGACGCAATGCAAGGTGGTAGGTGCCAGTGCCGCATGTGCGCTAATGGTGAACCCGGCCAACAAGGCCCCTACGCAGCACCGACGCAGCGCTCGATCCAGGATTTCCAATGATCTCGTCACTAGTGGTATAGACGATGAAGGCGTGTCCAATGTTGCCACGACCATCATTTCTGTTCAATCATAACGCGGCAAGGTCCGTAAGCGATCCAACCCGGACCGGTACTCGGCCATCACTTCTTCGAGGATCTCGGCTGCCGGTTGTATCCGGTCGATCGCCCCACTTACTTGGCCGATCTCCAACTCGCCTTCTTCGAGGTCCCCTTCGAACATGCCACGTTTTGCACGTGCCCGCCCCAAGACTTCTTTCAACCGATCGACACTCGCGCAATCCGCATACGCCCTTTGGACCTGATCGAAGAACGGGTTCCGCATCAGCCGGACCGGGGCCAACTCCTTCAGCGTAAGCACGGTAGCCCCTTCTCTTGCCTCCACGACATGCTGTTTGAACGCATTGTGCGCGGAGGATTCTTCCGCACAAACAAAACGGCTTCCGATCTGTACGCCATCGGCACCCAAGGCCATAGCTGCGAGCATGGCCTTTCCATCCGCAATGCCACCGGCCGCGATGACCGGGATAGAGACCGCCTTTCGGACCATGGGTATCAACACCATGGTCGTGGTCTCTTCTCGGCCATTGTGCCCCCCGGCTTCGAAGCCTTCGGCCACCACGGCATCCACGCCGGCCGCCTCGGCCCGTTCGGCGAACTTCACACTACTGACCACATGGACCACGGTGCGGCCTGCCGCCTTTAGTTTCGGTGTCCATGTGGTCGGGTTCCCTGCCGAAGTGAAAATAATAGGAACACCTTCTGCTAGGATGGTTTCCATGTGCGCTTCCACATCGGGGTAGAGCATGGGCACATTCACTGCAAAAGGACGGTCGGTGGCGGCCTTGTACTTGCGGATGTGCTCCAGAAGCACTTCGGGGTACATGGATCCAGAGCCGATGATGCCCAACCCACCGGCTTTGCTCACGGCAGCTGCTAACCTCCAACCGGAACACCAGATCATTCCGGCCTGAACCACGGGATAGGTCGTACCGAACAATCGCGGGAGTCTGTGCGTATCCGACATGGAAAGGCCCAAAGGTACCGGCAAGTGCTCATCCAGCGGCGATTTGCGGGCGATCGACCAAGGTTGTTGATATCCCGGTCGATCAAAAGGCCGCTGGGAAAGCGAACTTTCATAAGTTTGTCCGATGGCATTGCGTGTGCCACCTTATCGCCATGAGATCAAGAACACTACGCTTTTCTATCCTGTTCGGAGCATTGGCCCTTCTGGGTTCGCAGGTCAACGCCCAGTATGCTTGGGATTTCGGGATCCACGTGGGTGGAGCGAATTACCTAGGCGAAATGGGCGGAACCGACCAACCCCGTCGTGATTTCGTGTGGGATATGAAGTTGAGCCAAACGCGCTGGGCCATTGGTGGCTTTGCGCGACGCAAGATCAACCGCTCCATTTCGTTGAATACGGGGCTTCTCTATTTACGGATCCAAGGTGCCGATGAGCTTTCCTCCTATCGCCCACGTCGTGGCCGGAACTTGAACTTCCGGAACGACCTACTCGAATGGTACCTGCGTCCGGAATTCACCATCTTCCAGGACAATGATCTGGGTGGTCGTGGTCGCTATCGGTTGGACTTCCGTTTGTTCGGTTATGCCGGTGTCGCGTTATTCTACCATAATCCGAAGGGCCAATTGAATCGTGAAGGGGAATTCTACAACCTGCGTCCACTGACCACGGAACTCGTGGAGTACTCGCGCATTGGCTTCGCCGTTCCGATCGGGATCGGTTTCCACTTTACACAACGGCGCAGACACCGGTTCGGAATGGATCTCGGTTGGAGGACCACCTTTACCGATTATTTGGATGATGTGAGCACCGTATATGTGGACCCGAACCTTTTGCCCGAAGGTGCGAATGGCCTTGCCGCAGACCTTTATAATCAACACGGTTTTGCCTATGCACTCGATCCCACCTTGCCCGGCCCGGGAAACTACGGCTACTATTTAGGCGGCCCTGGCGACTCCCCAAAGAAGGAGAACGTCCGTGGCGATCCCACCCACAACGATTCCTACATGACCTTGACCTTGACATACAGCTATGTGCTGCGCGGTCAGTCCAACTTCTATCGTCAACGATACAACTGGATGCGCGGGAACAAGCGCGTCGGTCGTAAGTCCCGTGCGAAGTTCTGATCGGGCTTTAACGCAATGGAAAAGGGAGGCTTCGGCCTCCCTTTTCGTTTCTTCAAGGAACTACTAGGTTCTGTCGTTTCGGAATACTGAATGGCCCGAACCTGCCTTCGGCTCATTAGCCCACACGTATTCACCACTTCTGAGCCGAACTCAACCTCGGGTTGATCCGAACCAAGAAGGGGTATTACTTGGACCGATCGGACTGCGCCATGGAGAGTTCCAAGATGCGCTCCAAGCCCTTGCGCAAAGGCAGGGGCTCTCGGTCGAGCAAGCTGCGCATGCGGGTCACATCCGGCATGCGCCGGGTCATGTCCCCTTCTTCCAACGGCGGCAAGTGTACGATCCGTGATCCACTGCCTGTGATCTCGATGATCAACTCGGCCAATGCCTTGATGGTGATCTCATGATCGGATCCGATGTTGACCACATCGTTCATCACTTCACCTTTGTAATAGGCGGCCAAGCAGGCATCGATGTTGTCATCAACGTAACAGAAGGTCCGGGTCTGAAGCCCATCCCCGTACAAGGTGATGTCCTCATTGGCCACGGCTGCACGGAGGAATTTGGCCACCACGAAGTCCTTGCTCTGTTTCGGTCCGTAGGTATTGAAGAAGCGGAATACGGTGTAGTCCAAACCGAATTCCTTTTGGTAGGAACGTAGGAATGCTTCGCCGATGTTCTTCACAATGGCGTACGGCAGTTTCGAGTTCAGTGGTGTGGTCCGCTCGTTCTGCGGGATCTCCACCGGTTCACCGTACACTTCGCTGCTGCTGGAGAACAAGACCCTGCTGACGCCGGTGTTCTTGGAGAGGTCCAAGATGTTCCGGATCCCGTCGATGTCCCGCAATACCATGACCGGGTGATCCGTGGTCCGCTTCACCCCCACTACAGCGGCATAGTGGAAAACGTGATCGAATCGGTTGGTGTAGAACACACCGCTGATGTCGTCGAAGCGATTGACATCGCACTTCACGAACCGGAGGTTCTTCTTGGGCGGTACGGTGATCTTCTCCAATTCGCCGGTAAGGAGGTTGTCCACCACAACGACTTGGTTGTCCGTATCGTCCGCGAGTTTCTGAGCGAGGTCGCTGGCAATGAAGCCCGCCCCGCCTGTAACAAGTATCCTGGCCATTCGTGTTCGTTCTCTTCGGCTGTAAAACTAACCATGGCCAGCAGACGATGCATGCCCAACGCTTGACGCAGGATATGCTTCGCAGTTGCCGATGCCGCTCACCTTCTGCCCAAGCGCCGCACGAGATAGCCGATCAGCAAGGAAAGCAGGCCCATGCTTGCAACGCCGTACCAGAACGACGGATACCCCATGTTCTTCCGGATCAAGTAGGGCAGAAGGCGCCATCTAAAACCATCGGTCCGTGGGCGTTGTGCTTCCCACCAATCGGCATCCATGGTCCATACCTCTGGGAGGGCGGCACCGGTGAGTGATAGGCCACTCCATTCAATACCCGCCGGTGAAACGTCGGCGATCAGCAGCGCATCGCGCAACTCATCGCGGACCGCACATTGGATGTAGGTGATGTTCTCGGCTTCCGGCTGAAAGAAGATACTGGATGGCGCCCGTCCAGCCATGCTGCCGCTGATCCAGAACACCTGCACGTGCTCGGCGATCCGTTGCAGCAGTGGAAGGACATCTGCGTTGAAATTGGTTCCCAACAAGGATCGGGTATTGCCCGCGAACAACTCCGAATAGCGCGCATTCTCCTCGGCCCAAATGGGTCGATGGCTAATGATGAACACCCGTGCATGCTCCCAATGTCCCGCGCTATCGGCCAAAGTTCGGAGCACGTCCAACTGTGCGCCTTTTAGTCGACTATCGCCTTTCTCCGTATCCAGCAGGATGATCCGATCCTGGCCGATCCGAAGGACTTGCGGATACCGGGCATCTTCCCGGAAGGCCTTTCCCTCCAGATCGTGATTGCCCGGCGCATTGAAGAGCGGCAGATCCAGCTTCGTGAAGAACGACCGTACATACCGCGCACTGTCCCGATCAGGATCGAGAAAAAGATCACCGGTGCTGAGAAAAGCATTCGCACGGGTGGCGTTGATCCGGTCCAACCCGGCCAATACCGTTGCCGCCGGAAAGCCGGAAACATTCGAACTGGCACCGTGAAAATGGCCTCCGATGAGCAGACGATACGCACCGCTGCTGTCCGGTTGAACCAAAGAGCGACCGTTGTACGGCGATGTTTGGGCAGCACACGGCGCGACGAGTGAACAACAAAGGATCACCAAGGCCCTCATCGTTCCTGTGTTTGACCAAGGGTGTACTCCTTCCCGTCGATCCGTACATCGTTGCCCGCACCTATGCTCGGCTCCTCTGCAACTTTGTCGAGATCGCACCCGTCCATGCGAACGCGGGTCGGGCCATGCCGTTGATGACGCTTGTCCACTTTGAGTGCCGCACCGGTGGTAGAGGAAAGCGAGCCGCCTTGCACCGTGATGTTCGCTCCTTCCGAGGCCACCAACGCATCCTTCTTACTCTGGATGGACCCAGACTTCAAGATCAGGTGTCCGAATTCATCCACTTTGATACCGTTCCCTTTCGCGCCATACACCATCGCCCTTTCGGCATTGAAGGCACCGCCTTTTACGGAGATCGCATCGTCGCTGGCACCATTGAATTCGGTTCCGTTCAAGTCGGTTTGGCAATAGGCCAATGTGAGTTGGTCCTGGCCACCGGTGATGCTCCCTCCGATGAATGTGATCCTGCTTCGGACCGCAACGACCACATCGCGACCCAAGACTTCACCTAGGGTACACTCGCGGAAGGTGACGTTCGCTTCCTGCGCCAAGAAGGCGGGTCCAGTTTCCGTGGTTCCCCCGGATCCGGATAGTCGTACATGTTCGAGCGTGCTCATTCCTTTGGTCTCCAACAGCACGATACCTCCACCACTGGCATCCGAGGAACCCAGTTGGATCGGCAGGTCGTCCGTGCCTTTCCATTCCATCGGCGAGCGGCTGATCAATCGGGCACCATTCCGAAGATCGATCCTGAGAGGTGTCGTTGCGTTCACCTTATGTCCGGGTGGGATGAATACATCTTTGTCCAGAACATGGTTTCCGGGCAGTATGCGGATCATTTCCGGCCCATCCGCCACCATGAAGGACGGCAAGGTCATGGTCCCCGTGAAAGCGATGCCGGGTACGGTAAGACCATCCATATACCCGTACGGAAAGGCCTCCAATTCCTTCATCGTGCTCGCACCAAGTACGCCGTAACGCAGTGTCAACCCCTTACCGAGATCAGCTTTCGCTGAAGCATTTACCGCGAAGAACAGGTCCATGGGCACACCAATTCCCGACGGGCGCCTTATGGGTACGATGGCCTCGGCCAGCGGCGGATATACGGCACCGCTTTTCCCGACCAACCCATATACCTCCATGGGGAGCCCTTCCAAGGGCACGATGGTGAAATGCAGGGTATCTGTTCCGCCATTGGCATACGCATGGAATCCTTTGGGGACATCCAAGAGCCGACGAATGGTCTTCTGATTGGCGTAGTAGATGGAACGATCCAATTCCTTGTACGGGAACTCACGATAGATCAATGCGGAAGCACTGTCCAGCGCGGGTGCCAAGACGGCAAAGGCGCTATCCAGATAAGTGGTTGCGGAAACCTGTTCCAACGCATGGACATAGGCCCGGAAGACGACCGGATCATTGAAATAGGCCTCGTGCAGATCCATGTGCGACTCTTGCTTCCCTATGTAGCGATCCGATCCCGCGAGGGTACGGATCGGGAAGGCGCTGAAGCTCTCATAGGCCACAGGCTCGATCCGCTTCAACACCGGATCGAAGTAGAATTTCACGTCGCTCCAATCCATGCTGTGGTGACCGCCCACCAGATCCAGAATGGCATGTCGTATCCCGAGGCCGTGTGCATCAAAGACCTCCGATGCGTTCAACTGCCCCCTGCGAAAGGCATCCATGCGCCCGATGGCTTCCTCGAAGAGTTGCAATTGGGTACTGTCCTTTTCCAGATCACCACCTCCGAAAGGATCCAGTGCTGCAGCTTGATAGGTACCGAACGGCTCGTTGTACCGGATCTGCTGCATCATATTCAACCGATGCACCCAGAACAACCCTGGATCGAACCGGAACAGCGGTCCCTTGAGGCGACCATTGTTGGCCAATACCTCTGGACCGAAGTGTTCCTCGTAGGCATAGACCCCTAGATCCTCGTCGTTGAACTTGAGTCGAATGAAACCGTAACGCAAGGCGATGGCTCCCTCCCCTTTCATCAGCCGGTGGTAGAACCAATCGCAGAGGTAATTGCGTGTTCCAGGATGCTGCAGGGAAAATCGCTGCATACCGAAGAAGCCATTATCCTTTTTCGCGATCACACGGAAGGACCATTTCTTGCCCTTCACATGATCGTCCATCTTTCCCTTGATGCGGAGCTTGGTGCGGAATGAGTAACCTTCGTATTCGAGCACGGCCGGTACGTATTCGTTGCCTTCAGGCATGATCACTCCACGTTCACGCGCCGCTTCGACCACGGCTTGGATCGCATCCAGATCACGCTGCTCCACATGGATGGATAGTTCCAAGGGTTCCACCGCGAAAGAGGCCGGGTAGTTCACCCACCATTGATGCAGGAATGTGCGCAATCCAGGGTGGTTGCGGGACTTGAGCATGCGATCGGCCAGAAAGCCACCACCGATCAATAGCAACAGGATGGTGCCAAGGATGATGAGTCTACGTTTCATGTTGTTCCTCCTCGGGAGATAACGGGATCATATGGCCAGAACTGGTTCCAATGCCAGGTCTCCTTGGTCTTCCGGCATCGGCAACTCTTCCTTCCAACCCACGATCTCCTCCTCGGAGACGATCGTTAGGATGATCACCAAGATGATGGTAAAAGGATTGAGTGAGCTGACCAACCAGGATTCGTAAGAGACGGAGAACAGCACGGCGAACATGACCCCGATGCTCATGGGAACCAATTTACTGGCCTTGATGAAGATAAGTATGAAGGAGCGGAAGAAGAGGAGCAGGCCAATGATGCCGACATCGAACCAAAAGGAGAGGTACGCGTTGTGTACGCCGCCTTGATGCCCCATCCGTTCCAAGTAGATCCGGTGCTTGCGCATGATCCGCTCATCGGTCCCAAAGCCTCCGCCGAATACGATGTAGTCCTGAATGTGGATCCAAGCGAACTCCCATGCGAAGTACCGACCGCTGCCGGATTCGAGGGTCTTCAAGCGCACGAAATCCTCGATGCCCAGGAACATGACGATCGGTTCCAAGTTTTGGAGAACCACCTCCAAGATGCCGAATACACCGATCAGCGCCATGAAACCAAGGAACGGGGAGGCCGCAAAGAACCGACCGAATACCAAGAAGATGATGAGTGCCAAAAGCGACGAACGGGATCCGGACGCGATCAAGAAATAAAGCGCCGTGCCGTACACGAACGCCTTGTCCCTCCAATTGAGGAGGTCCTTATTGATCTCGCTGACCACTGTAGTGAGCATGATCAACAAGAAACAGAAAAGGGCCAGTCCGTTCGGGTTGCCGAACAAGCCTCGGAAACGACCGATCATGTACGCATAGAATTCCCCGAAGTACAGGATGATGAAACCAGAAAGCAGGACAACGGTCATGAACCGGATCAAGTTCTTGAAGAAATCCCAGCCCCAACGCCGAAAATTGTACAGCACGTAGTTCGGTATGATCAAGTACAGCAGTGCGTACGAAATGGTCTTCTGCACGCTAACGATGATGGTGCCGGAGAAGATCAGCGGGAAGAAGCTGTAAACAAAGAACGGAAAGAAGACATTGAAGACCTTGGAAAAGGGCACGAACCGATAGCGCTCCAAGAAGAAGATCAGTGCGAGCGCTGAGATATAGGTATTCTTCGCGCCTTTGAAGATCTGCATACTGAAGAACCATGGCGTCAGGTCCGAGAGCACCAGGACGATGATTAACCCGAAGAGCATGTCGCCCCATAACTCACGGGACTTCATGAAGAACACCGAGAGCGGCAGGAAGATGAATAGGGCTGGCCCACCATACACCCCGATGATCACGTACAAGATGACCATGAGGTAGAACTGGTAGTTGCGAAGGATGTAGCGCAGCATCTGTTCAGTTCCCTTTCTTCTCGAATGCGTTCAGCTGATCGAGCACTTCCTGTTGGCGTTCGGTCGCGAAGATGCGCATCACTTCCACTTCCCGTTGCCAAGTCGCCACATTCGATGGCCGACGCCACCGTTGCGTATGGCGCTCCATTTCCGGGGCCATGTGCGCAACGAACCGATCCAACCGTTCCAAGGACCGTACTGCGGAAAACGGCCCATTGGCCAACTCCCGGGCAATGGTGATGAAGTGCGCTCGCACACTCCCATTTCGCAATAAAGCCCGGAAGATCCATGTGATCGGGACCTCTTGGGCCTTCACGCGCAGGAAGAGGTCGGTCTTTGCATCGGCTGCTGCACCATACCCCAGATCCGAATCGCCCATGATGAAATACCAGCGACCATCCAAGTGCGAGCCTGCTTTCGGATTTCCGGTATACCGCCAGAACTTCACGTTCTGTCCCGGCCAATCCATGTTGGCCACGATCATCTGGGTAGCCATGTAATACAGGAACCCGTCCACATCGATGCGGGCGTTCAGCGTATCCAACCACTGCGGGTCCTTCCCGTTCCACTCCCGGCTCCGATAGGCCAAGTGCTCGAACTCGCTGATCAGCGCAGGGTCGCCCCGATAGTACCGCGCTTCGTCCTCCAAGATCGTGATGTGCTTCTTCTTTACTCCATACCGTCTGGCCAACTCGTGATCATCCATGCGGTGCCGGATGTGATGCACACCCCAATATGCGCCGTTGATGTACACCACGCACGTGCGATGTCCACTCACATCGAAAGGCAAGCCCTTGCAGAGATCATGCTGGTAGGCATCGCGCAGCATGGCCTTGATCTGGTCATTCCCGGCGGATCGCAACACCAGGCTCTGGTAGCCATTCTTGGCTTCCTCCCCGAATAGATCCTCGGCTACGCGTTCCGGAAACTCCAGCCGCAGCGCATGTTGCGGAAAGGCCCGTGTCATTTGCCCGTTGATCCTTACATCTACAGTTGATTGGAACACCTCTTCTCCGGATCCGTCCAAGAGTTGTACGATCCCTTCGCGCTCCCACGCTTTCCCGCGCATGTGGAAATTCCCCGGATACTTCCACCACCGAGGATCCGTGCGGTCGGTCTCCAGCACCTTCTCCGGTGCATGGAAGATGGCATTGCCTACCACCATGAGTCCCGTATCAGGATCGAGCAAGGAGCCCGTGGGGATCACCAAGGACAGCACCGGCAGATCACCGTGATCCGCGAAGACCTTGGTATGCAGCTTCACAGGGCCACTTCGCCCTTGGGTATCGCGTTCTGCATAGCGTGCCACCCAAGCTTCTGGCAAACCGAATAATGGGTGCCTCCAGTTCAGTGAGATGGGAGTGCTGAGCAGGTGCGCGATAGACCGCCGATCGGGCTCGATGTTCAACCTTACTTCCGGACCGTAAGCGATCCAACGCCCATCCGCTCCAAGGGCCAGATCCACCCCCCCGGCATCCGAGTGGAGCACGAGTTGCCCGCCACGATCCAGTGGGGATCTCTCGGGTCGGATGCGGACCTCGTTGAAGAGGTAACCATGTACCGGCTCATACACGGGCATTCGAAACGCCGCTGCACCGAAGAACGCGACCACCGTGGCAACGCACAACAAGATGGACCCAACAAACTCTCGGCCCCGGGTTCCCTTCATCAGCGAGGGATGCGCGGATATGCCCAACGCAGGATGAAGAGGTACGGGATCAGTACCAGAGCGACCACCACCGAGGCTCCAGTGCCACAGCCGATCCCGATCGCCAAGGCGGATACCAACGTGATCGTCTCTTGCCCAGCACGCTCCTGCCTTCCCACCAGGATCGCTGCAGCGAGGAACAATACCGCTACCGGCAATTGCGAACGAACGAGTGCTGCCGACAACGCACCAATGGCACCCCAAAGCGCGGTCCTGCGGGCAACAGGACCTTCCTCCCGGATCCCGAAACGAGCCATGACATAGGTCAGCCCTGTGCTGAACAACACCACGAACAGCACACCCGGAAGATCGACCACCGAAAAGTGGCCCATCTGGTCCGCTATGACTCCTTTGATATCCATGACCTGCTTTTGCGCCAAAGCTAGGGATCGCGGAAAGCCCATGATCCGTACCTCTCCTATCTTTGGACTTCCATGCACAAGTTCTTCCTCTGTTCCTTGTTCGGGTCCTTGGCGTTGGGTTCCCATGCGCAGACCATGGAACTGCCTTCGGGCACGATGACGATCCATTCCGGGACGACCCTACGGCTGGAAAGTCCAATGACATGGGTTCTTGGACCTGATGTGACCTTGGTGAACGATGGGGTGATCGACCTCGGAGCGGAGTCCATTCTCGCGGAATCAGCAGGAGCACCCATCACGGGAACTGGCTTTGAACGCGTTAGTCCCGTCGCCCTTGGGCCATTCGATGGAGAGGAACCCGGCGGATTGGGCTTGACGGTCACCACCACTTCCACTGCAGGCCCATTGGTTTTGGAGCGCAGCCATACCCCTTTCGTGCTTCCCGAAGGGGACGGCAGCATTGCACGCTCCTACCGCATTCAAAGTCCGTTGACCAACGGAGCAGCCATGGATCTCGACCTGCGGTACGACCCTTCGGAACTGAATGGACTGGACCCGATGCGATTGGCGCTGTTCCGATCACCGGACGAGATCGGCCCATGGGTGCTATTGACCAGCACCAGCAGCCCAGGAATGAATTTGGTGAGCGCCACGGACTTGGCACCGTGGGCCTTGCTTACAGCTTTCGATGTGGACGCTCCCACGGGTGTGGCCAGCATGGTCGCTGAAGATGCGTTCGTGGTGTGGCCGACCGTGGTGACCGATCTGATCCACGTGGGCGCCCGCCACCAAGGAAGTATCCGAACCATCGAGGTGTTGGATCCCTTGGGTCGCGTGATCGAGCAAGATGCTTTTGGAGCACAGGACCGTGCGACACTGCACCTCGGTCACTTGGCCATAGGCACTTATTTCCTTCGGGTGAATGGATCCGGAACATTCAAGTTCAGAAGGCTATGAGGAATTTGATCCGATCGCTGCTGATCCTGATACCGACCTTGGCCAGCGCCCAGTGGGAAGTACCCGTGCGGATCGAAATGAATGGCGCCACTGCGGACGATCGGCAAGTGCGTGGTCTGGCCGATCCTGTTTCAGTGGATGCAGCGATCAGTGTGGACGCGGTGCGCAGTGGGGTCACCACAACGGTGATGGTGACAGGAACAGACGTTCTGGTCGGATCACTGCAGCCCGACCTTGCGGCATACACACCTGGCTTGATGGTAACCGTGCTGCCGTCGGAAAGGAACGTCCAAGCGGCTCAACTCGACCTGAACGGGTTGGGTGCCCGACCGATCGTGAAGTGGGGGCAAGTCCCCTTGGATAGTGCGGATCTGCAACCCGCGACCCCAGCACGATTGGTCTACGATGGTACACGCTTCATGCTGCTGAACAATGCGTATCGTCCCTGTCCCTCGGGCTATTCTCCGGCCAGTGCGTTGACGTGCATCGCGGACTCCGTCCGTGGTGTCAGGAACTTTCATCAAGCGGTGATGGCCTGCGACGCGATCGGTGCACGCATGTGTACGTTCGGCGAATGGACAACGGCGTGCAGGACCAAACCGGGTTTCTTGGGAACCGTGAGTTCGTACGAATGGGTGGGCGACGGTGCCAACAGTGGATCGGATGGTAAGATGGTGGGCGCTGGATCCAACGGTCCGACCGAAGTGACCGGTATTGCTTGTGAATATGGTGCAACCAGTGGGATCGCTGCCCCTGTGAGGTACCGGTGCTGTAGATCAAGATAATGCGAAATCTGCTCCTCTTCATCTCACTTCTAAGCGTTCCGCTGTACGGTCAGGTAGCAGTGGATGTACCGATCGACTTCATCGGCGATGTTGAACAACGCGGGATCGATGGACTCGCATTGCCCATAGCAGCAGATGCCGCGATCACGGTAGAAGCAAGCCTGCTCGGTGTCGCGAACTGGGCAGAAGCTACCGTGGTGACCAATGTTATCACGCTGCAACCCACCGTGCCCATATCCGCATACCGAGATGGTCAATTGCTGCGATTCATCGCGCCGATGAATGTATTCGGGGTGGTGACCTTGGCTTGCGACGGACTGGTTCCAGCACCTCTCGTACGACCCGATGGCGTTTGGCCTGCACGCGGGCAGATCCGTTCCGGTGTGATCTGTGAAGTGCTCTTCGCGGACGGTCGATGGATCCTGATGAATGCGCCAGAACTTGGTTGCCCACACGGGACAATTGCTGCCAATGCGCACTTGTGCATCGAAGTGTACGGCCAGCAGAACCTGCTCTTCTACCCGGCTTCCGACCGATGCTTGCAGATGGGTGGACGCTTGTGCAAATGGGGGGAGTACCACGCCGCTTGTACCTTGTTGAACGCAGATCTCAATGGGATGGGGGCCTCTTGGGAATGGATCGATGACACCCAGAATCACGCGCACACGGCCGTGATCGTCGGCCTCGACTCGTGTACCGCGCAACAGTGGGCACTTCCCAATACCACCACATTCGCTCGCAGTCGGTGCTGTTTCGAACCCCGTTGACGATGATCGAGATGCGCACGCTCCCACTCCTGTTGCTGTTGATCGGTGGCGATTGCCTCGCCCAGGTCCAGGTGGATCGCCCGTTGATCCTGACCGGCCCCACCGATACCGACCGCCAAGTGTTGAGCTTGCCGAATTCGAGTGAACCAGCGGCGGTGCTCACTGCGGGTGTCGAGCAGGCCGGGGCGTACCGAACGGTCACCGCGACCGGCACGAGCCTATGGAACGTTCCGCTTCCCTCGCTCATCAGTGACCCCATTCCGGGTACACATCTCTTGCTGCTCACGCCGGCAACAGCATCCGGTCCGGTGAGCCTCTTGGTGAATGGTGCTGGACCTTTCCCGTTGATCAACAGCGTGCAGTCCCCGTATGACGCGACCGAAGTGGAAGCCGGATCCCCACTCTCCGTAGTATTCGACGGCACCTCGTTCCATGTGTTGAATGGTTCGATCTATGCGCGCAAGCCATGTGATCCGGGTCTTGTGGCGGTTAGTGAAGCCTTTTGCATCCAGCCGACCGAGCACGGGGCGAGCGATTTCTTCACGGCCAATGCCAATTGCGCGGCGAATGGCCTTCGGTTGTGTAGTTGGACGGAGTTCATTGTCGCTTGCAACAAGGCTACAGAATTGGGATTGACCGGGATGCTAGGCAACTGGGAGTGGACCGACGATGCGGTGAATGAGAATGGGTCGGCGCGCATCGCGGGATCCAGCACGTGTTCCACCACTGGAACAGCCTTGGTATCGGGCAGTATCGATCGCAATTCGCGGTGTTGTCATTCACGTTGAATCCCCCTGGAAGAGCGCGCATTCATGATCTCTTCACGGAGCCACGTCGAACCGACCTCGCTGCTCCGTTCGTTCCTTTTGGTTTGTGGCATCTTGTGTTCCGCCACAGTTCTACTGGCGCAATGGGATATCCCGGAGCGCGTGCTGCTGGATGGACCATCGCCCAACGACCGGCAAGTGCTGGACCTCGGCACGCCGGAAGTACCCGATGCGTTGATGAGTGCTGGTACGGAACGACGCACGAGTACCAACTACACGGTCTTGCAAGGAACTGTAGCCTTGGTCGGTGATCTGATCCCCGAACCCACCGCATACACCGTGGGTATGATGATCACCGCTGTTCCCACCCAAACCAACGCATCAGGGCCCACCATCGAACTGAACGGTCTTGGAGCACGACCGATCGTGAAGTCAGGCGGTGTGCCCTTGGATAGTGCGGATCTCGTTACTGGAGTGGCGGTGCGATTGATCTTCGATGGCGCCCGATTCCAACTCCTTTCCTCCATTTCGCTGAGTTGTCCGCAAGGGTTCCATTCCGCTTCACGGGAGTATTGTATCGCGGACTCGTCCGACACCGCCACTTCGTTCTTCGCGGCTGCCACGGCTTGCTCCGCACAAGGTGCGCGCTTGTGTACCATGGGTGAATGGGCCCACGCCTGTAGTCGGCTACCGGGCTTCCTCGGGACGGTGTCCACTGCTGAATGGGTGGACCACGCCGCGAACAATGATGCAACGGCCAAGGTGGTGGGTGCCGGGAACAACGGCGAGATCGACGTGCCGGGCACGGGCTGCAATTACGGTGGTTGGGGACTACCCATGGATCCTTTCCGCTTTCGATGCTGTACCGACCGATGAAATGGATCGGTGCCATAGCCCTTTGTTCCAGCTTGTGCGCTACTGCCCAAGTGGAGATCGATGTACCCATACGTGCCACCGGACCCGAGGGGCAGCGCGGCATCAATGGACTTGGTGATCCGATCAATGAAGGTGCAGCGATATCGGTGGATGTAGCTTCTTCGGGACAGGTCCATTGGGCATCCGGCACCGTGACCGCCGACACACTGACGCTTTCAGTCTCGCCTGGGTTGACCTACTATCAAGACGGCCAACTTCTTCGATTCAGTGCTGTAGGCAATGATCAGGTGATGCCATGGATCCGTGTAGGTGACATGGCCGCGTTGCCTGTAGTGAGACCGGATGGCCTTCCAGTGCAGTACGCACCGCTGGGCAGCGGGACGGTGGCCGAGATCCTGTTGCATGCTGGAACGTGGATCCTGTTGAACGCCGATCGAGCGACTTGCCCCCCGGGCTCGGTGTCGGTGAACGAACGGTTGTGCATGGAGACGAACGCAACCTCTGGGTTGAAGATCTATCAAGCCATCGCCCGCTGCGGGGATCGCGGAGGTAAACTCTGCACATGGGATGAGTACGTGGCAGGATGTACCCTGGCCGGTGCTCAACTGGGCGGACTGTTCGATGAGTGGGAATGGATCGACGACACCTCGAACCACACGCATACTGCGGATCAGGCCGGTCGATTCACGTGTCAAAGCCAACGCACGGCCAATGCGATCACGTTGATCGTTGGTGATACCCGCTGTTGTTACCATCCGCGATGACGAAGTGGCTCCATACCCTCTTGGCCATGGCCGTCCCGTGCTCGTTGTTGGCCCAAGTGCATGTGGACCTTCCGATCATCCTGACCGGAGCGGACCCCATGGATCGGCAGGTCACGGGCCTACCCCTCTCCACGGGATCGGGCGATGCATTGACCGCCGGTGTGGCACAGAGCGGGATCCTGCATTCCATTACCGGAGTGACCGGCAATGACTGGGCCGCTACCATCCCCGGAACCACGGACTTGGCGATCGGCCTTCATGTTGTGGTGCGATCGCCCGTGACCAGCACAGGCCCGGTGACACTGATCTTGAATGGCCAAGGTCCGTTCGGGTTGATGCGTGGAAGCCTCCCGGTGGATGGTGCCGAACTGGTCACCGGTTCCATGGTTTCGCTGATCTTCGACGGTGCCGCGATGCAACTGATCAATGGAGTTCACGACCGTATAAGAAGTTGTCCGACCGGTATGGTCGCAGCCAGTGCGCAATTCTGCATTGAACCGGGGCAAAGATCAGGCGTCGACTTCTTCATGGCTTCAGTGACCTGTGCCTCTGCAGGAAGGCGGTTGTGTACCTGGTCCGAATTCTATCTGGGCTGTGCGAATGGTGCGCTGGGACTTACGGGCACGGTGGACAATTGGGAATGGACGAACAACACCTCGAACGAGGACAACTCCGTCCGTGTGGTGGGACAAGGCACTTGCATGGCGACCGGGACCTGGCCAGCGACCGGCAATGCGCCACTCCAATACCGTTGCTGCTATTCGCGGTGAGCGACCGACCGATCCACGAGTTGGAACAAGGACAGGAACTCCGCTGTGACCGCAGACCATGTGAAGCGTTCCTGCACGCGCTGCCGAGAAGAGAGCGCCATCGCCTGCCGTTGATCCGCGTTCAGCGCACCGAATGCGATCACCGCTTGGTATAATGCTTCCGGATCGCCTTTAGGAAGGAGATATCCATTGGACCCATCCACCAATTCCGCCGTGGCCCCGACATCGCTCACGATGATGGGCCTGGATCGTGCCATGGCTTCCAATACCACGGTGGGCATGCCCTCGAACCGCGTCGGTAGAATGAATGCATCACACTCGGAGTAGGCCTTGAACAAGGTCTCATCATCCACCCGACCCAGCAGTTGAACGTTCGGAGGAAGACCTTCGGCGCGGATCGCGTTCAGTAATGGGCCATCGCCAGCCAATTCGAAGAGGAAGGCATCCCCTTTCCCCTCGCGCTCCAACCGTCTCGCAACTGCGATCAGCAGATCCAATCCCTTGTTGAATGCGAAGCGGCCTACGAACAGCAAACGCAGCGGCCCAGGATGTACTTCGTATGGCGTTGTCTCCGCAGGAAGTTCCACGGCATTCGGCACCGTGACCACTGTACTGCTGGAACCTTCCACCAAACCGTTGAGGATCCGCGTGAGGATGCCACCAAGTGAAACCACATACGCGCTTCTTCGTGCCATGTACCGTACGACCCACCGGAACGGCCGACCCATGGCCCGCTCTTTTGCACCGATCCCTTGGAACATCTCGAGTCCATGCGGGTGTAGGATCAACCGCGACCGGAAGCGTTCCATGCCCTTCCACACACAGAAACCTTGGGAAAGGATCACATCCGCACTTAGGGCATCCAACTTCTTTGCAACACGTTCGCTGTAGCGCCACAATTCGCGCAAGTAGTTCCGCTGTGTATCGATCGGTTCGATCCGCACTTCGTTGATACCGAGCTCCGTTCCAAACACCTGCTCGGCATGTGGGTGGATCACCGTGAGGGAAACTTCACCGCTCTTTGCAAGGTACTCCGCAAGTAACCGGGTATGGCGTTGCATGCCTCCCATGGCTTGTGGGAACACGCCATCGGTGCAGATCACCACATGTGGTTTCGCGTTCTTCACGCTCACAACTCGATCCGTTCTTTGAGCAAGGTCGCAACTCCCTCGTCGATACCCCATTCCGGTTCCCAACCGGTCATGCGCTTCAGCTTCTCGACATTCGCCAGCAGATGCATGCGCTCCACCTTACGAACACGAGTCGGGTCCACCTCGATGGTGATCCGTTCACCCAATTGCCGTTCGAACGCTTCCACGATCTCACGCACACTGTACTCGATCCCGCGACCGATGTTGAAGGTATCGTAGCCCACCATCTCCGACTTCATCAATGCTGTGATGGCACGGCTCATGTCCTGTGTATGGATGAAATCGCGCTTCGGATCCAGATTCCCCAGTTTCAACGTACGGGAACCCGAGAGCAATTGCTGTTGGACCTCCGGGATCAGGTGCGGATTGGTCTCGTTGGGACCGAACGCATTGAAGAACCGTCCCACGACAGTGGTGATGCCGGTGCGCAAATGGAACTCACTGGCCAGTTTCTCCGTGGCGAGTTTGGTGACGCCGTAGATGTCCATGGGGCCGGTGGTATGCTCCTCATCCATTGCACCCGCAGAGATCGGATAGACGGCGGCCGTGCTGGCCACGAATACACGCTTGCAGGACCCCGAAGCATCTGCCGCATCCAACACATTGATGGTGCCGATGATGTTGATCTCGGTGGCCTCCACCGGATTTGCGTTGCAATACGGGATGAAATGGATCGCCGCCAGATGCAGGGTCCAATCAGGACGCACCGCATTGAACACCCTCTGAACAGCCTCCCGATCGCGGATATCCACCTTGTGGAAACGATCATCGGGTACCGGTGCCAAGTGCCTACGACCGAATGACAGGTCGTCCACCACATGCAATTCGTATCCGAGCCCACCCAAGTGTGTGCAGATCGCCGATCCGATGAAACCTGCACCGCCCGTGATCAAAACCTTCTCCGCCATGCCGCGAAAGTAGGGCACCCGAAGGATCCAGGGTCGTTCAGTGGCGCGGCGAGAGGCCCCTGATGGTTCGATCGTGACCACCGATGCGCAACGCAACGAACCGCCTGTTGTGCCGAAGAACCAGATGCGCCACCGCTTGGGCGGATCATAAGGTGACCAACCGGTAGAGCACCAAGTTGACCCCGGGTATGCGTACGGGCAAAGCGTTATACCATCCTGAGAGTTTCAGCAACGTGCGCTTCACCGTACCGATCCGTTCTGTAAAAGCTGGATCCATCAACAACGTGTACAGGCGATCGAACTCTCCCTGCGAGATCTTGTCCAGTTTGCGGTAGTGGATCAATTGAATGTGGGTTTGGTAGATGATGCCCACCAGCAACCGGTGCCTTCCTGTCCGCGCGGCCTGCTCGTAGAACTTGAAGTAGTACTTCAACGCTGAACGTGTAAAGCCTTCGAGTAGGTCATACGGCTTCAAGACCTTGCGGTCCTCATCGATCCGGTAGAAACAATCCGGACCATCCACGATGGTGCAGTACTTCACGAACGGATCGAACAACGCCCGGGTATGGAACTCCACATCCTGGTGACGCGAAAAGCTCTCGTCGAAGCCTCCGAGTTCCAATAGGAATTTCCGCTTCCACAGGGGCTGCATCACGCTCCATGGCAACCGGTGCCGTAGAAACTCGGCCAACGGATCCCGCGCTGACGGCACCCAGCGATTCGTCCCATCACCAGGGTTTTGGTGGAAGACCTCCATGGTGGAGACCACCAGATCGAAATCACCGAGCGCCGCGATCCGAAGCCGGTCCCGAATGCAGTCCGGACCGAGCACATCATCGGCATCCAAGAAAAGCAGATGATCACCCTTGGCCTCTTGCACGCCCAGGTTCCGACAATGATTGGCTCCTCTGTTCTCTGGCAACAAATGCAAGTGGATGCGCGGGTCCTTCTCTGCAAGCTCGGCGATCAACTCGCGCGTACCATCCGTGCTGGCATCATCCACGAAGCGCATTTCCCAGTCCGAATAAGAACCCGTTTGAACAGAAGCCACCATTTCTTCGATGTACCGGAGCTTGTTGAAGCTGGGCACCACCACAGAGACCAGGCCATGAGGGAGCTCTGCGGACGCTTCTTGGGCCAAGCTGGAGGCGTATACCCGTGAAGGACCAGCACAACGCAAGAGTTGTCGGTATTGTGGGTCGTGGGCCGATTTCGTGTAGCTCTCATAGGCAAACCGCATAGAACGTTCCCGATCTGCTGCAGTTGGTTTCTTGAGATCGGGCACGGACGCACCCAACACCCAGCCCAGTCCGTGGGAACGGACCAAAGGCGAGAGATCGCCGAGTTCTTCGGAGATCAGCACCTGCAACCCCGCGCTGAGGTATTCTGCGAATTTGGTCGGTGAGGCCACCTTGTTGGTGATCGATGGATTGCGCACCAACAAGCCGATGTCGCAACATGCGAGTACGGGTAATACGCGATCGTGCGGATACCAGCGCAATTCAACGCGTCCAGGAAAGCGCTTCTTCAAGAGCCGGATGTGTTCATCATCTTGGCTCAAGAACAAGGCTCTTGCCGTCGGATCGCGGTTCAACACCGTCTCCAATACCATGGCCATGAGATCCACGGATTGCCAGCCCACTGTACTGCCCGAATACACCAGGACCAGATCATCCTCGCCCCAGCCCAATTCACGACGCAACCCGATCCGATCGATCCCACCCACTTTTTGCAGGTCCCGGCCCAAGGTGCACGGGATCACTTCATGACCTTGACCATTGTACTGCATGACCTCGCGCCAGTGCGATACCAATGCACCGCTCACGGCCATGCGCAGATCGGCCTCGCGAACCACCTCCTTTTCGACCTCTGCGCATTCCGCGATGAGAAGATCATCATCCACAACGCGGAACTCACGCCATTCGGCACCATAGGCCGCTCGGGCATCGAAGCAGACCTTATCCACCAGACCACGAGTCCGCATCCGCAGAGCCAACGCCGTGGCGAAAATGCCCCGACCGATCATGCCGGTGGGCCGATGGATCAGGCAAAGCAAAAAGAGCCAGATCCAATTGGCCCGCCATTGATGCGCCCTTGGGATCATCGGGACCACGATGGCCTTGGGATGCCTTTTCAGAATGATACGGCGTGAAGCCCGGAATCGCCTCAACGAGACCATGGCCACCAAGCGTACGTGATCCGGACCCAACTCATTCAGGTGGTCCACCACATCGGTAACCTGACTCCAATACACCCCCGAGGGGTGGTCGTTGTATGTGATGAAGAAGATCACAACGTTCGCGATAGTACCTCGAAGACCCGTTCGGTGGCATGACCATCCCACAATTCCGGACAACGTCCTTTCTTGAAGGAACCATCCATGATCCGTGTCATCGCGGCGTTCAACGAAGCCACATCGAACGGAACCAATTCGTTCGTCCCGATCTCCAATGTGATCGGCCGTTCGGTATTCGGTCGCAAGGTCAAGCACGGGATCCCACGATAGGTGGTTTCCTCCTGCACCCCGCCGCTATCCGTGACCACGAAGGTGCTGGTAGCGAGCACCCGTTGGAAAGCGAAGTAATCCAGAGGCGAAGCAAGGTGCAGGTTAGGGATGCTGCTTAGACGATCCAAAAGACCATTGGCCTGCAAGCGTGATCGGGTGCGCGGATGGATCGGAAAGATGGACCGATGCCGCTTGGCGACGGCCTCGATCATGTCCACGGTCCGGTTGGCAGCCACGGGATCATCCACGGCGGCCGGGCGGTGCATGGTGATCAACGCGTGCCCTCCTTCCCAGCCTTGGGTGGCCAAGATCGGGTCCGTTGCGATGCGATCCTGAAAGGCCACAAGGGTATCGATCATGGTATTGCCTACGAAGTGGATCCGCTCGGGTGGAGTACCCTCGTTCAGCAAATGCTCCCTCGCACTGGGTTCGGTGATGAGGAAGTGATCCGTGATGCGGTCGGTGAGGATGCGGTTGACCTCCTCCGGCATACGGAGATCACCACTCCGTAACCCACTCTCCAAATGGATCAAGGGGATGCCCATTTTGTTCGCCGTGAGCGCGGCTGCTAGGGTGCTGGTGACATCGCCTACGACCACCATTCCGACCGGTGCGACTTGTTTGATCACGGGTCCAAGACCAAGCATGATGTGCGCGATCTGTTCGTGCGGATCCCCAGGTCCGATCCCCAACCAATGGTCTGGTTCGATCTGGAATTGATCCAGGAACACCGTGGTCATTCGATCATCGCTCTGCTGTCCGGTATGGACCACTTCGATTCCGAAATCACCACGGATCGCCGCCACTTCACGAAAGCGCGCCACCTTCATGAAATTGGGGCGCGCGCCGACCACCACGAGCAGGATCTTCATCGGGCGTTGTGATACGGATCGATCATTGGGCGTACAGGATCCTGAAGCTTGTTGTTCATCCCTTGCCGAACATGCGTTGCAAGTTATCCAATGCGCCGATAGCCCTCTCCGCCGTGCTGAAGCCCATCCACTTGTACAGGCGCAGGTATGCGGCCGAGGTAGCTCCTTCCGCGCGGGGCACGAAGCCCGTAGGCAAATGCTTTTCGAACAACGCGTAGCCGCGGGCCGGATCCGACTTGGAAACGATACGGACCGCACCGAAGATGAGCTGATCGACCGTGGCGATGTGTTCGGCGTACGCTGTGGCATCCGTTGTACGCATGTGCTCCCGGATGGAAACGCGCAAGGCGATGTAGCGTTCCCAATTTCCGATCGGATCGCCTTTGCTAATGGATCCCTTGTTCCGTTTCAGGATCGTGGTATCCGCACGGCCATCGAATACCACCTTGCCTTGGGCACGCATCACGCGGAAGGCCAATTCGTGATCTTGGCTGCTGGCCAAGGTCGGGTCCCAAGCGCCTACCGATAGGACGGAAGCACGCTGCCACAGATCCGCAGAAGTGGTGCCCAACCTTCCCTTGATCAAGGCCATCCAAGGATCGTCCGTTCCACATCGCTTTTCCGTAGTGGTACCGTCTTCCATACGATCGATGTAGTCACCGATGATGAGTGCCGGATCCTTAGCGGCACGGATCAGTTCCACTTGACGACCGATCTTGTCCGGTGCCAATTCGTCATCCGCATCCAAGAACTGGATGTACTCCCCTTCGGTGCCGAGCATGCCAACGTTGCGCGCTGCTGACGCTCCTTTTCGGTCCTGCCGAATGCAGCGTAACAGGCCCTGTTGCACATAGCGATCCAGTTCCTCCGCCGTGCCGTCCGTACTTCCATCGTCCACCGCTACGATGTCCAGATCACGGTGGGTCTGTGCCAGAACGGATCCAACTGCCCGCCCAATGTGTTCGGCGACGTTGTAGCACGGAATGACAACAGCGATCTTCATGTGTTCCACGACCCAGACCGGCAAAGGTCGGCCACCGCATGTGATGGCTACGAAGTTTCCCGCTTGCTACCCGTTCGAAATGCGATCCACGAACCGATGGAAGACCACATTCGCATCGAACTGCTCTTTCCAAGCCTGACGCACGCCCGTACGGAATGCCTCAGTGGCCATTGGTCCTTTTCTCCAACCATTCAGAAGTTCGGCGATGCGCTGTGTGGATGGGTCGTTCTGCAGTAGGATCCCGGTGCGTTCCCCCATGATCTCGCGGATCCCACCGGAATCGGTGGCGATCACCGGAATACCGAAGCTGGCCGCTTCCTGCACCGCTACGACCACACCTCCTTCCAAGTGACTGAGATGTATGAAGACATCCACCGGGTGGGAACGGTACCAATCCATGATCACCGGATTCGGTGTCATGCCTTTCAGATCCACTTTCACGTGGGCCGGCAGTCGACTCGCCGCCTCGTGTACGGTCGCCTCTTCTGTTCCACCACCGAAATGGGTCCACTCCACCGGAACATCGACGGCGCTAAGTGCTTCCACCAACAACAGGACGCGCTTGCGCGGGATCAAGAACGAACAACTCACCACCCGCAACGGCCCGGTGGGGTCGAATGGACCAACCCCGTGGTCCCGTGTTCCTAACTGGGCCAATTCGAAAAGATCCTTTCGTTCCGGATGGCGGCGGCGCAAATGTTCCATGCCACTGCGCGAGGCACAATAGACCTTTGACACATGGCGCAATTGGAAGGAACGGAAGGGTATCCATCCGTTCAGGTTCTGCGCTTCGAACACATCGAAACCGTGTGCCCGACTGAAGTAGTTCAATTTGGGAACCTTGTGTTGGACCAAGCCGAGTACCGTGGTCCAATCGTGTGTCCAATACGTGTAGAGTGTTACGCGTTCGGGGTCGTAGTCCTTCTCGATCCGCTGTCGCAGCACCAGGCTGCGCCGGATCAATTGGCCGATCCGACTGCGCAGATCCGGCCACTGGGCGCGCAGGATCTTGAACGAAGGTGCATCACGCAGGAGCGAAAGGATCAATTTCACGACCAAGGGTGTGGACCGGATCATTTCACCAATGGAAGCCGAGCCGTACGGATCCTTCACGGGTACTTGCAACTCGGCGTTCGGTGGCAAGGTCCTTAGGCCATCCTCCGTATGTTCAGGGAACACCAGCACCCGATCGTACCGCGCACAGAGTATGGGCAATTCGTTCTCGAGGAACGACTCCCTCAATCCGTAGGGAAAACGTGTAGTGAATAACCAGAGCTCCTTCATTCCTTGAACAACCTTTCGTGCGCTCCGCCTTTCAGCTGTACGGCCAGCAAGTAATACAATTGCTTCCAGGACGGTCCCTGCCCTATTCCCCAATGCGCGACCGAGGGAGACCACCCATAGGCTGGAAGCAAGTAGAAGAAGTCGTTCCAGATTCGGTCCAACTGCCGTTGTAAGGCCTGGGTATCGAACACTTGCAAGCGTTCATTCGACGCAGCGAGCCGATCCAACCATGCTCTGAATGTTCGCACACGATCGCGATCGATCGGGATAGGAACGCACCGCACCGTCATGAGTTGCAATTCGAGTTCTTCATCGTTCATGGGGAAACCGAAGAAGGTGAACACGTGACGGTAGAGCGCACGCAGATCCGCAGCTCGATCCCGACCGTAGGCGATGTTGTTCTTCCCATGCCGATAGTGGATCAAAGGCTCATTGAGGTTCTGGAACCGGGTCACCTTCGCCAATTCGATCTGCTGCATCCAATCCTCGCCATAGCGCGGCCAGTGATCCCGAAAACGGATGTCGTTTCCCACCAATACGCTCCGGCGATAGGCAGCAGCAGGTTGATTGATCGGCACGCCGAATAGCATCCGGGCTTTGCAGTCCACATCCGCGATCTCCACCCGATGTACGATGTTCGGTTCTGAAAGCAACTGCAAGTGCCCGCTGCACACGCCGATCTCCGGTCGTTGATCGAGCAAAGCCACTTGTTTGGCGAAGCGTTCCGGGAACAGGATATCATCTGCATCCACACGCAGGATGTATTCGCCTTGCGCCGCGTCCATGGCACGCTGTGCAGCGCCACCCGGTCCTACGTTCCGTTCCAATTCGATGATGCGTAAGCGCGGATCCGTGCAGGAACGCAGCACGTCCAAACTTCCATCCGTACTGGCATCGTCCACTGCAATGACCTCGAAGGCTTGGAAGGACTGCGCAAAGACGCTCTCCAAGCATTCCTTCAAGAAAGGTGCCTTGTTGTAGACCGGTATCACCACGCTGGCCTTCATGCGAACAGGTGATCCAGTTTGCGTTCGATCCGGAAGGTCAGCCAACTGCGACCGGTCAGTTTCACCTTCAACTTGTTCCAGCGATCGACTTGCGAAGGATCGATGAGATCCTCATCCACGCCAGACTTCACAAATGCCTGCATCATTTCGAACTCCGCCCGGTGGTGGACGGTATGGTGCCATTTGATGAGGAAATAGACGATCATTCGGCGTACGATCGGTAGGTGTTGTGCGCTAACAGGCATGGGGCGTAAGCAGCGCTCCACGTCGTAGCCCATTCCGAGTATACGCGCCAGATCCTCTTGATCCAATTGCACGGCCAAATGGTGCAGGATGATGGCGGTCTCATCGCGGAAAGAGTTGCCGCCGGTGGCGGTCTTGGCTCCATCATGCAACCGAAAAACGGCTAATGGCACTTCGTCGAAACGGAACAGCGCACGCTCTGCGGTGAACAGGATCTGCCACCACAATTCAAGATCCATGGCGAAGTGCAAACCCTCTTCCACTCCACCGACCCTCCGCACAAGATCCATGCGGTAGAAGGTGGATTGTTGGTTCACTTGTGGATGGATGAAGAGTCCGTCAATGTCATCCGCGTGGTCCAATTCGGATATCCGATCGTGACCGTTGGCATCGCGATACAGGCGTTGCCCACCATAGGCAACCAGTTCAGGTTCTCTCTCGAACGCTGAACCGATCCGCTGCAGTGAACCGGGTAACAAAAGATCATCGCTATTCAACCACCCGAATACAGCTCCTGTGGCGTGTTCCAATCCTTTGTTGAGGGCATGGCTCTGACCTCGATCGGGCTCGCTGCAATACCACGCGAGGCGATCCTTCATGGCTTCGATCTCTGCCACGGAACCATCGGTACTTCCGCCGTCCACCACGATGTGCTCCAACTCCGCATAGCCCTGATCATGCACGGAAGTGAAGCAATCCCTCAAGTACGGTTGCTGCTGCAAGCTGGGTGTTATCAGGCTTATGCGCGGCATGTGCAACGGATCGAAACCCAATATGAATGACCGGGACAGGGCCTGTCCGGGATCGCACCCTGACCATTCAGGATGAGCACACCAGCGCAGTTGTGTTCAGCTCTTAGCTCCATGGTCCTGCAACAATTCGGTGTAACGCTGCATCACGCGATCCGCACTCCCTTCCACCGTGAATCGCACGGCAACATCGCGCATGGCCGCTGTCGCCATTTCGCGCGCCCCTTCCGGATCACGGATCAATTGAAGCATGCGTACTGCTAGTTCTTCTGGACCCTTGTCATAAAGCAGTCCCGTGCTTCCGTCTTCAATGACCTCAAGGGTCCCTCCTTCTGCCCGGCCGATCACTGGCAAGCCGTGCGCCATGGCTTCGATCGTCACACGGCCAAGTGCTTCATGACGGCTGCACATCAGCAAGGCATGGCCCGATCCGTAGAATTCCGAAAGGTCGTCCGCATAGTCAAGTAGGTCCACCTGATCCTGCAGTCCTTGGGCGTGGATCGCTCGCCGTAGCCCATCCTTGTTGCCCCCACCAATGATCCGGAGACGTGCCTTGTGTTCGCGCAACACGATGGCGAGGGCCGCGATCGCTTCGTCGTGCCCTTTCGCCGGATGGATCACACCGGCCATGAGGAAGGTGAATGGTGCCACATTCCGCCAACGCTCTTCGGAGCCCAGCGCGGCAGCTGCGAAACCCGGTGCTGTGTAGATGCCGTTGTGGACCACCTCCACCGGGACAGATGGCCCTATCCGGTGTGCTACGTCCTTCCGCACAGCATCGCTGATCGCGATCCGTGCATCGGCCTTCTTCAAAGCATCTACATACGCTCGAACACCATGGTCGTGGTGGAATCCGTAGTGACGTTCGGGCATTTCGCGCATGTGCCACACCAGCGGAATGGATAGCCGACCTACCAGCTCCGTGGCCATGCCAACGGCCAAACTGTTCACGTGTACCAATTGCGTCCCCCATTTTGCCAGTTGTTCTTCCAGGATCGGACGCAACGCCTTGTTCCGAATTCGGTTCCCACGTGCTTGCCGGAGGTAGCGGATGTGTTGTTGGAACCGATGGTGCCACCCACCTTCGTAATGGCGCTTGGTCATCCACGGTGCCCACGGCACCACCTTGTGTGCGATGCCCAGATCGGCCAATCGCTCGATCAACGGACCATCGACCGGCAGGAATACCATGGGTTCCACGTTGTGCGCTGCACGTAGCTGCAACATCAGATCCAACAGGCTGCGATTCGCACCGTAGAGGTCGGCGTAATGGGTCAGGTATGCCACGCGGATGCCCATCTTCAGCGCGCTGCGGTTTCCAATAACCGTTGCAATTCGGCCACTTGCACTTCCACACGGTGATGCTTCTCCACGTATGCCCGCCCTGCCACGCCCATGCGCAATGCGAGGTCCGGGTCATCCACGAAGCGCACCATGTTCGCGGCCATGGCATCCACGTCGTGCTCCGCACAGAGCAAACCGCGTTCCTCCTCTTTCACCACATCGATGATGCCTGCGTGGCGGGTGGAGATCACGGGTACTCCAGATGCCATCGCTTCCAGAACGGCCAATGGTGTGCCTTCGTGATCGTTCGTGGAGGTGACCACGCTGTGCTGCACGAAAGCTCGACACTGGTGGAACAAAGCAGCGATCTCCTTCGGGGTGCGAACACCGATCAATTCAACGGCATCGGCCAAGCCCGATTCATCGACCAAGCTCTTGCAGGTCTCCCACAGCGCACCTTGCCCTACCATGGTAAGCCGCGCATCGGGTCGTTCATCCAGCACCTTGCGGAATGCGCGGATGGTCAACTGCGGAGCTTTCTTTTCCGCGAAGCGCCCTACGGCCAAGAAGCGCGGTTCCACGATGCTCGGATCACCGGGAACGAACTGGTCCACGTCGATGCCATAGCAGTTGTACACCACCTTTTCACGGGGTGCCCCGATGGCCAGTAGCTGCTCTTCCATGGCACGGCTGACCACCACGACGAACCGCGCATACCGGAAGACCTCTCGATATCCATCGTATCGTGCGATGTAGTCATCGCGGTGCGCATCGAATCCATGGAAGTGAACGACCAGCGGCACTCCTGCACGCTCGCACGAAGCGACGATCTCCGCCGCCATGTTGCCATACTCGGCGAGTACGACATCGGGGCGTTCTTGCGCCAGCCGCCGGGCCAGCCGATGGCGAAGCAATTCCGGAATGCCACCGTGGAAGCGAGCGATCGCCCGATCCATCCACACGCCAACGGTGGACGAACGTGCGAACTGCGCACCTCGTGAAGCATGGCGAGGCGGGTTGCCACCGGAAACGAGCAGATCCACCTTCTGAAGCCGCTCGATATGCGCCGCGATGAACGTCTCGCTCCAGGCATTCACCGCCGGTGAGGCCAGTGTGATCCGTATGGTACGTTCAGCCATGGTCCCGACTCATTTGACCCGTGCAATGCGCTTCACTGCGGACCCGATCCTTCGACCCCATCCCGGGTTGGCCGCTTCCCGTTCTACTCGGAGCCGTTCATGAGAAGCGGCGATGATGTCCGTGCCAAAGCCACCTGCCAACAAGCGATCCCGCAGGATCTCCAAGTGCGGCATCAGCAAGGGATCCATTCCGGAAACGATGCCGTCGATCATGCTGCGCGTGAAGTGGATGAACACGATGGGGAACGAACCGTTGATCAGCACTTCCCCGTTGGGACCACCACTGCGAACACACTCCACCATGTTCCAATTGGCGACGTTGCAGCCACGATGCCTCAATGGGTACACGCGATCATAGTATACCGGCAAAATGTTGAGGTGCGTTTGATCGACGTACTGGCCTTTGGTGGTATCCTTTAC
The DNA here is from genome assembly GCA_016710015.1 of Flavobacteriales bacterium. Lineage (GTDB taxonomy): Bacteria > Bacteroidota > Bacteroidia > Flavobacteriales_F > PHOS-HE28 > PHOS-HE28. Next base: position 611,771 of record JADJLR010000002.1, read on the forward strand.
ACAGACCTCCAAGCAATTCTCCGCCCAGCGGCGAAGGGGTTCCGTTGCGTTGCGATGTGCTGCCACGAAACCTCCGTTGTACAACCCTTCCGTGAAGAGCATGTCGAAGTTGTCCCGATCCACCGAAGCCTTGCCACTGCGCCAATGGGGTGAAAGGAGCATGTCCGCTTCATCCAATTGTTCCCACAGGAAAACCGGATCCGCGAAGAAGTGCAGATCGCAATCGCCGTACATGACCTTCTCATAACGTTGGTGCAAATACGCCATGAGTACCGGTTTCATGGTCCAGCGAAGCACGTCGCTCTCCTGTGCATACTTCGCGGCCAGTTGCGCCCCCACGGATACCGGTGCCACATCCTTCATATGGACCACCTCGATACCCTGCATTCCTTTCAACGCATCAGGAACCCATGCATCCACATCGGTGATGAGTATCACGAAAGGAAGGTCCGTATCCCATTGGCGCAAGGAGGTGGCCAATGCCAAGGCCCAACCCACATGGCTCCGTGTGATGATGGTGCAGAAACAACGATCGGTCATGGCGAAGGCTCGAATATACCGCAGTACCCCGAAGGGTTCAGTTCTTACGGCTCCGAAGCAGGCGGTCCGCTGCCAGCTTTAACGCCCCCCGAACACCTAGGCTATTGTTCGCTTCTTCGCGCAAGTGCATGTAGTCCGCTCTCAGTCGATCCAAAAAGCGCAATGCTGGCTTGTTGAAGATGTACGCCGTCAACTCCTCCGCATGCGCGTTGGTGCCTTCGATCATGGATCCTTGGCGTACCCGATAGTGGAAGAAAACACTACCGAGGTGATGGAAGGACATGCCCGCAGCGGATACGCGCAACCAAAGGTCCCAATCCTCCCAACCCATGTGCGGCATGTGCTCGTCGTATCCGCCTATACGTTCCCATAAGGACCGCCGAAAGCACGCGCAGGCATCGATGTAGTTCTTCCGGAGCAATCGTCGAAAGTCATACTCTCCGACGATCCATGGTCCATTCCGTTCTCCGAAGTACGTAGCATGACCGTAAACAATGTCGACCTCGGGTCGCGCTTCCAACAGGGTCACCGCCTGCTCCACTCCTGCACTATTCAACCGGTTATCGGCATCCAACGGGATGATGTAAGTACCCGAGGCGCGTGCGATACCGTTGTTCCGCGCTTTTCCCAAGCCCGTGTTCGCTTGCTCCAACACGATGTACCGTGTGCGGTCGATGCCTTCAAGCACTTTGCGCGTCAAGGGGTCGGTGGAGCCATCGTCAACGATGATGACCTCGGTTGCCGAACCACCCAACGATGCCGGGATACTATCGATCGCTTCTTGCAAGTAGCCTCCCAAGTTGTAGCAGGTAATGATGACAGAAACGATCGGCATGGTCAATGGGTCAATGGGATCCAATCGTAATGGTCCATCGGCGTTCGACCTAGGATCCGGTCCATGAAACTACGCTTCTGCGACCACTTCGGCTCTTCCATCGGAATTCCCTTCATGTATTCGATACCCGAAGTGAAGAACGCTTCATGGCGAACACGGATCCGTTGATCCAATACCCGCATGCGTTCCGGATCCGCAGAAGCAGCGGATGCGTGTTTTCGATAGCCCGATGTGGCCTCGTTCAAGAAAGCGAATCGTTTGCCCGCCAAAACCAATCGGATCCACAGGTCATAGTCCTCAATGTGCTGCAGGGTCTGTTCCGTCTCGAAACCCTGTACGTCCACTACCGCTGCACGTCGCACCACCGTGGCCGAAGGTTGAATGAAATTGTGGACCGCCAAGGAATGTGGGAAGTGCTCCATCTTCCACCGTGCGATCGGTTTCTTTTTGCGGTATGAACCGGGTGCGCCGTTGCGGAAATTGATGACCGGTCCAGTGCAAACATCGGCCGTTGGATCCTGTGAGAAACGCCCCAAGGCCCGTTCCAAATGCCACGGCGCCCACAGGTCGTCCGGATCCAAGAAGGCAAGGAATTCCCCACGTGCAACTCCAATGGCCGTGTTCCGCGCGGCGCTTACACCTTGGTTCCGCTCGTGCCGGAGGTACCTGACTTGCTGCGTGCGTTCACGCGCGAATGCCTCGACGATCGCACGTGTCCCATCATCCGGGGCATGATCATCCACCACGATCACCTCCCAAGTGGTGTGGGTTTGTACGGCAATGGAATGCAGCGCTTCACCGATGAAGGCACCCACTTGATATGCAGGCATGATGATGGAAACGAGGTGATCAACCATGCACGGTCCGATGGAAGCGCGCGATCCCGGTGCGTCGTGCATCATCGAATTCGCGTGCCACATGTTCGCGGGAACGACGATCCCACAACCGCGTGCCTTCCAGGAAGACCATGCCGAGTTGAAGCCGAAGAACGTGCCCGAAGAATTTCGACCAAGTTGGGGGCGAACGTTGCACGGGAACCTTGCCACCGTGAATATGCATGAGCATGGCCTTCGAAAAGGCGTGTGCTTCAGCGAGTCGTAGTAGGTATTCCTTTTGGACCCGTTGCTTCCCGATCAAATGGACCAGATCGAGGTCCACGAATATGCCCTTTCCAAGTCCCATTTCGCAGGCCACCAAGCTGAACTGTTCATCGCCGCATGAATTCAAGCTGTCACCTGTACGGTCCAAGCCTTGTTTCGAGGGATCCTTCGAGAGGCTGCTGTGGTATTGCGTGGCCACTTCGCGGCGGACCATCATGCCACAGCCCCAAGGTATCGCCTCGTCCATGGGATCGTTGGACCATTGATCCGTCTGCACCTCGCGCAAGGTGACCATGGGTACATAGGGCTTCAACTCCGGTGCCGGGGTTTCCTCGAAATCCGGAACGATGCGGCCCGCACCGATCACGCCCAACGTGGGATGCAGTTGCGCCAATCGGATCATCGTGGCCAGATAGTCCGGTGCCAATTCGTTGTCATCGTCGGCAAAGACCAGGTACGGTGTGGAGGTTTCCTCGATGGCGCGCAACCGAGCCATGGTAAGGCCGATCCGTGCTTCTTTCACGACGTGCGCATTCGGATGCCATGCCAGATCCATGGTCTGTACGACACCATTGGTCGAGGCATTATCGATGAGTAGCAACTCCCATTGATCCAATGGAATGGTCTGCTTTTGCAACGACCGCAGGGTTCGATCCAGATAGTCCGTCCTTGGGTTGTGCGTACAGATCGCAAGGGAAAGCTTGGGCATCATGCTCCTATACCGGATGTTTTCATCAATGCGCTGTCCTCAAATGCTACGAGAAGCCGCTTGGAACGGGTCGCGATTCCTCCGCAAAAGAACGAAATACCCAGAATGGGAGGTTTCACGATCGACCGCGCACCAAACGACCCATCGCGCGAATGGCCCGATCCACGGCACGCACGACACGCAGTATGGGACCATTGAGTTCGATGTTGATCCGCCCCAGTTCATTCCGCATACGCTCCATGCGCCCCAGCGTGGAGATCAGGAGCACGGACTGCGCGGTGCGGAAGAAGTTGGCATGCTTGGCGTACAGGTGATCGTGCAACCTGCGCATGCGTTGTGGATCACTGGATGCGGCGCTTTCGTGTTTGCGGTAGCGGCTGGTGGGCCGATCCAAGAACGCGAACCCCGAACCCTGCTCCACCATCCGGATCCACAGGTCGTAGTCCTCGATGTGCTGGATCGCCGGGGTGGTATCGAAACCGCCCACCCGTTGCACCGCACTCCGGCGCAGTACGGTGGCAGAAGGTTGGATGAAGTTGTGCAGCCCCAAAGTGCGCGGGAAATTCTCCACGTGCCACCCGGTGATCTCCTGGATCTTCGTTGGTGGCGCATCCGGGCCGTCATAGAAGGCGACGACGGGTGCGGTGGCCACATCCGTTCCGGGGTCCTGTTGGAACAAGGCCATCAAGCTTTGAAGGTGATCGGGGAACCAGTCATCATCCGGATCCAAGAACGCGACGAACTCCCCGCGCGCTGCGGCGGTTCCTGTGTTGCGTGCAGCGCTCACGCCTTGGTTCACCTTATGGCTCACCAACCGTGCTTTCTCCGCTCCCACTCGGGCAATGAAAGCTTCCACGATCGCGTGTGTTCCATCCTCCGGACCCAGATCATCCACCACCACCACTTCCCAATCCGTATAGGTCTGTGCAGCGATGGAATCCAACGCCGCTCCGATGTAGCGACCCATGCCGTAGGCAGGCAGGATTATGCTGACAAGAGGCTTCAATTCGCTGAGGTCGCCCCGAACTTCGAAGCTTGTGAATGGTGATCGAATCCGTTCATGAAGACGTATTTCCTAACGTACTCCAAGAAACTGAACACAAGCGCATCGATGAAGGTCTGTTCCTTGAACGCCTTTTCCACATTCTTACTGGCTAATTCGCGTAGGTATTCCTTCAGCGCTGGTCGAATGACCTTACCCTCCAGTTTGCCGTGAACCCCTGCTCCGAGGCCGTGATGCCAGAACATTTCATACGTGCCTTTCACACGCTCACGGTGCATGTGCAAGACCAAGTCTTCGGGTATATATTTCAACCTGCCTCCGGCAGCTATGAACCGGAAGGAAAGGTCCGGATCTTCACCGCCGGGCCATTTGTACGTTTCATTGAAGCCGGCCAAGCGCTGTACTGTCTCGTTCCGGAAAACAGCGTGGGAGGTCACGAGGTACTGCACCTCGCCTTTGTCCATGTAGGGTACCAGAACGCCGGACCAATCCACGTACCGCGCTATGCGGCCGTCCTTGTACCGTAGGACCTTGCCTCCTACACCCTCCAGTTCCGGGTCGGCGTTCAGACTTGCCAAACGGCGCTCCAAACAAGCCGGTGCAGGCACACGATCATCATCAGTGAACGCCACCCAATTCCCATTGGCCAAACGTAAACCGCGATCTCTAACGGCCGACGGCCGGGCATTCGGTCCCGTCGTGACTTCTAATCCTAAGGGTGTGTTCCCGGCATTGGCCTTGAGGTTGTCAATGGCACCGTATTCGGAACCGTCATCGCTGACAATGACCTCGACGCCCTTCTTGGGCATGCTCTGGCCTTCCAAAGCCACGAGGGTCAATTGCAATGGACCCCAACGGCGGTACTTGGGTATAACAACAGATAGGGTCGGGGCACCCCGGTCTACTTTTTGGGAATCGGGGGGGACGGTCATCTTCGCAGGGGATGGCAGCACCGCACTTCAACCTTCGCGCCGTGCCACACCGGTGCTAACCGGAAATGTAAAATGAATATGTGGTGGCAACCTCCAAGAACCTCCACCATCAGATCAAGCACTAGGGGAGACCGAGAAGGTCTTGAAGTGGTTCCAGGACCGATCATCCTTCTTGACTTTCTTGAACATCGCCGTATTCCACACCGGACTCTTCACCTCGACGAAATTATCCCGATTCATCCGAATGAACTCCGCCACGCTCTTGATGCTACTCATCCACATATCATCCAGAATGATGTGGCCACCGAGGCCGCAGACTTGGTCGCACAGGTAGAAATCGACCAGAACATCATCGAATCGATGATTCCCATCGATGTAGATGAGGTCGTATCGGCGACCTGATCTAAGCAGGTCTACAATTGCCCGGTCCGAGCGGTCCTCGACTAAATTGAACGAAGTCCCGGAAGCATCCTTGGGCGCATGAGTCAGCGCATGTGTGACTCCGACCCCATTGTAGGGATTATGCTGGAACGGGTCTATGGAGGTCAGTGTTCCCGACCCATTCCGCTTCAAGGCAGCCAAGAAGTACAGGGAGCTGAAACCGTACGCCATGCCCACCTCAAGAATGGAGGTCGGCTTCAGTGCTAGGGTGACCTCGTACATCCATGTGCCCTGTTCCGGCGAGATCCGCGCTGTGTCATTGATCTTATGGACCGCGCCATCGGAACCTTTTTGTGGAAGCCCGTTGTACATCGAAAGTAGGGCCGCCCGGAACGGATCATCCATGTTGGCCAACCATTCCTCCGGGGTCCTTTCTGACTCCGTCGGACCAAGTGTAGTGGCCGCGTGGGTTCGTGCCACGTCCGCTCCTCCGTTCAACATCCACCAAAATTTCTGGATCTTCTTGTTCATCATGCGACGCATAGGAATCTACCGTTCGGGCCGGATAAACCGTTCATCAGGATTCTAAACCTCACCGGTGCCTTGTGTGGCGACTAAGATAGACCACAACGCCGCATTGAACGGGACTCAACTCGGCACGCCGGAATGGTTTGAACCCGCTCAACCATGCGTCCAATGGAACGTTCCAGTCCAGAAGATCCGTGCCTGCTCGAACTTCGGCGCAACACGGTGGCGAAAGGTTGGATGAAGTTGTGCAGCCCCAAGGTGCGGGGGAAAATCTCCAGGTGCCACGGGGTGATCTCCTGGATCTTCGTTGGTGGCGCATCCGGACCGTCGTAGAAGGCAACGACGGGTGCGTTTGCCACATCCGCTCCGGGGTCCTGTTGGAACATGGCCATCAGGCCTTGGAGGTGGTCGGGGAACCAGTCATCATCCGGATCCAAGAATGCGATGAATGCGCCGCGCGCTTCGGAAGCTCCTGCGTTGCGAGCAGCACTTACGCCTTGGTTCACTGCATGGCGCACCATTCTGGCCTTAACCGCACCCACCCGTGCAATAAATGCCTCCACGATAGCCTGTGTTCCATCCTCCGGACCCGGATCGTCCAAGACCACTACCTCCCAATCCGTGTAGGTCTGCGCAGCAATGGAATCCAACGCCGCACCGATGTAGCGGCCCATGCTGTAGGTGGGTAGGACCACGGACAAGGCGTTCCTACATCATGGTGCCGGCGCGAACCACGTCGGGATCATTTGAAAGCGGACATGAACAAACTGCCAATGCGACGATGTTCCGAATCCCGGGTCGTATCGAACGAACGCGGCTCCACCCTGCTGAATCCTGCGCGGCGAAGTGCAAGTGCCAAGGTCTCTTCGTCGTATGCGAATCGGTGGCACTCGAAGTGCCCATCGCTGTACGTGTCGTCCTGCTGGCGGAAGTGGTAGTTCAAATGCTCCATGGTGGTCTCCATCCACTTCGGGTGCCAGTTGTTCTCCGCACAGACCTTCTCCCATTCGTCGCGACCATGCACATAGCATTCCATCGGCCAACGCGAATCCGGAACGGAGATGTACAACGCAGCACCAGGCTTCAGGATCCGATGGCATTCGTGTAGGAAGGATCCGGAGGTGCCGGGGTAGCGCAAATGCTCCAAGAAATGCTCGCACAGGATCTCCGATGCGGTGTTATCCGGGATCGGTAGTGGGCGCCGGAGATCCACGCGTATGTCCACACCGGGGCAAAAGTCAACCCGCATATACCCGGGCGTCTTCACCGGTCCGCAGCCGATGTTCAACCGCACTTCCGCAGGCCATTGGATCCCCTGCGCGGCGCGCACACCGCGCTTATGGACCCGCATGGCACTGACCTCCTCGCGGAGGTCCCGCCATCGTTCGTACGCAAAAGAGGATAACCTCTTCCGCAGGATCTTGTCGATCGGTCCACTGCTCATGTTCACTTTATTGGATAGCGGGCTTCGCGCGATCGCTTGGCTTTCCAAAACTAAGGCTTCAAGTCGGACCGGTGGATCCAGCCTATGCGCACCGTGTCAAGCCAGCGCTTTCAATTCGCCGAGGTCGCTGCACCGCTTCCGAAGGTCTCGGCCGCTTGCATGCCTTTGTAAAAGGCATCGTGCCGACGACGTTCCAGAAAGGCGAAGGCCAACGCTTCCCAGAACGATCGTTCCCGAAATGCCTTGCTGACCCCTTCCTTCTTTTGTTTGTCCATGACACGCCGCCAGGAAGGCCCCAATGGCTTGCCCTGTTGAACGAGGAGTGTACCGAACCCCAAGCCGTGGTGCCAGAACATTCGGTCGGTGCCACGCACAGTTTCCCGATGCATGTGCCGAACCACGGACCCCGGATTGTACCCCAAAAGCGTACCCAACGCAATGGCCCGGAACGATAGATCGGGATCCTCCCCGCCGGGCCACCGGTACGTTTCATCGAAGCCGCCTAACTGCACCAGCAGGTCTCTGCGGAACAAGGCATTCGCCGTCACCAAGTACTGCCTGCCTCCGTTCTCGCCGAGGGGTGGCAGCATGGAACCGGTCCAATCCACGTAGCGCGAGATCACCGTGTCCTTGTACCGCACCACTTGGCCTCCGAAAGCGCCGTACTCGGGATGCTCCCGGATGAATTCCACATGCTTCACCAGCCAATCCCGTTCCGGCACACAGTCATCATCGGTCATCGCCACCCACTCGCCGCGCGCCTTGGCGATCCCTCGGTTCCGAGCGGTGGCTGGGCCTCCATTCGGGCCGGTCACCACCACTATGTTCAACGAGGTCTTGGCCGCATACGCATGCAACTGTTCGACCGTACCATCGCCAGAACCGTCATCGCTTACGATCACCTCGAAGTCCTTCTTGGACATGCTCTGGTCTTCCAGCGCGGCCAGTGTCAATTGCAAACGATCCCAACGGCGGTAGGTTGGAATAACAACGGAGAGGATGAGCGGACGGTCCATGGATACTAGTTCGCCGAAGGTAGATGCGTGCGTTGGAAGCGCTTGAACCCTGCGCGTTGTGCATCCTCGAATTCCTTGATCAATGCGGTGTCGCGATCCACTTCGCCCTGCGACCGGGCCATGTGCAAAGCTGCGGATAGCCTACCCGAGAGCAGGTGCCGGAGGGCAACGCGCCACCATGGATCGGCCTCCTCCACATCGGGCATCGGCTGGGGTGCAGGCCTTCCGTGGCTGTGTAGCAAGAGCGCCCGGGAATACCCGAAACTCTCGTACAGCGAAAGCAGGTATTCCTTGCGCACCCGCTTAGCGGCGATCAAGTGGTGAACGACCAAGGCCCGAAAGACACCGCGCTCGAATCCCAGATCGATCGCGATCCACGAGAACTCATCGTCCCCGCATGAATTCAATTGATCACCGCGACGATCCAACTCCATTTTCAAGCGGGAGGCGCTCACCACGCGGACGTACTCCTCCGCCACGGCACGGCGCACCACAAGACCGGCACCGTAGGGATAGGCCCAGTCCAACGGATCGGCGGACCGTTGATCGGTAGGTTCGTCCCGCAAGGCCAACGTTCCGGTGTAGGGGAGCAACGCGCTGCTCGGCTCCTCCTCGAAACGGGGAAGAAGACGTGCAGCACCGAAACAGCCCACCGTGCGATGCTGGGCAGCGATGGCTTCCACCTGCACCAAGTAATCCGGTTGCAATACGTTGTCGTCGTCCACGAAGACCAGCAATTCACCTACGCTTTCGCGGATACCGCGTAGTCGGGCCTGTGTCAGTCCCAATTCCTCCTCCAGTACATGCCGGGCGTTGGGGTGCCAGCCAAGGTCCCACTGGCCAGCCAATGGCTCGCGACTTGCATTGTCCACCACCAGAAGCTCCCAACGGGAAAGGGGCACGGTCTGCGCCCGCAACCCATCCAACGTGCGCTGCATGTAGTCAGTCCGTGGATCGTGCGTACACAGGATGACCGAGATCGTGGGTTCGCGCTGATCGACACCTTTTGCTAACTCCTCCATCCCTTTATTCACCACCCTTTCGTTGTTCGATCCAATTGCGGCGCGAATTTACTAAACCAAGGAGTAGCCTTTGGGATACATCGAAGTAGCCTTTGCTCAAGACGCTCGTCGTCGTCCACCGTCCAACAGGATCGTTGTGCGGCTACTGCGCCGCGCGCTTCGCATACAGCATCTCCGCGATCTCCATGTCCAGCGGCGTATCGATGTCGAAGCTCTCGGTGGCGTCCAACTTCACGAATTGCACCTGTGGTCCGAACCATTCCTTGGTGCGTGTGACCATTTCACGCGATGCAATGGACACCACATGCGTCAGCTTCAGGATCTCCGGAAGGTCCTGTGATCGCGGTTTCTTGGCCGGATCGAAGTTGAGCGGCTTGCCGTCCTGGTACAGGAAGTCCTTCACATCGGACACGGTGGTGAGTGAATCGTATTGTCCAATTCCGTTGCGGTAGGCTTCGATGCAACGCCGGTATACCTCGGCACCGGCCAGTGGACTTGTGACGTGGGTGAGCAACACATGTTCCGATGTCATTTGTCCGGCCATGTACGCATACACCTCGCTCATGGGCACCACGCTGGTGGCGTAGTACGGATCGCGTTCCAGCGGGATCGCACCGAGTTCCTTCGCCAGTTCCAGCATTGTAGGATCCTCCGAACTCACGTACACCGCATCCAATTCCTTCACCTGGAGCAACTGCCCGATCTTGATGGCGAGTAGGTTGCTGCCCGAGAAAGGCCGCAGGTTCTTGTTCTTCACCCGTTCGGATCCGCCGCGCACGGGGATCACCGCTTGGATCACCGGGTTCATGCTTTGTTGGCCACTTTGTACTTGTGGTGTTCCACATCCTGCACGCGTTTCACACCGTCCCCCATCATCTCTTCGGTGCGGCGCACATCGGCAATGAAGCGGGTGAATTCATCTCCTTCCAAGTCGATGGCGACCTTATCGAAATGCACCCAATCCACATCGCCCAACTTCACGTGCTTTTCCAACATCCGCGCCCCAGAAGCCACGGCGAGCATGCAGCCCAAGGACCCCAGATCATGGCTGGAATAGCCGGGAATGACCTCCTTCTTCGCATTGGCCAATTCGTTGTAACGCCGCACCACGGCAATGTTGCAATTCGCCGCCGGCGTGGGGTACGCGCTGATGCAATGCAGCAGGTATACCACCCTGCCGTCGCCGTAGGTGCTCATCACATGATCCAGGTATTCATCTTCGGTGAATCCCGTGGAGACCACCACTGCACCTTTGTAGTCGGCTGCCAATTCAGCGTGGTAGTCACGGTGGTTGGAGATGGTGGAAGGGATCTTGATCAAGCGCGGTGAGAAACGCTTCAGCGCTTGGTAGCTCTGGAGGTCCAACACGGAGCAGAACCACTCGATCCCGCAGCGCTTGCACGTGGCATCCAAGAGGTCCAGCAGGTCATCACTCAACTCCACACCCCGACGGTAGTCGCCGAGTGTTTCGCCAAAGGGTGACCAGTAGTAGCTGGCCAGTTGCTCGGCCGTGTAGAAGGTGTCCACGTGGCGCTTTTGCACTTTGATGAGGTCCGCGCCCGCTGCTGTGGCCCGCTCTACCATCTTCACCAATCGCTCGGCACTCCCCAAGTGGTTGTTGGTGAGTTCCGCCACCACCAACACCCGATCCGGATCCGCCAGATCCACAGGCTCGCGGCGCACGGTGGCCAAGCCCTTGTGCTGGTCGTCGCGTCCGAATGCAGCAGGGCTAAGGGTGCTGTACGGCTTGGTGCCCACGTGTACCAACTGCAAGCGATCGCCCTTGGCGAAGTAGTGTTGGAATTGCCGGAAGGCATTCTCTTGTGCTTGGATGATGGCCTCTCGTTCCAACGCCGTGGCACCGGAAAGGTCCACCCCGGCCTTGGTGCTGAGCGAACCGCCGCTGATGGTGAAATCGAACCCGAGCAGGTATACTTTCTGTGGCTCCCTGCGCACCTTACCGATGCGGTCGGCGAGTTTCAGGGCGTTGAGCAGCAAGAAGGATTCATCGAAGAATTCGCGCTCGTTGATGCGCACCACTTCCAATTCATCCTGGTCCAGTTCAATGGGGATGGGTGGCAACACCAGGTGCGGCACATCCGCAGGCAGCGGTTTACCGGCCAAGTAGAAATCGCAGCGGAAGCCTTCCTCCTTGAGACTGTGGCGTACCCAATTGGCACTGAACACGCCCACATCGCCGGGCAGGATGCGTTCCGAATCGTTGAGGTTGATGGTGATGCCCGGCGGCAAACCACCCAGTTCCACCTCATCCAAGCTCGGGCCTTTGCCGATCACGTAGATCACATTGCCTGTGTTCCGGGCGGCCCATTCGGCTACTCTGATGTCTATCGATGCCTGCATCGTCTGTTTCGTTTTCCGCCTCACGGCTGCTCCACCTTGAAGCGGTATTTCCGGGTGGGCTCCAAGTATTCCCCGGCATAGGTACGCCCTTCCACCTCCACGCGCAACCCGTGCTCCACCGCCAAGTTGAGGCCCGCAAGGATGTCCCAGCTGTTGGCCCCTTTGGGGTTCTCGAAGGACAGGTAGGAGCCGCGCACCACGGCCATCATGTTCACCACGCAGCACCCGATCATGCGGTATTCCGGTCCCACACCCAAGGCCGCGATCTGCTCGCGTGATAAGGAGGAGGACAAACCACGGATGCGCGAGGTGAAACGTGGCACCATATCGCCGGTGCGCAACCAAATGCCCAATTCCGGCGCACCCAGCAGCGAACCCACGTGTACACCGTTGCGGTAGCAAGCAATGGAAACGCCCCATTCCGGAAGGCCGGATGTGAAGTTCTCCGTGCCGTCTATGGGGTCCACCACCAGCACGGTGGCTTGTTCCGTGGGGGGCACATCCAGGAGTTCACGCTCCTCGGAGATCAGGTGTACCTCGGCGAGTTCCGCTTCGGCCACAGCGATCACGGTACGCTCCACCAGCAGATCACCTTCGGTCACGTAGCTGCCGTCCGCCTTTTCCGTGGGCGTATTGCGTAGGGCCAGGATCTCGGCCAGAAGATCATATCCGATGCGCTGTTGGATGGCGTTGAAGAACGCGGTGATGTCCGGTGTCATGGATCGGTCGGTTTCGGTGGGTGCACCAAGCGCTCATCGCCGGGTGCGGTGTAGAACAACGGCGTGTAGGGTGCGCGCAGGATGGTTTCCAATTGGTGGTCCACTTCAATGCCGTAGGTATCCTTCAGGCGCATGAACTCCACGTACTCGCGGTCCGGATGGTGTACGCCGTGCGCTTCCATCTGCTCCTTGATGCTCGCGAGGTCCTGCAGGTGCGAAGCGTATTCGGGCATATAGGCCTTGCGGTAGAAGGTGATGCCCGAAACGTACACCCGGCATCCTTTCGTACGGGCCAGCGCACTGGCGATCGCTAAACCCGATGTCGGCCGAAACCCACCAAGGCTGCGCACGATCTCGGCATAGAGGGCAGGCTCGATCCGCCGCAGTTTCAACATCCCTTCGTTGCCGAAGTGGAAGTCCCACACGTTGTGCTCCAATTCGGCATCGGCCAAGGGGTAGAAGAGTTCCGTGAAACCAGCCCGTTTCAATTCCAAGGTGTCCAAGGGGCCACCTCCCCAGCGCTCGCTCTCGTCCAAGCAATGGAAATAATCGATCCGCTTCGCCCGCCGTTGCAACTCCGGGTAGATGCCCATCCGTCGCCCCTTGTTCATCACGATGCACACGTCCGCCGCATCGATGTGCTCTAGGTCCCGCTTATCCATTTGGCAATTCGGACCGATCACTACCACGCGAGTATGCTGGAACGCCGATCCCAGGTCGTAGGTCTCCACGAACTTGGAATACTTGATCCGTATGCTCTTCGCCAACCGGCGGTATGCCTGTAGAACTCCTCCACTCATTCCGTGTGACCTTCCGGGGATCCAGTTCCCGAGCCGAACGCATTTCCGACCATCGGGAAAGCCGAACACTGCGCCGGGCCATAGCCGCGAAGATAACCCCTTGCCGTGGGGTGAATGGAGATGCTGGTCCATTACCCGAAGGGCTATCGGGTCTTCTGTCCGCGCCTAGCGGCGCTGTTGGCCAAAAAAGGAGAACCACGGATCCACACGGCTCGACACGGACAAATACCGCACTCATCTGTATTCAACCGTTCGGTTCCGTGGTTCAAAGCCTCAACGGCCGCTCGCGCAGGACGTTCAAACACTGTGGCGCGGACCTTTTCCGCGCAGACGGCGACCTACTTGCAGCAAGCGGTCGTAGCTCTTCGGAAAGATCACCCGGAAGCCGGCCAACACGGTCTGCGACAGACTCCAGCCGAGGATGCTGCGGTCCTTTACCAAGTACTTCCACGCCACTGCGCCCAATTCCCAATTCTCCTTCGCCATGGCCTCGCGCCAAGCTTTGGCCAGGGCGTTCTGCTTGCGCTGCTGGATCACATCGTGGTGGCGGAATGCGCTGAGCTTGTCCTGTTCATGGATGTTCACCAACTGCACCTGCAGGTGATGCGCTGCACCTTGCATGGAGTAGATACCACCCGGATGCACCACCCGCACCCCCGTGAATTCCGGCTGGAAGATGAAGTGTCCACGCCCTAGCAACAGCGTGAACAAAGGCGTGTCTCCGGTGGCGAACGGTAGGATCACGTGTCGGAATTCCATTGACCATTCGCGGCGGAAGAGGAACGTACAGGTGGGGATCGCCAAGCCATACAAGAACGCTCGTTCTTCCAGTACCTGCCCCTTCGGTGCATTCACCCCCGGCACCAGGAATTCCACACGCTCACCGTGGGTCTCGTTGTAGGCGTTGGTGTAGCAACCTGCGGCGCTAGGGTCCGCCTCCATGGCCTCCACCTGCCGCTGCAACTTCTTGGGGTCGATCCAGTGGTCGTCCCCTTCGCACAAAGCAACGTACTTGCCGCGCGCACTGCGCATCAGGTGCATGAAATTGGCGCGACCGGTGGGCTTCCCGAAGATCTTGATCACGTCCTTGCGGGAGCGCAGGAAAAGGCGGACTCGATCCGGATGGGCCGCCGCAATACGCTGGCAGACCTCCCGTGTACCGTCGGTGCTTTCGTCCTCTCCCACCAGCAACTCGAAGGCAAAGTCCACCTGCTGCTCCAAGATGCCGTTCAAGCATTGTTCAATATAGCCCGCATGCCGGAAGGTGGTGACCAACACACTCACCAGCGGAGTGGAGTTCAGCACTTGGTTGGGCACTTCCATGGAATTCATGTACCACGAACGATCACAGCAAACTCAGCATCAACTTACCTCCCGCCGCCAGCAACACCAATACCAACACCACCCGCAGGTAGGTGTGGGGCAGGCGCGCACTGAGCAAGGCCCCCACGATCACTGCGGGCACGGAGCCCAGTAGCAAATTGCCTAGCAGGCTGTAGTCCACGTTGCCGAGCAACAGGTGCCCCGTTCCGGCGAAAATGGCCAAGGGGATGGCATGCACGATGTCCGTGGCGATCAAGCGCGGTGGCGTCAAGCGCAGCGGATACAGATACACCAGGAATACGGCACCCAGCGCACCGGCACCTACCGAGGTGAATGTGACCAGAATGCCCAGAAAGGCACCCGCCGCGACGGTAAGCGGACCTTGTACGTTCTTGAACTTCACGCCTTCCGTGGTGCGGTAGGTGCGACCTAGCGCATGCAGTTGCTTTTGGAACAGCATGGCGATGGCGGTCAACATCACGGTGATGGCCACCGCCCCTTTCAAAAGGTGGACGGAATCATCGGCTATCGGGTTGAAGTGCAACCATGTGAGGGTGCCCACCGAAGCGGTGAGGCTGCCGGTCCACAAGCGTTTCACCACCTGCCAATCAATTAAGCCATGGCGCTGGTGTACGGGTGTGGCGAAGAGTTTGGTGATCGCCGCGAACCACAGATCGGTCCCCACCGCGGCCATGGGCGCAATGCCGAATACCAGCAGCAGGATCGGCGTCATCAGCGCGCCGCCGCCCACGCCAGTGAGACCGACCATAACACCGATCAGGGCCCCGGCGAGAATGAGCTTCCAATCCATGGTGATCAGTTGGTAGTTGTCAGTTGTTAGTTGCAGCGGCTGAATAGCTCTTACTGTCGCCACTCGCTCCCTTTTGCAACCTTCAATTACACCAAGGCGTTCATCACCTGTTCCGCGCACGCTTCCGCACTGACCCCAGTCGTTCGCAAGTGCAACTCCGGTGCCTCCGGAGCTTCGTAATCGCTATCGATGCCTGTAAAATTCTTCAACTCGCCCTTGCGCGCTTTGGCGTAAAGCCCTTTCACATCGCGGCGTTCGCATTCCTCTAGCGGCGTATCCACGAAGACCTCCATGAACTCGCCTTCGCCGAAGAGTTCCCGGGCCATGCGCCTTTCATTGCGGAAAGGGGAAATGAAACTGACGATCACGATCAATCCGGCATCTACCATCAGCTTGGCCACTTCGGCCACACGGCGGATGTTCTCCACACGGTCGGCTTCCGTGAAGCCGAGGTCGCGGTTCAGACCGTGCCGCACATTGTCGCCATCCAGCAGGTAGGTGTGCTTGCCTTGGGTGTACAACCGCTTTTCCAACAGATCGGCAATGGTGGATTTACCGGATCCGGAAAGACCGGTAAGCCAGATGCAACGCGACTCCTGATGCTTCAGCGCAGCGCGGGCCTTGCGGTCCAACTCCAATGCTTGCCAGTGGATGTTGCTCGCTCGCCGCAGGGCGAAGTCGATCATGCCCGCACCCACGGTCTCGAAGGTGAGCTTGTCCACTAGGATGAAGGATCCGAGCAACTTGTTCGTCGTGTACGGCTCAAAGACCATCGGTGCACTGGTGCTGATGTCCACCGTGGCGATCTCGTTCAGCTCCAGGTTCGTTGCGGCCATGTGGCCACCGGTGTTCACGTCCTCGCGGTACTTGATGCCCGTGATGGTGGCGGTGACCTCCTTGCAGCCCATCTTCATCAGGTACTGGCGACCGGGACTCATGGCGTGTTCGCCCATCCACAGCAACTTCGCCTCGAATTGGTCCGCTACCTCGGCCGGACGTTCAGCGGATACGATCACATCGCCGCGACTTGCATCCACTTCTTCGTTCAGCGTAATGGTGATGGAACTGCCCACCTTGGCCACCTCCACTTCGTCGAAACCATCGATCACGGCTTTCACGGTTGCGCGCACGCCGGAAGGCAGCACGCGTACCGCATCACCGGGGCGCACGGCCCCTTCTGCGATACGTCCGCAGAAACCCCGGAAGTCCAGATTCGGGCGATTCACCAACTGCACGGGCAAGCGGAAGTCGCCCCGGTCCGCGGCCAAGCTGATCGGCACTTGTTCCAAGTGATGGATCAAGCTGGGGCCTTTGAACCAAGCGAGGTTCTCGGTGCACTCCAGCACATTGTCTCCATCAAGGCCCGAGACCGGAATGGCCATGATGCTGTCGAACTTGAACTCCGCAGCGAAGGCCGTGTAGTCGGCCACGATCGCATCAAAGACCTTCTGGTCATAGCTCACCAGATCCATCTTGTTCACCGCCAACACCACTTGCTTGATGCCCATCAGGCTGACGATACGGCTGTGCCTTCGCGTTTGCACCAAGATGCCTTTGCGGGCATCCACCAGGATCACCGCCACATCGGCCGTGCTGGCCCCGGTGGCCATGTTGCGCGTGTACTGTTCATGGCCAGGCGTATCGGCCACGATGAAGCGGCGTTTCTCCGTGCTGAAGAACCGGTAGGCCACATCGATGGTGATGCCCTGCTCCCGCTCTGCTTGCAAACCGTCCACGAGCAAAGCCATGTCCATCTTCTCCCCTTGCGTGCCGTAGCGTTTGCTATCGCTCTCTAGCGCCTGCAATTGATCGTCGAAGATGTTCTTGCTCTCGTACAACAAGCGACCGATCAAGGTGCTTTTACCATCGTCCACACTGCCGCAGGTGATGAAGCGGAGCGTTTCCTTGTTGGCTTGGTCCTCTACGAATGTGAGGACGTCCTTCGCGTGTTGCTGCTCCATCAGAAATAGCCCTCTTGTTTCTTCTTCTCCATGGATCCCGGCTCGTCGCTATCGATCATGCGGCCTTCCCGCTCGCTGCCACGAGCGTTGAGCGTTTCGGCGATCACCGCCTCCAGGGTATCCGCATCGGACTCAACCGCCGCCGTCAGAGGCCAGCAGCCCAAGGTGCGGAACCGCACCATTTTCATCACGGCCTTCTCCCCTTCCTTGAAGGGGTATCGGTCATCGTCCACCAAGATCCATTGGCCGTTGAATTTCACCACCGGGCGTTCGGCCGCGAGGTACAGCGGCACGATGGGGATCCTCTCTTGCAGGATGTAGTTCCAGATGTCCTGCTCGGTCCAGTTGCTGATCGGGAACACCCGAATGGATTCGTCCGGCTTGATGCGGGCATTGTACAGATTCCACAATTCGGGGCGCTGTGCCTTCGGATCCCAACGGTGGCCTGCGCTCCGGAAGCTGAACACGCGCTCCTTGGCCCGGCTCTTCTCCTCATCGCGGCGTGCGCCACCGAACACCAGATCGAACTGGTGCATATCCAGCGCCTGTTTCAGCGCTTGGGTCTTCATCACGTCCGTATGGTAGCCACTGCCGTGGGTGAATGGGCCAACACCCTGAGCAATGCCTTCCGGGTTGGTGTAAGTGATCAGTTTCACGCCACTCTCCTTCACCATGCGCTCCCGGTGGGCATACATCTCCTTGAACTTCCACTGCGTATCCACGTGCAGAAGCGGGAATGGCGGTGGGGCCGGGTAAAAGGCTTTGCGGGCCAAGTGCAGCATTACGGAGCTGTCCTTGCCCACGGAGTACATCATCACCGGGTTGCGGGCCGTGGCCACAGCCTCCCGGATGATCTCGATCGATTCGGCTTCTAACTGCTTCATATTCCGTCCGCATCCGACCTGTACGGGTCACCAAGGACAGCGCTCAGGCAGTGAAAAGGGAGCCAAAAGTAACCTTCCAGAGCGTCGCACACGAATGCCCAAATAAGGCTCAAGGTTCAATAAACCCGCCTGACACGGTCTACTTTCCTGTATTTCCCGTCGGGAAGGCATAACACTGGACGCGAAAGCCATGTCGCCAAGCTATTGTCCTTGGTGCATACGTTGACTGCGCGACCCCTGAGGTTGGAGACCACCCCCAGGGTAGTGCATCGTGCATCGACCCGGCGATCAAGTGCCGTTCACACTTCGATTACCTCTTGCTCCATGTCCCATCCGCCAAATAGGATGACCCTGGTTCCATTCACTCTGGCACTGGCTCCGTACCCGATAACGAGCGCATCATACGCGATGACGCCAGCCACATACCATAATGACGCTGGCTCCATACCATGTGACGCTGGCTCCATACCATGTGACGCTGGCTCCATACCATGTGATGCTGGCTCCATACCATGTGATGCTGGCTCCATACCATGTGATGCTGGCTCCATACCATGTGACGCTGGCTCCATACCATGTGATGCTGGCTCCATACCATGTGATGCTGGCTCCATACCATGTGATGCTGGCTCCATACCATGTGATGCTGGCTCCATACCATGTGATGCTGGCTCCATACCATGTGATGCTGGCTCCATACCATGTGATGCTGGCTCCATACCATGTGATGCTGGCTCCATACCATGTGATGCTGGCTCCATACCATGTGATGCTGGCTCCATACCATGTGATGCTGGCTTCATACCATGTGATGCTGGCTCCATACCATGTGATGCTGGCTCCATACCATGTGATGCTGGCTCCATACCATGTGATGCTGGCTCCATACCATGTGATGCTGGCTTCATACCATGTGATGCTGGCTCCATACCATGTGACGCTGGCTCCATACCATGTGCTATTTAGCGCATGAATGTGCATGCTGGCCAAAACGCGTTCTTTGATCGTCACCAGCAGTAGTCCTGTGCCTGATACTGGATAACCGGACCGGAGTTGTACCCGAACCTTGCCATTGAAACCTTCGTATACTTCCTTAATTCCGGTGGGCCATCCCTGCCATCGCAAGGTTCAGGGCTGCATTTCACCGAGCGTTGCAGCAGCACCAGATCCTTCCAGATACTACGCTTGCGACCAAGCAGCGGAAGCGGTTGAACTCGGTTTGATCCGAATTCCATAGCAGAACGGTAGCTGAATACCGCAGATCCATTGTTACTCCTGGGCAGGTAGCGGACCACCGTGTTAATAAGGAAATAAATAATAATGGCAGCACCAGCAGGCGGTTCCGCTTGAAGCCTCGAAGGTCGGCAAGAACATGGAGTTGGCCCCACAGGGTGCAGAGTCCCCGGCACTTGGAATTCAAGGGTTTGAAGCGTAACCGACCGCATCGCCTGTCTGGAACAAAGTGCCTCACCCGGTTCCGCACATTGAGGTCGCCGTTGACCTCGTGGGGCGAGACCACTTGCCCCGACGTTTCGGATCAGATCTGTGGCTGCGTGATCCTGCTTCGAGCGATCCTGAGGACGATTCGGCGACGATCGACCGAGGAGGAAGGCCGACGATCACGAGGAGGAAGGCCACTTGCGTGATCGTCGGACTCCCTGTACATGAACAGTCGCACGACTTGCGTGATCGTCGGCCTCCCTGTACATGAACAGTCGCACGACCTGCGTGATCGTCGGACCCTCTTGCGCGAACAGTCGCACGACTTGCGTGATCGTCGGCCTCCCTGCACATGAACAGTCGCACGACTTGCGCGATCGTCGGCCTCCCCTGTCGTGATCGTCGGCCTCCCTGTCCGAAGCGTTGCATGGTATTCGCGCCACATGTTCCCGCTTCTGGATGGACCTGTTCGCTTGATCTTCAGAGACATACATGGATCTACCTGAAGCGAAAGGACTACCAGCCAAAAGGGTGAAGCTGCTTTCAGACCAAGAACCGAGCTAAAGCCCCTGAGCCGATCTCGTTGTGGATCGTAGCCGCAATGTGTTCCGGCAGGCGATCCTTCCAAGCGATGTCCTCGCGCACCTTCCGATAGATGCTGTTCACATCGGTACCTTCCTTGCTCCGGCTCTGATGGATGAACTCCTTGGTGGAGGAACCGAATTCCAGTCCGCAGAATTCGAACATATTCCGCACTCTGGCCGCTGGATCTGCATTGAGGTCGGCGTAGCGTACCACCTGCATTTGTTCCGGGTGCGAATTTTCCAGATCGACGAAGAGTTGGGCCACTTCCTTCCATTTATCGAATCCGAAGAATTCCTCCGGCCTTCCTTGGTTCTTCTTGGCCCCTAATCGCCATTCCTCCGCGATGCTCCACTGCGGATCGAACTCGCGTGGCGCATGGATCCAACTGTCGATCACTGCGCAGGGATGACGCACCAGACCGATCACCTTGATCTCTGGAACCTGTTCCAACAGGTTGCGCACGATGTTGTTGTAGCGGACCTCCTTCATCACCACATGACTCGCCGTAGCAGGCTCTTGCACCGCCGGGTAATCCACATGGATGGCCGCATCGCGCTGAAGCACGAAGTCGTCATCCGTGCGGTGGATATCCTCGAAGAACTCCAAGATCTCCTCCCTGCTGCTATGCGGATCCAATCGCCCCTTGAAAGCGTATGAGAACAGCGGTTGAAAGCGAAAGGCCACCTGGTCCGAACTCCGGAAGATCTGACCCAACCACGAGGAACCGGAACGCGGCACACTTTGGATGGATACGAGTTGATTACCCATTACGGCTCCAGTGTGAAATCATCCATGAAGCCAAGTACATCTTCCTTCGAATTCCACATCAGCACGTCGATGATGGAAAGTGCTGGTTGGAAGGGTTTGCCTCCCCCTTGGATGTAGGTCACCTCGCCCATGTGGATGAAGCGAAGGTCGATCCCTTGCTGTTGGAACCGCGTGGGATCATACAATTCCCGACCGCCCTTGGGGTTCACGTAGGTCTTGGTCCCCAGCGATGCACAGATCGCCAATATGCGATCCTGTCCAGTAAGGGCCGGATCGATATCCATGGCACTGGCGCACTTGATATTCGGCTGCATGCCCACGTATTCCAATACGGCGTGGATCGAGTCCAACGCCATACGATCCATTGTGGCCGGATCACCTTGAAGTACACGTTGGATAAGCGGCATGACCGTTTCGAAATGCGGCGCCTTGCGGTATGCGTGGGTCAAGGTGACCACCAACTTATTGCGCCATCCATCATCGGGTGCGATCAGAGAGGCATGGATGCTCACATGCTGACTTTGCTTCTGGATGGGAACGGTGAAGGTGTAAGGTTCTCCTTGTAACAAGATGCGGTTGCGGTTGACCCAACCCTTCTTGATGAAGGCCGCATCGTCCAATGCAACGAACACATCGGTGGCCCGGAAGAGTTGAAAATAACCTAAGTAGGGGAACAGATAGGGTTGCATCACACTCGTGCGACCGTTGCCACCATCCTGCGAGGCGACAGGCCCTTGGCTTTCGTGGTGTCCTGAACTATCCATTTGAACTATTCCCGCTCCGCTAGCGAACAACGGCTCTGGACTTCGCCCGTTGCTTGATCTCATTCCGACACTTCACCTTGCTATGCAAGATCGCCAACTCCTTTTCCAAGTGCTCCCGATCCTTGGTTTCGACCTTCTTCCGTTCCATCCGCAACCGCCACGCATGCGCCATCGGCACGCGCCAGTTCCGTTTGGTCTCACAGGTATAGCCCAATGTGGTCATGAGTCCACCGACCTTCGTTTCGATCATGTTGATCTCCTCTTCGGTCAATGTCTTCCTGTACTTCTGGGCGTTCTCCCGAATGATCGGTTTATCCAAGTTCTCCCAATACACGAAGCGTTCAGCGGTGGCCTTTTGTTTGGCACTATCCGTTTGGAAGCATGCCTCCTCCACAGGCAGACCGCAATAGCCCAACGCGCGCGACATCACCTTTGGCGTATCCGTGATGAGGTCCTCGTAACTCACGAAATGCATATCCACTCCATGGTGTTGCACAAGGTCCAAGCATAGGCGCTGTTCCTGTTCCCATTTGCTGATCGAATCCCAGACCGTTTTCAGGTGCATGGGCTTCTGCTTCCAAGAAGCGCAATGATCCCTTGGATCCCGATAGAGGAACAACAATTTACTATCCGGCCAACGTGCCTTGATCTGGAACGTGTAGTTGAAGATGTGATTATCCTTCGAACTGAAAATGGACTTCCCGTGCATGGCGGCCTTTGCTCGATAAACCACATCGTAAGCATCCCAGAAACTCTTCGGTCCTTGCTCGGCCACTACCTGCTCCACATCCAACTGCAAATGCCAGTTGTTGAATTCATGGTTCGCATACTCCACCATATCGGTGATCAAGTACCCCATGTTGGCTGGAACGCGAAGATCGCCATAGGCCCACAGTGCATGTGACCATTGATCGAAGAAATGCGGCGCGGTCGGTGCTTCCACCATGCTGTGGTTGCCAATGAGGCTGCGCAGCAAATTGCTGCCGGAACGTTCCGAGCCGACCAAGAAGATGGGGGATGAGCACGGCGTGTAGTCGCTCATGAACGCGCAATAGAAGTGTGTTCGGCGGTGACCTCGCGAATGATACGCGCAATGGTCCCCGGCACATGTGCAGGCAGGTCGGGGTAGAACGGTAAACTCATGGCCGTGTCCGCAGCGCGTTCCGAAACCACCAAGGGTGCGCTCGCTACGTAAGGCAACTCGTTCAGCGAGGGATAGAAATACCGGCGCGAAAAGATGCCCGCTTCTTCGAGTTTCTCTTGGACCGCTCCGCGCACGGCACCGTCACCAAAGAAGATGGGGAAATAGGCGTAGTTGTGCAGGGTCTCTGAACAGGTCGGCAACAGCCGGACCGGGAGATCCGCCAATTGGCTCCGGTATATACCATCCAGTTCCTTGCGCTGTCGGATGCATTCTTGCACATGCGGCAGCACCGCCATGCCCATGGCCGCATGCACTTCGCTCATCTTCGCATTGACACCCAAGGTGTAATGCGCGTCGCCGATATGCCCGAAGCTGCGTAGCAAACGAAGTCGGTGATCCGTCTCTGCGTCGTGCAGGATAACCGCACCCCCTTCCACGGTATGGAACAATTTGGTGGCATGGAAGCTCAAGGTGCTGGCATCGCCGTAGCACAAGATGCTTTTGCCCTTGTATTCCACATCGAAGGCGTGGGCGGCATCGTAGATCACTTTCAGCCCGTGCTTCTTAGCAATGACATCGATGGCTTCCACATCGCAGGGGATGCCGTAGACGTGTGTAGCGAGTATGGCCGTTGTGTCCCGCGTAATGGCAGCTTCGATCAACGTGGGGTCTATGCAGCAGGTCGTCGGGTCGATGTCCACGAACACCGGTTCGCAGCCTTCCCATAGGAGGGCACTTGTGGTGGCCACGTAGCTGAAGGGCGTGGTGATCACTTCGCCCTTCACCCCCAAGGCACGTATGGCCAGTTGCAAGGCCAAGGTCCCATTGGTCATCAAACGCAGGTGGGGCACATCGAACCGCTGGCGCAGTGTCTCTTCCAACTCGCGGTGTACTGGTCCGTTGTTGGTGAGCACATGGCTCGCATACACCTTGTCCAACCACGCATCGTATTCGGCCCTCGGTGGAAGGAAGGTACGTGTGACGAAGATGGGGTCCATCGGCTTGTCCTGGCTCATTGCACGATGGTCGGCTTGGGGCGAGAACTTTGCTCACGCCGGTGCGCACGAATTTGGTCCAGAACACCCGTCCGGCATGGACCCGGAACGGTAAAAGGCCTTGGTGCCTGCAAAGATTGATCCTGGTGGCGGTATTGCGAAAAGCCACGATGAAGGAATACAGGCCGGCATTGAGTTCTACCGGACCCAAGGGGACCTGCAGCACGTGTTCGCCGGGCCCTAGCAAGATGTGATCACCGCGTTCGTCCAGCACCGCGATGTTGAGCAGACCGGTCAAGGTGGCATCGGCGATCACCAAGTTCACCTCGGCGGTTTGACCCTCGTCGATCCGGACGCGCAACGTGGCCGTGAGTTCCTGCCCTTGCTGCAGGGTGGGTGTGTCGCCTTCCACCGCAACACCATCCGCTGCTAACATTAGACCTAGGACGGATGCTTGGCCGGAACCGGAGATCTGCACGGTGTTCTTGGCCAAGCCGAAGTAATGGTTCACAGCCACGCCGACCTCTTCGGTATCCAACACGGACCGCCCATGGTCCATGACCACCACGCGGGTGCAGAAGGAGGTGATGAGCGGCATGTTGTGCGATACGAACACCACTGCGGAAGTGCGCAGGAGTTCGCGCACCCGGTTGAGGCACTTGATGGTGAAACTGATGTCGCCCACGGCGAGCACTTCGTCCAAGAAGAGGATGTCCGGTTCGATCAGGATGGCCGCCACCGCGAAGCCCAACCGCACGGTCATGCCGGAGCTGAAGTGCTGCACAGGCATGTCGATGAAGTCCTCGATCTCGGCAAAGGCGATGATCTCGTCGATGCGGGCATCCACCTTCTTCTTGCTCAGGCCAAGCACCGAGGCATTGATGTAGATGTTCTCCCGGGCGGTGAGGATGGGGTTGAAACCCGCACCCAAAGCGATGAGCGCACCCACCTGACCGTGGATCTCGATGCGGCCGCCATCCGGTTTGATCAGGCCATTGAGGGTCTTGAGCAAGGTGGTCTTGCCGGCGCCGTTGTGCCCGATAAGGCCCAAGCATTCGCCTCGGCGCACTTGGAACCCGAGGTCGTGCACGGCCCAGAATTCCTTGGGGCGCAGTTCGGTGGTACGCGGCCGGCCGAGTACCTCGTCCCGCACATCCGCCAGTCCATAGCGCAAGGAGGTCTTCAGGTCCCGGCAGAACTTTTTGGAGACCCCCTCCACTTTGATCAGCACATCCTCTTCCACCATCAGCTCATGCGTTCGATCAGTACGGACATGGTGCTGCGGAACAGGACCCAAGCGAGCAGCAGGAGCACCAGCGCGGCCCCACAGACCACGGCCAGTTCCGGCAGCATGGCGCCTTCCGTGCCCACCAACCAGGCACGCCCCGTAACGATAACGGGGGTCATGAAGTTGATGCGGAAAAGTGTGGCCGCGAAGCCTTCGGACGGCATGGCGAAGACCACCGGAGTGATGTACATGGCGAATTGCAGCACCACCGGGATCAAGCGGCCGATGTCCGTGTAGAGCAAGCCGATCGGCGCAATGAACAGGCCGATGGCCGTGCCGATGAGCAGGATGGCCAACAGGATGATGGGCACCAACAGGATCTGCGCATTCGGCGCATCGCCCAGCAGAAAGAGCGCCGGGATGAGGATGAGCATCTTGACCCCCGCATTGAAGCCCCATTTGATGAGGCCACTGAGGATGAGAGCCTCGCGTGGGAAATTGAGCTTGGCCAGCAGGTTCTTGGCACCGCTCAACTGGCCCAATGGGGTTTGCAGGGCTTCCGTGAACATTTGCCACAGCATGGTACCCGTGAGCACATACACCGGATAGGCCATACCCGTGGTGGTGACCTTGACGATGCCCGATGCGTTGAGGTACACCCAAGCAGCGGTTGTGCTCAGCGGCATGATGAAGGCCCAGAGGTAGCCCAACAAAGATTGCCGATACTGGGCCTTGATGTCCCGCCGGGCCAAGCTCCACGCCAATTCGCGCGAGGCGCGCAGGTCGGCGATCATGCTGCGGAACATCAGCCCCGGATCGCGCAGTGCAGAAGCCGGCGTGTACACGGTGATCGGCATGGGCTCCTTCGGTGCCACGGTTCCACGGACCTGTTCACTCATAGTGAGGTGGTCTGGCAAAAGGCTTTGAACATGGAGGCCATGGAAGGAGGAACAAGGGAGCAGCCCATGAGCAGGCCGCAAAGATAGGTCTTGCCAAGCTGGGACGAAGCGAAAGTGGGACTTGGCACCTCGCCTGTACGCTCCTTGGTCCACTTGCGCTAACGCACAACGCGGCACGGAACTTTACGTGGATCACACCCAAGTCATCCACGTTCTATTCGCATAGGAGCCATTACGCGTTCGAACACGTCAAAGACTGCCCTACAAGCCGATCGCGGTCTCGAAATCCTATCTTTGGTTGCCGTTCTATGCCAAACTCCATGAAAGGCGATGCAGGCTTCGATGTGGACTAGTCAAAACGAAAGAGCTATCGCACTGGATGATCACCGCTCCTTTCAAGAACGATAGTAGTGATCGGATGTCCACCTATAACCGCACGTCTGGCACCAGTGCGATATGCGTCGCCAAAGTGGAATAGTGCGACTTTTCCGACGAAACCTTCAGGATTGTTGAGCGATGAGCGATGACCAGATCGAGATATCCATTGTGAGTCCGGTCTATAAGGCCGAAGCATTGGTCGGTCCTCTGGTGGCGCAACTGCGCGAGGTTCTGGGCGGGATCACACGGAAATTCGAGATCATCCTAGTAGAAGATGGTTGCCCTGAAGGCAGCTGGGAAGCGATCGAGCGATCTTGCAAAGATTCCCCCGAAGTCTTGGGCCTGAAGCTGAGTCGAAACTTCGGCCAGCACTATGCGATCTCGGCAGGTTTGAATAGGACCCGAGGAAAATGGGTAGTGGTGATGGATTGCGACTTGCAGGATCTACCAAGCGAGATCCCTGCACTACTGGCAAAAGCGAAAGAAGGACATGACATCGTTCTGGCCCGCCGGGCGGTACGCCAAGACAGCTGGCTCAAGCGCTTGAGCTCAAAGGCTTTCTACAGTTTGCTCAGCTACCTCACAGGCACCACACAAGATCCCGCCATCGCCAACTTCGGCGTGTACGAGCGCAAAGTCATCGCAGCGATCAATGCGATGCCGGAGACTATCCGGTATTTCCCAACGATGGTGCGGTGGGTCGGTTTCCGGATGACCACATTGGACGTAGCACATGCAAGCCGACCAGTGGGACGCACCTCGTACAACCTGCGCAAGCTCGTGGATCTCGCGTTGGACATCTGCTTGGCGTATTCGGATAAGCCGTTGCGTTTGGCGATCAATACGGGGTTCATCGTTACGGTACTGGGTTTTTGTTTTGCGGGCTACACATTCATCAAAGCCCTTCGTGGCGAGATCCTGGTCATGGGGTATGCTACCCTTACGGTCTCCATTTGGGTCCTTTCCGGACTCATCATACTGGTCATAGGCATGGTCGGCCTCTATGTCGGGAAATCATTCGAGGGCGTGAAACGGCGTCCCGCATTCATTGTGGACAAGGTCATCGGGCATGCCAGCTGAGTTCGGAACAGGTCTTTATCTGATGACCGCTAAGGGCGAGGCGGTCTTGCAGCGTTTACTCGCCGACCACGGGCCTAATTGCGTGAATTATGTGGTGGTGGCGCACGACGCGGGCATTGAACAGGACTGTTATGACTCGATAACGCGGCTCGCCAGTGATGCTGGAATTCCGGTCCACGATCGGCTGACCGTGCCCCAGGACCTGAAGGAAGCCAGTCACTTGTTCGCCGTTTCTTGGCGCTGGCTGATCCCGCTCTCTGCCGGCCAAGAACTCATCGTACTTCACGATTCACTGCTACCGCGTTATCGTGGTTTTGCTCCCTTGGTAAGCGCATTGATCAATGGGGATCCCGAGATCGGGGTCACTGCACTTTTCGCGAATGAAGAATATGACCGTGGTCCGATCATCGCTCAACGATCCATTGCGGTGAACTACCCGATCACCATCGCAGAAGCCATATCTGCAATAGCACCATGCTATGCCGAACTGAGCTCCGAGGTCTTTGACCTCTTGAGGGCCGATAAAACGGTTGGCAGAACACAGGACGATGCGACTGCAACGTATAGCTTGTGGCGGGATGAGCAGGACTACTTCGTGGATTGGTCCTGGGATGCGGAGCGTATTCGCCGATTCGTGGATGCGGTCGGCAGTCCGTACAAAGGTGCTGCGACCCTTGTGGATGGCAAACGCTGTCGGATCCTTTCGTGTGAGGCACTTCCGGATGTCGAAGTGGTGGATCGGTCGCCGGGAAAGGTGATCTTTTCACACCAAGGAAAGCCCGTGGTGGTGTGCGGCAAGGGGCTGCTCCGTATACTGCGCCTCATTGATGATCCCTCCAGAGCCGATGCGCTACCCTTACCGAAGTTCCGTGTCCGATTCAAAGGCTACAACCCATACGAATGATCGACCATAAGGTGAAGGTGACCTTCAACCGCTCCGCTTTGATCGGTCGGGAATTGGAGTATATCCAAGCAGCGGTGCTATCCGGACAGATCGCAGGAGACCAGTCCTTCTCGAGGAAGTGCGAGAAATTGTTGGAAAACACGATCGCTTGTTCACGGGCCTTGGTCACCACCTCATGTACGCATGCCCTTGAAATGTCGGCCCTCCTCTTGGACATCCGCGCAGGTGATGAAGTCATTGTCCCAGCGTTCACTTTCGTTTCCACACCCAACGCGTTCGTGTTGCGTGGAGCGAAACCTGTGTTCTGCGATGTGCGAGCGGATACGCTGAACATGAACGAGACCAAACTAGAGGCCTTGATCACCAGGCGCACAAAAGCGATCGTCCCTGTGCATTACGCGGGTGTAGGATGTGAGATGGATACCATTTTGGAGATCGCGAACAGGCATGGCATTCCGGTGGTAGAGGACAACGCACACGGACTTTTCGGTAAATACAAAGGCCGCTGGCTCGGAACCATTGGTGCATTAGCCACGCAGAGTTTCCATGAGACCAAGAACATCACATGTGGTGAAGGTGGCGCTTTGATCGTGAATGACGGGCAGTACAGGCAACGTGCGGAGATCCTTCGGGAGAAGGGGACCAATCGGGCACGCTTCTTCCGTGGTGAAGTGGACAAATACTCATGGGTGGACCAAGGCTCCAGTTATGTCATGAGCGACGTGTTGGCGGCATTTCTTTTTGGCCAATTGGAACAATGGAACTTGGTCCAGGAGAAACGTCGTTCCGTGTGGCAACGGTACGATTCCCAACTTCAGGACTGGAGTCGAACGCGAGGTATTAACCGCCCCTTCGTCCCGGAGCACTGCGAACAGGCATGGCATATGTACTATCTCGTCCTGCCTACCGCAGCAGATCGCGATCGGTTCATTGCTCACCTCGCCGATCACAGGATCAAAGCTGTCTTCCATTACCTTCCCTTACACCTTAGCGAGTTTGCCGCTCAGTGGGGCGGTGGGATCGGAGATTGCCCCGTTACGGAAAGCGTCAGTGATCGGCTTGTGCGGTTGCCGTTCTATACCAGCTTGACGGAAGAAGACCAAGACCTTGTCATTCGGAAAGTGATCGAGTTCGAACTAGGGTAGATATGATAATGTCGATCTCCAATAAAGGAACTCAGAGCGAATGAGATCAGAACGGACCAGTTCGTTCGTGGATCCTCACGCGTTCTTGAATAACAGGGTCGTTGTTAGAGTCTTATTGGTATTGACCGTCCTGAACCCTCTGGTCTTCATATGGCAGGGCGGTGACCTAACGGATACTGGATTCCATGCCTTGCGCGCTCAGAATTTCTTCGCCGATGTACACACAGAAATGATACCGGCCGATGCGGTGCTCTCCTACTTCATTGGCGGTCTTTGGTGGCAGGTTTTCCCTGGTCTAGGACTCTTTGGATTCCACTTATTGGGGGCCATCGTAACCATCATTGGCACGCTCGTTCCATTCTTCGCTTTGAAAGAGCTTCGTGAGCATCCGGTGATCTCGTTGGTCGCGTTGCTTGCTGCCCAAGCCTTCAGCATTCGAACGAATCTTTCATTCGGATATGACCTCATTTCGATGTTCTTCCAATACATGGCTGTCGTATTCATGTACAGAGGTATGGCACATCGAAAGGCTTCATTTCTATTCATGGCCGGAGGCCTTATCACTGCAGCAGCTTTGGCCAGAATACCTTCCATCCTAGCCTTGGGACTGATCGTTCTGCCTTTGGTGTGGAAGGACGAAATGAAGCCCTCTCATACAAATGATGGGAATGCCATGAAGACCAGTGCCCTCGTTGTAGCATTTCGAAGAATGGCACTCATACTCATCGGGTCGGCATCAGCTTTCTTGTTGGCTGCGGCCATTGGTCAGGCCACCGGTACGCTGCACGTATATCTAGATGGCGTCGCAGACCTATTTACAAGTTCCCAGCAGGGAGGGTCGCACAATAAGGGAGCCCTTTTCACAAGGTACTTCGACGACGCCGTCTTGACGGTTGAATGGTTGGGCCTTGCACTGCTCTGGATGGTGGTCGCATGGTTCGCATTCGACCATCGTGTACCACGCTGGGCGGGTCTGGTCTTCATTGGAATGACGAGTGTCGTACTGTTCATATGGCTTGCGGATTCGGATGCACTCGGGTACCGCCACCCTCTGAAATACCTGGTCCTTGCCATCTATGGACCATGGTCCGTTCTCCTTGTGACCGGTGCGTTGAAGACCTCGTCCGCGCTTCGAACAATGGCAGTAGCTGGCCTGATACTGATCTTCACGGGTTTCTTAGGCTCGAATACGGGACTGCTGAAAACCAAGCATGCGATGCTCTTTCTGATCCCGATCTGTACCGTCTCGGTGTGGTACGGAGCTACGAACGGTCTAGGCGACAACTTGCGGAAATGGAAACGCATCGCCCTTTTAATGGCGGGGCTGGTATTCATGTCAAGCTTCGTAGCACGCTTCGGGTTCGTCTATCATGCATCCAAGGGATTCCTGGACCGGCTTTCTTTCACCCACGCGTATGAGACACCGTTGATGTTTGGGATCCATTCATCAAAGGAGCGTGTAGCCTTCGTCGATGAGATCGTTCCAAGCATCGTAGAAACCGACCCTGAACGTGAATTGTTCGTCTACGGAAGGGCACCGGCCTTGTACTTCCTAACGGAACGGAAGCCTTTCATCAAAGAAGTGTGGTTGGGGGGAACAAGTATTCGGCAGATATGATCAAGAATTCGCTGGATGACCGGATCGCCGAAGGGGCCACCCTTCCATTGCTCGTCATCACGGACCGCTCCACCCTTGGTGCTGATGGAAAGGAGATGATATCTGACTTCTTGACGAAACATGACTATACCAGAGCATTCGAACGGTCTGACAGCAGCGCATTCCCTTGGGAAATTTGGACCCCGGCCAGGTCGTTCCAGCACCATTCACCTATGTAAGTAGACCTCAGATCGAATAGAATGAACTTTGAAGAAGTAGCCACCAATATCACGAAAGGCGAAGACGGCATTTACTACTCACGGTCCAATTCGAAGATATCGTACCCTGAAGAAGGCAATGACAACTTCATGCAGGTCGAAGAAAACAGCTTTTGGTTCACGCATAGAAATAACATCATCGCGGGAAGCGTGAAGCAACACAGCCCCGATACGACCTTCTTCGACATTGGAGGCGGGAATGGATTCGTAGCAAAAAGACTTCAGGACGAAGGGATCCAGACCATACTTGTTGAACCTGGTAAGACCGGAGCGTTCAATGCCAAGAAAAGAGGAATTGAGAACGTTCTTTGCTCAACTCTTGACGATGCCGAATTCTTGGACCAAAGCATCGATTCCATTGGCCTGTTCGATGTCGTGGAACACATCGAAGATGACAGGTCATTCCTGAAGAATATCCACAAATACATGAAGAATGATGGGTTCGTCTATATCACCGTACCTGCATTCAACTTCCTCTGGTCCGATGAGGATGATGATGCTGGGCATTTCAGGAGGTATTCTAGGGCCCAGATGGAAAACCTGCTCAAGGATCTTGGATTCAAGATCGTCCTATCGACCTATATCTTTTCCATCCTTCCCATCCCGGTGTTCTTGTTCCGATCACTACCCAGCCGACTAGGGTTCTACAAGAATTCCAACGAATTAGAGAAGCACCAAAGCGCTCATGAACAGAGGAAGGGCATTCTCAATTCGATCATGCAACGGATCTGGAGCTGGGAGTTATCTAGAGTTACGAAGAACAAAAGGGTACCAATAGGTGGTAGTTGTTTCATCATTGCAAGGAAGATTCCGACCAACGAAAGCCGTCGGTGAATACAAGGTGACCATTCTACCGTGCACTAGATCGGGATCCATACTTCCCGGCTCCGTCATTGCCACGAATCCTTACAACTCCACCCGCGCAGCGATGAAGCACCGGCTGGCGCGGTCCTCGTGCAGGAGCTCGGCGGTGTAGCCCAAGGGATGGAGGAGTTCCAACACCTTCAGCATACATACCACCGAGTGGATCTCCATCAGCAGCAATGGTCGCTCACGTTCTAGTGTTTCGAGTGCACCGGAAAGCACCAAGTGCTCCGCGCCTTCCACATCGATCTTCAGCACGTGGATGGGACCCCAGCCGCAGGATCGCACCAGATCATCCAACCGGTACACCTGGATCTCCGAGCGCACGAAACCGGCACGGGCATAGACCTCGGCATCCAACGGCGGACTGCCGCTTTCCAAATAGCTGCCAGAACTGGTCTGGTCGTCGATGTTGGTGGAGAGGTTGAAGACCGTGAAGCCGTTGCTGTCGGACAAGGCCACGGGCTGCAGCTCGATGCGGCCGTCCATCCGATTCATCTCCACGTGCTTGCGCAAGCGCCCCAAGTTGGCGGGGTTGGGTTCGAAGGTCACCACCTTGGTGGTGGGGTATTTAGCCGCCATGCCCAAGGTGTGGTAGCCGATGTGCCCGCCGATGTCTAGGACCACGCCCGCTGCGAGCGTTTCAGGCATCGCCTTCCAGATGTGGTCATCGTAGCTGCCCGCGATCATTTCGCGAAATGCCGGCTGCGCATCGTTCACCCACAACTTCAGCCCGCGCAACGGACCGCTCTGCACGGTGTGTTCACCGACGTTGGGAACGCTCTTTCGTGGCTTCGGCGCAGTGCGTGACCACCGCATGATGATCGGTGGTATGAGGTCGCGAAAAAGGCTGCGTAGCGTCATCGCACCCAATGTAGGGCAGGGCGCAGGGTGCCTTGCCATTTCTGGAACCACGCACCCTGTCGGGGACCTTCCTGCACCACGATGCTGAGGGCATCCTGCACCAGGAAATGGCGATTGCCTTTGCGCTGAAAGAGCACCGTGATCCGGTATTCGCCATCGTTGAGCAACTGCGCGGGAATGGTGCAGCGCACGGTGTTCGCACCCAGTGGCCAAAGCGCCGTGCCGATGCGCTCGGTCATGTCCGAAACGAAGGCCAATGCATCCGTATCCGTATGCACGTGCAGCTGGATGTTGAGGTCGGTGTCCGTGATGGTGAGGTTCCGCAGGTCGAGTTCGATGGTGATGGCGGCCTCGGTGGTGAAGCTGCCCTCGGCGTCGGCACTGGTGGCACGCAGGGCCATCAGTCGCACCTCGTCGGTTCCGGGAGCATCGGCTTCGGTCCACTGTTGGTGGTCGGTCTGCGCAGCGCATTCGGCCAAGTAGTCGCGCACCACGCTCACCACTTCACCATCGGTACGCACTGTGCCTTTGTCCAGCCAGATGGCACGGGTACATAGGCTTTGCACGGAGAACATGTTGTGGCTAACGAAGATGATGGTGCGTCCGGAATCGGCGACCGACCGCATCTGCCCAAGGCAACGTTTCTGGAATTCGGCATCGCCAACGGCCAGCACTTCATCCACCACGAGGATGTCCGGCTCCAAGTGCGCGGCGACGGCGAAACCCAGTCGCACTTTCATGCCGCTGCTGTAGCGTTTGATGGGCGTATCGATGTGGTGTTCGATGCCGCTGAAGGCGATGATCTCGTCCAACTTGGCATCGATCTCCGCACGGCGCATGCCCATGATGGCCCCGTTGAGGTAGATGTTCTCCATGCCGGTGAGTTCCGGATGGAAGCCGGTGCCTACTTCCAACAAACTGGATACGCGGCCCTTCATGTGAATGCTACCCGAGGTAGGCAGGGTGATGCGCGAGAGCAGCTTCAGGACCGTGCTCTTGCCTGCACCGTTCCTACCGATCAAGCCCAGTACTTCGCCCTGCGCCACATCGAACGACACATTCCGAAGTGCCCAGAACTGGTCGCCCTTGCGCTGGTCTCCTCCCTCCGCACCGGCATTGCGCGGGTCGGCCTTGCCTCGGGTCCTGGCCACGAACGCGTTGAATTCAGAGGCCACCGTCTGGCGGCCCGTTACACCCAAGCGATACCGCTTGCTCAACCCTTGCGCTTGTATCACCGTTGCGCGCATCAGATCACGTCCGCAAATGAGGCGTTGAACGCGCTGGAAGACCATGGTCCCTACCAGCAGCATCACCACAGCGGCCATGGTGGAATAGGGCAACAAGCCTAGGTCCAGGGGTGTGCCGAGCAAGGCTGCGCGGAACCCTTCGATGATGCCGGCCATGGGGTTGATGAGGATCACGGTGCGCAAGGTGGACCCCTGCGGTACGAGGCTGAGCGGGAAGATGACGGGGCTGCCATACATGAGCAATTGGATGCCGAAGCCCAGCAGGAAGCCGAGGTCGCGGAACCGGGTGGTGAGCGCCGCCACGAGCACGCCCACCCCGAAGGCGAGCACCGTCATGATAACGATGAGCAATGGAAGCAGAAGTATATCGGGACCAACGCCCCACTTCGCGTCACCCAAGAAGTAATAGCCCAACGCGATCACGAAGAAGGTGGCGAATTGCACCAAGAAGCTGACCATGGTGGACAAGGTGGTGGCCAACGGCGCGATCAACCGCGGGAAGTAGACCTTGGTCATCAGTGCGGCGTTCCACACCAAGGTCTGGGAGGTGCGCTGCACCACATTGGCGAAGAAGGTCCACGGTACCACCGCCGCGAGATAGAACAGCACCGGTGGATGCTCCGCTGGTGCCATACGCGCCAGCATCCCGAAGATCACGGCCAATACCACCGATGTGAGCAGCGGTTGCACCACCTGCCAGAGCGGCCCGAGGATGGTCTGCTTGTACACCGCGAGCAGATCGCGTTTCACCATCAGGACCAACAGGTCCCGGTAATGCCAAAGCTCTCGCAGATCGATCCGCCACCATCCGTGTGATGGTTCCACCACCACGTCCCATTCCGATCGGTGTTGTGTGTCCATCACTGGCGGCTCAGGTCTATCGGGCTAAAATACCATGCCTTTTAAGCTCACAAAAAAACACAGGGGGAGAGAAAGGGGGAGGGGGGGGCCCCCCGGGGCCCCGCGGGGGCGGGGGGCCCTTTTTTTTGGTTGTTTTTTTGGGGGCCCCCCGGGAAAAAAAAAACCCAAAGGGAGGGGACGTCCTAACTGGCGGCTCCGGTCTCGACCGCGTCCTTGGTCCTCGGCCTTGACGGGAACAGGCCATAGCCGTAGCCGTAGCCATATCCGGTACCATAGCCATACGCATACCGGTAACCGTAGCCGTAGTTCGTGCTGTAGTAGTACTTGCTCTTCTTGATGCGCACCCCGTTGAGGATGAACCCCGTGTTCGTCGCCGCATTCCCGTGCAACACCTCCAAGGAGTTGTTCACGTGGTCCTTGCTGGCGAAGCGGGTGTTGAGCACGAACAGTGTGGCATCGGCATGGCGCATCATCAACAAGGCATCCGTGATGAGGCCCACTGGCGGCGTGTCGATGAGCACATAGTCGTACTCCGCTGCCGCCTCCATGAACAGAACAGGAAGGTGCTTGCTCAGGATCAATTCAGACGCGTTCGGCGGTGTCGGGCCGGAAAGCATCACATCGAAATGTTCGAACTGCGTATGTTGCACCACTTCGCGCCAGTTCATCTTGCCGATCAGGACCGTGCTGAGGCCGACCTGACTGGTCATGCCGAGACTCGCAGCCACCTTGGGCTTGTGCAGGTCGAGTTCCAGGAGCAACACCTTCTTACCGGCCTTGGCCAGGATGGCGCTCAAGTTCACCGAGCAGAAGGTTTTCCCCTCGTTCGGTCGGTAGCTGGTAACCAGTACCACTTTGCCACGTCCCTCGGGTGCTGGCACGTATTCCAAATTGGTGCGAACGGTACGGAATGATTCCGTGATGGCTGCCTTCGGGTCACTGTCCACCACCACGTAGTTGTCCTCTGCCTTCTCACTGGCAATGATCTCCCCGAAGACGGGCAATGTGGTCAACTCCTTCAACTGGTCCGCGTTCTCTATGCGATCATAGAACATCACACGGACGAATACCACGGCCATGGAGATCACCAGACCACCGAGCATGAAGGTGTAGAAGATCTTGAGCTTGTCCGGCCGAACCACGCCCAACGTGCGCGCACTTTCGATCACCTTCGTCTTGGGAACGATCCCCGCCCGGGCGATCACCGTGCTGGCCCTTTTCTCCAAGAGGAAGAGATACATCTTCTCGTTCACCATAAGGCGCCGTTCGATGTTCAAAACATCCCGCTGACTCTTGGGCAAGTTGCGGATCATGCCCTCATAGTCACTGGCTTGTTCACCCAG
This sequence comes from Flavobacteriales bacterium, assembly GCA_016710015.1. GTDB lineage: Bacteria > Bacteroidota > Bacteroidia > Flavobacteriales_F > PHOS-HE28 > PHOS-HE28. The sequence continues at coordinate 648,524 of JADJLR010000002.1, forward strand.
ATCGCCCATCTTCTGCTCGATGGCATGCTTCGCATTCTTGATGTACGTGAGTAGAATAGCCCTGCGGAGTTGGATGGTCGAGTCCAACTCCTGAATGGATATATTGGCCTCGGTCCCAGTGAAAAGGCCCGATGTCCGTGCCATTTGCATGCTGTACAACGAACCCAGTGTCTGCTTCAGGAAGTCATCGTCCGTGATGTACAGGGCCGGCGGAAGCAATTTCTCATCCTCAGAGTTCAGCACGTAGTCCTCGAGTGATTCCATGGACTTCAACTGGATCTCCTGATTCCGCTTCTGGTGGTCGTAGCTGATGAGTTCCGTGAAGTACAGCGTCTCCTCACGTCCCAGATCCAGGATATTCTTGCTCTCCTTGTAGTTCTGGAGTTCGTCCTCGTGCTGCTCCAGAATGACCGTCACCTCAGCCAACTGCTTGTCGATGTAATTGAGTGTATTCTCGTTGATGTCGAACTCACTTTGCAAGGTGTACCGCATGTACTCCCGTGAAAGTGTATCCAGGAACATCTTCGCCCGCACACCCACCTCGTCCTCCACGGTGATGTCCAGAATGGTGGTGAATTCTTGATTCTTTACACCAATGGTGCTCTTGTACTTGTTGACCAAGGTGTTCCGGTTGTGCCGCACGAATTGGTAATCCGTTTCCACCAATCGTGGAAGGGTCTGTTCGTTGAAGTAGGGCGAACGCTCCACATTCAGAATAAAGGAATTGTCCGGGTCTCGCACTTCCTGATCGAAAGGAAATACACGTGTGGTGAGCTTTCCGCCTTGGTCATAGTTCAACTCGAAAGTGTTCAAGTCGATGATCCGCATATCGAACGGCCGCTCGTTCAAGCGATCGTCCAGCACGTCCATATGGACCACGAAAGGCAGTGTGCCGTATACCTCGGATGTCTTGAAACGACCAACGATATAGTAGGAGATGTCGAAATCGAGCTTGTCCAAGGTGCGATCCACCAGGTCATACGATGTCAGCACCCGCTTTTGGTTGACGATGTCACTGTAGGACTGCACATAGCCCAACCCACGGAACATCTGGTTCTGGTAGTCGTAGCTGTCCTGATCCTTCAACAGGATCTGTGTACTGGCACCGTAGATGTCCGGTAATTTGTAGCTGTATAGATAGGACAGCACAGCGGAAAGTACCAAGGCGACCACCACGAAGTACCAGTTCTTCGATGCGATACGCACGAAGTACCGCAGGTCCTTGGCATCAACGATGCTACCGCGGTCCTGGGTCTTGATCGATGCCATGCTCGTTCCTGGTGGTACCCGTTCCATTAGGAATTGGGGACCGGATGATCCAGCCGTGGCTGAAGGGCTGCAAATATAGTCGCGTGGAGCCTTTCGCCTAACCATCGACTTAGGCGACCAATGTTGGCAACCTATTGGACGGATCGATCCCAAAGTGATAGCTTTGCCTACCTTTGATCGCATTTCCTGCTTCCGGACCATGAAGAACGTGTTACGTATTGTCTTTTCACTGATCTTGGTGACACTTCCATTCGCCAATGCGGTGATGGCAACTGGCATTGGTGGGCCTCCGCCCTGTTGGCCGCCACCCTGTATCCCCATTGATGGTGGATTGAGTTTGCTGATCGCCGCAGGAACCATTCTTGGTGGGAAAAAGGCGCTGGACCTTCGCCGCTCCCGTAAGCGCTCTGCTTGATGCCGATGCCCCTCACCGCTACGGTGGTGAAAGGTGACCCTGTTGTTCGCTTCCTGCTCCTTGCTGTTGTCCTTTACGTGGGATGGTACGCGCTGTACGAGTTCGTCCTGCATCCGATGGGTGTGCTGGACCGCGCCACGATCGACTCGCTCATTAGTTGGGCATCCGTGATCCTCACTGGCTTGGGGTACGAGTTGATCCCGGAACCCGCCAATGTGGAGAACATCCGCACCATAGGCGTTCAAGGTGGGCATCTGCTCTGGATCGGTGACCCCTGCAACGGTGTAGGTCTGTTCGCCGTTTACTTGATCTTCTTGATCGCCTACCCCGGACCGTGGCGGCACAAACTCTGGTTCGGTGCATTGGGACTCCTTACCATCCACTTGATCAATGCGCTGCGCGTGGCCGCCCTGTGCATCATTGTGAAGTACGATTACGAGCTGCTCAACTTCAACCACGACTACACCTTCTATGTGGTGGTGTACGGATGGGTCTTCCTACTCTGGGCCATTTGGGTCCGGAAGTTCGCCCCCAAGACCCCGGTTCGGGCATGAGCCGAAAAGTACTGATCGGAGGGATCGTAGTGATCGCGATCGTGCTCGGAGCCTTGCGGGAATTCCTCTTCCTGAACCTGAATTACGCCATCGACCACCTCGCCAACCACCGTACCGTTTCATACGCCCACAGTGCGTTCCGAGCAGCCATCGACGGTTGGTCCTTGGGTGGATTACGATCCTTGAAGTGGATCTTCTCCGCCTTCTTCATCGGCGCCAACCTGTTGCTTGCTCTGGGCTTGTCCCGCATCCTCTTCGGCGACCACCGTTATCGGAAGCTCTTGATCTTGGCATTTCTCGGGATCGCTGCGTTCGCCTTCGTGTTGAACATGCTGGGAAGGAACATCCCCGGACTGGGCGACGTGGCCGTGAAGTTGTTGCATGTGTTGCAATACCCGGTGATGCTTTTCTTCCTTTGGGCGGCGACTTGGCTCGGTGCTGCGCCGCATGCCGGTCGCGCGGGTTAGCTTTGGCCACACCGCATCCAACCGATCACATGCAACGAGACACCCCCATCTTCGACCTCATCACCCAAGAGAAATGGCGCCAGACCAAGGGTTTGGAATTGATCGCCAGCGAGAATTACGTGAGCGATCAGGTTCTAGAGGCCATGGGTTCCGTGCTGACGAACAAGTACGCGGAAGGTCTACCGGGTAAGCGCTATTACGGCGGCTGTGAATTCGTGGATCAGGTGGAGAACCTCGCGATCGATCGGGTGAAGACCTTGTTCGGTGCCGCTTGGGCCAACGTGCAACCCCATAGCGGTGCTCAAGCCAATGCCGCCGTGATGCTGGCCTGCTTGAAACCCGGCGATACCATCTTGGGCTTCGACCTGAGCCATGGCGGTCACCTCACCCACGGCAGCCCGGTCAATTTCAGCGGGAAACTCTACCGCGCTACGTTCTATGGCGTGCATCGGGAGACCGGTCGTGTGGAAATGGAGATGGTGCGGAAGATGGCCCTTCAGGAAAAGCCGAAACTCATCATTTGCGGCGCAAGTGCGTACAGCCGCGATTGGGATTATGTCGCCTTCCGAAAGATCGCCGACGAGGTCGGAGCCTTGTTACTTGCGGACATCAGCCACCCGGCCGGCTTGATCGCGGCCAAACTGCTGAACGACCCGTTGCCCCATTGCCATGTGGTGACCACCACCACCCACAAGACTTTACGGGGTCCGCGTGGTGGATTGATCATGATGGGCCAGGACTTCGCCAATCCATGGGGCTTGAAAACACCCAAGGGGGAGTCGCGCATGATGAGTGCGGTCTTGGATAGCGGTGTATTCCCCGGCACACAAGGTGGTCCGTTGGAACATGTGATCGCGGCCAAGGCGATCGCCTTCGGTGAGGCACTGGAACCCTCCTACACGAGCTATTGCGAACAAGTGATCGCGAATGCCAAGGTGATGGCCAAGGGCTTCGTGGAGCAAGGTTACCAAGTGATCAGCGATGGCACGGACAACCACTGTATGCTGATCGATCTGCGTTCCAAGGACATCACCGGCAAGGATGCCGAATTGGCGCTGGGCAAGGTGGACATCACCGTGAACAAGAACATGGTGCCCTTCGATACCCAAAGTCCTTTCGTGACCAGTGGCATCCGGGTTGGTACACCAGCAGTGACCACGCGCGGCTTGAAAGAAGCGGAGTGTGCGCAGATCGTGCAATTGATCGATGCTGCTTTGATGAATCGCGATTCGCCTTCAGAGTTGGATCGGATCCGATTCCAAGTGAACGGCATGATGCGCCTGAAGCCGTTATCCGAGCGCAGTGTCCCAACTCCCCTACCTCACTGAGCAACGGCTTTAGGGTTTGCAGAGCACCATCCCGTAGCCCAACGGATGTTCCTTCGCCGTGCGTTCGGACAAACGCCGCCCTGACCGGGTCCCAACGAACCAACCAGTGAGGCCCTGGACCATCTTCGCTAGGTCCTTTCCGCCGTGCGGTAGATCTCGTACAGTGCGTGATAGGACATCGCCGAGCACCTCCGGCGCTCCTCCAAGTTCGCGGAGTTCCACCACGGTGAAGCCGGCCTCCTTCGCCATGGCATCCAGCGCGTGACGTGTGAATCGATGGAAATCGAAGGGTTCTTCGTGCAGCCCCTTGTGGAAAGGGACATTCAAGATCACGTGGCCACTGCTGGCCAGTATCCGATGCATCTCCTGCATCAACCGTTCGGGGAAACGAAGGTGTTCCAATACGTCCGAAAGGATGATCGTGTCACACGACGCATCTTCCAACTGCAACGGAGTTCCAAGGTCCTGTTCCACATCCAAATGCGGACTCTGATGCGCTGTATGGGCCCAATCCAAGCACGTCACTCGCGTTACCAGGTCCTTGTATGCCTCGAATAGTGGCACATGGCCACATCCCAGATCCACGAGACGGCCTCGTGCGTACTTCCCGAGCACAGCCTCGTAGAACGATGCGGTCAGATCCGCAGTCACACGGGAGGCAATGCCCAGTGCCTGCGGATCGCGCGAGCCACGCAAGCGTCCCTTCGTACGCACGAACTTCGTCGGCTTCCATTGATCCGCGTTCCGCATAAGCGCGAAGTAACGGTACTCCACCGGACCAGTTGCATTGGACGGCTGCGTACCACTCGCTAAAGGGAACCAACGATGAAGCCAACGCTCCTCGAACCGGATCGGGTACACGACCAAGAAAGCCAAGGCCATATCCGGAATGCCGAAGCTGATCGTGGCAAGGTGGAATGCAACGCCCAGCCACATCCAAATGCGGCGTGTCGGTGCGAACCAGACCGCGATCGGAAATGTGATCTGGAAGACGAGGATGGCGTAGGTGAGTATAGCAGTAACGACCGGGCAACCCGCCAAGAATGCTGGGCCATAATCCGGATCAGTGGCCACGATACCCACGGAAAACCCGTGCGTCCACTGGTAGCCGCTCAATTTATGGATGGCCGTGACACCGTACGCCAGGATCAGTTGCAGGCGAATGATCCAGAAGGCAGTGGTGCGGAGTATGGACTTTCGTTCTTGTCGCACAGCATCGGATGGTAGCGTCCGCACTAAGAAGATAGCCCAGAACAACACATTCGCCATAAGCTGGTGCCCGCCACTTGCAGAGAGCCATGCTTGGTTCATCAAACTCACGTAGAGGGACCACACCAATGTGGCCGCCCACCACTTCAATGGACGAAAGCAGCCATACAGCGCCAACACGAGAAGAAGTGCTGCCACAGGCACAGCGAGATCGCTCGGCAGCCAGGTCCCAAAGGCATGGGTGATATACATGAATGGTCCTGGTGGTCCGGACAAGAACGGCGACAGCGGATCGACCCACAATTCCCGCCAGACAGGCAATGCACTGACCAAATAAAAGACGAGCCATGCATGGATGCTGCGCAAGAACCAACGGATGCTGAGCGCATGTGTCTCTCTGGTCATGGCAGCACCAATTCGATGATCTCCAAGGAACGCCCCTCCGGATGGGCGGGATCCACTACGCAGCGAGATACTGAACGAAAGCGGACGGTGGAGGGATGTTCCAGATCCCGGGTCAGCCTTCGTAGCGCTTGGGCCAGCACCGGCATCACCACAGTATCCCCGTGCTGGTTCCTGTCGTGGATGTGATCCGCCAACGGACGTGCCATGCGCCGCACGAGGTAGTGCTCCTGCGGCGAAATGATCGGCTGCCAGATGCCATCCGACAAGCCCACTTCAATGCTGCATGCACACAGGGGCGGATCAGGAGCGAACAAGTTCCATTGTTGGTGGAACAGCGGTCGCACATAGCGCTGCGCCACACCTTGCAATCGCGTAGGCACCCAACTTTGCGGCAACGTATATGCCAACAACAGCAACGCGTGCGTAGCTACCAACGCGACCACGATGAGGCGGTTCCGGCTTATCGGCATGGGGTGTGAAGATGGCGAAGCCGTCCCATCTGGTCGCGGATCAAGCACCTTCCTTTCGAGATGGCGACCTTTGCGCCCTTCTACCGAACGCTCCCCAGACATGACCATTCCCGCCAACTCCCCCACCCTTCGATCTTGGATCCCGGTTGCCAAGGACAGCGACTTCCCCATCCAGAACATTCCGTTCGGCATCGCTTCATGGAACGGCGAAGCACCAGTCCCGGCTACGCGTATCGGCGATACGGTGATCGACCTGAGCATCCTTGCCGACATGGGCCTGCTGGATGGCTTGGGACATTCGCGCGAAGCCTTTCTGGCACCGAACCTGAACGCCTTGATGGCCGGCGGAAAGCAAGGTATACGTGCGCTGCGCCAACGTTTGAGCGAACTTTTGCAAGAGGGCAATGCCACCGTGCGCGATGACAACGCCACCCGCGAAGATGCCCTGCTACCCTTGGACCAAGTGACCATGCACCTGCCCGTTGAAGTGGGCGACTACACCGATTTCTACAGCAGCCGCGAACATGCCACCAACGTGGGCTCCTTGTTCCGCGACCCAGCGAATGCGCTCTTTCCCAACTGGCTGCATCTGCCGGTAGGCTACCACGGTCGGGCCAGCAGCTTGATCGCCAGTGGCACACCGATCCATCGGCCCATGGGACAAACGCGCCCGGACCCACAGGCACCGCCGATCTTCGGACCCACGAAGCAACTGGATCTAGAGTTGGAGATGGGATTCTTCACCTTCGATGGCAAACCACTGGGGCAGCGCATCAGCACCGCAGAAGCAGATGAACACATCTTCGGATTGGTGCTTTTCAACGATTGGAGTGCGCGCGATATCCAGAGTTGGGAATACGTTCCGCTCGGTCCTTTCCTAGCCAAGAACTTCGCCTCTTCCATGTCCGCATGGGTGGTGACCTTGGACGCCTTGGAGCCGTTCCGCATTCCTGGTCCAGTTCAGGATCCGGCCGTTCTTCCCTACCTCAAGGCCGATGACGGTGCCTTCGATATCGCCTTGGAAGCCGCACTAGCACCCGAAGGCGGTGAAGCCACCACCATTTGCCGCACCAACTTCAAACACCTGTATTGGAGCATGGCCCAGCAACTGGCGCACCATACGGTGAATGGTTGCAACATCCGTCGCGGCGACCTGATGGCCAGCGGAACGATCAGTGGATCCACTCCGGACAGCTTCGGATCCATGTTGGAGTTGACCTGGCGTGGAACGAAACCTTTGACGCTTGCGAACGGCGAAGAACGCAAGTTCATTGCAGATGGCGACACGCTGATCCTGCGTGGACATGCACAGAAGGATGGCTTACGCATCGGTTTCGGAACGTTGAGCACCAAGGTATTGCCGGTCGTTCCATTCGTGTAGACCAAGCTTCTGGACGCTGTAACTTTCGGCGGAATGAGCACCACGCAGGCCCCGCATGGCAAAGTCCCCGCACCCAAAGTGGTGTATGATCTGGAAAAGGAAAAGGCTGAGATCCTCTTGCGCTACAGGGGATTGCTGCGGTCCATCAAGGGCAGTCGCACGCCGGAGGACAGTCGACTGATCCGCAAGGCGTTCAACATCGCCGTTGAAGCGCACAAGGACCAACGGCGCAAAAGTGGTGAGCCATACATCTATCATCCGATCGCCGTGGCGCGCATCTGTGCCGAAGAGATCGGCCTGGGTACCACGGGCGTGGTGGCTGCGCTGCTGCACGATACCGTAGAGGACACCGATCTCACCTTGGACGATATCAAGGACCTTTTCGGGCCAACCGTCGCCACCATCATTGATGGGTTGACGAAGATCAGTGGCATGCAATTCCAAACGGATAGCGTGCAAGCGGAGAACTTCCGCAAGGTGCTGCTGACCTTGGCGCAGGATGTCCGCGTGATCCTGATCAAACTGGCGGATCGCTTGCACAACATGCGCACACTGGACAGCATGGCGCACGATAAGCAGTTGAAGATCGCCAGCGAAACGCTCTTCCTGTACGCGCCCCTGGCACATCGTCTGGGTCTGTACAACATCAAGAGCGAATTGGAAGACCACGCGCTGCGCTTCAAGGAACCTTCCATCTATGCGGACATCAGCCACCGCTTGAAGAAAGGGGAGGCCGTGCGCAAGCGCTTCATCAGCCGTTTCAACCTGCCCATTCGGGAGGCCATGGACAAGGAAGGTTTCCGGTACGAGATCAAGGGGCGACCGAAGAGCGTACACAGCATCTACAACAAGATGCGGAAGAAGAACGTGACCTTCGATGAGGTCTATGACGTGTTCGCCATCCGCATCATCGTGGATACACTCCCGGAATTGGAAAAGGCGGATTGTTGGAAGGTCTATAGCATCGTGACCGATTACTATCAACCCAATCCGGACCGGCTGCGCGATTGGATCAGCCTGCCCAAAGCGAACGGGTACGAGAGCCTCCACACCACAGTGATGAGTCCCGGTGGACGTTGGGTGGAAGTGCAGATCCGTAGCAGACGCATGGACGAGATCGCTGAAATGGGCCTGGCCGCGCACTACCGCTACAAGACGAATGAGGAATCCACGAATTCGCTGGACAATTGGTTGAACCGGATCCGCGAGGTGTTGGAGGATCCGGGCAGCAATGCATTGGATTTCGTCCGCGACTTCAAGTTGAACCTGTTCAGCGACGAGATCGTGGCTTTCACCCCGAACGGTGAAATGCGCAACCTGCCCGCCGGTGCCACAGCGCTGGACTTCGCCTTCGAGATCCACTCCCAGATCGGCAAACAATGCATCGGTGCCAAGGTGAACCACAAGCTGGTCCCTCTGAGCCAACCCTTGCGCAACGGTGATCAGATCGAGATCATCACCAGCAAGAAACAACAGCCCAAGCCCGAATGGCTCACCTTCGTGGTGACGGCCAAAGCCAAGCACAAGATCAAACAAGCGCTCCGCGACCAAAAGCGGAAACTGGCCGTGGTGGGTCGTGAAGCCGTGCAGCGGCAATTGCGCACTTGGGGGGCGAAAGTGGATACCGGGAACGTGACCACACTGATGGAGTATTTCCGAAGCGCGACCTCCATGGACCTGTACTACCAGGTAGCCCGCGGCAAACACGTGTTGGAGGGCCTGCCGGGCATGCAGGTGAAGAACGGTCGGTTGGTGTTGCCAAAGACCAAGGTGCCCGAGGAGGAACAGACCTTGGAAGAAGTAGTGGCCAACATCCGCGGTGACAAGAATACCGCCCTCATGCTGGGTGATGACCTACAGAAGATCGATTATGAACTCTCCCCATGCTGCAATCCGATCGCCGGGGACGATGTCTTTGGTTTCATCAGCCCGGAAGAAGGCATCAAGATCCACCGAGTGAACTGCCCCAATGCCGTGCAGCTGATGAGCAACTTCGCCTACCGCATCGTGAAAGCGCGCTGGAAGGGGAAGGATACCGTAGAGTTCCTTGCAGGTATCCGGTTCAGCGGCATCGACGATGTGGGCTTGGTGAACAAGATCACCACCATCATCAGCCATGAACACAACGTGAACATGCGGGCCATCAGTTTCGAAAGCAACGACGGGATCTTCGCCGGAAAAGTGATGGCCTATGTCCATGATACCGACCACCTCAATTCGCTCATGGACAAGCTGAAACGGGTGCGCGGAGTGCGCAGTGTTGAACGGGTCGATAGATAGGTCACGATGCAATGGAACTCAACGGTGGTCCGCGTTCGTGCATGACCCCACGAACCCATTCGTACTGTCCTGTTGATCGGTGTTTGAGCGCCTCGGTACACTTGGGTCCACCACTTGTCGCTGTCCATTACCTTTGGCCACATGGTGGTGGCCGAACAACAAGCCAATGTCCAGCGCATCTTCAGCGAGTACCTCGAATCCAACGGGCACCGCAAGACGCCGGAACGCTTCTCCATCCTCACCGAGGTCTATGCTCACGAGGGGCATTTCGACATCGAGCGGCTCTATGGCCGCATGAAACAGAAGAAGTACCGCGTGAGCAGGGCCACTTTGTACAATACCATGGGACTCCTGCTGGATTGCGACCTCGTGCGGCGGCATCGCTTCAACGGCTCCCAAGCCCAATTCGAGAAATCACACGCCTACCGCCAACACGACCACTTGATCTGCACAGAGTGTGGCGCTGTCCAAGAGTTCTGCGACCCCCGGATCCAAACGATCCGCAATACCGCTTCGGAGGTGATGGGCTTCGAAGTGCGGTACCACACCTTACAGATCCACGGAACGTGTAGTTCCTGCCAAGCCAAAAGAAAACGATCATGACAGTGACCGATCGCCCCATGTTCGACCTCTCGGTTTCCGAGGAAAAGAACTGCAAGATCTTCCATCTCAAAGGCCGACTCATGGACCAACAGCAGGCGGACCATCTGATGAAGGCACTGGATGACGAACTATCCAGTGGAAATCATACGATCATTCTGGACCTCGGCGATCTGCAATACATGAATAGTACAGGTCTCAACATCCTGATCAACGTGCTGACACGTACGCGCAACGCAGGGGGGGAGACCTTGATCGCGGCCGTCTCACACAGCGTCCGTCAACTCTTCGTGGTCACCAAACTGGATACGGTCTTTACCATTGCCGGTACGGTCGATGAGGCTGTAGCCAAGCTCAACGCTTGATCCATGGCCGCTAGGATGGATGTCCTCCTCGGTGCGCAATGGGGCGACGAAGGAAAGGGTAAAGTGGTGGATGTGATCGCGCCGGATTACGAGGTGATCGCACGATTCCAGGGTGGGCCGAATGCCGGACACACCCTGCTCTTCGAAGGGCAAAAGCATGTGCTGCACACCATCCCCAGCGGCGTGTTCCGTACAGGTACGGTGAATTTGGTGGGGAACGGCGTGGTGATCGACCCGATCATCTTCTTGAAGGAAGTGAACGCTTTGATGGCCATCGGCGTGGATGTGCGCGAAAGCCTGCTGGTATCGCGGCGGGCGCACCTGATCCTGCCGACCCACCGCGCACTCGATGCCGCGAGTGAAGCCGAGAAAGGCTCCTCCAAGATCAGCAGTACCTTGAAGGGTATCGGTCCCACGTACATGGATAAGACCGGCCGAAACGGTTTGCGGGTCGGCGATCTGGAACTGCCCGACTTCAAGGGCCGTTTCCGCAGCTTGGTAAACAAACATGAGCGTCTGCTGGCCATGTATGATCGCCCCGGTGCACCAAAGGAGGCGGAAGAAGAATGGCTGGCCGCTGTGCAGACCTTGCGCAGCATGAAGCTCGTGGATTCCGAACATTATTTGGACCAAGCCCTGCGCAGCGGCAAACGCGTGTTGGCCGAAGGTGCGCAAGGCACTTTGTTGGACATCGATTTTGGGACCTATCCCTTTGTTACAAGCAGTAACACGATCTCTGCTGGAGCATGCACAGGCCTTGGCGTTGCCCCCAACCGGATCGAGAAAGTGGTAGGCATCTTCAAAGCCTATTGCACCCGAGTAGGCAGTGGCCCCTTCCCCACCGAATTGGAAGATGCCGACGGCGAACAGATCCGGAAAGTGGGCCAAGAATTCGGAAGCACCACCGGTCGCCCTCGGCGCTGTGGCTGGTTGGATCTGCCCGCCCTGCATTACGCGGTGATGATCAACGGGATCACCGAATTGGCCATGATGAAATCCGATGTGCTCAGCGGTATGGAGCGCATCAAGGTTTGCACCGGTTACACCGTGAATGGCACAGCTACCGACCGGATGCCGTACGACATCACGGGGCGCATCGAACCGATCCTGGAAAAGGTGGACGGATGGGGCGAGTTGCACACGAACGAAGCCTTACCAGATGGTCTGGAACGATACATCGCGCTGATCGAGCGTTATGTCGGTGTACCCATCACCCTCGTTTCCCTTGGCCCGGATCGCGCCCAAACCGTGCTTCGGCAAGGCACCTTGGTCCACTGATCGATCATGGGTCGTCCGGCACCGAGCCGATCGAGAAGCCAACCCTTGCGCACACTCGTAGAGCGACTGGAGCAGCAGTTGGGCGATGAGGTCACAGGTCTCGAAGACGCTCTGCATGCTGAGCCTCCAGTCACTGTCCGCATCAACCCGGCCAAGTGGAAAGGCCCGGACCGGCCCGTAGTACCGTGGTGTGCTTCCGGACGATACCTCGCCGATCGGCCCTCCTTCACCTTCGACCCACTTTTCCACGCCGGGGCCTACTACGTACAGGAAGCGTCGAGCATGCTGCTGGAGCAAGCAGTGAAGGCCACCGGACTTCAAGACGCTCCCATCGTTGCGTTGGACCTTTGTGCTGCGCCCGGTGGCAAAACCACCCACCTTCGGAGCCTGTTGCATCCGGAAGCACTGGTGGTGGCCAATGAGATCGATCGAAAGCGCCAACCGACCCTCATGGAGAATTGTTGGAAATGGGGTGCGCCGAACACCGTCATTTCCGGGAGCGCTCCAGTGGCCCTCCGGAACACCCCCGAATGCTTCGACCTGATCCTCGTGGATGCACCGTGCTCCGGTGAAGGGATGTTCCGCAAGGATGCTTATGCAAGGGAACAATGGTCGCCCGAGTTGGTGGATGCATGCGCCCGTACGCAAAGCAGTATCCTGGATCACGCTTGGTCCGCATTGAGACCGGGTGGATGGCTGATCTACAGCACCTGTACTTGGGAGTTGCAAGAGAACGAACAGCAATTGGACCGGTTGACCAAGCAGGGCGCACAAGCCTATCCGTTACAGTTGGACCCCGCTTGGGGCATCGTCCAAGGTGAGCACCTTGGTATTCTGGGCGCACGGTGCTATCCGCATCGGTTGCGTGGGGAAGGTCTGTTCTGCGCGGTCCTACGCAAACCGGGAGCCTACGTTGAACCTTCCGAGTTGCGTATTGCGGAGCCACAACAGGATCTGGCGGATGAGCAGCGTTATTTGTTGACCCCTGAAACCTGGCACACGCTCGAACGGGGAGAGATCCGCTACGCGATCCGACCCGGCCATGCGCGGACCATTGACACGTTGGAACGTGCACTTCAGGTGTTCGCCCCAGGCATACCATTGGTGGAACGAAAGGCCGGCCGATGGCGCCCGCACCCAGCCCTCGCTTTGAGCACAGCGTTGGATAAGGACCGATGCACTACCATGCCCTTGGACCGCGAGCAAGCGATCGCCTACTTGAAAGGTGCAACGCTCCCAGCACAGAACGCTTCGGGGACGGCACTGGCCACCTATGCGGACATGGGCTTGGGCTGGTTGCACGGCGCTGGGAACCGGTGGAACAACCGATGGCCAACACCTTGGCGCATTCGAGCCCACAAGCCCATGGCACCACCCGTATCTTGGGCCGATGCTGGCAGTGACCCAGCATAGGTCCTTGCGGTCTTCTCCCACATATCGACCTGTGCCATGACCGGGTTCCTCGATTGGTTCGAGCGGCACAAGCTGGGCGTGATCGGCACATTGACCCTGCATTCCATGCTGCTCTTCGGCTTTTCCCTATGGCAGATCCGCACCACACCTACCGAAGGTGAGCGCAGTGAAATGCGCGTGGAAGTGGTGCAGCAGGAAGAGGCCGAGGAGATGATCCAGCGGATCGAGCATCCGGAGTTGGTCCCTACCCAAGTGACCAATGCCACCAGCAACATCACTGCGGACCGTACGACTCCCTCCTTCTCGCAAGCGCGACTTGCAGAGCGTGTGGAAAATGAATTGCGCGCCATGGAACAAGAGGAATTCGATCGATTGGCGCAGGAACGCAAGGAACAAGGCAAAGAAGTGCAGATCCCCGAGCTGGATCCGTCGAAATGGGACAAGGAACAGTACATGAACAAAGCCGCAGAACCTGTCAAGGTGGAGGGCGCGACCACGGTATGGCACGATCTGAAGGGCCGCACCCGGGAGGATGATGTGCCCGGCTATCTGTGCAAACAACAAGGCCGGGTCGCCATCAGTATCCAGGTGGATGAGAACGGTCGAGTCGCCAAGGCGGATGTGGATGCTGCGCGAAGCCAAGGTGCGGATGAATGCATGCTTGAACACGCAATGACTTCTGCGAAGAGGGCCCGGTTCAATGCATCCGCCTCTGCCCCCAAACCGCAAAAAGGCACCCTCTACTTCCTCTTTCTCGCCCAATAACTGCCGTTGTGTCCGCATTATAGTTGAATTATCGGTCGTTATGTCCGTTTTATTGATCGGTACTTGGTTTGAAAGCGTGGTTCCGCGATCAAAACACACGCAACCATGCTTACGAAATACCGCACCCAAACCCCATTCACCCATCCGTTGAACGATCTGATGAGCAGCTTCCTTGGCAGGGACATCAGCCAACCTTTGGGACACGATGATGTTCAATTGAGCACGCCCAAGGTGAATATCACCGAGACGAAGGAAGGCTTCGGGCTGGAACTGAACGTTCCCGGTTTCACCAAGGACCAGATCCGGATCACCATGGAGGAGAACATCTTGAAGATCCACGGAGAACAGGAAAAAGTAGAAGCCCAGGAAGGCGAAAGCTACCTGCGTCGAGAATTCAGCCACACGTCATTCGAGCGCGGATTCCACTTGCCAGAGAACGTGAACGGCGATGGCATCAAGGCGGAGGTGACCCATGGTGTGCTGCGGATCCACCTGCCCAAAGTGGAGCCTAGCAAGCCTGCAACGCGCCAGATCAAGATCAACTGAGTTCGATCCATGCAACGCAAGAAGGCCGTTGTCGACGGCCTTCTTGCGTTGAGTACCTTTCCGTCCCAAACACCCTTCACCATGACCCGTTCCCTCCTACTTGCCTGTTCGATCGGTCTTTCTACGATCATCCTTGCCCAAGAAGATAAAGCCCCCCAAGTGGTAAAAAGCGAGGCGATGGAAATGCAAGTTGCGACCACGCCTAGCATCACCTTCACCGAGATCCTGCCCCAAACGAAAATGGAAGTGATCGGCCTTTCTGATGTGGCACCAGCTCCGGCCGCCTGTGATGGAACTGCGGATCAGGCGCGTGTGGATTGCTTGGGGCGCGAAGTGCTGAAGGCCATTCAGGAGAAGCTGAAAACAGCTGGCGTTGCGGCGGATGATAGCGGCTACCCCGTGTCGGTCGCCTTTGCGCTGAATGAGTACGGTGAGGTGCGCAGCGTGCAGGTGGAACGCACCGGGGGAACGGATATCTCGAAGCACGTGATCGTTGCCTTGAATGGGATCCGCGACTTCCGACCCGCAACGCAAGAGGATACTCCCGTGGGTGTGGGCATTCGCATCACCTATCCGGCAGAGCTGCTCTTCGGCGGTTCGAAGTAAAGCGCACGCAACCATGACCAAGACTTGCACGTAGACCTTACTTACCTCAACTCCGAGCCCCATGGAAGCCAAACTGCTCAACTACTACCAAGACGTGTTGGATAAGATCAGCAAAGCCGATGCACCCACCTTCCGCAAGGAGATGCGTAAGGCCTTCAAACGGCTGGTCCCCACCGAGCGCGAAGCATTGAAGCAATGGTTCCGGAGTGCTTGCCTATGCCGTATCCCCGACAGGGACCTGCAACCAAGCTCCGTTCCGAGTAACGGACCGGATCAATTGAAATAGCGGCTGTTCCACGCTTCGGTACTGAACTGACCGAAGAAGGCGAACCAACCGAACACCGTGAAGCTGGCGCATACCATCACGGTCCAGAACATCATGATGATCCGGTGCGCCCCCCAGAAACCGGCTTGCGGATCCATTGAGATCAGGGACGTGGGTACCAACATGGCCAATACGATACCGACCAACACCACCATCGTGGCCAGGTGAATGGCTGAACGGAACGGCCAGTTCAGTATCGCACGCGCCCGATCGAGGTCGTTGCCCCATTTGTGTACGAGGTAGAAGCGGTCATCGCCCAAGGGAACGAAGAGCAAGGGATCCACCTCGCTATCGCACAGCTTGAATTGTGTTGATGGAGCCATGAACAGGAAGCCGGAGAGCGGCGTTTCCGCTTTGCGCTCCAGTCTTCGGATGGCATGCACCGCCTGGTTGGGGATCGACCCTTTGTACAATTTACCTGGGAGGAATCGCAGCCGGTAACGGATGCACAATGCCTTGATGGAATCCAGATCGAACACCCGATCGGGATCCAATCCGCGAATGCGCACAGGGTCCGACCCGGTCGCGCTTCGCACCAAAGCGCGGATCAAGTCATCCTGCTTCTGCTCTTCTGCAAGCAGCAGGTGAATGTCCGACATAAGGATCTCTTGCCCCAAGAGCAAGCGTTCCAACCGTTCTTGTTCTGTGCGTATGGCCATGGTATTCGACCCTATAACGCGTTCTGCACGCGATCCGTGTCAGCCCTCGCTCTTGGAGGCCATGCTGATCTCCGCAGCATGCTGTTCGGCATCAGCGATGCTATTCAGCATGGCTTGATCCCGGACTTCGGGTGGTGCATCAATGGCGATGGACGACACCGCAAGGCTATTCGGGCTCATGCGCGAACAACTCGCCTTCACCGCGATGGGTGCATCGTATGACCCTTTCTCAACCACGACGGTCCAAATGGAATCAAAGGGGATCACGAACCGCACCGGTGACTCTTCGAACATGCCTCCGTGGTAGGTATGGGTCTTGCCTTGGCGATAGGCCTTCAGCTCGCGGGCGGTCATGAACTTCACCTTGGTCGGTACATCGATCTCGACCTCGATGATCTCTTTCCGCTTCGCCTCGAACGATTGATACAGGAACTTCATGCGCTGGATGCAATGGTTTCGGTAAAGATAAGGGGATGTGAAGACCTTGAATGCGAAAAGGTGATGTTGAAGATGCCTCGAGCGGGTTGTGCAAAATTGAGAACCAATGGTCTGATGATCAGCAGCGCACTTCTGTTCTCAGATGGATGCGCGGAAATGGCTAACTACCCCCTCCCCCCCCCGCGTGAGTTCCGGGTAAGCGATCCCAACATATCCATCATCCGGGCAAGGAGTTCAACCGTCTTGGTCCGCCAACTCGTTTCATCGTTCTCTTCATGTGTGCTCGTGGCGTTCAAATGAACCACCCGAGGTACTGGCGCATCCGTTGCTAGATCCTCATCATCTTCCAACCATTCGAATGCATTCACCCCAAAGACCTTGTTCAGGCGTTCTATGAACTGGGTCGTTGGTTGCCCGCCTTGCTCCCGCCTGCTGATCCGACTGGCATCCACGCACATCTTCTCTGCCATTTGGGCCTGCGTTAGCTGATGCTCCGTTCGAAGTGCTTTCAGTTTCCTAGCGAAGGTGTTCATGGGGAAAGCTGCTGCTGGTCGTGAAAATAAGCGCCTTCGGCGATACTTCAACCCTACAAAACGAGAAAAGGTCGCGTTTCGTGGCTTCCCATCCTTGACCTTTCCGACTCACGACTTGCGTTCTGCGCATATTTCATGCGCGCTGCGCATGAAATATGCGCAGAACGCATGAAGAACGCATGGAACTTGCGGAAAACGCATTGGATATGCGCGATGGGAACCGAAAGGTTTGAGGACCGGCAATTCCGCAGGGAACTAAAACCACTTTCCGATGAAAATTCCTTGTTACTGGCGTCGCAACGCTTGCGGGACAGTACTCGCCTGCGGCATGACCTTGAGTTGGGGACTACTATCCAATGCTCAATTCCATGATCCCGTCTGGACCAGTGGTTCAACGCAGATCACTTTTCCCCATGGTGATGTAACCCAGGTGCAGGTTCAAGACCTACCCACACCGACCAATGCGAACATCCCGGCTCAGTTCCGCTACAGTGGTGCTGTTGCGAACACATGCCAATATGGTCAGTATGACCGTGAGGGCAAGCTCCTGTTCTTTATCGTGGACGGCAATTTCTACAACGCCGATGGGTACTTGATCGCCGATGCGGCCCTTTCGCCGAACGATCTGGATTGCAGCACTTGTTTCTACCCAGGACAGGAAATCCATGTATATCCCGTTCCTGGAAGTTGCAGCCGCTACTTCGTTTTCTCGCTGTACAGTGTGTTCCCGGATGGCTCATTCGTCTTCCAGGCGCAGGGTCTCCTGCGGAAGACCCTGCGCAGGTTTGGAGGTCATTGTCGACTGAGCAAGAAGGACCAGACACTGAGCCTGCGTTGGACTGAGCCTGCCGAAGTGTCGAAGTGTGGTGGTGGAATAAATTGGAACGGCGCTCAGCAGCCGTTCGGTCACGTTAGCTTCGTCTTCCAGGCGCAGGGTCTCCTGCGGAAGACCCTGCGCAGGTTTGGAGGTCATTGTCGACTGAGCAAGAAGGACCAGACACTGAGCCTGCGTTGGACTGAGCCTGCCGAAGTGTCGAAGTGTGGTGGTGGAATAACACCACCACGTAAATACCACTGAGCTTACGTTGACTAGAGCCTGCGGAAGGGCCGTAATGTCGCGGTGCAATAACCTTACGGTCCGCTCTTTGGTCCACCTGAGCAAGAGGAATGTACAACACTACAACTTCACGCTCAACACCGGGAA
Source organism: Flavobacteriales bacterium (assembly GCA_016710015.1). Taxonomy (GTDB): domain Bacteria; phylum Bacteroidota; class Bacteroidia; order Flavobacteriales_F; family PHOS-HE28; genus PHOS-HE28. The sequence continues at coordinate 667,034 of JADJLR010000002.1, forward strand.
GTTCGTGTGGTTCACGATATCCTCGGTAAGGCTGCCATTCACCACATGGAAGAATCCGGTCCGTCCGTGGGTGGCCATCACGATGAGGTCCGCATCAATGCCCTTGGAGAAGTTCAAGATGCCTTCTTCAATGCTGAGATCGTTATAAATGGTGGCCGTGAAGGTCTTCAGCTCATGACGTTGTAAGAAGCGATCGATGGCCCGGTGCCCGTCCTCGCTGCGTTCGAAATTGCGCGGGGTATTCACCTTCAGCAAATGCACTTTCGGGTCGAACAGATCCAACAATGGAAGGAAATCGCTGTACTTCTCCACATCCTGGTCCGAGAAATTCGATGCAAAGACGATGTCCCTCAGGTCGAAATCCTCAATGTGTTGTTTGACCACCAATACGGGCATGGGAGCCTGCCGAACGATCCGTTGTGTATTCGACCCGACGATACCACGCAGGCCACTTGTACCATGAGAACCCATCACAATGAGATCCGCTTCCTGCAACCGCTCGTTCTTGAACATCTCGGACAAGGACATTTGCCGAAGCATGAACTTCCTCAACTCGATGCCTTCCAGAAAGGGGAGTTTGGGGACGGCTTCCAGCTTCGCTTCGATCTCGTGCCGCAGCTTTTGGTTCTCGGTATGGAAGTCGGTCATCTGTTCGTACAGATGCACCACGTCGATCAATGCACCGGATCGACGTGCGATCTTGGCGGCCACGCGCAAAGCATCAGTGGCACATTCGGAGAAATCGAATGGAACGAGTATGGTCTTTATCGACATGTTCGGTGTTTCAACGACAGGCTGAAAATAACATCCCCTCCTTTGATAACCAAGTGACCGAACGGAATGCTCAAGCTTGCTACATTCGCAGCTCTCCCATGGACACCGATCTGGATCTGCCTGCGACCGAACGGACCCCTGCGGTGGAATTGCGTTCCGCCGAGGGTTTGTTGAGCATCCACGGCTGTTCCATTCCGGAAAATGCGGATCGGTTCTATTCGCCGATCCAGGACCGCATCGAGGCATACGCCTTGCACCCAAGGTCCAAAACGATGCTCCGGGTGGCACTCTCCTATTTCAACTCCAGTTCGTCCAAGTACCTGCTCGACCTTATGAAGCGGTTGGAGGATCTGCACGGATCCGGGCGTTCGCAGGTCACCATGGAATGGCAATACACCCGTGGCGATCTGGACATGAAGGAAGCCGGGGAGGATTATAAGGCGTTGGTGGAGTTCCCGGTGAAAGTGAAGGAGGTGGATTGATCAGCGATCGGACATGGCCTGCTGATAAGCACGGTCGGAGATCGCCACGCCTTCACGGAAATGATCCACCGCCCCCCACGGGTGTGAGACCTTGCGGTAGATGACCAGCCGACCTTCTTCAGTGACTCGACTCTCTACGACCACAGAGCGCCCCTCTTTGTAGACCCGCTGGCCCTCTTCACCATCCTTCTGACCTTCGAGCGCTACGGGCTTGGGCTGCACCTGCACTTTCTCGGGTGGTGCTTTCCCCGTTCGGCCCCGATCGGTTCCACGGGGGTCGGACGAGCGCGAACGGGTTGTGCCACTACGCGGATCTCGGGTTCCACCTTCAACGGTACAGGAGTTACCTCCATTGACGGCTCCACCGTTGGCGCGGGTTTGATCGTTGGTTCAGGTCGTGTAGCAGCGGCCTCTTCCGCATCGCGTTTCAGGATCAAGGCTTGGAGATCCTGGATCTTGACCTTCGGATACACGTTGTATGGTCGCATCGTTCGGGCTTCCTTGAATTTCTCCATGGAAGCTTCGTACTGACCACCCTGGAACAACGCTTCCGCTGCCTCCATCACCGCTTGGTACTCTGGGTCCTTGCCCGCAGCATCCTGTTCCTGTTTCGCAATGCGCGCACGTTCCTTGGCACTGAGTTTCTCGAAATCGCGCGCGAGACCATCCGGCTGGGCCATGGAGAAAAGGCCGACCAACAAGGCGAGCATGAACAACACGGAACGTGGTCCGTATGGTCCGGTCGCTTGGCTTTGGAGAGGCAACATCCGGTTGAGAGTGAATGGCTTGCGCGTGTTCTACGCCCCAAACCAACGCAGGGTTCCGGTGTCGCTTGCAAGGAATGGGCCGGAGTTTTCAAGAATGCCGTGTCCGGATCCAGTGCAAGCGAGTATCCCATAGCCTCATTGAAACACGCGAGGCGCGGTAACTTCGTCCCCGACGGAAAAACACACGGATCCAAACCCAACGTGCGTTCATCCATGGAACCGCATGAAATACACCATCACCACCCTTGCGACCTTAGCCCTTTTGCAGGCTTGTACCCCGGACGATCCCAAGGTCTCCGAACCGTACCGCCAACTGGAGGAAGATCAACAGCGTACCCAAGCCATCGTTGCCGAAAAGGATTCCACGATCAATGCGCTATTCGGCACGTTCAACCGGATCAGCGAGAACCTGCGCACCGTGCGGGCCAAACAAGGTGATCTGGTGGCACCCAGTGGCGGGGTGGAAAGCAAGGCGGAGATGGAGCAACGCATCATGGCCGATATCGAACAGATCGATGCGCTGCTCGCGGAGAACAAGGGATCGATCGCGCAGTTGAAGAAGCAGGCCCGATCATCGGGTACGAAGCTGGGCGAGTTGGAACGCATGATCACGGATCTGGAAAAGGCCAGTGCGGAAAAGGATGCGGAGATCGGCGTACTCAAGGAGCAGTTAGCCAGCACCAACAGTTCCTTGGCCACACTGATCGAAATGTACCGGGACAAATCACAGCTTGCCGACATGCAGCGGAATGCATTGAATTCGGCGTACTACACCATCGGTTCCGCCAAGGAATTGAAGGCGGCAGGGGTGCTGTCCAAAGAAGGTGGTGTGGCCGGGATCGGCGGGGTGAACAAGTTGAATACCGCAACACTCCCAGCAGATCATTTCACGGAGATCGACATCACCAACACCTTGGAGATCCCCATCGGCGGAACGAAGGCGAAGCTGGCCACCTCGCATCCCGAAGGTTCGTATCGCTTGGAGGATGGCGCGGCTAAATTGGTGATCACGAACCCGGAGAAATTCTGGAGCATTTCCAAGTATTTGGTGGTCGTGGTGGACCGCTGATCCGCACCTGCCACGGTTCACTTTCTGGGCGGGTCGGGTATCCTTCTTCCGCTTACCAGCTATTCCTTGTGATCCAAGCTCCAAGGCTAGACCCTTGGATGTTGGCCCCTAGGATCCCTTCGCACCGCGCACCATCTGCTCAATGGTGTCCCACATACCGGGTTCCACCGTATCCAGCATATTGAACTGGCCCGCACCTTTCAGCCATTCGCCGCCATCAATGGTGACCACCTCGCCATTCACGAAGCCGCTGAACGGGGAGATGAGGTAGGCCACGAGATCCGCCAATTCCTGGTGTTCGCCAACTCGACCGAGTGGCACCCGCTTCGCCATGTCGAATTGCTCGATCATCTCTCCAGGTAGCAATCGGCTCCACGCGCCTTTTGTCGGGAAGGGCCCGGGTGCAACCGCGTTGCTGCGGATGCCGTGCCTACCCCATTCAGCAGCGAGCGACCGCGTTAGGGCAAGAACTCCTGCTTTCGCACACGCACTCGGGACCACATAACCGGATCCCGTCCAGGCGTAGGTGGTCACGATGTTCAGAATGGCCTTGTCCTTCTCCCCCTTCGCGATCCATTCCTTTCCGAAGACCAAGGTGCAATTGATCGTGCCCATGAGCACGATGTCGATGATGGTCTGGAACGCTTTACTACTGAGCCGCTCGGTGGGGCTAATGAAGTTGCCGGCCGCATTGTTGATCAGGCCATCCACACTTCCGAACCGGTCGCGTGCAGCCGCTGCCAAGTGCTCCACTTCTCCGTACTTCCGTACATCACAGGCCACCGCTAGTACTTTACCGCCGGTCGTCTTCTCCAATTCCTCGGCGGTCTTTTGGAGCACGTCCAACTTTCGGCTGGTGATGCACACATTGGCACCTAGCCCCAAGAGCATCTCGGTCATGCTTCGGCCCAACCCGGTACCTCCACCCGTAACTACGACGTTCTTTCCTTTCAGCGCATCAGGGCGCAGCATGCTTTGCATGATCGGTTCGGTCAAGGGGCGTTGTTCCGTTGTGTTTCTTTCCCTGGTGCGTTATCCGTTGGTGCAGTGGTCTCCTTTTGCACGGGGATCGGCACCGTTGGGGGCGTTGTTCCGATGCAGTGGACCTTCATCAACTCTTCCACTTCGGTTCCGTAGTTGGCGGTGAACCCGTACTGCAAGGCGCTTCGGAAACGGTCGCAACCCTGTTCGGGATTCCCGGTCTCCACTGCGATGATGCCCAAGCTGCGGTAGGCATACGCATTCCTTGGATCCTTTCGCAACGCCAACGAAAGGTCCTTGCGAGCACGGTCCACCTCGCCGAGTTTGTACCTGCTCCAACCCCGGTTGCTGAACGCAAAGCCGTAGTTCGGATCCTGTTTGATGGCACGGTCATAGTCCACGATCGCTTGGGCATGGTGCCCGTTCAACGCGTGGAGGTAATACCCCCGACTGTTGTAGTTGACGGCATCGCGTGGGCCGAGTTCCACGGCCTTGTCCAGATCCACACGCGCCTTCGCCGTATCGCCCAACATGGCGTTACACCCTCCGCGCTCACGCACCATGCGCGCTTGGGTGGGATAGGCTTGCACCGCTTCATCGAACAACACCCGAGCTTCATTCCAGGATCAGCGTACTTCCATCGTACTGCCCATGCGGAAGTAGAATTCCCCCTGCATTCCACGATCGCTGATCCGTTCCTTGCTGAAGTACATCACCGCACTATCCAACATACCCAGACCGAGGTACGCACCTACGAATTGCGAGCGCAATGCGAGGTCATCACCAAGCAAGGCTTGCGCGGTCTTCGCGTCGTTCAAAGCCTTGCCGTACGCCCCTGTTCGTATGAGACCATCAGCGCGCAGGATATGGAACACGGGCGGGGCATCCTTCTTTTCCAAGGCCGCACTGGCCTTCGCAATGGCCTTGTACGGTTTCCCTTTAGCAAGCGCACCGCGCACCACGGCCTCGGCCTTCTCGAATTGTGCATGTACCGGCAGCACTATGCACAGCGCGACCGCAGAAAAGAGTCTCCAACCCATGCAACGAAGATATCCTTCCGGTAGGGCACTGGGCATGGAATACCTTTGTTGCCGTGACTCCACGGCACTTCGTGGTCGATCCATGGACCCATGCGCACGGACTACCCCGCCAAGATCCTGCTCGCTTGGGGCGAAGCGATCACCGGCAATACGGGTTTGCGCGATTGGTTGATCAAGAACGGCTATCCGGAGTTGGGCATCTTCACCTTCGCCTTGCGCAATAAACGCGATGCACGAGAGTGGTTGATGAAGAATGGCCACCCGCACCTGATGGCCGTGATCACCGGGATCGAAGGGGACAAGGTGGCGTTGGATTGGCTGGACCACCACGGTATGGAGGTACTGCGGCATGTAGCACTGACCGGAGATGGAAGCGCGGAGGACATGCAATGGTTGATCGAGCACGGGCACAAGGAGTTGGCCGTGATCGGGAACCGCATGCACCAAGTGAAGCGCAAAATGGATGAGGACTATGGCGACTACCACCGCATGGCACAGGATTGATCACGAAAGAATCCAATTCTCGACCGATCATTCCAAGGCCGTCTTCCTTGGATCCCGCACTTTTGAACATGATGCTTCGCTCACGGATCCTCCTTTTCGTTGTTGCTGTCGTTGTCGGCATGGTCGGTTGTCGCAAAGACCCAACGATGTACGATGGACCCATCGCCACGCCCTATCATTTGGTATTGCCGGCCTGGGTACACGACTCGATCGGTCCCATGCCCATGAACGAGGCATTAACGGTGGAAGGTGTGGAACTGGGCAGGAAGTTGTTCTATGAGACCGCCTTGAGCGACGACGGAACGATGTCCTGCGCCACCTGCCACAAGCAAGAAGATGGGTTCAGTGATATCCGCCGCTTCAGTGTAGGCACTGACGGTAGCGTTGGCAACCGCAATGCGATGGCCATCGTGAACCTCGGCTGGAGCAACAACCTATTCTGGGATGGACGTAGGAACTCGCTGGAGGGCCAAGCCCACGACCCGGTGACGAACCCCATCGAAATGCGCAACACTTGGCCCGTTGTCGCAGAGCGCCTCCGTGCCATTCCCGGCTACTTCGAACGCTTCACCGCTGCTTTCGGATCACCAGAGATCGACAGTACGCGTGTGACCCGTGCGATCGCCCAATTCGAACGAACACTCGTCTCCTTCAACAGTCCATTCGATCGGTATTGGTATGGTGGGGACACCAACGCGATCGACCCGTCGGCAAAACGCGGTTTGGCCATCTTTCGTGCACGTGGGAACTGCTCGCGTTGCCACACCTTGGGCAACTTCACGGACGACCATGTGCGCAACAATGGCCTGGACCTGATGCCCGAGGATCCGGGGCTGGGCGAGGTGACCAACCTTCCCACGGACTTCGGGAAGTTCAAGACCACCACCTTGCGCAACATCGCGGTAACCCCACCATACATGCATGACGGTCGATTCTCGAACCTTCTCGCGGTAGTGCAATTCTATAGCAGCCATACGGCGCACAACAGCCCGAACATTGATACGGTCATGCACCACTTCCCCACCACGGGCAATGCGTTCACTTGGGATGAGCAGATGGATCTGATCTCCTTCCTTGGATCGTTAACGGACGAAACTTTCCTGACGAACCCGGCGTTCGCGGCACCCTGATCGCGGTCACTCGTCGGTCAGATCCGATACGTTCCGAAGGTTATTTCCAACGAGGTCGCCGAACCGCGTTCCACCATTCCCGGAACCGGTGATCGACCAAGCGTGAAAGCTTTACCATTCGCACAAGGAACCAGCCCGAGAAAGCGCTACGGCACCTGAACGCACGAAGCCCCCGGGAAGATCCCGAGGGCTTCGCAAGCAGCGAAATTTTGATCAATTCAGCACAACGCGACGATCACCCGTACGACCCTCCATGTCCGTGATGCGGACCTGGTAGACACCTGCCGGAAGACCCGAAAGATCCACCGATCCAGCACCGTTCGCATTGGCACGAAGGCGATCTGCACGCACGAGTTGTCCGGTCGCGGTGAACACTTCCACGGCACGTACTTCCGTGCTACCCAACTGCAGGTCCACGCGACCGTTGGTCGGATTCGGGTAAGGCGTGAATTGGATGTCGTTGATGGAAACCTCATCCAGACCGACCTCAGGGGCTGGGCCATAGAGCCATTCAGCGGTGTAGGTCACCGTTGGTGAGCCTGTACCGATCACCACGGAATCCACGGAGGTCTTCATCACTGGAAACGGCAAACCTTCTTGGTAATAGTAGTAACTATCGTAGGTACGGGTAGCGTTGACAAATTGTGATAGATCCAGCTGCACCTTGCGAACGAATACGCGCAGTACATTGGACAACACCTGTGCTGGCAACTGGATATCCCCGTAACCATCAGCGATCCCGTTAATGGTTCCGCTTCGGTTCACACCGAACCCGCTGACCATGTATGTACCTGCATACGAATCCGTCCAAGTGGTTCCGAAGGTGCATGGAAGTTTCAGCTCCAGCAGTCCATTGGTATAGGGTGCAACTCCTTCCAGTGAACCTCGCAACCCGAGCAGTTCCACTCCGTTCGCATCCACCTTGTAGAAGGAGGTGTCCTGCCCACCGTTCGTGGAGAGCACCGTTGCACCGGGAAAACTGGACGATGTCGGGGTCACACTCGGCGCTACGAAGAACCGATCGTGGTTGCCGGTCCATGGCAACATCCAAAAGCCATAAAGCTGATCCGCACCCGCTGTACCCGGGCCGATGAATTCCGCCGGTGCCGAAGTCGTGTAGCTGGTAACGGCGTAAGGCGAAGCCTGTGGGACCGGACCGTTACTGGTCAGATCAAGTTGGGGTTGAGCGAAGAGCAAGCCGCTCGAGGCAAGCGCAAATGAGACGAGGGTAGATCGATAGTCCATGCAGTGGTTCTGGATTTTAAGCGTCCGAATGTAAGACGACCAAGATGATCAGAACGCTGCCTGATGCATGGAATGCCCACTGGAGTTCGTCTCTTTGTAGCTTGAAAAGAACGGAAACCCATGAAATTCAGCCTCAGCGAGACCACCGAACTCATTCGGCACCGCCGCACCGTATACCCCAAGGACCACACGGACCGGGCCGTACACCGCGAGATGGTGGAGCGGATCCTGACGAACGGAACGTGGGCACCTACGCACGGCATGACCCAACCGTGGCGCTTCGTCGTGTACATGGGCGATGCGCGCAAGTCACTTTCCTCCTTCCTCGGTGAGGAGTACCACCGGATCACTCCAACAGAGAATTTCCTACAGAGGAAGTTTGACAACGTGACCCAACGGCCGCTCCAAAGCAGCGTGGTGGTCGGTTTGGGAATGGAACGCGACCCGAAGGGCAAGATCAGTGAGCGGGACGAGCTTCTCGCCATGGGTGCGGCGGTACAGAACATGCACCTGACCTGCGCCGCATACGGATTGGGTGGCTTCTGGGCCACGGGTGCGGCTCTAACGGGCACGGGCATGCGCGACTTTCTAGGTCTGAGCGAGCGTGGGCAGGCCATGGGACTCTTCTTCATCGGCTACCCCGCGATCGAATGGCCCAAAGGTTACCGGAAGCCGATCGATCAACTGACCCGCTGGCTGACCGATTGAACGACCTCGACATGGCACTGCTCAACATCACGAACTTCGATGACCATCCGGAACAACCCTTATGGATGGTATTCCGTTTCGCGGACCATCGGCAATGCGCGGAATTCGTAGCCGGCCTGCAAGCCGAGAACTTGCCCCACGAGCAAGATGCCAATGGCGGTCCACCGTTCCTGGTAGGCGTGAAGCAGCGCGACCGCGAAGCCGCCGTACGGATCAATTACACCGTTCTAGGGCGGTACCGGGAACCCTTCATCGGTAATGTTGCGTTGCGGTGGGCGTTGCTGATCCTGGTGGGTGGCATCCTGCTGTTGGCACTGGTCGGCATCGTTCTTCAGAAGTAACGCTTCTTGGCTTCGTGCTGCCTTTGCCCGTTGCTGTGAGCGACCGCATAGGCAGGTTGACGAACTTTGCCCCGCCATGGGATCCCGGAAGTTTGTTGCCCTCCTCTCACTCGGCCTTGCTGCTCCGTGCAGTTCGGTGTATGCCCAACCGGGTGTCACCACCTTCGGTGTGCAAGTGAAACCGGTCTTCCCATTCTCCTATTTCGACCCTTCCATCGAACTGTCCCGACCAAACCTATCGGGCACGGTGGAGTTGACCGGTGGACTCGCCTTTGGCATGAGCGTGCGTGTAGGGCTTACGAAGGCCATCTCCTTGGAGACCGGATTGGGGCAGATCAAACGCAGCTATGGCTTTCACCTGCGCAACGACACCTCTGGCTATGCAGAAGGAAGCAATTTCCAATACATCGGATATGAACTGCCGGTGACCGCCTTGGTCTACATCCGCTTGGGCGAACAGACCTTCATGAACGCCGCCCTTGGCTTCTCTGCGGATTTCTATCCGAGCGATATCCAGCGGGACATCGAAGAAGGTCGGATCTACGTATTCCGCAACAATTGGGTGCAGGTCGGTGTGATCGGGAACATGGGCGTGGAGTACCGCACATACAAGTCCGGTACATTCTACATCGGTGCCACCTTCCACCGCCCCTTCGGACCCATGGCGACCGCTCAACTCTCTTATTACGATGTGGACCGTAGCTTCTTGGAGTACCCTATGCGCGGTCTCTTGAACGGATCCTACCTTACGGGGGACATCCGCTACTACTTCCATGAGGACCCTGAGTTCCGGAAAAAGAGGAAGGAGAAGAAGTAGAGCTTCATTGTTCGAATTGTCAGGCTTCTTGTTCCTGCGCTTGGTCCCGACAACCATGCTTCGATCCCAAACCTCACTTTTGGCAAAGCTCACCCAGTTCCCTATCTTGAGCATCCAACCATCTGTACCATGACCAAGGATCTCCCCCTCGTGGTCGCGGCGGTCGTTATGCTCTGCTTTGGTGCCCACGCACAAAACAAGTACGAGATCATCCCGCGCGATAGCATCACCAACAAGTATTGTTACCAGGCCATGAGCACCGAACTTCCGGCCACCAAGGAAGAGCTACGCGATAAGTTCTCGCGCTGGACGAAACAGAATTATGACTCGTTGAACAGCAAGTACACCAAGCTGTCAGAAGATGGCGACAGCTACAGTATTCACGACCGCGAAGCTCTACCGGGCAAGGCACGCAAGTTCGTTGAGTACGACCTCACCGTTGATTTCAAAGAGCACCGGTATCGCTATACACTCACCGACCTGCAATATGCAGCTGTGGGCATGTACGCATTGGAGGACAAAATGGCCACACACAAACGCAGTGACCTCGAAGAGATCGACGTGATCCTGCGCCGCATCGTAGCCAGCTTGGAGGCCGCACTGAAGAGTGATTGGTGAAGACCAGAGCTAGGATCATCCTGAACATAGTTGTCAATTGAAAGTAGTTTGACTCCTTCGTTGTTACTGATCTTTAGTTGTCCTTTGCTCAGTTACTAGGCGATCGTCCAACTTGATCGCGTTTGGTCCTAACACCGGACAATTGACGAGCGTTCCCAAGCACTTGGCCGTATTTTCAACCATCCCCCAATCATCCACCTTTACCTTCACCACCAAACACTAGCTATGCCTCGGATCGGTACCCTGCTTCTTTGTTGCGTCGAGTTCGTTTTCACCAGCCAAGCACAAACACCGGTGAACGACTTGTGCGCAGATGCCATTGCGATCACGTGCGGGCAGAGCATTGCTGGCAACACCACCGAGGCCACTACGGATGATGAGGCTGTGGATTGTGGTACGTCGGTTAGTGCTGTTGGCGTGTGGTACACCTTCGAGGGTACTGGCGATGCACTGACGCTCAGCACTTGCGAAGGCCCCCTGTTCGATACCAAGATCAACGTGTACGCGGGCACCTGCGGAGAGTTGTCGTGTGTAACGGGCAATGATGATGGTGGCGACTGCGGAACCGGGTCCACCATTGCGTTCCCAAGTGCCATTGGTACCACGTACTTCATTCTTGTGCAGGGGTATGATGGTGCAGTGGGCGAATTCCAATTGGCTGCGAGCTGTGGTCCCATCAGCAACGATTTCTGTGACGGCGCCACGGCCATGTCCTGTTTCCAAAGCTCCAACGGAAGTACGGTGGGTGCATCCTTGGATCTGGTGCCGTTCTGCGAGACGAGCGTTCAAGCTCCAGGGATCTGGTACACCTTCACGGGCATCAGTGATGCTGTGGTGATGAGCACGTGTGAAAGTTCCACCTTTGACACACGGATCAATGTCTATACCGGGACATGCAGCGATCTGGTCTGTGTAACGGGGAACGATGACACACCAGGTGCCGGCCTCTGCTCCACTGTGAACTTCGCACCGTCGGAAGACCAGACCTACTACATCCTCGTTCAAGGATATGATGGAGAAACAGGTGAGTTCTCGTTGGAACTCGCCTGTGTGTCGTGCGGACCACCCACCGACATCGAGGCTTTCGCAAGCGATGTGACCGCTTCGGTGTTCTGGAACAGCCTGAATCCGGGGGCTACTTATTTCATTGAATACGGGCCGCTGGGATTCACGCCGGGTACTGGCCTCGTGGTCTCCGGTCCGGTGGTAGGTGCAATGGGCAGTGCGGCTATCTCCGGATTGAACAGCGATACCGAGTATGCCTTTTACATCCGGGAGGAATGTGGACCTGGCGACGTAAGTGCCACCGTAGGTGCACTCACCTTCACGACGCTCGCTGAGCCTCCACCGGTGAATGCGAATTGTTCGGGTGCGTTGCCCATCACATGTGGAATGGACGTGGATGGCGATACGGGGCTGAGCTTCTTTCAACCCGGGACCACCTGTGGAGCCGCACCGGTCTCTTCCCCGGGTTTGTGGTACACCTTTGAAGGAACGGGAGAAACCGTTACGCTGAGCACGTGTGATCTGGCGGAGTACGACACCAAGATCAGCGTATATGTTGGCGATTGTGGGGCATTGGATTGCGTGGTCGGCGGCGATGATGCGGTCGGGTGCGGTGACAATACTTCCCTAGTGGTATTTCCTTCGGAGATCGGTATCTCCTATAGGATCTTGGTGCATGGATACAACGGTGGATCCGGCACTTTCACCTTGAGCATGACCTGCGCACAACCCTGTTCTCCGCTTGCCTTGAATGATGCGTGCAGCGGTGCCGTGCAACTGCCGGTCGCAGGGATCGGCCTGTGCTCCCCGGTGCAAGGGAGCAATGCCTGTGCTTTCGCGGACGGTGCTCCGAATCCACCTTGCGATCCCTATATCCCGATCGTTGATGTGTGGTACACCTTCACCACCAATGGTGCGCCCACCACCAACCTCTACCTAGCGGCCTTGAGCGCTGGCGAGGTGAACGCGGCTGTCTACGAGGATTGCGGCGAGCTCACGTATATCGGCTGTGAGACCGGGATCAATGGTCCTTGGGTATTGAACACCCTCTCACCCAACACCACCTATATCCTGCGCGTTTGGAATGGGGGTGGGGAAGATGAAGGTTCCTTCGCCGTGTGCTTGGAGGCCGATATCACAACGGCAGTGATCGAAGCCCCCAAGGTGAATAGAGTGCGGATATGGCCTAATCCAGCGAACGACCGGATCAGCATCGATGGACTGAATTCGCTCCATGTGGACCTGGTCGATCCGCAGGGAAGGGTGATCGCCGTGACACCCACATTCGATCAGGGTGTATTGACCGTGGACATTGGCTCCTTGGCCCAAGGTCTGTATATCGTTCGGACCCGTGAAGGGATCACGATCGGACGGTTCGTGAAAGAGTGACCCATTGGGTTAGTAACCCCTTATCCTGCTCGGTCAAGGGGCTACTCCTACGTCCGTCGTTCGTTCAGTTCTTGAGTACGCGCATGGTGCTCCGCCCCTGCTCGCTACGCACTTCCACCATGTACGGCGCGGATGGAAGTCCACTCAGATCCGCGAATACGCGGTGGTCCTGGTGCAATGGGCCGTTGTGCAACACCATCACGGTGCGCCCAAGGGCATCCAACAAAGTGACCGTTACGGGGCTATCCGCCGCACCGCCAACAGTGATGGCCACGAGTGATGCCGTTGGATTGGGGAAGACCTCCATGATGGAAGGACCTGCCCTATCCGGCACCGAGGCCGCTATATCCAGCACCCGGAAATGCCACCATCCGTTCGGCGCAACAATGGGGCGGACCTGCACTTTGCCGTTGTTCGCTTCAGCTTGCACGTAGTAATACACCTCCGTATCCGCATTCTGCGCAGGAATACCCCCTTGCCAAAGACCGTTGCCCGTGTTCACCATGGCGACCGTGTTGAACAGCCCGTTCGGGTCGGTGCTCCAATACAGGGTGGCTGCTGCGATCCCCGAGCGGTGGCGCACATACGCTTCCACGGTGTAGTCGTTCAACGTGTTGTAGGTATCTGCCAGTGGTTGATGCCGGATCAAGAGCGGATCGGATACGCCGATGGCCTTGGTGATGCAATGGATCGCTCCGCTTTGTTGGATGATGTTCTGCTCCGAATCGCAGTCGATACCAACGATGTTGTAGCCCGGTAGATTCTCCTGCAGGATCCGGAGTCCGACCGTATCGTACTCCGCTCGATACAAGGGCACCAGCACCGTTCCGTTCAAGAAGATGTTATTCGCAAAAGTGCGATAGCTGGCACTGGGCGGATAGTTCCCACCGGTACTCGATGGCATCGGGACCCGCACCAGTTTGTACGCTTCCCCGAACGTGGAAACCTCGTTCGCCATGATCGCCTGAATGTTCATCTCCAATTGCGGACCATCGCTCAGACCCACCGGGAACTCACCGACCAACAGGGTCTCCTCGTCCAGGAGCTTCATGTGCATATCGATGTGATGAATGCCATCGTACGGCAGCGTGGGCATCTTGATGTAGTGATCGATCCCCATGAATTGCTGCATGATGTCATCCACGCCCGCCGAAGTGCGCACGGTCTGATTGAATGATCCGTTCGGGCCGTTCTCATCCAGAACAAGTTCGGATGAGAACGCCGTACCTGCACCGTCGCACATGAAATTCCCGCCGGTATGCACCAGATCGTACGGGGCTTGGGTGGTGCTGTACACGCCAATGTTCTTCGCTGCACCGATCGCATCGCTGAGCGCATCGTCCAACGGACGTGGTCGGTTGTAGATCCAATCCAGGAGGAAGAGCGAATCCACCTCATTGGTGTAAATGGTCTCGGCCATGTAGTCCCGCGACCAGATGCTGTTGAATGATGCGTTCAAATAGGTAACGTTGCTCAAGTCCGTGATCGGACCGCCGTAGTCGGACCCCTCCAGATAGGCGCTCACCCCATTCGGATCGTCGCAAGCGATGATCACCTCGCATTCCAAGACCGCAGCCCGCACGATCTGCTTGAGGATCCCGGGGAAAGAGGTCCAGGTGATCACCACGCTTTGCACTTCCTCCCATTCCGCCATGGTACGTACCGGCTGGTCCGGAGGTACAGAGATGCCGCGCGATGCTCCCGCACGGCTGGCTTTGTAGGCCGGGATGAGTTCACGCTCCTCCGGGGTCATCGCATGCGGCAAGCCATCTTGGGCAGCCGCTCCGAACGTGAGCAGAACAGGGAGCAAGAACAGTAGAGATCGACGGGAATGAAGAAACATGCGAGCAAGTTAGGGCGTGCGCAGTACACCATTCGGACAGGCGATCGCCGTTGCGTGGAAAGCTGTCCGAAGGATCAAGGTGTTGCTGCACCCGGGCCGGGAGGCTTCACCGCCACTGGTTCGCTGCGCATGCGCGTGAGTTGTTGATAGAGCGAAACGATATCCCGGACGTAGTGGAATACTTGGGACCCCTTACAATAGCCATTCTTCATTTCGGGCCGCATGTAGTAGCGCGGCTTGGCCAACATCAGCACCGCACGTTCCACGTGGTGTTCCCATTGCTTGGGATCCAGACCCAGCCGTTCCGCCAGACGTTGCGCGTCGATGATGTGCCCAACACCCGCGTTGTAGGATGCGAGCACAAAGCGCAACCGCTGGTCGCGGTCGGGAACCGCACGCATCCAGATCGTATCCAACCGGGCCACATAGCGTTTGGCAGCGTGGATGTGATCGCCTACGGTAAGATTCGTATCCAAACCGTAATGCGTTGCCGTATGCGGCATGAATTGCATGATCCCATGTGCGCCTCGGTGCGAGACCGCGCTACTATCGAAGCGGGATTCCTTCCATGCCATGGCTGCAAGCAATTGCCATTTCCATCCGAAACCGCCGCCATACTCCCGGAATGCCGCATCGTATGGTGAAATGCTGTCAACGCGTGCTGGCATGGAGCGCTTACGCAAGGCCCCCGATCCGGAGGGTTCACCCAAATAGGTCTTCGCCAAGGCTTCGTGGAATTCCATTTCCTCCTTCGCGGACAACCAATCGTTCAATTGTTGCAATAGAACTGGTGCGTTGGTGCGCACAGCGAAACAGAGCGGAATACCCGCAAGATCGACCACATTGAATTCCAGGATCGGGAATCGGACCCACTCCTGCCGAGCAGCCATATCGGTGACCAGCACCGCGTGTTCCTGCCCGAGCAGTAGATCCATCAAGACCTCTTCCGGTGATCCGTCCACGCGCCGAACATGCCCCAATTTGGACCTGCCCCGGCGGCGAGCGGTCGCATCCACAAAAGGCGACCAACGACTGATGGCGATCGTATCCTTCGGCCCCACACGCTCTTCACGCATCGGATCCTCACGCAAACGGGCGACCATCGGACGCGCTGTATGGTAGGTCCGTGTACACGCCACCCAGCCCCGCTGTTCCTTACGTAGTGTGAATTGCGCTGCGATCACATCACCACGACCGTGCTGCAAGGCAGCGAACATGGAATCCGGATGTTCCACCGGGATCGCTTGGATCACAAGCCCCTCGCGATCCGCGAAGCGCTCCAGCAGTTCGTATTCCAATCCGGTCACCGCCTTGGGCCTGACCTCCCACGTCCACGGATCGGGGAGCACCAGCACCCGGAGCGTATCCTTCTTGATATCGGCCAGATCACGCTCCACGACCGGGTGGTCCCACGGCACTTTGGCCGATCTCGTGTTGGATCCATCGCGCAGCACTATGGCGAGCACAGCGGCAATCACCACTGCCCCTGCCAGAAAGGCCACACCTGTGCGTTCACGAATGATCATTGCATGGGGGCCACATGGGCCTCGATCTCCGGTAAGAAGGAACGGAATTCGGACAGGTATTGTTCCATGTTCCTTTCCAGCACACGTTCCGCGCCTCGCATGGGAGCGCCCATCGGTACGCGATGGGACAGACCTTCCAAGGCGCGGCCGATCCCGGCGAGGGTCGCATAACTCGTCAACCAATCCCTATTCACCATGTACGGCAACACGTTCCGGGTGCGCTCCGGCATGAGGTGTGCATGCGCCGAAAGCAAGCCATACATGCGTTGAGCGAAGTGAGGAAGCGGCTCTTCCCGGTATTCGTTCCAGTGCTTCGCCAACAAATGGTCATAGAACATGTCCATCACCACCGACGCGTACCGACCGGCATGCGGATGTACACGTTCGCGCCCTTGCCGTTGCAAGACGTGCCTATCGGTATAGGAATCGATCGCGCGATGCAAACGAATGCCTTGCTCCAACTTCGGATCGAAGCGCGATAGATCCCGCCCCTTGACCGCATCGGCCATGAAATTGCCCACCGTGATCAACGGGTCCGTGCCGGACAGATACAAATGACCAAGGAAATTCAAACCGGAGCACAAGGTAACCGCCCCGTCGGCCAACCACCGAAACCGTTCGTGTGATCTGGCTTCACCGACACGCACCACCCGATACCTTCGCCGTTGTCCAGATGCATGTCACAGACCGTTCCCCGTTCCTGCGTTCGCCACGGACCATCTATTGGGCCACTCAGGTGCTGGCTTGGTCCACCCTTGTGGTTCTTCTTGGGCTGATCCTCTATCAGCGGCACGAATTCACCAACGATCGCGCCAAGGTGATGGGGCTCTTCCTGCTCACCGGGATCGGCATCAGCCATTTGTTCCGTCGGATCATCGTGCGCAACAGTTGGTTGGAAGAGGACATCGGATTCGTTCTTCCTCGACTTTCCCTTGTTGCAGTGCTTCTCAGTGTGCTTGCCTTTCTCGTGATGGCCGTGTTGCACGATGTACTCTTCCCCTCGTACACCTCCATGCTGCGCACCACGCCACTGGACCTGCTGCTGAGCACGATCAATTGGACGGTGCTACTTTTCGTCTGGTCGCTCGGCTACTTCGCGTACGTGTACTTCGTGCGGAGCCGTCGCGAGGAGATCCGGAACCTGCGCTTGGAGACCGCCAACCGCGAAAACCAATTGAACACGTTACGCGCACAAATGAATCCGCACTTCATGTTCAATGCACTGAATGGGATCCGCGGCCTGGTGGACGAGGACCCTGATCAAGCCAAGAAGGCGATCACGCAGTTGAGTGCGATCCTCCGTAACGCCATGGCCAGTGTGAAGCGCAACTTGGTCCCTTTGGGCGAAGAGATCGACATCGTGAAGGCCTACCTGGAATTGGAGCGCATGCGCTACGAGGAGCGACTCCGCGTACGGATCGATGTACCCGAAGGCTTGGAGCGGGAACTCGTGCCACCCATGGTGTTGCAGACCTTGGTGGAAAATGCGGTCCGCCACGGTATTGCTCCGTTGTTGGAGGGCGGAGACCTGTGGATCAGTGCGACGCGCACTCCCGAAGGTGTCCGATTGGTGGTGCGCAATACGGGGCACTACACCCCCGGCAAAGTGAACGGAACGGGGATCGGATTGCGCAATACTCGGAAACGACTCGAGATGCTGTATGGCGGAAAAGCACAATTGCGGATCTTCAACCTCGACGATCTGGTGGAAAGTCGCCTAGACCTTCCCGCACGCCCCCAACCCATCGCTTGACCCAAAGATCACCCGACATGAAAGCCTTGATCATCGACGACGAACGACTCGCACGCAAGGAATTGGCCAGCCTGCTGGCGAAGCACGACCACATCGATGTGGTGGGCGAAGCAGCCAATGCCGAGGAGGCCGAATTGCTCGTGGCGGAGAAGAAACCCGACCTCATCTTCCTGGACATCAATATGCCTGGACGGAACGGGTTCGAGTTGCTCGCTGCTTTGGATCCTGCACCGCAAGTGATCTTCGTTACCGCCTACGATGAACATGCGCTAAAGGCCTTCCAGGTGAACGCCTTGGACTATGTGGTGAAACCGATCGATCCCGATCGCTTGGCAGCGGCCTTGAACAAACTGGAACCACGTGCGGATCCGGACATGCCCCAGCGGGAGATCCTCCGTGAATCCGACCAGATCTTCCTGAAGGACGGTGAGAAGTGTTGGTTCGTGACCTTGAAGGACGTGCGCTATTTCGAAAGCGAAGGGAATTATGTGCGCGTGCGGTTCGACGATCAAAAGCCATTGGTCTTGCGATCATTGAACAAGCTGGAAGAGAAACTGGACCCTCTGGTGTACTTCCGCGCAAGCCGAAAGCACATCATCAACCTGCGCTGGGTGGACAAGATCGAACCCTGGTTCAACGGCGGATTGATGGTGAAGCTCAAGAGTTTGGACAAACATGGCGAGCCGGAGAGTATGGAAGTTTCTCGCCGACAGGCCGCACGATTCAAGGACCTGCTGAGCCTGTAGGGCACCCCGACCGAGCTACGCGCTGACAAGAACGCCGATCGACCGGACAGGTTCTTTTGCGGAGTGATCAGAACACCATAGGCGCGTGGCGGGCCGCAGGGACCAATCCCTTGTCATGCGATACCGCCAAGCAGCCCCCGTCTGGATCGAAGCCGATGGAACCCACTGGCCCAGCATAGGTCATGCCGCCCATGAAGCGTTCCAATTCCATGATCACAGCGAAACGTACATGACGGTTGCGTTGGCTCTGCCCGGTTCTGTGCATGTGACTGGTATCCACCAACACCTCCTTCGGCAAATGTCCCGGCTTTTCGAAACGTAGGGTGCATTTCGAATCCGCAGGAAGTTCCACCGTAAAACGACCGCTTCCTGAAACGCGTGCGATCTGATAGGATCCGTTCACATTCACCTCCACCACCATGTCCTCCATGGTGTAGTCCTCCACATGCAACCAACCGGTAAGGGTTACCGTGGATCCGCCATCAGGCGGCAGCGAAGGGGTTGCGGCCGAAGCCGAGGGGCATATCAACAGCGTCGTAGTGAAGAGGGCCAACAGCGCGGGTAGGATATTCCGGGTTTCCATGGGACGATGTTTCGTTGAACGTGTGTGGCATGGGATACGCCCGCTACGTTGTAGTGTTGCAGTCGCCCACCCGGCTATTCGACGGGCGGATCCAGACCATCGCCGAAGTCCTGTTCACAACGCATGTAGCGTGAAACACAGTTTGGCCTAGAGCATGACGGAGGTCGGTATCCAATAGGACCTAGCCGCTTTCCCCTTCCCCACCCGTCCGAACCAAGGACTCCATTCAACGGAATTGATCCAAAGGAACACTTCGCTTTTGACCCAATCATCCATCACGTACCTTGGCGCTACAACACAAACCCATGAACCGAATAGTAACCCTCTCGGCCCTTCTTCTTGTAAGCGTTCCCTTATTCGCGGGATCCGGTGGACCGGACTCGTATGGTTACACTTGGAAGGACAGTGACGAACCGGATGGCCCGGTCTATTCGTGGATCGACATCACCACCACGGGCACGTTGGTGACCGGCTTGGGCGATGACAACATCGTTGGTCCGTTCACCATGGATACGGACCATCCTTTCTACTGGTATGGGCGCAAGAATGTATGGATCGCCAGCAACGGGTACATCGCCTTCAACGACGGGAACATCGCTTCTCCGTTCCCGATCATACCCACTGCTGGTGGCGTGAACGACTACATCGCCGCATTCACTTCCGACCTCACCTTCGCTGGCGATGGCACCACAGCACGGTGTTACTTCTTCGACGACAGCGACATCACCATCATCTCGTACCACAACGTGCCCTTCTGGACAGCTGTTTTCCCCGGAACCACTGGCGATAACACCTTCCAGATCATCCTCAACAAACAGGATAGCACCATCACGATCCAGTACCAGTTCCTTTCCGGTCTCACCCAGAACAACGACGTGCTCATCGGGATCGAAAGCGTGGTAGGCAGCGTCGGTTTGCAGCATTCGATCGACACGTATCCGCCCAGCAACTTCGCCATTCGCTTCTATCCACCGGTAGAGTCCGAATTGATGGTCACCGATGCGGCCATGAACTGGAATACGCGACCTGGGAATGGCGGTGAGTTCCTGATCCGCAATGGCGAGCCGCTCGCGTTGGTGGCCAATGTGCAGAACACTGGCAACGTGGACCTCAGTGACTTCACGGTGAACGGGGAGGTACGAAATGCTGCGAACCAGGTACAGGTTTCGGGCAGCGCGCAGGTTCCATTCGTACTCGCCATACAGGATGTCGATGTGGACTACGGTGTCGCTTTCGATCCCACCACCGCAGGAACCTATCGGTATGCGAGCACGATCACGGGGATCAGTGGTGAGTTGGCCTCTGTGAACAACGCGATCACCCAGGAACTCGTGGTGGTCGATACCCTGCTCGCTGTACGGGACCTCAAATTCACGGGCGCAACGGACGATGGCGTCGGCCTGGGTTGGGACGGTGGGAACGGCGGAGTGGCCATGTACATCAAGCCGCCGTATTACCCTGCCTTTGCATCAGCCACCTTGGCGCGCATAGCAAGTACCACTGGAGTTTCTGGGTACAGCATGAAGGTGTACGACGACAATGGACTGAATGGCACTCCGGGCACCCTGCTCGATTCGGTGACCATCAATGCCGCAGATGTCCTCATCGGCGACCAAGTGATCCCGCTGAACAGTCCGCTCACGATAACCGGTGGCGGGGTCTACGTACTCTGGTACATGAACGGCCCCGGCATCAACATCGCCGAGGACATCGTGGCACCCTTCTCCCTACAGACCTATGAAGTACTTGGGAACTATTGGGCGCGATACCGCGACCGGGAGAATGGGGACTTCCACATCGGAATTCGCCTGACGCAAACGCCGGTGTATGACATCGGCGTGAATGGCTTCTTCGGCATCGCAGCCGGACAAGAGATCAACGGACCCATTACGGTGCGCGCTTGGGTGACCAATTACGGCAATCAACCCGCCACTGGATTCCCAGTGAGCTACCGCTTCGGGAACGGCACACCGGTCACCCAGCAATACACCGGTCCCGCGATCCAGCCACAGGCCCAGTCCTTGGTGAATTTCACTACCCTGTTCAACCCCATCACGAACGCGACGGATAACCTCTGTGCATGGAGCAACTGGAGCTTGGACATGGACCAAGTGAATGATACCACGTGTGTTTCCGTAAATGCGATCGTTGGCATACAGGAACGGGATGCCCAGCAGTTGCGGATCTGGCCGAACCCCGCGCAGGATCTGGTCTTCTTGGATGGTTTTGGAACCGGCCGAGGCGTGATCGAAGTGGTGGATGTGAACGGACGGCTGGTCCGCACGGAACGCATTGCATCGGGTTCCGAACGTATCCTACTGCACACGCACGACCTCAACCCTGGCATCTATCTGCTTCGGGTCCATCAGGACGAAGCTATGTACCTGGGTCGGTTCGTGGTCCAGCGTTGATCCATTCGTGATCCAACTACCTTTGTGCGCCCCTTCCATTGTGAAGGGGTGCCTCTTATTACGCCATCATGTCGAAGAATACGACCCTGTTACTCGTTGTTTGGAATGTCCTACTATCCGCATTGGTGGCCTGGGGCTTCATGCGTACTTCCAACGGACCAACACTGGACTCCGCGACGGTCATTCCTGAAGGAGCCGAGCAGATGCTCCCGAGGGTTACGGTACCGCGCGACACCAACGCATTGAAGGAAGCGCGCATCGCCTATTTCTACATGGACAGCATCCAGAAGAAGTATGAACTGATCGCGGACAAGGACAAGAGCTTCCGTGCGAAGCGGCAACAGTTGGAGAGTAGCTTGAAGAAAGAGATGGACAAGGCACAAGCGCGCTATGAGGAGTTGATGAAGAAGGACCATACCTACAGCACACAAGCCGAGGTGGCCAAGGATGAACAGGAATTGCAAGCACTGATGGCCAAGATCCAAGGGCAGCAGGCGAACAGCGAGGAAGAACTGGCACGCATGGAAGGCCGGATCCTCACGGAGATCATCGGAGAGTTGCGCGGTTTCTTGGAGGTGTACAATGCTACGGCCGGTTTCGATTACATCTTCAGTGTGCAGAATGAAGGTCAGGTGTGGGTGGGCAACAAGGATCTCGACATCAGCGATGCCATCATCAACGGTTTGAACGAGCGGTACCGCGTTTCGAAGACCGCGAAATAGTGGAATATGGGTTTGCTGGACGACAAGAAGCAGAATAACATCGCGAGTTACGTGATCAGCATGTGGCACATCGAAGACCTGATGCGGGCCAATAGGTTCGATCTACGGAAACTGGACGAACACTTGATAGAAGGCCTCGACGGGGATGATGCTACAAAAGCCGAGGTCCGAGCGTGGTACCTGGGCATTATCGACCGTATGAAGGAGCAAGGTCTGGAGACCCTCGGCCACTTGAGTGAAGTGGAAGAGGTGCTCACGGAACTCGAGTTCCTGCACCGTACGCTCACGGAAGTCTTGAACGAGCCCACCTACGATGCGCTTTTCGAAGCGGCACGACCCGGCATTGCTGCCTTGCAGACCCAGGCCGATGGATCCGCCGAAGGCCCGATCACCACCTGCTTCACCGCTGTGTATGGTGTGATGGTGCTACGCGCACAAGGCAAAGCGGTCAGTGAAGCCACGTTGGAGGCCGAAGGCCAGATGCGCAAATTGCTGGAGTACTTGAGCATTCATTACAAGCAGATGCGCAAATTGCCCGGCGTATCCATGAACTGATGTCCGTTCAAGTGGTACGCCATTTGCCCAGCTCGGTGCGGATGCGCTTCTTGATCATCATTCCACTTTTCATACCTCTAGT
The DNA here is from genome assembly GCA_016710015.1 of Flavobacteriales bacterium. GTDB lineage: Bacteria > Bacteroidota > Bacteroidia > Flavobacteriales_F > PHOS-HE28 > PHOS-HE28. The sequence continues at coordinate 690,125 of JADJLR010000002.1, forward strand.
TGGCATTGCACAGTCCACTGTCGGGTCTGCGGATGGCCGGATCGAGATCCTGAACGCGGACCGCGGGGAGTACGACAACAAGATCGCACCGGGGGCGCAGCGCTTGAAAGGAAATGTCCGGTTCAAGCACAAGGACGCGATCATGCGCTGCGACAGCGCCTATTTGTATCAGGACCAACGCGTGGAAGCTTTCGGACATGTATCCATCGATCAAGGAGATACGCTGCATGTGCAGGCGGAACGAACGACCTACAACGGGGCGGACCGTACCGCACGGTTGGAAGGGAACGTGTTGTTGCGCAACAGCGACATGGAATTGAGCACACCCACGTTGGACTACGATCTGAAGAACCGAAGGGCCGTGTACACCGCTGGTGGGCGGATCGTGAGCAAGAGCGAGAACAACACACTCACCAGCGATGTGGGAACCTACTTCACCGATGCGCGGAAATTCATCTTCAGCCGCAATGTCGTGTTGGATCATCCGGATCGGCACATCGTCGCGGACACGATGCACTACGTGACCTCGACGGGCGTGACCGAGTTCTTCGGCCCTACGACGATCACACAAACCGGAACGTTGATCCACACCACGCGTGGCCGTTACGATACACGAAAGGAGTTCGCCCGATTCACCAAGCGCTCAACGATCATCAGCAAAGGGAGAACACTGGCCGGAGACAGCCTGCACTACGATCGGAAGACCGGGCAGGGTTCGGCATGGGGGCAAGTCCTAGTGACCGACACAGCGAGTGATATGGTGGTGCGCGGCAACGAGGGCCAGTACAATGAGCAGCGCGATGTCGCAGTGATCACTGGGCATGCGGAATTGGAAATGCGTATGGGCAAGGACACGCTCTTCCTGCACGGTGACACCTTGTTCACCACGCCGGACAGCAGCGGCAAGCGGATCCAGGCCCATCGCCACGTGCGCTTCTACCGGAGCGATCTACAAGGGGCTTGTGATACGCTGGTGTACAGTGAGATGGACAGCTTGATCTCCCTGTTCCATGAACCTGTACTCTGGAGTGGTACGGACCAGATCACCGGTGCCTTTATCCGGATCAAACTGCGCGATGGAAAGGCCGATACCTTGTTCGTGGATGATGATGCCTTCCTCGTTTCCCAAGTGGATAGCGTCCACTTCGATCAAGTGACCGGCCGTACCATGACCGGCCTTTTCGGTGATGACGGACTGCGCAACCTGTTGGTGGAAGGGAACAGCCGAACGGTCTATTTCGCAACGGAAATGAAAGCCGGTGTGGAGTCGATCATGGGCGTGAATCGTGCCGACTGTAGCCGGATCCAGGTGCGCCTTACCGAGGGCAAAGTGAGTACCGTGACCTTCCTGGATCGTCCGGACGCAGTGCTCTACCCTTTGGAAAAGGTGCCGCCTGAGGAACTGCGCATGAAAGGATCAGAATGGCGTGTTGACGAGCGACCCATGGATCGGGCCGGGATCTTCGGACCTGTGCTTTCAGTTCCTTGACCGTCTTCCTCGCGTGGATCTTGCCACCTCTTCTCGTTCCGGCATACCGAATGTCCGAAATACCGTAGGGTCCATGGTGTCTTTCATACCGACCTTCGAATGGCTATCGATCTTGCGATCCACGGCATTCTCCATGAATTCGTTCGGGTAGAGCAAGTACTGCGCTCCGCGGTCCTGTGCCCCTCCGGAACCTTCCAAGACCAGTGCATTCTTCTTGAACACATTCCCGGCAACATGAACGATGGATCCTTCCGTCGCTGAGATCGCGACAGCGCACTCGTTGAAATTCGAACCGTACACCAGCACTTTGCTGGTCGCTTCCGCTCGCACACCCACTCCAGCCTGAAGAACGAACATGCACCCGGTGATGGCCAGTTTCCCTCCTTCAACACGCAGCGCTGCTCCCTTCGTTCCGCGACCCACGAAGCGCCCATTACGGACTTGCCCTTCCGTGTTGGACAACGCCAGCATGGTGTGAGGTGCATCTTCGAAGCGCACCCCATCCAATTCCACTTCACCACCATGGATGGCCAACCCTGCTGGCCCATGACACTCTTCGAATACCGTATTGATCAGTTGGACTCCTCCTACACCTTGTACAGAAACCATCGCGTCATGACGGATGCCATCCAACAAAGCACTGGAACCGCCGGAGATGTAGAGCCCCCGGATGCTGCACCGTTCGGATCCGCTCCCGATAACAGCGATGGTACCAAAAGGCGATCCATCCTCTTGTGGACGGATGAAGACGGGGTTGCGTATGGTGCCCCGGATATGCAATTCCCCATAACAACGCATATTCACACCCGGTGCCATGAAGAGCCGCGCACCTTGCAGAAGCACCACACACGTTCCAGTTGGAAACCTCGGATCCTGATCGATCCGGTACTTGCCACGGGGAAAGAAGATGGTGTCCCCTTGTTGATCCAGATCCAAGCGTTGCACCAACTCGGTCAATGGATCCTCGATGCGCGATCGTTGGGCAGCGGGTATCGGCATTCCGGAAAGAAAGCTCGCATGGCCCGGTGCGAAGAAGCTGGCCCGTTCCATCTCCGCTGGTAGTGGTCCACTTGCGATACGGTACAGCAGGTCCTCGCCGGAACGCGTGGCAACGGTTTGTGCGAATGGCATGGTCCGTTCATCCGAAAGCACGGGAAGCCATGCCTTGCGCAAGCCATCGAATTGTTGGCGCAATGCCGGGATCTCCGCCACCAATTCCGCCGCACGCACTTCAAAACGCGCACGGAATTCAGGTCGTGCCAACAGCGGGGTGATCGGGTTATACGCGACCGGCCCGTTCCATTCCGTGTGTTGTTCCTCCGCCACTTCATAGATCACCGCCATACGCCCGTTGCTCCACTGATGGACCAGATCGATGGGGCCGCGCAGATCCCGACCATCGATCCATGCCATCAACAACCACGCGATGGCAGACTCTTGATCCACGAGATCGGCCAACGGTTCCGTATTGCCGTGCGATGCCTCCACGTATGCGCGTTCCAAGGTGCCGCGCAGGAAAGCTCGCTCCGCACTATCTCCTTTCACCGTGGCGAACTGCGCGTCCGGTCGATCGGGATCCAGGCCAACGGTGACCAAGCTTGCATGCCGTAGACCACGCCGTTCAAGGAAACGACCGCCCACACGTTCTTGCCTTCGGTATACACCGAGTTCGCGTCCACATCCGATCAAGCGAACGTAGCTCAAGCTTGGCGTAAGTACCCCCAGTTGCGCAGCCACTGCCTCCAAGTACATGGCTCGAATGTCCAGGATATGTGCCGGCGTCAAGGTCGATCGTCGTTGACCATCCAGCAATGCGGCCTTCTTGAAACGAATGTCGAAACCTACACGATCGCGCAGGTGACGGACCTCCACGGAATCCCCATAACCTTCCGTCTCGAACCATCGCGTTCGCCAACTCCCACCCGGTTGTTCATCAAGGCATGCAGCGTCTTCTTTCGCGCCTCCGAAACGGAAGATCCGCGCTTGTGTATGACCGACCGTTACGGGTCTTCGATCCAACACGGTCGCATACGCACGCACCTCGTGCAGGTCGATGCCCAAGGGCCAATCCTTCGCCATACGCTCCGTTGCCGTCAGCGAGAACAAGGCGACCAGACCGCCACCAACGAGGAGGATGCCGATCACCCAAGGCCAGAAGCCCAACTTGCGCGGCTTACTCGATCGCCTCATCGGTAATGGCGTTGGTGACGATCAGGTCGGGTGGAGTGCCGTTCGGAAAAACCACGGTCCTATCGATCGGGGCGACTTCGTAGTGCTGCCAGTTCGCGAATGGACGATCCCACGTTCCAGGGGCGATGGACACGTCGTGATACAGGATCACCGTCCATTTCTCCCCGACTCGACCAACAGACAAAGTGTCCATCCCTGAAGTCACGATCGGAGCCTCTGTGCTGGTGGCTCTCCATCGCAATTCGAGAGGAGCTTCGGACGTGCAAGTGATATGTAGGCCGCCTGTGCGCTCCACCGTTACCGCGTTCGCAGCCAAGCGATCTGAAAGCCGGTCCCAATATCCGTTCACCGTGGTGCGCATTCCAGCGAACGAACTGATCACATGGGCCACGGAAAAGCGATGCACATCCGAAGGCACCAAAGAGACGTGACCATACTTGTTCCGATCACGCAAGACCGACGGGCGGATCTCCGCGATGGTGCGGTCGAATTCGCGCATGAAGACACCGGAGGCATGCAGATCACGCATCGCTTCGTACGCATACCTATCACGTAGCCTTCTCCACTCCGGGATCCGCAGGAACCAATGTGCCAAGGCATCGTTGATGAAATACAAGGGTTCGCCTTCCGGTGGGAACATCAACAAGGCATCCCAGAAGATCGGGTAGAATCGGCCCGTGCGATCGCTCATGACCAACCACTGGTTGTGGTATTGATCCATGTGCTTGGTGTTGACCACCAGCATTGCCGCGAAGTAACGCGCATAGGCATCCACCTCGATCAGCTGTGCCAATGTATCCCGGCGTTGTGTGATCGTGAGGCTCGGATCATCCACCACATCCACCAGTGCCCGGAGCCGTGCGTTGCTCACGGTGCTGTCCGCTTTGCTTTCGTACTCCCAGAACGTTGCATTCCGCCAGAGCATCCGCTTCGCTGGTAGTTCTCGTCCTTCGATGGGCGGGAAGTCGCCTTTGTAGACCGGCACATCGTGTTCGGCGAGTCCACGTATCCGTTCGAACTTCCCATCGGGTTGCTCATAGAGTTCCATCACCCCTTGATCCTTGCCGTTGATGCGCACGTACACCAATTCATTCCATGGCGTCGGCACTCCCATGCGCGCTGCGATCCAGTTGCCCAAGTGGTTGTTCGCCATGTTGAACGACTTGGGATCGATCACGTTCAACTTTCGGTAGGGTGCGAACGGGTTCTTCTTCGGCAGCTTCAGCCGAAAGGACTTCTTCCCTCCTAAGTAGTGCGATGCCGAGTAGATGCCTCGGTACCGGAACTCGACCGGATACTCCACCCCGTTCTCCACCAAGGTCGCGGGCATATTCTCTCCTCCGCTCCACGGCAGGTCACGCTCCAGCGAATCCAAGTACGAGGGGTCGATCCGTAGCTCAAGGATCCGAAGCTGATGTGGTCCGGGGTCTTCGGCAAGACCATCCACCGTGGTGCTGAGGAAGGATGCCGCTGCGATGCGCACTGCACGACCGGGACCAAGCAGGACCGTGAACACGATCAATGAAACAGCAACTCCACCAAGTAGTAACCACCATACCAAACCGTTGCCGCGCTCCGTGCGCCTCATCGTTCACGTCTTGCGCTGAATAACAGGACCAGCACGATCAGTAATGTGAGTACGAGGAAGCTCAGGTTCAATCCCAAACCCAGCAGCGTGGCGAGCAGGATCACGGGGACCCAAAGACCGCGATGCGATCCCGTTCGCCCGATCAGACCACCGACCGCCACACCCACCGCGATGATGACCGCTGACCAAATGTCCTCTTGGAAATTGCGCAGCACCAGTACCAATGCATACGCTGATAGCAATAAACGCCAAGGCACCAAGCCCACGCGATCACCGGGTCGTAACCCGCGATTCCAGCACCAACCGATGAGCACCAAGGCCGCCAGTAACAGGCCGAATAGCGTGAGCATCTCCACCCACCCGTGCAAGAGGGCACCTGTCCAACGTTCGGCTTCACTGCGCATCGGTTCGAATGCCGAAGTTGGGGGCTAATGCGGAGCTTACGGTCGGCTAGGGAAAGGAGTTTTCAAGAGGGGGATGGGTATGAGATGGTCGTTGAGGGTTGATCGTCGTACGTGAATGCCCAGCACGTGATGTTGCCCCACGAATGGTCATGGATCGTTGCTCCGCTACCAAGCAGCTGAACAACTTCCAACCAAAAACCATCAACTAAACCTACAGATACCGCTCCAACCACGTGCTCCGTAAGGGAACCCGGAACCGTTCGCGCAGATCCCCAATGGTGCTCACTTGATCATCAAAGACCATGGTCTCTGCAGTGAGGTGTCCTTGAGCCAGTAGTTCTGGCAGATCCTGCAAGCGGCAACTCGCGACCTTATCGTCATGCTCGTAAACCACGATCATCCGATCGGTGAGCATCAGGTTGAGGTCGTGTTCAAGTTGTTTGATGAAGCCCACGCTCCTGTCGATGCTGCATCCTGAGGCCAATGCTTGATCCTCATCCACAGCGACCACAACGAAGCGATCATTCAACACATCCACCGCAGCGTCCAAGGGAGTGCCGTGTGCCGCCCATGTTCCGCTGAACTCGGCCCCGCGATCGCGCACCAAGTTCTGCTCTGCTTTGCTTAGATCACGTGTTGTCTTGTACAACCAAATACGCACGTGCGCAGGAAGGTCCGTAAGCAGTCCAACCTTCCGGTCATCGGATGTGAGGTTGTTGGCGGGGGAAGGAGCTGTGGCTGTCATGGCTTTTCGATTCGTTCACCTGTTCAACGCAAAGAAAGGGCCGATCGTTGGATTATGCCACTTCGACCGTCATTTGGTGGGTGTGCAAGGATGGTAGATGAAGATCTGAATGGTCTCAAGTGCCGCCTTCTCGCGAATGACCAGCGTGTAATTCATCGCCCCATTGCCTGGCGTGCCATCTCCTTGACCTGCTCTGGCGTGTAGGTCGTACCCTCACCGCGCAGCGCTTGTTCATGTTCGGCATCCAACTCAGCACGTTCCTCAGGAGAAAAGTCCTCATCGGGATCTTCGCGACGCAAGAGCATCCGGATCGCTTCCAACACACTTGTATTGCGCTCTTCACTCAATAAACGCGTGATCTCGGTGCGTAGCTCGACGGCTGTCATGGTTGTGGGATCGGTTCTGTAAAGTTAAAGATGGATCCTATGTCACGATAACCAACTCGGCCCTTGGGTTTAGAATCCAATGTCCCGTGGCGGAGACCCCTGACCAGGTCTAAGAATCCACCTCAATAACTCCGCCGCCTTCAACGATCTGTTACTATCTGTTCTGCTTAAGCTCTTTCTTTCTGGCCTTATGCAACGCTAATACCCTTTCGAATTCTGACTCGTATTCTCCGTAGTAGGTCGTGTCAAAATTAAACCGTTTTAAAGGAGCATCCCATATAACTGATCGACTGGGTCGTGATGTGATAGGGGTGTAATCCACACCCTCCACTTCACGCAAGAAGACCATGTCCACCATGAACCCGAACCCACCTCGTTTGACCTCTTCAGGATATACATGGGTATCGATCATCACACTACTTTTGGTCAACCCTTCGCCTTTGAACACGACCAGAAAGGAGCCTTCATAGGGAATGACGATCTTGTATTTGCCGTTTCTAGTGATGCTAGTATCAAATGCTACCGATCCATCCTCTATCCTATGGATCGCTACCGTTCCCGACGAAGGTTTCTGTGTTTCATGATCTTTGAAAACACCGTACATAACAAGCTCATCCTGCCCATAAGAACTGGCGATGCACAGGATGCTTAAGATGGGTAGAAGACACCGCATGGACTTCAAAAAAGCGCACTCGATCGATCAAAACTGACACTTCCAATACGTCGTACTGTCTCGCGAACTCACAACTCCCCCGCCTCTGCGATCAACTCGGCAACATCCTTCACTACTACTTCACCTTCTTTGTTGAAGTGCTTCACACCGTCGGTGAGCATGGTGTTGCAGAACGGACAACCTGCGGCGATGATGTTCGGTTCCGTGCCTAACGCTTCTTCGCTGCGCTCCACGTTCACTTCTTTGTTGCCGGGTTCGGCTTCCTTGAACATCTGTGCACCACCGGCGCCACAGCATAAGCCTTTGGCCTTGCTGCGTTTCATTTCGACCAGCGCGGCATCCAACTTCAGGAGCACTTCGCGCGGTGCTTCGTATTCGCCGTTGCCACGGCCGAGGTAACACGGGTCGTGGAAGGTGATGCGCTTGCCTTTGAAATCGCCGCCTTCGATCTTGATGCGACCTTCCTTGAGCAACGCATTGATGAATTGGGTGTGGTGCATGACCTCATAATTACCACCCAATGCAGGGTATTCATTCTTGATGATATTGAAGCAATGCGGGCACGCGGATACGATCCGCTTGATGCCGTAACCGTTCAATACGGTGATGTTCTGCAAGGCCTGCATCTGGAATAGGAACTCGTTGCCTGCGCGTCGTGCCGGATCGCCGGTGCAGCTTTCCTCCTGACCGAGGATCGCAAACTTGACATTGGCTGCGTTGAGGATACGCACGAAGGCCTTCGTGATCTTCTTGGCACGATCATCGAACGATCCTGCGCAGCCGACCCAGAACAGGACTTCGGGTACTTCGCCTGCTGCGGCGAATTCGGCCATGGTACGGATGGTCAACTCGGCCATGTGATGGTTGTCAGTTGGTAGTTGTTAGTTGTCAGGCTCCAGATCATCCTCGGTCTTTAGATCATTCGGTGGAGGTCCGAAGATATCCTGTTCGCCGTAGATGGCTGGCGGGTCGGCCACACGATCGTTTCCCGAAAGTCCATTGAGATAGCGAACGTAGTCATTGATCACTTTTATCGACTCTTCGATCAAAGCCCAATGCGACTTGATGGCATCGCGATCCATGTACCCTTCGTCGAACGCAGCAGTGAGGTGGTCCATCGTTTCGTACATAGACGACTTCGCCATGCGACAGAACCTTGCATTGTCCTTTTCATGGAACCTTCCGAATCCTTCTGCGATGTTGGCACATGGCCCCCTGCTCGAACGAATGACCTGATCCGCCAAACGAAATTTCTCCTCTGCGGGCCACCCCTTCACCAAAACGCTGATCGCCTTCCGAACCTCCCGTGCCTTTTGCCAAGCCAGTAGCTCGGTGAAGGATCGGATCGGGGGTTGAGGCATGTGAACTAGTTGTCAGGCTGAGTGTTCGCTCCTACTTGGTAATTACAGGTGGTTCAGTCTTGGATGGTTGGTGGTAGTTCCTTTTTCGCGAGCCATGTATTTCTGAGAACCAAGAACTGAAGACCAATCCCACTTGCTCGGTATTCCTAACAACTGACAACAAGCAACTGACAACTACCCCTGTCAACTACCCCTCCGTCCACTCCATCCGTTTGTCAGGTCCGAATGCCCATGGCGCACCATTGTTCTCCACGTTGTTGAACATGCTTGTCAATGCTGGGCGGGTCTTGCTTTCTTCCATCACCAGGTAACGGCGCATTTCCACGATGATGTTGACCGGATCGATGTTGACCGGGCAGGCTTCCGTGCACGCATTGCATGTGGTGCAGGCCCACAGCTCTTCATCCGTGATGCGGCTGTGAAGGCTATTGCCATCGTCCTCCCACTTGCCTTTGGCATCGATCACCCTACCTACCTCGGCGACACGATCCCGTGTGTCCATCATGATCTTCCGTGGACTCAACAACTTGCCGGTGAGGTTCGCGGGGCACTCGCTGGTGCATCGGCCACACTCGGTACAGCTATATGCATCCATCAAACTCTTCCAACTGAGGTCGAAGATGTCCTTGGCGCCGAACCGATCCGGGACTTCCGCGCCGGCCACCATGTTCTGGGCAGCAGGTTCTGGCGGTGGAATGGAAGGGTCCATCATGCTGCGCACTTCACCCGTAACGCGTGGCATATTGGCGATCTCCGTTTTAGGCTGCAGCTTGCTGTACCACACGTTCGGGAAGGCCAATAAGATGTGCAAGTGCTTGCTGTACGGCAAGTAGTTGAGGAAGGCCAAGATGCCCACGATGTGGAACCACCAATAGCTGCGCTCTAGCAGGACCAAGGTCCCATCACTCATGCCTTCGAAGAAGGGGCGCAACATGGAACTGATCGGATAGCTACCGGCAACGATGTAATGGCCCACTCCGCGTTCCGCGAGGATCTGATCGGTGGCGTTCATCTTCAGGAAGGCGCCCATCAGCAGGATCTCCATTACGAGGATCAGCGTGGCATCGGTGCGCGGCCAACCGCCCATTTCCTTGTTCCAGAATCGCTTGATGCGAAGTACTTCTCGCCGGATCAGGAAGATGACGCAGGCGACCAACACCAATAATGCCAGCACCTCGAAACTGCCAATGAGCACATCGTAGAACCCACCGAGGAAGCTGAACACGCGATGCGTGCCAAGAACACCATCGATGACGATCTCCAGTACTTCGATGTTGATGATGACGAAACCAGCATAGACGAGTACGTGCAGGATCCCCGGGATGGGGCGCACCACCATTTTGCTTTGGCCCAAGGCCACTCGCGCCATCAACGACCACCGTTCGCCCTTACGATCATCGATCTTCTGATCCTTGCCCAAGTTGATGTTGCGCACCAACCGGCGGATGTTCTTGGCGAACAAGAACGAGGCCCCGATAAGGAGTATGATGAAGACGATGTTCCCGATGCCCATTACTTCTTCTCTTCGATGACCTTTCCGATCCGCTCGATGTCCGCGTTGCTCAACTTCGGTAGCCGATCCTTCTTGCCGAAGATGGAGAGGTAGCGATTGGGGTTTACGCGCAGGTCCTCCAACAGCAGATCCAGATCCTTGCTTGCTGCATTCAGGTTGGTGTAGAGGCTATCGTCGTGCAGCAATTTGCCCATGGTGCCTTCGCTGTTGTTGAGGCTCACGGCGGCCTTCTTCAGTTCGGCACTCGTCAGGGCGAGCTCGTCCAACACTTGACGCAAGCGCCCATGGGCGAGTTCCCTGCTCAGCGTATCCAGATTCGTGAAGATGTGGTCCATCTCGTCGCTGTTGCGGGCGAGGGTGGCGCTCACGGTCTCCATGTTCTTCAGGGTGGCGGTGAGGGTGATGCTTTCCACCTCTACCAATCGATCCAGCCTTTCCGCCGTACGGCTCAAACTCGCAAGTGCATCCCGCACACTGGTGAAGCTGCTATCGATGTCGCTTACCGCCTTCGGGTTCATCAGTTGCGGGAAGGAAATGAGGACCGAGTCTACAGAAGCGATCATGCTTTCGGCCTTGGCCTTCAACTGATCGATCTGTTCGCCCACGGCATCGGTGAGGCTCAATTGCGCATTCCCTTTCAAGGTGTCTCCGGACTGCGCCAGCTCCGTGCTCGTGCCCAAGTGGATCTGAATGGCTCGCGTAAAGAGATCCGCACTGTAGATCTGCACCTCCGTGTCCTTGGTCAGTTTCAAGTCGGACGTGCTCAATTGAAAGCTCACAGCGATGCGACCGCTGCCATCGGGCATGAGTTGGGTGCGGATGACCTGCCCCACCTTCAGCCCGTTGTAATAGACCGGACTGGCACCCGTTACGCCCGCAATGTCGCGGTAGACCACGCGGTACACATTCGGCTTTTCGAAAGATTACGCCCCTTGAGGAAGTAGTATCCGAACACCAGCAACCCGGTAGCCAAGAGGATGAATAGTACAATGGAAAACTCGCGCTTGATCTTCATCCAATTGGTCCCGTGTACACTTCTGTTCCGGCTAAGCTAAGGTTACGGTCCGGATCCACTTTCCGGTCAGTTGTTCGATATTTCCTGCAACGCCTCCTGCAATCCGATACGCGCCCCGCCCTTGAAGGCTACGATGAAGCAGCCATCGAATCCATTGGACCTACATACTTCCTGCAACTGTCGCGCACCGGCCAAGGTGCTTTCGGCCCCGACACTGTACTTGTACAATCCGGCACCTTGATGTTCTTCCACTCCTTCCATGCCGTTGAAGTTCTTGGCGGACGTGGCAATGCGCTTGCTGCTGGTGGCGATCTGCACTTTGAAAACGATACCCGAGGGGTCCGGTCCGGTGCCTGATGCAATGGGTTCCTCCTGCACTGGGTCCTTCACTTCGGGCTCGATCCGAATGGGTCCTTGCGGCCCAGCGCCTTCCACGGTGGCCTTGTATTCCTTGAATGCGCGATAGATCGCGCTGGCCATGTAGTCCTGCCCTTCGGCCTTTTGCAGGTAATCCTCCTCCTCCGGATTGGTGAGGAAACCGAGTTCCACCAGCACGCTGGGCATCGTGTTGTAACTGATCACCAGGAAGCCTGCTTGTTTCACACCTCGATCCGGACGACCCACGCGCTCCTTGAATTGTTTCTGGATGAGTGAACTGAGCAGTAGGCTGAGATCCAAGTGCGTATTCTGCCGGAGGCTAAAGGGCGATGATGCTCTCGGGGTCCTTCGGGTCGTATCCATCGTATTTCAACTGATGGCCCTCTTCCAAGAGGATCGCCGCATTCTCCTTCTGCGCAACGCGCATGTTCGCCTCGGTCTTATGCAAGCCCATGACATAGGTCTCGCAGCCGTGCGGAGCCTTGCTGTCGTTGGCGTTGCAGTGAACGCTGATGAATACGTCGGCCTTGGCCCTGTTGGCGATGTTGCAACGCTCCTTCAACTCCACGAAGGTGTCGTCATCGCGCGTGTAGATCACCTTGACATCCGGAAAAGCCTCGGTGATGTACTTCCCGATCAACTTGGCCACGTTGAGTGAAATGTGCTTCTCGGTGATCTTGTATCGGCCTGTGCCCAAGTTGCCTGGATCCTTGCCCCCGTGGCCCGCATCCAAGACCACCGTGCGGATCCGGTTGGGATCACGGCCCGGTGTTTGCGCCTGCGCGAAGCTGGTCATGGCGAACAGGAGAAAGGCCGTGGCGAAGGGCAATAGATGATGGGCTATCGCTGTTCGTTGTTCGTGAATGCCACTGATCTCGACGCTCCTTGGACGGTATGCCCCGACCCACTCCGCTGAAACCAAAGAGACGAGTCACCATCCGCTCACAACAAGCAACCATCAACGGTCCACCTCCACAGCGAACCGTACTTTTCGGCCCCGCCGCCCGGCGTACCTCCTTGTCCATGACGGAAATGCGTTGCTCCATGCCCTTGCGCTGCGAAACTAGGGGGTGGTGTAGGGCTGGGAATCCCACGATCGGTGCAGTTTTCATCACGTTCATGTTGATGTGGATCGGTGGTGCGGCTACCGCCCAGACCTTGCAAGGCGAAGTGACCTACGGGGCAAGGGACAGTATGCGGTACGACTTGGCCGAGCAAACCGTGTACCTCTTTGGTGCGGCTTCGGTGCATTACCAAGGGATCGACCTCTCCGCAGACCGTATCGTGTTCAGCTTCAAGAACGAAGAAGCACAAGCCTTTGGTGCCTTGGATACGGCCGGGGTCGTTGCCGGGAAGCCCCAATTCGTGCAGGACGGAAGCACCATCGAGGCGGACAGCATCCGGTACAATTTCAAAACGAAGCAAGGCTTGATCCGGCAGGTACGCACACAGGAACAGGAAAGTTGGGTGAGCGCGAACTTGAGCAAACGGCTGGCCAACGGGGAGGTCCATAGCAAAGGGGGCATGCTCACCACCTGTGATCGGCCCAAGCCGCACTACCATTTCAAGGTGAGCCGCATGATCGTGATCCCGGACAAGAAGATCGTGGCTGGTCCGGCGTACATGAAGATCGGCAAGGTGCCCACCCCATTCGCACTCCCCTTCGGCCTGTTCCCCAACGCGAAGGGAGGCAGCAGCGGTGTATTGATCCCCACCTGGGGCAATGACCAGAGTCGCGGCTACTACCTGTTGAATGGCGGTTGGTACATACCGATCAACGATCACATCGACCTGCAGTTGACCGGCGACATCTACAGTCGGGGCAGCTGGGCCTTGCGCACCGGCACCCGGTACAAGAGCCGATACCGTTTCGGTGGCAACTTGGACCTGAGCTACAGCACCCTGCTGAACAGCGAGCCGGACTTCCCCGATTTCAGCAAGCAACGCAACTTCTTCATTCGGTGGAACCACCAAGTGGATGCCAAGGCCAGTCTCACGGACCGCTTCAGCGCCAGCTTGAACGTGGGCACCAGCCAGAACTTCACCAACAACTTCAACAGCAGCACGGTCGATTACCTCAGCAACACCTTCCAGAGCAATATCGCGTGGACCCACCTCTGGCCGAGCAAGCCGTACACCTTGGCCGTGAACCTTCGCCACAGCCAGAACACCATCAACCGCACCTTCGACATCACCCTGCCTTCGGTGACCTTCAACCTGCAGCGGATCTTCCCCTTCCAACTGCTGCGTGAAGCCAGCGCTCCTCCCCGCTTCTACGACCAGATCGGCGTGAATTGGACCTCCAATTTCGACAACCGACTCAGCACCACCGAGGACCGCCTTTCGCTGGAGAACATCCCAACGTTGGCCACACAGATGCGCAATGGTCTGCGCCATACCGCAGCCATCACCACCACCATCAAGAACCGGTACTTCTCCTTGAATCCGGAAGTGCGCATCACCGATCGGATGTACTTCGATCAATTGCGCAAAACGGTATTCAGCGATGCGGACACCATCTACACCGTCACGGACACCGTCAACAAATTCGCGGCACCGTTCGAGTGGAGCATGGGAGCCAACCTCACCACCAAGATCTATGGCATGTACACCTTCCGGGGTAAGGGAGTGCGCGCCATCCGCCACGTGATCACACCCACCGCTGGCTTGAACTATCTGCCGGACAACAGCACACAGATCGAAGGACCTTTCGGTTTGAACGGTGCCATCGGCAACTACTCCCCGTTCGACATCGGCATCTACGGCAAACCCACCAGCTCCGAAAGCGCCACCGTGAACCTCGGATTGATCCAAAGCCTAGAGGCGAAGGTGCGCGACCGGAAGGCCATGCAGGACAGCGCAGGTATCTCGGACGAGATCCAATTGAAGAAGATCAAGCTGTTGGATTTCGTGGGCATCACCACCAACTACGACCTGTTGAAGGACAGCCTCAATTGGTCTCCGGTCAATCTCTCGGCGCGTACGGCCCTCTTCAACAAATTGAATGTGAACTTCAACAGTGTGTGGGACCCGTACGCGGTGAATTCGCAGGGGCAACGCATCGACCAAAGTGAGCGGTCCGTGACCGGCAAGCTGGCACGCATGACCTACACCAACATCGCCGCAGGCATCGACCTCAAGAGCCGCAAATACGGACAAGCACCAAGCAACACCCCGAACAACGACCAACAAGTGGTTGAAGAGGCCGACCCGAGCAAGGGTGCGCGCATCAACTTCAGCCTGCCTTGGCGGTTGGGGTTGAACTACAGCTACGACATCAGCCGCAGTTACTTCGACGACTCCTTCACCGTTACGAAGCGCCAAAGCGTCCTCTTCAACGGGGACCTCAACGTGTTCAAATACTGGAAGATCGGCTTCAGCAGCGGCTATGATCTGGTGGCCGAGGAGTGGACCCCCACCAGCCTGAACCTGTACTGGGACCTGCACTGCTGGGAATTCAATTTCAACATCATCCCACTCGGCGTGCGCAAGAGTTTCAGTGTGCGGATCAACGTGAAGGCCAGCATCCTTCGGGATCTGAAGTTCGAGCAACGCAGGCCGTATGGCAACACGAATAATTTGCTGTACTGAGGGCATCATCCTCGTTCCGCTCATCGACATCATTCCGTCCAGCAACGTCATTCCGGACCGTCAATGTCATTCCGGCCATCAAAAGGATTCCGGGTCAAGCCCGGAATGACGTGCATGCGAGTGAGGCTGTGCTCAACTCAAGGCCGGTATGACGGAAGAAATGATGAATTCCGAACGAGATCGAAGATCACCCCTCACCTCCCCTTCTCCAACTTGTTCCAGTTCTCCTGCAACACCACGTTCGGGTCGAAGAGCGGATCGTTGCTGAGGATGTACGAACCATCGGGGCGGGCCCATGCTTCGTTGTAGCCGCTGCTCAACTCGATGCTGCCACCGCCGGGATCGCTCCAGGTCTCCACCCCGCGCAGGGTCTGGCTCCATCCTTCGGCAATGCGGTCGCGGCTGGCTTGGCCTTCTTCCCATGTTCGCTTCTGTAATTCGGCGGTGTAGTTCTGCGCATCGCGCTGGATCGCTGCTCGCTTGGCGGTCTCGGTGCGTTCCACTGCGGCCACGTTGTTCATCATGCGTTGCACACCCGCTGACCATTCGGGGTTGATCCGGAAACTGGCCAGCACCGAGCTGAGCAACTTGCGCGCCTCGGCCTCTTCTCCCGCCGGACATTTCACCGCGACCTTCTGGAGCGCTTGGCGGGTATAGCTCGCGGAATGACCACCGCTCACGTAGTTCGGCATCCATGCCAGTTGCATACTGATGCTACAGAGTGCAATGCCTCCACTGCCATCGGGATAGCGCAGTGTAGCGAGTGCAGCGCTGGGTCTTTGTTCCAAGTTCACCCCGGCTTGTTGGAATTGTTGATTCGCCGCCTGTGCTTGTTGGCGTAGTACTGCGCCCACTTCTTCGTTGGGTTCTACGCCCACCACTTGTACACCCATCTCCTGCGCCATGGGTCCTTGCAGGAATTGCGCGGCATCCATGGGTCGTGCGATGGAACAACGCCGGAACACGGGATTCTGTTGTTGCTGCATCATCGTCTGCAACATCAATTGATCATCCCACCACTCCCATTGCTGCACAGGGTAGATCTCCATGGCGAAGCGCCCATCGGGACTGGTAGCCGATACGCGGTTCTGGATGGCTTCGATCATGCACGGGTGGCCCACCCGCCACGTGATACCGCCTTGGCTCTTCCAACCCTTGGGGATCAAGATCGAGTAAGCTTCCATCGGTCGTTCAAAACCCGTTGGGTCCATCACGCGTAGGCGCTGTAACACCACGTAATCCTTTCCTTCCACGAATTTCTTGCCGGGCTGCTGCATCGCTTCAGCAACCGCTTGTTCCTCTGGGCTGATCACGCCGTCGCCGTCGTGATCCACCGGGACCGGCGCGCTACTACATGCGAGCATCGAGATCGTGGCCAAGCAGGCGAGCAAGCGCAGTGACATGGGTGATGGTTTTCCCAACGAAGGTATTTCGGGAACTCACGCGCCAAGCACCCCTCTACTTCACGACAACGCCATGGATGGTCAATGATCGGTCGGGAGTTGCGCCAGGACGGCTTTTGCAACGACGATCAACTCCCAACCATCACCAAGGACTACCTCTCCAACCCCTTCCGCTTCAGCAGCGGCTCCAAGCGTGCATCGCGTCCGGCGAAGTTGCGGTAGAGTTGCCCAGCATCGGTGCTACCACCTTGTGAGAGTACCGTGCTGCGGAAGTGCATGCCGTTGGTGCGATCGAATCCGCCGTTCTCGGCGAACCATGCACAGCCATCGGCATCCAGCACTTCGCTCCACATGTAGGCGTAGTAGTTGGCACTGTAGCCGCCGCCCCAGATGTGGCTGAAGTAGCACGTTTTGTAACGCGGCGGTACGCGGGCATCGAGCAATCCGTATTTCTCCAAGGCCGCTTTCTCGAAGGCCTCTACATCGGTCACCAAGGGTGCATCGGCGGGCAAGGTGTGCCATTCGATATCCAGCAAGGCGGCAGCGAGGTATTCGCTGGTGGCATAACCTTGGTTGAAGGTGTCCGCCTTCTTCATCTTGGCGATGAGGCTGGCTGGAATGGGCTCGCCGGTGCTGTAGTGCTTGGCGTAATTGGCCAAGACCACCGGGTCCGTGGAAAGCGCTTCGTTGATCTGGCTGGGGAATTCCACGAAGTCCGTAGCTGTCGCCGTGCCTGCGAAGAGCGGATACTCTTGGCGGCTCAACATCCCGTGCAGTGCATGTCCGAACTCGTGGAAGAGCGTGGTGACATCATCAAAACTCAACAACAACGGTTGACCCGCAGCGGGCTTCACGTAGTTGCAATTCTGCGTGATCACGGGTTGATGATGCAGCAGACCGCATTGATCCACGAAGCTGTCCATCCAAGCGCCACCGCTCTTGTTGTCGCGTGCGAAGTAATCGCCATAGAAAAGACCGATCACGGTGCCGCCGGTGTCGATGATGTCGAACACGCGCACATCCGGGTGGTACACGGGCAAGTCGTTGCGCTCCTTGAAGGTGAGGCCATACATGCGCTCTGCCGCGAAGAAGATACCATCGCGTAGCACACGTTCGAATTCGAGGTAGGGTTTCAGTGCCGCTTCATCCAGATCGAATTCGGCCTTGCGCACTTGCTCGCTGTAGAAGTCCCAATCGTATGCGGCCACTTGGAACCCGCCGCCTTGTTTATCCACCAAGGTCTGCAACTTCACCGCTTCGGCCTTCGCGTTGCGTGCTGCCGCAGGTGCCAACCCGGCCAACAATTGCAAGGCGGCATCGGGTGTCTTGGCCATCTGATCGTCCATCACGTACGATGCCCAGTTGGGAAAGCCGAGCAACTTCGCCTTCTGCGCG